>NZ_CP080519.1:5945000-7145000 GCF_019468465.1 Amycolatopsis sp. DSM 110486 | reverse complement strand
CGAGGCGCAGCGCGGCGTCGACGGCGGTTACCAGCTCGCGCCGGGCGCGACGCTGCCGCCGCTGGTGGTCGACGACGAGGAGGCCGTGGCGCTGGCGGTGGGCCTGCAGGCCGCCGCGCAGGGTTCGGTCGAGGGCATCGCGGAGTCGTCGCTGCGCGTACTGGCGAAGGTGGTGCAGGTGATGCCGGCCCGGCTGCGGCGGCGCGTCGACGCGTTGCGCGCGATGACCGTGCCGCTCGGCTGGAACGGCGCGCCCGGCCCCAGCGTCGACCCCGGCGTGCTCACGGCCATCGCGCTCGCCTGCCGCGACAGCGAACGGCTGCGGTTCTCCTACACCGCCGCCGGCGGCCTGCAGACCGAGCGGCACGTCGAGCCGCTTCGCCTCGTACCGGTGGGCCGCCGCTGGTACCTCGTCGCGTACGACCTCGCCCGGCACGACTGGCGCAGCTTCCGCGTCGACCGCCTCAGCGACCCGCACGGCACCGGCGCCCCGTTCCGCCCGCGCGAGCTGCCCGCGGCCGACGCCGCCGAGTTCGTCCGCGCCGGGCTCGACAACGTCGCGCGGCCCTACCGGGTGGAAGTCGTCGTCGAGGCGCCGGCCGCCACCGTGCGCGAGCGCATCGGCCAATGGACCACGGTCGAGGAGCTCGATGCCGGCCGCTGCCGGGTACTGATGACCGCCGACTCGCTGGACTGGCCCACCCTCGCGCTCGGCGTCGTCGGCGCTGAGTTCTGCGTGGTGACACCACCGGAACTGCTGGACCGCGTGCACGAATGGGCAGCGCGCTTCAGCCGGGCGTAGGTATCGTGAGTTCCTCGGGAGGCTGCCATGGCCACAGTCAGCGTGCGCTACCTCGTGGACGACGTCGACGCCGCGATCGGGTTCTACCGCGACCACCTCGGATTCAGCGAGGTGATGCACCCCGCCCCGGCCTTCGCGATGCTCGCCCGCGGTGACCTGCGGCTGCTGCTCAGCGCGCCGGGCGGCGGGCCCGGTGGTGGACAGGCCCTGCCGGACGGCCGGGTGCCCGAGCCGGGCGGCTGGAACCGATTCGCGCTGGAGGTCGAGGACCTCGACGCCGAGGTCGGTCGGCTGCGCGCGGCCGGGGTGGCGTTCCGCGGCCCGGTCGTCGACGGGGTCGGCGGACGGCAGGTGCTGATCGAAGATCCGTCCGCCAACCCGGTCGAGCTGTTCCAGCCCACCCGCGCCGAAGCTCGCCTCGACGCGGGCTGAACGAAGTCAGCACACCTTCGCGGGCTCCGCCGGCGTCGGGGCCCAGCCCCAGCTGTGCGGCGCCTCGCCCGGCTCCACGATCGTGCCGGCGCGCACGGTGAGCACCGGCACGAACGCGCGGTCCAGGCGCAGCGAGGCGCCCACCGCGTCGGACACCGACCAGTCGCCGGAGACGACGTCGAGCACCGACAGGTCGGCCGGGCGCCCGACCTCCAGCCGGCCCGCGCGGTCGGCGATGCCGGCGGCCGCGGCCGGGCCCGCGGTGGCCATGGTGAGCACCTCGGGCACGCTGAAGCCCAGCGCGAGGTAGCGGCTGAGCACCTCGGTGAGGCTGAAGACGATCTCGCCGTGGCCGGTGAGCGTCATGTCCGTGCTCACCGCGTGCAGCGGAATCCCCTGGTCCAGCACCCGGCGGGCGACGTCGAACGACAGGTTCTTGCAGCCGTGCGCCGAGTCGAACAGCACGCCCCGTTCGGCCGCGGCCAGTGCTTCGGGCAGCACCACGCCGTCGGCGTCCAGCACGCCACCGGGGTTGGCGGTGTAGACGTGCGTGACGATGTCGCCGGCGTCGAGCAGGTCGAGCGTCTCCGGGCCGACGCGCGGGCCGGCCAGGCCGCCGATGTCGCCGACGTGCACCATCAGCGGCACCCCCGCCTCCCGCGCCACCGCGCGAGCGGTCCGGAGCATCTCCAGACCCGGGCCCTGCAACGCGGGCGACACCATGCGCACCTTGATCCCCCGCACCAGGCCGGGGTTCTCGGCCAGCACGCGGCGCACGCCGTCGGGGTCGAGGTCGTCGGCGGTGGTCACGTCGGGTTTCACCGCGAGCCCGCGCCGTCCGATGTGGACGAACGGCACGACCTGCGTGCGGCACGACGGCAGCAGCGCCTTGAACTCCGCGAAGTTCTCCGCGCCGGAGCTGCCCGCGTCGACCACCGTCGTGACGCCCGAGAGCACGCCGGCGACGTCCGCGTCCAGGCTGAGCGCGGAGCCGGGCGCGAACACGTGCGTGTGCAGGTCCACGAGCCCCGCCGTGACAAGGCTTCCGGTCACGTCAACCACGCGCGCGGCACCGGCACGATCGAGGTCGGGCCCGATCGCCGTGATGACCGAACCGGTGACGGCCACGTCGAGCCGCCCGGAAAGCCCGGCACCGGCGTCGACGACCTCACCACCGATCAGCAGCAGATCCGTCACTGTCCCGCCTCGCTCACGACCAGCAGCCCGTCGAGCGCCACCGCGCGGCCGACGGTCACCGAGACCGGGTTCAGCTCCAGCACGAAGCCCGGCCACGGCAGGCTTTCGACGAACCGGGAAAACCGCACGAGGAACGCCACCGCCTGCGCGCCGGCCTCCTCCAGGGAAAGTCCCTTCGACTTCCCCGTGGTCCGCAGCCGCCGCAGCAATGCCAGAGCCGCGGCTTCGTCCAACGGCGCCAGCGCGAAGCTGACGTCGTCGATCAGCTCCGTCGCCACTCCCCCGGCGCCGCACGACACGACCGGACCGAACACCGGATCGCGGAATCCCGACACGAGCAGCTCCGTGCCGCCGACGGCGGACTGCTGCACGAGCACACCCAGCAGATCCGCGCCCAGGGCTTCGGTGCGCGCCGCGAGTTCGCGGTACGTCTGTTCCGCGGTGGCCCGGTCGCCGACGCTCAGGCGCACTAGCCCGACCGCCGCGCGGTGCGTGATCTGCGGCGAGAGCGCTTTCAGCACCACCGGGAAGCCGAGTTTCTCCGCCAGCGCACCGGCTTCCTCGGCCGAGTGGGCGGTTTCGCCGCGCAGCACGTCGAAGCCCGCTTCCGCCAGCAGCCGGTGCACCTCGTGCTCCGCCACCACGTCACCACTGGACACCGCGGGCAGCGTGGCCTCGACGACCGGGGTCACCAACTCCGGCGCCGCCGCCAGGATCGCCCGCGAAACCTCGTCGTCCGTCCTGATCGGACCCGTGAGCAAGCCCAGCGTCTCGACCGCCACGCGCTGATCGTCGAACACGTGCAGACCCGCGTCCGTGTACAGCTTCACGGCCTCGGCCGTCGCCCCGCGCGAGTAGACGGCGACCGCCAGCTCACCCTTGCGGTGCAGGTCGATGACCGGCCCGGCGATGTCCTCGGGGTACACGATCTCGCCCACGCTGAACTGCGTCAGCAGCACATCGGCTTCACCCGACTTCGCCACCGCGTCCAAAGTGGACGACAGCTGCGAGCGCCACTTCTCCTGCACGTAGGCCTCGGGGGTGAGGTCGACCGGGTTCTTCGTCGACGCGATCTCCGGCATCGTCGGGGCCAGCGCCGCGCGCGTTTCCGGCGACAGCGCAGGCACTTCCAGCCCGGCCAGCGCGCACTGGTCGGACGCCAGCACCCCGGCACCCCCGCCGTGGCCCATGATCACGACCCGGCGGCCCCGCAGCGGCGGCAGCCCGGCTCGGCCGTGGAGGTACCCGGCGGTTTCGAGCAGCTGCTCCACGGAATGCACCTGCACGGCACCTTCCGCTTCCAGCAACGCGTCCCACACCCGCGTCTCGCCGGCCAACGCGCCGGTGTGCGCGGCGATGGCCGCCGCGCTCGCGGCCGAGTGACCGACCTTCAGCACCAGCACCGGCTTGCCGAGCTCGCGTGCCCGGCGCAGCATCTTCGCGAACCGGGCGCCGTCGCGCACGCCTTCCAGGTACGCCAGCACGATCTCGGTGCCCGGGTCCTCGACCACGGTCTCGAGCAGGTCGACGACACCGAGGTCGACCTCGTTGCCCGTGCTGATCATGTACCGGAAGCCGATGCCGGACTCCTGCGACCACGCGTGCGCGTTGGCCGCGAGCCCGCCGCTCTGGCTGACCATGGCGATGCCGCTGGTCAGCAGCTCGTCGGTGCCGCGCAGCCAGGTCGCGAACGTGCCCGTGAACCCGATCGCCGTGTTCACCACGCCGAGGCAGTTGGGCCCGATCAGCCGCACGCCCGTCGAGCGCACGACCTCGGCCAGCTCGGCCTGCAGCCGCTCGCCCTCGGGGCCGTTCTCGCTGAACCCGCCGGCCCACGCGATCGCGCCGGGGATGCCGGCCTCGTGCAGCTCGCGCGCGACGCCGGACACGTTGGCCGCGCCGAGGCCGATGATCGCCACGTCGACGTCGGACGGCAGCTCGGCGATGGAGCGGACGGCCGGGTAGCCGGCGACGGTCTCCGCGGTGGGGTGCACCGGGTACACGTCGCCGGCGAAGCCGAACTTCCGCATGAGGGCCGCCGCCGTGCCGCCGCGGTTGCCCTGCCGGTCACTGGCCCCGATCACCGCGACCGAACGCGGCGCCAGGATGCGTTGCAGTGGCGTCACTTGCCCTGCCACACGGGTGAGCGGCGCTCGACGAACGCGCGGCTGCCTTCCTTCGAATCGTCGGTGGCGGCGACGTCGCGGTCGAGCTGGCGGGTGTACTCGTCCAGGGCCGGGTTGAGCGACGAGATGCGGTACACGCGCGTCGCGGCCTGCACGGCGCTGGGCGAACCCGCGACGACCATGGCCGCGAGCTCCTCGGCCTTCGCCAGGATCTCGCTCTGCGGCGCGACCTTGTTGACGATGCCCTGGCTGTAGCAGTCCTGCGCGGTCAGCCGGCCGTTGCACAGCGTCAGGAACGCCGCCGTGGCGCGGGGCAGCGCGAGGAACTTCGCCTGCGGCGAGCCGAGGCGCCCGACGTTGGTGTGCTGGTCGCCGAGCCACGCGTCGTCGGCCATCACGCGCAGCTGGCACTGCATCACGAGCGTCAGGCCGACGCCGACGGCGAACCCGTTGATCGCGGCGATGAGCGGCTTGTCGAGGTTCGCGTCGTACGGCATGCCGCCGCCACCCCAGTAGTACGCGGGGTTCGACGGGTCCTCGTGCGGCGTCTGCTGGCCCTTCGCCTGGTACTCGGCGAGGAACTTGATGTCGCGCCCGGCGCAGAACGCCTTGCCCTCACCGGTCAGGATGCCGACCCGCACCTCGGGGTCGCGCTGCATGTCGAGCCACACCCGACGCAGCTCGCGGTAGGTGAAGGTGTGCAGGGCGTTGCGCACCTCGGGCCGGTTGATCGTGATGTACGCGACGTGGCCCTTCTTCTCGTACTTCACGAACTCCAGGTCGTTCGGCATGGTCGACGGGTCGTAGGTGCCGGGCATCGGCGCGGATCTCCTCTGGTCGCAGGGAAAGCAGGGTTACAGCTGACGCAGGAACGCACGGGCTCGGTCCGTGCGCGGGTTGTCGAAGAACTCGGCGGGCGGCCCGGCCTCGACGACCTTGCCGTCGGCCAGGAACACCACCTGATCGCCCACTTCACGGGCGAAGCGCATTTCGTGCGTGACCACGACCATCGTCATGCCGTCGGCGGCGAGCTCGCGCATCACGCGCAGCACCTCGCCGACGAGCTCGGGGTCGAGCGCCGAGGTCGGCTCGTCGAACAGCATCACGTCGGGCCGCTGCATGAGCGCCCGCGCGATCGCCACGCGCTGCTGCTGCCCACCGGACAGCTGCACCGGGTGGGCGTGGGCGCGGTGCTTGAGGCCGACGCGCTCGAGGATCGCCAGCCCGCGTTCCTCGGCCTCCTCGCGTTCGAGCTCGCCGTGCAGCAGCGGCGCGAGCGTGAGGTTGCCGAGCGCGGTGAGGTGCGGGAACAGCTCGAAGTGCTGGAACACCACGCCGAAGCGGCGCCGCTGTTCGAGCAGCTTCTTGCGCGGCATGTCGTGCAGCTTGCCGCCGCGCACCACACGCCCGATGATCTCGCCGTCGAGCAGCACGTGGCCTTCGTCAGGGGTGAGCAACCCGTTGATGCACCGCAGGAGCGTGCTCTTGCCGGAGCCGGACGGGCCGATCAGGCAGGCGACCTGGCCCTCGCCGAGCGTCACGTCGACGCCGTCGAGGATCTTCGCTTCGCCGTAGCTCTTGCCGACGCCGACGATCTCCAGCAGGTCCGCGCGGGTCTGCTTCACGGGCACCTCGCCTGTCGTGTTCTCATGCGCTGCGAGCACCGGCGTCTCCTTCCGTGGCGATGACCGCGTCGGGCGTGCGGACGCGGCGCCGGTAGGCGCTGGCGCGGCGTTCGAGGTAGCGCTGGCCGACACTGGCGAGGCTCGTCAGCACGAGGTACCAGATCGAGGCGACGAACAGCATTTCCATCGTGGCCAGGTTCTGCGACGCGATCTGCTCGGCGACGCCCAGCACCTCCGTGCCGGCGATGGCGTAGACCAGCGACGTCGACTTCAGCAGCATCACGAACGTGCTCCCGGCGGGCGGGATCATCACCGGGATCGCCTGCGGCAGCACAACTTTGCGTTCGATCTGCCACGTGCTCAGTCCCATCGCCGCGGCCGCTTCACGCTGCGACTCGGACACCGACTGGGTGCCGGCCCGCACGATCTCGGCCAGGTACGCGCCCTGTTCGAGCGAGAGCGCGACCCCGCCGGCGACCATCGGCACGAGCACCGAGTTCGTCGAGACGGACCAGAGGCTGAGATCGGTGAACGGGAGCCCGATCCCGAGCCGCGGCAGGAAGAGCGCGAAGTTGCCGAAGATCAGGATGAACACGATCAGCGGCACGCTGCGGAAGAACCACACGTACAGCCAGCTCGCCGTGCGCGCCACCGGGTTGCGACTGACCCGCATGTACCCGACGACGATGCCGATGATCGAAGCCACCACGAACGACACGAGGGCGAGCGCGATCGCGCCGAGCACGCCTTCGAGGATCCGCCAGTCGAACAGGTAGCGGCCGATCACCGAGAGGTGGATGTTGTCGTTGTGCAGCAGCGTGTTCAGGATGATCAGCAGCACGACCGCGAGCGCCAGCCAGGAGATGATCCGGCCGACGGGCGAGCGTACGGCGTGCTGCTGCGGGATCGGGTCGGCGCGGGTGAACCGTGGCCCGGGGTGGGTTTCGGTGGTCATTTGGTGGCCTGGTTCAAGGTCGCCGTGGGCACCAGCTGGTTCTGCGGCAGACCGAAGCCGGTGAGGATCTTGGCGTAACTGCCGTCCTTGATCATCGCGTTGACGGCGGCCTGGAACGCGGCGGCGAGCTTCGGCTGGTTCTGGGCGATGGTGAAGCCCTCGTCGCCCTCGTCGATCTGCTCGGCGATCGCGTCGTTCGCCTTGGTGGCCACGAGCTTGCCCTGCGACTGCTGCGCGGTGTAGACGACGGTCGGCGTGGGGATCATGCCGCCGTCGACCCGCCCGGACTGCACGGCGAGCACGATGTCCGCCGTCGCCGAGAGGCCGACCATCTGCGGGGCCGGTTTGCCGCCCTGCGTGCAGTGCTTGACGATGTCGTTGAAGATCGCGACGGTCGCGGCCGCGGCCTTGCCGAGACCGATCTTCTTGCCGCACACCGCGTCGAGCGTCTCGAACTGCGAAGCCTTGTCGGCCGTCGCCAAGATGCCCTGGAGGTTCTTGAACGCGCCGACGACGTTGGCCTTGGCGATGATGTCGGCGTTGGCCGCGCTGGCCGAGCCGCTGACCACGATCTTGCCCGCCTGCATGGCGGGCAGCTGGTCGGGGTAGAGCACCTGCTGCCAGGCGACCTTCAGGCCCATCATCCCGGCGGCGTGCTCCACGAGCTTCACCACCGCGCCGGTGGGCGTTTTGGTGCCGGTTTCGTACATGGCCATGGGGGCGGCCTGGAAGTTCGCGCCGCCGTTGATCGTGCCGGCCGCCGCGATGTCGGCGGGGACGAGCGCCTTGATCGCGGGGTCGACCGCCGCGGGGGCGACGGCCGCCGCGGCCGGCTGGCTCGCGGCGGCGGACCCGGCCGGAGCACCGACCGGGGTGTCCGTGTTCGAGCAGCCGCTCAGTGCGGTCGCCACGGCGACGCCTGCGGCCAGCGAAAGCACCAGCTTCTTCATGGGGACTCCTCAGTCCAACTGCACTGTTGAGCTGCCTGTCGAGCAGCGCTCACAGTGCCCCACTGGTCCGGTCGAGTCAAGTACTTGACTGACCAAACTTGTATGACAAGTATTTCTGCAGAGCCGGACTTGCCGTACCTCGTCCGGGTGGATCAGTGCGCGCTCGCCTACACTGGGAGCGCTGTCGTTTCCCGGCCCGACCTGGCCGGGACGTGGGGCTGCGGCGCCGGTGCAGGGGGCGGCGGGCACACGAGGGATCAACCACAGGAGGTGCCAGCGGTGTCGTCGGTACTCGGATCGCCGTCATTGACCGAGTCGCTCAGCGACGCACTTCGCCAGCAGATCATCCGCGGCGAGGTCGCTCCCGGTCTCCGGCTCACGGAGGCGTGGGTGGCGAGCCGGTTCGACGTCGCGCGCCCCACGGCCAAGGCCGGCCTCGACCGGCTGGTCGCCGAAGGTCTGCTCCGCCGCGGCCCCCGGCGTAGCTCGATCGTGCCGCAGCTGTCCACTGAGGACATCCGCGACATCTACTTCAGCCGCGAACCCGTGGAAACCCTCGCGGTGCGCACGCTCGCGGAGGCCAAGAACGTGCCCGCCGACGCCCAGCAGGCGCTCAACATGATGCGCCTGGCCGCCGAGCAGTCGCTGCACTCCGACCACACCGAGGCCGACGTCGCGTTCCACCGCGCTCTCGTCGCGGCCGCCGGCAGTCCCCGCCTGCAGCGCATGCACGGCACCGTGATGGGCGAGGCGCAGCTCTGCATCGCCCAGGTTCGCCGCACCGCCTCCACCGACCTGGTCGAGCTCACGGCTCGCCACGCGGCCATCATCGAGGCCATCCGCGAGGGCGACGGGTCCATCGCGGAAGAAGCGATGCGCGCCGACCTGCACGGCTGCCGCGACATGCTGCTCGCCGACGCGGCGAAACGCGCGGGGGTCGCCGTCTGACGGCGTCTCTTCGCCGGCGGTGCGGATCGCTGCCGGGTTGGTCTCGACCGCCGCTGCCAGCGGAGTAGCCGGCGGGTATTGGCACGTCATCACTGAACCCGGTTCTCCGGCGGGCGACCGGGCTTGAAGCGCGCCCACTCGCCGCGAGTGGCACGAGTTCACCCACCACAGCCGGGCCGCACGCGCCTTTCAGGCGTGCGGCCGTCCGGGACGCCGCGGCCGGAATGCGCTAGCGCGCCGCGCGGCGAAGCCAGGCCGCCGTCACCAGCCGGCCGCCCAAGCCCGCCGGCGCCGCGGCCTGGCCACGGTCACCAGCCCAAGCGGGGAACTCCTTCAATCCAGGCCAGGGATTCCTCCGTCGGCACCGTCGGTTTGTATTCGCACGCCACGTTGCCGCGGTAGCCCGCCTGCCAGAGTCGCTCGAGCACGTCCGCGAAGTCGACTTCGCCAGTGCCCGGTTGGCCGCGGCCGGGGGCGTCGGCGAGCTGGACGTGGGCGATGAGCGGGGCGTGGGTGTCGATGACCTGCTCGAGGTCGTCGCCGCTGGTGGTGAGGTGGAAGGTGTCGAAGAGCAGGCCGATGGTGTCCGCGCCGGTGTCGGTGCGGGCCTGCTCGACAACGCGCGCGCCGTCGGCGGCGGTGGTGAGGGGGTAGGCGCCGTTGAGGCCGCGGCCGAGAGGTTCGACCAGGACGGTGCCGCCGACCTTGCCGAGGCGCTGGGTCGCGGTGGCGAGCTGTTCGCGGGCGACGGCGTCCTCTTCAGCGGGGTCACCGCCGTCGGCGCGTTGGCCGTAGAGGGCGTTGAAGGCCGGGCAGCCGGTGCGCTCGGCGATGGCCACGACGAGGTCGAGGTTGGCCGCGAACTCCTCGCGCCGCGCGGGGTTGGAGACGATGCCGCGTTCGCCGCCGGGCATGTCGCCGGCGAAGAGGTTGAGGCCGGCCAACTGGACGCCCGCGTCGGAGATCGCGGCCACGAACTCGTCAACCTCCGCGGCCGCAGGCACCGCCGAGGGCCACGGCCACCACGTCTCCACGGCAGTGAACCCGGCACTCGCCGCGCGCGCGAAGCGTTGCAGGTAAGGGACTTCCGCGAACAGCAGCGAGACGTTCGCGACGAGCCGCAGCTTTCCGTCCTCGGTCATCGGGCGCTCCACTTCTCGACGCCGGACAGCGCGGCCACCTGCGTCAGCAACGCGGAGTGGTCCAGTCCACCGGATCCGGTCGCGCGCAACGACGCCATCAGCTCACCCACGAGCGCGCCGACCGGCGAGAATACCCCGTTCGACCGGGCGGCGGCGCGGTAGATCTCCAGGTCCTTGTGGTGCAGGTCCACGCGAAAGCCGGGCTCGAACTTCCCGGCCAGCATCGCCTCACCCTTGCGCGCCAGCACGGTGCTGCCGGCGAGGCCGCCGCCGAGCACGTCCACCGCGGGCGCGAGGTCCACGCCGTGCGTCTCCAGGAACACGAGCGCCTCGGACACCAGCTGCAGCGTCCCCGCGACGAGCAGCTGGTTCGCCGCCTTCACCGTCTGGCCGCTGCCAGGGCCGCCGACGAGCACGATCGTCGTGCCCATCGCCTCGAGCACCGGCCGCGCGCGCTCCAGCGTCTCTGGCGCGCCGCCGACCATGATCGACAGCTTCGCTTCCTTCGCGCCGGCCTCGCCGCCGCTCACGGGCGCGTCGAGCATCGGCATCGACACCTCCGCGGCGCGTTCGTGCAGCTCACGTGCCACGTCCGGGCGGATCGTGCTCATGTCGACCAGCAGCGTGCCGGCGGCGGCCGCCTTGAAGACGTCGGCGTACACGGCCTGCACGTCGGGGCTGTCCGGCAGCACCGTGACCACGACGTCGGCGCCGGAAATGGCTTCGGCGAGCGACGGGGCGAGCGCGCCACCGCCCTCGGTCAGCGGACGGCCTCTGTCCGCGGTACGGGTGAAGCCTACGACGTCGAAGCCCGCTTTGACGAGGTTGAGCGACATCGGGAGACCCATGACTCCCAGGCCGACGACCGCGATCCGCACTCTGTCTCCCTCCGATGGGCGCCCTGGAATGGACGCCGGTTGGACGGGTGCCACCTTTCCTCGTGTCCGGCACGTCGGTCAAGTACTTTTGTCAGGTGAATTTTGTCTAGCAAGATTACCCTGCGAGCGGACACAGCGGTACCGCACGAGGACGCGGTGATCGTCAGGCGGCCGAGTGCGCGGGCACCCGAGCCGGCGCGGGAACCGGAGTACGCGTCGGCAACGCCGTCGGTGCGGCCGGCCGGCGACGCAGCGAGCCGAGCCACTGGACCAGCAGCACAGCACCGCCGGGAGCCGTGGACAGAAGCCCCAGCAACCCGTACACGACAGCGACCGTCACCCCCTGCTGCGCGCCCAGCCCCGCGGCGGCGAACGCCAGCGCAGCGACACCTTCGCGCGGCCCGAACCCGCCGACGTTGATCGGCAGCCCCATCGCCAGCAGCGCAAGCACGAGCAGCGGCAGCAATGTCATCAGCGAAGCGGTGGCGCCGGCCGCGTGCGCCGCGACCACGAAGAGCGTGAGGTGCCCGGCCAGCGCCACGAGCGACAACGCCGTGACCCGCGGCCAGGTGCGCAGCCCCAGCAGCCCCGCGCGAACGTCCGCCATCGACTCGGCGAACCCCCGCCGCCACTTCGACGCGCTGTGCAGCCAGCGGTCGCCCGTGCTGCACGCGACCGTGAGCACCACGATCGCGACGAAAAGAACCCCGGCGCCTGCGACAGTCAGCACATCGTGTGCAACCCCGGGCAACACTGCAGGTCGGAAAATCAACACGGCGAGTCCGGCCGCCACCACCACGACCTGTCCGGCTGTGCGTTCGAGCACAACAGCTCGCACACCCCGCGCCACGTCACCGGCCTGCCGACCGTGCTCGACCGCCCTGTGCACGTCGCCGAGGATCCCGGCGGGCAGCACACCGTTGAGGAACTGCGCGCGGTAGTAATCCGCCACGGCCTGGCGCAGTGGCAGCCGCAGGCCCAGCCGCGAAGCGACCACGCGCCAGCGCCAAGCGCTCACGACGGTGGTCAGCAGCCCGATCGCCAGCGCGGCCAGCACCGGCATCAGGCCGATCACGCGCAGGCCGTCGAGGAAGGCGTCGGTGCCGAGGCGCCACGCCAGCACCCCGATGATCGCGAACCCGGCGAGGATTCGGAACCACGACCAGAACGTACGCATCAGGCCACCTTGATCGGGATGGAACGCCAGCGGGAAAGGACTTCGGTGAGCCGGCGGGCCGCGCCGTCCCACTCTTCGAGGGCGCTGCCGCGGCCGAGCGCCGCCGTGCGCAGGTCACGCCGCAGCTCGGCGTTCGTCACCCAGCTGCGCAGCGCGGAAGCGAGGGCGCCCGGCTCGCCGGGCGGCACGAGCAGGCCGGGCACGGCGCCGTCCGACGAGCGGCCGAGCGCGTCGGGCACCCCGCCGACGTCGCTGGCCACCACGGGGATGCCGCGCGCCAGGGCTTCGGTGATGACCATGCCGTAGGTCTCCGCGTGCGAGGGCAGCAGCACCAGGTCGGCGCGGTCGTACGCCGCGTCGAGTTCGGCGCCGGCCTTCGGGCCGCTGAAGGTGACGCGGTCGGCGAGGCCGAGGCGGTCGACGGACCAGCGCAGCTCGTCGACGTACTCCGGCGCGCGCGTCAGCGAGCCGACGAAGTCCACGGTGAGGTCGAGGTCAGGCAGCTGGGCCAGCGCTTCGACGAGCACGTCCTGGCCCTTGCGCGGGATCACCGCCGCCACGCACAGCAGCCGCGAAACCCCGTCGGTCCCCGACGCCAGCGGCGCCAGGTCCACGCCCGGCTCCACCACGGCGACCGTCGACGGCCCGAGGCGGTGGCGGCGGATCAGTGTGCGCGCGGCCGTCGGGCTGGTGGCCACGACCTGGCGCACCACCCGCAACGTCTCGCGCTCGCACGCGTCGAGCTCGGCGGCGTGCACGGGGTCCAGGCCGGTCTCGTCGGCCAGCGGCAGGTGCACGAGCACGCCCAGCCGCAGCCGCCGCGCGTGCGGCACCACCACGTCGGGCACCCCGCACGCCACCAGGCCGTCGATCAGCACGGTCGTGTGGTCCGGCAGCGCCGCGAGCGCCCGCGCCAGCCGCGCGCGCCCCGTCGGCCCCGGCTCTGGCCACGATCCGGGCACGGCGACCTGCAGCACGGGCACCCCCGCGCCCGGCAGGCTCTCGCACATCCGCCGGTCGTAGGTGTTGCCCCCGCTGGGCTCCGTGACGTCGTCCACGTTGCCCGGCAGCACGAACGCGACCACGTCCCCGGCCCGATGACTCCGCACGTTGCCTCCTCACGCCGCTCTCACCCAGCAAACACGGACGACAGGTGCCGGCGGTTCAATCACGCCCGGAATTCCCACCCCACGAACGGGCGATGGCCGAGTACCGAGGCACCTCGCCCCGACACCCGGCCACCGTTCGTGGTCCCCTCGCCGCGCGGCCTACAGCCACTTCGGCGAGTTCCCCTTTTCGAGCCGCTTCCACCGGCTCACGAACTCCCGCTGCATGCCCGCGCGCACTCCCCCACCGGTCCCGTACAGCACGCCGAACGTGAACCCGACGCCTTCATCGCGGCCATCGACACCGAGGCGGTACACGACCGGCCCCGCCACCACCCAGTCCTGGTGGTCACCGAGCAGCTGCTGCACGTTCTTCACGTTCTTGCGCCACACGCGCACCTTGTCGCCGAACACGGGCCGCACCACGTCCGCCGCGTAGCGGGCGCGCTTGGCCTTCTTGCGCACGTCGTGCAGTGCGTGCTCCAGCTCCCGGCCGGACAGCCCGTGCGCCGCCTTCTCCGCCTTCCGCAGCTTCCCCGCGGCTTTGCGCACCGGCTTGCGCAACACCTTCTTCGCAGGTCCGGCGTCGGTCGGCACACCCGACACCACGGCGTCCAGCTCCTGCACCAGAGCCAGGTACCGCTTGCCGCGCAACGCTTCCAGCACCTTCTTGCGCGCGTCCACGGCCTCGCGGGAGAACCGCCGCGTCAGGAACTGGTCGACCGGACCGACCACGAGCTCGGCCGACGCGCCGTCGAGCCACTCGCGCACGAGCGCCTCGACGACCTCGCCGTCACGGGCCGGGCCCAGCTCGCCGCCCAGCCACTTCAGCTCGCGCGTCACGCTCGGAATCCGGTCGTCGTCCACAATGGACGAGAACGTCCGCAGCGCGCTCCGCAGCTTCCTCGACGCCACGCGCAGCTGGTGCACGGAGTCCTCGACGTCGCGCCGCACCCCGACGTCGGCTCGCCGCAGCGCCGCGAACTGCTCCCGCAGGTAGGCGCCGACGACCTCGCCGGCGTCCGGCCGCTTGCCCACCACCTGCCCGTTGGGCACGCGGTCGCCGATCAGCCGCCGCAGCTTCGAAGGCCACTGCGACGTCCGGGCGCCTGCGTCGACCAGCGTGCTCTCCAGCTCGTCGAGCAGGTCCGGTGTGGCGTCGCCCTTCAGTTCCACTTCGAACTCGCGCCACCGGTCCAGCCGCGCGGTCTTGCCGCCGACCTCGCCGGTCACGTGGTCGTCGGTCACCGTCGCCACGATCTGGCCCGACGCGTCGGTGAGGCGATGCTCGAACCGGTCGGTCTTGAGGTGCGCGATCGGCAGCAGCTTGTGCCCCAGGGTGTGGGCGCGCAGCAGCTGGTTCAGCTCGCGGGGCACCTTGCCGTCGTCGGCGCCGAGCGGGACTTGCAGCTCCTCGCGCTCGTCGGGCCCGACCGGCAGCTTCAGGTGCCATCCGGCGTCGTGCCCGCCCACGCGGCGGCGCAGGGTGATCCCGGCGCGTACGAGGGAAAAGCCGGCGGTGTCGTAGTACGTCGCGTCGAGCTGCTCCTCGGCCGGAGCGTCCTGGCCCTGCACCGTCCCGCCGCCGACGAACTCGGGGACCACCGCGTCCTGCGCGACCTCGTACTTGCGCTCGCGTTCGATTTCGACCACGGGTCTGTTCATTCCGTCACTCCTCAGGTTCGTTCACGAAAGTCTGAGGCATGAAGGGCGTTCACGGCGCGCGATGCTCCAGCGGTGGGCTCACGTCCGGATAGCTCGCCTCCTGGGCCGGCACGGCCGTGGTCACCGCCGTTCCGCGTTGCTCGGCCTCCCGGCGCGAAATCCTGCGGTTCACCACGGCCTCGCCCACCTGCTCGCCGCGGATGCGGCCCAGCACGGTGAGCGTGATGGCGTGCACGATCGCCAGCACCAGCAGCAGCACGCCGACGCGGCCCACCACGCCGGGCAGATCGCTGTCGCCCAGCGGAATCGTGGACAGCAACGCCAGCAGTCCCAGCGTCACCAGGTGGAACAGCACCGTGACCAACCGGGTCATCGACGCGCCGGCGGCCGGGTCACCATAGGAACTCTCCAGGTACCCGCGTCCGCTGCGGTAGATGACCTGCCCGTCGATCAGCACGAGCACCACACCGATGGCGAGGAACGAGACGTACGCTTCTGTGCTCATCCCGGCACACTCCTTCCGGCCTCTTCCGAAGAACTACCCCTCGACCAGCGGGGGAAAACCCGCGGCGACGGTTCAGCCGCGGAACGTGTCGGGGTGCGGGCCCGTGCGGTGGTCGGCGTCGAGCTTGCCGATCGCTTCCAGGTCCTCGTCGGCGAGTTCGAAATCGAACACGTCGATGTTCTCGCGGATGCGCGAGGGCGTGGCCGACTTCGGGAACACGATGTTGCCCAGCTGCAGGTGCCAGCGCAGCACCACCTGGGCCGCGGTCTTGCCGTGCTTGTCCGCCAGCCCGGTCAGCACCGGGTCGGACAGCACGGCCGCCTGCGCGAGGGGGCTCCACGCCTCCGTCGCGATGCCGTGCGCGCGGTGGTAGGCGCGCATTTCGGTCTGCTGCAACGCGGGGTGCAGTTCGATCTGGTTCACCGCCGGCACCGTGCCGGTCTGGCGGGCGAGCTCTTCGAGGTGCTCCACCTGGAAGTTCGACACGCCGATCGAGCGCGCCTTCCCGGCGCGCAGCAGCTCTTCGAAGCCTTCCCAGGTGCGCACGTACTTGTCCTGGTGCGGCAACGGCCAGTGGATCAGGTACAGGTCCACGTATTCGAGGCCGAGCCGGCGCAGGCTGCCTTCGAGCGCGTTGATCGCATTGTCGTGGCCTTGGGCGTCGTTGGCGAGCTTCGTGGTGACGAAGACTTCCTCACGAGGCACACCCGACTTCTCGATGCCCTCGCCTACACCGGCTTCGTTGCGGTACATCTGCGCGGTGTCGATGTGGCGGTAGCCCGCCTCGAGCGCGGTCCGCACGGCGTCGGCGGTGTCGTCCTCCGGGATCTGGAACACGCCGAACCCGAACTGCGGGATGCGCACGCCGTTGTTCAGCTCGAGGTCCGGGACGTTCGTTGTGTGAGCAGTCATGATCTCGGCCTACCCGAGGCCCCGGGCCCCGAAACTCGCTCAGGACGCGACCGCGGCCGCCAGCGCTTCGGTGAGCGTCGTGTGCACGGCCAGCGTGTCGGACGCGCCGGTCACGTCGAGGCAGCGGCGCACGCCGTGCACGCCGTCACACACCACGGTGAACGAAACAGCCCGATCGTGCGCGGCGAACAACGCGCGGATTCCGGCGCAGCCGAGGAACTCGACGCGGGAGAGATCCGCCACCACGGGCCCGCCGAGCCGCGCGGCGTCCGCGAGTGCTTCGGCGAAAACGTGGGCGGTGGCGGCGTCGAGGTCGCCCACCGGGGTGAGCACGCGGGTGCCCTCGTGGTCGGTGGTCGTGATGGTGAGCTCCGCCGGTATCGAGACCGGGGAAAACGGGGTGTTCATGGAGCGCTCCTCTCGCAGGAACCTGCAGGGGCGCTGACCGGAGCACGTGTCTGAACAACAGCCAACACGTCCGACCGTACGCCGGTGTGCTGTGAGGTCAACCCTCGTCGAACACACGTTTCAGTACGGCGAGCCCGGCCGCGATCTTCTCCGGGGCCACGGCGCCGTACCCGAGGGCCAGCCCGGACGGCGCGGGTTCCCCGCAAAGTCCCGCCAATGTCTGCACGCCGACACCGCCCCGGTTCGCCCGTGCCGCAACAGGTCCCACGTCCACTTCGGACAGTGCACACAGGTGCAACCCGGCAGCCGAGGGCACCGGCGTGAGCAGTTCCGCGAATTCCTCGTGCAGCAGCGTCGTGATGTGCTCGTGGCGCGGGCTGGCCGTCGGAGCGGGACTCGGCGGGCTCGCGCTGCTGGCCGACACGCCCGGCGCTTACGTCGCCGCGTTCTCCCTCGACGCGGCCGCGTTCGCAGTGTCCGCCGTGCTGCTGCGCCTGCTGCCGGCCGTCGCGCCGGTGCCGCGGGTCAAGGGCGAGCCGGCGCTGGCCGTGCTGCGTGACCGGCCCTACGCGCTCGTCACACTGTTGAACGCGATCCTGTTGCTGCGCATGCCGTTGCTGAGCGTCGCGATTCCACTGTGGATCGTCTCGCGGACCGCCGCTCCCGAGTGGACGGTGTCGGCCCTGTTCGTGCTGAACACGATCGTGGTTGTGCTGGGCCAGGTGCGCGTGGCGACGCGGGTGACCGGCCTGCGCTCGGCGACGCGGCTGGTGCGGCACTCCGGGGTGCTGCTGGCCGTGTCCTGTGTGGCGTTCGCGCTGTCGGCGGCGGGCTCGTCGGCGACGGTGGCCGTCGCGGTGCTCGTGGCCGGAGCGCTGCTGCAGGTGCTCGGGGAGATGCTGCAGTCGGCCGGTACCTGGGGAATCGGGTTCGACCTGGCGCCTGCCACGCGGCAGGGCCAGTACCAGGGGTTCTTCGGGACCGGCACGTCCGTGGCCCGGATGGCGGGCCCCGCGCTGCTGAGCACGGTGGTGGTGCAGTGGGGCACCCCCGGCTGGCTGCTGGTGGGTGCGGTGTTCGTGGCCGCCGGGTGGGCGATGGGTCCCGCCGTCCGGTGGGCCGGACAGCGGGGCTGAGAACCCGGCGGCGCGGCGGCTTTGGTGCCGCTCAAGCCCCAGTGGTGCGGGGCCTCGGTGTCGCTGAGGCCCCGGTGATGCGGAGAGTGCGAGGGGCTCGGCGAAGTTCGGTGGTGCAGACGGCTCAGTGGTATGAGCCACCCGGTGGCGCTGCGTCTCGGTAAGCGGAGTCTCGGTAAGCGGAGTCTCGGTAAAGCGGAGCCTCCGTACAGCTGAGCCCCGGTGCAGCTGAGTCCCCGATGGCGCCGGGGAGCTCAGTCCCGCAGGGCCAGCTTCGCGAGCTCCTGGTCGAAGTCGAACCACAGGGCCTCGTCGCCGGCCGGCACCTCGTCGTATGTGCGGTCGAGGAAGTCGGCCAGCTCGTCGGCCGGGGCTTCCAGCACGGCGGAGCCGTCGGGGGCATTGAGCTCCACGACCACTCGGGCGTCGTCGGCTGCCGGGCGCACTCGCACGTCGCCGTCTCCGGCGGGGGCGATGAGGCCGTCGGCGAGCAGGTCGCGGCCGAAGAGCCAGCGGACGACACCGGGGCCGGCGTGGTAGCCGACGGAAATGGCGTACGGGTCCGACGGGTCGTACTCGAGGTCAGCGCGCACCGGCAGCGGAACGCTCCCGAACGTGCGCAGCCCGAAGACGATCGTCGCGTGAACGACGGGGGGCTCGGTGCCCATGGCGGTACCTCCTTCATCTCGTTCTTGGGTCGAAGCAACTCACGGCTCAACGTGAATGTTCCTCTATGAGTAACGCCCCGTAAGAGTACGAGCTGCCCGACAACCGATCTTTCACCCCTTTGGTGGAGACGGACGTCTCATGCGCTCACTCATCGGCATGAAGAGCGTCCCCGAACGATGTCCGGAAGCTGCCGAGGGGCCCCACGGGCCGCGCTCCCCCGTCGTCGTGAGCCGCACGAGCCCCGGGAGGACGGACGATGACCACAGGCCTGGTGAGGGTGACGATCGACGCGCCGGACCGCCGCATGGACCTGGCGCTGCGGGACCGCTCGCCGGACGCGGAGTTGCTACCCGGCTTGGTGCGCCGCGCCGGCGATGCGCTCGCCGACGAGGGCGTGCACGACGGCGGCTGAATGCTGCGCCGCCCCGACGGCACCCCCGTGACGGAGGCGAGCGCCCTGGGCGCCCAGCGCGTGCGCGACGGTGAGGCGCTTCACCTTGTGCCAAGGGGCACAGACAGGCCGGAACTGGAGTACGACGACCTCGCGGCAACGGTCGCGGCCCGCGCCGACCGGCTGTGGGCTCCCCGGCACGCGCGGGCGCTGGGCCTGGCTGGGGCGGGCGCGGCCGTGCTGCTGACGCGGCTCGCCGTGCTGCACTCCGGCCCGCCGTCAGCGCGGCCGCGCTGACGGCCGGTGGGGTGGCGGTGCTGCTGCTCGTGGCGGCCACGGTGCTGTCGCGCGCTGGGTGATTCCGGCGCGGGTGCCGCGCTCGCGGCCGCCCGCCTGCCGCTCGCGTTCGCCGCGGGCGCGCCGGCCCTCGGCGGGCCGCCGCCGACGTGCGGAGCGGGCACGAGCCCGGGGCTGTTCGGCGGTGCCCTCGCTTTCGGTGCGCCGCAGGTGCTCGCGGGGTGCGCGGCCGTGCTGGTGACCTCGGTGGTGGCGCTGGTGGCCGTGGCGGACCGGGTGGCGGTGGTCGTGGGCGGGCTCACGGCGAGCGTGCTCGCCGGACCGCCGCGTGGCTCGCGGCGGGCGGGGTCATCGACGGCGCGGGCGCCGCGGCCGCGGCGGCGGGTGTGGTGCTGGTGTTCTCGCAGTTGTCCGGACCACTGGCCGCGCGCGGCTCGGGCGGGTCCCGGCGCCCGCGTTGCCGCAGACGGCGGCCGACCTCGTGCGCGACGACCCCAGCCGCCGCAGCGCGAGGTGTACGCGACGGTGGTTCGGGCCGAGCAGTTCCTCACGGGACTGCTCGGCGGGGCGGCCGTCGTGGCGGCGGTGTCGGAAGGTGTGCCGGCCGCGGACGGGCGGGCGTCGGCAATCGTGCTGCTCGCCGTGCTGGCGCTGGGATTCTCCGTGCGGGCCCGGCTTCATCCGGCGGTGCGGCAACGGCTTCCGCTGCCCGTGGCGGGGTTGTGCGGGTTCATGGCGCCGGCGGTCGGGCCGCTGATCGCCGAAACCCCGCCGACGGTCGCCGTGCCCACGCTGAAGGTGGCGAGGTTGTGCGGGTTCACGGAGCTGGCGATCGGGCCGCTGATCGCCGAAACCCCGCCGACGGTCGCCGTGCCCACGCTGAAGGTGGCGAGGTTGTGCGGGTTCACGGCGCTGGCGATCGGGCCGCTGATCGCCGAAACCCCGCCGACGGTCGCCGTGCCCACGCTGAGGGTGGCGGCCGCGTTGGTGGCCGCGCTCGGTCTCGTGCACAGCCGGCGCGCGCCGGGGGCGCGGCTCGGGCGGTACGCGGAGCTGTTCGAGGTGCTGCTGAGGAGTCTCACCCGTGTACGGTCGCTCTCGGCTCACGCTCACGGCCGCCGTCGGCCGGAAGCGGTCAGCGCGTCCACTCCTCCACGCGCACCCCGAGAAGCTCCGCCGCCACGCGCAGCTCCCGCCGCCGATCGCCCGGGACGGCGTGGATGTGGTTGGCACCGAACCCCCGAAGGAACACTGGCGCCTCGACATCGAGCCGGGCGAACGCGTGCGGCCATTCCGGTGTGGACCGAGCGGCCAACGCCGTGTTCGTGGCGTCGTCATAGCATTCGAACTCGCCCAGCACCAGCTGCAACCGATACGCACCGTCGCGCCGGGTCAGTCGCGCGAGGGTCATCTGCCCCGGCGCCGCGAAGTGCGCGATGGACGCGCCACCGGCGGGAAAGAAGAACACCGACGGATACAGGTGCACCCGGCCGAGGTTCTCCGCCGGATCGTCGCTGCGGGCGGCGAACCACGTCGCGTGTTGTCCGGAATTGCACAGATCCCACACGTCGCGATCAGGATGGTGGTGCCGGACGTCCGCGAACAACACCGGCGTGCCCGTGATGCGGTGCATCAGCTGCATCGTCAGCGCACCGTCCATATCGGACTCCGTGGCGGTGACGTGGACGGCCTTGGGCCCATTCCAGTCGTACGGGTCGTTGAGCAGCGCCTCCGCCACGTCCATCGTCGCGAAGTTCTCCGTCAGCTCGGGCTGGGCCTTGATGCCCGAGAAGTCCAGGTGCCGCTCGGCCGCGATATCCCGCACGGCCAGGTACCCCCGGATCTGCCGCTCCAGCAACGCGGGCGTGAGCTTCTCCCCGTCATAGTGGACAGTCGCGAACCGCTCCAGCCACTCGCGCCCGCACGCGGCCTCGACGGCATCAGCCTTCTCCGCGCGCAGCACGAGCTCGTACTGGTCGATCTCCTCGACGTCCACTCCGAACTGCCGCATCCACTGGTCCGTGTTCGCGACGGCCGTGTTCATCCCCATCGGCCGCCCGCCGAACCGTCCGAACGTCGAGCCGCGCAGCGTCGCCACGGCGCCGGCCGCCCGCGCGTGCACGCCGACGTCGTCGACCAGCGCAGGGTCGTCCGGCGCGCCCCACAGCCGCGTGTGGCGGCGGCCGAGCTGGTCCAGGGCGCCGCCCGCGGCGAGCATCCCGACGAGCCCCGGTTCCGCCGGATCGGTGGACGCGACGAGCAGCAACGGCGTCGTCGTCGCGTCGGCCGCCAGCATCGTGAAGTGCGGGAAACTCCAGACGGCGTAGTAGAACACTGTCACGTCCACCGAAGCCGCGGCGACGGACCGGGCGGCCGCGGTCGCCGTGGTGTTGGTGGCCACGAGCCCGCCGCTGATCACGTCGTGGCCGGCGTCGGTGAGGGCGGCGATGAACGAGTCCACTTTGGACCGGATGAACCCGATGTTGCGGCGGTGCACGTGATCGCGACCGTCGGAGATCGCGATGACCCCGATGCGCGTCATGAGCCTTGGTTCAGCTCGGCGTAGACCTGCGCGGCGTTGTCCTTGGTGATCAGCCGCGTCTGCAGGGTCTGCGTCTTCTGGACCTGCCCGCAGTCGACGAGCAGTTTCTTGGCCGCGGCAACGGCTTCCGCCCCGCCGGTCGGGTAGATGAACGTGGCCGAGAGCCGCCCGGCCTCCACCGCCTTGATGCCACCCTCCGGCACCGGGAGCCCGTCGATGCCGACGATCGGCAGCGCCGCCTTGCCCGCGTTCTGCGCGGCGAGCCGCGCGCCCTCGGCCATCGGGTCGTTCTCGGAGAAGATCGCCTGCGCGTCGGGGTGGGCCTTGAGCAGCGCGTCGGCCTGCTGCTGGCCCTTGTCGCGCAGCCAGTCGGCGTCGGCCGTGCCGACGATCGTGATGCCCGAGCCCGCGATGCCCTCGTTGAAGCCGTCGGCGCGTTCCTTCGCCGGCGTCGAACCCGCGAGCCCTTTCAGCTCCACGATCTTCCCGCCCTGCGGCAGGAGGTGCTGCTTGAAGTACTGGCCGGCCTGGCGCCCGATATCCACATTGTCCGCGCCGATGAACGACGTGTACGCGTCACCGTCCACTTTGCGGTCGAGCACCAGCACCGGAATGCCCTGGTCGTAGGCCTTCTTCACGACGCTGGTGAGCGGCGTCGCCTCATTGGGGCTGATGATCAGCAGGTCGATCTTCTGCGTGAGGAACGTGCTGACCTGCTCCACCTGTTTCGAGTTGTCCTGGGCGGCGTCGGCGAAGTTGACCGTGAACTGCGGGATCGACGCGGCCGCCGTGCGGATGTCGTCGTCCATCCGCACCCGGTAAGGCTCACCGAGGTTCGCCTGGCTCATGCCGATGGTGAACTTCCCGCCCGGCCCTTTGCACGCCTGCGTGGCGGGCCCGGCGCCGGACGACGCCCCGGGCGCGTTCTCGTGCGTGGTGCCGCAGGCCGTGGCCACGAACGCGACCCCGGCGACCGCGAGCGCCAGCCCGCGGCGAGTGGTGGTGGACATGTGAGCTCCTCTTCCCTGGCGAACGTCGCTACGGCCCGGCCTGCGCGCGGCCCGGACGCAGCCGTTGCAGTCCGGCGGCGAACACGATCACCACGCCGACCACGATCAGCTGCACGTTGGAGTCGATGTTGTTGAGCTGGAGGATGTTGTCGAGCACGCCGACGAGCAGCGCGCCCGCCACAGTGCCGAGCACGGTCCCGCGCCCGCCCGAGAGGCTGGTGCCGCCGATGACGACGGCGGCGATGGCGTTGAGCTCGTAGCCGTTGCCATCGTTGGGGCCGCCGAAGTTGAGCTGTCCCGCGTGGACGATGCCGGCGAGCGCGGCGAGCAGGCCGCAGATGCCGAACACGAGCACCTTCACCCGCACCACGGGCACGCCGGAGAGCCGCGCGGCCTTTTCGTTGCCGCCGATCGCGTAGATGTGCCGGGAGAAGGCGCTCACCCGCAGCAGCACCATGGCGAGGGCGGCGACCACCACGAAGATGAGCGCGGGGATCGGCACGGTGCCGTTGAACGTCCGCTCCCCCAGCAGCGAGAACGGGACGGGCGCCTGGCCGGGGCCGTCGCCGTAGGTGATCGACACGCCTTCACCGCCGGACCACATGCGCGCGAGGCCGCGGGCGATCTGCATGCCGGCGAGCGTGACGATGAACGACTGGATGCGGAACCGTGCGCTCGCGACCCCCTGTACCAGGCCGAAACCCAGGCCCAGTGCGAGGATCGCGAGCACGGCGGGCACGAGTGCCCAGTCGCTCGTGGTGAGCAGCTCGGCGACGCCGACGCTCGCCAGGCCCAGCACCGAGCCCACGGACAGGTCGATGCCGCCGACGAGGATCACCAGCGTCATGCCGACGGCGAGGATGCCGATCTCGGAGATGGCGCGGACGACGTTGAGCAGGTTGTCGGCGCCGAGGAACACGAGGTCGCCGTCGTTCGAGGGTGAGAACACGATCGCGGCGGCGAACACCACGACGAGCCCGAAGACGCTCTGGAACCGGAACAGCGTGGCGAGCACCCTGCGGCCGGTCACCGGACGTCGCCCATCGACGCGGCGAGCAGCTCGCCTTCGCCGGCGAGCGCGGTGTCGAGCTCGTGCACGGTCTTGCCGCCGCGCAGCACCACCACGCGGTCGCAGACTCCCACGAGCTCGGCGGGTTCGGACGACGCGAGCAAGATTCCCACCCCGGTTTGTGCGACTTCTCCCAAGATCCGGTAGATCTCGGCCTTCGCGCCGACGTCGACACCTCGGGTTGGTTCGTCGAGTAACAGCAGTTGTGGTTTTGTGAGCAAAGCGCGTCCGAGAACCACCTTTTGCTGATTGCCTCCGGACAACGCGCCGACCGGGTCGGCCAGTGTGCGAAGTTTGACATCGAGCTGTTCGGCCGAGTTGTGCGCGGTTTCGCGCTCTCGGCCGGCGGAAACGATGCCGAAGCGGGCGAGGGCGTCGACGACGGAGAGGACGGTGTTGGCGAGGATCGAGTGGTCCAGCGAGAGCCCGGAGATCCGGCGGTCCTCAGGGACGAAGGCCACGCCGTTGCGGAGCGCGTCTCGCGGGGATCGCGGCCGGTATTCCGTGCCGTTGAGCCGAATTCGGCCGCTGGTGATGGTTCCGGGGGACGCGCCGTAGAGGGTTTCGAGGAGTTCGGTGCGGCCTGACCCGAGCAGCCCGGCGACCCCGACGATCTCGCCGGCGCCGACACTCAGGCTGACCCCCGCGGGTTCACGGCGGCCGGCCTTCGGTGTGACAACGAGTTCGTCGACCACCAAAACGTGTTCGCCTTCGGACGGCTTGGTTTCGGTCGTGAACATCTGCTGCACCGGCCGGCCCACCATCGCTTCGGCGACCTGCGACGCCGTCAGCTCGCGCGCGGCGAACTCGGCGACGACCTCGCCGTTGCGCAGCACCGTCGCCCGGTCCGCGACGCGTCCGATTTCTTCCATGCGGTGGGAGATGTACACCAGGGCCACACCGGCTGTGCGCAACTGGTCGATCACTGTGAACAACCGCTCGACTTCGCGGGGGGTAAGCGCCGAGGTCGGTTCGTCCATGATCAGGATCTGTGCGTTCAGCGACAGCGCTTTCGCGATTGTCACCAATTGTTGTTCGCCGGTGCGCAACCGTTCGACGGGCGTGGTGGCGTCGAGGTCCACACCGGACTGTTCGAGCAGGGCCCGGGTGGCGCGGACCATCCGCTTGCGGTCGAGCACGCCGTAGCGGGTGTGCGGCTCGCGGCCGAGGAACACGTTCTCCGCCACGGAAAGCGCCGGCACGAGGTCGAGCTCCTGGTGGATCATCGCGACGCCGGCCCGCTGCGCGTCGGCCGGGCGGGCGAACCGGACCGGCAGCCCGCCGATCCGGATCACCCCCTCCTCGGCGGCCACCTCTCCGGAGAGAACTTTCATCAGGGTGGACTTGCCCGCCCCGTTCTCCCCGAGGAGCGCGTGCACCTCCCCCGCCCACACGGTGAAATCCACCGAACGAACTGCACGCACTCCGCCGTAGGTCTTGCTGACGCCGGCCAGCTCGACCAGCGCGACGCCGTCGTCGCCCATCCCCCTCGATCCCACCGTTCGAGAAATCGATTACCAGCGAAGGTAAGGGGGCCGGGGAGGTGTGTCAAGAGTCACTGGACAACCGGTCGAAAACGAGGGAAATCGGACCGATCGGGACGCACATGTGCGGAAAGCTTCAGCCGAGCGGGTCAACCCGCTACTCCGCGCAGTCCACGGCCGGCCAGGCCGGCCGATCACGCCACGACGACGTCCGAGGCTCGGCCAACGCGCCTTACTGGGCCCCAGTTCGGCCAAGAAAACGCGGCACCACCCGCACGGCCCGCAGCCCTGTCCGCGCGCCCGGCCGACCGGCCGGGCCGCCTGATCGCGCTGCACCGCGGCCTGCCGATCAGCACACGCGGGCCAACGCCCCGCAGCTCACACGCCGCAATCCGAAGCGCACCAGCGAGGCACCCCGTCAACCCTCCGTACCGCCAGGTGCCCAATCCCTCGCACCACCCGGAAAATCCACCACCGCAGCGCGCTCCGGCTCCCCCGCGAGGAGCCGCGTCCACACCGGACTCGTCGTGAAGTGGTTGTCGAACTTCTCCTGCGTGGCCAAGACCTCCGCCGGATCCGCCGCACCCCGCCGGATGCGGTCGCCCAGGCGGAAGTAGTCGAAGCGGTTCTCCCCCGGCGCCTTCACGATCAGCACGTCAGCACCCGACTCGGCCAGGGTGCCCCAAGCGTGCACCACGCCCGGAGGCACCAGCAGGTAATCACCGGCGGTCAAGACCACCACCTCGTCGCCGACGAGGACGCGAAGGCGACCGTCGAGCAGGTAGAACATCTCCGGCGCGAGCCGGTGGAAGTGCGGCGGCGGACCGTCCACGCCCGGCCCCAGCGTCGTCCGGACCACGTTCATCACGCCGCCGGTGTCGGCGGCGTCCGCGAGCAGCCACGTCCGGTTCGGCGCGGCGCCCAGCACCTCGGCGTCACTGCTCCGGACCAGTACCGGCTGATTCATCCCGACCTCCTCAGATGACCCATCCACCAGAAAGATAGTACGGCGACGAACTATTCGAAGTCAAACCACATCGGAGGGTTGAACAGCCGGTGACGATCACGCACCGTCCCGGCGACAACCTCGGCCACGCTCCGCACTCTCGCCGTTTCCCCAGTCCGAGCGCCGTACGTTTACCGGGTGGTTTGTGGCAGACCTCGCGCGAAACGTGTCCCCGGCAGTGTGGCCTGGGCAACTTTTTGGCGGGTTCCCACAATGCAGCGGCTCCGGCATGCGCCATGCACGACATTGGTGTACCCGCCGGTAAGGGAGCAGGGTGTAAGCGAAGACAGGCGACGATCCGGATACGGACGTCGCCTGCTGCGCGTGGGTACTTGGGAGGCTCAGTCCGGTGTTCAGTCGTGTCGCCATCGTGAACCGCGGGGAAGCCGCAATGCGGTTGATCCACGCTGTCCGAGATCTTTCCGCGGAGACCGGTACACGGATCGAGACGGTCGCCCTCTACACGGACGCGGACCGGTCCGCGACGTTCGTGCGGGAGGCCGACGTGGCCTACTCGCTGGGGCCGGCCTCGGCTCGCCCGTACCTCGATCTCGCCAAGCTGGAGAAGGCGCTGGTTGAGACGAAGGCCGACGCCGCGTGGGTCGGCTGGGGCTTCGTCGCCGAGGACCCGGCGTTCGCCGAGCTGTGCGAGAAGGTGGGGGTCACCTTCATCGGGCCGAGCGCCGACGCCATGCGCCAGCTCGGTGACAAGATCGGCGCGAAGCTGATCGCCGAGGAGGTCGGCGTCCCGGTGGCGCCGTGGAGCCGCGGCGAGGTCGCGACGCTCGAAGACGCGCTGGCGGCCGGTGACAAGATCGGCTACCCGCTCATGCTCAAGGCCACCGCGGGCGGCGGCGGGCGCGGCATCCGCAAGGTGTCCTCGGCCGACGAGCTCACCGACGCCTACGAGCGCACCAGCCAGGAGGCACTGCGCGCGTTCGGCAGCGGCATCGTGTTCCTGGAGCGCCTGGTCACGGGCGCCCGCCACGTCGAGGTCCAGGTGATCTCCGACGGCGAGACGGCGTGGGCGCTGGGTGTGCGCGACTGCTCGGTGCAGCGGCGCAACCAGAAGATCATCGAAGAGTCGTCGTCGCCGGTCCTCTCGCCGGAGCAGACGGCCGAGCTGAAGTCCTCGGCCGAGCGGCTCGCGGTCAAGGTCGGCTACCGCGGCGCGTGCACCGTCGAGTTCCTCTACCACCCGGGCGAGAAGCTGTTCGCCTTCCTCGAGGTGAACACCCGACTGCAGGTGGAACACCCGATCACGGAGATCACCACCGGCACGGACTTGGTGCGGCTGCAGCTGCACGTCGCGTCGGGCGGAAAGCTCGAGGGCGAGCAGCCGGCCGAGCTCGGCCACGCCGTGGAGGCGCGGCTCAACGCCGAGGACCCCGACCGCGACTTCGCCCCGTCGCCCGGACACATCGCGCGGCTGCTGCTGCCGGCCGGCCCGGGCATCCGCGTCGACACCGGCGTGAGCGAAGGCGACACGATCCCCGCCGACTTCGACTCGATGATCGCCAAGATCATCGCCTACGGCCGCGACCGCGACCAGGCGCTCGCCCGCCTGCGCCGCGCGATGTCCGAGACGACCGTGATCATCGAGGGTGGCGCCACCAACAAGAGCTTCGTGCTCGACCTGCTCGACCAGCCCGAGGTGATCGACGCCAGCGCCGACACCGGCTGGATCGACCGCGTCCGCGCCGAAGGCCGCCTGGTCACCAGCAAGCACTCCGCGATCGCGCTCGCCGCCGCGGCCATCGAGGCCTACGAGGACGAGGAAGAGATCGCCCGCGTCCGGCTGCTCTCGACCGCGCACGGCGGCCGTCCGCAGGTGCAGTTCGAGAGCGGCCGCCCGCTCGACCTGAAGCTGCGCGGCGTCGCCTACCGCGTGAGCGTCGCGCGCATCGGGCCGAAGCGCTTCCGCGTCGGCATCAGCGGCGGCGGCGACGTGCACCCGGCCGACGTCGAGATCGAGCGCTTCGACTCCCACAGCGGCCAGATCACCGTGAACGGCACGCGGTTCCGCCTCGTCGCCGCCACCCACGGCCCGATCCACCTGGTCGAGGTCGACGGCATCACCCACCGCGTGAGCCGCGACGAGGGCGGTGTCGTCCGCTCCCCCGCACCCGCGCTGGTGGTCGCGACGCCGCTGTCGGTCGGCGACGAGGTGGACACAGGAGCCCCGATCGTCGTGCTGGAGAGCATGAAGATGGAGACGGTGCTGCGCGCGCCGTTCCGTGCTCGCGTGCGGGAGCTGCCCGTGTCGGTCGGCAGCCAGGTCGAGACCGGCGCCGCGCTGATGCGCCTCGAGCCGCTGGCCGACGAGGACGAGGCAGAGGAAACCGCCGACGCCGGCGAAGTCGTGGAGATCGAGCTGCCCGCCGAGCCCACGGCCGCCTCCGCCGCCGACCGCGCGGCCCGTGGGCTGCAGGACCTGCGCGGCCTGCTGCTCGGGTTCGACGTGGACCCGCACGACCAGCGCCGCACGCTCGCCGGCTACCTCGCCGCGCGCGCCGAGCAGGGGGCGACCCGGCCGCTGGCGGGCGAGGTGGGGCTGCTGGGCGTGTTCGCCGACCTGTCGGAGCTCACGCGCAACAAGCCGGCCGGCGAAGACGTCAGCCCGGCGAGCCCGGTGCACAGCGCCCGCGAGTACTTCCACACGTACCTGCAGAGCCTCGACGTGGAGCGAGCCGGGCTGCCCGAGACGTTCCAGGCCCGCCTGCGCCGCGTGCTCGGCCACTACGGCGTGGCCGACCTGGAGCGCACACCGGAGCTGGAGGAGGCGGTCTTCCGCATTTTCCTGGCCCAGCAACGGGCTTCGTCGGACGTCGCGATCGTCACGGCGCTGCTGCGGCAGTGGCTCACGGAGGCGCCGCCCACCGGCGACCTGCGCGAGGAAGCCGGCCTGGCGCTGGAGCACCTCGTGGCCGCCACGCAGGTGCGCCACCCGGCCGTGAGCGACTTCGCGCGCGGTGTGGTGTTCCGCTGGTTCGCCCAGCCGCTGCTGCGCCGCGCCCGCGCCGAGGTCTACGCCGAGGTCCGCCAGAGCCTCAAGCACCTCGACCGCAACCCGGACGCGGCGGACCGCGCGGAGCTCATCGCCGGCATGGTGTCGAGCTCCGAGCCGCTGGTGCGGCTGCTCGGCCAGCGCATCGGCCGGCCGGGCACGGATCCCGCGCCGCTGCTGGAAGTTCTCACCCGGCGTTACTACGGCAACAAGAGCCTGTCCGAAATCGAACGGCGCGAGGTCGCCGAGTGTGTGTTCGTCACCGCGGAGCACGCAGAGCCCGCCCGGGTGGTCACCACGGCCGTCGACTTCGCCCACCTGCCCGCCGCCGTCCGCGCCGCGGGTGAGCTCGCGAAAGACGCCGGCACGTACGCGGTGGCTGACATCTACGTGACGTGGGCCGACCAGCCCGACTCCGACGCGATCGCCGCGCGCCTCGGCGAGGTCATCGCCGCGCAGCCGCTGCCGGAGACGATCACGCGCATCACCACCACCGTCGCCGGAGGCGGCGGGGCCGTGATGCACCACCACTTCACGTTCCGCCGCTGCGCTGAAGGCTTCGCGGAAGACCGGCTGATCCGCGGCCTGCACCCGCGTGTGGCCGAGCGGATGCAGCTGCAACGGCTGCAGGAGTTCGACCTCACGCGCCTGCCTTCGGCCGACGAAGAGGTGTACCTGTTCAAGTGCGTCGCGCAGGCCAACCCGGCAGACGAGCGCCTCGTCGCGATGGCGCAGGTGCGCGACCTGACGCCGCTGCGTGAGGCCGACGGCCGGCTCGTGTCGCTGCCCGCGGCCGAGGACACGCTGGCCGCGTGCCTCGACGCGATCCGCAACGTGCAGGCGCAGCGCCCGGCCCGGAAACGCTTCGACACCAACCGGATCGTCGTTTACGTGTGGCCGCCGAGCGACCTCACCATGGACGAGTTGAACCTGCTCGCCCAGCGGGTGCTGCCGTCGACGGCGGGCGCGGGCCTGGAGGAGATCCAGTTCCTGGCGCGGCGGCGCAACCCGGAGACGGGCGAGCTGACCGAGCTGGCGGTGACGATCCGCAACGAGGTCGGCTCCGGCGTCCGGCTGACGGTCGGCGAGCCTTCGCACGAACCGGTGCAGCCGCTGGACGACTACCGCCAGAAGGTGCTGCGCGCGGCTCGCCGCGACACCGTCTACCCGTACGAGCTCACCGACATGCTGGCCGGCGAGGGCACGTTCACCGAGCACGACCTCGACGACGCCGGCGCGCTGGTGCCGGTCGACCGGCCGAAGGGCCGCAACAAGGCCGGGATCGTCGCGGGTGTCGTCTCCACGCCGACCGAGCGGGTGCCCGAGGGACTCACGCGGGTGGTGCTGCTGGGCGACCCGACGAAGTCCCTCGGCGCGCTCGCGGAGCCGGAGTGCGCGCGGGTGATCGCCGCGCTGGACCTCGCCGAGCGGATGCGGGTGCCGCTGGAGTGGTTCGCGCTGTCGGCCGGGGCCAAGATCTCCATGGACTCCGGCGTGGAGAACATGGACTGGGTGGCGGCCGCGCTGAAGCGGATCGTCGAGTTCACGCAGGCGGGCGGCGAGATCAACATCGTCGTCGCCGGCATCACGGTGGGCGCCCAGCCGTACTGGAACGCCGAAGCGACGATGCTCATGCACACCAAGGGAATCCTGGTCATGACGCCGGATTCCGCGATGGTGCTCACGGGCAAGCAGTCGCTCGACTTCTCCGGCGGCGTGTCGGCCGAGGACAACTTCGGCATCGGCGGCTACGACCGCGTGATGGGCCCCAACGGCCAGGCGCAGTACTGGGCGCCGAACCTGGCGGGGGCGCGCGACGTGCTGATGTCCCACTACGACCACACCTACGTGGTCCCGGGCGAACCCGGCCCGCGCACGGCGGCGACGTCGGACCCGGTGAACCGCGACGTGTCGGACTTCCCGCACGCGATCGTCGGCAGCGACTTCACCACGGTGGGCCAGATCTTCTCGGCCGAGCACAACCCGGACCGGAAGAAGCCGTTCGACATCCGTACGGTGATGCGCGCGCTGTCCGACCAGGACCACCCGGTGCTGGAGCGCTGGGCCGGTATGGGAGACGCGGACACGGCGGCCGTGCAGGACGTCCACATCGGCGGGCACCCCGTGTGCCTGCTCGGCATCGAGTCGCGCTCGGTGCCGCGCCGCGGCTTCCCGCCCACCGACGGCCCGGACACCTACACCGCGGGCACCCTGTTCCCGCGCTCGTCCAAGAAGGCCGCCCGCGCCATCAACTCCGCCAGCGGCAACCGTCCGCTGGTGGTGCTGGCGAACCTGTCGGGCTTCGACGGCTCCCCCGAGTCCATGCGCAAGCTCCAGCTGGAGTACGGCGCCGAGATCGGCCGCGCGATCGTCAACTTCGACGGCCCGATCGTCTTCACCGTGATCTCCCGCTACCACGGCGGGGCGTTCGTGGTGTTCTCCAAGGCGCTCAACCCGAACATGACGGTGCTCGCCCTGGAGGGCTCCTTCGCCTCCGTGCTGGGCGGCGCACCGGCCGCCGCGGTGGTGTTCTCGGGCGAGGTCACCACGCGCACGGCGAACGACCCGCGGGTCTCCTCGCTGCAGGCGCGGCTGGGCGAGCTGAACGGCGCCGAACGCGCGGCCTGCGCGGCCGAGCTGGCGGAGGTGCAGTCGTCCGTACGCGCCGAGAAGCTGGGCGAGGTGGCCGCCGAGTTCGACCGCGTGCACAGCATCCAGCGCGCGGTGGAGGTCGGCTCGGTCGACGCGATCGTCAGCGTGACGGACCTGCGGCCACGGATCGTGGAGGCGATCGAGCACGGGTTGAAGCGCTGAGGTTGGTGTTTTAGGGAAACGCCGGGTCCTGGATGGGGTCCGGCGTTTTCTTTGTCCTCAGTAGACGGAGGCGGAAACGCCGGCCACGTGCGGGCTTACGCCGATGACGACGGCGGTCCAGGACGCGAAGGCGTCCCGGTCGAGGGCCTCACTGCGCACGCCGAGGCACCGCGTCCCGATGGGCCCGAGGCGCACGTCGCCCAGGTGGAGTCTCGCGCAGCTGCCGGGCGAATCGGACTCGCAGTTCGGCGGCCGGTTTTGTCCTCAATAGACGGAGGCGAGCAGCTCCTCGACCTCGTCTTGCCGCGGTGAGCGAGGCGCGTTTTTCGTCACCGCGTCCGCCAGGGCGGCCGAGGCGACCGCGGGCAGGTCGGCGCGGGTGAGGCCGAAGGCGCGCAGCGGGCGTTTGAGGTCGACAGCCGTGGAGATCGCGCGGACGGCGTCGACGGCGGTCGGGGCACGGAGGGAGTCGGCGACGGTGGCGTAGGCGGTGACCGCGAAGGGGCCGTGTAGGTCATGACCTCCTCCAGCACGGCGGCCAGCGCGACACCGTGCGGGGTGCCGGTGCGGGCGGTGATGGCGTGGCCGAGGCCGTGGACCAGGCCGAGGCCGGAGCGCGTCAAGGCGTGGCCCGCGAGGTGCGCGCCGAGCATGAGCTGGGAGCGGGCCTCCAGGTTGGCGCCGTCGCGGTAGGCGATCGGGAGCCACGCGCCGACGAGGGCGACGGCGCGGGCGGCGTCGGCGGTCGACACCGCGTCGGCGCCGCGGGAGGCGAGGGATTCGACGCCGTGGACGAGGGCGTCGAGGCCAGTGGCGGCGGTGATCGGGGCGGGGAGGCCGAGTGTGAGCTCAGGGTCGAGCACGGCGATCCGCGGCCGGACGGATTCGTGTCCGATGTAGACTTTCCAGCACAAGCGGGTGTCTTCCACCACGCCGAAACCGTTGGTCTCCGCGCCGGTGCCCGACGTCGTCGGCACGGCGACGATCGGCAGTCCGTCCGAAGCGGACCACAGCGTGTCGGCGTCGGCGGCGAGCGAGCCGGGGTTGCCGGCCAGCAGCGAGATGCCTTTGGCCGCGTCCAAAGCGGACCCGCCGCCGAGGGCGATCACGACGGCCGCCCCGTATTCGCGCAAGCGGGCGGCGCCGCGGTCGAGCTCGGTCGTCGCGGGGTTGGGACCGATGTCTTCGTGCACAAGGCATTCGACGCCGGCCGCGGCGAAGATCTTCTCGACGCGCCCGACGATGCCCGTCGCGCGCAGGCCGCGGTCGGTCACCACGAAAACCCGCGACCCGCCCAGCTCGGCGGCGAACTCCGGCAGCCGTTCGACGAAGCCGGGCCCGAACTCGGTCCGCACCACGCGTGCCCCTTTCCCGGGAGAGGTGGACAAGTCGACAACTCAGGCGAGGTCGAGCCAGGTGGTCTTGGTCTCGGGAGCCAGGTTTTGCGCCGCGGCCAGCCAGTCTTCGTGGGTCAGATCCGCCATCGGTCCACCGCCTCCTCGTCGAGTTCGACGCCGAGCCCGGGCCGTGGTGGCACGGCGAGCTCGCCGCCCGGGGTGATCGTCAGGGGTTCGGCGAGCATGAAGTCGCGTCGTTCCGGAGTCCAGCCGGGTGGGTCGTACGGGAACTCCAGGTACGGGCCGGCGCCGACGCCCGCCGCGAGCGCCAGGTTTGCGAGCAGGCCGATGCCGTTGGTCCAGCTGTGCGGCGTGAACGCGCGATGTTTGAATTCCGCCACCTCGGCGAGTGTGCGGGCGCGGTGCATTCCCACCGCGAGAACGGCGTCCATCTGGTAGATATCGAGCACGTCCTGTTCGAGATAGGACAACAAGTCGGGTACCGAGTGGTGCATTTCTCCCGCGGCGATGCGCAAGCCGGGGTTTTCCGAACGCAGGGTGCGAAAACCTTCGACATCGGCATAGGGCAAGGGTTCCTCGACCCAGAACACGTCGAGTTCGGCCAGACGGCGCACAAGCCGGCGGGTCGCGGCGAGGTCGGCGGCGGGCGCGGTGTCACCGGCCATCCGCCACGACTGGTTGAGATCCACCATGATGCGAAAATTCGAACCGAGCGCATCACGCACGGCGGCGACGGTCTCGACGCCTTCGTCGGCGTGGTCGCGATCGATGCGGATCTTGAGCGCGCGGAAGCCTTCTTCACGGGCCTGCTGCGCTGCCTCGACGCGTTCCGCCGGCGGCTTGAGCTCTGCCGAGGACGCGTAGACCGGCAGCGACTGCGCGGAGTTCCCGAAGAGCGTGGCGACGGGCAGGCCGGCGACCTGGCCGATCACGTCCCAGAGCGCGGCTTCGAGCGGCCAGTAGCGGCCGCCGTGGAAGTTGGCCGTCTCGATGGCTTTGACGTGGCGGACGATGTCGAGCGGGTCGGTGCCGACGAACAGGTGCTCCACGGCCTCGAAGCCCGCCATCGTGTCTCCGGAGCCGATGCCGGTGACGCCTTCGTCGGTGTGGACGCGCACGATCGTGGCGTCGAAGTGCCGCCGTGGCTCGGGATCCCACGCCGCGCGCAGCGGGGGGTCGAGCGGCAGGCGCAGGTGGTCGAGGGTGATCGCGGTGATCTTCATCGGTTTCGACGCTACGAGCGCGCCGGGCGGGCCGACAAGGGTGCGCGGGACATCGCAACGTGTGTTGCGCTCAGGCCAACTCGGCTTAGGGTTCGGCCATGACAGTGTCCGGGCACGGCCTGCGCCGCGACCTCGACCTGCTCGAGGCGCTGGCCTCGGCCGAGGCCCAGCGCTCGGGCGGCCTCGGCGTGGTGCGGCTGGCTTCGTTGACCGGGCGCGAGAAGAGTCAGGTTTCGCGCGCGCTCAAGGCGCTGGCGCTGGAGGGCGTGGTCGAGCGCGACCCCGACACCCTCCGCTACCGCATGGGCCGGCGCCTGTTTTCACTGGTCGCGCGCAGTGCGGAGGACCGTCTGGTGCGCGCCGCGGAGCCCGTGATGCACTCGCTGTCGGCGGACCTGGAGGAGACGAGCCACCTGTGCGTGCTTCGCGACCGCGAGGTGCTGACGCTGCTTTCGGTGTCGGGGCACTCGTTCCGCGTCCACGAATGGGAGGGCCGCGGTGTGCCGGCCGACCGCACCTCGGCCGGGCGCATCCTGCTGTTCGACGCGACGCCTGACGAGCTCTACGTGCGGTTCCCCGGCCATCCCGCGCTGCCCACTCTGTGGGCCACGATCCGTCACGCGCGTGACGAGGGGTTTGCCCGGGTGGTGGAGGAGTTCGAGCCCGGGCTGTCCGGTGTGTCGGCTCCGGTGCGGGACTTCCGGGGGCGGGTGGTGGCGGCGTTGAACATCTCGGCGCCGGATGCGCGGATCGGTTCGCGGCTGGCGGCGGCGGGGCGCCGGACGATCGCGGCGGCGGATGTGGTGTCGGCGCATCTGGGGTGGGAGCCGGAGCCACCGCTTGGCCGGATGACCTGACGGGCGCCGGAGTTCGACGCCGGGCATCGATCCCGGGTGATTCGGGTTGGGTGCTGCGGCGCGGATGCTTCGGTACGTCGATGCCGGGCATTTGCTTCGGCGCAACAGAGAACTGCCGCCGCGTCTGAGTGCTCGTGCTCCAAAACACGGCACGTCGGCGGTGGGTGTCGATGTCGCAGGCCGAACGACGGGGAACCGAGCCCGTGCCGAGCTTGCCTGGCGCCGACGTGACGGCGGGGCGCCGACGTGACTGCGGGCGCCGAGTCCACTGTGGACTCGGCGCCCTTGTGGTGGTCAGTCTTCGGGGTCGTCCTGGTCTTCGGCGAGCAGGGCGTAGAGGCGGCGGCGCGCGTCGGCCAGGATTTTGCGCATGTCGGCGGCCTGGGAGTCGGTGCCGGTGTACGCGACCTGGCCTGCGGCGGCCCAGAGGTCGCCGAGCTGCTTGTGCAGGGCGGCGAAGCGGTCGGCGGCCGGGTCGTCTTCGGGAGCGTGGGAGGCCCACAGCGCCGCGAACTCCTCCTCCCGGCCGGCGACGTGCTCGCGCCCCGCCTCGGTCAGATGCGCGACGCGGCGGCCGCCCTCCTCGGCCGAGCGGACGAGGCCCTCGTCCTCCAGCTGCTGCAGGATCGGGTAGATCGAACCGGGGCTCGGGCGCCACTCTTCGTTCGAGCGGCGCCGGATTTCCTGCATGAGCTGGTAACCGTGCATCGGGCCTTCGGCGAGCAAGGCGAGTACTGCCGGGCGCACGGGCCGCGCCGGGCCGCGGGAGCCGCGGCCGCCCCACTGGCGGCCGTCGCCGAACCACGCGCGCGGACCGCCGGGGCCACCAGGGAAGCCGCCGAAACCCGGGCCGCCGGGAAATCCGGGCCCCGGCGGGACCGGCGGCATCGGCGGAGGCGGCGGGAACCCGCCCGGCCCGCGCGCCGCATCGGGCGCGAAGCCGAAGGGATCGCCGAGGTCGCCGAAGTGGCCGGGACCGTGGTGGCCGCCGAAGTGGCTGTGGCCGTGGTGGCCGCCGAAGTGATCGGGGGCGCCAGGACCGTGGTGGCCGAAGCCGTGGTGCTCGCCGAAGCCGAACCGCTCGAACTCGCCGGAGCCTTCCGGCCTGCCGGAGTGCTCGGGGGCTCCGGGGCCGTGGTGGCCGAAGCCGTGGTGCTCGAAGCCGTTGACGGGGCCTTGGTGGCCGCCGAAGTGGTCGGGCGCGCCAGGGCCGCGGTGGCCGAATCCGTGATGCTCGTCGTCGTGGCTGGGGGCGTGGTGGGTGAAGCCGAAGCGGGCGGGGTGGTGGCTGTCGAAGTTGCCGGGGTGCTGTGGGCCGCCGAAGCCGTTGAACATGTGGTGGGTGCCTGCTGTCCTGGTCATGAGAAATCCCTTCGTGTGCTATCGCCGACATAGCCACGATATATCGGCAGCCTATCGTCGGCAACCCTGCAGGTCAGCGCAGTGAAGGGCGACCGGCAGCCCGTGGGCCGGAAGCACGCGGAGGGCGATGTCGGCCGGGGCGAGGCGGTGGGTGGAGACGGCGAGGGCGTGATCACCGTGGGGGCTCGGCCGCGTGGTGATGCCGGCCGACCGCGCCGTACGGACGTCGGTGCGCCCGAGTGCAGGGCCGCACGTGAGGCGCGAGCGGCGCCGAGACGGGACGGGGCTGGACGGGACAGCGCAGGGCAGGACGGGCCGGCAGAGCGGGGCGCCGAGACGAGACCGGGCAGGGCGGAGCAGGACGGGCTGGCAGGGCGGGGCGACGCCGAGACCGGGCGGGGCAGGGCAGGGCGGGGCAGGACGGGCTGGCGGGGCAGGGCGGGGCGGGGCAGGACGGGCTGGCGGGGCGGGGCCGCGCCGGGCAGGACAGGACTGGCAGGACACGGCGAGGCAGGGCGGGACGGGGCTGGGCAGAACGGGCTGACAGGGCGAGGCGGGGCGGCGCCGAGACAGGACGAGACGGGGCAGAGCCGACCTGAACTACTGCGCGCTGGTCGCCGGTGCGGTGGTCGCAGCCTCGGTGCCGAAGCGGATGGACTTGGCTTCCTTGCCCACGGCGGTCAGTACGGCGACGCAGACCAGTGCCGGGATGACTGTCCACAAGAGAGCGGCCGAGTAGCCCTGCGACTGCGCGATGGCTTGCTGGATCGGCAGGTTCAGCGCGGCCAGCAGGTTGCCCAGCTGATAGGTGACGCCGGGGTAGAAGCCGCGGATCGCGTCGGGCGACATTTCGGTGAGGTGGGCCGGGATGACGCCCCAGGCGCCCTGCACCATGATCTGCATGAGGAACGAGCCGAGCGCCAGCATGCCCGCGCCGTGGTCGAAGGCGAAGATCGGGATGATCGGCAGGCCCAGTACGGCGGCGCTGACGATCGTCACGCGCCGCCCGAAGCGTTCCGACAGGGCGCCGAAGGTGAGGCCGCCGATGATCGCGCCGATGTTGTAGATCACGGCGATCCACGTGCTCGTCGAGGTGCTCAGGCCGGCGCCGCCGTGTTCGGTGGACTTGAGGAACGTCGGGTAGACGTCCTGGGTGCCGTGGCTGAGCCAGTTGAACGCCGTCATCAGCACGATCAAATAGGCAAAGCGGCGGATGACCTTCGCGTTGAGCAGCACGTCCTTCACCGACGTGCGCGTGACCCGCATCTTCTCCTGCGCGGCCACCCACACCTCGGATTCCTTGACTCGCGCGCGGATCAGCAGGCTGATGAGCGCCGGGAACACGCTCAGCACGAAGATCCAGCGCCAGTCCAGGTCGAGGGCGGTGTGGAACAGCAGGTACGCCAGTGCGGCCACCAGGTAACCGCTCGAGTAGCCGGCCTGCAGCACCCCCGAGAAGAACCCGCGCCGCTGCACCGGAATCTTCTCCATGGCCAGCGCCGCGCCCAGGCCCCACTCGCCGCCCATGCCGATGCCGTAGATGAACCGCAGGATCAGCAACACGGTGAAGTTCGGCGCCACCGCGCAGAGCACACCGGCGACGGAGTACAGCAGCACGTCCACCATCAACGGGATCCGCCGCCCGACGCGGTCCGCCCACAGCCCGAACACCAGCGCCCCCACCGGCCGCATCACCAGCGTCGCGGTGGTGATGAACGCGAGCTGGGTCGCGGTCGCGCCGAAGGATTTGTCCTTGGCGATGTCCGCCAGGATGAACACGACCAGGAAGTAGTCGAACGCGTCCATGGTCCACCCGAGCCAGGCGGCGATGAACGCGTTGCGCTGGTCCGACGTGAGTTTGGGTTTCTTGCCCGCCGTGGCATCCGGCACCGGAGTCCCCCTGCTCGTTGGTGAGTTTCGAGGTGTCGCCGGTGTTGGTCTACACCTGAGTGAGTGACCGGGCAACCGATGTGGTTTGGCGGTTTTGGTGGCATTCAAGGGTTTTGCGCGGATTCCGGCGCGGCCGGAGCAGGGCGTGCGAAGGTCACGAAGATGATCGTCACTGGTGAAACTGGCAAATGCTCAGAGAGAAACGTGCGAGCTCACGTGGTGCCCGACGTCGCGGGCCCACGTGCGAATCCGCGCCCAGTCGCGGAAATCGCCGCCGCGGGACCCGCGCGCCATCAGCCGCGGCAGAACCCCCCGGACGAGCGCCGGGTCGAGCCGCCCGCCGAAGGTCGTGGTGCGTTCCGCGTCGATGCTCGCCGCCAGGAGCGCCACGGACGCGGGAAGGCTTACGTGCACCAGGGAGGCGCCCGGGCCGCAGGGGCCACTGTGGAAGAGCCAGACCTGACGCTCACGCAGGGCCGCCACGTTGCGCTCCAGCAGCCGGACCGCGGACGGACGCCAGCGCGAGTAGTACAGCGCGCTGCCGACCACCACGGCCGTGTACGGGGTGACGTCGGCGACGTCGGCCGCGTCCCGGGTGTCCACGGTGTGACCGAAGGCGCGCAGTTCTTCCGAGACCACCTCGGCGATCTCGCGGGTGCCGCCGGTCTTGCCTGCGTGGGCGACGAGCACTGCGGTCATGTCCCCATTGTCCGCCCTCGGCGGACCGTCGGCTCCCCCAGTTCGCCACGATCCGCCGAACGGCTGTTCCCATTACTGCGTTGTCCCGATTTCGATCCGGCCACAGTCACGGCGGGAACGGTTGCCGGACACGGCAACTGTTCCCGATTACTTCTGGTCGGATTCGTGACCGGCCGGGAGGAACGCCGGACGCGTCGCGGGGTCGGGTTCGTCGTAGTAGCGGTGGAAAACCGGGGTCTGCGCGCCGGAAAGCGGTGGCACGATCCAGCTCCAGTCGGCCGGGCACGAGCGGCCCGCTCGCTCCTCTCGTTCGAGGTGCGTGAGGAACCGCTGCGACTCCGAGTGGTGGTCGGCGATGGTGACGCCCGCGTGGTCGAACGAGTGCTGCACGGCCAACGTCAGCTCCACCAAGGCGCGGTCGCGCCACAGCGTGCGGTCGTCGTCCGTGGACAGGCCCATGAGGCCGGCGATGACGGGCAACAGGTTGTAGCGCGTGACGTCGGCGAGGTTGCGCGCGCCGATCTCCGTGGCCATGTACCAGCCGTTGAACGGCGCCGCGCAGTAGCGCACGCCGCCGATCTCCAGCGGCATGTTGCTGATGGCGGGCACGGCGTGCCAGCGCAGGCCGAGGCCGGCGAACCAGCGGTGGTCCGGGTGCGTCAGCGGCACCTCCAGCACGGCGTCGGTGGGCAGGCCGAACAGCTGCCGCGAACCCGGTTCGGCCTCGACGAGCAGCGGCAGCACGTCGAACGAACCGCGCCGCTCGGGTGCGTGCCAGCCCAGCTCTCGCACGGTGTCGGTGAACTCGACGTACTGCGGATCGCCCAGCACGGAGCCGTCTTCGAGGCGGTAGCCGGCGTAGCGGATGAGCTGGTCGTTGTGGATGCGCGGGCCTGGCGCGGTGGGGCTGTCCGGTGCGAACACCGTCAGCGTGGGCCGGATCCGGCCGCCGCGGGTCGCTTCGTGCAGGTGCGTGACGCATTCGGCGGCGACCCCCGCGGCGTCATGCACATCGCGGCGGTCGCGCACGCGCAGGCCGCGCCAGTAGAGCCGGCCGATGCAGCGCGCGGAGTTGCGCCACGCCACGCGCGCGCCGTGGGCCAGCTCGGCGTAGGTGTGCCGGTAGGAACCGGTTTCGGCGATCTCCTCCTTGATCTGCGCCAGCCGCTCGTCGACCCGCAGACCGGGCACGGCGGCTTCCGCGTGGCAGAGCCGGATGAATTCCTCGGCCTCGCCGTATTCGACGGTTGTCACCCTCTCGGGCGGTAACGATGCGTCGAAATTCACTCGCATGGACGCAACGGTCACCGGGCTACTCCGCTCTTCGAAAGCACAACCCGCGACACGCAGGGAAGACCCACTGTTCCTCCGTCATTCGGTGCTGATCCGAGTCGACGGCGAAAAACCCCGTAGCCCCAGGGGTTTCGCCAAGCCGGGAAGCGTACCCGAAGCGACGTTCAAGACAACCGCCGAATGTGTCGGCGGCACCGCGATAATTCGATAGACGCAGGTGAGCGGGGCGGAAATAAATGCGTCACATCAACCTTGCGCAATGTGTCCGGAAATTGATCACGACCTGGAAGCGGTTCCGTGATCACTTGGCGGTAAGGTCGTCGCGATGGTGGGAGGGGTGTGATCGTGGCCAGGCAGCGGATCCCGGTGGTCCTCGTCGCGGGGTTCCTCGGCTCGGGCAAGACCACGATGCTCAACCACCTGCTCGCCAACCGCGAGGGCGCGCGCGTCGGCGTGGTGGTCAACGACTTCGGCAGCGTGAACATCGACGCGCTCGCGGTGTCCGGCCAGGTCGACACCATGGTCTCGCTCGGCAACGGCTGTCTCTGCTGCGCCGTCGACGCGAGCGGGCTCGATGCGATGCTCGGGCGGCTGTCGAGCGCCGAAGCCGGTATCGACGTGATCGTGGTCGAGGCCAGCGGCATCGCCGAGCCGCGCGACCTGCTGCGGCTGATGATCGCCAGCGAGAACCCCGACATCCGCTACGGCGGCCTCGCCGAGGTCGTGGACGCCGCGGAGTTCGAGAGCACCCGCGAGCGCCACCCCGAGCTGGCCGCCCACCTGCGCATCGCCGACCTGGTCGTGGTCAACAAGGCCGACCGCGTCACGTCCGACGAGCTCGCCAAGCTGACCGCGACCGTCGAGGAGTTCGCGCCGGGGGTGCCGGTGCTGGTGACCGACCACGGCCGGGTGGACCCGCAGCTGTTCTTCGACCCGAAGCCCCGCGAGCGCTACGGCCAGCTGTCTTTCGACGACCTGCGCGAAGACGACCACGACCACTCGCAGCACCTCCACGCGGCCTACGAGAGCGTCACCTTCACAGCCGACCGCCCGCTGTCGCCGCGACGGCTGCTCGCGTTCCTGGAACAGCGCCCGCCCGGCCTCTACCGCGTGAAAGGCCACGTGGACCTGGGGCCGCGCGCGCGGTTCGGGCTGCACACCGTGGGCGCCTTCATCCAGCTCGACCGCTCCGCCTGGCCTGCCGGACGTCCGCGCCGCACCGAACTGGTGCTCATCGGCGCCGGCCTCGACGCCGACGATGTCACGCGGCGCCTCACCGAGTGCGTGGCCGAGGACGACAAGATCGACGAACGCGGCCTGCTGCGGATCTTGCGTTACCTCGACGAACCGGCGGCTGACCAGGGCGAACCGTCCCTCGAGGACTGACCGCGCCACGCCGAACACCGCGAAACGCACGGATTCCGCCGCACCGCGACGGAAGATGGCTGTGACGAAGGAATGAAGCTGAACCGGCCTCCCAGGAGGACTGTTCCATGGCGACCATCCCCACAGTCCACACCGCGACCCGCTGGTACCTCGTCGGCGCCCTGCCGGACGACGCACCCGTCGCCCATCTCATGACCCGCGCCGGCGACCTGCGCTACCGCCGCTCCGTCTGCGGCGAACGCGAATCGCGCACCTGGACGCCGATCGACCTCGCGGCCCCGCGCACCGGCGATGTCACGCCGTGCCCGGACTGTGCGGCGACCCTCTCGGGCGCACCGCCGGGTGCGGGCGATCAGTTGGCCTTCGACCTGCCGTTCGAGTGAGCGGCGAGGTCTTTGGCGTACTGTGCCGATCGTTACCAATCAGACCACAGCCACGGCCGAATGGCTTCTTGGCAACGGTTACGTTGCCGCGCGGGGGTCGGCCTACTTTTGGCCGGATTGGTAACAGACGCTCTCCGGGTCGTTCTCGTGCGGCGGGAACGCGGCGACGCGCCGGTAGCCCTCGCGCGCGTACAGCCGCATCGCCGCGGGTTGCCGCAGGCCCGTCTCGAGCCGCATTCCGGTGGCGCCGCCCCGGCGGGCCACGTCCTCGGCGGCGGCCACGAGGGCAGCGGCGAGCCCGCTCCCGCGAGCCGGCGGAGCGACGTACATGCGGTTGAGCAGGCACCAGCCCTGGACCTCGGGCTGAACTGCGCAGCAGCCGAGGGCGACGCCGTCGCCGGTGCCCATCAGGTAGTGGGTGCGGGGAGGCAGGGGGGACGGGCGGGCGTCCGGCGGCAGACCGTAAACGGCGACGAGTTCGGCCGTCATGGCGGCGACGAGGGTATGCAAGGCCGGATCGGTGGTCTCGCACGGCTCGATGTCCACGCGCCTCAGGTCTTCTTCGCGCGGCTCGGCGCCACGCGGGGCGGCTCGCCCGGCATCTTCGGGTACACCGGCGGCCAGGGAGCGTCCATGAGGCCCGACGCGAGGTCCGAGCGGGACAGCTCCAGCAGCGGCTCGATCGACTGCGGCCGGTCGTTCGCACCGGCCCACGGGTCGCCGTGCTGGGCCACGAGGGCGGGCACAGAAGTCAGGGTCAGCGTGTCCGGGACGACGGTGGCGAGGCCGTCCCACGAGATCGGCGTGGAGACCTGGCCGCCGACCCGCGGGCGGACGCACCACGCGCCGAAAACCGTCTTGTGCGGGGCGTTCTGGTTGAAGTCGACGAAGACGCGCGCGCCGCGTTCCTCCTTCCACCACTGGGCCGTGATGAGGTCCGGGTGGCGACGTTCGAGGGCTCGCGCGAGGGCGACGGCGGCTGCGCGCACCTGGTAGCCGTCCCAGCGGGGTTCGAGGATGGCGTAGAGGTGCAGGCCGCGCGAGCCGGAGGTCTTCACGTGGACCTCGATGCCCAGCCCTGTCAGGAACTCGCGCACGAGCACCGCCGCGTCGCGCAGCTGCGGGAAGCCGATGCCGGGCGACGGGTCGAGGTCGATGCGCAGCTCGTCGGCGATGTCGAGGGACGCGGCGCGGTTCGGCCACACGTGGAAACCGAGGCAGCCCTGGTTCACGGCCCACAGCACGTGGGCGAGGTCGGCGGCCACGAGGGCGTCGCTGGTGGTGCCGTTGGGCGTGGAGACGACGGTGGTGGTGAGCCACTCGGGCGCGGTCTTGGGCACGCGCTTCTGAAACCAGCTTTTGCCGCCGGCCCCGTCCGGGTAGCGCTCCAGCAGCAGAGGCCGGCCGCCGAGGCGGTCGAGCAGCGGGCCGGCCACGGCCTGGTAGTAGCGCACGAGGTCGAGCTTCGTCTCGCCGCGCTCGGGGAAGTACACCTTGTCCGGGCTGGAGATCGTCAGCTCGACGCCGTCGAGCTCCAGGGCCACCCCGCTCATCTCGCCTCCCCGAACAACGTCGCCAGCTCGGCCGGCGGCGCTTCCTCCAGCTGCGCGTATGTGCACGACGCCGGCTCGCGGTCGGGGCGGAAGCGCACGAGCCGCCCGCCGTGGCGGAACCGGCCGCCCTGCAGGTGCTCGTAGCGCACCTCCGCGACCCACTCGGGCCGCACGGCCTCCCACGACAGGTCCTTCTGCGGCGCCCAGCGACTGTTCGCGCCGGGCCGCCGGCCGGGCTCGGGCTCGTACTCGGCCCAGGTGCGCCACGGGTGGCCTTCCAGCGCGTTCTCCCGCAGGGGCGCCAGCTCGTCGACCAGCTCACGGCGCCTTTTGGCCGTGAAGCTGCTGGCCACGCCGACGTGGTGCAACGCGCCGGCGTCGTCGAACAAGCCGAGCAGCAGCGAGCCGACGCCCTGGCCGTCCTTGTGCCAGCGGAACCCGGCGACGACGCAGTCGGCCGTGCGCTCGTGCTTGACCTTCCACATCACGCGCTTGTCCTGCTCGTACGGCTGATCGGCGGGCTTGGCCATCACGCCGTCGAAGCCCGCGCCCTCGAAGCGGGTGAACCAGTCCTCGGCCGTGTCCGGATCCGTGGTCAGCGGGGTCAGGTGGACGCGCTGCAGGCCGCCGCTCGGGTTGTCGCCGAGCAGGTCTTCCAGGATCCGCCGGCGCGTGCTGAACGGCTCGGCCGTGAGGTCGCGGTCGCCCAAGGCCAGCAGGTCGAACGCCACGAAGCTCGCCGGCGTCTCCTCGGCCAGCTTCCGCACGCGGCTCGCGGCCGGGTGCAGCCGCAGCTGCAGCGACTCGAAGTCCAGGCCCCGCGGCGTGACCAGCACGATCTCGCCGTCGACCACGCACTTCTCCGGCAGCGCGTCGCCCAGTAGCTCGACCAGCTCGGGGAAGTAGCGCGTGAGCGGGCGGTCGTTGCGCGAGCCCAGCTCCACCTCGGCTCCGTCGCGGAACACGACGCAGCGGAACCCGTCCCACTTGGGCTCGAACCAGAGCCCCTCGGTCCTGGGGACCTCGTGCACGGCCTTGGCGAGCATCGGCCGCACCGGCGGCATCACGGGAAGCTCCACGCGCCGATCGTAGGCCGCGTCGCGGCTGACCAGCACCGGTTTGACTTTCCTCGCCCGTTCGGGAAGAAGTTTCCCCGCTGCGGCGAAGACGTGGTGAAAGCTGTCCCCGACTGGGAGGAAACCCGCGTGAGCGAGGCAGAGACATGACCGCATCGGTGGGTGACGCCGAACTGGCCGCGCGGTTCCGGCTGGAACCCGAGGCGTTCACCGAGGTGCACGACCGCTACTACCCCGCCGTCCACCGCTACGTCGCGGCGCGGCTCGATTCGCGCGACGCCGAGGACGTCACGGCGGAGACGTTCCTGATCGCGTTCGATCGGCGGCAGAAGTTCGACGCCGCGCGCGGCGAGCTGCGGCCGTGGTTGTTCGGGATCGCCACGAACCTGGTGGCGGGGCACCACCGCAAGGAAGCGCGCCACTACCGGGCCCTGACGCGGCTGGGGGTCGCGCCAGAGCCCGGTGAGGGCCACGAAAGCCGTGTGGTCACGGCGATCGCCGCGCGTGGCACGCTCGCGGCCGCGCTGGCGAAGCTCCCACGCGGCGAACGCGACGTGCTGCTGCTCGTGGCGCTCGCGCAACTCGACGGAGCCATTGAAAAGCGGCCTCGGTGGCCCTGGCCCTCGGCATCTCCTCCGGCACGGTCGGCTCCCGGCTGCACCGCGCCCGTCAGAAGCTCGCTCCGATCCTGGCCCAGGAGGCTCGCGATGAATGACCTGCAGAAGCTCGAAATGCTGCTCGCCGCCGACGACCCGACGCCCGCCGCCGTGGCGCAGAGCCGCCGCCGGCTGCAGGAGCGGATCGCCGGCAAGCCCGCCCGCGGCCTCACCGCGAGGCCGGTCCGGGGGCTGCGCGCGGCGTGGCTGGCCGGAGGGACCGGCGCCATCGCGGCCGCGGCCGTCGCTGTCGCGGTGTTCAGCGCGGCCCCGGCCCCGCCCGCCGCGCCGCCCGTTGTCCAGTCCGGGCCGCAGGTGCTGCTCGCCGCCGCGACCGTCGCCGAGCGCTCGCCCGACGCGACGGGCACCTACTGGCACGTGACGATCACCGAGACCGGCCCGGGCGCGGCCGTCACGGACTACTGGGTCAAGCCCGACGGGCACTGGTGGTTCCGCGGCGCGAAGACCGGCGGGAAGGCGATGCCGATGCCCGGCTCGCAGCCGTTCTCGCTCGTGGGCGTGCACCTGACCTACGCCCAGCTGCGCGCTCTGCCCACCGACCCGGCGGCGCTCAAGGCGTGGATCGCCGAGGCCGAGACGCACAGCGCCGCACGGACGAGCGGCGGCCCGTTCACGGCCGCCGAGCGGGACCGGGCGACGTTCGAGTCGCTGGTCTCGCTGGTGTCCACGCTGCCGGCGCCGCCGGCGGTGCGGGCCGCGGCGTTCCGGGCGATCTCCGAGTACCCGGGTGTCGGCACGCTCGGCGCCGTGCCGGGCGGGCAGGGCCTGACGATTCCGCCGGACGGCCTGCGCCTCGTCGTCGACCCCGCCACGGGTCGCGTCAACGCCACTTCCGTCTACGTCACCGCCGACGGCGCGCAGTACCTCATCGCGCCGCCCGGCACCGCCCGCGTCGACGCGGGCTGGACGGACATTCCGCCGCAGTAGGTCACGGGCGGGTGCGGCCGGCCGGGAACACCCGCGCCGGCCCGCCCGCCAGTGCCCGGCAGATGCCGCGCGCGGCCGCCATCACCACGGGCGCCAACGCTCCCGGCTGCGTGCTGCCGGCACGCACCACAAGGGACACTGCCGCCGCGACCGTGCCGTCGGCGGTGAAGACCGGGGCGCCGACGGAGAGGGCGTCGACGGTCACCTGGCCGTCGCTGACGGAGTAGCCGAGCTTGCGGACCTCGGCGAGCGTGCGGCGCAGCCGAATCGGGTCGCAGACCGTCTTCGGCGTGTAGCTGTGCAGGGGCGCTCCGAGCACTTCTTCCTGCACGGCCGCGGGCGCGTGGGCGAGCAGGACGAGGCCGACGCCCGTGGCGTGCAAGGCGAACCGGCCGCCGACGCGGGTCCAGACCGGCACGGCGTCGCGCCCGGCGATGCGTTCGACGAACACGACCTCCAGGCCCTCGCGCACGGCGAGCTGGACGTTCTCGTGCGTGACCTCGTACAGGTCCTCCAGGAACGGCATCGCCGCGTCGCGCAAGCCGAGCCCGCGCGGAGCGAGCGACGCGACCTCCCACAGCCGCAGCCCGATGCGGTAGCGCCCAGCCGCGTCGCGTTCCAGCGCACCCCACTCGACGAGCTCGGCCGCGCGCCGGTGCGCGGTCGCGAGGGAGACGCCGGAACGCCGGGCCAGCTCGCTGAGGCTGAGGTCCGCGGCGTCCGGGGTGAAAGCCTCGAGCAGCGCCAGCACCTTGCTGGTCACGGAGGTGCCCGTCGCCGGGGCTTGCCGGGTCATCGCCTCACGCTACCCGCGGATTCACAGATCCAGAACGAGTCGCGCGCCGGCGCAGCGCGACACGCAGATCATCATCACGTCACCCGCCTCGCGCTCCGGGCCGGTGAGCACGGAGTCGCGGTGGTCCGGCACCCCCGCGAGCACGCCGGTCTCGCACGTGCCGCACGTACCTTCCTGGCAGGAGGACAACACGGGCACGCCGGACTCTTCGAGCACCGACAGGATCGAGCGGTCCGCCGGTACCGCCAACGTCCGGCCCGACTGGGCGAGCTCGATCTCGAAGGCGTCGCGCGGACCGGTGTCGGGGAGCGCCGTGAACCGCTCGATGTGCAGCAAATCGGGCGCACACCGCTGCTCGACGGCCGCCAGCAACGGTTCCGGGCCGCAGCAGTAGACGGCCGCGCCCGGTGCCGCGGCCAGCGCCGCGTCGAGGTCTAGCAGTCCGCGCTCGTCCTGCGGCACGAGCTCCACGCGTTCGCCGTAGCGTTCGCCCAGTTCCGCGGCGAAGGCCATCGACGCCCGCGTGCGGCCGCCGTAGAGCAGGCGCCACTCGGCGCCCGCCGCCTCGGCCGCGGCCAGCATCGGCACGAGCGGCGTGATGCCGATGCCACCCGCCACGAACAAGTAGCGCGGCGAAGGCACCATCCCGAAGTGGTTGCGCGGGCCGCGCACGCGCAGCCGCTCGCCACCGGTCAGTCCGTGGACGTGCGCCGAGCCCCCGCGTCCGGACGGCTCGTGCAGCACGGCCACCTGCAGCACCGACCGGTCGGCCGGATCACCGCACAGCGAGTACTGCCGCACGAGATCCGGGCCCAGCACGAGGTCCACGTGCGCACCCGGCTCCCACGCCGGCATCGCCGCGCCGGCCGGGTCGCGCAGGGTCAGCCGGACGACGCCGTCGGCCAGCCGTTCCGGGGCCGCCAGCACCACGTCGAGCTCCAGCTCCGTGGCCAGGACGCTCATCGTCTCCTCCTCCAAAACCGCTCAGACAGCGACGGCCACGCGCTCAGGCGGGACCACCGGCACCGACGGACCGCCGTGCCCGACGGGGTGGGCCAGCAGCCAGTCCCACAACTCGACCGGGTCCTCCGACTCGTGCTCGGCCCCGCAGTGACAAACGCCGACGAGCACGTCCGTGCCGAGCTTCCAGTGGATGCGCACCACGTTTTCGCCCCGCAGCATCGCCACGCGCTCGCTCACGACGACACGACCTGCGCGCTCTCGCCGGCCGCCATCTTCTTGAGGATGCGGCGCGCCGCCAGCCCGCCCGTGTCGATGTTGACCGAAAGCTCCTGGTACCCCTCGGGCTCGGCCTCGATGACGCGTTCGAGGATGTCGAGCGCCCGCACGTCCTGCAGCACGACCGTGCGGTTGTTCTCCGCGAGGAAATCGGACACACTGGCGTCGTCGAGCGCGAAGTCCCTTGCCACGGCCCAGAAGTCGTGGGTGCTGTGCTCGGTCTCCGGAGTGATCGCGTAGACGACCTCGACGTGGAAGCCGTCGGGGTCGGTGCCGTCGGAGTTCGGCAGCACACCGACGGGCGCGATACGGCTGTGCAGCAGGTACAGGCACGGCGGGTGGTACTCGATGTCCTGCCAGCGCGTGATCCGGCCTTCGATGCCCGTGGACTTGGCGTAGAACGACGGGCACTCGGCGTCGGCCATGTGGCGGCTGACGTAGATGATGCCGCGGTCCTCGTCGACCTCCGTGGTGATCGGCGTGTTCGCGACCTCCGGCGTGCCGATGTAGCCGCCGTGCAGGTAAGTCTCGTGCGACAGGTCGAGCAGGTTGTCCACCAGCAGCTCGTAACGCGCGGCGAGTGGTTCCATGCCGCTCACGCTGGTGTAGGCCGGGTCCGCGAGCCACGGGGCTCGCGGGATGGTGGACTCGTCGGCCAGCTCGCGCTCGCCGATCCAGACCCATACGAACGAGTCCTGCTCCACCACCGGGTAGGACGGAACCCGTGCGGTGCGCGGAATCCGTGCCTGGCCGGGGACGAACACGCACGAGCCGGCGCTGTCGTAGGTGAAGCCGTGGTAGCCGCAGACGATCTTGTCGCCGTCGAGCCGGCTCTCCGAGAGCGGGTAGCGGCGGTGCACGCAGCGGTCGGCCAGAGCGACGACGTCGCCGGATTCGGTGCGGTAGAAGACGATCGGCTCGCCGAGCACGGTCCGGGAGAACAGCTCCCGGCCCACTTCGCGACCGTATGCGGCGACATACCACTGGTTTCGGGCAAACGCTGCCATCGACGCCTCAGAGCTCCTTCGGTCGGGGTCGGCTTCCGAAGCTCTCACCCGCGGTGCGCCGGGGACCATCCGGGTTTTCACCCACTGAAAGACTCTCATCGTCACGAAATCACCCCTTCCCACAGCGCGGGGGCGGACGTACAGTCGGCGGCATCGTTATTTCGGGTACCGGAACGTACGGGGACCAAAATGACCACCAACGACACTGAGACCTTCGACGAGCTGGGCCCGGAAGCGGGCCTCGGCGAGGTCTTGCTGGCACTGGGCGGGCGCTTGACCCGGCTCCAGACGGAGCTGCTCGCCGAGCTCGAGCTGCCGCTCACCATCCGGCAGTACCGGATCCTCTCGAGGGTCGGGAGCGGCCACACGTCGCTCACGGCGCTGTGCAAGCTCGCGCACCGCAATCCGTCGACGATGTCCGAAAGCGTCGACAAGATGGTGAACCAGGGCTTACTCTCGCGCCGCCCCTCGGCCACGAGCCGGCGCACGATGCAACTCGAGCTCACCACCAAGGGCGTCAACGCGCGGGACACCGCCCGGCGCACCCTCGACAAGTTCGCGGCCGAGCTGACCGCGGGCCTCACCTCCGAGATGCGCGACCAGCTGCTGCCCGCGCTCTCGCAGCTCTACTTCGACGTCCAGGGCAACCTGGACGACCGGTGACGGAAGAAGACCCAAGGAGGGTCAGCACCACCGCACGACACCGGGTCGGAACCGTTTGACGCTGGGCCATTCGGCCCTGCACCACGAGGTTTCGAACCGGACGGCTTCGAGCCACCGGCCGACGTCCCTCGGCCTCCGAACAGCCCGGCTTCCGAGCCGGGCGGCTTCGGAGTGCCGCGGTGCCGGAGGCGTCGAAGCCATCGGGTGGCAACCGATCAGCCCGATGCGACCGGACCGCAGACCGACGGCTCACCAGCCCGCCGGCCTGCCCAACCGGATCGCTGAACCGCCGATGGGTTGCCGGCCAACGGGTTCCGAGCCGCGCGACCACCGCGTCGAGCGGCGCGGAGCCACCGGGTAGCACCAGCCGCCGCCTACGAGCTGCTGGGTTTCACAAGCCCTGGGTTGTTCCAAGCCACAAGGAGGTGGCCCCACATGCCCCCGTCCCCCGCGACCTCGTCCCACTCCCTGCTCTCCCGCCTCGACGAGTCGGCGTTCACCGCACGGCACCTGAGGATCTACGTAACCGTCCTCATCGGACATTTCCTGTGCGGGTTCGTGATCAACCTGACCGGCGTGATCCTGCCGGGTGTCATCAAGACCTTCCACCTCACCAGCGAGTCGGCCGGGGTGTTCTCCTCGGCGCTGTTCGCGGGCATGCTCGTGGGCGCGGCCGTCGCCGGCACGGTGTCCGACCGGTTCGGCCGGAAGGTGCCGCTGTCGATCACGGTGATCGTCTACGCCGTGTTCTCACTCGCCGCGGTGTTCGCACCCAGTTTCGGCGCGTTGGTCACGTTCCGCGCGCTGCAGGGGATCGGGCTCGGCGCCGAGATCGCCGTGGTCCTGCCCTACATCGCCGAGTTCGTGCCCTCGCGCCACCGCGGCCCGCTCGTCACCGCGGCCACGGCGGCGTGGCTGATCGGGCTGCCGACGGCGGCCGCGGTCGGCACCGCGGTGGTGCCGGCGTTCGGCTGGCGTGCGATGTTCGTGATCGCCACCGTGCCGGTGCTCGTCGGTGTGTTCATGCTGGCGACGCTGCCGGAGTCGGTCCGCTACCTGCTGCGCCGCGAGCGCCTCGCCGAAGCGGCGGCCATCGTCAGCGGCCTGTGCCGAGGCGGTAACCCCACCGAAGCTCCCGCCGCCCGGCACTCGGCACCCGAGACCAGCGGCACCGTGCGCACGCTCGTCGCCCGGCACTACCTGCGCTACACGATCGCCATCTGGTTCATGGAGGTCTGCGCCGGCGCGTTCCTCTACGGGCTCTCGAGCTGGCTGCCGTCCGTGCTGGAAGGCCAGGGCGTGGACCTGCTCAAGAGCTTCGGCTACACGGCGATCATCACGGCCGCCGGCGTGGTCGGCGCGATCCTCGCCGGGCAGCTGATCAACCGGATCGGCCGCCGCGTCGTCCTCGGCGGGGCATTCATCCTCAGTGGACTGTTCTGCCTGGCCTGGGGCACCACGTCGGCGACCGGCGCGGTGATCGTGCTCGGTTCGCTGGCCACGTTCTTCGGCAGCGGCCTCGCCGGCAGCACGCTCTTCGCCTACGCCAGCGAGCTCTACCCCACGGCGAGCCGCGCGACCGGGCTCGGCTGGGCGGCGGCGTGGCAGAAGGTCGGCGGCCTCATCATGCCCGTGCTCGTCGGGTTCATCCTGGCGGCGCACGCTTCGCAGTTCCTGTTCTTCCTGGTCTTCGGGATCATCTCCATCCTCGCCGGGATCGCCGCGCTCGTGGCGACCTTCGAGACCCGCGGCCGCACCGTCGAGCAGATCACGAGTGAGATCACCGGCGAAGGGGCGCCCGCCGCCCTGACCCCGGCGCGCTCCTGACTGACCGAGCAACACCGAAAAACCGAACCCACCACAAACACAGTGGAGGAATCCATGACGATCGACCACGCCCCGGCACCCGCCGGTGCGGGCCTGTCCCCCGAGGACCTCGCGGAGCTGCAGCTGCGGCACCGCAAGATCCGCGACGCGATGGCCGAGCAGGGCCTCGACGTCGTACTCGCCTACGGCCCGGCCTGGCGGCGCGAGAACATCCGCTACTTCACCGACGTGACCCCGGCCGGCAGCGCCGCGCTCGTGGTGTTCCCCGCCGAGGGTGACGCGGTGGCGTTCTCGACCCGGCCTTCGGACCTCGCGGCGTTCACCGCGCAGGGCTGGGTCGGCGAGGCCCGGCGGCTGGACCCGGCGAACCCGGCGGAGCTGGGCGTGGTCCTCAAGGAGCTGGCGCCGCGGCGCATCGGCATCGCCCACCACGAGCTCGTGCCGCTCGTGCTCATGGAGACGATCCGCGCCGCGGCGCCGGGCGCCGAAGTCGGGTCGGCCACGAAGCTGCTCGACACCGCGCGGCTGGTGAAGAGCGAGTGGGAGCTGGCCCGGATGCGCCGCAGCGCCGTGGTGTGCGCGGCCGGCTGGGAAGCGTTCGTGGACGTGCTCGAGCCGGGGCTGCCGGAGTACCGGATCGTCGCGGAGGTCGAGGCGCGGCTGAAGAACCTCGGTGCCGAGGACAACTTCATGCTCATCGCTTCGGGCCGCGACGAGGTGCGCGGCATGACCCCGCCCGGCGACCGGCTGCTCGAAGCGGGCGACATGGTGCGGACCGAGCTCACGCCCAAGATGGACGGTTACTGGCTGCAGATCTGCCGCTCCGCCGTGGTGGGCAAGGCCGACGACGGGCAGCGCAAGTCGTTCGACCTGTTCAACGAGGCCGTCGAGGCCGGCATCTCCGTGGTGCGCCCGGGCATCACCGCCCACGAGGTGGCGGTGGCCGAGAACGACGTGTTCCGCAAGTACGGCTACGGCGAGTACTGCTCCAGCAACTACACCCGCGTGCGCGGCCACGGCCACGGCCTGCACCTCGACGAGACGCCGATCATCGAGGGCAACCACACCGTGCTGCCCGAGAACTCCGTGTTCATCATCCACCCCAACACCTACACGCCGCTGGCCGGCTACCACGTGCTCGGCGACCCCGTGCGCGTGACCGCCGACGGCTGTGAAGTGCTGATCACGACCGAACGGAAGCTGTTCGAGACAGGAGACGTGGCGTGAAACGAGGTCTGCACGTACTCGACCCCGCGGAAACCTCCGACCAGGAGTGGGGCGACCGCGTCGCCGCGCTCCAGAAGGCCATGGCGGCCCAGGGCGTCGACGTCGCGTTCGTCTACGCCGACGTGTCCCGCTCCGACGACCTCGCCTACCTGACCAACCTGTGCCTCTACTGGAACGAAGGCGTGCTGGCGATCCCCGCCGAGGGACCCGTCACGTTCCTCACCAAGCTGTCGCTGCGGGTGCAGAACTGGATGAAGGCCTCGTCGAAGGTCACGGAGTTCAGCGGCGGCAAGAACTTCGCCGACCTCGTCGCGAAGTACCTGCTGGGCAAGAAGAACGGCACCATCGGCCTGGTCGACGCCGCGCTGTGGCCCGCCGACGTGGCCGACGAGATCGTGGCCGCGGTGCCCGGCTGGCAGGTCAAGCGCCTCGGCAGCCTGGTCCGTGAGCAGCGGCTCATCCCGTCGGCGGCCGAGACCGAGCTGCTGCGCGCGGCCGGCCGCATCCTCGACGACGCCGCGGCCAAGGCGACGGTGGAGGGCAGCACCGCCGGCAGCCGTGTCGAGACCGTGGAACGCGCCTTGCGCGGCGGCGGTTTCCTCGACCTGTACCCGAGCTCGCTGTCCACTTCGGACGGCGTGACGTCCTTCGGCGTCACCGGGCAGTACCGCATGAACTGGGTGTACTCGAGCCGCGTCCTCGGTGACGGCGCGAGCTGGCCGGCCGCGATCAAGGACGCGCTGACCGCGGCCATCGCGGCAGCCAAGGCCGGCGCGAGGATCGGCTCGCTCGCCGAGGCCGCCGCGCCCGCGCTGGCGAAGCTGCCGGGCGGCGCCAAGGCCGAGGTCCGCTGGGTCAACCAGGCCGATCTGTCCACGAGCGGCGAGTTCCGCGCCCAGGACCCGGCTGCCGTACTGGCCGACGGCGAAGCGGGCGCGGTGTCCGTGGAGGTTGCCTTCGCCGACGGCGGCAACGCGGCCGTGGCCGAGACCGTCCGCGTCACCGAAGGCGAACCCGAACACCTGACAGGAGCACAGCGGTGAGGATCCTTTCCAACGGCGACATCGAGCAGGTGCTCACCGCCGGCGAGACGCTCGACGCGCTGGAGACGGCGTACAAGGAGCTCAACGCCGGCCAGGGCGCCAACCGGCCGCGCAACCACACGTACTTCCCGGTCGAGGACAGCCGCCACCCCGGCTTCCGCTTCCGGTTCAAGTCGCAGGAGGGCGGCAACGTCTCCAGCGGCGTGTGGGCGCTGCGGATCACGTCCGACATCGCGGGCGTCGAGACGCTGCCCAGCGGCGTGCAGCGCCGCCGGCTCATCCCGGCCGCACCCGGCGGCCGCTACGTCGGGCTCGTCACGCTCTACAGCCTGACCACGCTCGAACCGCTCGCCATCATGCACGACAGCTTCATCCAGAAGATGCGCGTCGGCGCCACCTCGGCGCTCGGCATCCGGGAACTGTCCAACCCGGACGCGACGGTCGCCGGCATGTTCGGCTCCGGCTGGCAGGCCGAGGCACACCTGGAGTGCCTGCTGATGGTGCGGCCGAACATCGAAGAGGTCCGCGTCTACAGCCCCACGGCGGAGCACCGCGAACAGTTCGCGAAAGTGTGGAGCGAGAAGACCGGGCGCAAGATCGTGGCCGTGGACGAGCGGCGCGACGCCGTGGCGGGCTGCCAGATCGTCACCTGCGCCACCGCGGCCATGGAAGCCTGCTTCGACGGCGCCTGGCTCGAACCCGGCACGCACGTCACGGCGATCACCTCGCCCGACGGCACCGCCACCCGGCGCGAGCTGGATGACACGACGTTCGACCGCGCCGACCGCATCACCGTGCTCTCGCGCGAGCAGGTGCACCACGACAAGCAGTACGACATCCTCGGCCCGGTCAACCGCGGCCTGAAGTCGTGGGACGACATCCGCGAGCTCGGCGACCTTCTGCTGGGCGAGGCGCCGGGGCGCACGAGCCCCGACGACATCACCGTGTTCGCCAACAACACCGGCATGGGCGTCCAGTTCGCGGCCGTCTGCGCACGGGCGCTGGCGCTGGCCGAGGAGCGCGAGCTCGGGCACACCGTGCCGACCGACTGGTTCCTGGAAGAGACGAGCCCGTGACCGGTTCCCGCCGCACACCACCGGATCCACGAGCGGAGAATCCCCATGGGCAGTGAACATCGCGTCGGAGGCAAGATCATCACCTTCGGCGAAAACGTGAACACCGACGTCATCATCCCCGGCCGCTACCTCGTGAGCATCGACCCGGCTGAGCTCGCCGAGCACGCCTTCGAGCCGCTGGGGCCGGAAACTCAGGCGCGGCTGCGCGCGAGCGACGTCGTCGTCGCCGGCCGCAACTTCGGCTGCGGCAGCGCGCGGGAGCAGGCCGCCACGTGCCTGATCGGCGCCGGGATCAAGGCGGTCGTCGCGGCCTCCTTCTCCCGCGTCTTCTTCCGCAACGCCATCAACACCGGGCTCGTCGCGGTCGAGTCGCCCGCCGCGGCGGAAGCGGCCGCCGACGGCGGCGAGATGTGGGTCGACTACGACGCGGGCACGGTCGAGGTGGGCGGGCAGACCTTCCCCTTCAGCCCGTACCCGCAGGTGCTGCGGGAGATCATGGCCGACGGTGGCCTGATCCCGCACCTGATGGCGAGCTTCGCGGGAGGAAAGCAGTGACCGCCAAGACCTTCGCGCAGAAGGCGATCGAACGCGCGTCCGGGGTCGCGGACCTCGTGCCGGGCCAGATCGTCGACGCGTTCCCCGACCTGTACATGAGCCACACCGCGAGCTGGCGTTGCATCCGCACGCTGGAGAAGATGGGCGTCGAAGAGCTTTACGACGTCAACCGCGTGGCCATGGTGATGGACCACCTGTCCCCCGCCATGAACGCGAAAACCGCCGCGGACCACGCGTTGTGCCGCGAGTTCGCGCAGAAGATGGGCGTGAAGAACTTCTTCGACGTCAACAGCGGCATCGCGCACATCGTGCTCATGGAGCACGGGCTCGTGCGGCCCGGCCAGTTCATCATCGGCACCGACTCGCACTCCACGATCTACGGCGCGTTGGGCGCGTTCGGCACCGGCGTCGGGTTCAGCGAGATCACCGCCGCGTGGGTGACCGGCAAGCTGTGGGTCAAGGTGCCCGAGTCGGTGCGGATCGTGATCGACGGCGACCTCGCCCCGGGCGTCTACGCCAAGGACATCATGCTCAAGCTCATCGGCGACCTCGGTGCCGACGGGCTCACCTACGAGTCGGTGGAGTTCTCCGGCTCCTACGTCGAGGGCATGTCGGTTTCGGAACGCATGACGTTCTGCAACCTGGCCATGGAGATGGGTGCGAAGAACGCCTTCGTGGCCCCGGACGACACCACGCTCGCCTACCTGGACGAGGCCGGCGTGCCGCGCGACGAGCTGGACATCCTGCTGCCGGACGAGGGCGCCACCTACCGCGCCACCGTGCGGCTCGACGGGCCGACGCTCGCCCCGCAGATCGCGGTGCCACACACGGTCGACAACGTGGTGGGCGTCGGTGACGTCGCGGGCACGAAGCTCGACCAGGTCTTCATCGGCTCGTGCGCCAACGCCAAGTACGACGACCTCGTGATCGCGGCCGACGTGCTGGCCGGCCACCGCGTAGCCCCAGGCCTGCGGCTGATCGTCACGCCGGCGTCGGCGAAGATCATGGCGCAGGCTTCGGACAGCGGTGTGCTCACGAAGCTGATCCAGGCCGGCGCGATGATCACCAACCCCGGCTGCGGGGCGTGCGCGGGCAACGGCGGCGCGATGGCCGACGGCGAGACCACGCTGTCGACCGCGAACCGCAACTTCCAGGGCCGCATGGGCAGCTACGACTCGAAGATCTTCCTGTCGAGCCCGGCCACGGCCGCGGCGTCGGCCATCCGCGGCGTGATCACCGACCCCCGCGAGATCGTCGCGACGGCGGTGGTCGCGTGAACCTCGTCGAGAAGATCCTCGCCCGCGCCAGCGGCCGCGAGTCCGTGGAGCCCGGCGAGATCGTCGTGGCCAAAGTGGATCGCCTGATCATGCACGACCTGTCCGGGTACCTCACCTCGCAGGTGTACGAGAAGCGTGTGAACGTGCCCATCCCCGACCCCGAGCGGGCCGTGATGGTGTTCGACCACCACTTCGCGCCGCCGACTGAGCAGCAGGCGGACGTGCTGCAGCACAACCGCCGGTGGGCCCGCAAGCACGGCCTGAAGCTGTACGACTGCGGCAACGGCAACCTGCACCACGCCGTGGTGCGCAACGGGCACATCAAGCCGGGCATGATCGTGGTCGGGTCCGACAGCCACACGCCGGTGCACGGCACGATGGGCGCGCTCGCGGTGGCGCTCGGCAACGACTCCCACGCCGGAACCGTGCTGCCGTACGGCAAAGCGTGGTTCAAGGTGCCGGAGACGACCAGGGTCCACCTCGAAGGGACGCCGAAGCCCGGCGTCACGCCGCGCGACATCGCGCTGTGGCTGGTCGGCCGCATCGGCGAGGGCGAGCTGAACTACCGGGCCGTGGAATTCGGCGGCCCGTACGTGCGCGGACTGTCCTTCTGGGACCGCTGGCTCTTCCCGTTGCTGTGTGTGGATCTCGGTGCCAAGTGCAGCTTCGTCGAGCCGGACGAGGTCACCGAGGCGTTCGTGCGCACGCTGCCCGGCGGCGACGCCGGCCTGCTGGTGCACGGTGACGGCGAGGAAGCGGCGCAGGTGCTGCGCTTCGACGTCGGCGAGGTCGACCCCACGGTCGCCTGCCCGCCGACCGTCGGCAACGTCAAGCCCGTGGCCGAGGTCGCCGGCACGCCGGTGCAGTACGCGGAGCTGGGCGGCCACGGCGGCGGCCGGCTCGAGGACTTCCGTACGGCGGCCGAGGTCCTGGCCGGGCACAAGGTGCACCCGGACACGCGGTTCCACCTCGTGCCCTCCAGCCGTGAGGTGTTCGCGGAGGCCGCGCGCGAGGGGCTGGTGCTCGCGCTGCACGAGGCCGGTGCCACGTGGTTCCCGCCCAGCACGGGCTCGAACCAGGCCTACAACATGGGCGCGATGGCGTCCGACGAGACGATGATCTCCACCCACGCCCGCAACTTCCCCGGCCGCAACGGCAGCCCCGACGCGTCGATGTACCTCGCGTCCTCGGCCACCGTCGCCGCGTCGGCCGTCGCGGGTGTCATCGCCTCGACCGTCCAAACGGGAGGGAAATCGTGAAGTTCGAGGGCCGCTGCTGGCGGTTCGGGGACAACATCCCGACCGACCGGCTCGTGAAGACCCAGTACGTGTTCGAGCCGATGGAAATCCTCGTGCAGCACGTGCTCGAAGACCTCAACCCGGAGTTCCCGAAGCAGGTGCAGCCCGGTGACATCGTGTTCGCCGGCAAGCACTTCGGGCAGTCCTCGGGCCGCGCCATCGCGACGAAGGCGTTGCAAGCCACGGGAATCGGGTGCGTGGTCGCGGAAACGTTCGCCCGGACGTTCTACCGCAACTGCTTCGAGGTCGGCCTGCCGGCGCTCGAAGTCGGGCTCAACCCCGACTTCGCCGCCGACGGCGACCGCGTGCGCGTGGACCTCACCACCGGTGAGTTCACCAACCTGACCACGCAGACGACGATCCGCGGCGCCGCGGCCGACCCGTTCCTCGTCGACATGCTCGAGGCGGGCGGTCTGATCAGCCTCGCGAAGAACCGGCCGGAGGTGTTCCGCTAGGACGGACGTGAACGGTGAAACCCCCTGGCGGGCAAGGACTTCGCGTCCGCCGGGGGTTTCGTCGCGCCCGCGGTCCGGTGGGAAATCCCGGGCCAAACGATGTTTCTCAACTTCTTGACGCGCGTCGAGATCGAGAGTCACACTGACCGGAGCACAAAGAGGTGCACCTCCCGATGCTTCTCATGGTCGACACCTCGCCCGATTCCAGACCGAGGCGGCAAAGTTCCCCCGCGTCCCGGTCTCCCCCTGGACACAATCGAGGTCTCCCCCGTGCCATGGAAAACTCTCCGCCGGACGCGGTTCGCGTTACCGGCCATCGCTCTCGCCTTCGTCGCCACCGCGTGCGGCTCGGGTGGTGCCGCCTCCTCCGGCGGCGGTGAGACGATCACCCTCGGCCTGCCGGTGCAGGCCACCACCCTCGCGTCGGTCTACCTGGCCAACGACGAGAACCTCTGGAAGCAGCACGGCCTCACCGTCAAGGCCGTCACGTTCAAGGGCGACGCCGAGCTGGCGAAAGCCGTGCTCTCCGGTGACGTCGACGTCGCCGTCGGCTCGCTCACCGGGCCGCTCACGGCCGAGGAAGCCGGCCAGGACGTGAAGGTCATCTACGGCGGTTTCGACATGACGGCGTTCGCCTGGTACGCCGTGCCCGAGATCCACACCGTGGCGCAGGGCAAGGGAAAGAACTGGGGCGTGACCACGATCGGTTCGTCCACCGACCTGCTCACGCGCTTCGCCGCGGCCAAGGCGGGGCTCGACCCCAACAAGGACATCAAGGTCGTGCAGGGCGGCGCCTCGGCGGCGCGGTTCGCGGCCATGAAGGCGGGCCAGCTGCAGGCCAACATCTTCACCGAGCCGCAGACGGTCTACGCGCAAAAGGCCGGCTACAACAAGATCCTGGACCTCAAGGACCTCGTCGACAGCTACCCGATGCACGTCACGTGGAGCAAGCCCGGCTTCGTCGACGACAACCCCGACCGGGCCAAGAAGTTCGTCGACACGCTGTCGCAGGCGATGCAGATGACCAAGGACCAGCCCGACGCCGCGGCCAAGTCGATCGCCAAGGCGCTCAAGATCAGCGTCGACGACGCGAAGGCCAGCATGGCCGAGTGGATCGATCAGCTCTACCCCGACGGCCGCATGCCCTCGGCCAAGGCGATGGACGACTTCTGGCAGATGGGCCTGCAGGGCAAGGTGTTCGCGAAACGGCTGCCCGACTCGCAGTGGCTCGACACCCGCTTCCTGCCCAAGACCAGCTGAACGGAGGACCCGATGGCAGACATCACCTTCGACGGCCTGCAGATCTCCTACCCCGGCAAGGGCGAATCGTTCGTGGCGGTGAACGGGTTCGAAGCGCACGTGCGCGACGGCGAGTTCGTGACGATCGTGGGCGCCAGCGGCTGCGGCAAGAGCAGCGTGCTGCTGGCCGCCGACGGCCTGCTGCGCCCGTCCGCCGGCGAGATCCGCATCGGTGACAAGGTCGTCAGCAAGCCCGGCCCCGACCGGGGGGTGGTGTTCCAGGACGCGTCGCTGATGCCGTGGCGCACGATCCTCGCGAACGTCGCGTTCGGACTCGAGATGCAGGGTGTCGACAAGGCGACGCGGCTGGACCGGGCCCGGCACTTCATCGAGCTGGTCGGCCTGGCCGGGCGTGAAGACGCGCACCCGCACCAGCTGTCGGGCGGCATGCGCCAGCGCGTGGGCATCGCCCGCGCGCTGGCCACCGACCCCGAGGTGCTGCTGATGGACGAGCCGTTCGGCGCGCTCGACGCGCAGACACGCGAGCTGATGGCCACCGAACTGCTGCGGATCTGGGACCTGGACCGGAAAACGGTACTGTTCGTGACCCACGGCATCGACGAGGCCGTGTTCCTCGCCGACCGCGTGCTCGTGATGGGCGGCAGCCCGAGCCGCGTGGTCGAGGTGATCGAGATCGACCTGCCGCGTCCGCGCGACGCCGCGGTGCGCGCGAGCGAGGCGTTCGGCAAGTACCGCACGCACCTGGCCGAGCTGCTCTTCGGTGCGCAGGCCAAGGCGGCGGTGCCGTCATGACGCAGGGCTTGCGCACGCGGCCGCCGCGCCCGGTGGCCGCGGCGCCGCCGAGCCGCGCGGTGGGCCTGCGCTGGCTGCCGCCGGTGCGGGCGCGGTTCGTGCTCGGCAGCGTCGTCGTGGTTCTCGCGCTGTGGCAGCTGGCCGCCTCGACCGGCCTGGTCGACGTGGAGTTCACCAGCACGCCGGTGGCGATCGTCCAGGCCGGCGGCGACCTGCTGAGCTCGGGCGAGCTGTGGGAGAACGCGCAGACGACGCTTGTCGAGTTCTTCACGGGCTTCCTGCTCGCCGTCGTGGTCGGCGTGCCGGTGGGCATGCTGATGGGCTGGAAGCTGCGGATCCGCCAGACGCTGGAGCCGGCGCTGGTCGCCCTCTACGTGACGCCGTCGCTCGCGCTGCTGCCGCTGGTGGTGCTCGCGCTGGGCATCGGCGAGGCGTCGAAGATCGCGATGGTCTTCATCGAAGCCGTGATCACGATCGCGGTGAACGCCATGGCCGGCATCCGCGAGACGGACCCGAAGCTCGTGCAGGCCGCGAGGGCGTTCTGCGCGGGCGGCGGCGCGATGTTCGGCAAGATCCTGTTCCCGAGCGCGCTGCCGACGATCATGGCCGGGCTGCGCCTCGGCGCCGGGCGCGGCGTGATCGCCGTGATCGTGGCCGAGCTGTACGGCGGCACGGACGGCGTGGGACAGCTGATCTCCACGTACGGCCAGAATTTCGACGTCGCCCCGCTGCTGTTCCTGACCCTCGTGGTCGGGATCTTCGGGTACATCGTGACCGCGCTGCTGCGCGTGCTCGGCACCGCCGCCACGTCGTGGGAGAGGTGAACCGATGACCACCACTGTCAGTACCACTGTGCGTCCCCCCAAGCGGCGGCGGGTGCCGGAGAAGGCCATGCCGATCGTGCTCGGCGGCGGTTTCCTCGTGCTGGTCGCCATCCTGTGGCAGATCGCCGTGTGGGCCGGCCTCGTGAACCCGTTCCTGACGTCCTCCCCCGTGCTCATCGCGGGCTCGCTCGGCAACCAGATCGGCTCGGGGCTGCTGCTGCGCAGCATCGGCACGAGCGCGCTGGAGCTGGTGATCGGCTTCGGGATGGCCGGCGTTGTCGGCGTCGCCGTGGGACTGCTGATGGGCCGCTACCGCTACGTCGACTACGTGGTCGAACCGTACGTGTGGCTGCTCTACTCGGCGCCGATCATCGCGTTGTTCCCCTTGCTGGTGCTCATGTTCGGCCTCGGCAGCCCGACGGTCGTCGCCATCACGTTCCTGATGTCGGTGATCCCCGTGATCGTCAACTCCGCCCAGGGCGTGCGCAACGTCGACCCGAAGTTGATCCGCACCGCGGTGTCGTTCGGCGCGGGTGAGACCGCGTTGCTGCGCAAGGTGATCCTGCCCGCGTCGGTGCCGACGGTGATGGCCGGGCTGCGCCTGGGCGTGGGCCGCGGGCTCGTCGGCGTGGTCGTGGGCGAGTTCTTCGCGGGCGACGGCGGGATCGGCTACAACATCAGCTTCTTCGCCGGTCACCTCGGCACCACGGACGTGCTCGCCTCGGTGTTCGTGGTGATCGTGGTCGGCGTCCTGCTCAACGTGGGCGCCCGCAAGCTCGAATCCCTCGCCGACTCCTGGCGCACCGAACTCCCCTGACCGCTTTCCAGGAAAGAGGTACCTCGTGAAGCAGATCGCCGCCGACATCGGCGGGACGTTCACCGACCTGACCGCCGTGGACGAGCACGGCGTCTTCAGCACCGCCAAGACCCTGACCACCCCGCACGACCACGCGGAAGGCGTGCTCGACGGGCTCGACAAGCTGGGCGCGCACCTGCCCGACACCGAACTGTTCCTGCACGGCTCCACCATCGCGATCAACACCGTGCTGCAGCGCGCCGGCGCCGCCACCGCGCTGATCACCACCGAGGGCTTCCGCGACGTCTACGAGATCGGGCGCGGCAACCGTTCCGAGCCGTACAACCTGTTCTTCGGCAAGCCCGACCCGCTGGTTCCCCGCCGGTTGCGACGCGAGGTGCGCGAGCGCGTGCTCGTGGACGGCAGCGTGCGCACGCCGCTCGACGTCGCCGCCGCGCGGGAGCTGATCACCGAGCTGAAGTCCTCGGGCGTGCAGTCCGTCGCGGTCTGCCTGCTGCACGCGTATGCCAACCCGGAGCACGAGCTCGAGCTGGGCCGGCTGTTCACCGAGCTGTGGCCCGAGGCGTACGTGACGCTGTCGCACCAGATCATGCGCGAGTACCGCGAGTACGAGCGCACGTCGACCGCGGTGCTCAACTCCTACGTCGGCCCGGTCGTGTCGCGCTACCTCGACTCGCTGACCACGCGGCTGGAGGCCCGGGGCTTCCGCGGCCGGCTGCTGATCATGCAGTCCAACGGCGGCATCATGTCCGTCGAGACGGCGCGGCAGAGCCCGGTGCGGATGATGGAGTCGGGTCCGGTCGCCGGGGTGATCGGGGCGTCGGCGCTCGCCGCGGGCCTCGACCTGCCGCGGCTGATCTCGTTCGACATGGGCGGCACCACGGCCAAGACCAGCCTGGTCAAGGACGGCCAGGTCGACATCAGCCCGGGCTACTTCATCGGCGGTTACGCGACCGGGCACCCGATGGCGCTGCCCGTGGTCAACATCGTCGAGGTCGGCTCCGGCGGCGGCAGCATCGCGTGGGTCGACCCCGCGGGCGCGCTCAAGGTCGGCCCCGTCAGCGCCGGTGCGGCACCCGGCCCCGCGTGTTACGGCCGCGGCGGCGACCGCCCGACGGTGACCGACGCGAACCTCGTGCTCGGCCGCCTCGGCGCGAGCCGGTTCCTAGGCGGCGAGATGCCGCTGGACCGCGCGGCCGCCGAAGCCGCGATCACGAAGCACGTCGCCGAACCGCTGGGCCTCGACCTGCTGGCCGCCGCGCGCGGGATCGTGACCATCGCCGACGCGCAGATGTCGCTGGCCGTGCGCGCGGTTTCGGTGGAGAAGGGCGAAGACCCGCGCACGTTCGCGCTCGTGGCGACCGGCGGCGCGGGCCCGCTGCACGCGGTGTCCATCGCGCGTGAACTCACCATCGGCACGGTCGTGGTTCCCGTGCTGCCCGGGCAGTTCTCGGCCAAGGGCATGCTCTACTCCGAGGTGCGCCACGACCTCACGCGCACGCACCTGGCGAAGTTCGAATCGTCCACAGTGGAGCAGTACGCGATCACGCTCAAGGCGCTGGGCGCCGAGGCGTGGGCGCGGCTGCGGGCCGACGTCGGCGAGCCGGCGACCGCGCCCGTGCTGCAGCACTTCCTCGAACTGCGCTACCAGGGCCAGGAGTTCACGATTCCCGTGCCGGTGCCCGAAGAGGGACTGTCCACTTCGAACCACGCGGCCGTGCGTGCGCTGTACGACGAGATGCACAACCGGCTCTACGGCCACCACGCGTCGGACGAGACGGTGGAGGCCGTCGGTGTCCGCACGGTGATCTCGCTACCGCTCGAAACGACCGCGGGCAACGCGGCCGAGGTCGAAACCGCCTCGGGCGAGCCGGAGCCGGTCGAGCACCGGCCCGTGGTGCTGCACGGCGGCGGCCCGGAACCCGTGTCCTGTCCCGTCTACGACCGCGAGGCGCTGCGGCCCGGCCACCGGATCACCGGTCCCGCCGTGGTGCAGGAAGCCACGTCCTCGGTCGTGTTCTACGCCGGCGACGTGCTCACCGTCGCGCCCGACCTTTCGCTCGTCGTCTCCGTGGGGAGCCCCGCATGAGGAACACCATCGACCCCGTCACGCTCGAAGTGGTCCGCTGCGCGCTCGTGGCGTACTCCGACGAGATGGCCACCGCGCTGCGCCGCGCCGCCTACAACCCGATGATCTTCGAGGTCCAGGACTACTGCGTGGGCCTGGTGGACACCGAGGGCGAGCTGATCGCCCAGAACCTCGGCGGCCTGCCGATCTTCCTGGCCGACCTCGGCGTCTCCGTGGCCGACGGCATCGAGCGCCACGGCCTCGAGGGCTTCGAACCCGGCGACGCGCTGGTGATGAACTACCCGTACGTCGCGGGCCAGCACCTCAACAACGTCGTGGTCTACACGCCGATCTTCGTCGACGGCAAGGTGGTGGCGTTCCCCGCGGTGCGCGCCCACTGGGTCGACATCGGCGGCTCGCGCATCGGATTCGGCTCCACCGCCACCACCGACATCTACTCCGAGGGCCTGCAGCTGCGCTCGATCAAGGTGATGAAGGCCGGCGAGTGGGACGCCGACGTGATGCAGATCCTCAAGGACAACATCCGCATCCCCGAATCGTCGCTGGGTGACCTGCGCGCGGCCATCGCGGCCTGCCGTCTCGGCGAGCGTCGTATCGCCGAGCTCGCCGAGCGCTACGGCCTCGACACGGTGATGGCCTGCATCACCGAGATGCGCGACCAGTCGGAACGCCTGTCGCGCCACGCGGTCGCGCAGATGGCCGACGGCGAGTACACGGCGTCCGCGTGGATGGACAACGACGGCCAGGACCTCGACAAGCGCATCACGCTCGACCTCAAGGTGATCGTGAAGGGCGAAGAGCTCACGATCGACTTCTCCGACATCAACGAGCAGGTCAAGGGCCCGCTCAACTCCGGCAAGTCGGGCGGCGTCGCGGCCGCGCGCGTGGCGTTCAAGATGTTGACCCTGCCGACCCACCCGGTCGACGAAGGGTCCTTCCGCAACCTGCACGTGGTGCTGCCGGAAGGGAAACTGCTCAACGCCAAGTCCCCGGCCGCGCTGGGCCAGTGGAGCATTTCGCTGCCGACGGTGGTCGACACGATCATCCGCGCGCTGGCCGACGCGTTGCCCGACCAGGTGCCGGCCGCGCACAAGGGCGACATGTCCGGCTTCACCTTCCACGGCATCGACGAGAAGACCGGCTCGCGGTTCGTGTGCCTCAACATCAACGGCGGCGGCTGGGGCGGGCGTCCCGTCGGCGACGGCCCGAGCGCGTGCGTGTCGGTGTGCCAGGGCGACGTGCGCAACATCCCCATCGAGATCCAGGAAGCGCGTTACCCCTTGGTGTTCACGCGTCACGAGCTGCGCGCCGACAGCGGTGGCGCGGGTCGCCACCGCGGCGGGCTGGGCCTGGAGATCGACGTGGAGCCGCAGCAGGCGATGTTCACCAACATCGCCAACGAGCGCACGACCTGCCCGCCGTGGGGCCTGCGCGGCGGTCAGGCGGGCGCGGTCAACGACACGATCGTCACGCAGCCGGGCGGGCAGCCGGAGCACGTGAAGAAGCACACCGGGCTGGCGTTGCAGGCGGGGTCGAAGGTCACCTTCCGCACCGCGGGCGGCGGGGGCTGGGGTTCGCCGTCGGAGCGGCCGGCCGCGGACGTCGCGGAGGATGTGCGTGACGGCTTCGTGACGGCCGAGGCCGCGCGTGAGCTGTACGGCGTCGTGCTCACGGCCGACGGGCGGGTGGACGAGCCGTCGACCGGCCGGCTCCGGGCCACGCAGGCAGATGTCGCTCGTCGATGAGCTCGCCGCGCGGGCGCACTCGGTCGGTTCCCGGCCGGTGCCGCCCGCGGTCCGGGCCGCCGTGCGAGCCCACCTGACCGACGCCGTCGGTGCCCTCATCGCCGGCCACACCACGCTCGCCGGCTCGGTGGCCGGGCTCGCGCACACCCTGTCCGCGGAGTACGGCGCCGCGCGGCGGACCGCGTTCCTCGGCGGGGTGTACGCCCACGGCTGGGAAGCGGGTGACATCCACCGCGGTTCGGTGCTGTGCCCGGGGTGCGTGGTGTTGCCGGCGACGCTGGCCGTGTTGCCTGCCGATGCTTCTTTCGACGACTACGAGCGGGCGTTCCTGGCCGGCTACGAGGTGGCGCTGGGCGCGGCGTCCGCGATCGGGGGCGAAGGGCTGATCCGGCGCGGGTGGTGGCCGACGGCTCTGCTGGCCCCGCTCGGCGGTGCGGCCGCGGCTTCGGTGCTCCTCGACCGGCCGCTCGCCGTCACCGCGTCGGCGATCGCGCTGGCCGCGCAGCACGCGGGCGGGTCGATCGCGGGCGCGACGGACCGGGCGGACGGCAAGTACCTTCTGGCCGGGTTCGCGGCGGAGCGCGCGGTCACCGCGTTCCTCGCGGCCGACTCCGGCTGGACGGGCCCGCTCGACATCCTCGACGACCCGCGTTCGCCGCTGCGGCGTTCGGACGCCGCGTTGCCGGAGCCGTTTCTGCTGCCGGAGACGAGCCTGAAGCCGCACGCGGGGGCGAAACACCTGCAGGGCGCGATCGACGCCGTGCTGTCGTTGCGTCCTGGGGGCGGCTGGTCCCGCTCGTCGGTGCGGCGGCTGAGGTGCCTGTTGCCGGCGCAGCTGGCCGGGATCGTCGATCGGCCGCCGCCGTTCGGGTCGGCGTTGAGCGCGTTGGGCAGTGCCCAGTTCGTGCTGGCCATCTCAGCGCTGCGGGGGCACTGCACGCCGTGGGACTTCGAGGACGGCGCGCTGCGCGACGAGGCCGTGCTGGAGCTGGCGCGGGTCGTCGAGGTCGGGTCGGCCGACGACCTCACGGCCGCGTATCCCACCAAGTGGGGCGCGCGGGTTGAGATCACCACCGCGTCGGGTGAGGTCCACGCGGATCGGCTCGACGCGCGGGGTGACCCGGGGAACCCGTTGCCGGACAACGAGATCGTGGGCAAATTCGTCACGCTGGCCGAGCGCGAGCTGGGCCCGGCGCGGGCCCGGATGGTCGCGGAGTCGTTGCTGGGCCCGGATCCCTCGACCGTGTCGGTGCTGCGCGAGCACGTGCTGCCGTTACTCGGGGGTACGTTCGACAGGTCACCGGAGAACGCCGCGGCGGGCGTGAGAACAGGGGGTTCGTCCTGACCACCGACCGACCCGCACCCGACCTGAGCCGCGCGCCGACGCCACAGACGGTGCTGATGACGATGCTCGGCCGCTACTGCCTCGAGGCGAACCCCGAGATCGCGACCGCCGGGTACATCGAGGTACTCGCGCGGATCGGCGTGTCCGCGCACGCCACGCGGCTCACCCTGTCGCGGATGACCGAGCGCGGGCTGCTGGACCGCTCGCGCCAGGGCCGCGCGGCGTACTTCCGCGCGTCGGAGGTCGGGCTGCGGGTGGTGCGCGTGCAGCAGCAGCGGACGTTCCACGACACAGGCGAGGGGCCGCAACCGCCCGGCGCGTGGACGGTCCTGTGCTTCTCGCTGCCGGAGACGCACCGCAAGGAACGCCACCTGCTGCGGCGGAGCCTCGCGTGGGAGAGCTTCGGGCTGCTGCGCGACGGCGTGTGGCTCGCGCCGGGCGAGCGCGACGTGTCGGCGATCCTCGCGCAGCTGCCCGGCGCGGGCGTCGAGAAGCACGTCGAGGTGTTCACTGCGTACCCGAAGTTCGACGACGTGCAGGGGATGATCTCCCGCACGTGGCACCTCGACGAGCTGGCCGCGCGCTACGACCGGTTCCTGCGGTCCTGGGACGTGCCCGACCCCGTACCCGAGGCTCTCGACGACCTCGGCCGTGACCTGATCCTGGCGTCGGCGTGGCGCCAGCTGCTGCGCGAGACCCCGCACCTGCCCGCCGAGCACCTGCCGGGCGACTGGCCGGCCACGCGCTGCCACGAACTGTTCCGCACCCTGCACGAGAACTACCGCCCCGATGCCGACCGCATCTTCGCCGGCATCCTCGCCGAACACCGGATGAGCTGAGGAGAATTTCGATGCGCGTGGTGGACACCCACTTCCACTGGTTCCCCCGGTCCCACTTCGAAACCATGGCGCGACGCGGCTCGTTTCCCCGCACCGAACGCGTCGGCGACGGCTACCGCTACCTGTACAACAACGGCCGCGGCTTCATCCCGCTGCCGGCCATCTGGTCCGACCTCGACGCGGGCTTCGAGGCGGCGTTTGCCGCCACCGGCCCCGATACCGTCGTGGTCTGCACCACCGGCGTGCTGGCGGGGATGCTCGACCAGATGCCGGCGGACGAGGCGCTGGACGAGGCGTACGCGTACAACGAGGAAATCGCTCGTGCGCAACGCCTGCACCCGGGCCGGTTCTTCGGCACGGCCGCGGTTCCGTTGCAGGACACGGCGACGGCCTTGAAGGTGCTGGACCACGCGGTGGGTTCACTCGATCTCCGCGGGGTGAACCTGCCTTCGATGATCGGCTCGGAAACCGTTGACGCTTTGCGCCTGGAGCCGTTTTACGAGCGGGTCGCGGAGCTCGACGTCCCCCTCATCGTGCACCCGACGGACCTCGCCTTCAACGAAGTCCTCACCGGCTACGCGGACGGCATCCAGCGGTCCATCGGCCGCCTCCTCGACTCCAGCGTGACGGTGCTGCGCCTCATCTTCAGCGGCATCATGGAACGCCACCCGTCTCTGCGCATCGTCCAAACCCACGCCGGTGGCCTGCTGCCCTACCAGGCTGGGCGTATCGACAAGAACGCTCGCATCGAAGGGTTGCCGCGCCTGCCTTCGGAGTATTTGAAGCGGGTCTTCGTCGATACGGTCGCACCCCAGTCGCTGACCATCCGCACGGCACTGGAGTACTACGGCCCGGACAACATCCTCTACGGCACCGACCACCCGTGCTGGAGCCCCCACGCGGCGGTGTCGGTGCTGGACGAGTCGGCCTTGTCGGATGAGGTGCGGACGAAGATCTACTCGACCAACGCGGAGTCGGTGTTCCGCCTGACGTGAGTCTCCACTGTGAACGCTCACTCCCCCGGTTCGACGACTCCCTGATGTTCCCCACCGGTGTCGAAGAAACGGGTCGCGTAGTCCTCCGGCGGGAGTGGGCTGTCGCGCAGCAAGGAGACGACCTCGGTTCCCGGCGAAAGCGCGCCGGTCTCACCGACGGCGTAGGCCTGGGCGAAGTCCAGGAAAGTCACCCCGTTCTCCGAGGCAAAAACGCCGAGCCTCGCGCTCCGCGGATTCGAGGGCGGAGGCGGGGCTGGACGCACGCCAGAGGGTGATGCGTTCTTCGAACGGCGTGCCCTGCCACAGGGGCCACTGGAAAACGCAGCGGACGGCATACCACTCCATCGTCGCCAAGACCCTCAGATCTCCGCGAGAACCAGCCCACCCCGAGGTTTCGGGGTGAAGTAAGTCGCCTTGCGGGGCATGCGCAGGCCGGCCGCGTGGACCTTCAGCACGGTCGAGAACTCGACGGGCGCCAGTTGCACCACCGCGTCGGCATCCGGAGGTGCAGGGCGGCCGGCCGGCAAGGGCTGCACGTGCGGGCCGTCCAGATCCAAACCGAGAGCCTCCCCCAACAGCAGCTGCTCCACCACAGCGTGGTCGATCGTCAGCTCGTCGGCCGGCGGCAACACCACCCGCAAGGAAGACGGCCGGGCCAGTACCACCACCGAACCCGAAACAGCGGGCGCAGTGGCGTCGACGATCTCCGAAACCTCCAACCCGACCCCACGCCAAGCCGAAGCCAACGCATCGGACGTCAGCCCCGTCCCCGTCAGCACCCGGTGGATGGCCCCGATCCGCAACCGCGGTCCGCCGGTAACCAAAGCCAGCAGCGCACCCGTCTGCGCAGCCGCGGCCACGCGGTGATTCCCGTCCGCGACCAGAAGATCCGCAGCCGACGCGGCCCCCACCAAACGTTCCTGCAAAGTCCCCGACGGAACCACCCACAGCTCGTGCCGTCGCCCCGACTGATCCACAGTGGACACGTCCGGCGGCCCCAGCGCCGCGCACGCCGCCTCCACCGCCGCGGTCAGCGCCTCGCCGCCGGACGACGGCACCAGCAGCGCGGCACTCGTCGCGGTGCCCAGCCCGGCCAGCACCGCGGCGCGCTCGGCCACCACGTGCGGGTACACCTCCTCCGTGTGCCGCACGTGGGACCCGCCCGCCGTCAGCTCACGGACGTCGACCAGGCACAGCACGCCCACCGCGACGCCGTCCGGCCCCGAGATGCGGTAGGGCGCGACGAACCCCGCCACCGACCGGTAGTGCCGCGCCCGGATGCGGGCCAGCGCGGCCCGCGCCGAAGGCAGCGCGGCGGCCAGGTCGAGGCCCCGCGCCAACGCCGCGGGCGTGCGCGCCGGGTGCTGCACCGCCAGCAGCGTGTCGCCCGCCGCGCCGGGGGACGCGAGGGCCGTGACCACCGCGTCGGGCTCCGCGAACTCGTCGACGTCCGGGCCCGGCACCTCGCCGCGCACCACCCACCCGCGGCGGATCGGCCGCACCCACGTGTCCATCCCCTCATCATGGCTGGCCCGCCAAGACTGTCCGACAGTCACTCGTTCGTGAAATGCTTACCGTTGCGAAACAGTTGTCCCGGCCCCTGGGAACCCCGAAGGAGACCCCGCCGATGAGCACCCCCGCCGAGACGCCGGCGACCACGAAAAAGGCCGTCGGCCTGCGCTCCGAACGCGGGCCGGTGCTTGCGGCGGTGATGCTGAGCACCGGGCTGGTCGCGCTCGACAGCACGATCATCGCCACGGCCGTGCCCTCGGTGGTCGGCGACCTGGGCGGGTTCTCGCAGTTCCCGTGGCTGTTCTCGGTCTACCTGCTCACCCAGGCGGTCACCGTGCCGCTCTACGGCAAGTTCGCCGACGTCCTTGGCCGCCGGCCGGTGATGTTCTTCGGCATCGCCGTGTTCCTGCTCGGCTCGGTGCTGTGCGGCGCGGCCTGGAGCATGCCGGTGCTCATCGCCGCGCGAGCCCTGCAGGGCGTTGGCGCCGGGGCCGTGCAGCCGATCAGCATGACAATGGTCGGCGACCTGTACACCGTCGAGGAACGCGCGCGCGTGCAGGGCTACGTCGCCGGTGTGTGGGCCGTCGCGTCCGTGCTCGGCCCGGCGCTGGGTGGCGTGTTCTCCGAGTTCCTGAGCTGGCGCTGGATCTTCTTCGTGAACCTGCCGCTGGGTGCGATCGCCGCCTGGATGCTGTACCGGAAGTTCGCCGAACGCGTCGAACGCACGCGCCACCGCATCGACTACGCGGGCGCCGGCCTGCTCATCAGCGGCTGCACGCTGCTGATCCTCGGGCTGCTGGAAGGCGGCGTGGCCTGGGGCTGGGGCTCAGTGGTGGGCGTCCTCATCTTCGTCGCTTCCGCGGCGGCGCTGGTCGGGTTCGTGCTGGTCGAACGCAGCGCGGCCGAGCCCGTGCTGCCGCTGTGGGTGTTCACGCGGCGCACCCTCGTGGGCGGCACCCTGGTGGCCCTCGTGGTCGGTGCGACGCTGATGGGACTCAGCTCGTTCCTGCCGACCTACGCTCAGGGCGTGCTCGGCCACGACGCCCTCACGGCCGGGTTCGCCCTGGCCGCGCTCACCGTCGGCTGGCCGCTCGCCGCGTCGCTGTCGGGACGGCTCTACATGCGGATCGGGTTCCGCGACACCGCGTTCATCGGCGCCGGGCTCATCGTCGTCGGCGTGGTGCTCACCACACTGCTCGGCGCGGACACCTCGCTCTGGAGCGTGGCCGGCGCCGCGTTCGTGGTCGGCGCCGGCCTCGGCCTGGCCTCGAGCCCCACGATCGTGGCCAGCCAGTCGAGCGTCGGCTGGGAACGCCGCGGCGTGGTCACGGCCACGAACATGTTCGGCCGTTCGCTGGGCAGCGCCATCGGCGCGGCGGTGTTCGGCGCGATCGCCAACTCCACCCTCGCCGACCGCTTCGCCCACCCGCCCGCCGCCGTCGCCGGGCGCCTGCCCGACAGCGCCGACGCGACCAGCCTCGTACTCGGGCGGAACGACCACTCGGCGGCCGCGGAGTACGTGCGCGATTCGCTGGCAGGCGCCACGCACAACGTATTCGTGGCGATCGCCGCCGTCGCCGCGCTCAGCCTCGTCGCGCTGGCCCTGATGCCGCGCAAGACGGAGCAGCTGCAGTTCTAGTTCTGGAGCGGCAACAGCTCGCGGTGCAGGCCGTCGAGGAACCGCCGGTAGTCGCCCGAATGCCCGGGCCGGATCACGAACTTCGACAGCCCCGCGTCGATGTGCTGCTCCAGCAGGCGCCGCGCCTCGGCCCAGCTCGTGGCCACGAGCTCGGTCACGGGCGTGCCGGGCCGGCGCTTCGCGGCGACCTCCAGCATCCGGTCGGGCATCCCCTCACTCGCCACCAGCAGGCTCAGGCCGAAGTGGTCGGGCTCGATCTCGCGCCCGGCCTCGGCGGCGGCGTCCTGGATCGCGATGCGCGCTGCCCGCGCCTGCTCAGGTGAGTGGAAGCTGCCGAGCCAGCCATCGGACAAGCGCCCGGCGCGGCGCAACGCCGCGGGCGCGCTGCCGCCGAGCCACACGTCGAGGCGTTTGGCCGGGCGCGGCCCGATCGTCACGCCGTCGACCTGGTAGAACTCGCCGGCGAAGTGCACGTCGTCCTGCTCCAGCAGCAGTCGCAGCAGAGTGAGGGCCTCGTCGAAGACCGCCGCGCGCGGGCCGGGCACGGGGAACAACGCGTGTTCGGCCGCGTTCGCCGGCCGCAACCCGAACACCGGCAGCACGCGCTTCGGTGCCAGCCCGGCCAGCGTCACCAGCTGCTTCGCGACGAGCACCGGGTGACGGCCGGGCAAGATCGCGACGCCCGTGCCCACCTTGAGGCTCGTGGTGCGCGCGAGCGCGTGCGCCATCCCGATCAGCGGGTCGACCTCCGGCGCGTAGACCAGCTCCGAAAGCCACAGCGAGTCGATTCCGGCCGCCTCCAGCGTCTCCGCCAACCCCGCGAACTCCGCGGGCCCGGTCCCCGGCGCCGGCGCCACCCCCACCCGGATCTTCAGTTCCTCGCCCACCCGTGCTCCTTCCGCAGTCGTCCCCATGGCCAACACGCGAAGGCCCGCCCGGTATGCCCGCAGGAAGAAGGCCCCCTCCCGGATGGGGGCCGGAAGGAGGCCTTCTGCCCGGTCGGGCCGGTGTCCACGCCGGCCGCGTTCCGAGCCCGCTCATCGTGGAAGAGGGACGTACAAGAGCCGTATATATTGCCCCGGCTCCGCCGGGGCGTGCGAGATCGCCTTTGAGCCGGCTTCCGGATGGGGCGGTCGGATCGGCCGGGGGCCGATCGCACCGCCCCATCCGGAAGCCGGCGCGATCTCGCGCTGTGGTCGCCTCGGCAGGTTGAGTTGGGAGGGGACGCGCAGTTGGGTCGGGGGCGAGCAAAGGTGAGTGACCAGGAGGTGGCGAGCAGGAGGGGGTGAGCGAGGGATAGGCGAAGTAGCCGGGCGGTGGGTTATCCGCCGCCGCGATGCGACCAGGCGCCGATCTCGGCGCGGTCGGCCAGGTCCAGCGAGGCCGGCAAGCGGCGAGCAGCAGGTGGGCGAAGTGTCCGGGCGGTGGGTTATCCGCCACCGCGATGCGACCAGGCGGCGATCTCGGCGCGGACGGCCAGGTCCAGCGAGGCCAGCAAGCGGCGAGCAGCAGGTGGGCGAAGTAGCCGGGCCGGGTGGTTACCCGCCGCCGCGGTGGGACCAGGCGGCGATCTCGGTGCGGTTGGCCAGGTCCAGCTTGGCCAGGATGCTGCGGACGTGGCTCTCCACTGTGCGTTCGGAGACCACGAGCCGCTCGGCGATCGCGCGGTTCGCCAGCCCGTCGGCGACGAGGCCGGCGATCTCGCGTTCGCGCGGCGTCAGCGGTCCGGTCGTGCTCAGCCGGCCCAGCAGCGCCTGGGCCTCGGCCGCGGCGCCCGGCATCACGAGCCGGCGCGCTTCGTCGAGGGCCTGACGCGCCAGGGAGCGGGCCTTGCCGGTGTCGCCGAGGGTCGCGAGCACCGCGGCCAGCCGCAGGCGGTTCTGCGCGACGAACGGCCGCGCGCCGACCCGCACGTTCGCCGCGATCGTGGCCTCGAACAGCCGCGCGGCCTCCTCGGCCCGGCCGAGCACCACGGCGAGGCGCGCCAGCCAGCTCGTGCCGCAGTCGCTGCAGTACACGCCCGCGCCGCTTGACAGCACCCGCTCGGCGGCCCGCAGCACGGGCTCGAGCAAGTGGGCCGTCTCGATGTCGCCGAAGGCCTCCACCAGCACCATCAGGTTCGGCGCCACCCCGCTGGACCGCAGGTCGAAGCCTTCTTGCCGCGCGAGGTGGCGCACGGCCTCGTACCCCGCGAGCGCCGCCTCGTCCTCCCCGAGGACGACGTGCACGAGCGGCCGGGACACCACGGCAATGGGCAGGGTCGGCACGGTGGCGAGCACCTCGTCGTAGTGCTCGTCGATCTCGGAGACGTCGCCGGTCACGAGCGCGAGCTGCAGGCTGAACGCGGACGACATGCCGAGCGCCGAGCGGTCGTCCGCCAGCTCGGCCACCGCCAGCTCCCTGGCCTGCCGGTTCAGCTCACGCGCCTCGGCGAACGCGCCGCGGAACGCGAGCAGCGACGTGCGCAGCCGCAGGTCGTGCCAGCGCACCAGGGGCAGCCGGCTCGTCGCCGCGAGTGCCGTCACGGCCGTGATCTCGTGGTCGACCACGGCCATCGCCCCGGTCTCGAACGCGGCGTCGATGCGCCACTTGTGGCCCCACAGCGCGGAAAGCGGCTGCCGGTTGCCGAAGCGCACGGCCAGGGAGCCGAGCCGAAGGCGGTCGTCGAGCGGCAGCTCGATCGGGAGGACCTTGAACCGCGCACGCACGGCGTCGAGCAGGGCCTCGTCGTCGGTGCCGCGTTCGGCGAGCGCGCGCGCTTCGTCGGCCAGCCGGCGGGCCTCCTCGGTGTGCCCGACGTCGGCGGCGACCGACGCGGCCTGCGCGAGCAGCCGGGCGCGCAGGGCATCGGGCACTTGCGCGCCGAGCGCCGTGTCGGCGAGTTTGCCCAGCCGGGGCAACAGTTCCGGTGCGGACAGGTCTCGCACGACGAGTGCCGCGGCGGCGAGCGTCTCGGGAGTTTCCGCGCGTTCGGCCGCCTGTTCCGCGTGGTCGAGGGCCGGGCCGAAGCGGCCCGAGCGGTACTCGGCCGTGGCGAGGTCCACGAGCAGCTCGGCGAGCCCGTCGGTCCGGCCCGCTCGCCGTCGCGCGTCCACGGCGAAGGTCAGAAACCTTGCTGCCTCGGCGAAAGCCAGCGTCCGCGTCGCCTCGCGCGCGGCGACCACGGCCCAGCCGGCGGCGCGGCCCAGCGTCGCCGGGTCGGCGGCCGACCGCAGCCAGTGCACCGCGACGACCCCGGCGTGGGCGGGATCGGCTTCGGCTCGCGGGGTCAGCGCCAGCGCCGCCTGGGCGTGCAGGGCCTCGCGCACGCCCTGGTCGAGGTCCTCGTATACGCCGTCGCGCACCACGGCGTGCGCGAACCGGCGCCGCCCGGCCGCGACGGGCACGAGCACACCCGCGCGCACGACCTCGTCCAGCAACGGCACGACCTCGGCGACCGGCCGGCCCGCGACGTCGGCGACCACGCCGCAGTCCACCTCCTCCCCCAGCACCGCCGCCACCGCGACCAGCTCGCGCACCTCCGGCGCGAGCCCGGCCACCGACGTCCGCACGAGGTGGCGCAGCTCGGCGCGCCCGCCGCCGGACCCGGCCGAGCGCGCGACCGCCCGCAGGTACAGGGGGTTGCCGCCGGAGCGGCGCAGCGCGTCGCGCACCTCGGCGTCGCCGACGGCCGCGCCCGCGACCTCGGTGAGGTACCTCCGCACGTCGGGCTCGGCCAGCGGCGCGACCGTGACCGCGTGCGTCGCGGGGCCGCCGAGCAGCTCGGGCAGTGTTTCGTCGAGCGTGGGGCCGGTGTCGCGGTAGGTCGCGAGCACCACCAGCCGCGAGCGGCGCAGCTCGCCGGCGAGGTGGCGCAGCAGCCGCAGCGACGCTTCGTCGGCCCAGTGCAGGTCCTCCAGCACCACCACGAGACCGCCGGGCTCGGCCGCGGCGACGAGGGCGTCGGCCGCGGTGGCGACGAGCCGGAACCGCGCCGCGACGAGGTCCGTACCAGCGCGTCCGTCCAGGTCGGCGACGGCGCGGGCGACCTCGGCACCGGCCGTGGGCAGGGCCGACAGCACACGACGCCACGGCCATAGTGGTGGCGCGCCGGGATCGTCCACGCAGCGGCCCCACACCGTGGTGAGGCCGACGGTGGCGGCCTCGGCGAGCGTGGTCTTGCCGATGCCGGCGGGCCCGCCGAGCAGCACCAGGGCACCCGTGCCCGCCGCGCCGGCGGCGAACCGGCCGCGCAGGTCGGCGAGCACCCCGGCCCGGCCGACGAACGGCACGGAGCCTGTCACGCAGGCAAGTATGCGCCCGGTTTCAGTGGTCCGTCTGCGTACTGGCACTGATGTCCGCAACGTCCGCGCGGCCGAAGGTGGACCTCGTCGAACTTCCCACCCCAGGCCGAAGGAGCAGCATGTACGCCACCGTCCACCAGTTCCGGCGGAACACCGCCACCGAGAGCGGCGACTGGGGCCGGGCCCTCGCCGCGGAGCTGCACCCCGGCCCGGCGCCCCTCGGCGGGTGCGTGCTCGGCCAGGTCGCCGGCGTGCTCGGCGCGGCCGTCGCGTTCTGGCCCGACGCCGCGTCGGCGGACGAAGCCGCCGCGCACACCCATCCCGGCACCACGTGGCTCGACACCGACGTCTACGAGGTCGTCTCCGCCGAGTTCGCCCCGGGTGCGCCGAACTACGCCCAGGCCAGCCGGTTCGCCGGGCCGCGCGACGAGGCGCAGGTCCGCGCCGAGGACTTCGCGGGCCGCGAGCGCATCTGGCCCGCGGCCCGGCAGGTGCCGGGCATCGGCCCAGTGTTCGTACTGCGCGCCGAAGACGGCGCCGGGCTCGTGCTCGGGTTCGCCGAGTCCGTCGCCGCGATCGAAGCCGTCCAGAAGGCGGTGCTGAGCACCGAGCTGCTGCCGGACGAGGACCCGGCCCTGCTCACCGGTCCCGAGCGGATCGACCTGCACCGCGTTTTCCACCACACCCTGCCCGCATCCGTCACCACCGGAGGTACCCGATGAGCACCCCCACCACCACCCGTCTGCGTCCCGGCACCTGGACCGTCCACACCGGACGGACGTCGGCCACGTTCACCGTGCGCAAGCTCGGTTTCCACCTCGTGCACGGCTCGATCCCCGTCCGGTCCGCGACGGTGCACGTGAACACCGCCGGCACGCCGACCGCCCTGCGCGCGGAGCTCGACCTGTCCGCGATCGACACGGGCAACCGCCGCCGCGACCGCGACCTGCAGAAGTCCCAGTGGCTCGACTGCGGCACTGAACCGACGATGACCTTCGCGTCCGGCGACATCACCACCTGCCCGGAAGGCTGGGCGGCGCAAGGGTTCCTGAGCCTGCGCGGAACCACGTGCCCGCTCACGCTCACCGTCGAACGGCCCGCCGACACCGGCCGCGGCTCGGTGCGCCTCCAGGCCCGCGCGACGCTCGACCGGGCACCGCTCGGCATGAGCGCGCCGCGCGCGATCGTGGGGCGCTACCTGGAAATCGGCATCGACGCGGTGCTCGTGGCGCCGCGCTGAGCACTCAGGCGGTCGCCTCGATCACGCGGCTCAAGACGGCATGGAGGGCCTCCAACTCGGAGACCTCCATGCCGAGCGTCTCGACCACGCGGTACGGGATCTTCTCGGCCTCGGCCCGCAGCGCGAGGCCCTTCTCCGTGAGCTCGACGGTGAGCTGCCGCTCGTCGGAAGCCTTGCGGCCGCGGGTGACGTAGCCCATCGCTTCGAGCCGCTTCAGCAACGGAGACAGCGTCGCGGGTTCGTGCCGCAGCGCGGCCCCGAGGTCCTTCACCGACCTCGGGGCTTTCTCCCACAACGCGAGCATCACGAGGTACTGCGGGTGCGTCAGCCCGTACGGCTCCAGCAGGGGCCGGTAGACCGCGATGACGCTGCGCGAGGCGACTGACAGCGCGAAGCACACCTGGCGGTCGAGCTTCAGCGGGTCGTCGCCCAAGTCGATCTCTGCCACGGGGTCCTCCTCCTGGTCCGGGCCACCTTAACGGCTTCGGGTGTGGCCTCGGCTACCTTATCGATTAGCGCACTAATGATTAGTGTACCCTGAGGACAGCCGACAAGGAGGCGTGATGGACCGTCCGGGAGTCTTCCTCTGGTTCTGGTACGCAGTAGGCGGGCGTCTGCCCGAACGCTACCGGGACTGGATCCTGCACGACACGACGTCGAAGCACTGGAAGGCGCGGCACGTGCTGCGCAGTTCCGTGGGCCTCATCCCGCTGTGCCTCGTGTGGCTGCTGTTGCCGGGCCCGCTGGCGCTGCGGCTCGCGATCGTGCTCATGGCGGCGCTGGTCGCGTACTTCTACTCGTCGGTGTACATGGAGGAAAGCATCGAGCACCGCCTCTCGCGCAACGGCTTCCCTCCCGGCACGGGCAAGCGCCTCCGCCGCGAGGCCGCCGAAGCCGCAGACGCCGACGCGAAGGCCCGCTACATCGCGATCTACCGCCAGAACACCGGCGAGTGACCGCTCCCGGCAGCGGTGCCGCCGGCCACGACTAGAGTCGGCGTCCGATGAGACGCAAGCTTCGCGGCCCGCTGCCGCCGCGCCACGGGCTGGACCCGGCGCGGCTGAGGATGCCCGACGAGGGCCCGTGGGGCACGTTGCTGGAGCACCTCGTGGAGCGGCTGCCGCGGGTGGACCCGGCGCGGATCGAACAGATGCTGCGCGAGGAGCGCATCTTCGGCCTCGACGGGCCGCTCGGGGTCGACGCGGCGTTCGTGCCCGGCTCGTTCATCTGGTTCCACCGCGACCTGCCCGACGAGGTGGCGGTGCCGTTCGACATCACGGTCGTGCACCGCGACGAACACCTGCTGGTGGTCGACAAACCCCACTTTCTCGCCACGATACCGCGGGGCAAGCACATCCTCGAAACCGCGTTGGTGCGATTGCGGCGCGACCTGGACCTGCCGGCGTTGTCACCCGCGCACCGCCTCGACCGCGTGACCGCGGGGCTGGTGATGTTCGTGATCACACCCGAAGTGCGCGGAAAGTACCAAACGATGTTCCGCGACCGACGCGTGAAGAAAGAATACGAAGCGATCGCACCGTACGATCCTTCACTGGAGCTGCCGCGCACAGTCCGCAGCCACATCGTCAAGGAACGCGGAGTGCTTGCGGCACAGGAGATCGAGGGTCCGGTGAACGCCGAGACCCGCGTGGAACTGATCGAACACCGCGACGGGCTCGGCCGCTACCGCCTGCTGCCCGCCACCGGCCGCACACACCAGCTGCGCGTGCACCTGTCCGGCCTCGGCATCCCGATCCTCGGCGACGACTTCTACCCCGTGCTGACGGAAAAACCGCTCGACGATTTCACGAAACCGTTGCAGCTGCTGGCCAAGGTGCTGGAGTTCGACGATCCCGTGAGCGGCGAGCACCGCCGGTTCACGAGTTCCCTGCGCTTGACGGCGTGGGACTCACCGGACGAGTGGGCGGCGCCCCCGGCGCACTGAGCCCGAGGACGCCGCGCCGAACTCACTTCGTCCAGAACTTCACACCGCTCCACTGCACGGTGATCGGTCCCGCACCACTGCTGGTGCGGTACGAACCGAACTTGTCGTAATAACTACCGCTCGGGCTGTCGATGGTCTGCTTGAGCGAACCGTTGATGTACACCTTGTGCGTGCTGCCCACCTGGTTGATGGTGTTGACCCGCACGGAAGTGCCCACGGTGGCGCCGCTGGCGAGCGTCTGACCGCCCTCCACCGCGTACATCCGGCCGCCCTTTTCCACCGCCAGCAGGAAGTACGGTCCGGCGTTCGACCCGTCGCGGAAGGTCTGCTTCACGCTGATGCGCGTGCCGCTCATGCTGGTGACCTTGAAGGAGCCCTCGAACTGGTGCGTGCCGCCGGTGTAAGTGTCGTACCGGCGCTCGGCGCGCTGGTCACCGCTGCCCGTGGAGCAGGTGAGCTGGAACGTGAGCCCGTTGATCTGCCCGCACCCGCGCTCCTGCTCGGAGAACCCCGGCGACCACGACTTCCACGGACCGGTACCGACCTGAGCATCGGCCACCGGAGCCACCACCGCGAGCCCGCACACGACCCCCGCGAGCACCCCGCCGAGGCGTAGTCTTCCTCGCACTTGCCAACCTCCGTACAACTCAGGGCGGCGGTAGGGGGACAGGTCCAGACCACTACGTCGAACCTGGATGATCACTGTACGAGCACGGACGAAAACAGACAAGAGCCGGATTCACGACTCTTGACAGCTTTGTTTGTCAATGCTTGGCTCGGACCGTGCGGGACGTCGAGGTGATCGAGGACCCGGCTGCCGCGGCAGCCGCGCTGGACCCGGTCCGTGCGCGCCTGCTGGCGGCGCTGGCCGAACCCGCGTCGGCGGCCTCGCTCGCCACGCGCGTCGGACTCACGCGCCAGAAGGTGAACTACCACCTGCGCGCGCTGGAGTCCCACGGTCTCGTCGAGCCCGCGGGCGAGCGCCAGTGGGGCGGGCTGACCGAACGCCTCTTCGCCGCCACGGCCGCGTCGTACCAGGTCTCCCCCGCCGCGCTCGGCGACGCCGGCACGTCGGCGATGCAGCCAGACCGGCTCTCCTCGGCGTACCTGCTGGCGGTCGCCGGCCGGACCGTGCGCGAGGTCGCCGGTCTCGTGCGTCGAGCGGCGCGCGCCGGCAAACCGCTGCCGACTCTGGCGCTGGACACGGAAATCGCGTTCCGCTCGGCGCGCGAGCGGGCGGCGTTCACCGACGAGCTGACCACGCTCGTGGCCGGGCTCGTCTCGCGCTACCACGACGAATCGGCTCCGGGTGCGCGAACGCACCGGCTGGTGGTCACCGCGCACCCGAAGCCGGCCGATCCGCCTACGCCGGCTGGATGATCACCTTCAGCGCCTGGTGGTCGGCGGCGTTGCCGAACACGTCGTAGGCCTGGTCGAGCTGGTCGAAGGTGAACGTGTGCGTGCCCATCTTCTCCGCGGGGATGCGGCCGCTCGCGACCATCTTCAGCAGCGTCGGGATCGACACGGTGTCGACAAGCCCCATCGTGAGCGTGATGTTGCGGATCCACAGGTCCTGCATGGGGAGTTCCACGCCCACGCCGTGCACGCCGATGTTCGCGACGTGCCCGCCGGGCCGCACTAGCGCGGCGGCGGTCTGCAGGGTCTCGGGGTAGCCGACGGCTTCGATGGCGACGTCGACACCGAGCCCGTCGGTGTGCGCGAGGACCTCCGCGACGGTGTCGGGCCCGGCGGCGACCGTGTCCGTCGCGCCGAACTCGAGAGCCTTCTCGAGCCGGAACTTGTTGGCGTCGATGGCGATCACCTTCGACGCGCCCCACAGGCCCGTGGTCAGGATCGCGGCGAGCCCGACCGCGCCGGAACCGACGACGGCGACCGTGTCGCCCGGCCGCACCTCGCCGGCGAGCACGCCGACCTCGTAGCCGGTGGGCAGGGAGTCGGCGAGGAAGATGGCCTGCTCGTCGGTGACTTCGGCGGGCACGTGGTAGAGCGAGGTGTCCGCGAAGGGCACGCGGACGTACTCGGCCTGGGTGCCGTCGATGAGGTGCCCGAAAATCCAGCCGACGCCACCGACCGTGCGGCAGTGCGAGGGCATGCCCCGCTGGCAGTAGTCACAGCGGCCGCAGCGCGTGACGGCCGGCACGAGCACCCGGTCGCCGACTTTGAAGCTGCCGACGGCGTCGCCCACCGCCGTGACCGTGCCGACGGCTTCGTGGCCGAGGATGCGGCCGTCGGTGACCGCGGCGACGTCGCCGTGGAGGATGTGGAGATCGGTGCCGCAGATCGTGGTGGTGTCGACTTTCACCACGACGTCGGTCACCTCTTGGATCGTCGCGTCGGGAACGTCTTCCCACGCCTTGTTTCCGGGTCCGTGGTACACCAGTGCCTTCATCGCCACCTCCGGGTCGGGACCGACTCTCGACGCTACGACGGGTCCGCGGCGTCGCCGGTCTCAAAATCAGACACCCGAACAGGTGTTCGATCCTCGTGTACGGTGGGGGCATGAGTCACGCACTTCAGGGATCGCTCTTCGGGTCCGGCTTCGAAGGCGCTGCTTTGGGTTCCCTCAACGGGATCCGGCGCACCGACCTCGGCCGCGGCGCGTGGGTCGACGTGCTGCCGGGCTGGCTGTCGGGGTCCGACGAGATTTTCACGCGCCTGGTCGCCGACGTCCCGTGGCACGCCGAGCAGCGGCAGATGTACGACCGTGTCGTCGCTGTGCCGCGCCTGCTCTGCTTCTACCGCGAAGACGAGACGCTGCCGCACCCGTTGCTGACCTCGGCGCGCGACGCGCTCTCCGCGCACTACGCGGCCGAACTCGGCGAGCCCTTCCGCACCTCCGGCCTGTGTTACTACCGCGACGGCCGCGACAGCGTCGCCTGGCACGGCGACACCATCGGCCGCGGCAGCTCCGAAGACACGATGGTCGCGATCCTCTCGGTGGGCACCGCGCGCCACCTCGCCCTCCGCCCCCGCGGCGGCGGGGAGTCCCACCGCTACCCGCTGGGCCACGGCGACCTGATCGTGATGGGCGGTTCCTGCCAGCGCACGTGGGAACACGCGATCCCCAAGACGGGCAAGGGGGTGGGACCGCGGATCAGCATCCAGTTCCGGCCGAAAGGGGTGCGTTAGCCGGTCGGCGTCGGGGAAAGCCACGACGAAGCGCGCCACGGGAGTTCCCGGCGATGTCGATCGCCGCGAACGGTCCGCCGACGACACCGACCCTGCGCGAGAGGTCCGGTGAAGCCGGCGGCCAGAAGCCCGGAGGCACCGGGCGTCGCGGAGGTCGGTAGCCCTGCTGCCGCGCAGAGTCCGGCGAACTCGTGCGCGTGAAACGGTCGCCGGTCAGCCGAGGCGGCGGAAAAGTCCCGCCCGGAGCCGTTCTTCGCCGAATCCTCCGTCTCGTGAGCCCGGCGTCAGCGGACCAGCACCGGCAGTGAGTCGAGGCCGTAGACGATCGAGACCTTGCGGAACGCCAGTTCGTCCGGCTCGACGGCCAGCCGCAGGTCCGGGAACCGCTTCACCAGAGCCGGGTAGGCCGTGCGCAGCTCCATGCGCGCGAGCTCCGCGCCGATGCAGCGGTGGATGCCGTACCCGAAGGCCAGGTGGGAAGACGGGTCGCGTTGGGGGTCGAAGCGCTCCATGTCGGTGCCCAGCACCGCGTCGCGGTTGGCGACGGAGAGGGACACCAGCACGATGTCGCCCTCGCCGATGTGGACGCCCGCGATGTCGATGTCTTCCTTGGCGAAGCGCGGGAACGCCATCTGCACCACGGTGAGGTAGCGCAGCAGCTCCTCCACGAACCGGTGCACGGAGTCGTCGTCGCCGCGGACCGCGTCGAACGCGGCGGGGTCGCGGAGCAGCACCAGGGCGCCGAGGGCGAGCATGCTGGCGGTGGTTTCGAGGCCACCGGTGAGCACGCCGTCGGCGAGGCCCGCGAGCTCGAGGTCGTCGATCTCGTCGCCGTGTTCCTTGATGAGCATGCCGAGCAGGCCATCGCCCGGTTCTTCGCGCTGCTTCTTGACGATGTCGAGCAGGTAGGTCAGCGACTCCGAGATCGCGCCCAGCGACGCGCCCGCGCCGCCGAACAGGTCGAAGCGCGCGGTGCTCAGGCGCTGGAAGTCGGCGCGGTCCTCATAGGACACCCCGAGCAGCTCGCAGATCGTGAGCGACGGGATCGGGAGCGCGAACGCCTCCCACAGGTCCACGGGCCCCTCGGCGGCGGCCATCGCGTCGAGCTGCTCGTTCACGATCTCGTCGATCCGCGGCGTGAGGCGGTTGAGCCGACGCATGGTGAACTCCGGCGTGAGCAGCTTGCGCAGCCGCGAGTGCACCGGCGGGTCGGCGAAGCCCAGCCCGCCCGGGTTCTGGTCCTCGGTCACGCCCGCGTTGCCGACGAGGTTCGTGAAGTCGTTGCTGAACTCCGAGACCTTGCCGAGAACGGCCTTGGACTCCTCGTAGCCGGTCACAAGCCACGCGTTCATGCCGAACGGCAGGTCGATCTTGCTGATGGGCTCCTCGGCCCGGCGCTGCCCCAGCGACGGCACGGGGTCCAGCCCCACGCGCCGAAGCGGTTCCAGCGCGGAGTCGGGAAGGAACGCCATCTTCTCGAGGTCGAAACCTCGCTTCTGCTGCCTCGCGATGTACCGGCGACCGGCCCAGGCGAGGATTCGCGAGCGGAGACTCCCCATGACAGCGACACTACCTCACGCCGCCGTTCGGGTGATCGGCGCGGAGACAGCCGTCACCTGCGGTTCGGGATCATGACATGCGCCGTGACCCGGCCGTGACCAGCGGTGCGGGAGCGGGGACGCGGCACCGGCTCAGGTCCGGCGAGCGCCGATTGCGCCGACGCATCCACAGTGGACACCGCGGTCTCCATCGGAGGGCGGAAAGCCCCGGCGTTCTCAGGTCGCCGGGGCCTCCGAGCGTGTTTCGGACGCGCCGACCCTTCCGGGTGAACGTGACGATTCGCACGCCCCGCACGAAAAGAAGTCAGGCGCGGTTGTTCACCCAGCCCTTCACCGCGCCGGCGCACTGGTAGCGGACGACCACGTGTGACTTGCTGGCGTAGGCCCCGCTGGCCCCGGCGAGATCCCACGGCCCCGGCCGGTCCGCGTCGACCTTTCCGCCGGCCTGGACGGTGACCACGTCCCGGCCCGCGACACCGGGGGTGTCCCCCACGAGCGAGATGCCGTCGAGGGTGATCGGCTGGTCGTAGCTCGACGCCAGCCGCAGGTACCGGCCGCCGTTCACCGGAATGTGGAGCTTGCCCCACTCGCCCGGCTCGGTCGCCTCTCCGCGGTCACTGCTCATGTCCTCGTCCTCCTCTTCTCCCGGGGTCTTGAGTGCGCCGAAGTGCGCCGTCGTGTAGCTCTCGTCGAGATCGACTCCGGCCGCCGAGATGCCCGGGATGGTCCCGGACGAGCTGTACTGGTGGATGTCGTAGCGGCCGGCGGCGGCGTCGGGCCGTGCGCCGTAGCGGGCGATCCAGATCACGAGACCGGGGATGCCCCAGCGGTCCGGGCGCAGCAGCGTCGCGAGCGCGTTGTTCATGTACACGCCGGGCCGGAACCCACGAGCGTCGATCCGTTGGCAGAACGCCCTGCCGAACGCGGCTTTCTGGCTGTCCGGGATGTTCTGCGCCTCCGAACCGGGCGGGTTGTCCTCCAGGTCCAGCATCGGGACGCAGCCGGTGGCGCCGAGCCGGATCACCTCGCCGAGGAGGACGTCGGCCTGCGCCGCGGCGCCGGGACTCGCCTGGACGAAGTGGTAGCCGCCGACCGGGATGCCGACGGACCTGGCGCCGTTCACCTCGTTGTCGGCGCGGCCGCCGGCGGGGGTACCGCCACCGTCGGAGAGCTTGACGTAGACGAACGTGACGCCGGCCCGCTTGACCGCGGGCCAGCTGGTGACGGTCTGGAACCTGCGGTAGATGTCGATGCCGAGCGCCATCAGGAACCGCCTTCCGTGACGTAGGTGGGCGCCGGGTAAGTGCCGCCGAGCTCGCGAACGGCGTCGACCACGCGGTGGTTCCACCATCGGCGCGTCGTGCCGCACGGATGTCGGCCACGCCGGGCCCGCCGCGGCGGCCGCGTTTCCGCGCGCAGCGCAGCGACCCGGTCGGCGCCGGTGGCGGTGGCCGTGTTCGTCGGCACGACTGCTCCCCCAGTTGCTCAGCTTGGGGACGACTTGTCCGTTTCGCGAGTTGGAGCCGCCTCGTAACCTGCCACCCGCGCCGCGCGGACGACACCGCCAGCATGGGTATTCGTCTCCCCCGAACGTTGGAGACCGGGAACCTCGGTGCAGTACCACGACGGCGAGTGCGTCGGTCCGCTTTCGCCTGTCGCACAGCGGGTTCACCACGAAATCGTCAGAGTCGGGCCGTGCCGGGCGCCGGTTCGGCACCACCGGTTGCCCGAAGCAGGTTCGGATGTCGGGCCGACGCGGGCGCGACCGGATTGTCGGTGTCGTCATCCAGAATGGGGTCGGCCGAGGAGAGGACCCTGGCGAGGAGCTCTCCTCCCGGCGTGCACGTGTCGTCACACCGAAGCCCGCCCGGAATGGGCGCGACGGACGGTGGGGAGGCGTGAGAGGCTCGGATCCGGAACGGGAGGAAACGGACATGACTGCGGCGCTCATCGGACGGGAGCACCCCGCCTCGGTGTTGCGCGCGGAGCTGGCGCGCGCGACCGCGAGCCACGGCGGCCTGGTGCTGGTCACGGGTGAGGCCGGCATCGGCAAGACCACGCTCGTCACGGGCCTGGCCGACGAGGCCCGCGAACGCGGGGCGCTCGTGCTGGCCGGCACGTGCTGGGAGTCGGGCAGCGCGCCCGGTTACTGGCCGTGGGTGCAGGTCGTGCGCGCGCTGCGCCGGGCCGCTGAACCGCACGAGTGGGCTGCCGCGGATTCCGCGACGCTGTCGGCGCTGCTCGGCGAATCACCCGAGCCCGGCGACGCGTTCCGCCTGCACGACGCCGTCACGAGCGCGCTCATCACGCTCTCGCACGACCGGCCCGTGGTCGTGGTGCTCGACGACCTGCACTGGGCCGACCCCGCGTCGCTGCGGCTGCTCGACTTCGCGGCGCGCCACACGTGGTTCGAGCGGCTGCTGCTGATCGGCACGTACCGGGACGTCGAGGTCGACGCGCCCGGCCACCCGCTGCACCAGCTCGTGCTGCCGCTCGTCGCGAAGGCCACCACGGTCACGCTCACCGGCCTCGACCCCACGCAGGTCGCCGAGCTGATGGGCCGCACAACGGGCACGGACCCCGGGGCCGAGCTGGCCGCCGACGTGCACCGCCGCACCGGTGGCAACCCGTTTTTCGTCGAGCAGACCGCGCGGCTCTGGCGCAGCGGCAGCCCCGTCTCGGCCGTCGCGCCGGGCGTGGCCGACGCGTTGCAGCGGCGGCTTTCGCTGCTGCCGGCCCAGGTGGCGGACCTGCTGAGCGACGCCGCCGTGCTCGGCCGGGAGTTCTCGCTGCACCTGCTCGCCGCGGTCGCCGGCGCACCCGTGCCGCAGGTCGACCACCTGCTCGGCCGGGCCGTCGCGACGCGGCTCGTGGTCGCGCTCGGCGAAGGCCGCTTCGCGTTCGCCCACGACCTGGTCCGCGAATCGCGCTACGCCGGCCTCGGTGCCGAAGGCGCGGCCCGCCGGCACGCGGCCGTCGCCGACTCCGACCTGGTCGGCCCCGCCGAACGCGCCCGGCACGCCTACCTGGCGGGCGCCCTCGTCGAGCCGGCCCGCACCGTCGAGCTGCTCTTGGCGGCCGCCCGGGATGCCAGTGCGCGCCTCGCCATCGAGGAGTCCATCGGCCACCTGCGGCGCGCGCTGGAACGCGCACCGACCGTCCGCACGCGTGCGGTCGTGGAGCTGGAACTGGGCACGCTGCTCTGGCGCGTCGACGACAAGGACGAGGCCTGGGCGCACTTCGAAGGCGCCGTCGCGAGCGTGCGCGAACTCGACGACGCCGAGCTGCTCGCGCGCGCCGGCCTCACCCTCGCCCGCGTCGACCCAGGCGGCGCGCGCCACGAGCTCGTGTCCGGCCTCCTGCTCGAAGCCCACCGCCGCCTGTGCGCGGGCACGCCGGCCGAACAGCTGTCCCTCGACCGCGTCACGCTCGAGCTCACGGCCCGCGCCGCCATGCTCGCCCGCGACGACGAGGACGACCACGCGCTCGCGTTCTCCCTTTGGGCACGCCACGACGCCATCTGGGGCCCCGGCAGCGGCGCCGAACGCGAACGGCTGACGGACGAACTCGCGGTCATCGCCCGGCGCACCGGCGACCGCGAGAACGAATACTTCGCGTCGTCGCTGAAATGGGTCGCACTCCTCGAACAGGGCGACCCGCGCTACCTCGACCAGTTTCGCTCGTTCCAGGGCTTGACGGAAAACAGCGGCCTGCGCGGTGCCGAACTGGCCGCGAAAATCGACCGCAGCATCATCTGCGCGCTGCACGGCCGCTTCGCCGACTCGGACGTCGCCTTGCAGCAGGCGCTCGACGCGCACCTCGGCCTGAGCGAACGCGAGTTCGGCTTCATGGGTGACCAGTTGCGCTGGAGCGCCCTGCTGCTGCAAGGCCGCTTCGCCGAGCTGGCCGACCTGCCCGCCCGCATGAGCGACGCGGGGCACTCCCACCCGGGCCTCCTGCGCGCCCTCGCCGCCGCCCACGCCGGCGACGCCGCCACCACCCGCGAGCTGCTCGCCGAGGCCACCGCGGAAGCCCCGTACTCCCGCGAGTTCACCCCGCTGTGGCTGCGCTGCCAGTCCCAGGCCGCCGCCGTACTGGGCGACCGCCCGGCCGCCGAACGCCTCCTGGCCGAGCTCGCGCCGTACTCCGGCGAATGGCTGGTTTCCTTGTACGGCTGCGATCTGAGCGGCCCCGTCGACCTCTGGACCGGCCTGCTCGCCGCGACCCTCGGCGACCACGACCTCGCCGTCGACCTCTTCACCTCCGCCGCCCGCTCCGCCGGCCGCCTGCGCGCACGCCCGTGGTCGATCGAAGCCCGCAGCCACCTCGCCACCGCCTACCAGAACCTGGGCGACACCCGCCGCGCGGCGGAACTCTTCGACACCGTCACCGCGGAAGCCACGTCACTGGGCATGCACCACATCCCCGCCCGCGCCCGAGCGGCCCGTACAGAACCGTTGCCCCTCAACGAGTTCCGCCGCACCGACGCCGTCTGGTACCTCCGCTACGCCGGCCACGAAACCCGCGTCCCCGACTCCAAAGGCCTGCGCGACCTCCACTTCCTCCTCGGCCGTCCCGGCACCGACGTCCCCGCCGTCCGCCTCCTCGCCCCCGAGGCCGACGTCGCCCCCACCTTCACCGGCACCCCCATCCTCGACGACGCGGCCAAAGCCGCCTACCGTCACCGCCTCACCGAACTCGACGCCGCCATCGACCACGCCACCACCCTCGGCGACGACACCCGCGCCGCCACCCTCGACACGGAACGCGCCGCGCTCCTCACCGAGCTCCGCACCTCCTCCGGCCTCGCCGGCCGCACCCGTCGCCTGGGCGACGAATCCGAACGCGCGCGCAAAGCCGTCACCGCCCGCATCCGCGACGCCATCCGCAAACTGGCCGACCTCCACCCCACCCTGGCCGACCACCTCCACGCGACCATCACCACCGGGTCGAGCTGCTCCTACCACCCACCCACCCCCACTACCTGGCGCCTGTAACCGCACAGCAACCGGCAACAGAACGCACGCACCATGGGCGGGTGGGGGAAGTGGCCCGCCGCATTCTCTCCAGCGAGCCGAGCACTCACTTCCTGTTGTACAACCTCATAGTCCACGTCCCGAACACCAACGTCAGCACGCCGGCCGCGATCAACGTCCACATGATCGCTCCGAAGTCCCATGCCCCGGCCATCATCGACCGAACCCCGCTCACCAGCTGCGTAATCGGGTTCAACTCGACGAACACCTGCAACCACCCCGGCATCGTCGACGGATCCACGTACACGTTCGACAGAAAAGTCAGGGGCATGATCACCATCATGCTCACCCCCATCACCGACTTCTCCGACCTGAGCAGCAGCCCGAACATCGTCCACACCCACGACAGCCCGAACGAGAACACCAGCAGCAGCACGACCCCAGCCACCACACCCCCGAAACCACCCGGCGGCCGGAACCCCAGAATCAACCCCACCACCATGATCACCACAGACGCGATCACGTACCGCAACGCGTCCCCCAGCAAGTACCCCACCATCGCCGAGGGCCGCCAAATCGGCAGCGTCCTGAACCGGTCGAACACCCCCTTCTCGATATCCGTATTGACAGCCAACCCCGTGTACATCGTGATCATCACAACGCTGGACGCCAAAATACCCGGCAAGAAAAACTGCAAATACTGCGAAGGCGACCCCGCCAACGCCCCGCCGAACAAATACGTGAACATCAACGTCATCATGATCGGAAACGCCGTGACATCGAACAACTGCTCCGGCACATGCTTGATCTTCAACACCGCCCGCCGGCCGAACGTGATCGACGTCGACAGCGCACTGGGCCTGGGCGGCCGTTCCACCGCCACCAGCAACGCGGCCAAATCCTCGACCTTCGGCGCGGCCAGCTCGACATCAGCCTCGCGTACAGTCGTCACACCGCCACCTCCTCATTTGCCGGACGATCAGTCAGAGCCAAGAACACCTCGTCAAGACTCGGCTGACCCAACGAAAACGTGTCAACAGTGATGCCGGCCCGCGCCAGCTCCGCGAGGGCCCGCGAGGCGCGATCGGCCGAGCCGAGGTGCTCGTCGGCCGACAACCGCGCCGTCAACGCCACCGGATCCGGCTCCAACTGCACCGTCGCTTCAAGCGTCCGCCCCAGTACCTCCGCCGCAGCCTCGCGCTGGCCGGCATCACGCAACCGCAAATGCACAGCCCCGACGCCGACGGAAGCCTTCAACTCCCCTTTCGTCCCCTCCGCGATCACCTTTCCGTGGTCGATCACCGCGATCCGCGACGCCAACTGATCCGCCTCGTCGAGATACTGCGTAGTCAGCAACACCGTGGTCCCCTGCGCGACGATCGCCCGCACGATGTCCCACACCTGGTTGCGGCTTCGGGGATCCAGCCCCGTCGTCGGCTCGTCGAGGAACAACAGATCGGGCGTGTTGAGAATGCTGGCCGCGATGTCCAACCGCCGCCGCATGCCACCCGAGTAGTTCTTCACCTGCCGCGCCGCCGCGTCGGTCAACCCGAACGCCTCCAGTAACTGCGCCGCACGCGACCGGGCCGCGGGCTTGCGATGCCCGAGCAGCCGCGCAAGCATCACGAGGTTCTCGGTGCCGGTGAGGTCCTCGTCGACCGACGCGTACTGCCCCGTGAGGCTCACGCGGCTGCGCACGGCGTCGGCTTCGCGCACCACGTCCTTGCCGAACACGCGCGCCTCACCGCCGTCGGGCCTGGTCAGCGTCGCCAGCATGCGCACGACCGTGGTCTTGCCCGCGCCGTTGGGGCCGAGGACGCCGTAGACGGTGCCCGCGGGCACCACGAGATCGATGCCGTCGACCGCCCGGGTCTCCCCGAACACCTTGACGAGCCCGGCGGTCACGATCGCCGGCTCGGCGGTGGCACTGCTCATGTCTGTCCTTTCCCCGTTCTTGTTCGGCCACAGTCGGTCGGCCACAGTCGGTTCACGCGCAGTAGGGCCGCGCGCGCCGCCCGTCGCGCAGGGCGAGCCCCCACCAGACGAGCTCGTCGAGCAACGTCGTCACGGCGGGCGCGTAGCGCTCCGGATCGGGGCGGAAACCGCCGTCAGCCACACGGGCTTCGAGCAGGTCGAGGCACACCGCGTCGCGCAAGGTCGCCGTGTGCAGCTCGGTGAACACCCCACGAAGCTGCTCCACCGCGTACCGGCCCGCGGCGCGGTAGCCGTAGGAGACGAACCCGACCGGTTTCGCCCGCCACTCGTCGTACGCGCAGTCGATGGCCTGCTTGAGCGACGCCGGGAAGCTGCGGTTGTACTCCGGCGTGACGACCACGTACGCCTCGGCCGCCGCGATCCGCCGCGCGAACCCGGCCATCGCCGGGGTCGGCCGCGCGGGGTAACACGCCGGGATCGCGAAGTCGGCGAGGTCGACCACGTCGAGGTCCAGCCCGGTGCGCGCACCGGCCCGCTCGACGAACCACCGGCCGACGCCGCCGCCCACCCGGCCCTCCCGGGTGCTGGCGACGACCACGGCCACCCGCAGCTTCTCCTGCACACCCTCAGGGCGCCAGATGCGCGCGAGCCGCCGCCAGATTCGATCTGGCGGCGCGCGTCAGGCGTAGAACGGGTACGGCCACGCCCGCAGCACGGCGAGCGCCACGAGCAGGAACCCGAACACCCAGGTGGTCCCGCCGCCGTAGTTGAAAACGCGGTCGAGCACGACGGTCGTGACGAGCAGGACCACGGCCGCCGCCGGCACGACCCACCGCGCGTGCAGCACGTCGAGCACCGGTGAAACGAGCGCCGCGGCGCCGACCAGCATCACGACGCCGGCGGTGAAGCCCTCCCCGCGCGTGAACAAGGGCTTGCCCGTCAGCACGCTCCCCCGGCGGTACCGGGCGAGCGAATCCTGGAGGCGCACACACGCCGAGAAGAGGAACACGACCGCGAGCGCCCACTGGACGCACCACAACACGACGTTCACGGCGCCGACGCTAATGTGCTCCCACCGGGACCGGTCCCCATGCCGACAGCGCCCGATGAAACGTTTCATCACCGTGTTAGGCTGGCCGCCCCAAGGGCGAGGGGAGGGCCGTGGTCGGCATCAAGGACGTCGCGAAGCGCGCGGGCGTTTCGATCGGCACTGTGTCCAATGTGGTCAATCGACCCCACGTCGTCGCGACGGCCACGCGCAACCGGGTGCTGTCGGTCATCCAGGAGCTCGGGTACGTGCGCGACGAGTCCGCGCGGCAGCTGCGCGCCGGGCGTTCGCGGATCATGGCGCTGCTCGTGCTCGACCTCGGGAACCCGTTTTTCGTCGACGTCGCTCGCGGCGCCGAGGAAGCCGCCCACGCGCAGGGGATCAACATCATCACGTGCAACAGCGGGCAGCGGGTGGAGACCGAGGCGTCGTACCTCGCGATGCTCGCCGAGCAGCGCGTGCGCGGCGTGCTGCTGAGCCCGGTCGACACCGCCGGCGACGCGATGCAGGCGTTCCGCCGTAGTGGGATTCCGTACGTGTTCGTGGACCGCAAGGTGCCGGCGGACGAGGCGAGCTCCGTGTCGGTCGACGACGTCGCGGGCGGTGCGCTCGCCGCCCGGCACCTGCTGGAGACCGGGCACCGCCACATCGGGTTCGTGAACGGTCCCACCATCCTCACGCAGTGCCGCGACCGCGACGCCGGCGTGCGCTCCGTGCTCACCGGCTCGCGAGCGCAGCTGTCGGCGGTGGAGGCGATCGGCCTCGACGTCGCGTCGGGCCGCGACGCGGGCGCGCGCCTGCTCGGCATGAGCCCCCGGCCGACGGCCGTGTTCTGCGCCAACGACCTGCTCGCGCTCGGCGTGCTGCAGGCGATGGTCGGCGCCGGCGTGCGCGTGCCGGACGAGATGGCCATCGTCGGCTACGACGACATCGAGTTCGCGGGCGCGGCGGCCGTCCCGCTCACGTCCGTGCGCCAGCCCGCGTTCCGGCTCGGGCGCACGGCCGCCGAGCAGCTGCTCGCGGAAACCGAGGAGAACCCGCCGCCGCACCGCGAAGAGGTCTTCACGCCGGAGCTGGTGGTGCGGGAGTCGACGCGCGTTCGCCGGTAACTGTTTACACCGGGGTGTACAGAGCGCTATAAACACTTTCGTGGACACCGGCCGCAAGCTCCTGCCCCGCGCCGAACGCCGCGCGCAGATCCTCGCCGCGGCACGGACGGCCTTCGCCCGCGACGGCTACGCGGCCACCACGATCGAGCAGGTCGCCCGCGAGTCCGGCGTGACGGCGACGATCATCTACCGCCACTTCGCCGGCAAGCCCGACCTGTACCGCGCCGTGCTCGACGACGTCCGCGACCGCCTGCGGGTGGCCACGTCGGGCCGTCCTGACCTGGTGCGTGCGGCGGTCGCCGCCGCGGCCTCCGATCCGGACGGCTTCCGGCTGCTGTTCCGCCACGTCGCGCGTGAACCGGAGTTCGACTCGTGGGCGGCCGACTTCCGCTCGCGGAGCTCCCTGGTGGCCGACTCGGCGCTGCCGGCGGAAATCCCCGATCCTGCGCGCCGGGCTTGGGTCGCGACTTTGCTGACCACCCTCTCGGTGGAAACGATCCTCACCTGGCTCGACGCCGGCCGTCCCGCTTCCGAGGAGACGGTCGCCACCGCCATCGACGCCGCCTCCGCCGCCCTCATCGCGACGATCGGAGCACCATGACCTACCACGACGTCGGCCGCTTCGACGCCCGCGCCGACACGTACGACAAGCCGACCCTGCAGGGCTTCTTCGGCGCCGTCCACCGCGCGACGCTCTCCTTCGCCGCCGCTGCCCCGCCCCACTCGGTCCTCGACGTGGGCGCCGGCACCGGCGAGCTCCTCGCCCTGGTCCACGCCCGCTTCCCGGATGCCGCCTTGTCCGGTGTGGACCCCGCGTCCCGCATGCTCGCGCGGGCGCGCGAAAAGCCTTTCCCTGCCGCGCTTTCCGTCGGTTCCGTGGAGTCTCTCCCCTACCCTGCCGGGCACTTCGACCTGGTGCTGTCCACGATGTCGTTCCACCACTGGGCCAATCCCGCCCGGGGCCTCGCGGAAATCCACCGCGTCCTCACGCCGGGTGGCACCGCGGTCGTGGCCGAACACTTCACCCGCGGGTGGCTGCGTTTTGCTTCCCGGGTCCTGCCCCGCCGCAACCGCACGGAGACTGTGCAGGAAGTAGTCGCAATGGCTCGCAATGCGGGCCTCGACTTCGCCGGCCAAGCCACCGTCTTCCGCTTGGCTGGGCTGCCTTTCATCACCGCCGTGCGGCTGCGCAAGCCACAAGCTCCCGAGTAACAACACAAGAACCATGTGCGGGCCACCAGCCGCCGGGAGACAGGCCCCCGCCCTCCCTGGGGGGCGTGCCCTTGTCCATTCTATCGGCCACCCCCGACAAAAACGGCTCTGTTGATCTATGTGTGGGTGCGGTCGGGTAGTTCGGGGCGGTAGCCGCCGAGGGCGAGGAGCGCGAGGGAGATCAGGGCGTGGGGGTGGTTGAACCCGAACGCCAGACGTGTCAGCAGCCGGATCTTGGTGTTGGTCGACTCGATCAGTGCGTTGGACAGGCGATGATCGAGGGTCGCGTGGATGGCCGACAGTTCGGACTGAATAGTTCGTGCGAGTTTGACGAACTCCGGTATTCGGCACCGCCTGGCCCAGGACAGCCATCGTTGCAAGGCGTCTTTTCCGGCCTCGCCACCGACGGCGAAGACGTGCCGAAGGCCTTCTTTGAGGAGGTAGGCGCGGTGGAGGCGGGGGTCGGTCTTAGCGATCCAGGCAAGCTTGTGGCGCTGGTGCTCGGTGAGGTTCTCCGGGTTCTTCCACAATGCCCACCGCGCCCGTTTCATGCCTTGTGCGGCGCCGGCCGAGGCCCGACGGCCACGCCTGTCTTTGTGGCTGCCACCCGGTTGGCGGCGCGCGATGTTCCAGGTCTGGCGCCGGACCTGGTCCAGTGCGTCGGTGGCCCATTTGACCACGTGGAACGGGTCAGCGCAGCGGATCGCGTCCGGGCAGTACCGCTCGACAGTGCGGGCGATCCACGCAGCCGCGTCCGCCGAGACATGCGTGATCCGTGCACATCGGCCGGGTCCGAGTAACTCGAAGAATGCGGCCAGTGTTGGCTTGTCGTTGCCCGCCGCAGCCCACACCAGCCTGCCGGTGTCGTGGTCGACAACAACGGTGAGGTATTTGTGGTTCTTCTTGTAACTGATTTCGTCGATCCCGATCCTGCGCAACCCGGCCAGCCGATCCACTCGCGCGTCGATGCCGGCTCGGACCCGGGTAATGATCGAGCCGACGGTGGGCCAGGCGATCCGCATGAGCTGCCCGACCGCGGACCTCGATGTCGCGGTCGCCAGCCAGGCGACGGTGTCATCGAACGCACGGGTATGCCCTGCGCCGTGCCGCGCCCAGGGCACCGCACTGACCACGACCCCATGTTCGCGACACCGCACCCGGGACGCGTCCGCTTCCACGAGCGCCCGCACGGTTCCCAGGTCCAGCGCACGCCATCGCCGCCGGCCCCGGCCGGGGTCATAGCGCGGGCAGCGTCGCGAGCACACTCCACACCGGTCACGATCCCGCCGCCGGACCCGTACCGCGGCCACCAGCACCTGCTCGGTCTCGTCGAACTCGACCGACTCCACGACCGCTGTGTTCACACCCAGCAGCCGACCCCATACCCTGGTTGAGGGCACGTCGTTCTCCGTCTACCTGGTTTCTGTTCCTCGACAGCTCAGAAACCTAGACCCAGCAACGACGTGCCCTCCTGCTACCTGGGCAAACCCACCCACACATCACTACGAAGAGCCACAAAAACGGGGCCCAAGCCGGAAAGGAGCCGAGCTGTCCACAACTCGGGCCCGCTGTGGACAAACGTCTGAGGGGCGGCACCGAAAACGGCACCGCCCCTCAGAACGTGGGTACCCGAAGCTGTGCCGGGTCGGGGCACCGGCACACCTTCGGGCAGCTATCCCCCGGTACCCAGCCGCATGGCCAGAGCCACCGCGCCGAGCAACGACGCGTCCTGGTCGAACCGGGCCGCCACCAGCTCCGGCGGGAACGGCACCGCGCCCGCCAGCCGATCGCGCAGAGCCGGCAGCAACACGTCGGCCGACCGGACGAGTCCGCCACCCACGGCGATCCGCGAGGGATCGAACGCGATCGCCAGGTTGGCGACGTGCATGGACAACTCGTCCAGCGCCGACGTGACCAGTTCCTTCGCCTGCGTGTTCTCCCGAGCCAGCGCGAACAGCGATGCAGCCGTCACCGGGCGACCGAGCAGCTCCGCGGCCCGGCGGCCCAGCCCCCGCCCACCCACGGCTTCCTCCAGCGGCGCGGAGCCGCTGGCGAAGCCATCGGTGTCCTGGGGCGCGAGCAGGTTGTAGCCGATCTCGCCCGCGGCCCCGTTTGCGCCCGACAGCACGACACCGCCGATGAGGACCGCGGCGGCGATGCCGGTGCCGAGGGACAGGAAGACCGCCGGGTCGGCGCCGGCGAGGGTGCCGAACTCCCATTCCGCCAGGGCGGCCGCCTTGGCGTCCGTGCCGGTGGCGATGGGGATGCCGCCGAACTCGGCCGCGACCAGCGAGCGCAGGTGCAGCTGTTCCCACCCGGGCACGTTGGGCGCGAGCAGGATCCGGTCCTCGAGGACGATCCCGGGGCTGACGACACCGACCGAGTCGACGCGCGCGCCCTCGTCCGCCACCAGGGCCTTGGCCCCGGCGAGGGCGCGCGTCACCACCTGCTCGGCCCCCGCCTCGGCGTCGGTGTCCAGCCGACGCGTGGCCAGCAGGGTTCCGGCGTCGTCGGCGAGCCCCAGCGCCACTTTCGTGCCGCCGAAGTCGATACCCAGGATCACTCGCGAGTCCCCTCGATCGCCGGCGGGCGGACCGCGTGGCCACCGTGGTGGCCGTAACCGCGGGCGGCGGGCACGACCACGCTGCCGGTGTTGAACCCGTCGACGCTGATCACGGCGGGAGCGCCGTGCAGGTCGGCGGAGCGGTAGGTCACCGTCAGCGTCTGCGACTCGCCGGGCCACAGCGTGATGTCGTTGTCGTCCCACGTCGCCGCGGCGAGCTGGCTGTCACCGGACGCCACGCCACCGGAAACGCTGCCGCGGCGGACGTCGGCGCGCAGGAAGAACCCGACGGACGGCGTCTTCGACGTGTTGGTCACCGTCACCGTGGTCGCCGTGTCGGCCCCGTCCGGACCCGCCATGTGCTTCGTCGAGCTCTCGACGCCGATCTGCGCCTTCGGCAGGTCGCGCAGCGCGGACATGTCGCTGTACTGGCTGAGCGTGGCCTGCGGCTCGCCCAGGGTCTTGTTCCAGTCGACGACGTCCTTCTGCGTGGAGAGCCAGTAGACGTTGCGGTCCACGACCTTCCCGCCCTGGGTCACCTGCAGCTCCACGAAGTACACCTGCGCCTTGGCCGGCGCCTTCGTCTCGGCCGGCACCTTCGGCTTGAGCAGACCGGTGACGACGCCCTGCGAGTTCAGCGACACGTTCTTCGCCGTCTGGTCGTCGAGCACCTTGCCCGCCGTGTCGTAGACCTTGGCCTGCACCGAAACGTCCGCCTGCGTGCCGCCGCCGAGGTTGGCCACGGTCACGGAACCGTTGTCGTACCCGTAGATCGCGTGCAGCGGTTCGTTGGCCTTCTTGGCCCCGAAGAACGCGCCCGGCTGGTCACCGTCGTCGTTGTAGAGCGACCACAGCAGCGTCGGCCAGCCCTTGTTCAGCTGCCAGTACACGACACCGGTCGACGGGTTGTCCTTGTCGGTCGAGTGCGCGATGAAGGACTCGAACTGCGAACGGGTGTTCTCGTAGTTCGCGACCTGCGCGGACTCCACATAGGACTCCAGCGAGTCCCACTTGCCGTAGCGCTGGGTGATGGAGTTGTCCAACGTGTACAGCGTGCCGAAGGCGTAACCGCCGTGGTCGGGCTCGAAGTTCGCGTGGTACTGGTTGTACGCCGGGTCCTGCCACAGCTTCGCCTGCTCCTCGGGCGAGAGGAACCGCTTGATGGAGTCCAAAGTGGGCACGGTGTGCCCGGCGCTCTGCTCGCTCGCGAAGCCCCACGAGCCACCGGCGTTGGTGCGGCTGGAGTCACCGGAGTCGAAGTGCGACGTGTCGTACCAGTAGGCCGGCGGGACCCAGTCGTACGGGCCTTCCTTCTCACCGGAGACACCGAGCGTCGGGGTGCTCTTGTACTCCGCCGAGGCGATCACCGGCACCTGGAAATCGGCTTCCTTGAACGCATTCAGCGTCTCGGACTCCTGACGTGCGACGGGTTCGTTGTCGCTCCAGCCGTAGTTGAACACGCTGGGGTGGTTGCGCTCGCGCTGCGCGATCGAGTACGCGGAGTCGTGCATGATCCGGTAGTCGCGGTCGGTGAGCTTCGAGGCGTCCTCGGGCTGCCACGCGTCGCAGCACAGGAAGCCGCCGATCACCAGCAGGCCCGCGCGGTCGGCCTGGTCGTAGAAGTCCTGCGGCATGTCGTGGCCCTCGAGCCGCACGCCGGACAGACCCATGTTCTTGATCAGCGCGATCTGGTGCGCGGTGTCGGCCTTGTCGTAGCGCAGGAACAGGTCCGGGGCGAAACCGCCGCCGCGGAACACGAAGTCCTTGCCGTTCACGGCGAACAGCCGCGAGCCCTGCGGCAGCGGCGCCGATTTGCCGACGAGCTTCGAGGTCACCGTGCGGATGCCGAAAGTGTCCGAAGAGGACGTGGACACGACGCCGCCCTGGGCCACCGAGGTGTCCAAGGTGTACAGCGGCTGCGCGCCCATCGAGTACGGCCACCACACCTGCGGCTTGCGGATCTTCAGCGCGGCGAACTTCGCCGGCGTGAACGTCACCGTCTGCTTGGCGTGTGCCGGGACCTTCACGCTCTGCTTGACCACGATCGGCGCGCCCGACGGCGGGTTCACCGTGGCCGTGACGTCACCGGTCTGCGCCGAGTCGGCGTTGTTGGTGACGTCGACCTTCACCGTCAGCGAGGAGGTGGACAGGTCGGCGGCGTTGTCCTGCACCACGTGGGCGTTGTCGCCGGTGAGCGCGTCGGACAGCTGCAGCGTGGGCGGGTACTGGATGCCGGTGTTGTTGTCCGGCGGGATCTGGCCCCAGTCGACCTGGTCGAGCGTGTACATCGTGAGCGGGTTGTTCGGATAGACCTTGATCGCCAGCGTGTTCTTGCCCGGCTTCAGCAGCTTGGTCACGTCGAAGGTGTGGCCGGCGAACGCGCCACTCACCACGTCCTTGCCCGCCACCAGCGTGCCGTTGACCCACACGTCGCCCTCGCCGACGATGCCCGGGATCGTGAGCTCGCCGTTCTTGCCCTTGGCGAAACCGGGGTCGAAGTCCGTGCGGTACCACCACGGGTCGGCGAACGGCTTCGTGGTCACGGGGCCGAGCTTGTCGACGTACCCGAAGCACTTGCGCATGTTGTCGGAGTAGAAGACGTCGGGGCACTTGCCGTTCTGCACCAACGCGTTGATCTCGGTGCCCGGCGCGCCCGCGTCGTCGGACTTGACCGGCAACCAGCCCTTCGTGGCGTACCCGGGCTGCGAGACGCGGTCACCGCCGTCCTTCACGCTCGCGGTGGTGAGCACCTGCCAGCCGGAGGTGCCGATCGTGGACAGCCCCTGCTCACGCGGAGCGTGGTGCTGGGGCGACGCGGCGGGCGCCTGGGCCGACGCCGTCGCGCTCACCACCCCGGGGACCAGGATCAGCGCGGCGGCCGCCGCGATCCCGGCGACGAGCGGTTTCCTCATGCCTCAAGCCCCTCTTCGGTCGGCTGCTGCTGCTGCGCGAGGACGAACTCCTCGCGGATCTCCTTCGGGCCGAACGGCCACGTCTTCTCCGCCGCCGCGTAGATCAAGAACGCGACGACGCCGAGCACGATCCACGCCACCGAGAGGATGATCGAGAGCGTCGTGGCGGAGATGTAGATGTACACCCAGCCGGCGAGCGCGATGATCGTCGGGATCGGGTAGAGGAACTGGCGGTACGGCCGCTTCAGCGCGGGCTGGCGCCGGCGCAGCACCCAGATCGCGGCGACCTGCGCCAGCGACTGGATGATCACGAGCACGGTCACGGCAGCGTTGATCACGTCGGTCAGCGTGAACAGCGAACCGATCGCGGTGATCACGCCCATCGTCAGCACGCCGGCGGTGGGCAGGTTCAGCTTCGGGTGCAGCTTGGCGAACACCGGCAGGAACACCTTGTCGCGCGCGGCTTCGAACGGCACGCGCGAGCCGCCGAGCAGGCCCGCGAAGACCGACCCGATGGCCGCGATGATGATGAAGACGGTGATCACCTTCGCGGTGACCGTGCCCCACGCCTGCTCCAGCACGGTGGAGGCGACCGACGTGGCGTTCTTCAGCTCGTCGAGCGGGATCGAGCCGAGCACGCCGACCTGCAGCAGGAAGTAGAGCGCCATGATGCCGAGGATCGAGAAGATGATCGACCGCGGGATCGTGCGGCCCGGGTTGCGGACCTCACCGCCGAGGTAGGCGCTGGTGTTGTAGCCGAGGTAGTCGTAGATGGCGATCACGAGGCCCGCGCCGAGGCCGCCCCAGAACGCGCCGCCCGAGCCGAACGCGCCGGGCGTGAAGGCGAACGCCTGGCCGCCGCTGAAGTGTGAGAAGGCCGCGACGATCACGGTCAGCACGGCGAACAGCATGATCACGAACAGCACGGTGGTGAGCTTGCTGATCTGGCCGATGCGCCGGAACAGCGCCAGCACGATCACGGCGATGATCACGATGCCGATGATCTTGCCGAGCGGTGTCACGCCGCCGTCGTCGACCACGCCCGGGATGAGGTACCCGAGGTACTGGACCAGGCCGATGATGCCCGTGGACATGATCAGCGGGATGAACAGCACGGCGCTCCAGGCGAACAGGAACGGCATCAGCCGCCCGGTGCGGTACTGGAAAGCTTCGCGGAGGTAGATGTAGGTGCCGCCGGCGCCGGGCAGCGCCGCGCCGAGCTCGGCCCACACTAGGCCGTCGGCCAACGCGATGATGGCGCCGATGATCCAGCCGAACATCGCCTGCGGGCCACCCATCGTGGCGACCATCGCCGGGATGGTCACGAACGGGCCGATCCCGCACATCTGCGTCATGTTGATCGCGGTCGCCTGCAGCGGCCCGATCTTGCGTTCGAGACCGGTCCGTGGAAGATCCGCCGTTCCGGAACCCCCCGAACGGGTGGGTGAGCTCACGTCGTGCCTCCATCCAATAGTTAGTAAAGCTTCTTAACATAAGATTTGCGGGGTCGGAAGAGCCGCGTTCGTAAAGTTGTGGAAACGGCGAGGGGTGGCGGGGAGCATGGCAGGGCCGCGGGTGGGCACACCGGCGAACATGCGCGAGCTGAACCAGCGGCTGGTGCTGGACCGGTTGCGCACCGGCGGTGAGGCCACCCGGCCCAGGATCGCCGCGGACACAGGGCTTTCGAAGCCGACCGTAGGCCAGGCACTGCTCGACCTGGAGCAGTGCGGATTGGTCCGGGCCACCGGCCACAGCCCGGAGGGGCCGGGGCGCGCCGCCGTCGTCTACCGCGTGGCGCCCGAGGCCGGACACGTGGTGGGCGTGGACATCGGCCGGCGTTCGATCCGCGTAGCCGTCGCCGATCTGGACGGGAGCGTCGTCGCGCGGTTCGACGAGCCGAACCGGTGCCGTTCGGGCAGTGCGCTCGTCGAGACGGTCGGCGACGCGGTGGGCCGCGCGGTCGCGTCGGCCGGACTCGAGCCGGCCGACGTCGTGGCCACCGTGGTCGGCACGCAGGGCATTCCGGACGCGCGCACCGGAACCGTGCACCGGGCGCCGAACCTGCCGGGGTGGGAGCGCAAGGGGCAGCTGCACACGCTGGCCGAACGGCTGTGCGCGCACGGTTCGGACCTCGTGGTGGAGAACGACGCGAACCTGTGCGCGGTCGGCGAGCACGCGCTGGGGGCGGCGCTGGGCGTGGACGTGCTGGTGTGCCTCACGGTGGGCACCGGCATCGGGATGGGCGTACTGGTCGGCGGGAGGCTGTTCCGGGGCGCCCACGGCGCGGCGGGTGAGATCGCGGACCTGCCCGCGGGCGCCCGTGTTTCCGGGGCGCGTGCTCACCGGCCCGTGCCGATGGAGGACGTCGCTTCGGCGCACGCGATCGTCGCGCGCGCCCGGGCACTGGGCTTGACCGCTCGAAGCGCTCGGGAGGTCTTCCTGTCGGCCGCGGACGGGGATCCGCGGGCGCTGCGCGTGGTCGAGGAGGAGGCCGCGCACCTGGCGCACGTGGTGGCCGCGGTGACGGCGGTGCTCGACCCCCGGCTCATCGTTCTCGGCGGCGGCATCGGGAGCAACGCGGCGCTGCTCGCCGGGCCGATGCGACGCGCGCTGGCCGCGACGACACCGTTCGCCCCGGAGATCGTCGCCGGGCAGCTGGGGTCCGACGCCGTGCTGGCGGGCGCCGTGACGACGGCCCTGGGCACGGCGCGGGAGCTGGTGTTCGAGCGCCGCGAACCGCGGCGGACGGCCGCGCAAGCCTGAGCGTCACTTCGCGGCGGCCTCGACGATCGTCAGCAGGTCTTCGAGGTCTTTCGCGAACTCGGCGTCGCAGTCGACGTGGTGCGGCAGCGGGTCGAGGCGGTGGTGGGCGGGCAGGTCGGCGGGGCCGAGCCCGACGCGGCGCGAGCGGGCGAGGCGGGTGCTCGCGGCGAAGCGGCCTTCGACCTCCGAGAGGACGTAGCCGAGGACGAACGTGGACAGCAGGCGTTCCAGGCGCGGGACTTCGGCCTCGGGCACGCCCGCGTCCAGCAGGGCTTGGTAAACGCGTTCGGCCGGGAGGAGGGACTGCTCGCTCGCCGCCGGACGGGTGAACAGGAGACCGGCCACGGCGGGATGCTCGCGCGCGACCGCCCGCAGTCCCCCGGCCAGTTCACGCAACCGGGTGAAGGGGTCGAGGTCCGCGGCGGGCGCGGGCAGCAGGGTGAGCAGCTGGGCGGCGATGCCGTCGAGAAGGTCGTTCTTGCTGCGGAAGTAGCCGTACAGCGCCATGGGCGTGAGGCCGAGCCGGGCGGCGACGCCGCGCATGGACAGGGCGGGCAGACCGCGTTCGGCCGCCAGCTCCCAGGCCGCGCCCACGATCTCGGACCGCCGGGCGGTCTTGAGTCTGCGCACCCCGCGGAGTCTGCACCGTAGACCCGCGAGTCTACGGCGTAGATCACACCGGGGCCACCCGATCGATCACGCAGCGGAACCCGATCGAGCGACACCGCGCAGCCAGGCCGTGGTCCGCACTGTCCACTGTGGTCACTGGCGCCCGGCGATGAACGGGGTTCACCCCGGCGTGCCGCGGAGGCGGTTGCCGAGGGCGATCACCGACCCCATATCGTTGCGCGGCAGCCATTCGGAGGTGGAACGCGAACGTGCCCGAAGTCGACTACTACGCGGTGCTCGGCGTGGGGAAGACGGCGTCGCCCACGGAGATCAAGGCTGCCTACCGCAGGCTGGCGAAGACGCTGCACCCCGACGCGGGCGGCACTGTCGGCACGTTCCAGCTGCTGCGCGAGGCCTACGACACGCTGAGTGATCCCCGCGCTCGCGCTGCGTACGACGCCGGCGTCCCGACCGTGCACGCGCGCCCGCCGGCGAAGCCGAAGCGCCGCCGGTTCAGCGAGGAGCCCGGGTTCGTGCCCGAGCCGCTGGACCTGGAGCCGGACGAGCTCGAGTGGTGGGAGTTCGCGGCGCAGGACCCGCGCGTACGCCACGGGCGGCGCCGCGGCCCCGGGCACACGCCCGTGGTCGCGGCCGTCGCCGGGATGGTGCTGGTGCTGGCGCCGCTGGTCCTGGGCGTGGACTTCACGCCGCCGGTGCTCATCGTGTGGCTGGTGCTCACGGCCGGCACGGCACTGCTGGTGCAGCGCCTGGCCCGCGGCTACCTTGCCGCGCGGCGCGCCCGCAGCGAGTTCGCCGCGGAGTTCGGCGGCGGCGCGGTGTTCGGCAGCCCCGGCGTCGAGGCCGACGAGCTCGCCGAACGCCTCACGGCCGACCTCCTCGAGCGCTACCTGACGCAGCTGCCCGCCGCCCGCATCTTCCACGGCCTCGCCTGGCCGGGCTCCGTCTTCGCCGACGTCGACCACGCCGTGCTGTGCGGCAAACGCCTCGTGCTCATCGAGTCGAAACAATGGCTCCCCGGCCACTACGAAACCGCCGACGACGGCCGCCTGCTCCGCAACGGCCGCCCCTTCCGCGGCGGCGGCTCCCGCCTGGCCGAAAGCCTCGACTCCTACCGCGACCTGCTGCCCGGCATCGCCCTGCGCGGCGCCATGATCGTCTACCCGAGCCACGCGGGCGCCATCACCACCGCCGACGACGCCGACTACGCCGACGGCGCCCCGCCCATGACGCCGGAACAGTTCCTGCACGAAATCGGCGGCTGGCTGTCGGCCGAACCGTCTACTGTGGACCACAACGCGCTGCGGACGCTGCGGGGGCAGGTCGTGGGGAGTGGTCGGGCCGCCTGACCGCGCCGTCGGTTGCGGGTGACGCGGGATCATGCCCGCTCCTCGCAGGGTCGCGCGGCGGTGCCCGGGCACGGGCACCGCCGAAATTCGCCACCGGGGCGCCCCTGCCACCCGGCACGCACGCGCGAAGCAGCAAAGCTCGACCTGACGGCCCCGGACCCGCTCCGCCTTCAGCCCCGGCCAGTGCCCCGGCCGAACTCGGCACGGCAGTCCCCCGCCCTCCGGCAGCCAGGGCAGTCCGCGAGAGGATGGCGGTGTGAATACCGCAGCGACTCTCGGCACGGTGCTGCTCGTCTACGCGCCCGCGGCGGTGACGCCAGGGCCGAACTTCGTGCTCATCGCGCACACCGCGGCGGCCGGGTCGCGCAGGGCGGCGGTGGCCGTGGCGGCCGGGGTGGTGGTAGCGGGTGGGCTGCTGGCGGCGGTCGCCGTGTTCGGGCTGGGGGCGTTGCTCGCGGCGACGCCGTGGCTGGCGACCGCGTTGCGGATCGTCTGCGGGCTCTACCTGGCGTGGCTGGGGATCAGGCTCTGGTCGAAAGCACGAGCACCCGACCAAGAGCCGCTGCCGGAGCGCAGGAGTGCGTTCGGGCAGGGGATGCTGAGCAACGTCACCAACCCCAAGGCCGCCGTGTTCTTCGGGAGCGTGCTGACGGCCACGCTGCCGCCGACGGAGCCCACGGCGACGAAGGTGGCGGCGATCGCGCTCATCGTCCTGGCGTCGGCGACGTGGCACCTGTCCGTGGCGCTGCTGTTCTCCTCCCCCGCCACGCAACGCTGGTACGACCGGGCGCGGCCGGTGCTCAACCGGGTCGTCGGGGCGGTGCTTGTCGTGCTCGGCGTCGCGTTGGCCGTGACCGGCTGAGCAGGTCCGTGAAGGGCCCCGAGGCGGAGCCCTTCACGGACCGAAACCTCAGCCGTGCGAGCGGTTCTTCGCCGCGCGCGCCGAGTTGGTGCAGATCTCGCCGACGTCGATGGTCTGGCCGCGGTCGAGGTACACGTCCGCGATGCCCGCCAGCTTGCCCTTCGCATTGGTGCAGGTCAGCTGGTAGGCCTCCTTCGGTCCGTACGTCGGGGGCACCGGCGACGCGAACGACACACCACCGGTCCAGTCGTCCACCTGCGCCGGGTCGGCCTGGGCGTAGTTCACCAGCACCGCGCGGTAGTCACCGGCGGGCGGGTCGAACAGCACGGCGTGCTCCGAGGTGGTGCCGCCGTTGGCCGACGACGTCACGGCGTTGCCCGCGGCGTCGTACACGTACAGGTCCCAGTCGGTGTCCGGGTTGGCCCAGTTGACGTCGACGCTGAACCTCCCGTTGTCCACCTTCGGCAACCCGTCGACGTGGAACGTGAAGCTCTCCGACGCCGGGTTGTCCGGGTACGACTCGTTCACCGGCGGCACGCCCGCCGGGTTCGTCACGGCGTACCCGGCCTGCGCCGGCCCCTGCGGGTCACGCCCGTAGCGGCCCGCGACGTACGGCCGCGTCGACGGGTTCACCGACCACGCGAACCGGCCACCGGTCGAGGTGTAGGTGGAGTTGAGGTTGTCGGTCACGTACACGGGCGGCTTGGTGGAGCCGTCCGGCTGCAGCACGGGGGACGTCGGGGTCTGGAACGTCTTGTGCAGCTTGAGCTGGTAGCCCTTCGGCGCGGTGCCGATGAGCGTCGAGTGCGCGGCCGGGTCGGCGGTGTTGCGCAGCATCTCCAGCAGCGCGCCGCTGTTGCCGCCCTTGCCCGCGCCGGTCGACGGGGCCAGGCCCGCGTACTCGGCGACCACCCCGACTTCGTACGGAGTGTGGAAACCGGCGCCGCCGATCTCGATCGTGAAGCCCCAGCCGCCGGTGGCCCAGTACGACCAGTCCTCCGTGGTGCCGGTGGTGTCGTAGAGCGCCCAGCTCGGTTCGTTCGTGTAACCGTTGTGGGAGGCCAGTTTGTCGCCCAGCGCCCGGTACACGGGGTCCTCGAGCGGCGGGCGCACGTCGGCGACGCCCGGCGGACGCAGCACGAGCGCCGCGTTGGTGTGGAAGGTGATCAGGTTCGTCACCTGCCGCGACGACACGACCGAACGGATGTTGCGCGACTCCGGCTCGCTGAACGGCGCCGAACCGCGGAACGTCTCACTGCTCCACGACAGGCCCGCTCCCCCGCCGCCCCAGAAGCCGGCGTAGTTGCGGTTCGGGTCGGTGCCGCGCTGCGCGCCGCCCGGGTTCGCCTTGCAGACGCCGGTGGCGAACTGCGGCGGCGAGTCGGCGGAGTTGCAGTTCTTGCGTTTCATCTCGTAGTCGAACCTCGTGAAATCCCCACGGGGTTCGGCTTCGCGGGAGATCGAGAAGCCGTCGGGGTTCACGATCGGCACGATGATGTTGCGCGTCTTGCCGACCAGCCCCCGGATCGTGGTGTCGTGGGCGTAGCCGTTGATCAGCTGGTACGCCCACTCCATCGTGGTCTCACCGGCCGGCCATTCGCGCGCGTGGTGCACGCCCATGGTGAAGTCGACGGGCTTGCCGTCGGCGGTGTTCGCGACGTCCGTGGCGATCTCGAGCCCGACGACGTCGCGACCCTCCCACGTCGGCTCCGGCAGCGTGAACGCCTTGACCAGCTTGGGGTTCTTGCGCGCGAGCTCCTTCATCTCGTACTCGTAGTCGTACAGATGGCGGTAGCTGGTACGGCCGGACGGCAGCACCGAGGAGGTCGTTTTCGCCGCGTACTCGCGGTCGGTTTTCGCGTCGCGGATCGACTTCGCCGACAGATCCGGCTCGACGACGGTGGATTTCAGCCCGCTCGCCGCGAGCGTGCGGCGGTCGGCGTCGCCGGCGAGCACGACCTCGACGCCGGTCGCATCACCCTTTTCGGTGACGTCGAGGCCGAGTCCGAGGAGCTTGTTCTTGTCCGCGCGCGAAGGCGTGTGCACGCGCACCAGCTCGGCACGCTGGGCCGGCGCGGCGGATCCGGTCGGGGTGCCCTGCGGAGTCAGCGCGAGGAAGTCGACACCCAGCTTCGCCTCCTTCGCGTTGCCCGCGTACCGGCAGCCCTGGATCACGAGCTGCTGGCCCTTCTTCACGAAGCTCTCGGCGAGCTCATGGCTGCGCAAGGCCGCCGAGGCCGCGACGAGCGCCCCAGTGGCCTTGTCGAAAACGGCGAGGTCCCAGTCGCCCTCGGCGCCGGCACCCGGCGTCAGGCGGGCCTGGACCAGGCCATCGACCGTCGAGGCGACCTCGCGACGGTCGGTGCCGGGCGCACCGGCCGGCTGGAGCGCGGCGAAACACGACCGCACCACGGCGCGGTCGGCGTGCACCACGTTCTGCGCGGCCGTGGCCGACGTCGGCAGGGCGACGAACGTCCCCGCCAGGACGCCGGCCGTGGCCAGCAGAACCCATGGTCTGGATCTTCTGAGTGACAGTCGTTGTGAAAGAGGTGAATTCCCCACGTTCCCGGACCTCCCAGAGCCGAGCCGAAGCTGGGACGCTTCGGCAGCGAACGACCATATCGATGCAAAACGCCCCGGGTAACCTTCGGAAGTACGGGATCATCCGCTCACAGCGGGCACATACCCGTCCTGGCTAATCTCGAAGGATGACCGCCCTCGCCGTGGACCGCCGCCCCGCTCTGCTGTCGATCGCCGGCATCGCCGCGTTCGCGATCGGCGCCGCACTGGTCCTGCTCCTCCAACTGGTGCCGCCCACCGACGAGATCAGCGTGACCAGCCGGACCATCAGCGAGTACGGCCTCTCGGACAACAAGTGGGTGTTCGACCTCGCGGTGGTCCTCGTGGCCGTGGGCTCCGCCGTGACGCTCGCCGTGCTGCGGCTGCAACGGCGGCTGCCTGTGGTTTCCGCCTTGTTCGGTGCACTGTGGACGATCGGCTTGCTCGTGATCGTGGCGTTCCCGAAGACCAACTGGGCCACCGCCACCGGTGGTGCCGCGGGCGGCACGCTGCACCGGGTCGCGAGCGTGGTCGCGTTCGTCTGCCTGCCGCTGGCGATCCTGGTCGCCGCGCGTACGACGTTCCCGCACTCGCCGCGCCGCCGGTTCGCCGCGCGGCTGCTCGCCGTGCTGTCGCTGGGCTGGCTGGCGATCATCGTCGGCGCCGTGGCGGTCGCCGCGGTGAACGACGAACGCTGGTGGCTGCTCATCCCGCTCGGCCTCGTCGAACGCGGGATGGCGCTCACGGAGCTGGTCGCGTTGGCAGTGCTGGCGGCGCCGGTGGGCGCGAAGAAACGGGCCCGCGTTTCGAGCTGAAGCTCAGTGCGCGCTGCCGGCCTGCGATCAGAACTCGTCGCCCTGCCCGAGGTCGTGTTCGAGCTGGTCGGCGCGGTCCACCAGGGCGCGCAACGGCCGGTCCAGCTCGTCCTCGATGTCCAGCGACGCGAGCGGCACGGCGTGCTTGATCAGCGCCACGCCGTCGACCACGGCCGCACCGCCGACGCCGGACTCGCCGACGAGCTCCAGCAGCCGGCGCAGATCGACGCGGTCGGCCCAGCCGACGGGCGAGGACAGCTCGGCCCAGGCCACCCCACCGTGGTCGGGCAGCAGGTGGACGGTCGCCTGCTGGCTGCGGCCGTCCTCGGTGGGCAGGCGGAAGCGCAGCCAGCCGTCGTGGTCCTCGAGCACCTCGTAACGCAGGCGCACGAAACTGATCACGTCGTTCCAGATCGTCACGGTCGACACCTCTCGCCCCTCGGCCACGGCGCCAGCTTATCGGGCAGCGACGCCACCCCGCCCGGCGCACGCTGCCGGCGAACCGGACGCGCCACCGGTACGGGCCGACGGCTCCGAAAGGCGGGGAAGGTCAGCGGGCCGCGGACACCGCCGTCAGCACCGCGTCCAGGGCACCGGGGTCCTCCATGGCGCTGGTGTCGCCGCGCGGAGCGCCCTCGACGAGGACGTCGCGCAGCAGGCGCCGCATGGTCTTGCCCGTGCGGGTCTTGGGCAGCGCCGTGACGGGATAGACCTTGGCCAGCCGCGCGTAGCCGCCGAGTTCCTCGCCCACGCGGCGGATCAGCTCGGCCGACACCGAGTCGGCGTCGGCTCCGGCCAGGAGCGTGACGAAGGCGATCGGGACCGTGCCCTTCGTCGGGTCGGGCACGCCGACCACGGCGGCCTCCGCGACGCGCTCGTGGGCGGTCACGACGCCTTCGATCTCCATCGTGGAGATGCGGTGAGCGGCGACGTTGATGACGTCGTCCGCGCGGCCGAGCACCCACAGGTGGCCGTCGGCGTCGAGGACGGCCTCGTCCTTGGTGTTGTATTTGCCGGGGTACTGGCTGAAGTACGCCGACAGGTACCGCTCGTGATCACCCCACACCGTGCGGGCCAGGGTGGGAAACGGGCGGGTGATCACCAGATTTCCCTTGGTACCGGCGGGAACCGGCACGCCGTCGTCGTCCACGACCTCGCAGTGGTGGCCGGGCAGGGGGCGGCCGGCGGAGCCCGCCTTCAGCGCGTCGACGCCGGTGACCGGGTAGGTCCAGGTCGAGCCGGTCTCGGTCTGGCCGTAGGCGTTCACGATCGGGACGTCGAGGTGCGCGCCGCCCCACGTGAACGTCTCGGCGTCGAGCGGCTCGCCCTGCACGGTGATCAGCTTGAGGTGCGGCAGCGGGTGCGCGGCACACAGGTCCTCGCCGAACGAGCGCAGCATCCGCAGCACGGTCGGCGCGGCCAGCACCTGCGTGACCTCGTGGCGTTCGCAGAACTCGTAGAAGCGTTCCTTCGTCGGGGTGTCGAGCGCGCCCTCGTAACACGCGATCGTGGTCCCGCACGCCAGCCCGCCGATCACGGCCTGGATCGGGAAGGTCAGCCAGCCGACGTCGGCGGCCACCCAGTAGACGTCGCCCTGCTCGAGGCCGGCCTGCCAGTAGGCGTTGGCCCACGTGCCGACCAGGAACCCGGCGACCGAGTGCACCACACCCTTCGGCGTCGACTCCGTGCCGCTGGTGAAGATCAGAAACGCCGGGTCGTTGGCCTCCAGCGGCACGGCCGGCGTGCCTTCGGGGTGGCGGGCGACGAGGTCGGCGTAGGAGACCTCGCCCGCTTCGAGCGGCAGGTCGCGGCCGGTGCGGTCGAGCACCACGACGTGGCCGAGGTCGGGCAGGCCCGGCCGGGCGGTGCGCAGGGTCTCCAGCAGCGGCACCAGCTTCCCGCGCCGGTAGGACGCGTCGGCGACCACCACGGCCTTCGCGCCGGAGACCTTGAGCCGCGCGGCCACGGCGTCCTTGCCGAAGCCGGAGAACAGCACCGTGTAGATCGCGCCGATCCGGTTGCACGCGTGGATGGCCGTGAACGCCTCGACGAGGTTCGGCAGGTAGATCGCGACCACGTCGCCCTTGCCGACGCCCAGCTCCAGCAGCCCCGCCGCCAGCGCCGAGGTCTCCCGGGCGAGCTCGGCGTAGGTCACCGTGCGGGTGTCCCCCGGCTCGCCCTCCCACACCACGGCGGCGCGGTCGGCCGTCGCGGGGTCCTCGGCCCAGCGGTCGACGCAGTTGTCGGCGACGTTGAGCAGGCCGCCCGTGAAGTAGCGGAACTCGGGCAGGTCACCGCTGCGCACCTCGTCCCACGGCCGCATCCAGCGCTGCTTGCCCGCGGCCCACGCCCAGTACTCGTCCGGGTCGCGATCGTGCAGTGCCCGCGCGCCCGCGATCTCCTCGGCCCGGCTCGCCGAGCGCCACCGTTCCGGAAGTTCCTGCAACGGGACGGAGATCAGCTGTTCCACACTGTCTGCCACGGGCACACTCCCTTGTGTGTTCGATCGATCGGCACCTGCTCAGACGGCCAGCCCCAGTGAACGCGCGATCAGCATCCGCTGCACTTCGGACGTGCCCTCGCCGATGGTGAGGATGCGGGCGTCCTGGTGGTGGCGGGTCGCGGCCGTCTCTTCGATGAAGCCGTAGCCTCCCTGCAGCTGGGTCGCCAGGTAGGCGGCCTTGTTCGCGGCTTCCGACGCGACCAGCTTCGCCGTGGCGGCGGCCTCCCTGATCGACAAGCCGTGATCGTACTTCCACGCGCCGTCGTACGTCAGCGTGCGGGCGGTGGCGGCGAGCGCGGCGATGTCCGCGGTCTGGAACGCCACCGCCTGGTGGTGGCCCAGCGGCTTGCCGAAGGACGAGCGTTCGGTGACGAAGCGCAGCGTGTCGGTCAGGCAGCCGCGGGCGAGCCCGGCGCTCATCGCGGCGATCGGCAGCCGCGCCCACGTGAGGAACTCGAGCGCGTCGCGGTAGCCGCGGCCCGGTTCGGACAGCAACGCGTCGCCCGGCACGCGGACGTCGTCGAAGAACAGCGGATGCGTGTCGGAGGAGCGCCAGCCCAGCTTCGGGTACCCCTTGCCGACGGTGACGCCCGGCGCGTCGAGCGGCACGAGGAACGCCGAGACCGGCGGCCGGCCGCGCTCGTCGTCGCCGACCGCGGCGAGCAGGATGACGTAGCGCGAGAACGGGGTGCCGGAGTTGGTGATGAACTGCTTGGCGCCATTGATGATCCAGCCGTCGCCGTCCTGGCGCGCGACGGTGGTGATGTTGCCGGCGTCCGACCCGCCCGACGGCTCGGTGAGGCCGATGGAGATGAACGTCTCGCCGGTGGCGGCCGAGGGCAGGATCTCGTGGCACAGCTCGGGCCGGTCCTGGGCCAAGTGGGCCAGCAGGGCGGCGCAGATCGCCTGGACGTGCACCGTGACCGCCAGCGAAGAGTCCACTGTGGCCAGTTCCTCGATCGTGAGGCACAGCGTGCGCAGGTCCGCGCCGGCGCCGCCGAACTCGGCCGGCACCATCAGGCCGAAGACCCCGAGCCGGCCCGCCGCGCGGACCAGGTCCGCGTCGAACCTCGACTCGATGCTGCGCCGGCCGGCCTCGGGCGCCACCACCTCGGCGGTGAACTCCCGCACGGTGTCGCGCCACTGCAGGTGCTCGGGGGTGAAGGCCCAGGGCAGCTCGTACCCGTGGTCGGCGTGCTGGCCACCCCGCACGGAGTTCGTGGTGGTCGCGGTCATGGTGCATCACCTGTTCTCGGGGTTCCCCGCCTCGGGGCGGCGGGAGCAAGGGATCGTCGGGCCCGGCCGGAGACTGGGCCATCCGGACCAACGGTAGGCGCGGCGGGGTCGCGCAGATACCCACGAGTGGGGGTGGTCAGTCGTCCTGGCGAAGGAACGGCGCGACGAGCAGTTCGGCGAGCTCGTCGGCCAGCTCGTCAGGGCTCACGTCACCGGCCGGGTCGTACCAGTCGGGCAGGTAGGCCAGGGTGCCGTAGGCGATCTCCAGGCACAGCCGGGCTTTGCGTGGGTCCGTGCCGAGCTCGCGCGCAGTCTCCTCGAACACGGTCGCGTGCTCGCGTCGCAGCCCCAGCACGGCTTCCTGCAGCGCGGGCACGCTCACCCGGGCCTTGAAGAACAGCGGCACGTACTCGGGGTAGTCGCGGACCTCGATCAGCACCTGTTCGCGGAAGAGTCGCCGTAGCCGTTCGCGTGGCTCGGGTTCGGCCTCGGCGATCGCCCGCAGCCGGGCGGACACGTCGGCCGCCGACTGGCGCAGGCAGCGCAGGAACAGCTCTTCCTTCGAGGAGACGTAGTAGTAGAGGCTGGCGCCGCGCAGGTCGAGCTCGGCCGCGATGAGGTCGAAGTTCGCGCCCTCGTAGCCGTGGTCGGCGAACACGCGCGCCGCGGCGCGTTCGATGCGCGCCACCCGCTCGGCCCGCTTGCGCTGGGCCCGGGTCACCGGTGCGGCAGTCACCGGTGCCTCGTCGGACCCGCCGGCCGTCAGGCTCCCCACCGCGGTCACGGTAGCAAGCCGGCCCTCCGGGCGCGGTACACGGCTTCGCCGCGGGTGTGACTGTCCAATTTGGCCATCGCGCTCTTCAGGTACGACTTCACGGTCTGCACGGTGAGGCCGAGCCGCCGGGCGACGTCCACGTTCGAGTGGCCCATCGCGACGGCCGTGAGAACGTCCAGCTCACGCGGCGAGAGCCGGATCGGCAGGTCGTCTTCCGCCGGTTTCCCGGTCAGGCTCGACAGGCTCGCGCTCAGTTCGGTGAGCCGGTGGCGCACCGCGGGATCGGGCACCGCGGCCGCGATCTCGGCCAGCTCCGCGGCGATGTCGCCGGCCGAGCGCGGCGGCGGGCTCGGCGGCTCCGGCACGGGCGGGCGGTTCACGAGGTCCACGGCCTGGTCGATCAGGCCCTCACCGAACTCCACCGACGTGCGCGCCGCGCCGTAGACGACGTCGCGCACCACGCCGTCGGTCTTCACCGGCACGGCGAACATCGCGCTCAGGCCTTCGCCCGCCACGGCGCCGTCGAAGCGGTGCGTGATGCCCTTGGCCGCCACGTAGTCGCGGACGAACACCGGCCGTTCCAGCGCGATGCAGCGGCCGCCGACCCCCTCGCCCATGGGGATGACCAGGTCCCGCAGCAGGTCGGTGCGCGCGCCGTCGAACCGGTCGAGCACGAACGTGCCCGTGGCGCGGTCTACGGAAGCCGCGAACGCGATGTCGACGGGACCGAGCGCCCGCACGGCGCGCAGCACCCTGCCGACGCGTGCGCGCTCTTCGCGCGGCGTCACCGTCGACATCCGCGCCTCCTTCCACCGCGAACGGACAGCAGCTGAGACGCAGGTCACTTTACGCAGGGGATCCTGGAATTTCTAGTCGAGCCTAGAAATCCGAGAGCCAGGAATCCCGCCCTGACCGGCGCGGGTCGAGGCGAAGGTGATGTCGGTCACAGTGGGCTGCCGAGAGCGCTCAGCGCCCGCCGACCAGCCCTGAGGCCACGCGGTTGAGGGCCGGTCAGTAGTGGCTGACGTACTTGGCGACCAGCCGGCGCAGATAGTCCTCGTCGGCCCGTACCCAGGACAAGTCCGGTGCGAGGCGTCGGAGCTTTTCGTTCGACACCAGCGTTTTCATCGGTTTCGTGTCGACCGTTTCGCGGTGCGCGCGCACGCCGAGCTCCGCCTCGATCGCCGCCGCGAGCCGCTCGACCGGGTAAGGGGAGCCGGACGCCACGTTGACCACCTCGTCGGTGCAGTGCGCGGCCAGCAGCGCGTCCACCGCCGCGACCACGTCGTCGATGTCGAGCAGGTCGCGGTGGCTGTCGCGGAACACGCGGACGCTGCCTGAGCGCACCGCCCGCACCAGGTACGGGAACAGCTGGTGCGCACGCTGGTTGCCGCCGACCGCGTGGCTGAGCCGGATGCCCAGCCAACGAACCCCGCTGGCAGCGACGGTGTCTTCCAGCTTCTTCTTGTGCACACCGAACACGCTCGCCGGTGTCGAGGGGCCGGACTCGGTCGCGGGCGCGTCGGTGTGTCCGTACATCGCGTGCGAGGCCGTGGAGAAGAAGACGACCTGCCGGTCATCACGTTTGGCCCGGGCCAGCACTCCGTCCATCAGCTCGAACTCGCGCTCGAACTCCGCGGGTTCGCAACTCTGCGTACTCGAGGGGCCGGCCGCGACCAGGATCACGTCCGGGTGCTTCGCCGCGAGCGGAAGGTGGCTCTGGGCCAGGAATCCTCGTCCGATGATCTCCATCGCCGGCCCCGTCAGCCCGCGACCCGGACGGAGGCGTCGAAGATCTTGTCCAGTCGTTGCGACAGTTCGTCGGACACGTGGAGATCCAGGGCCCGCACCGCGTCATCCAGATGCGCCATGGTGCGCGGTCCGATCACCGCCGCGGTGACGCCTCGGGACAGCACCCAGGCGAGCGCGACCCCGGCGGGCGGGACGTCGAGCTCGTCGCAGTAGGACTCGAATTCGGTGAGCCGCGCGCGCAACCGGGGCAGCGCGACCTGTGCCCGGCCCTGTGCCGATTTGACCGCGGTGCCCTCGGCCAGCTTGCGCAGCGCGCCACCGAGCAACCCGCCGTGCAGTGGCGACCACGCGAGTACCGCAACCCCGTAGGCGTTGGCGGCGGGCAGCACCTCGGCCTCGGCCTCGCGCGAGACGAGGTTGTACACGCACTGCTCGGAGATCAGGCCGAAGTAACCCCGGCGATCGGCCCGTTCCTGGGCCGCCGCGATGTTCCACCCGGCGAAGTTGGACGAGCCGGCGTAGCGGATCTTTCCTTGCGTGGTCAACGTTTCCATCGCCTGCCAGATCTCGTCCCACGTGGCGTGCTCGTCGACGTGGTGCATCTGGTACAGGTCGATCCAATCAGTGCGCATGCGCCGCAGGGACTGCTCGCAGGAGGCGATGATGTTGCGAGCGGACAGTCCCTGGTCATTGGGCCAGTCCGTCATCGGGTTGAACACCTTCGTGCCCAGCACAACCTTGTCGCGACGCCCGCTCCCCAGTGAAAACCACTCGCCGAGCAGCTCCTCGGTGAACCCGCGGTGAACCTGCCAGCCGTAATCGTTCGCGGTGTCGAAGAAGTTGATCCCGCGCTCCAGGGCGGCGTCCATGATCGCGAAACTCTCGTCTTGCGGAGTCCGGTGGCCGAAGTTGAGCGTGCCGAGGTTGAGCCTGCTGACCTTCTGCCCACTTCGCCCGAGGTAGGCGTACTGCATGAGCGTTACGTCCTTTCCACTCCTACGCTCAGGTTGGTCGACCGCACTGGCGGCACCTACCCCTAGCGCACCCCTCAGACCAGCCTCCGACCCCGGCATCGCCGAGGCGGTGCCGGGTTGCTCGGCGGCGCCGGCCGGGTACCGGCGCTAGGCGGCCTGGGCCGCGCAGCGCTTCTCCAGTTCCGCGACGACCTCACCCGGGCTCGGCTGGGACAACACCTCTTCGTCGCGCAGGCGCGCCGCCGCCGCGGCGACCGACGGGTCGGCGAGCATCCCGGCGAGGGCCGCAGGCAGTTCTGACAGGTCGGAGACACAGGCGCCGGCGCCCGTCGCGGCCAGGTGCTTCGCCTTGTGCAGCACCTCCCAGTTGCTCGCGATCACGAGCTGGGGCACGCCGGCTTGCAGCGCCGTGCTCCACGTCCCGCCGTTGCCGAAGTGCACGATGGCCGAGCAACTGGGCAGAAGCGCGTGCATGGGGACGAAGTCGACGACCCGGACGTTGTCCGGAATGGACGCCCGGTCGACGTCGGCACCGAGCTTGATCGTCGCGACGAGTTCGATGTCCAGTTCGGCGAACGCGGCCAGGTCGGCGATCCCCAGCGCGTCCCGGCCGGTCTGCTCGCGCAAGGACATCCCGCTCGTCAGGCAGACCCTCGGCTTGACCGGGTCGGCGTTGAGCCACGACGGCACGACCGCGGGCCCGTTGTAGGGCACGTAGCGCATGGGCAGGAGGTCGAGCCCGAGCGGGACGCGCACACCGGCCGGGCACGGGTCGATCGTCCACTGGCCGGTCGCCACGTCCGGGCCGAACTCGGCGCCGCTGCGCTCGAGGAACGGCTTCAGCCAGGTCTCGAGCGGATCGGCGGCCAGCTCGCTCGGCTGGTCCGCGCGGGTGCGCAGGAACACCTGCCGCATCTGGAGCAGGAGATCGGGGCCCCAGACCAGGCGCGCGTGCGCGGCGCCGACCGCCTTGGCCGCGACCGGCCCGGCGAAGGTGAACGGTTCCCAGATCACCAGGTCCGGCCGGTAGTACCGGGCGAAGTCGACCAACCCGTCGACGTAGGAGTCGTTGTTGACGCCCCTCATGTAGTACTCGACGAACGCCCGGTACAACACGCCCTGGCCCGCCCAGGTCGCGTCCGGTTCGATCCGGCCGTCGTGGGTGAGGGCCGACGAGCTGTCGGTGAGCCCGGAGGACCAGTCGGCCGTGTTGAGCTCCTTGAGGATCTCCGCCATCCGGTGGTCGGTCCCGACCGGCACGGCGGTCAGGCCCGCCGCGGTGATGTCGCCGGACAACGCCGGCTGCGACACGACACGCACCTCGTGTCCGGCCGCGCGCAGCGCCCAGGCCAGCGGAACCATGCTGTAGAAGTGCGATCTCTCGGCGTGGGTTGCGAATAGGACGCGCATCGACTCTCCTGGATCGCGGTTGCACTGGAGGACAAGGCTGATCAACACGTGGTCGTCGAACCGTCAGCGTGCTCCCGCGCCGGGCCGGCGCGTACCCCTGGTGCACCCCTGCGTCCGGCGCACGCGGGCAGGCCGCCGGCGGCGTGCCGAGGGCGCCACGGTTAGGGGTTCTCCGGCCCCGCGACGGTGATTTTCACTGGCCCGTATGAATACCGAGTCGCCCACGTCGAGCACGTATTCGCCGGAGTTCGCCGAACTGTTGGACTGGTGCACGCAGCAGCGGGCATCGGGCACGGTCAACCCCGATCTCGTGCCGGGCCAGTGGAACGTCTTCGGGTTCGCGGAAGCCACGCGGGTGCTGTCGGACCCGGCCACGTTCTCCAGCGACTTCACCGGGCTGCTGTCGTCGGACCCCGAGCTGATGCTGTTCACCAAAGGCAACTTCGTCGGCGTCGATCCCCCCGAGCACAAGCGGCTGCGCACGTTGGCGGGCAAGGCGTTCTCCCCGCGCCTGGCCCATTCGCTGCTGCCCCGGATCGAGGAGATGACGGCGGAGCTGATGGATTCCGTGCGCGACCACGACACCATCGAACTGGTCGGGAACCTCAGCTATCCGTTGCCCGTCACCGTGATCGCCGAACTGCTGGGCATCCCGCCGGAGAAGCGCGGCATGTTCCGCGACTGGGCGGACAAGCTGATCCAGACCGGTGGTCAGGACGGCGCGCTGCCGACCGAGGAACAGCTCGAAGACTTCAAGCCGATGGCCAAGCAGATGAACCAGTTCATGCTGGACCACATCGCCGAACGCCGGGCGAAGTCCCGCGAAGACCTCATCAGCCAGCTGGTCCTGGTCGAGGAGGAAGGCGACCGGCTGGCCGACGAGGAGATCGTCGGGTTCGCCGCGCTGCTGCTCATCGCCGGGCACATCACCACCACCGCGCTGCTGGGCAACGCCGTGCTGGCCATGCAGGAGAACCCCGCCGCGGCCGACGCGATCAGGGCCGACCGCGCACTGGTTCCGTCGTTCATCGAGGAGACCATGCGGATGCGGCCTCCGGTGGTCCGGCTGCCGCGGATCGCCAAGCGCGAAGTCGAACTGGGCGGGGTCGTCGTGCCCGCCGGCAGTATCGTCGCGGCCTGGGTGCTGGCGGCCAACCGTGATCCCGGCGAGTTCGCCGACCCGTCGGAGTTCGTGCTGGGCCGCACACCCAACCGCCACCTCGGGTTCGGCTACGGCATCCACTTCTGCCTCGGCGCACCACTGAGCCGCCTCGAGGCCAAGGTCGCGCTGAACACCCTGATGGACCGCTACAGCACCATCCGCGTCGACCCGGCCGACCGGATCGAGTTCTACAACCCCAAGAGCCTGGTCTCGGTCAAGCGGCTGCCGCTGGCGGTCGAAGCCGCGCGGTGAACCGCCGGCCGTTCGTCGCCGGGAACACAGGACGCGAGATGAGCGTGAGGTAATGAATGGGCGTCGACTCGGTCACCACGTTGCCGGACAGTCACCTCGCCACGCAGCCTGACCGGTTCGCCGGCCGCGTGTGCCCGCCGCGGTGATGGCGAACCCCGGCGGAGGGCGCCTGCGGCTCGGTGTTCTCGGCTGTTCCGGTATCGCCTGGCGCCGCACCTTGCCCGCGGTGGCGGAGGAGCCGAGGCTGGCACTCGTCGCCGTGGCAAGCCGTGACGCGGCGCGGGCCGCGGAGTTCGCCGCGCGGTTCGGCGGTGAACCGGTGCAGGGCTACCAGCGGCTGCTCGACCGCTCCGACGTGGACGCCGTGTACGTGCCGCTGCCGGCCGCGCTGCACGCGCACTGGGTGCTGCGCGCCCTTGACGCCGGCAAGCACGTGCTGGTGGAAAAGCCGTTCGCGACCAGCCGAGCCGAGGTCGCGGCCATCCTCGACCTGGCGAGCGCACGGGGCTTGCGGGTCATGGAGAACTTCATGTTCCTCTACCACGGCCAGCACGAATCCGTGCGCAGGCTGGTGGCCGACGGCGAAATCGGCGAGCTGCACACGTTCTCCAGCGCGTTCGGCATCCCCTCGCTGCCCGATTCCGACGTGCGCTACCGCAAGGACCTCGGCGGAGGCGCGCTGCTCGACGTCGGCGTCTACCCGCTCCGGGCCGCCCAGCTGTTCCTGGGGCCCGAACTGGTCCCCGTCGCCTCGATCCTGCACGTCGACCCGGTCCGGGAGATCGACGTGCGAGGCCACGTGCTGCTGCGCTCACCCTCGGGCCGCAGCGCCGAGCTGACCTTCGGGTTCGGGCTGTCCTACCGGTGCACGTACTCGCTGTGGGGCAGTGCGGGCCGCATCGTCGTCGACCGCGCCTACACCCCGCCGGCCACCTGGCAGCCGGTGCACCGCATCGAACGGCAGGACGAGGTCCGTGAGCTGACCCGTCCCGCCGAGGACCACTTCGCCGCCGCGCTGCGCGCGTTCGCCGCGGTCGTCCTGGACGGGGTCGCCCCGCCCTTCGGCCCAGAGGACCTACTGAGGCAGGCGGCACTCGTCGACCGGGTGCGTGCCGTCGCGACCGAGGTGCCCGGATGAACGCGAGGCACGCGAGTGCGGGCCGGGTTGCCGACCACACCCCAGGAAGAGGAAGGCGACCCCGATGCGCGTGGCACTGCTGAGCATCGGTACCCGCGGTGACGTCCAGCCCTTCGTCGTGCTCGGCAAGGCGCTGCTGGCCAGGGGCCACGACGTCGTGGTGGCGACCGGCGCCGAGTTCGAGCCCATGGTCATCGGGGCCGGGCTGGGCTTCGTCCCGTTCACCAGCCTCGGCACCGACACCACCGCCGACATGCTGGCCAGCCCGAAGGTCAGGGCCGCGCTGCGCAAAGGACCGTCGCTCTTCCGGATGTCCCTCGCCGCGCCCCGGCGCAGCGCCGCGGACATGGACGCGTTCGTCGAGGAGATGGTCGCCGCCGCCGACGGCGCGGACGTGATCGTGAACACGACGTTGACCCGCATCGGCGCGCTGGTGCGTGAAGACACGCCCTGGTGTTCGGTGGACGGCTGGCCCACGACACCGACTGCCGCGTGGCCCGCGCTCGGCGCGCCCGAATTCCCCTGGCCCGGGCGGCTGGCCGGCCGCTACAACCGGGTCACGCACGCCAACCGCGACTACCTCGAATGGCTGATCTACCGCGTCAGCATCAACAACCGGCGCCGGGCCGGAGGCCTCACGCGGCTCGGTCTCCGGTCGCGGCTGCGCGAATCCGGGGTGCTGCGCCCGCTGCTCTACCAGTTCAGCCCGAGCCTCTTCCCGCCTCCTCCGGACTGGCCGCAGCGCTGCTACGTCACCGGCAACTGGGGAACCAACGATGCCGGCAACCGGCCACCGGCCCTGGCCCGGTTCCTCGCCGACGGAGACAGCCCGGTGGTCGCCGCGTTCGGCAGCGCCTGGTCGGTCGGGAAAGACGAACTATGGGAAGCGTCGGTGGACATGGGCCGCCGGCTGGGCAAGCGGCTGGTGTTCGTCGGCGGACCCGACCGCGAACTCCCCGGCGATCTCGACGCGATCCGGGTCGAGACCGCCGAGTACGGCTGGCTGCTGCCGGCCGCGGCCGCCGTGATGCACCACGGCGGCCAGGGCACCACGGCCGAAGTGGCCAAGGCAGGACGACCACAGGTCGTCGTGCCCTGCTACGCCGACCAGCCGATGTGGGCCCGGCAGCTGGCTGCTCTCGGCGTCGCCCCGCGTCCGGTCCCGTTCGCGAAGCTGACCGGAGACCTCCTCACCGCGGCCGTGCGAACCGCGGTGACCGATCCGTCGATCACCGCGCGGGCGCAGCGACTCGCAAAGGCTGCCGGTCAGGATCCGGGTGTGGAGCTGGCCGCGCAGGTCGTCGAGGACTGGGCCGCGGGGGTTTCGACGCCGCAGATGTCTTGACAACCCCTGGCGGGACGGGCGCGCGCCCGCACCCCGCTCAGCAGCTCCTCGGCGCCGTCGGTGCAGGGTCCATTAGGGGTAGAGGGCCCCACCGGCGCCGGGAATCCTGAATTGACAGTCGCTGGCGCGATCATCTGAGCGTCCAGCCACCGCGCGACAAACCCGAGGCGGTCTGAGCATGTTTGCGGATCTGACGGAATTCCACGACTGGTTTCTCGAACGCAGGCGAGCACACGAGTACCAGGTGACACCGCGGCCACTCGACCAGCTCGACGGGTGGTCGGCCGACGGCGAAACCGGCGACATCACCCACCGTTCCGGGAAGTTCTTCGCCGTTCGCGGTATCCACGTCGAAACCAACCGGCGAGCGATCGGCAGCTGGTCGCAACCGATCATCCTGCAGCCGGAAATCGGCCTGCTCGGGATCATGGTGACCGTTGTGGACGGTGAGGTGCATTGCCTCATGCAGGCCAAGATGGAGCCGGGGAACATCAACCTGCTCCAGCTCTCCCCCACCGTCCAGGCGACCCGCAGCAACTACACGCAGGTGCACGGTGGCAGCCGGGTGCCTTACCTCGACTACTTCATGCGCCCCCGCGCCGACCGGACGGTGTTCGACGCGCTCCAGTCGGAACAGGGGTCCTGGTTCCTGGCCAAGCGCAATCGCAACGTGATCGTGCAGATCGAAAGCCCCATCACGCCCGGCGAGGAATTCTGCTGGTTGAGCCTGCCCCAGATCGCGGACCTCCTGGCCGAGCCGAACCTGGTGAACATGGACGCGCGGACGGTGCTTTCCGGCATGCCGTTCATCGGCGTCGCCACCCGCAACGGTCGCGACGGCGCGCGCGGCAGCCGGTACTCCGACGAGGAAGTGCTGAGCTGGTTCACCGAGGTGAAGACCAACGCGCACCTGGACCGCCGGTTGCTGCCCCTCGCGCAGATCCCCGGCTGGCAGCTGCGCGACGGCATCATCAACCGCCCGGACGGCAAGCACTTCACCGTGCTCGGGGTGCACGTCAGGGCCAGCAGCCGCGAGGTCGCGGAATGGTCCCAGCCCATGATCAAACCGGTCAACCGCGGCATCATCGCCTTCCTCGGCCGGTTCATCGACGGCGTCTTCCACGTCCTCGTGTGCGCGCGGACGGAGGCGGGAACCAGTGACCTGGTCGAGATGGCCCCGACCGTCTCCTGCATCCCGGACAGCTTCCACGACGAGCCGCCCGAACGCCGTCCGCGTTACCTGGACCTGGTGCAGAGCGCGGCGCCCGATCGGATCCTGGTCGACGCGGTGCACTCCGAGGAGGGTGGCCGGTTCTACCACGCGGAGAACCGCTACCTGGTCATCGACGTCGGCGAGGAGTTCGACCTCGACGCGCCGCCCGACTACTGCTGGACGACCCCCGAGCAGCTCACGGGATTCGTCCGGTACGGCAACCACGTCAACGTCGCCGCGCGCTGCCTGCTGAGCTGCATGGTCGGGGAACGGGGCGCGTTCCAGTCGCGCGACGTGGTCGCCGATCCCGTCCTCTGAACCGACCGAACCACTCGTCCCCGATTGCGCCCAGGAGATCACCTTGACCACGGACCAGCAGCACACCACGCAGGTACGCCTGCCCGACGGCCGCGAGGTGGCCTGCGACCACGCCGAAGAGGTGCCGGCGCTGTGGGACGAGATCGTCCGCAACTCGCCGTTCCCGGCCGCGCTCGACGCCATCCGGCCCGGCGACACGATCATCGACGTCGGGGCGCACATCGGTCTGGTGTCGATGTTCCTGGCCGACCGGCTTCCCGACACCCGCATCCTGGCCTTCGAGCCCGCGTCACGGACGCACGCCTGCCTGCTGCGCAACTTCGCCGCGCACGTGCCCAACGGGATCGCCTCGGCCACCGCGCTGAGCGACCGCACGGGCAACCAGGAGTTCCACTATTACCCGGACAACCCGTCGATGTCCACGTTGTACGTAGACCACGACGACGACGCGCACAACCTCGGCACCTACCTGACGAACCTGGGAGTGCCCGAGATCAAGCCGGCGGAAGTGCGGGCAGTCACCGAGAAGCGCGCCGCCCTGTCCGACACCGTCGGCACAAGCACGCTGACGACGGTCATCGAGGAGCAGGGTGTCACCGACATCGGCCTGCTCAAGATCGACGTCGAACGGGCCGAACTCACGGTGCTGGACGGCATGCGAGCGGACCTGTGGCCGCGCGTGCGCCAGGTCGTCGTCGAGGTGCACGACCTCGACGGGCGCCTCGGCGTCGTGGTGGCCCGGTTGGCAACACTGGGCTACGAGGTTCGCGTGTCCCAGGCACCCGCGTTCCGCGGCGCCAGCGTGTACCTGCTGTTCGCCGGTCGCTGACCCGACAGCGACGACGGTGCGTCGCGTCCGCGATCACCCCTAACGCACCCCGCCGACGGGCCCCGGCCGGCGCGGTGCACGGGCCACCACCCGCGCCGCGAGCGCAAGGCCCGCCGGACCGGTTAGGGGTTCCAGCTGCCTGATCGGACTCGCTTGACTGAAGGCCGCGGCAGAGCGCGCTGACGCGCCCGATGCCCCGCCGGCGGTCAAGGCCCGGTGAGCCGAACGCGCCGTGCCCTGTGCGCAGCGCTTCCCCTGTTACCCCAGCCAGTGAAGGGCACGCAGTTGACCGAGGAATCGCAGCTCGTCGACTATCTCCGGCGGATGACTTCGGACTTGCGGCAGGCGAACCGCAGGATCAAGAAGCTCGAGGACGACGCCGTCGAGCCGATCGCGGTCATCGGCATGGGCTGCCGCCTGCCCGGCGGAGTGTCCAACCCGGACGAACTGTGGACCCTCGTATCCCAAGGCGTCGACGCCATCACCCCCTTCCCCACCGACCGCGGCTGGGACCTCGACGCGCTGTATGACCCCGACCCCGACAACCCCCGTACGACCTACGTCCGCCACGGCGGTTTCCTCCACAACGCCGCCTACTTCGACAACGACTTCTTCGGGATCTCCCCCCGCGAAGCCCTCGCCATGGACCCCCAGCAACGACTTCTGCTCGAAACCGCCTGGGAAACCCTCGAACACGCCAACATCGACCCGAACACACTCCGCGGCACCCGCACCGGCGTCTTCACCGGCGTCATGTACCACGACTACGCGGGTGGTGAGCGGTCCCGGCTGCCGGACGAGGTCGAGGGGTTCCTGGCCACCGGCATGGCCGGCAGTGTCGCGTCCGGACGGATCGCCTACACGCTCGGGTTGGAAGGCCCCGCGATCACGCTCGACACCGCCTGCTCGTCCTCCTTGGTCGCGATCCACCTGGCGATCCAGGCGCTGCGCAACGGAGAATGCGACTACGCCATCGCAGGCGGCGCGACCGTGATGGCGACGCCCACGACGTTCGTCGAACAGGGACGCCAACGGGGTCTGGCACCCGACGGGCGGTGCAAAGCCTTCTCCGACAACGCCGACGGCACCGGCTGGGCCGAAGGCACCGCACTCATCCTCCTCACCCGCACCACCACCGCCACCCACCACAACCACACCACCCACTCCCTCATCCGAGCCACCGCCACCAACCAAGACGGCGCCAGCAACGGACTCACCGCACCCAACGGCCCCTCCCAACAACGCGTCATCACCCAAGCCCTCGCCAACGCCCACCTCACCCCCCACGACATCCACGTCGTCGAAGCGCACGGCACTGGCACCACCCTCGGCGACCCCATCGAAGCCCAAGCCCTGCACAACACCTACGGACCCGACCGCACCACTCCCCTCTACCTCGGCACGCTCAAATCCAACATCGGGCACACCCAAGCCGCCGCCGGCGCCGCGGCCCTCATCAAGATGACGGCCGCCCTCCACCAGGACACTCTCCCGCCGACCCTCCACACCACACCCAGCACCACCGAGAACTGGCCCCACCACCACCTCGCCCTGCTCACCGAACCCCGGCCGTGGCCCACCACCACGACCAGACGCGCCGCCATCAGCAGCTTCGGCGTCAGCGGCACCAACGCCCACCTCGTCCTCGAACAACCACCCACGCCCGAACCCGCCGCAGACGACCGCGAACGGCCGCTCGGCGCGGCGACCCTGCCGTGGGTCCTGTCCGCCCACACCGGCACCGCCCTGCGCGCCCAGGCCGCCAGGCTGCGCGACCACCTGGCCGGACACCCCGATCTCCCGCCCGGCGACGTCGCCCGCACCCTCGCGACCGGACGCGCCCACCTCGACCACCGGGCCGTCGTCCTCGATCCCGCCGCGGCCGACCCCGCGTTGGCCGCGCTCGCCGAGAGCGGCGCGGACGGGCTCCCCGCGAGCACGGTCGCCGGGAGCGTCGTTCCCGACCCCCGGGTGGTGTTCGTCTTCCCCGGCCAGGGCTCGCAGTGGGCCGGGATGGCCGTGGAGCTGCTCGACTCGGCACCGGTCTTCCGCGCCGCTTTCCGCGACTGCGAAGCGGCCTTGGCGCCGTACGTCGACTGGTCGCCGACCGCCGTTCTGCGCGAGGAACCGGGCGCCCCGGAACTCACCCGGGTGGACGTGGTGCAGCCGCTCCTGTTCGCGGTGATCGTCGCGCTGGCGGCGCAGTGGCAGGCGGCCGGCGTGCACCCGGCGATGGTGGTGGGACACTCGCAGGGCGAGATCGCCGCGGCGTACGTGTGCGGAGCGCTCAGCCTCGCCGACGCGGCGAAGGTCGTCGCGCTGCGGAGCAAGGCCATCGGCGAGCTGATGGCCGGCCGCGGTGACATGGTGTCGATCCCCTTGCCGGTGGAGCAGGTGCGGGAGCTCGTGGCGGAGTACCCGGACAAGCTCGCGGTCGCGGTGGTGAACGGACCGTCGTCCACCGCGGTGTCGGGTGACCTCGACGCGCTGGACGCGATCGTCGCGACCTGCGAGGCGGCCGGGGTGCGCGCTCGCCGCCTCGCCATCGGCTACGCGTCGCACTGCCCGCAGGTTTCCGTGGTCCGCGAACGGCTTCTGGCGGAGCTGGCGGAAATCACGCCCCGCCGCTCGGAGCTGCCGTTCGTCTCGGCGGTCACCGGAGCGGTGTTCGACACCAGCGGGCTCGACGCCGAGTATTGGTACCGCAACCTGCACGAGCCGGTCGAGTTCACGCGGGCGACGACCGCCGCGCTCGACCAGGGACTCGGAGTGTTCGTGGAGGTCAGCCCCCACCCCGTGCTCGTGCCGGTGGTGCAGCAGATCCTCGACGCCGCCGACGCGGACGCCGCGGTGACCGGCACGCTCCGCCGCGGCGAAGGCGGTCCGGCACGGTTCCTCCGTTCCGTGGCCGAGATGTGGGTCCGCGGCGCGACGGTGGACTGGCCCGCGCTGTTCGCCGGTTCCGGCACCACCATGGTGCAGCTGCCGACGTACGCGTTCCAACGCACGCGCTACTGGCTGGAGCAGCTGCCGACGACCGGCGACCCGGCCTCGGCCGGTCTTCTGCCGGCCGGGCACCCGCTGCTCGGCGCGAGCGTGACGCTCGCCGACGGAGACGGCCTCTTGCTCACCGGACGGCTCTCGCGCAAAGACCAGCCCTGGCTTGCCGACCACGAGGTCGCCGGATCGACTTTGCTGCCGGGCACGGCTTTCGTGGAGCTGGCAGTGCGAGCGGGCGACCAGGTCGGCCGGTCCTGCGTCGAGGAGCTCACGCTGCGCCGGCCGCTGGTCCTGCCCGCCGACGACTCACCGGTGCAGGTGCAGATCCGCGTCGGCACTGCTGGTGCCGACGGCCGCAGCCCCCTCGGCGTGCACTCGTCGCGGGACGGGCACACGTGGGACCTGCACGCCACCGGCACGCTGGCCGAGCGGCCCGCGCAGCACGTCGCCGCCCTCGGCACGTGGCCGCCGCCGGGCGCCGAGGAGATCGGCACAACCGACGTGTACGCGGATCTCGCCGGATCCGGGCTGCGGTACGGGCCGGCTTTCCAGGGCCTGCACCGCGCGTGGCGGCTCGGGACCGACTTGTTCGCCGAAGTGCGCCTCCCCGAGCCCGCCCGGCCCGACGGGTTCGGCATCCACCCGGCCCTGCTCGACGCCGGCCTGCACGTCATGGCCCTCGGCGCACCCGCGGGCGGGCAGCGCGTGGTCCGGCTGCCCTTCAGCTGGGCCGGGGCGACGCTGCACGCGAGCGGCGCGACTTCCGTCCGGGTCCGGCTGACGCGCACCGGCGAAGAGGCCGTGGCTCTCGACGTGTTCGACGACGCCGGCGCACCGGTGGCGTCCGTCGCCGAGCTGACGCTGCGGCCACTGCCCGCCGGCGGTGCTGCCGTCCCGCCGCCACCGTCCACTTCGGACAATGACCTCCTCCACCTCGACTGGCGGCCCGTCCCGGTCACCGGCGGGGCCGGGTGTGCGCTCTGGGGCACCGACCCGTTCGGTCTCGGGCTGCCGGCTGTCCCCGACCTCGCGGCGCTGCCGGACGACGGCGCCGCGGTGGTGCGCTGCTTCACCACCGACGATGACCCGGATCTCGCCGGCGCGTTGGCTCGAGCCGCGGAACTGGTGCGCGCGTGGCTCATCGCCCCGGAGGCCGCGGGCCGCCGGCTGGTCGTCGTCACGCGCGGCGCACTGTCCTGTTCGGACTCCGAGGACGTCACCGACCTGGGCGCCGCGGCAGCGCTGGGCCTGCTGCGGTCGGCCCAGAACGAGAACCCGGACCGGTTCGTGCTGGTGGACCTCGACGCCGACGAACGATCGGCCGCGCTCGTCCCGGCCGCGGTTGCCACGGCCGAGCCGACCCTCGCGATCCGCGCCGGCGAGCTGCTGACTCCTCGGCTCGCACCGCTGTCCGGGCACGGCGCCCTGCTCCCGCCCGTGGACGCACCCGCCTGGCGCCTCGACAGCACCGGCCACGGCACCCTCGAGAACCTGCAGCTGGTCCCCACCCCCGAAGCGACCGAGCCGCTCGGACCCGGCGAGGTCCGGATCTCCGTGCGCGCCGCCGGGCTGAATTTCCGCGACGTGGTCGTCGCCCTCGACCTCGTCCCCGGGATGGCGAACCTGGGCGGTGAGGTCTCGGGCGTGGTCCTCGACGTCGGCTCCGAGGTGACCGACCTCGTCCCCGGAGACCGCGTGATGGGGTTGTGCGCCCGTGCGTTCGGCCCGATCGCCACGTCCGACCAGCGCTGGCTGGTCCGCATGCCCGAGGAATGGAGTTTCGAGCTCGCCGCCGCCGTGCCGGTCATCTACCTCACGGCCTACTACGGCCTGGTCGATCTCGGCGGACTGCGCGCGGGCGAGTCGGTGCTGGTGCACGCGGCCGCCGGCGGCGTCGGTGTCGCCGCGACGCAGCTCGCCCGGCACCTGGGGGCCGAGGTGTTCGGCACCGCCAGCACGGGCAAGTGGGACACCCTGCGCGCCAACGGCTTCGCCGACACGCACATAGCCAACTCCCGGACCCTGGATTTCGAGCCCGAGTTCCTCGCCGTGACCGGCGGCGAGGGGATCGACCTGGTGCTCGACTGCCTGGCCGACGAGTTCGTCGACGCCGGGCTACGCCTGCTGCCCCGGGGCGGACGGTTCCTGGAGATGGGCAAAACCGACCGGCGGGACCCGGCCGAGGTCGCCGAGCGGCATCCCGGCGTGCGGTACCAGGCCTACGACGTGCTGGAGGCGGGGCCGGAACGCACACAGGAGATGCTGCGGGAGATCCTCGCGCTCTTCGAGCAAGGCGTACTGACCCCGCCGCCGATCACCACGTGGGACGTGCGCCGCGGGCGGGAGGCGTTCCGCGCGCTGAGCCAGGCCCGGTTGGTCGGCAAGGTGGTGCTGACGATGCCGCGGCCACTGCCGGCCGGCGGGACCGTGCTGATCACCGGCGCGAGCGGCATGCTCGGGTCCCGGGTCGCCCGGCACCTCGCCGACCGGCACGGGGTGCGGCACCTGCTGCTGCTCAGCCGGCGCGGAGCCGACGCGCCGGGCGCGGCCGAGCTGGCCGCGGAACTGGCCGGGCTCGGCTGTTCGGTCACGTTCGCGGCGGCCGACGTCGCCGACCGCGACGGGGTCGCTGCCGCACTGGCGACGATCCCCGCGGCGCACCCGCTGTCCGCGGTGGTCCACACGGCCGGGGTGCTCGACGACGGGCTTGTGGAGACGCTCACCGAGGAGCAGATCTCCCGGGTGCTGCGGCCGAAGGCCGGTGGAGCCCTGGTGCTGCACGAGCTGACCCGCGACCTCGACCTCACGGCGTTCGTGCTGTTCTCGTCCCTTTCCGGGGTCCAGGGCGGCGCGGGACAGGGCAACTACGCGGCCGCCAACGCGTTCCTCGACGCGCTCGCCCAGCACCGCCGGGCGCACGGCCTGCCGGGCCAGTCCCTCGCGTGGGGGTTCTGGCGCGAACGCGGCGGGATGACCGCCCACCTCAGCGACGCCGACGTGACCCGCCTGGAGAGGTCCGGCGCCCGCCCGATCGAGACCGACGAGGGCCTGGCCCTGTTCGACCGGGCGCTGTCGGCCGACCTCGCGTTCGTCGCACCGGCGGGGCTGGACTTCGCCGCGCTGCGCAGCGGCCCCGTCGGCCCGCTGCTGCGCGACCTGGTGGGTACCGTCGTCCGGCCGTCCGCCGGGGCCGCGAAGCCGGCAACGGCCGGTGAGCCGGAGCTGCCGGCCCGGCTGCGCGGGCTGACCGGCCAGGAACAGCGCCGGCTGCTCGTGGACCTGGTGCGCACCAATGCCGCGACCGTGCTCGGCCACGGTTCGGTGGAGTCGGTGCAGCCCAACCGGGCGTTCCGCGACGCGGGTTTCGACTCCCTCACGGCGGTGGAGCTGCGCAACCGGCTGACCACCCTGACCGGGCTGCGGCTGCCGGCCACCCTGGTCTTCGACTACCCGAGCGCGCGAGTCCTCGCCGACTACCTGATCGATCAGCTCGCCACGCCGGACGAGCGCGCGGCGGCGGCGACCACGACAACGCGGACCCCGGACCCGGTCGCGCCGGCGGACGAGCCCATCGCGGTCATCGGGATGGCGTGCCGCCTGCCCGGCGGAGTGTCCAACCCGGACGAACTGTGGGACCTCGTATCCCAAGGGATCGACGCCATCACCCCCTTCCCGGTGGATCGGGGCTGGGACCTCGACGCGCTGTACGACCCCGACCCCGACAACCCCGGCACCACCTACGTCCGCCACGGCGGCTTCCTCCACGAGGCGGCTTATTTCGACAACGACTTCTTCGGCATCTCCCCCCGCGAAGCCCTCGCCATGGACCCCCAGCAACGACTTCTGCTCGAAACCGCCTGGGAAACCCTCGAACACGCCAACATCGACCCGAACACACTCCGCGGCACCCGCACCGGCGTCTTCACCGGCGTGATCTACCACGACTACGGCTCCTGGGTGGCCCCAGGCTCACCGGAAACCGAGGACTACATCGGCACGGGCGTGTCCGGCAGTGTCGCGTCCGGACGGATCGCCTACACGCTCGGGCTCGAAGGCCCCGCGATCACCCTCGACACCGCCTGCTCGTCTTCCCTGGTCGCCATCCACCTCGCGATCCAAGCCCTGCGCAACGGAGAATGCGACTACGCCATCGCAGGCGGCGCGACCGTGATGTCCAACCCGACGCCCTTCGTGGGCTTCAGCCGCCAGCGCGGTCTGGCGCCGGACGGGCGGTGCAAAGCCTTCTCCGACAACGCCGACGGCACCGGCTGGGCCGAAGGCACCGCACTCATCCTCCTCACCCGCACCACCACCGCCACCCACCACAACCACACCACCCACTCCCTCATCCGAGCCACCGCCACCAACCAAGACGGCGCCAGCAACGGACTCACCGCACCCAACGGCCCCTCCCAACAACGCGTCATCCGCGACGCACTGGCCGCGGCCGGGCTCGAACCGTCCGAAGTGGACGCTGTCGAAGCCCACGGCACCGGTACGACGCTCGGCGACCCCATCGAAGCGAACGCCTTGCTCGCGACCTACGGCCGCGACCGCGCCACCCCGCTCCTGCTCGGATCGTTGAAATCCAACATCGGGCACGCGCAAGCCGCCGCAGGAGTCGCCGGCGTGATCAAGATGGCGCAGTCGGTGCGGCACGGGGTGCTCCCGGCAACGTTGCACGCCGACGAGGCGTCGCGGAAGATCGAGTGGTCGGCGGGCACGGTGGAGCTGCTCACCCGGGCCAGGCCCTGGCCCGCCACCGGCACCCGACGGGCCGCCGTCAGCAGTTTCGGCGTCAGCGGCACCAACGCCCACCTCATCCTCGAACAACCACCCACGCCCACACGGCCGGTGGCCGAGGCCACGCCACCGTCGGTGCTGCCGGTACCGCTCTCGGCGCGGTCAGGGGAAGCCCTGCGGGCTCAGGCAAACCGTCTTCGTGAGTACCTCGGCGCGCACCCGGACCTCGAGCTCGGCGACGTCGCCCACACCCTCGCCACCGGACGCGCAAACCTGAGCCACCGCGCGGTGCTCGTCGCGGCGGACCGCGACGAGCTGCTCGCCGGGCTCGACGCGATCGAGCACGACCGGCCGATCGCCCACGGCAGCACCGCGACGGCCGGCGAACGCCGGTGTGCGATGGTGTTCACCGGTCAGGGCGCACAGTGGGCCACCATGGGAAGTGTTCTGTACCAGGAGTTCCCGGTGTTCGCCGCGGCACTGGACAAGGTCTGCGCGGAGCTGGACGGCCCGCTGGGCCGGTCGCTGCGTGACCTGATGTCCGCCCCGGACGGCTCACCGGAGGCGGCACTGCTCGGCCAGACCCGCTACACGCAGGCGAGCACGTTCGCACTCGAGGTCGCGCTGTTCCGGCTGTTCGAATCCTGGGGCGTGGCGCCGGAGGTAGTGGCCGGCCATTCGGTCGGCGAGCTTTCCGCCGCGCACGTGTCCGGGGTGCTCTCGCTGCCGGACGCGGCGGTCCTCGTCGCGGCGCGGGGCAGCCTGATGCAGGCGCTACCCGCCGGTGGTGCGATGGTCTCGCTCGAAGCCGGCGTGGACGAAGTGCGGCCGCTGCTCGAGAACCTGGTCGGCCGAGCCGACTTGGCCGTGGTCAACGGCCCGGCCTCGGTGGTCGTGTCCGGCGAAGAGGAGCCGGTGCTCGAAATCGCCGGCGCGTTCGCCGCCCGCGGCCGCAAGACGAAACGGCTGCAGGTCAGCCACGCGTTCCACTCGCCGCTCATGGAGCCGATGCTCGCCGAGTTCGCGACCGTCGCGAGTGGACTCAAGTTCGGCCGGCCGGAGGTCCCGATCGTGTCGGCTGTCACCGGAACCCGGCTGGACCCTGAGACGGCGGCCACGCCGGGCTACTGGGTCCGGCAGGTGCGGGCCACCGTCAGGTTCGACGCGGTGCTGCGTGAGCTCGCGGGCTCGGGCATCACGGCCTACCTCGAACTCGGGCCGGACGCGGTGCTGAGCGCACTCGTGCCCGAGGACGGAGACCCGGTGCGCGTCCCGGCGATGCGGTCCGGGCGTCCCGAAACCCGCACCGCGTTCGGCGCGCTGGCGGCACTGCACGCCCACGGGGTGCCGGTGGACTGGGCGGCGGTGTTCGCCGGGCAAGGCCACCGGTCCGTCTCGCTGCCGACGTACGCCTTCCAGCGCAAGCGGTTCTGGCTCGACCGGCCGACCGGCAGCGCGGACGTGGCCGCGGCCGGGCTCACCCCGGCCGGGCATCCGCTGCTGGGCGCGGCCGTCGCGCTGCCGGAGTCCGAGGGAATGGTCTTCACCGGTCTGCTCGGCACGACGACGCACCCCTGGCTGGCCGACCACACGATCGCCGGCACCACCCTCCTGGCGGGCACGGCGTTCGTCGAGCTGGCCCTGCACTGCGCCGGCGAGGTCGGCCTCGGGCGCGTCGACGAGTTGACACTCGAGACACCGCTGGTGGTCCCGCCGACCGGGACCGTGCGGCTGCAGGTGCGGGTCGGCGGCCCCGACGCCGACGGCGCCCGGGCCCTCACCGTCCACTCGGCCAACGGTGACGGCGAGCCGTGGACGCGCCACGCGAGTGGCCGGCTCACCGACGCCGCCGACACCGTGACCGACGAGCCCGCGGCGTGGCCGCCCTCGGGCGCGGAGCCGGTGGACGTTTCGCAGCTCTACGATCGGTTCGCGGAAACCGGGTTCTCCTATGGGCCGGCGTTCCGCGGGCTCACCGCCGCCTGGCGCCTCGGTGACGACGTGCTGGCGGAGATCAAGCTGCCCGAGCCGGCCACCCCCGACGGTTTCCTGCTCCACCCCGCGCTTCTCGACGCCGCGCTGCACGCCGCCGTGTGCGCGAGCGGAACGTTCGATGTGGACAGTGAAACCGGCCGGCTTCCCTTCGCCTGGACCGGGATCGAGTTGCACGCCACGGGTGCGTCGGCGGTGCGGGTGCGGCTCACACCGACCGGCCCGGACTCGTTCTCGCTCCGGCTCGCGGATCCGGCCGGGCTGCCCGTGGCCACCGTCGGCTCACTGGTCCTGCGGGAGGTCGTGGCCGAAGCGGCACCGGACCGGAGTCTCGACTCGCTGTACCGGCTCGAGTGGCCGGTCACCGAACCGGACGCCGTCGCCGGTACCCGGGCCTGGGCCGCGCTGGGTGATTCCGCTGTCCTGGCCGAAGCCGGTCTCGGTGCGCAGTCCTACTCCGATCTCGCCGCGCTGCGGACCGCGCTCGACGCGGGCACGCCGGCACCGGACTTCGTACTGGCGGCCCTGGCAGCTTTGGGGCCCGACGAGCCTGCCACAACACTGGATCAGGTGCTGTCACTCGCCCAGGAGTGGACCGCCGGTGAGGAGTTCGCCGCGGCCCGGCTGGTCGTGCTGACGCGCCGGACACAAGCCGTCGACGACAGTGAGGATGTGCTCGACCTCGGCGGCGCCGCCGCCTGGGGGCTGCTGCGGTCGGCGCAGACCGAGCACCCGGACCGGATCGTGCTCGTGGACGTCGACGACGATCCCGCGTCGCTGCTGCTCCTGCCCCGCGTGGCCGGGCACGACCAGGTCGCGGTGCGCCGGGGCGAGGCCCGCGTACCCCGCCTGGCCCTCGCTTCCACAGGAGAGGCGCTGATCCCGCCGGCCGGCACCTCGTGGCGGCTGGACACCACGGGCACCGACACCGTCGACGGGCTGCGCCTGCTCCCCGTCTCGGACGTCGAGCGCCCGCTCGAACCGCACGAGATCCGCCTGGACGTCCGCGCGGCCGGGGTCAACTTCCGCGACGTGGTCACCACGCTCGGCCTGGTGCCCAGCCAGGCCGGGATCGGCGGTGAGGCGGCCGGGGTCGTGCTGGAGGTCGGCGCCGAAGTGACCGGTCTCGAGGTCGGTGACCGCGTCTTCGGCGTGGTGCCCGGTTCCTTCGGTCCGCGGGCCATTGTGGACCGTCGGTTCGTGGCGCGTGTTCCGGAAGGATGGGGTTGGGCCGACGCCGCGTCGGTCCCGATCGCCTACCTCACCGCTTACCTGGGACTGGTGGAGCTGGCGAAGATCGGTCCCGGGTCCACGGTCCTGATCCACGCCGCCGCGGGCGGAGTCGGCACCGCCGCGGTTCAGATCGCCCACCACCTGGGTGCCACGGTGTTCGCCACCGCCAGCCCGGGCAAACACGCCGCGGTGATCGCCGCCGGGGTACCGGCCGAGCGGCTGTTCAACTCCCGCACCCTCGACTTCGAACAGCAGGTTTCCGCCGCCACCGAGGGCCGGGGAGCCGACCTCGTCCTGAACTGCCTCTCCGGTGAGTTCACCGACGCCGGCCTCCGCCTCACCGCGTCCGGCGGGGACTTCCTGGAGCTGGGCAAAACCGACCTGCGCGACCCCGAGGACGTGCACAGCCGGTTCCCCGGGATCCGGTACCGGGCCTACGACCTCCGCGACATCACGCCCGAGCACACCCACACCCTGCTCACCCACCTGACCCACCACTTCACCCGGCACGCGCTGACCCCGCCACCCGTCACCACCTACGACATCCGCCGCGCCCGCACCGCGTTCCGCCACCTCTCCCAAGCCACCCTCGTCGGCAAAGCAGTGCTCACCATCCCCACCGCCGGCCTGCTGTCGGGAACCGTCGTCATCACCGGCGGCACCGGAACCCTCGGCTCGCTGCTCGCCCGGCACCTCGCCACCCACCACCACACCCCCCACCTCCACCTCGTCTCCCGCCGCGGCGCCACCGCCCCCGGCGCCGCGGCCCTCAAACAAGACCTTGAATCCCAGGGCACCACCGTCACCATCACCGCCGCCGACATCACCGACCCCCACACCCTCACCCATCTCCTCGACACCACTCCCCACCTCAGCGCCGTCATCCACGCCGCCGCCACCCTCCACGACGCACCCCTCCACGGCCAAACCCCGACGACTCTCGCCACCACCCACACCAAAATCGCCCCCGCCCGCACCATCCACCAGCACAAGCCCGCCATCCCCCTCATCACTTTCTCCTCTGCGGCAGGCATGTTCGGTGCCGCGGGCCAAGCGAACTACGCCGCGGCCAACGCTTTCCTCGACGCCATGGCGGTGCACCGCCGGGCCCGCGGCCTCCCATCGCTGTCCCTCGCCTGGGGCGCTTGGGATTCCGAGTCGAGCCTGACCGCCGGGCTCAGCGAAGCCGACCGGCAGCGCATGGCCCGCGGTGGCGTCAGGCCGCTCTCGCCCGAAGACGGCTTGGCGCTGTTCGACGCGGCCTTGCGCACGGACTCGGCATTACTCGCCCCGATCCGCCTCGACCCAGCGGCGCTTCGCACGCAGGCAGGCAACGGCGCTCTTCCGCCGTTGCTGGCGAACCTGGTCCGGAGCGGCCCCCGCCGGGCGAGTGGCGGGGAGACCACCGCCGACGGGCCGGCACTCGTGGCGCGGCTGTCCGGGCTCACCGCGGCCGACCAGCACCGGGAGCTGATCGAAGTCGTCGTGTCCGAGGTGGCCACGGTGCTCGGCCACGGTTCCGCGTCCGGAGTGGACCGTCAGCGCTCGTTCCGCGAGCTGGGTTTCGACTCGCTGGCGGCGGTGGAACTGCGCAACCGACTGACCACGCTCACCGGGCTGCGGCTGCCGACGACACTGGTGTTCGACCACCCGACCCCGGCCGAGCTGGCCACGCACTTGCTGACCGAACTGGCACCGGAGTCGGCCTCGCCGGTGGACGCCGCGCTGGCCGGCCTCGACGGGCTCGGTGCACTGCTCACCTCGATCGGCAACGACGACCAGGGTCGCGGCGAGGTGTCCCGACGGCTCCAGTCGCTGCTCACGCTCTGGAACGGGCGCGGTGAGACCCACGACGACACCGACCTCGACGCCGCGAGCAACGACGAGCTGTTCTCCATGATCGACAACGACTTCCGGCTGTCCTGAGTCCCGGCAGGCGATCGCGCGAACCCGTAGGAGCTGAAGAACGTCATGTCCGAAGAAGCGAAGCTTCGCGAGTACCTGAAACGCGCGATCGCCGACGGCCGGACCCTGCAGCGCCGGCTTCAGGAGCTCGAGGGCAGGGCGGCCGAACCGGTCGCGATCGTGGCGATGGCCTGTCGGTTCCCCGGTGGAGTGCGCACCCCGGAGGACCTCTGGCACCTCGTCGCCGACGGACGGGACGCGATCACGCCGTTCCCCGCCGACCGCGGCTGGCCGGCCGAGGACCTCTACCCCGACGAATCCGAAGTGGACGGTGAGGCCCGGGCACACACGGTCGAGGGCGGCTTTCTCGCCGACGCGGGCGGGTTCGACGCGGGGTTTTTCGGGGTGTCGCCGCGGGAGGCGCTGGCGATGGATCCGCAACAGCGGTTGCTGTTGGAAGTGTCGTGGGAGGCGGTGGAGCGCGCGGGGATCGATCCGTCGTCGCTACACGGCAGCCGCACCGGCGTCTACGTCGGAGGCATGTCGCAGGATTTCGGCGGACTGCTCGCGACGTCGAGCCACGGCGATGAGGGCCACCTGCTGACCGGCGGCTCGGGCAGCGTGCTGTCCGGACGCCTGTCTTACACCTTCGGGTGGGAAGGACCCGCCGTCACCCTGGACACAGCGTGTTCGTCGTCCTTGGTCGGGCTGCACCTGGCGGCGCAGGCGTTGCGCGGCGGTGAGTGCGACCTGGCGCTGGCCGGTGGGGTGACGGTGATGTCCACGCCGGGCGTGTTCCTGGAGTTCTCGCGACAGGGCGGGCTCGCGGCCGACGGAAGGTGCAAGGCGTTCTCCGCTGCCGCCGATGGCACGGGCTGGTCCGAAGGCGTCGGCATGGTCGTGCTGGAACGCCTCGCCGACGCCCGCCGTCACAACCACCGGATCCTCGCCCTCGTCCGGGGCTCGGCGATCAACCAGGACGGTGCCTCCAACGGACTCACCGCACCCCACGGCCCCTCCCAGGAACGCGTGATCCGCGACGCGCTGGCCGTCGCGGGGCTCGATCCGTCCGAAGTGGACGCCGTCGAAGCCCACGGCACCGGCACCACTCTCGGCGACCCCATCGAAGCCCACGCCCTGCTCGCCACCTACGGCCGCCACCGCGACACTCCCCTTCTGCTCGGCTCCCTGAAGTCCAACATCGGCCACACCCAGTACGCCGCCGGTGTCGCGGGTGTCATCAAGATGGTGGAGTCGTTGCGCCACGGGGTGCTTCCGGCGACGTTGCACGCGGACGAGCCCTCGCGTGAAGTCGACTGGACCGCGGGTGCGGTGGAGTTGCTGACCGAGGCGAGGGGCTGGCCGGAGACGGGACGGCCGCGGCGGGTGGGGGTGTCGTCGTTCGGCATGAGCGGCACGAACGCGCACGTAGTCCTGGAGCAGGCACCGGAGGAAACCGCGGTGGTGCCGGCACCGCCCGACGGTGAGGTGTTGTTGTCGTTGTCGGCGGTGACCGGTGCGGCGCTCTCTGAGCAGGCCGCGCGGTTGGGTGAGTTCCTGACCGCTCATCCGGAGGTGCCGGTCGCGGACGTCGCGCACTCGCTGGCGGCGGGCCGGGCGCGGTTCGAGCACCGCGCGGTGGTGATCGGTGACCGGGCGACGGTGCCGGCCGCGTTGTCCGCGCTCGCGGAGGGCACCGAATCCCCGGATGTCGTGCGTGGGGTGGTGTCGGGTTCCGGTGGTGTGGCCGCGGTTTTCGCCGGGCAGGGTGGCCAGTGGGTCGGCATGGGCCGCGCGCTGGGGGAAGCGTCGCCGATGTTCGCCGAGTCGATGGCCGCGTGTGAAGAGGCACTGTCGCCGTACGTCGACTGGTCGCTGTCGAGGGTGCTCGACGACCCGGACGCGATGGCGCGGGTATCGGTGGTGCAGCCCGTTTCCTGGGCGGTCGCGGTGTCGCTGGCCGCGCTGTGGGCCGGCGTGGGTGTGGTTCCGAGCGTGGTGGTGGGGCATTCACAAGGCGAGATCGCGGCCGCGTGCGTCGCAGGAGCTTTGAGCCTGGCCGATGCCGCCCGGATCGTGGCCGTGCGGTCCGCACTGATCGAACGCTCCCTCTCCGGTCTCGGGACCATGGGGTCGATCGCCTGGCCCGCCGAACGGGTCGAGGAAGCGATCAGCACGCTGGGCCTGGCCGGTGTCGGCGTTGCCGCGGTCAACTCCCCGGGCGCGGTCATCGTGTCCGGCACCACCGATGACCTCGACGCGCTGGTCGCGTATTGCGCGAACGAAGGTGCTCGGGCCCGGCGGATCCCCGTCGACTACGCCTCGCATTCGGCGCAGGTGGAGATCATCGCCGACGAACTGCGCGCCGCGCTGAAGGGAATCACCCCGGGGGAATCGACGATCCCGATGATCTCCACCGTGACCGGGCAGCGCGTCGACACCACCACGCTCGACGCGGAGTACTGGGTGCGGAACCTGCGATCGGCCGTCCGGTTCGCCGACGCCATCACCACGATCACCGAGAGCGGCTTCACCCGCTTCCTGGAAATCAGCGCCCACCCCGTCCTCACCACCGCCGTCGAAGAAACCGCCGGCACGCCCGCCCTGCACACCCTCACCCGCGACCACGGCGACCTCCGGCAGTGGCTCACCGCGGTCGCCACCGCCCACGCCGCCGGCCTCGACCTCACCCTCCCCCAGCCCGCCACCGGCTCCGGACGTCCGGTGGATCTGCCGACGTATCCCTTCCAGCACCAGCACTTCTGGCTCACCGCCGGCACGTCCATGGTCAGGAACGAAGGCGGGCACCCCCTGCTCGGCAGGCCGGTCGAGGTCGCGGGAACGGGCACAGCGGTCTGGACCGGGACGCTGTCAGCGAGCACACCGCCCTGGCTGGCGGACCACCGCGTCGCCGGCACCGTCTTGCTCCCCGGCACCGCGTTCGCCGAACTCGCCGCCTGGGCCGGTGAGCGGCTGGGGTGTGCCACGGTCCGGGAGCTGACATTGTCCGCTCCCTTGGTGCTGGCGGAGCGGAGCAGGGTCGAAGTGCAGCTGTTCGTCGACGAGGCGGACGACGACGGGTCCCGGCGCGTCACGGTCCACAGCCGTCCCGCCGGCAATCCGGATCCACTGTGGACACCGCACGCCGAGGGGGTGCTCGAGGACGCCGGCGAGGTGGCCGAGCCCGCCTGGCCGGGTGCCTGGCCGCCGGCGGCCGCGGAACCGGCCGACGTCGACGAGCTGTACTCGGCGCTGCACGACGCCGGCCTGGACTACGGCGCGACGTTCCGGGCGGTTCGCGCGGCTTGGCGGGCCGGGGACGAGGTGTACGCCGAGGTCGCCCTGCCGGACACGCTGGAGCCCGGCGCGTTCGCGGTGCACCCGGCACTGCTCGACGCCGCCCTGCACCCGCTCGGCGGCCCGGGCACCGGCGCCGCACACCTGCCGTTCTCATGGGCGGGTTTGCGCGTCCACGCGACGGGTGCCCGCGCCCTGCGGGTCCACCTCTCGCGGGACGCGCGGGGCGGGGTGACAGTGCGCGCCTACGACGGCGCCGGACTGCCGGTGGTCACCGTCGAGTCCCTCGTGCTGCGCCCGGTCGGCGCGGCCCAGCTGAGCGGCCTCGGCTCCGCCGCGCCGGAATCCCTGTACGAGGTGCGCTGGAAACCGGTGTCCGCCGGCGAATCCGGCGGCGGACCGGTGGTCCTGCTGCGGTGCCCCGACAAGGCAGCCGGCGACGTCGCCGACCTCGCGCACGAGGTCACCGGCTGGACGGTCGCGGCCTTGCGGGACGCGCTCGCGCAGGACGAACCCGCGATCGTCGTGGTGACCCGCCGCGCGGCCGCCGTGGCCGAGGAGGACGTGCACCTCGCGCACGCGCCGATCACCGGTCTCGTGCGCTCCGCGCAGGCGGAGCACCCCGGCCGGATCGTCCTGCTGGACCTCGACGACTCGACGGAGCCCGACGCCGAGCTGGTGAACCGCGCCCTCGCGACCGGCGAGCCCGTGCTGGCGGTGCGCGACGGCCGGCTGCACGCGCCCCGGCTGGGCCCGGCTCGCCCCGCACCCGGCACCTTGGCGCTGCCCCCGGCCGGCGAAAGCGCCTGGCGGCTGGACTGCGTACAGCGGGGTTCGCTCGACGGCCTCGCGGTGGTCGCGAACGCGGCCGCCGACGCGCCGCTCGCGCCGGGTGAAGTCCGGATCGCGGTGCGGGCCGCGGGCGTCAACTTCCGCGACGTGCTCATCGCGCTCGACGTCTACCCCGGTGCCGCGCGCCCGGGCAGTGAAGGTGCCGGGGTCGTGGTCGAGGTCGGTTCCGCGGTCACCCGGTTCGCGCCCGGCGACCGGGTGATGGGCATGTTCGACGGCGCCTTCGCCCCCGTCGCGGTGTGCGACGAACGGACCGTGGTGCCGATACCCGACGGCTGGTCGTTCGCCGCGGCCGCCGCGGTGCCGGTCGCGTTCCTGACCGCCTACCACGGATTGGTCGACCTCGCGGGGCTGCGGGCCGGGGAACGCGTGCTCGTGCACGCCGCCGCCGGCGGGGTGGGGACCGCGGCGGTGCAGCTGGCCCGGCACCTCGGCGCGGAGGTCTTCGGCACCGCGAGCGAGGGCAAGTGGCCGGCGCTGCGGGCGGCCGGCCTGGCCGACGACCACATCGCCTCGTCGCGGACCACGGAGTTCGAGAAGTCCTTTTCGGACGGTTCGGACGGCGTCGACGTGGTGCTGAACTCGTTGAGCGGGGAGTTCGTCGACGCGGGCCTGCGGTCCCTGCGCTCCGGTGGCCGGTTCGTGGAGATGGGCAAGACGGACCTGCGTGACCCCGAGACGGCCGGCCGGGACCACCCCGGCACGCGGTACACGGCGTTCGACCTGAGCGCGGTGTCCGCGGACCGGGTCGGTGAGATCCTCGGCGAGCTCGCCCGGCTCTTCGCAGCCGGGGTCCTCGAGCCGCCCCGCGTGACGACCTGGCACGTTCGCGAGGCGCCGCAGGCGTTGCGCGCGCTGAGCCAGGCCGCGATCACGGGCAAGGCCGTGCTCACGTTCGACGCGGGCGACGGAGCGGTGATCCTCACCGGCGGCACCGGCCGGCTCGGGCTGCTCGTCGCCCGGCACCTCCTGCGGCGCCACGGCTTCCGGCACCTGGTGCTCACGAGCCGGTCGGGCACCACGACCCCGGAGGTCCTCGAACTCGCCACCGAGGCGTCCGGGCTCGGCGGCGCGGTCACGGTCTCGGCCTGCGACGTCGGCGACCGCGCGGCCGTCGCGGGCCTGCTCGCCGATGTCGGCGCCCGGCACCCGATCGCCGGGGTCGTGCACCTCGCCGGGATCACCGACGACGCGACGCTGGACTCGCTGGACCCCGACCGGCTGCACCGGGTCCTCGCGCCCAAAGTGGACGGTGCCTGGCACCTGCACGAGCTGACCGAGCCGATGAACCTGTCGCTGTTCGTGCTCTTCTCGTCGGCCGCCGGGACCTTCGGCAGCGCGGGTCAGGCCGGCTACGCGGCGGGCAACGCCTTCCTCGACGGCCTGGCTCGCCACCGTCGCCGGCACGGCCTCCCCGGCACTTCCCTGGCTTGGGGACTGTGGGCGGCCGCGAGCGGCATGACCGGACACCTGGAGGAACGGGACCGTCGCCGGCTCGGCCGCGGCGGCGCCCTGCCCCTCGAGACCGCCGAGGGCCTCGCGCTCCTCGACGCGGCGCTCGGCGCCGGAAACCCGGCCCTGGTCACCGCGCGCTTGGACCTCGCCGGCCTGCGCCGGCAGACCCAGCCCGTGCCGGCCCTGCTGCGCGACCTGGTCCGCCCCGCCACCCGGCGCGCCGCCGAGTTCGCGGGCGACGGCGACGCGCTGCGGGAACGCCTCGAGCGGATGTCCCGGCCCGACCGCCTCGACCTGCTGGTCGAGATGGTGCGCCGCCACGTCGCCACCGTGCTCGGCCACACCGACCCGAAGTCGGTCGGCCTCGACAAGTCCTTCCGCGACCTGGGCTTCGACTCGCTGACCTCGGTGGAGCTGCGCAACCGCCTCGCCGCGGAAACCGGCCTGCGGCTGCCGGTGAGCCTCGTGTTCGACCACCCGCGCACCTCGGCACTCGCCGAACACCTGTCCGCGCAGCTCGTCCCGGACGACGCCGACGCCGGTGCGACCGCCGACCCCGACGACGAGATCCGGCAGGCCCTCGCGGCCATCCCGGTGGCCCGCCTGCGCCAGGCCGGTCTCCTCGACCCGCTCCTCGACCTCGCCCGCACGCCCGACCCCGAGACGCCCGAGCCCCCGCCGGACGACACCGACCGGATCCTCGAGGCGGACGACTCCGAACTCGTCCGCCTCGCCCTGGCCAGCCTCGGCAAGGACTGACCGGAACCCGTCCACCGGCAGGAAAACAGCGCCGCCCTCCCGAAGGGTGGCGCTGTTTTCGTACCCGGCGCGGACGAACTCCCCCACCGGAAACCACGCACGCACCAGCGAAAGACCCCGCCGGACGCGGTGCGCGTCCGGCGGGGTCCGGTCGGGGCGTGTGCGTCATTCCCGTTCGAGCAGCCACTCCTGCATGGCGCGGGCGGTGACCTCGCGGTGTTCCTCGACCATGCTGTAGTGGTTGCCCGGCACGTCGACCTGGTCGTGGGTCAGCGGCCAGGTGGTCTGCCACTGCTCGCCCGGCACGGGTTCCGCGTCGGGTTCGGCGCCGACGAACTCGGTGGCCCGGACGAGGAGTGTGGGCGCGGACACCGGTGCGGGGAGCCAGTGCTCGAACAGCATCAGGTAGGCCGCCATCGCGGTGAGGCGGACCCCGGTCATGCGGCCGAAGTCCTTTTCCATCTCCAGGGTGCGCATCTCCATGACCGGCATGATGTAGTGGGTCTGCTCGTTGTCGGACAGGTAGGTGTCCACCAGGACCACACCGCGGACCGGCACGCCGAGGGCCTCGAGGCGGGCGGCGACGGCGTGGGCCACCATGCCGCCCGAGGACCGGCCCGCCAGCGCGACGGGCCCGTCGCCGAGGCGCGCCACGATCCGCCGCGCGCCGTAGTCGGCGAGGGCGGCGAGATCGGCCGCCACGTCCTCGCCGGGCACGAAGCCCGGGAGCATCAGCGACCACATGTCCCGGCGCCCGCGCAGGGTGCTCGCCAGGCTCACGAACTCCTGGTCACTGGACCACACCGAGGTCGACGGGAAACAGACCAGCGGCAACCGACCGTCGCCGGAGGCGAGCCGGACCAGGTCGGGTCCCTTCTCGACCGCGCCGGCGTCGGTGAAGCTGCGCCGCAGCCGGGCCGTCGTGGTGAGCACCCGGTGGGCCACCTCGTACTGCCCGGCCTCGCACGCCTGGCGGTAGAGCGTCTCGATGCCGTTGACGAGCGCGGTCTGCCGGTCGACCTCGGCCGGCGGCGGCACGGCCCCACCGGTCCGGTCGAGCAGGGTGCCCAGCTCGCCGGCGAGCGCGCCCAGCGTGGGGTGGTCGAAGACCAGGGTCGGCGCGAGCCGCAGGTCCAGGGCGGTGTTGAGCCGGTTGCGCAGCTCGACCGACGTCAGGGAGTCGAAGCCCAGCTCCCCGAAGGCCCGGCCGGTCTCCAGCGCCGATGGGTCGGAGTGGCCGAGCACGGCCGCGGTCTCCGCGCGCACGAGCTCGACCAGCGCCGCCTCCCGCTCGGGTCCGGCCAGGCCCGCGAACCGGTCGCGCAGGCCGCCGCGCCGCGCGGTGCGGCGGAGGGGCAGCCGGACCAGATCCCGCAGCACCGGCGGAACCTCGAACCCCGCGGGCGGAGTGCCGCCGGCGAGCCGCATCGGCACCACGACCGCCGCGTCGACGCCGAGGGCGGCGTCGAACGCCGCCAGACCGCGCTCGGGCGTGAACCCGATCATCCCGCTGCGGCCCATCCTGGTCCGGTTCGTCTCGTCGAGTTGCCCGGTCATCCCGCCGTCGACCTCCCAGGCGCCCCAGGCCAGCGACCGGGCGGGCAGACCCTCGGCCCGGCGGTGCGCGGCGAGGGCGTCGAGGAACGCGTTGGCAGCGGCGTAGTTGGCCTGCCCCTGGCTGCCGAGGATCCCCGCCGCGGAGGAGAACAGCACCAGCTCGGCCGAGGTCAGCTCGTGCAGGTGCCAGGCCCCGTCGACCTTCGGCCGGAGGACCGCGTGGAGCCGGTCGCCGTCGAGTGACGTGACGAGCCCGTCGTCGAGCGCACCCGCCACGTGCACCACCCGCTCCAGCGGCCGCTCGGCCGGGACCGCCGCGAGCAGGGCGGCCACGGCGGCGCGGTCCGCCACGTCGCAAGCGGCCACGGTCACGTCGGCGCCGAGCTCGGTCAGCTCCGCCAGCAGACCCGGGTCGACGGTGCCGCGCCGGCTCGCCAGGACGAGGTGCCGCACTCCGTGGGCGGCGGCGAGGTGCCGGACCACGTGGCCACCGAGCGCCCCGCCCGCCCCGGTGACGAGGACGGTGCCCCGCGCCTCGAGGCCGCGTTCACGGTCGCCTGGTTCGGCACCGGCCGCTTCGGCGGCCTCGACCCGGCGCAGGCGAGGCACCAGCACCGCGCCGGCCCGCAGCGCGAGCTGCGCCTCCCCGGTGGCGACCGCCGCCGCGAACACGCGGTGCGAGGCGGGTTCGTCGTCGAGGTCGACCACGACGATCCGGGTGGGGTTCTCCTGCTGTGCGCTGCGCAGCAGGCCCCACGCGGCCGCGGCGCTCACGTCCTCGGGCTCGTCGTCCGGCGCGGTCGCGACCGCTCGGCGGGTCACCACCACCAGCCGGTGCTCGGTGAGGCGGTGGTCGGTGAGCCAGTGCCGGACGAGCTCCAGCACGCGGCGGGTGAGCGCGTGGGTTTGCGCCACCACGCCGTCTTCCTGGCCGGCCGCGCAGAACACCAGGACGGTCCGCGGCACCGGTACTCCGGCGTCGAGGGCGTCGTCGAGCGACTGAGGATCGAGGTAGGTGCTGAGCGACATCCCGGCCTCGATCAGCCGCGGTCGCAGCTCGAGCGGGTCGAACCCGAGCACAGCCCAGTCCGTGGCGACCTCGCCCGCGGCCGGCTCGACCGCCCCCCATTCGAGGGCGAGCAGGTCTCCGCTGTTCTGAGCCACCGGAGCCACGGCCGGGGCCCGCAGCGTCAGCGCGTCGATCGTGAGGACCGGCTCGCCGGCGTCGTCCGCTATGAGCACCGACGCGGTGCCACCGGGTCCGCGCGACAGGCGCACACGGGCGGTCTCCGCGCCCTCGGCGAAGAGCCGCACGCCTTCGAACGCGAACGGCACCCCGCGGACGTCCGGTTCCCCGTCCGCGGCGGGCACCCCGAGGGCGAGCGGCTGCAGCGCGGCATCGACCAGCGCCGGATGCACCGCGAACCCGGCCTGTTCGGCGGGAAGTTCGATCTCGGCGAACACCTCGCCCGCTCGGCGCCACATCGCGCGCAGCCCCCGGAACGCCGGCCCGTACACGACGGCACCGTCGGCCAGGCTTTCGTAGAACCCGTCGAGGTCGACCGGGACCGCGTCCGCCGGAGGCCAGGCGGTGTCCGCGAAACCGGCCGGCGCCACGGCGGACGAGCCGAGCAGGCCGGCCGCGTTCACCGTCCATTCAGGAGCGTCGTCGCCCCGGGAGGAGATCCGGACCGGGCGGTGGCCGGCGTCGCCGGGCGCGCCGACGATCAACTGCACGGCCACTCCGCCGTCGGGCGGGAGCACCAGCGGTGCGGCGAGGGTGAGCTCCTCGACGCAGTCGAGGCCGACCCGGGTGCCGGCGTGCAGCGCCAGCTCGGCGAACGCGGTGCCGGGCAGGATCGCGGTCCCGCCGAGCGCGTGGTCGGCGAGCCACGGCTGCGTGTCCCGCGACAGCCGGCCGGTGAACAGGACCTCGTCGCTGCCCGCCACCGGGGTCTCGGCGCCGAGCAGCGGATGCCCGCTGGCCGTGAGCCCGATCGCCGCCGGCGCACCGCCGCCGCCGGGCTTCAGCCAGTAGCGCTGGTGCTCGAACGCGTACGTCGGCAACGCGACCCGTCGCCCGGGGACACCGGTGAACGCCGTCCAGTCCACGGGGACGCCGCGGCTGTGCGCGTGCCCCACCGCTCGCACGATCGCCCGTGCTTCGCCGTCTTCGCCCCGCAACGCCGGGAGGACAATGAGGTCTTCAGGTTCAGCGCAGATCTCGGCGACCATCGCGGTGAGCGTGGCGCCCGGGCCCAGTTCCCAGGCGGTCCGGACGTCGTACCCCAGCAGGGCGCGCACGCCGTCGGCGAACCGCACCGTGCCGCGCGCGTGCCGGACCCAGTACCCCGGATCGCCCCACAGCTCGGCGGACAGGGGCTCACCGGTGAGCGTGGACACCGCGGCGATCCGCGGCTGCGCGAACCCGACCTGATCGAGCACGGTGGCGAACTCGTCGAGCACGGGCTCGACGAGCGGCGAGTGGAACGCGTGGCTCACCGGCAGGAACTTCACCCGCCGGCCGAGGTCGCCGAACCGCCGCGCCAGCGTTTCGAGGGCCGTTTTCCCACCGGACAGCACCACCGACGCCGGCCCGTTGACCGCCGCGACGCCGATCGCGGCCGGATCGGCCGTGGCGAGCGCGTCGGCGACCTCGCTCTCGCTCGCGGCGACGGCGAGCATCCCGCCGCCCACCGGCAAAGCCGCCATCAGCCGGGCCCGCGCGGCCACCACGCGGCAGGCGTCCGGCAACGACCACAGCCCGGCGACGTGGGCGGCGGTCAGCTCGCCGATCGAGTGGCCGGCCACCACGTCGGGCCGTACGCCCCACTGCTCGAGGAGCCGGTGCAGGGCCACGCCGATCGCGAACAACGCGGGCTGGGTGAACGCCGTGTCATCAAGGGCCGCCGCGTCCGCGGACCCGGCATCGGCGAACAGCACGTCACGGAGGGGCCGGGTCAGCTCGCCGTCGAACTGGGCGCACACCTCGTCGAGCGCCTCGGCGAAGACGGGGTAAGCCTCGGCCAGCTCCCGGCCCATCCCCGGCCGCTGCGCGCCCTGGCCGGGAAACAGGAACGCGGTGCGACCGTCGCGGACGAAGTCGCGCACGACACCGGGCGCGGCATCGCCGGCGGCGAGCGCGGCGAGTCCCGCGCGCAGCTCGGTTTCGTCGGCACCGAGGACGACGGCGCGGTGCTCCAGCGCGGCGCGCGTCGTGGCCAGGGCACAGGCGACGTCGCCGGCGTCGGTGTCCTGCGCCGCGGCCACCCGGTCGAGCAACCGGGCCGCCTGGGCGGGCAGGGCCGTCGCCGACCTGGCCGACAGCGGCCAGGCCCACAGGCCGGAGGGCCGGATTTCCTCTGGCGTCTGGGTTTCCGGGGCGGGTTCGGCGACGGACGCCGGTTCCTCGATGATCACGTGCACGTTGGTCCCGCTGATGCCGAACGACGAGACGCCCGCCCGCCGCACCCGGTCACCGGCCGGCCAGGCCCGGGCCTCGGTGAGCAGCCGCACCGTGCCCGCGGACCAGTCCACCTGCTCGGTCGGTTTGTCGACGTGCAAGGTGCGGGGCAGCAGTTCGTGCCGCATCGCGAGCACCATCTTGATCACCCCGCCCGCGCCCGCCGCGTACTGCGTGTGCCCGATGTTGGACTTGAGCGAACCGAGCCACACGGGGTTGTCCTCGTCGCGGCCCCGGCCGTAGGTCGCGAGCAGGGCCTGCGCCTCGATCGGGTCGCCCAGCCGGGTGCCCGTGCCGTGGCCTTCGACCGCGTCGACGTCGACTGGGCCGAGCCCTGCGTTCGCGAGCGCCTGCGCGATCACCCGCTGCTGCGACGGGCCGTTCGGCGCGGTGAGGCCGTTGCTGGCACCGTCCTGGTTGGCGGCGCTCCCCCGGACCACCGCCAGCACCTCGTGCCCGTTGCGCCGCGCGTCGGACAAGCGCTCGACCACCAGCATCGCGACGCCCTCGCCCCAGCCTGTGCCGTCGGCTGCATCGGCGAAGGCCTTGCACCGGCCGTCGGTCGCCAACCCGCCCTGGCGGGAGAACTCGGCGAACGCGCCGGGTGTCGACATGACCGTGACCCCGCCGGCGAGCGCCAGGTCGCATTCACCGCCCCGCAGCGCCTGCCCGGCCAGGTGCAGGGCCATGAGCGAAGACGAGCAGGCGGTGTCGACCGTGACGGCCGGCCCCTCCAGGCCGAGTGTGTAGGCGATCCGGCCCGACATCACGCTGCCCGCGGACCCGGTCAGGCCGTAACCCGCCGCCACCTCCGGCGCGCTCATCAGCACGGCGCCGTACTCCTGCGGCGTGCCGCCGACGAACACGCCGGTCCGGCTGCCGCGCAGAGCCAACGGGTCGATCCCGCCGTCCTCCAGCGCTTCCCACGCGGACTCGAGCAGCAGTCGTTGCTGCGGGTCCATGACCAGCGCTTCGCGCGGCGAGATGCCGAAGAACGCGGAGTCGAAGTCGCCGGCCTCGGCCAGGAACGCGCCCTGCCCCGACGCCAGCGCCCCGCGTCCCGGGTCGAAGAGCCCGGCCCCGCCCCAGCCGCGGTCGGCGGGGAACCCGGTCATCTCGTCGCGTTCGCCGGCGACCAGCTGCCAGAGGTCCTCGGGGCCGCGGACGTGACCGGGGAACCGGCAGGCCATGCCGACGATCACCATGGGGTCGGCCTGCGCCGGCGCCGGTGCGGGAGCCAGGGTGAGGGCGTCGGCCGCGCCGCCGAACAGCGCGTCGTCGAGGTGCCGGGCCAGTTGCGGCACGGTCGGGTAGTCGAAGATCAGGGTGGCGGGCAGCCGCAGGCCCGTGGCTGCGCCGATCCGGTTGCGTAGCTCCAACGCGGTCAGCGAGTCGAACCCCAGGGACTGGAACGGCTTGCCGAGCGAGACGTCCGCGGCGGAGGCGTGGCCGAGGACGGCCGCAGCTTCCCGGCGCACGAGATCGGCGAGCGCGCCGCGCCGCTCGGTCTCGGCCAGCGGCACGAGGCCGGCGGTGAAGGCGGCGTCGCCCGAGCCGGTGGTCGCAGCGCTTTCGGCCTCCTCCTTCAGCACGGCGGCGACCTCGGGGATGTCCTCGATCAGCGGACGGCGCCGTGCCATCGTGTAGCCCGGGGTGAACCGAGCCCAGTCCATATTGGACACCGTCAGTGTCGTCTCGCCGCTGCCCACGGCCTCGGCCATCGCCGTCACCGCGAGTTCGGGATCCATCATCCGCAGGCCCAGCCGGGTCAGCAGCTGACCGGCGTCGCCGGCCGCCATGCCGGAATTCCGCCAGCCGCCCCAGGCGATCGCCGTCGCCGGCAGGCCACGGGCGCGGCGCTGCTCGGCCAGGCCGTTGAGGAAGGCGTTCGCGGCGGCGTAGGCACCGTTGCCGTGGCTGCCCCAGATCGCGGCGCCGGAGGAGAAGAGCACCAAGGCGTCGAGGTCGAGATCCGCGGTCAGCTCGTCGAGGTTTCTGGCACCGTCCACTTTGGCCGAAAGCACGGAAGCGAAGTTCTCGAGGCTTGTCGTGGCGGTCTCTTCGTACGCGGTGACCCCGGCGGCGTGGACAACGGCGGTCAGCTCGGCCGAGAGGCCGGCCAGCACCTGCGCCAGCGCGGCCCGGTCCGCCACGTCGCAGCGCACCACCGAAACCCCGGATTCCAGCTCGTCCCCGGCGTTCGCCCCGCTGCGCGAGAGGAGCACGACCCGCTCCGCGCCGTTCGCGACGAGCCAGCGGGCCACGTGCCGGCCGATGCCGCCGGTGCCACCGGTCACCAGCACCGTGCCTCGCGGAGCCCACCCGCCCGGACGACCGGCAGTACGAACCAGCCGGCGTACCCACACTCCGGACCCGCGCACTGCCAGCTGGTCCTCGCCGGTGTCCCAGGAAAGCGCGGCGGCGAACAGCTCGGCGCTCCGGCGCCCCCACTTCCCGGGCAGGTCGACGAGACCTCCCCAGGTTCGCGGCTGTTCCAGTCCGATGACCTGGCCGAGCGCCCACACCTGGGCCTGGCCGGGGCGGACCGGCGGTTCGCCGTCGAGCGCGCCGGCTCCCTGCGTCGCGACCCACAGCGGCGCGTCGATCTCCAGGTGCCGCAGCGCCTGGCTGAGCGACACGGTGCCGTAGAGGCCGGCGCCGACTCCGGGCGCCGCGGGCAGTGGTTCTTCGTCGAGGCCCAGCAGGGAAAGGATCCCGGCGAGGCCGCCGAGCCCGTCGAGTTTCTCGGCGAGCAGGGCGGTCAGGTCGTCGCGAGCGGGATCGACGACGAGCCGTTCGGCCTTGGCGCCGTGGGCGACCAGCGCGTCGTGGATCCGGTCGGGCCAGACCTCGTCACGGGTGGTCACGAGGAGCCAGATGCCGGCCAGGTGCGCGGGCGGCGCGGACGCGGCCGCCCAGGTCACCCGGTAGCGCCAGTCGTCGAGGGTGTGGCGGCGACGGTCCCGATCGCGCCACCGGTTCAGCGCTGGCAGTGCCTGTTCCCAGAACTCGGCCGGGACGCCGCCGCCCACCGCCTGCGCGATCACCGAGGCGTCCCGTTGCTCCACAATGGACCAGAACGTGTCGTCGGCCGGTGTCCGCTCGGGCGAAGCCTCCGGGGTGAGCCAGAAGTGCTGGTGCTGGAAGGGATACGTCGGCAGGTCGGCCAGGTAGGTGGGACGGGGGGTGGGTTGCGGGAGGGTGACGTCGATTCCGGTGACGTGCGCGGTCGCGAGGGCAGTGAGCCACTGCCGGTAAGTGCCGCCGTTACGGGTCAACGTGTGCAGGACAGTGCCACCGGTGATCTCGTCGACAGCGGTCGTGAGAACGGGATGGGCACTGATTTCGAGGAACCGGCTGAACCCGCTCTCGGCAACCGCGGTGATCGCGTCGGCGAACCGCACCGTCGAACGCAGATTCCGAACCCAGTAGTCCGCGTCCAGCGTCGTGGTATCGACACGTTGCCCGGTAACAGTGGAAACCATGGGAACAGCGGAAGCCTGCGGCGAGATTTCGCCGAGCGCAGCACGCAGCTCGCCGGCGATCGTGTCGACCTGCGCCGAGTGCGAGGCATAGTCCACCGGAATCCGACGCGCCCGCGCACCCTCATTCGCGCAATGCCCAACCAGCGTTTCGACGTCGCCGATCGTGCCCGACACGATCACCGCACCCGGACTGTTCACCGCCGCCACACCGACACCGGTCAACTCCAGCGTCGTGATCGCCTCCTCGACGCGCTCCGCCGGCCAGGCAATCGACCCCATCGCCCCCAAGCCCGAAAGCGAACGTTCGATCAACGCCGACCGCACCGCCACAACCCGCGCCCCGTCCTCCAAACTCAACGCACCAGCAACACACGCAGCCGCGATCTCACCCTGCGAATGCCCAACCACCACAGCCGGAACAACACCAGCCTCAGCCCACAAAGCCGCCAACGACACCGCAACCGCCCACGACACCGGCTGCACCACCGACACCCGGTCCATCGCCACCGGATCATCGAGCACCTCGGACAACGACCAGTCAACCCACGGCGACAGAGCCCGCTCACACGCAACCATCGACTCCGCAAACACCGCAGACGCTTCCCACAACGCCCGACCCATGCCAACCCACTGACCACCCTGACCAGCAAAAACACCAGCCACACCACCGGAACCCGACACCAACCCCCGCACCACATCCGGAGACTCGACACCCTCGGCCACCGCACGCACACCCGCCACCAGCGCCGCACGGTCGCCACCGATCACCACCGCGCGATGCTCGAACCGCGACCGCCCCGCCGCCAGCGCCCACCCGAGGTCACCGGCCTGCCACGCCGACTCCGACGCCACCGTGTCCAGCCGCCGGGCCTGCTCCCGCAAGGCGGCTTCCGACCCAGCGGACACCACCCACGACGCCGGCCCGCCGGAACCGGCGCCCGCCTCGGCCGGCTCCTCCTCGGGTGTCTGCTCCAGCACGACGTGCGCGTTCGTGCCGCTCATCCCGAACGACGACACCGCCGCCCGCCGCGGCCGATCCGTTTCCGGCCACTCCCGCGCCTTGGTCAGCAGTTCCACCGCGCCCGCGGACCAGTCGACCTCCGCCGACCGCTCCCCGACGTGCAACGTCGCCGGCAGCACCCCATGCCGCAACGACTCGACCATCTTGATCACGCCGGCCACACCGGAAACGGCCTGCGTGTGGCCGATGTTCGACTTCACCGAACCCAGCCACAGCGGCTCGCCCCCGAGCCGGTCCTGCCCGTACGTCGCCAGCAACGCCTGCGCCTCGATCGGATCGCCCAGCTTCGTGCCCGTCCCGTGGGCCTCGACGGCGTCCACCTCGGCCGCCGAAAGCCCGGCACTCGCCAGCGCGTCGCGGATCACCCGTTCCTGCGAAGGACCATTCGGTGCCGTGAGCCCGTTGGACGCACCATCCTGGTTCACCGCCGAACCCCGCACCACCGCCAGCACCCGATGCCCGTTGCGACGCGCATCCGACAGCCGCTCCAGCAGCACGACCGCGGCACCCTCGCCCCAGCCGATCCCGTCGGCCGCGTCGGAAAACGCCTTGCACCGGCCGTCGACCGCCAGCCCGCGCTGACGCGCGAACGCCACGAATCCCGACGGGGTGGCGAGAATCGCGGCCCCACCCGCCAGGGCGAGCGAGCAGTCGTTCTGCCGCAGGGACTGGATGGCCGTGTGCATCGCGACGAGCGACGAAGAGCAGGCCGTGTCGACCGACACGGCCGGTCCCTCGAGCCCGAGGACGTAGGCGATGCGGCCGGACATCACGCTGCCCGTGCCGCCGGTCAGCGCGTACGCCTCCCCGCCCGGCACGCCCATCAGCGCCGCGGTGTGTTCGAGCGCCGCGCCGCCGACGAACACCCCGGTCCGGCTGCCCCGCAACGACAACGGCGCGATCCCCGCCCGCTCCACCGCTTCCCACGAGATCTCGAGCAGCAACCGCTGCTGCGGATCCATCATCGAGGCCTCGCGCGGCGAAATGCCGAACACCGACGGGTCGAAGTTGCCCGCGCCGCGCAGGAACGCGCCCTGCGTCGTGTACGTGGTGCCCGACCGGTCCGGGTCGGCGTCGTACAGCGCGGCCAGGTCCCAGCCGCGGTCGGTCGGGAACGGGCCGACCGCGTCCACCTCGTCGACGACCAGCTGCCACAGCTGCTCAGGCGTGTCGGCCCCGCCCGGCAGCCGGCAGGCCATACCGACCACGGCGATCGGCTCGCGCTGCCGCTCCTGGCTCTCCTTCAGCCGCTGACGCGTCTGCTGCAGGTCGGTCGTCACGCGCTTGAGGTAGGTGCGCAGCTTGTCCTCGGTCATGCTTCCTCATTCCGGGGTGATGGTCGCGTAAGCGGGGACGGGTCAGGACACACCCAGGTCGTGATCGATGAAGTCGAAGATCTCGTCGTCGGACGCGGTGTCGAGGTCGACGTCGGCGTCCGGGTCCTCGCCGGGGCCGTCGAGCGCGGCCAGGAGCTCCCGCAGCCGCCGGGCGACGTCGTCCCGCGCCGCGCCGAGGCCCGGCAGCGCGCCGGCGATCCGGTTGAGCTCGCGGGCGACGTCCACGAAGTCGGTGAGCGACTGCTCGGCCGGCACGAGTCGCGCGAGCACGAACCGCGCCAACGCCGCGGGTGTCGGGTGGTCGAACACGAGCGTGGCCGGCAGGACGAGCCCGGTCTCGGCACCCAGGCGCGTGCGCAGTTCGACCGCCGTGAGCGAGTCGAACCCGAGCTCCGCCAGTGCCCGGTCGTCGGCGATGGCGTCCGGCGAGTCGTATCGCAGCACCGCGGCGAGATGCTTGCGGACGAGGCCGAGCAGCACCGCGTGACGCTCGGCCTCCAGCAGACCGGCGAGGCGCTCGCGCAGCTCGTCTCCGGTCGAGGTGTCCGCTGTGGTCTCGGCCTGCTCCCTCAGCACGGCGGCGACCTCGGGGATGTCCTCGATCAGCGGACGGCGCCGCGCCATCGTGTAAGCCGGGGTGAACCGGGCCCAGTCCATATCGGACACCGTCAACGCCGTCTCACCGCTGGCCACGGCCTCGGCCATCGCCGCCACGGCCAGCTCGGGGTCCATCATCCGCAGGCCCAGCCGCGTCAGTGCCTCGGCCGCGCCTTCGTTGTCCTGCAGCATGCCGCCGGATCCCCACGCGCCCCAGGCGATCGCCGTGGCCGGCAGACCGCGGGCCCGCCGCTGCTCCGCCAGCCCGTCCAGGAACGCGTTGCCGGCGGCGTAGGCGCCGTTGCCCGCGCTGCCCCATACCGCCGAGCCCGACGAGAAGAGCACGAAGGCGTCGAGGTCGAGATCCGCGGTCAGCTCGTCGAGGTTCCGCGCGCCCGCGACCTTCCCGAGCGTCGCCTCGGCGAGATCGTCCGGGGTGAGGCCGGCAGTGGGCCCGTAGCTGGCGACACCGGCGGCATGGACAACGGCGGTGAGCTCATCCGAAAGGCCGGCCACAACTTCCGCCAGCGCATCCCGATCGGCCACGTCACAGCGGACCACCGAAACCACGGAACCCACCGAATCCGGCTCGCTCACGGCGTCGGCACCGCGGCGCGACACCAGCACTACCCGGTCGGCGCCGTTCGCGACGAGCCAGCGGGTGAGGTGCGAGCCCACGCCACCGGTCCCGCCGGTGACCAGCACCGTCCCTCGCGGGGTCCACGTCCCGGGGCCGCCCGCGCCGCGCACGAGCCGGCGCGCCCACACGCCCGATGCTCGCACCGCGACCTGGTCCTCACCGGAGGTGAGCACGCCCAGCACCCGACGGGCGGTGTGCTCGTCCGGCGCGGCCGGGAGATCCACCAGGCCGCCCCAGGACCGGGGGTTCTCGAGCCCGTGCACCTGCCCGAGGCCCCAGCTCTCGCGCTGGCCGGCCGACACCGGCTCGGCGTCGTCGACCGCGACCGCGCCCCGGGTGAACAGCCACACCGGCACCTCGATCTCCAGCGCCCCCAACGCCTGCGTCACCGCGACGGTGCCGGCGAGACCGGCGGGGACCACGGGGTGCCGGGTCAGCGGACGTTCGTCCAGCGGCGTCAGGCAGAGGACACCGGTCAGGTCGCCGGCCTGGTTCCCGTGCCGCGCCAGGGCGTCCGTGATGTCCTCGGCAATCCGCTCCCGGGTCGCCTCGGCCTCGGCCGGCACGACGAAGCCGTCGAGGCCTTCGGCGAGCAGTGCGTCGACCGTGCTCTGCTCGGCGGCCGGAGCGACGACGAGCCAGGTTCCCGACGGCCTCGCCGGTCGGTCTCCGGTCTGCCGTTTCCAGGTGAGGCGGTAGCGCCACGCGTCGAGGCGCTCGCTGCGCCGGCGCCCTTCGTGCCACTGCGCCAGCACCGGCAAGGCCTGCCCCCAGAACTCCGCCGGCGGGTCGCCGCCGAGGACTTCCGCGAACGCGGGCACGTCGTGCTTCTCCACCGCGGACCAGAACGCGTCGTCCGCCGCGCCGCCCGCGGCCGTGGTCCGCGGGGTGAGCCAGAAGTGCTGGTGCTGGAACGGATACGTCGGCAGTTCGAGCAGGTACGCCGGCCGAGGCGTCGGTTGGGGCAACGTGAGGTCGATCCCCTTGACGTAGGCCGTGGCCACGGCGGTGAGCCACTGGCGGTGGTCGCCGTTGTCGCGGGTGAGGGTGGTGAGCACGGTGGCCGGTGCCCCGGACTCGTACGTGGTGTCTTCGACGGCAGCGCTCAGCACGGGGTGGGCGCTGATCTCGAGGAACCGGCTGAACCCACTCTCGGCGACGGCGGTGATCGCGTCGGCGAACCGCACGGTGGAGCGCAAGTTCTGCACCCAGTAGTCCGCGTCGAGGGTGGTCGTGTCGATGCGTTGCCCGGTGACACTGGAGACCATCGGGATGACCGAGGTCTGCGGGGTGATTCCCTTCAGCGCGGTACGCAGTTCGTCGGCGATCGTGTCGACCTGGGCCGAGTGCGAGGCGTAGTCCACCGGAATCCGACGCGCCCGCGCGCCTTTGGCCGCGCAGTGCGCGACCAAGGTTTCGAGTTCGCCGACCGGCCCGGACACGATCACCGCGGCCGGGCTGTTCACCGCGGCAACGCCGACACCGGCCAGGCCCAACGTGCTGATCGCTTCCTCGACCCGCTCGGCCGGCCACGCGATCGACCCCATCGTGCCCAGCCCGGACAAGGACCGTTCGATCAAGCCCGATCGCACCGCGACGACCCGTGCCGCGTCGTCGAGGCTCAGCGCCCCGGCAACACACGCGGCCGCGATCTCCCCTTGCGAATGGCCCACCACCACGGCCGGAACCACACCCACGTCCGCCCACAGCGCCGCGAGCGAGGTCGCCACCGCCCATGACACGGGCTGCACCACCGAGACCCGGCCCATCGCCACCGGATCGTCCAGCACGTCGGACAACGACCAGTCGACCCACGGAGCAAGAGCCCGTTCACAGGCGGCCATCGACTCCGCGAACACCGGCGACGCTTCCCACAGCGCCCGGCCCATGCCGACCCACTGGCCGCCCTGCCCAGCGAAAATCCCGGCCACACCACCGGAACCCGACACCGTCCCGCGCACCACATCCGGAGACTCGGCGCCCTCGGCCACCGCGGACAATCCCGCCGGCATCGACGTCCGGTCACCGATCACCACCGCACGATGCTCGAACCGCGACCGCCCCACCGAGAGCGTGTGCGCGACCGCCACCTCCGAAACATCCGGATGTGAAGCCAGATGCGCGGACAGCCGCCCGGCCTGACCGGCCAGCGCCGCGTCCGTCACCCCCGACAACGGCACCAGCACCACACCGTCCGACGGCTCGGAAACCACCGGCTCTTCCTCAAGAGCCTGCTCCAGCACCACGTGCGCGTTCGTCCCGCTCATGCCGAACGACGACACCCCCACCCGCCGGGGGCGGCCCGTCGCCGGCCACTCTCGGGCCTCCGTGAGCAATTCCACCGCGCCCGACGACCAGTCCACCTCTCCCGACGGCGCGTCGACGTGCAGCGTCGCCGGCAACCTTCCGTGCCGCAGCGCCGCCACGGCCTTGATCACTCCCGCCACGCCCGCGGCGGCCTGCGTGTGGCCGAGGTTCGACTTGAGCGAACCCAGCCACAGCGGCTCACCACCGAGCCGGTCGCGCCCGTAGGTCGCCAGCAGCGCCTCGACCTCGATCGGGTCCCCGAGTTTCGTGCCGGTCCCGTGCCCTTCGACCGCGTCCACTTCGGACGGTTCAAGGCCGGCAGCGGCCAGCGCGTCCCGGATCACCCGCTCCTGCGAAGGACCGTTCGGTGCCGTCAGACCATTGGACGCACCATCCTGGTTCACCGCCGAACCCCGCACCACCGCCAGCACCCGATGCCCATTGCGACGCGCATCCGACAGCCGCTCCAGAACGAGCACACCGACGCCTTCCGCCCAGCCGGTCCCGTCGGCGGCGGAGGAGAACGCCTTGCACCGGCCGTCCGCGGCCAGCCCGCCCTGCCGCGAGAACTCGACGAAGTTGCCCGGCGTCGACATCACGGCGACCCCACCGGCCAGAGCCAGGTCGCACTCACCGCCGCGCAACGCCTGCGCCGCCAGGTGCAGCCCGACCAACGACGACGAACACGCCGTGTCCACCGAGACCGCCGGGCCCTGCAGGCCGAGGAAGTACGACAACCGTCCGGAAAGGACACTCCCGGCGGCACCGGTCAGCACGTAGCCGGAGTCGGATTCGGCGGAGTTCACCAGGACGGTCGAGTACTCCTGCACCGTCCCGCCGACGTAGACGCCGGTGCGGCTGCCGTGCAACGACAACGGATCGATCCCCGCCCGCTCCACCGCCTCCCACGACACCTCCAACAACAACCGCTGCTGCGGATCCATCGCCAACGCCTCCCGCGGCGACACCCCGAAAAACCCCGCGTCGAACCCACCCACCTCGGCAAGAAACCCGCCACGGCCACCGGCAGAACCAGGCCACGCCTCCCAGCCGCGGTCAGCCGGAAACCCCGACACAGCGTCGACCCCGTCCGACACCAGCCGCCACAGATCCTCCGGCGAGCTCACCCCGCCTGGCAGCCGGCACCCCATCCCGACCACTGCCACCGGCTCGTCGGCGACGGCCCGGGCCACGGCCGCTTCCCGTGCGGTGGTGACGCCCAGCAGCCGCTCGCGCAGCGCGTCGGCCAGCTCCGCAGGCGTCGGAAAATCGAACACGAGCGCCGCGGGCAGGGTCAGGCCGGTCGCGGTACCGAGGCGGGTCCGCAGCTCCATGGCGGTCAGCGAGTCGAACCCCTGACTGCCGAACGCGGTGCCGGCCCCGATCGAGGTAGGCCCGGGCAGGCCCAGCACCTCCGCGGCCGCGCGGCGGACCAGCTCGAGCAGGCTCATCCGCTGCTCGGCCTCCGCCATCGCCGCGAGGCGGGTCCGCAGCTCGTCGCCGGCCTCGGTGCCGGCCGGCTCCTCCTCCGCACTCAGGATTCCCACGACCTCGGGCACGCCCTCGATCAGTGGACGGCGCCGCGCCATCGTGTACGCGGGGGTGAACCGCGCCCAGTCGATCGCCGCGATCGTGCAAGTCGCCGCTCCGGACCCGACCGCCTCGCCGAGCGCGGCGAGCGCCGGCTCCGGGTCCATGGCGCGCAGGCCACGTCGCAGCAGCGCCTCGTCGTCCACGTCGGCGGCCATCCCTCCGGCCCGCCAAGGGCCCCAGGCGATCGAGGTGGCCGTGAGTCCTCGTGCTCGTCGGTGCTCGGCAAGGCCGTCGAGGTAGGCGTTCGCGCTCGCGTACGCGGCCTGACCGGCACCTCCCCAGGCGGCCGCGCCCGAGGAGAACAGCACGAACGCGTCGAGGTCGAGCTGCGCGGTCAGGTCGTGCAGGTGCCGGGCGCCCGCCGCCTTGGCCCCCGCGGCCACGGCGAAATCGGCCGCCGAGCTGCTCAGCAGATCTCGGTACTCGGCAATTCCGGCCGCGTGCACGACCGCGCGCAACGGCTGCTCGTCCGGCACTCGGGCCAGCAACGCCGTGACAGCTTCGCGGTCGGCCACGTCGCACGCCTCGATCACGACCTCGGCGCCCGCCGCGGACAGCTCCGCACGCAGTTCGCCGGCCCCGGCGGCCGCCGGTCCGCGCCGGCTCGCGAGCACCAGCCGCTCCGCGCCGTTGGCGACGAGCCAGCGGGCCACCTGCGCACCGAGGCCGCCCGTGCCACCGGTCACCAGCACCGTGCCCCGCGGCCGCCAGCCGCCCCGCCCGCGCCCCGGCCCGCCCGCTGCCCGGACCAGCCGGCGGCCGAACACCCCGGCGGCGCGGATCGCGACCTGGTCCTCGCCGCCGGTCGCGGTGAGGACCCCGGCCAGCCGGTCCAGCACCCGCTCGTCCGGATCCGCCGGGAGATCGACCAGCCCACCCCAGGACCGCGGCAGCTCCAGCCCCGCGACCTGGCCCAGACCCCACAGCTGTCGCTGCGCCGGGGAGACGACCTCGTCGGTCCGGCCGACGGCCACGGCCGACCGCGTGAGAATCCACAGTGGAGCGTCGACACCGGCCAGTGTCCCGAAGAGCGACACCGTGGTGCTCAGGCCCGAAGACAGCGCCGGGAATTCGGGATCCGCGCCCTCGGCCAGGCCGAGCAACGACAGCACACCGGCCGGGGTGAAACCGTCCAACGCCCCGGAAAGCCGGGCCGCCAGGTCCTCGGCCGACGTCGCGGACACCGTGCGCACCGTCGCGCCGTGCTCCCGAAGCGCTCCAGTCACGCGGGCCGCGAACTCGTCCTCGCCCTCGGGCAGCATCACCAGCCAGTCACCGAGCGCCCGGGCGGAGGCCACCGGCACGGGCGACCAGTCCGTGCGATACCGCCAGGACCCGAGCAGCGCGTGCCGGTCGCGGTCACGGTGCCACCGCGCGAGCGCGGGCAGCACCGGTTCCCACACCGCCGCGTCGGAGCCCAGCAGGTCCGCGAACCGCACCGGCTCGGCCTGCTCGACCGCGGCCCAGAATTCGGCATCGGCGGGCGGGTTCGGGGTTCGCGAGCCGGGTTCGCCGTCGAGCCAGTAGCGGCGGTGCCGGAACGCGTATGTCGGGAGCTCGACGGCCGAGCGCGGCCGCCCGCCGGTGAAGGCTTCCCGGTCCAGGGCCGCGCCTCGGACGTAGGCGCGCGTGACGGCGGCGTAGAGGGCGTCGACCTCACCGCGATCCCCGCGCATCCCGGCCGCGCACACCACAGCGTCGGGCTCGGTTTCCCGAAACGCCAGGCATTCCTCGGCCATCGCGGTACCGGCGCTGCCGGGTCCCAGTTCCAGGATCGTGGCGACCCCGCGGTCCACGAGCGTGCCCACGCCGTCGGCGAACCGCACGGTCTCGCGCACGTGCCGGACCCAGTAGCCCGGATCGCGCCACTGCTCCGCGGTGACGAGCGCACCGGTGAGACCCGAGACCGCGGGCAGCTGCGGGACACCGAAGGTGACCCGCTCGAGGACGGCGCGGAAGGCGTCGAGCATCGGTGCCATCAGCGGCGAGTGGAACGCGTGGCTCACCGCGAGCCGCCGGGTGCGAGCACCCTGCGCGGCGAACTGCGCGGCCACCTCCAGCACCGCCGGCTCGACGCCGGACACGACCACGGAGGCGGGCCCGTTCACCGCCGCCACGCCGACCTGGTCCCCGTGCTCGGCGAGCACGGCCCGCACCTGCTCCTCGGGCAGCCCGACGGCCACCATCGCCCCGCCGGCCGGAAGCTCCCCCATCAGCCGGGCGCGGGCCAGCACCACGGCACAGGCGTCGGCGAGCGTCCACAGCCCCGCCACGTGCGCCGCGGCCAGCTCGCCGATCGAATGGCCGAGCACCACGTCCGGCCGCACACCCCAGCTCTCGAGCAGCCGGTACAGCGCGACCTCGACCGCGAACAACGCCGGCTGGGTGTAGGTGGTGGTGCCGAGCGCCGCCGCGGCGTCCGTGCCCTCGACGGCGAAAACGACGTCGGCGAGCGGCCGGTCGAGCCCCGGCGCGAACGCCGCGCAGATCTCGTCGAACGCGGCCGCGAACACCGGGAACGCCTCGTACAGCGACCGGGCCATCCCCGGGCGCTGGGCTCCCTGTCCCGCAAAGGAAAATGCGAGCCGGCCCTCCCGCACCCGGTCGCGCACGACGCCGGGCACGACCTCGCCGCCGGCCAGGGCGCGGAGCCCGGCGAGCACGCCGGCCCGATCCCCCGCGACGACGGCGGCCCGCTCCTCGAGGCTCGCCCGGCCGGCCGCCATCGCCCGCGCGACGTCACCGGGATCGGCGTCGGGGGTGCGGCTCAGCCAGGTGGCCAGCTGCGCGGCCTGCTCGCCCAGCGCGTCACTCCCCCTGGCCGACACCAGCACCGGCGGCAGCGGGATCTGGGCCGGCTCGGCTGCCGAGGGTTCCGTGGGTTCGAAGGGTTCGGCCTGCTCGAGGACGACGTGGGCGTTGGTGCCGCTGATGCCGAACGAGGACACCCCCGCCCGGCGGACCCGGCCCGGATCCGGCCACGGCCGGTTCTCCCCCAGCAGCTCCACCGCGCCGGCCGTCCAGTCGACCTGCGAGGTGGGCCGGTCCACGTGCAGCGTCCGCGGCAGCACTCGGTGCCGCAGCGCCATCACCATCTTGATCACCCCGGCCACCCCGGCGGCGTACTGCGTGTGCCCGATGTTCGACTTGATCGAACCGATCCACAGCGGCCGGTCGCCGGAGCGGTCCTGGCCGTACGTCGCGAGCAATGCGTGGGCCTCGATCGGGTCACCGAGCCGCGTGCCGGTCCCGTGCGCCTCGACGGCGTCCACATCGGACAGTGACAGGCCCGCATCGGCGAGCGCCGCCCGGATCACCCGCTGCTGCGACGGGCCGCTCGGCGCGGTCAGGCCGTTGGAGGCGCCGTCGGAGTTCACGGCCGTGCCGCGAACCGTCGCGAGCACGCGAAGCCCCCGCCGGCGCGCGTCCGACAGCCGCATCACCGCGAGCAGCCCGACCCCCTCACCCCAGCCCGTACCGTCGGCCGCGTCGGCGAACGGCTTGCACCGCCCATTGCCCGCCGAGCCACCCTGGCCCGCGAACTCGGCGAAGATGGCCGGAGTGGACATCACCAGCACCCCGCCGGCGAGCGCGAGGTCGCACTCCCCCGACCGCAGCGACCGGGTCGCCAGGTGCAGAGCCACCAGCGAAGAAGAGCACGCGGTGTCGACCGTGACCGCGGGACCTTCCAGCCCGAGGCAGTAGGCGATCCGGCCGGACATCACGCTTCCCGGCACCCCGGTGAGCGCGTAACCCGGCGCCTGGCCGGACTCCGCGAGCAAGGCGCCGTACTCCTGCGACGCACCACCGACGAACACCCCGGCCCGGCTGCCCCGCAGGGAAACCGGGTCGACACCGGCGTGTTCCACCGCCTCCCAGGCCGCCTCCAGCAGAAGCCGCTGCTGCGGGTCCATCGTCAGCGCTTCGCGGGGCGAGATCCCGAAGAACGGCGCGTCGAACTCCCCCGCCTCGGTGAGGAAGGCGGCCTCGCGGGCCGTCGGCACGTCGAAACCGTCCCACCCGCGGTCCGCCGGGAACGCCGTCATGGCGTCCCGGCCGTCCGCGACGAGCCGCCAGAGCTCCTCCGGCCCGTGCACCCCGCCCGGGAACCGGCACGCGATCCCGACGATCGCGACGGGTTCGGCCGCGGCGGAGGCCAGGCGCTGGTTCTGCCGGCGCAGGCGCTCGTTCTCCACCAGCGACGCACGCAGGGCGTCGACGACCTCGGTGGCGGAAGTACTCATCACGGGGCTCCCACTGTTCGCCGCTGTTCCCACTGTTGCCCTCATCGGATTCCGAACTCGTCGCCGATCATGTCCAGCAGCTCCTCGGCGCTGACCGACGCCAGATCGGCGTCCGGCACCCGATCGGGCGCCGCACCCGCCGAGCGGTCTTCCAGCTGTGCCAGCAGCAGGCGCAGCCGCGCGGCCACCGCGACGTGCTCACCGCCGTCGGCGTCCGGGCCCAGCGCCACCTCTTCCAGAGCGGCGAGCGCGGTCAACGCCGGGGTGAGCACCGGGACGGGATCCAGCTTCAGCTCCGCGCGGAGGAACTCCGCCAGCGCGGCCGGGGTCGGATGGTCGAAGATCATGGTCGCGGGCAGCCGCAGACCGGTGACCTGCGTGAGGCGGTTGCGCAGTTCGAGCGCCATCAGCGAGTCGAAACCCACGGTGGCGAACGTCTTCCCGGCGCTGACCTCCGGCACGGCCAGCGCCGCCGTGGCCGCCGCCTCCGATCGGACGAGATCCACGAGCGTAGTGATTCGGTCCAATTCGGACAGTCCGGCCAGCCGGTCGCGCAGCGCCGGTCCGACGGCCGGTGCGGTGACCGCCCGGCCCGGCCGGACCAGGCCGCGCAGCAACGCCGGCACCGCTCCCGCGGGAAGCTCCTCGAGCGCACGAGTGTCCACCCGCACAGGCACGACCACCGCCTGACCCGCGCCCAAACCGCGGTCGAACAGGGCCAGGCCCTGCTCCTCCGTGAGCGGGCGCAGGCCACCACGCTCGATCCGCCGGCGGTCGGACTCGGCGAGCGCGGCCACCATGCCGCCGCTGCCTTCCCACGGGCCCCAGGCCAACGAGCACGCCGGTAGCCCGGCCTCGTGCCGCTGCTCGCAGAGCGCGTCGACCGCGGCGTTCGCGGCCGCGTAGTTGGCCTGCCCGGCCGAGCCGAGGGTGCCCGCGAGCGAGGAGAACACCACGAACGACGAGAGCGGCAGCTCCCGCGTCAGCTCGTGCAGGTGGGCGACAGCATCGACCTTCGCGCGCAGGACCTCGTCCACCTGCTCCGTGCCGAGCGTTTCGAGCACCCCGTCGCGGACCACGCCCGCCACGTGGACGACCGAGGTGAGCGGCCGCTCGGCGGGGATCGCTTCGACCAACCGCGCGAGCTGCTCGCGGTCGGTGACATCGCACGCGGCGAACCGCGCCGTCGCGCCCAGTGCGGCCAGGTCCCGGGCGAGCGCGGAGTCCGCCGCCCCGGCCGCGGACCGCGCGGCGAGCAGGAGGTGCCGCACGCCATGTTCGGCCACCAGGTGGCGGGCCACCCAGCCCCCCAGCAGACCGGTGGCTCCGGTCACGAGCACCGTGCCGGCCGCCGGGTCCGGTCCGAACGGCGCCACCGCGGCGGGTGCGTCCGCGACGGTCTTGACCAGCCGCGGTACGAGCAGCTGTCCGTCGCGCAGCGCGAACTCGGTCTCCCCTGTGGTGCGGGCGACGGCCAGCGCCCGGCCGGCCATCACGTCGTCGAGGGCTCCTTCGGAGTCGACGAGGACGAACCGGTCCGGGTGTTCCAGCCGGGCGGAGCGCAGGACACCCCAGGCGGCCGCGGCGGCCGGGTCGGGCGCGGAGTCACCGGCCCCGACCCGCACCGCGGCCGAGGTCCGGACCAGGATCGGACCGTCCGCCCGCCGTGCGCGCACGAGGCGCAGCGTCTCGTGCACCGCGTCGTGCACGCGCTCGGCGACCGTTTCTCCGGGCGCAGTTTCCCCGGGCGCGCTCTCTCCGGACGCGTCCGGCGGCACCGGAGCTTCCAGGATCCCCGGGACCGCTCCAGCCGGATCGCCCGCCTCTTCGGGTTCCGGCGCGGGCGACCAGTCCACAGTGAACAGTGCGCCGCCGGGCGTCCCGCCGCCGAGGCGGTCGAGGACGGCTTCCCGCAGCGCGAGCGCGTCGACCCGCGCGACGGGCTGCCCCGCGGCGTCGTCGAGCTGCACGGAAACCGTGTCCGGCCCGGCTTCGGTCAACCGCACGCGCAGCTCGCCCGCGCCGCGGCGGTGGACGGTGACCCCGCGCCAGGAGAACGGCAGCTGCGGCCGGCCACCCGCCGGGGCGGACGGGCGGAACGCGAGGATCTGCAGGGCGGCGTCCAGCAGAGCCGGGTGCAGGGCGAACGCCGCTTCTCCGCCGGCCACCGCGGGCGGCGCCGCGACCTCGGCGAAGATCTCGCCACCGCGTCGCCACGCCGTCCGCAGGCCTCGGAACGCCGGCCCGTAGGCGAATCCGGCCTCGGCCAGGTTCTCGTGGAACGTCGTGACGTCAACCGGGACCGCCCCGGCCGGCGGCCACGCACCGGGTGCCGCCGCCGGCGCCGGCGCGGACTCGTGCCGCAGGAAACCGCGGCCGTGCGCGGTCCACTCCCCTTCTTCCGGCCGCGCGTACACCGTCACGGCCCGCGCGCCGTCCTCGTCGGGCACGCCGACCACGACCTGCACCTGCACGCCCTCACGCGGCGGCAGCACGAGTGGCGCGGCCAGGGTGAGCTCGTCGAGGGTCTCGCAGCCCACCGCTTGTCCGGCGACCAGCGCCAGCTCCGCGAAACCGGTGGCGGGGAACAGGATCCGGCCGCCGACGACGTGGTCCGCGAGCCACGGCAGCGCGGCCGCGGACAACTCGCCGGTGAAGATCGACTCGCCGCCCGCGGCGGCGACCTCCGCCGCCAGCAACGGATGCCCGGTGCCGCGCAGCCCGGCCGAGCCGAGATCCGCGCGTGCGCCCCGTTCGTGGTCGGGCCAGTACCGGCGCCGCTGGAACGCGTACGTCGGCAGCGGAATCGTCCGCCCGCCCGTGCCGCCGAGGACCGAGGCCCAGTCGACCGCACAGCCGTGCACGTGCAGTCCGAGCACTGCGCCGAGCAGGCTCTCCACCTCGGGCCGGTCCCGGCGCGCCGCCCCCACACAGGTGAGAGCGGCAGCGGGCAGGTCGCGGTCGAGCACTTCGCCCGCGGCCGCCGCGAGCGCGCCGGAGGGACCGAGCTCCAGGACCGCCCGGACCCCGGCGCGCCCCAGGGCACTGACGCCGTCGGCGAAGCGGACGGTCCGTTCGACCTGCCGGACCCAATACCCGGGTGAGCACAGCTCGTCGGCGTCCGCGACCGCGCCGGTCACGGCGGACACGACCGGGATCCGCGGCGGCCGGTACGTCAGCTCGCCGAGCACGGCCTCGAACTCGCCGAGCATCGGCGCCATCAGCGGCGAGTGGAACGCGTGGCTGACCGCCAGCTCCCGCGCCCGGTACCCGGCCGCCTCGACGCGGACCCGGATCTCGGCAAGCGCGGGCAACGGTCCGGCCAGCACTACGGCGGCCGGGCCGTTCACCGCGGCGATCACCACGGGACCGTCGCCGAGCAGGGCGCGCACCTGGGCTTCCGGAGCGGCCACCGCCAGCATGCCGCCGCCGGCCGGCAGCGCCTGCATCAGCCGGCCGCGGGCGACGACCATCGCGGCCGCATCGGCCAGGCTCAGCACGCCGGCGACATGCGCGGCCGTGATCTCGCCGACCGAGTGCCCGAGCACGTAGTCCGGCGTGACGCCCCACGACTCGACCAGCCGGTACAGCGCCACCTCGACCGCGAACAACGCCGGCTGGGCCACGGCCGTGCGGTCCAGTTCCGCCGCGTCAGCGCGGAAAACCAGCTCCCGCAGCGACGCGCCCATCGGCTCGTCGACCTGTGCGCAGACCTCGTCGAAGGCCGCCGCGAACACCGGGAACGTGTCGTAGAGCTGCGCGCCCATCCCGGGCCGCTGGGCGCCCTGGCCGGAGAACACGAAGGCCGGACCGCCGGTCGCCGAGGTGCCCGCGAAGATCTCTCGCGGCGCCTCACCGGCGGCGTACCCCGCCAGAGCCGCGAGCGCGGCCGTCCGGTCGGCGGCGAGCAGGCCGAGCCGGCAGGCGAGCGGGCCGCGGCTGGTGGCCAACGACCATGCGACATCCACAGAGGACAGTTCCGGGTTCCGCTCCAGGTACTCGTGCAGCCGGTGGGCCTGAGCCCGAAGCGCGGTCTCGTCGTGTCCGGAAAGAACCCAGGGCAGGGCCGGCAGCGTGGTCACTGCTTCCGGGCCCGCAGGGGCGGCGAGATCGGGCGCCTGTTCGAGGATGACGTGGGCGTTGGTTCCGCTGATCCCGAAGGAGGACACCGCCGCACGCCGCCGGTCTCCGGCCCACGGCTGCGCGGTCGTGAGGAGCTCGACCGCACCGTCGGTCCAGTCCACGAACGGCGTGGGTTCGGTCAGGTGCAAGGTCTTCGGCAGCACGCCCTCGGTGAGCGCGTGCACCATCTTGATCACCCCGCCGACCCCCGCCGCGGCCTGGGAATGGCCGATGTTCGATTTCAGCGAGCCGAGCCGCAGCGGCCCGGTGCCCGCGCGGTCCTGGCCGTACACCGCGAGAACCGCCTGGGCCTCGATCGGGTCCCCGAGCACGGTGCCGGTGCCGTGCGCCTCGACCGCGTCCACATCGGACGGGTCGAGGCCCGCGTCGGCGAGCGCCGCCCGCATCACGCGCTGCTGCGCGGGGCCGCTGGGCGCGGTCAGCCCGTTCGACGCGCCGTCCTGGTTGATCGCGGAACCCCGCAGCACGGCGAGCACCCGGTGCCCGGCGCGGCGGGCGGCCGAAAGCCGCTCCAGCACCAGCACGCCCGCGCCCTCCGACCAGCCGGTGCCGTCGGCCGAGGCGTCGAAGGCCTTGCACCGGCCGTCTTCCGCGAGCCCGCCCTGCTTGGCGAAGTCGTCGAACAGGAACGGGCCGGCCATGATCGCGACGCCCCCCGCCAGCGCGAGGTCGCACTCACCCGAGCGCAGCGACCGCGCCGCCATGTGCAGGGCGACCAGCGACGAGGAACAGGCGGTGTCCACGGTGACCGCCGGGCCTTCGAGTCCCAGCGCGTAGGAGACGCGGCCCGACACGACGCTCGTCGACGTCCCGGTGACGCCGTAGCCGGTCATGTTCTCCGAGCCGGGCGCGAACAGCGTGGCGTACCCCTGGGCGGAGGCACCGACGAACACCCCCGTCTTGCTGCCCCGCAATGAACTGGGAGCGACTCCGGCCCGCTCGATCGCCTCCCAGGAGATCTCGAGCAGCACGCGTTGCTGCGGATCCATGGTCAGTGCTTCGCGGGGCGTGATCGAGAAGAAGCCGGCGTCGAACGAAGCGGCCTCGGTGAGGAACCCACCGGCCCGCTCCGGCCCGGTCCAGCCGCGGTCGGCCGGGAAACCGCCGACCGCGTCGCGCTCGTCGAGCACGAGCTGCCACAGCTCGTCGGGCGAGGCGACCCCGCCGGGATACCGGCACGCCATGCCCACGATCACCACCGGATCGTCCACTTCGGACACCACCGGTGTGGCCCGCACCGGCACGGCGGGCGCGGCCGGGGTGTCACCGAGCAGCTCTGTGTGGAGGAACTCGGTGAGCTCGTCCGGTGTCGGGTGGTCGAAAACGAGGGTCACGGGGAGTTTGAGCGCGGTGGCCGTAGTGAGGCGGTTGCGGAACTCCACGGCCGTGAGGGAGTCGAAACCGAGCTCCTTGAACGCGCGGTCCGCGCCGATCGCGTCGGCGTCGCCGTACCCGAGCACGGTGGCGGCGTTGTCCCGCACAAGGGCGAGCACACTCCGGCGGCGCTCGCCCTCGGTCATGGCGGCGAGCCGGTCGCGCAGTGATTCCTCGCCGGCCGAGGCGGTGGCACGGATCCGCCGGCGCTCCGGCCGGCGCACAAGGGCCCGCAGCATCGCGGGTACCGGTTCGGTCGACGAGGCGAGTCGTCCGACGTCCAGCTTCGCCGGGACGAGGAACGGTTCGCCGGTGCGCAGCGCCAGGTCGAACAGCGCGAGACCCTCCTCTGTGGACAGCGGCAGCACGCCACCCCGGCTGAGCCGGCTCATGTCCACCTCGTCCAGGTGCGCCGACATTTCGCTGCGCTGCTCCCAGAAACCCCAGGCGAGGGAAAGCGACGGCAGGCCCTGAGCCCGGCGGTGCTGCGCCAGCGCGTCGAGCATCGCGTTCGCCGCCGCGTAGTTGGCCTGCCCCGGACCGCCCATCGTCGCGGCCAGGGAGGAAAAGGTGATGAGGGTCGGCGGAGGCCGGTGGCCGTGGTGGTGGATCGTCAGCGCCGGCGTGACTTTGGGGTGCGCCGTGGTGGTGAGGGTGGCGGGAGTCTGAGTGTGGAAGGGGGTGTCGAGGAGGGCGGCCGCGGTGTGGACGATCGCCGTGAGGTCGTCGGTACCGGCGATGAGGCCGGTGAGCGTCTCCGGGTCGGTGACGTCGGCGGCGGTGATGGTGACCGTGGTGCCGAGTTGTTCGAGGTCGTGTTCGAGCGCGGTGGCGCCGGGAGCGGCGCGGCCGCGGCGGGAGACCAGGTGCAGGTGCGGGGTGCGGTGGTGGGTCGCGAGGTGGCGGGCCAGCAACGAGCCGAGGGTGCCGGTGCCACCGGTGATGAGCACGGTCCCTGACAGCGGATCGGCGGCCGGCATGGTCAGCACCGCTTTGCCCGTGAGGGTGGCCTGTGCGAGGTGGCGGAACGCGGTCCGGGCCTGGCGGACGTCGTAGGCGGTGACCCGCGGAGGAGTGAGCTGCCCTTCGCCGAACAGGGCGGTCAGCCGCTTCAGGAGGGTGTGGGTGTCGTCCGGAGTCAGGTCGCGCAGATCGTAGGCCTGGTAACGGATCCCCGGGTAGCCGGTGTGGACGGTGCCGGGATCGCGCCGGTCGGTTTTGCCGAGCTCCAGGAAAAAGCCGCCGGGGGCGACGAGACGCAGGCCGGCGTCGGTGAGCTCACCGGTCAGGCAGTTGAGGACGAGGTCCACCCCCCGGCCCTGCGTCGCGGCTCGCACCTCATCCTCGAAATCCGCGGTCCGGGAGTTGAACACCCGCTCCGCCGGGACACCGGCCGCGATGACGGCGGCGTGTTTGCCGGGGCTGGCGGTGGCGTACACCGTGGCCCCCGAATGGCGCGCGATCTGCACGGCTGCGGTCCCCACGCCACCCGCGGCGGCGTGGATCAGCACCGTCGAACCCGGCCCGATCTTCGCGAGCTCCGTCAGGCCCAGGTACGCGGTCAGGTAGGCGACGGGGACCGACGCCGCTTCCACCCAGCCCCAGCCCTCCGGAACCCCCACGAGGTACCGCTCGTCGGTGGTCCCGATCGGACCGAACGTCTCCGTGCTCAGGCCGAGCACGCGGTCTCCGACCGCGACCGACGTGACCTCGTCGCCGATCTCGAGGACCTCACCGGCCACCTCACCGCCGAGGCCGGTCAGCCCCGGCACGAGGTTCAACGCGACCACGACGTCCTTGAAGTTGATGCCGGCCGCGTGGATCCGCAGCCGGACCGCGCGCGGCCCGAGCGGTGCCAGCGCCTCCGGGTACGGCAGGAGCTCCAGTCCTTCGAAGGTGCCCGGCCGGGTGTTCGTGAGCCGCCACGCGGCTTCGCCCGCCGGCGGCAGCAGCTTCTGCCCGGGGTCCCAGTTCACGAGCCGCGGCACGAGCAAAGCCCCACCACGCAAGGCGAGCTGATCTTCTCCGGTGCCGAGCGCGCCGGGCAGTGCGGCGAGCGACTCGGCCGTGTCGTCGAGGTCCGCGAGCACGAGCCGGCCCGGGTGTTCCGACTGCGCCGACCGCACGAGGCCCCAGACACCGGCGGCACCGGGATCGGGCACGTCCTCGTCCGTCACGCCGACGCCGCCGCGGGTGACGAGCACCAGCCGGGTATCGGCGAAGGCCTCGTCCGCGAGCCACGTCTGTACGAACTCCAGCGCGGATTCGGCCGGTTGCCAAGGAATTTCACCCGGTCCGGCCGGTGCGATCCGGTGCAGGACGTGGCCGCCGGCCGGGAGTGCGGCGGTAACGCCGGCGAGGTCCGCGACCACGACCGCGCCGTCGGGCGAGGGGCAGTCGCCGAGCACGGCGACCGACACCGGTTCCGCGATCGGCATCGGCTGCCAGCGAACCTGGTACAGCGAATCGGCCCGGTCCGGCCGGGCGGTGTCGCGCAGTGGGCGGACCACCAGCGATTCCGCGGTGAGGACGGGAAGCCCGGTTTCGTCGAACAGCTCGACCGACGCCGAGTCGTCGTCACGCGCGGTCATCCGCACTCGCAGCCGGCCGGCCCCGGCGGCGTGCAGCTGGACACCCGTCCACGTGAACGGCAGCCGCACGCCGTCCTGGCCGGAGCCGAGCACGTACATCGCGTGCAGGGCGGAGTCGAACAACGCCGGGTGGATGCCGAACCCGTCGACCGGCAGGTCCGCGCCGAGGCTCACCTCCGCGAAGACTTCCCGGCCGCGGTGCCACAATGCCGACAGGGCACGGAACTGCGGGCCGTACCCGTAGCCGGACCCGGTCATCCGCTCGTAGTGCGCACCGACATCGACAGTATCCACATCGGACGGTGGCCATTGCCCCGGCGGCAGCGCGGCCGTCGCGGCACCGGGGGCGGTGACGGTGCCTGCGGCGTGCCGGGTCCACACGGGATCGAGCCCGGTACCGGCCGGGCGCGAGTAGACACCGATCGCCCGCTGCCCCGACTCGTCCGGGGCTTCCACCCGCACCTGCACGAACACCCCGGCCCCGTCGGGCACGACCAGGGGCGTGTGCAGCACGAGCTCCTCCAGACGGCCGGCGCCGACCTGGTCGCCCGCGAAGATCGCGAGTTCCACCAACCCGGTGCCCGGGAAGATCACGTCGTTGCCGACGCGGTGGCCCGCCAGCCACTCGTGGGTCCGCACCGAGATCCGCCCGCTGAGCACGATCCCGTCGCCGTCGGCCAGCCGGACCAGTGCGCCGAGCATCGGGTGCTCGGCCGCGTCCAGCCCCGCGGCCGACACGTCTGCGGTCTCCGCGCGCACGTCCGACCAGTGCCGGCTCCGCTGGAACGCGTACGTCGGCAGGTCGATCCGCGGCCGCGCACCACCGAAGACCCGGTCCCAGTCAAGCGCGACGCCGTTCGCGTTCGCCTGCGCGACCGACCGCAGCAGCCGGGCGAGCTCACCCTCGTCCCGGCGGAGGCTGCTGACCACCCGCGCCGTCACGCCGGCGTCGTCGATGGTCTGCTGCAGCGACAACGCGAGCAACGGGTGCGGGCTCATCTCGAGAAAATGCCGGTGGCCGTCGGCCAGCAGCTCGCGCACGGCGCCCTCGAACGCGACGGGCTCCCGCATGTTGCGGTACCAGTAGGTGTGGTCCAGCTCCGTGGTGTCGAGCGGCCCCGCGGTCACCGTCGAGTAGAAAGCCACCGTGCCGGACACCGGCGCCACCGGCGCCAGCACGTCGAGGATGTGGTCGCGCACCACCTCGACCCCACGCGAATGTCCTGCCGCACCACCGATCCCGTGGAGCCGGCGCGCACGGATCCCATCCGCGAGGCACGCCTCGACGAACTCGTCGCACGCCTGCGCCTCACCGGCCACCGCGCACGATTGCGGACTGTTCTTCGCGGCCACCGAAAGCCGGTCGCCCCACTTCTCGATCCGGGCCTCGGCCTCGGCGGGCGACAACAGAGCCGACGCCATCCCGCCCTTGCCCTCCAAGGGAACCCACGCCTTGCTGCGCAGCACCACCACGCGGACGGCGTCGGTGAGCGAGAGCCCGCCGCTGAGATAGGCCGCCGCGATCTCGCCCTGCGAATGGCCGACGACGGCGTCCGGCACCACACCCAGCGAACGCCAGACCTCGGCCAGCGACACCATCATGGTGAACAGGACCGGCTGGATCACGTCGATCCGGTCGAGCGAGGCGGCGCCCGGCTCGTCACGCAGCACGTCGAGCACGCGCCAGTCGACCAGCCGCTCGATCTCCCGGGCGCACCGCTGCGCCGACTCGGCGAACACCTCCGAGGACTCCAGGAGGTGCCGGCCCATCCCCCGCCACTGCGAGCTCTGGCCAGGGAAGACGAACACGACCTTGCCCCCGACGGCCGTGCCGTCGACCACACCGTCCGCGCGGCCGCCGCTCGCGATCGCGTCCAGCCCGCGCAGCAGGCCTTCGCGGTCCTCGCCCACCACGGCGGCGCGGTGTTCGAGAGCCGTCCTCGTGGTCGCGAGCGCGAACCCGAGATCCGCCACGTCGAGGTCCGCGTCCGCACGGACCCGGGCGGCCACCCGCTCGGCCTGCCCGCGCAGCGCGGCCGGTGAGTGCGCGGACAGCACCCACGGCAGCAACGCGGGGGCCGGGCCGGCGACCGGCGTCTGGCCGGCCGGTGCCTCCTCGAGCACGACGTGCGCATTGGTCCCGCTGATGCCGAACGACGACACCCCGGCGCGGCGCACCGAACGCGGCCCGTCTTCGGCGACCGGCCACGGACGGGCGTGCGTGAGCAGCTCGACGGCACCGGAATCCCAGTTCACGAACGGAGTCCGCTCGTCGGCGTGCAGGGTCCGGGGCAGCTCGCGGCGGCGCAGCGCCTCGACCATCTTGATCACCCCGGCCACCCCGGACGCGGCCTGCGTGTGGCCGAGGTTCGACTTCACCGAGCCCAGCCACAGCGGGTCGGCCGGTGTGTGGGCCTGGCCGTAGGTGGCGAGCAGCGCGTCCGCTTCGATCGGATCGCCGAGTTTCGTGCCGGTGCCGTGTGCCTCGACAGCCGTCACGTCGGCCGGCGTCAGCCCGGCCTGCGCCAGCGCAGCGCGGATCACCCGCTGCTGCGCGGGGCCGTTCGGGGCGGTCAGGCCGTTCGACGCGCCATCCTGATTCACCGCGCTCCCGCGCACCACGGCCAGCACGGGATGGCCCAGCCGCCGGGCGTCGGACAGCCGTTCCACGAGCAGCACACCGGCGCCCTCGCTCCAGCCCGCGCCGTCGGCGTCGGCCGAGAAGGCCTTGCACCGCCCGTCCTGGCCGAGCGCGCGCTGGCGCGACAGCGCGACGAGGACCGCGGGGGTCGACATCACCGTGGCACCACCGGCGAACGCGAGATCGCATTCACCGGTGCGCAAGGCCTGAACCGCGAGGTGCAGCGCCACGAGCGACGACGAGCACGCGGTGTCCACGGTGACCGCCGGGCCCTCCAGCCCGAGCACGTACGACACCCGGCCGGACAGGACGCTGTTCGCGATGCCGGTCGCGGCGTACCCGTCGATGCCGATCTCCGACGACGCCAGCAGCGTCGCGTAGTCCTGTTGCGACACTCCGGCGTACACCCCGGTGCGGCTGCCGCGCAACGCGTCCGCGGTAAGGCCGGCCTGTTCCACGGCCTCCCAGCAGGATTCCAGCAGGAGCCGCTGCTGGGGGTCCATCGCGGTCGACTCGCGGGGCGAGATCCCGAAGAACCCGCCGTCGAACTCCGCCACATCGGTCAGGAAGCCGCCTTCACGCACGTAGCACGTGCCGGGGTTGTCCGGGTCGGGATCGTAGAGCGCGTCCAGATCTCCCCACCCGCGGTCGTCCGGGAGCGGCCCGATCACGTCGACGCCCTCGGAGACCGTGCGCCACAGATCGGCGGGCGACTTGATCCCGCCCGGGTAACGGCACGCCATGCCGATGACGGCGATCGGCTCGGTGGCTCCGTCCTCCAGCTCGGCCAGCCGCTGCCGGGTCCGGTGCAGGTCGGTCGTGACCCACTTCAGGTAGTCCCGGAGCTCCTGCTCATCGGCCATCGAAAGCACTCCTCGTCATCGGTCCCGCCCGAGCTCGGTGCGGATGAAATCGAAGATCTCTTCGTCGGACGCGGTGTCGAGCCGCGCTTCGACGGAAACGTCCGAAGTGGACTGGTCGGCCTGCTCGCACGCGAGGACCAGCGCCTTGAGCCGCTCCGCGATGCGCGAGCGCTCACGGTCGTCCGCGGCGAGCCCGGCGACGGTGGCCTCGAGCTGGTCCAGCTGGGTCGCCACCACCGGCGGCGGGCCACCCGGTTCCGCCTTGCGCAAGCCGGCTTCGAGGTGCGCGGCGAGCTCCGCGGGGGTCGGGTAGTCGAACACGACGGCTGCGGAAAGCGGCAGGTCCGTGGCGGCGGTCAGGGCGTTGCGCAGCTCGATCGCGGTCAACGAGTCGAAGCCGAGGTCGCGGAACTGCTTGCGCTCGTCCACGCCGGCGGGGTCGCCGAGGGAAAGCACCGCGGCGACCTGCCGGCGCACCACGTCGAGCAGTTCCTCGGCGCGGCGCTGCGCTGAGAGGCCCGCGAGGCGTTCGGCGAACGGCAACTGGGCGACCTCCGCGGTCGCGGCCCGGCGCAACGGGGCCGGCACCAGGCCCCGCAAGGCGGCGGGCAGCGTGCCGGACCGCGCGTTTCCGCGCAGCACCCCCAGGTCGAGGTGCATCGGCAGCAGCACCGCCTCGCCGGACGCCCAGGCCGCCTCGAAGAGCCCGCGCCCGGCGTCCTCGGTCAGGGGGACGACACCCGCGCGAGCCATCCGCCGCCGGTCGACCTCGTCGAGCCCACCGCTCATGCCGCCGCCGGTGCCCCACAGCCCCCACGCGAGCGACGTCCCGGGCAACCCGGCCGCGCGGCGCTGCCGGGCAAGGGCGTCGAGGAAGGCGTTCCCGGCCGCGTAGTTCGCCTGCCCGGCGGCACCCAGCGTGCCCACCGCGGAGGAGAAGAGCACGAACCTGGCGAGGTCGAGCCCCGCGGTCAGCTCGTGGAGGTTCACCGCCGCGTCGACCTTCGGCCGCAGCACGGCGTGCAACCGCGCGGGGGTGAGCGCGGTGAGGGTGCCGTCGTCGACCACGCCGGCCACGTGCACGACCGCGCTGAGCGGGAACTCGGCGGGGATGTCGTCGAGCACCGCCGCGAGGGCGTCCCGGTCGCCGACGTCGCAGGCGACGACTTCGGCCACGGTGCCGTGCGTCGCGAGGTCGGCCACGAGCCGGTCGGCACCCGGGGCACCGGGCCCGCCGCGGCTGAGCAGCAGCAGCCGCTCGGCACCCGCCGCGGCCAGGTGCCGGGCGATCACCTCGCCGATCGCGCCGGTGGCGCCGGTGACGAGCACCGTCCCCGCAGGCCAGGGTTCGGTATCAGGGCCGGGCACCTCGACCGCGAGCCGCGGCACGAGCACCTCACCTGCGCGGATCGCCAGCTGCTGCTCACCGGTGGCCAGTGCGACGGCCACCGCCGCCGGAACCTGCTCGGCGTCACCCGCCCAGTCGTCGAGGTCCACGAGGACGAACCGGTCCGGGTACTCGGCCTGGGCGGAGAGCAGCAGCCCCCACCCGGCCGCCGCGGCGGGCCGGGCACTCGTCGCGGCGCCGGTCGCGCCCCGGGTCAGCGTCACGAACCGCGTGCCGGCCAGGTGCTCCTCGGCGACGAGCGCACGAACCAGCTCGAGCACCTCTTCGGCGCTGTGGTGCGCGGCGTCGGCGAGACCGCGCACCGGTGGCTCGACGACCACCACGAGCAGGTCCGGTGCGACGGCGTCGGTTCGGCCGGTGCCGAGGTCCTCGCGCAACGCGGCGAGGTCGGGCCAGCTGCGGATCTGTCGCCCCGGCTGCGATCCGAGCGCGCGGGCGAAGTCCACACCGTCGTGCCCGCCGAGTACGGCCCAGCTGACGTCGAGCTCCGCGGCCGGGCCCGCCGGCACCCAGTCGAGCCGGTGCAGCGCCGCCCCCGCCACAGTGGGCCGGACGGGTGCCGGATCACCCAGCTCCAGGCGTTCGGCCACCGCGACCGGCCGACCTGCCGGGTCCGCGAGCCGCAGGGTGAGCCCATCGGGATCGCTGGGCGTGAGGTGGACGCGCAGGGTTTCGGCGCCGGTCGCGACGAGCGTGACGCCGTGCCAGGCGCGGATCCGCCGCCCCTGCCCGCCTCGCGCGCGGTCGGCTTGCGGGACCAGCGTGTCGAGCGCGGCGAGCAGATCCGGGGCCAGGACACCGAGCGTGTCCGCCTCGCCTGCGCCGGACTCGAGGCGCACTTCCGCATAGAGGTCCGCAGCGGCGGCCCAGACCGCGGTGCCGCCGGTCCCGTCGAGCTCCAGCGCACCGGCCGGTGGCCACGCCGAGAGGTCGAACGACGGTTCGCCCGCCGCCGGCCGCAGTGTGGCAATGATCGTGTGCTCCCAGGCTTGCTCGGGAGTGGCGGCGAGCCGGTGGTGCACGGTCAGCTCCCGGCGGCCGTCCGATTCCGGTGCGCTCACCCGAAGCTGCACGGCCAGGTCGGCACCGGCCGGAACGGGCCGGTGCGCGCCGAGCCGGTCGATCCGCGCGCAGCCGAGGTCGGCGGCCACCCACAGCGCTGCCGCAGTCAGGTCCGCCTCCCCCGCACCGGTCACGCGACCGTGGTAGAGCCGGGCGCCGCCCGGGAGATCGGCCCTCGTCGTGAACACCGGATGGCCGGTCGCCGCGAGCCCGGCCGACGCCGGATCCGTCGTCGCGTGGTCGCGCTGCAACCAGAACCTGCGGCGCTGGAACGCGTACGTCGGCAGCTCGACCCGGCGGGCGCCGGTGCCCTCGAACACCGCGGGAACGTCGACGGCCACGCCGCGGGCGTGCAGCCGGCCGAGAGTGGTGAACAAGGCCCGCACCTCGTCCCCGTCGCGGCGCAGGCACGCGAGCGCGCCCACCGGTTCCTCGACCACCGACAGCACCGCGGCCGTCAGCTCGGCCCCGGGGCCGGCCTCCAGGAACGTGGTGACGCCCCGGGACACCAGGGTGCGGACCCCGTCGGCGAACCGGACCTCGCGGCGGACCTGGTCGACCCAGTACGCCGGATCGGCCAGTTGCCCGGCCTTCACGGGTTCGCCCGTGACGTCGGAGATCACCACCACCGCCGGGTCGGCGGCCTCGACGCCGGTGAGGATCCCGGCGAACTCCGCGAGCATCGGCTCCATCAGCGGCGAGTGGAACGCGTGCGAGACCGCCAGCCGCCGGGTGCGGGCACCGCGCTCCGCCAGGGTGGCGGCGACCGCGAGCACTGCGTCCTCGGCACCCGAGACGACCACGGCCTCGGGTCCGTTGACGGCTGCGATCGTCGCCTGCCCGGCGAGCCCGGCCAGGCACTCGCGCACCACCGGCTCCGCGGCGGCGACGGCGATCATCGCGCCTCCGGCCGGCAGCTCCTGCATCAGCCGGCCCCGTGCGGCGACGACCCGAGCCGCGTCTTCCAGCGTCCAAACGCCGGCGAGGTGCGCCGCGGTCAGCTCGCCGATCGAATGCCCGAGCAGCGCGTCCGGGCGCACGCCCCACTGTTCGAGGAGGCGGAAGAGCGCGACCTCGAACGCGAACAGCGCGCACTGGGCGTACTCGGTCCGGTCGAGCAGCGCCGCGTCCTCGGTGCCGGCCTTCGCGAACATGACGTTCCGCAGTGGCCGCCGCAGGTGCCGGTCGAGCTGAGCGCACACCTCGTCGAGGGCTCGGGCGAACACCGGGAACCGTTGGTACAGAACGCTTCCCATCCCGGTCCGCTGTGCACCCTGTCCGGCGAACACCACGGCGAGCTCGCCCTCGGCGGAACGTTCCCGGATCACGTCCGAGCCGTCCGGTGTGGCGAGGCGCGCCAGACCGGCCAGCAGCTCGTCGCGGTCCTCGGCCACCAGCACGGCGCTGTGGTCCAGCACCGCGCGTGAGGTCAGCGAGGAGAACGCGAGGTCGGCGGGAGGCAGGGCCGGATCCGCGGTCACCAGGGCCGAGAAGCGTGCGGCCTGCTCGGCCAGCGCCGCCCGGCTGCGCGCCGAGACGACCACGGGCAGCGGTCCGGGTTCCGCCACGGGGTCGGGTGCCGGCTCCGGCTCGGCTGCCGGCGCCTGCTCCAGCACCACGTGCGCGTTGGTGCCGCTGATTCCGAACGAGGACACGCCGAAGCGGCGCGGGCGCCCGGTCTCCGGCCACGGCCGGGCCTCCGTGAGCAGTTCGACCGCGCCGGCCGACCAGTCGACGTGCGGCGACGGCGCGTCGACGTGGAGGGTCCGCGGCAACGTCGCGTGGCGCATGGCCATGACCATCTTGATGATCCCGGCGGCACCGGCCGCGTGCTGGGTGTGGCCGATGTTGGACTTCACCGACCCGACCCAGAGCGGGGCCTCGGCGGAGTGCGCCCGGCCGTAGGTCGCGAGCAGCGCCTGGGCCTCGATGGGATCGCCGAGCCGGGTGCCGGTGCCGTGCGCTTCGACAGCGTCCACTTCGGACGGTTCGAGCCCGGCGTCGGCGAGCGCGCCGAGGATCACCCGCTCCTGCGACGGGCCATTGGGCGCGGTGAGCCCGTTGGACGCGCCGTCGGAGTTGATCGCGCTCCCCCGCACCAGCCCGAGGACCTCATGGCCGTGCCGGCGCGCGTCGGAAAGCCGTTCGAGCAGGAGCAGGCCGGCGCCTTCGGCCAGCGTGAACCCGTCGGCCGCCGCGGCGAACGACTTGCACCGCCCGTCGGCGGCCAGCGCGCGCTGGCGGCTGAAGGCGACGAACGACGTCGGGTCCGACATCACCATCACGCCACCGGCGAGCGCGAGGTCGCTCTCGCCGCTGCGCAGCGACCCCGCGGCGAGGTGCAGTGCGACGAGCGAAGCCGAGCAGGCCGTGTCGATGCTGACCGCGGGTCCTTCGAAGCCGAACAGGTAGGAGATCCGGCCGGACGCGACGCTGGTCGAGCCACCCGTGGCCAGGTAGCCCTCCATGCCCGCGCCCGGTGCCGTCAGGCGGCCGCCGTAGGCCTGGTCCGTCGTGCCGACGTAGACGCCGGTCCGGCTGCCCCGCAACGACTTCGGGTCGATCCCGGCGCGCTCCAGCACCTCCCACGCCGTCTCGAGCAGCACCCGCTGCTGCGGATCCATCGCCACGGCCTCGCGAGGCGAGATGCCGAAGAACTCCGGGTCGAACATCGTGGCGTCGCGCAGGAATCCGGCGTGGTCGACGTAGCTGGTCCCGGGCGCGTCCGGGTCCGGATCGAACAGGCTCCCCAGCGGCCAGCCGCGGTCGGCCGGGAACGGGGTGATGAGGTCGGCTTCACCGGACACCGCCTGCCACAGCTGCTCCGGCGAGTCGATGCCGCCCGGGAACCGGCAGCTCATCGCGACGATCGCGATCGGGTCGGCGGTCTCGGGCTTGGCCACGATCCGTGCCGGGCCCGGCGCCGCGGCGGTGGTTCGCGCACCGAACGCCAACCGGTCCAGGAAGGCGGCGAGGGCGACGGGCGTGGGGTGGTCGAACACGACCGTGGTCGGCAACCGGACCTCGGTGGCCTTGGTCAGCCGGTCACGCAGCTCGACGGCGGTAAGCGAGTCGAGCCCCGCGTCGGAGAACGCGCGCCGCGGCTCGACGGCCGCCGCGTCCGGGTGGCCGAGGACCGCGGCGGTGTGTTCGCGAACCAGCTCGCGCAGCGCGCGCACCCGCTGGGATTCGTCCAGTTCGGACAGCCGGCGCAGCGTCGTGTTTCCCGCCACCGGGCCGGTTTCCGCGACTTCCGGCTCGGGCTGGGCCTCGGGCAGGGCGTCGAGCAGGCGGGAAGCGCGGCCGGAGGTGAACACCGGCACGAACCGCGCCCAGTCGACCTCCGCGAGGATCGCGGCACCGCTGCCCTCGGCCAGCAGGCGGAGCAGACCGGCGACCGCCAGGTCGGGGTCGAGCACCGGCAGCCCGCGCCGGCGCAGGGTGTCGTGGATCTCGTCGGCGACCATGCCGCCACCCGCCCACGGGCCCCAGGCCACCGACAGGGTCGGCACGCCGTCGGCCGTCCGCCTCTGGGCGCGGGCGTCGAGCACTGCGTTGGCCGCGGCGTAGGCCCCGTGGTCACCCGCGCCCCAGACGGCGGTGATCGACGAGAAGTACACGACCGCCTCCAGCCGGGCGGTCTCCAGCGCCGCCTCGACGTTCTCGATCCCGGCGACCTTCGCGCCCAGCACCGTCCGCAGGTCGGCGAACGACGCCTCGGCCAGCGGGCCCAGCACGCCGGCGCCTGCCGCGTGCACCACGGCTGTGACCGGCCCGGAGTCCCGCTGCACGCGGTCGAGGACGGCCGCGACCTCGGTCCGGTCGGCGGTGTCGCAGGCGGCGACGGTGACCCCGACGCCGTGTGCACCGGCGAGTTCGGCAACCAGGTCGGCGACCCCCGGCGCGGCGTCCCCGCTCCGGCTGATCAGGACGAGGTGCCCGGCCCCGCCGGCGGCGAGCGCCCGGGCGACGCGCAGGCCGAGCGCGCCCGTTCCCCCGGTGACCAGCACCGTGCCCGACGGCCGCCAGCCGCCGCCGGTGACGCGACCGCCGTCGCCGTGGGTCAGGCGCCGGCCGTACAGGCCGTCCTCGCGAAGGGCGAGCTGGTCCTCACCGTCTTCCCGGCAGAGGGCAGCCGCGAGCCCGTCGATCACCGGCTGGTCCAGGTGCCGGGGCAGGTCGATCAGACCGCCCCACAGCTTGGGGTGCTCGAGCGCGGCGACCCGGCCGAGAGCCCAGGCCGCCGCCTGCTCGGGCCGGCGCGGGCCGCCGTCGCCGGGCACCCCGACCGCCCCGTCGGTGCAGCACCACAGCGGTACGCCGGCGCCGAGGTCCACCAAGGCCTGGACGAGCGCCAGAGTGAGTGCGAGCCCGGCCGGGACCACGTCGTCGGCCGGGTGCGCGCCGGTGTCGAGCGCGGTCAGCGACAGGATTCCGGTGATCGCCGGGTCGGCCAACGCGGTGCGCAACCGCTCCGTGAGGGCGCCGGCGGCAGTGTTCCCTTCGCCGCCGTGTTCTTCACCGCCGTGTTCTTCACCGCCGGGTCCTTCACCACCGGTCCGGACGTCTTCCGCCCCGACCGGCACGAGCACGTGGTCCGGGACGGCCCTCAGCACGACGGTGACCGCCGGGTCGGCGGCGAGCCGGTCCGGGACCACCACCAGCCACCGGCCGCCGCGCACCGCCGCGGGCGGGAGCGGCTGCCAGGTCTCGGCGTAGCGCCACGAGTCGAGCGCGGCCTGATCGCGGCGGCCACGCCGCCACGACGAGAGCGCCGGCAGCACTTCGCTCAGCGGGGCGGTGTCCGCGAGCCCCAGGGTGCCGGCCATCTTCTCGGCGTCCAGGCCGTCGACCAGCTCCCAGAACCGGGCGTCCTCGGGGTCGCCGGTCGCGGTCGCCGGCGCACCTTCGGGCCAGAACCGCCTGCGCTGGAACGGATACGTCGGCAGCTCGGGCAATGGCCGGGCGGCCGCGGGCAGCACCGGTGAGAAGTCGGCCGGGGCACCGGCCACGAACACCTCGGCCACGGAGGTGAGCATCCGCTCGAGCCCGCCGTCGTCCCGGCGCAGCGTTCCCGCGACGGCGGTCTCGAGCTCGGCCAGGTCCGCGGCCTCCGTGATCGCGACACCCAGCACCGGGTGCGGACTGACCTCGACGAACGAGCGGAACCCTTCGGCCATCAGCGTTTCCACGGCTTCGTGGAACCGCACCTGCGCACGCAGGTTGCGGTACCAGTAGGCGGCGTCCGCTGTGGTCCCGTCCAGCCACTCGCCGGTCACGGTCGAGAAGAACGGCACGGTTCCCTGGCGGGGCCGGATGCCGGCCAGCACCGACTCGACCTCGTCCCGGATCACCTCGACCTGGGCGGAGTGCGACGCGTAGTCGACGTCGATCCGCCGGTTGCGGATGCCGCGCTCGCCCGCCTCGGCGAGGATCTCCGCCAGCGCGGCCGGCTCACCGGACACGACGACGGCGGCCGGGCCGTTGACCGCGGCCACGGAAGCCCGCCCGGACCAGGCGCCCACGAGCTCGGCGACGACGTCGACCGGCGCGGCGAGCGAGATCATGCCGCCGGCACCCGCCAGCGCGGTGAGAGCCTTGGCCCGCAGCGCGACCACCTTCGCGGCGTCTTCGAGCGACAGCACCCCGGCCACACACGCGGCGGCGATCTCGCCCTGGGAGTGGCCGACGACGGCCGCGGGCTCGACTCCGAACGACTGCCACACCTCGGCGAGCGAAACCATCATCGCGAACAACGCGGGCTGCACCACGTCCACCCGGCCGCCCGCCAGGTACCCCTCGTCCGCCGCGGCCAGCTCGGTGAGCGACCGCTCGAGGTAGGGCGCCAGCGCGCGTTCGCACTCGGCCCAGCGGACCGCGAACACGGGCGAGCTTTCGAGCAGCGCGGCCGCCATCCCGGCCCACTGGCCACCTTGGCCGGGGAACACCCAGACGTGCCCGCGAACCGGGGGCAAGGCGACACCCCGCACCACACCGGCGGGCTCGGGCTCGACCGCGAGCCGGGCGAGCCGGTCGAGCAGCTGCGCGCGATCCCGGCCGAGGACCACCGCGCGGTGCTCCAGCCGGGTCCGCGAATCCAGCAGCGCCCGCCCGAGCAGCGCGGGCGGCACGTCCGCCAGCGCACCGCCGGCGACCTCTTCGGTCAGCCGTCCCGCCAACCCGGCCAGTGCCTCCGGCGAGCGGGCACTGAGCACCCAGGGCAGAACGGTTTCCGGGGCGTCCGGCGTAGCGGTGTCGGACACCGGATCGGCTGCAGGCTCCGGGTCGGGCTGCGCCAGCACCAGGTGCGCGTTGGTACCGCTCATCCCGAACGACGACACGCCGGCGCGGCGCGGACGCCCGGTCTCCGGCCACGACCGGGTCTCCGTCAGCAGACGGACCGCCCCGGCCGTCCAGTCGACCTTGCCGGTCGGCTGGTCCACGTGCAGGGTGGCGGGCAGGTGCCCGTGCCGCATCGCGAGGATCATCTTGATCACGCCGCCGACGCCGGCGGCCGCCATGGTGTGCCCGATGTTGGACTTGAGGGAGCCGAGCCAGAGGGGCTGCTCGTCCGCGCGGGCCCGGCCGTAGGTGGCGAGCAGCGCCTGCGCCTCGATCGGGTCGCCGAGCACGGTGCCCGTGCCGTGGGCCTCCACCGCGTCCACATCGGACGGACGGAGGCCGGCGTCGGCCAGCGCCGCGCGGATCACACGCTGCTGCGCGGGCCCGTTCGGGGCGGTGAGGCCGTTGGACGCGCCGTCGGAGTTCAGCGCGCTGCCGGCGATCACGGCCAGCACCCGGTTGCCGTCGCGCCGGGCGTCGGAAAGCCGTTGCAGCACAAGCACTCCGGCACCTTCGGACCAGCCCGTCCCGTCCGCGGTGGCGGCGAACGACTTGCAGCGGCCGTCGGGCGCGAGGCCACCCTGGCGGGCGAACTCGAGGAAACCACCCGGCGTGTTCATCACGGTGACGCCGCCCGCGAGCGCGAGGTCGCACTCGCCGGCCCGCAGCGCGCGGGCGGCGAGGTGGATGGCCACCAGCGACGACGAACACGCGGTGTCCACCGTCAGCGCCGGGCCTTCGAAGCCGAACGTGTAGCTCACCCGGCCGGACACGACGCTCGAGGCGGTGCCGGTCATCGCGTGGCCGTCGGCCCCGGTGGCCCGGTCCAGCACGCCCTGGTAGTCGGAGCCGGCGACGCCGACGAACACACCGGTCCGGCTGCCGCGCAGCGCGCCCGCGTCGAGCCCGGCTCGTTCGAGCGACTCCCAGCAGACCTCCAGCAACACCCGCTGCTGCGGATCCATCGCGGTCGCCTCGCGGGGCGAGATACCGAAGAAGGCGGCGTCGAACTCCGCGGCGCCGGCCAGGAAACCACCCTTGAGCGGCAGCGCACGGCCCGCTTCGGCGTCCCCGGCCTGCCGCAGCTCGCGCAGGTCCCAGCCACGATCGGCCGGGAACGGCCCGATCGCGTCGCGCCCGTCGGACACGAGGTCCCACAACTGTTCCGGCGCGGTCACGCCGCCCGGGTACCGGCAGGCCATCGCGACGACCGCGATCGGGTCGCCGCTGTGCACGGCCGGGGTGGGGCGCTCGTCGGCGCCGTCGGCGCTGTCGGCGCCGCGCACGAGATCGCCGAGGAACGTGGCGACGGCGAGCGGGGTCGGGTGGTCGTAGCCGACCGTCGCCGGCACCGCCAGCCCGGTCGCCTCGGCCAGGGCGTCACGGAACCGGACGGCGAGCAGCGAGTCGAAACCCAGTTCCTGGAACCGGCTCTCAGGTGGCACGGCGTCCGCGGACGGGTGGCCGAGCACCAGCGCGGCCGCCGTCCGGACGACGGTGAGCAGGCGGCCGTCGAGTTCGCCCGCCGGCAGGCCGGTGAGCGGTCCCGGCCGTGGCGCCGGCGCGGCCGGCAGAGCGCGGACCTCGTCGAGCAGAGACACGAGCGGGCGCGGCCGAAGAGCGGCGAACGTCGGGTGGAACGCCGGCCAGTCGACGTCGGCGATCACCTGGACCGCGTCCCCGGCCGCGTTGATCTCGCCGAGCGCGCGGGCGGGCTCCATCGGCACGAGACCCGCGGCGCCGGCTCGCTCACCGGAACCCGCGAACGGGCCCCACGCGACGAGGCAGGCGGGCTGCCCGGCGAGCCGGCGACGGTGCACCAGGGCCGCGAGGCGGGTGTGTGCGGCCAGGTGCCGCGGATCGCCGGCGCCGCCCCAGATCCCGGCGACCGTGGAGAACACGAGGAACGCGTCGAGGCCGGGCCACGTCGCGGCCAGTTCGGCGAGCGCGGTGCGCTCCGCCACCTCGTCGGGGCCAGGCCGCGCGGACCCGTCCGGGCTCAGGTTTTCCAGGTGCAGCACCACGTGCACGGGGTCGGTGTCCAGCGCCGGAGGGCGTGGGGCGCCGGTCGGCCAAGGCGCCACCTCGACGTCCTCGGGAAGACCGGCCGGCACCTCGGCGCCGGGCCGGAGCGCGAGCAGCACCCGACGGGGACCGTCGGCCCGCAGCCGGCCCAGCACGTCGGGGGTGAACCCGCCCAGGTCGCCGGTCACGAGCACGGTGCCGCCGGCCCGGCCGAACGGATCCGCGCCGGACGGTGCCCCGGCCGGCAACAGGCGCCGGCCGAAGAGACCGGCCGCGCGCACCGCGACCTCGTCCTCGCCCCGCGGGTCGGCGAGCAGCGAGACGAGCAGCTCGGCGTCGCGCCGGCCGGCGACCGGCGGCAGGTCGACCAGGCCGCCCCGGCCGCGGAGCACGCCGGTGAGACTCGCCTGCCCGGGCTCGACGGCCCGGTCGTCGGCGGTGGCCACCACGGCCGAGGCGGTGATAATCCACAGTGGAATGTCGGCGCCTGCCGAGTCGAGCGCTTCGAGCACGGCCGACGTCGGCCCGAGCGGCTCGGTGTCCGGCGCCAGTGCGAGCAGCGACAGAACGCCGGCTGCCGGCGCCTGGAGCGCCTCGCCCAGCCCGTCGGCCCCGTCGACCCTGACCAGCCGCTCGGCTCGCCGGCCGAGGGCGTCGAGCACCCCCGTGACGGCCGGGAGGCCGCGGCCGTCACGGGGCAGCACAGCCACCCACGTTCCGGCCAGGTGGCCGTCGTCCCGCGTGATCGGCACCCACGCCTCGCGGTAGCGGATTCCGCGGCCGGCCGCCGGTGTGCCCGAGACGTCGGGCTGGTGCGCGGGCAGCCAGTACCGCCGGCGCTGGAACGCGTAGGTCGGCAGAGCCACGCGCCGGCCACCGGCGCGACCGACCACTGTGGACCAGTCCACTTCGGACCCGTGGACGTGCAGGCCGGCGACGGCCGAGAGCAGCGACGCCTGCTCGGCCTGGTCGCGCACGAGCGTGGCCTCAGTCAGCGCGACGGAGTCGCCGAGGCAGTCCCGGGCCATCGCGGTGAGCACCCCGCCAGGGCCGAGCTCCAGGAAGGCGCTCACTCCGGCCTCGGCGAGGAACCGCACTCCGTCGTGGAACCGGACCGCCTCACGGGCGTGGGTGACCCAGTAGTCCGCCCGGCAGAGCTCATCCGCCAGGGGTCGGCCCGTCACGCCGGACACGATGGGGATCCGCGGCGACCGGAACGCCAGCGTTTCCGCGACGGCCCGGAACTCGGCCAGCATCGGCTCCATCAGGGGCGAGTGGAACGCGTGGCTCACCCGCAGCCGCCGGGTGCGCAGCCCCTGTGCCGCGGCGAGGCCGGCCAGGCGCAGCACGGCGTCCTCGGCTCCGGACAGGACCACGGATTCGGGACCGTTCACCGCGGCGATCGACACCGGCTCACCGCCGCCCTCGGCGGCCAGCAGTTCGAGCATCCGCGCCTCGGCGGCCTCGACGGCGACCATCGCTCCGCCCACTGGCAGCGCGCTCATGAGCCGGCCGCGGGCGGCGACCAGCCGGGCCGCGTCGGGCAGGGACAGCACCCCGGCCACGTGCGCGGCGCTCAGCTCGCCGATCGAGTGCCCCAGCAGGAAATCCGGGTGCACCCCCCAGTGCTCCAGCACCCGGAACAGCGCCACCTCCAGGGCGAACAACACGGGCTGCGCGTACCGGGTGTCGTCTAGCGGCCCGGCCCCCGGACTGCCGAACGCCAGCGGCCGCAGCGGTTCACCGAGCTCGCCGCCGAACGCCGCGCACACCTCGTCGAACGCCGCGGCGAACACCGGGTCGAGCTCCGCCAGCTCGGCGCCGGTTCCGGCGCGCTGCGAGCCCTGGCCCGTGAAGAGGAACGCGAGCCCACCGGGCGAACCCGCCCGGCCTCGCCGGACCCGCGGGTCCGGCCGCCCTTCGGCGACCGACGCCAGCGCCGAGCGAAGATCCTCGGCGCCGTCCGCGACCACGACCGCGCGGTCGGTGAGGCGGGCGCGGGTCGTCACGAGCGACGTGGCCAGGTCGGCGAGCTCGGTGCCGGAGCGCTGGTCGAGCAGTGCGGCCAGGCGGCGGGCCTGCCCGCGGAGCGCGTCTTCGCCCCGCGCCGAGAAGACGAACGGCAGCCGGTACCCCGGCGGCAGGGGTACCGGAGTACCGGCCGGGACCTGCGCGGCTGAGCCGGCCACCTCGTCGCCACCGATCGGCAGCGCCTGCCCCTCGCCGGAAAGCCGCACCGAAGGCACGGCGGCGGTATCGGCGGAATCCGGCGCCTGCTCGAGAACGACGTGGGCGTTGGTGCCGCTGATGCCGAACGCGGACACCGCCGCGCGGCGCGGCCGGCCGGTCCGCGGCCACGGGCGGGCCTCGGTCAGCAACCGCACCGTGCCAGTGGTCCAGTCCACCTGCGTGGTGGGCTCGTCGGCGTGCAGCGTCCGGGGCAGGGTGCCGTGCCGCATCGCCTGGACCATCTTGATGACACCCGCCATGCCGGCGGCCGCCTGGCTGTGCCCGATGTTCGACTTGACCGACCCGAGCCACAGCGGTTCCGCAGCGGTCCGCGCGGCGCCGTAGGTCGCGATCAGCGCCTGCGCCTCCACGGGGTCCCCGAGGCGGGTGCCGGTCCCGTGGGCCTCGACGACGTCGATCTGCCCGGGGCCGAGCCCGGCGTCCTGCAGCGCCGCGCGGATCACGCGCTGCTGCGAAGGGCCGTTGGGCGCGGTCAGGCCGTTGGAGGCGCCGTCGGAGTTCACCGCGCTGCCGGCGATCACGGCGAGCACGGGGTGCCCGAGCCGCTGGGCGTCCTCGAGGCGGCAGAGCGCGAGCACACCGGCGCCTTCGCTCCAGCCGGTGCCGTCGGCGTTCGCGGCGAAGGACTTGCAGCGCCCGTCGCCGGCGAGACCGCCCTGCTGGGCGAACTCGGCGAACAGCCCGGGATCGGCCATCACGGCCGCGCCGGCGGCGAAGGCGAACGTGCTCTCCCCCGCGCGCAGCGAGCGCACCGCGAGGTGCAGCGCGACCAGGGCGGACGAGCAGGCGGTGTCCACCGTGACCGCCGGCCCCTCGAGACCGAGGACGTAGGCCAGCCGGCCCGACGCGACGCTGGTCGTGCCGCCGGTCAGCACGTGGCCCCGCACCAGCTGCAGCGCCTCGGCGTCGGCCGGGCCGTAGTGCTGGTTGGCGGCTCCCACGAAGACCCCCGTCGCGGTGCCGCGCAGGGTCTCCGGGTCGATCCCCGCGTTTTCGAGGGCCTCCCACGCCGTCTCCAGCACCAGACGCTGCTGCGGGTCCATCGCGAGGGCCTCGTGCGGCGAGATCCCGAAGAACGCAGGGTCGAACTCGGCCGCGTCGTAGAGGAACCCGCCTTGCTTGCGGACACCGTCGCCCAGGTGCGCCGTCTGCCAGCCCCGGTCGGCGGGGAAGTCGGAGATCGCGTCGACACCGGTGTCGACGAGGTCCCAGAGCCGCTCCGGGGAGTCGGCCCCACCGGGGAACCGGCAGCCCATCCCGACCACGGCGATCGGGCCGTCGGCCGCGTCCTCCAGTTCGGCGACGCGGCGGCGGGCCTCCTGCAGGTCGCCGGTGACCTGCTTCAGATAAGCGACGAGTTGCTCGGTGTTCGCCATGCGATTCGCTCCTGGGCCGGGATGGGCGGGACGGTGGTCGGGGCCGGGCCGGGTCAGCTCACGTCGCCGAACTCCTTGTCGATGAAGGCCAGCACCTCGAGCGGATCGACCTGCCCAGGCCCGGCGCTCGCGGGAGCAGGCCCGCCGACGCGCTCCAGCCGGCGCAGCAGGCGCCGCAGCCGGCCGGCGATCTCGTCGGTTCCGCCGGCGGCCGCCTCGAGCGCCTCGATGGCCGGTTCGAGTCGGTCCAGCTGGTGCACCACGGTTTCGCGGGGGTCACGCGGCTCGGGCACGAGCAGGCCGAGCAGGTGCTCGCTCAGGGTCCGGGGCGTCGGGTGGTCGAACACCAGCGTCGCCGGCAGCACCAGGTCCGTCGCCCGTTGCAGGTGGTTGCGCAGTTCGACCGCGGTCAGCGAGTCGAACCCGAGCTCGCGGAACGCCTGGCCGGGATCGACCTCCCCTGCCTCACCGTGGCCGAGCACGAGAGCCGCCTGCTCACGCACGAGCCCCAGCACCGCCTGTGCGCGGTCGGCCTCGGGCAGCGCCCGCAGGTCGAGCGCCGGACCGGGCTGCGGGCGCGGCGACGGGTCGGGGCGCCGGGCCGGGACCAGCTCGGTGAGCAGTGCCGGCACCGTATCGGCCCGGGATCGCAGGCCCGCCACGGAAATCCGCGCGGTGACGAAGTCCGGGGCCGCCTCGGCGAGTGCCCGGTCGAACAGGTCAAGTCCTTGCCCGGTGGTGATCGGGCCGACCCCGAGCGTGGCCATCCGGGCGCGGTCACGCTCGGTCAGGTCCGCGGTGAGCCCGTCGGCCTGTTCCCACGGTCCCCAGGCCAGCGCCGTGCCCGGCAGGCCGCGCTCGTGGCGGTAGCGGGCAAGCGTGTCGAGGAAACTGTTGGCCGCGGCGTAGTTTCCCTGTCCGGCGGCGCCGAACGCGGCCGAGGCCGACGAGAAGAGTGCGAAGACGTCGAGGCCGAGCCCTTCCGTGAGCCGGTGCAGCAGCCAGCCTCCGTCCACTTTGGACCTGAGCACGGACGCGAGCCGATCGGGGCCGAGGGCGGTGAGCACGCCGTCGTCGGTGACGCCCGCGGTGTGCACCACCCCGGCCAGCCGCCCGCGCTCGGTGATCGACGCCAGCAGCGCAGACATCGCGGCCTCGTCCGCGACGTCGCACGCCGCGAACTCGACCGTCACCCCGAGCTCACCGAGCTCGGTCCGCAGCCGCGCGACCTCCGGCCGCTCACGGCGCCCGGTGAGCACGAGGTGCCGCACTCCGTGCTCGACGGCGAGGTGTTTCGCGACGACGCGGCCCAGCGAACCCGCGCCGCCGGTGACGAGCACGGTGTCGCCGGGGGCGAACCCGGGGCCGAACGTCAGCACCGCCTTGCCGACGAGCGCGGCCTGGCTCAGCGCGCGCAACGCCGCCGGCGATTCGGTCACCGGCCAGCACGTGACCGGAGGCGCGACGAGAGTACCGCCGGCAAATCCCTCGGCCAGCTCGTCGAGGATCTCCGCCGTGCGCGCCGGCGGGATGTCGCCGAGGTCGTAGGTGTGGTACGGAAAACGCAGCCGCGCCGGGTCCCGGACGTCCAGTTTGCCGATCTCCACGAACCGCCCGCCGTCGGCGACGAGGTCCAGAGACGTGTCGGCGACGGGTCCGGTCAGCGAGTTCAGCACCACGTCCACCCCGCGCCCGCCGGTGGCGGCGCGGAACGCCGCGCCGAACTCTGTGGTCCGCGACGACGCCACGTGGTCGCCGGGCAAACCCATGGCCCGCAACGCGTTCTGCTTGCCTTCGCTCGCGGTGGCGAACACCTCCGCGCCCCACGAGCGGGCCAGCTGCACGGCCGCGCCGCCGACCCCGCCCGCCGCGGCGTGCACGAGGACCGACTCGCCCGAGCGCAGCCCGGCCAGGTCGCGCAGGCCGTAGGAGGCGGTGAGGAAGGCGACGGTCGCCGAGGCACCCTGGACAAAGCTCCAGGTCCGGGGCAGCCGGACGACCGCGTGCTGTCCTGTGATCGCGATCGGCGCGAACGCGTCGGGCACGAGGCCCATCACCCGGTCGCCGACGGCGACGCGGTCGACCCCGGAGCCGGTCTCGACGACGATCCCGGCCGCCTCGGTGCCGGGGCGGGCGTCCCCCGGGTACATGCCGAGCGTGATGAGGACGTCGCGGAAGTTCACGCCCGCCGCCCGCACCGCGATCCGCACCTCGCCGGGCGCGAGCGGCCGCAGGGCCTCCGGTGCCGGGACCAGGGCGACGTCGTCGGGTGAGTCCCCGTTCGTCCGGTCGAGGCGCCAAGACTCCGCGCCCGCGGGCGGGACCAGGCGCGCCGGGTTCCCGGCGGGGAGCAGCTTCGGCACCGTGACGCCGGCCGCGGTCACCGTGAGTTCCGGTTCACCGCTGCTCGCCAGGCCGGCCAGCACGGCGGGCTCCACGTCCTCCTCGGTGTCGAGCAGGACGAAGCGGCCGGGGTGTTCGGTGTGCGCGGTGCGTACGAGGCCGGCGACGGCGGCGTGTGCGGGTTCGGTGCGGGCGTCGCGGGTCACCACCGCGAGCACCGCGTCCGTGGCCCGCGGATCGGCCAGGAAGGCTTGCATGAGGGCGAGCACGTCGGCGGTTATGCGGTGCGCTGCCGTGCGCGGATCCGGGCCGGGCGGCGGGCACTGGGCGAGCACGACCGGCACAACCGCGGGCAGGTCGGACACAGCCCCGGCCGCGACGGGCACGACCGTCCACTCCGGACAGATCGGGGCCGGCTCGGGGTGCGGGACCTGCGTGACGCGGTAGAGGGGGTCCGGCTCGGCGCCGGGGACGTCCGCCAGCGCGGCCGCGGTCACCGGGCGCAGCACGAGCGAGCCGACCTCGAGCACCGGCCGGCCGGTGCCGTCGGCGACCTCGACCCGCACGGTGCCGTCGCCGGCCCGGGTGAGCCGCACCCGGCTCGGGGTGCGGCCCGGACCGGCCACCCGAACGCCGGACCACACGAACGGCAAGCGCGCGGAGCCCGGGGCGTCCTCGGGCCGGCGAGCCGGGCCGAGCGCGTGCATCGCGGCGTCGAGCAAGGCCGGGTCGACCGCGTGCCCGGCGCGGGGCTCGGTCTCGGTCGCGACGTCGGCGTAGACGTCGGCACCCACCCGCCACGCGGTGCGCAGGCCGCGGAACGCCGGGCCGTAGTCGAACCCGGCGGCGATCAGGTCCGGGTAGAAGCCGTCCAGATCGACCGGGTCCGCGTCCGCCGGTGGCCAGGTGGCGGCCCAGTCCATGGTGGCCGGCGGCCCGGCCGGTTCGGCCACGGTTCCCTCGGCGTGACAGGTCCACGGCGCGTCCGCGTCGCCGTCGGGTCGCGAGTGGACGGTCACCGCGCGGACACCACTGTCGTCGGGCGCCCCGACGAGGACCTGGATCGCCACCGCGCGGTCGTCGGGGACCCGCAGCGGCACCGGCAGAGCCAGTTCGCGGACTTCGGTACAGCCGGCCTGCAGGCCCGCCCAGGCGACGACGTCGAGGAACGCCGTGCCCGGCACGAGGACGGAGCCGAGCACGGTGTGGTCCGCGAGCCAGCGCTGGTCGCGGTGGCTCACCGTCCCGGTGAACACGCGTTCGTCGCGCCCGGCCGGGGTTAGGGCGGCCCGCAGCAACGGGTGCTCCGCCCCGGCGAGCCCGGCGCTCGCCAGGTTCGCCGGCGCCGTGCCCGGCTCCGGCCAGAACCGGCGGTGTTCGAACGGGTACGTGGGGAGCTCGACGTGCTCGCCGGTGCCGCCCTCGACGAGCACGGACCAGTCGAGGGCGGCGCCCCTCACGTGCATCTCGGCGAGGCCGAGCAGCAACGACTCCGTCTCCGGCCGGTTCGGCCGCAGGACGGTGGCCGACGCCACGGCCGGGCTCTCGGCGCTGCCGGTCACCTCGTCGGCGACGTCGGGCACCAGTGCGGAAAGGGCGCCGCTCGGGCCGATCTCGAGGAAGCTCCGCACGCCTTCGGTGTGCATCGTCCGCACCGCGTCGGCGAAGCGGACCGTCTCTCGCACCTGACGGACCCAATAGTCCGGGGTGCACAGCTCCGGTCCGGCGGGCCGGCCGGTGAGGGTGGAGACGATCGTCAGGGCGGGCCGCTCGAACCCGATGCCGGCGAGGACTTCCCGGAACCGGCCGAGCATCGGCTCCATGAGCGGTGAGTGGAACGCGTGCGAGACCGTCAGGGCCGTGATCTTGCGGCCGAGCTCCGCGAACTCGGCACCCAGCCGGGCGACGGCGTCGCTCTCGCCCGAAATCACCACGGCCGCCGGACCGTTCACGGCCGCGATGTCCACATCGGACCGTCCGCCGAGCCGGGCGCGCACCTCGTCCTCGGTCGCGCGGACGGCGAGCATCGCGCCGCCGGCCGGCAACGCCTGCATCAGCCGGCCACGGGCGGAGACCACCCTGCAGGCGTCCGCCAGCGACCACACCCCGGCCACGTGCGCCGCGGCGAGCTCGCCGATCGAATGCCCGGCCAGGAAGTCCGGCCGCAGTCCCGCGTGCTCGACGAGCCGGAACAACGCGACCTGCAGCGCGAACAACCCGGCCTGCGTGTAGCGGGTCCGGTCCAGCAGACCCGGTTCGGACTGGCCGAAGACGATGTCCCGCAGGTCCTCGTCGAGGTCACGCTGAAGCTCGGCGCACGCGGCGTCGAACGTCTCCGCGAACACCGGGAACGCGCGGTACAGCTCGTGGCCCATCCCCGGGCGCTGCGAACCCTGACCGGAGAACAGCACCGCGGACGGTGCCCCGCCCGCGACGCCCCGGACGAGGCCGGGGGCCGGGCGGTCCTCGGCGAGGGCGGTCAGCGCCGCCTCGATCCGGTCCGGAGTGTCGCCGACGATCACCGCGCGGTGTTCGAGCGCGGCCCGCCCGGACGCCAGCGACCGGGCGGTGTCAGCCGGATGCGCGCCCGCGAACAGGCGCAGCCGGCGAGCCTGCGCGGACAACGCCGCGGCACTGCGAGCCGAGACGGCCCACGGCACGAACCCCCCGGCCGCGGCGACGGGATTTGCGACGGGCTCCGGACCCTGCTCGAGGATCACGTGGGCGTTGGTGCCGCTGATGCCGAACGCGGACACCCCGACCCGGCGCGCGTGTCCCGTCTCCGGCCACGGCCGCTGCCGGGTGAGGACCTCGACCCGGCCGCCCGACCACTCCACTCGCGAGGAGGGCACCGAAGCGTGCAGGGTCGCCGGCAGGATGCCGTGGCGCAGGCTCAGCACGGCCTTGATCAGGCCCGCGACCCCGGCGGCCGCCTGCGTGTGGCCCAGGTTGGACTTCACGGAGCCGAGCCACAGCGGAGGGGCGTCGGGTCCCCGCTCGCCGTAGGTGGCGAGCAGGGCCTCCGCTTCGATCGGGTCGCCGAGGCGGGTGGCCGTGCCGTGCGCTTCCACCGCGTCGACGGCTTCCGGCCCGAGCCCGGCGGCCGCCAGCGCCTGCCGGATCACCCGTTGCTGGGCCCGGCCGTTGGGCGCGGTGAGCCCGTTCGAGGCCCCGTCCGAGTTGACCGCGGACCCCTTCACGACGGCGAGGATCGGGCGGCCGAGCCGTTCCGCGTCCGAGCGGCGGGCGAGCACGAGCATTCCCGCGCCCTCACCCCACCCCGTGCCGTCGGCGTCGTCGGCGAAGGCGCGGCAGCGGCCGTCCGGCGCGAGCCCGCCCTGCCGGGCGAACGCGACGAAGGCGTTCGGCGTGGCCATCACCGACGCACCGCCCGCCAGGGCGAGATCGCATTCGCCGCCGCGCAGCGCCTGCGCCGCGTTGTGCACGCTCACCAGCGAAGACGAGCACGCGGTGTCGATCGTGACCGCCGGTCCTTCCAGGCCGAGCACGTAGGCGATGCGACCGGACATCACGCTGCCCACCGCGCCGGTCAGCGCATAGTCGTGAGCGGCGTCGCCGTCGTCGGCCGCGGCGACCACCGCCGCGTAGTCGTGGGCCGAGGAGCCGACGAAAACCCCGGTCCGGCTACCCTGCAGCGCTCGCGGGTCGATCCCCGCGCGTTCGAGCGCCTCCCACGACGTCTCCAGCAGCAACCGCTGCTGCGGGTCCATCGCCGTCGCCTCTCGCGGGGAGATGCCGAAGAAGGCAGCGTCGAAGTCGGCCGGTGCGTCCAGGAAACCGCCGCGCAGGGCGAACCCGCCGGACGCTCCGTCACGCAATGCGCCGAGGTCCCAGCCCCGGTCGTCCGGGAAGTCGCGGATCCCGTCCCGGCCGGCGAGCAGCAGCTGCCACAAGGAGTCCGGCGAGTCGACGTCGCCGGGGAACCGGCAGGCCATCCCGACCACGACCACCTCGTCGACCCCTTCGCCCCCGTCCTCCTCGGCCCGGGCGGCGACCGGCGCGGCGGTGTCCCGCGCGCCGAACAGCGCGTCCCGCAGCAACTCCGCGACGGCGGCGACGGTCGGGTGGTCGAACACCACGGTCACCGGCAGGGTCAGCCCCGTCGCGGTGGCGAGTCGGTTGCGCAGATCCACGGCGGTCAGCGAATCGACGCCGAGGTCCCGGAACGAGCGGTCGACGGCGATGTCCACCGCGGCCGCGTGCCCGAGGGCGACGGCCGCCTGCGACCGCACCAGCTCCACCAGCCGCCGGTGCCGCTCGCCCGGCGCCAGCTCGGCCAGGCTCTCGCGCAGTTCACCGCCGGGTGCGGGGTCCGCGACCGGCTGCGCGCGGAGCGCGGCCGCCGCCTCCGGCACCGCGGCGATCAGCGGGCGGCGCCGGGCGAGCGAGTACGTCCGGGCGAAGAGCTCCCAGTCGATGTCGGCCACGGTAAGCCCGGTGAGGTCCAGCTCGACCGCCCGTCCCAGCACGGCGAGGGCGGACTCCGGCGGCATCGACCGCAGGCCGGTGCGGGCGAACGCCGCCGCGGTGTCGTCGTCGACCATGCCGCCACCGGCCCAGCTGCCCCAGGCGATCGAGGTGGCAGGCAGGCCGCGGGCGCGGCGGTGCTGGGCGAGGCTGTCGAGGAAGGCGTTGCCGGCCGCGTAGGCACCGGATCCCGCGCTCCCCCACACCGCGGCGCCGGAGGAGAACAGGACGAACGCGTCCAGATCCAGGCTGGTGGTCAGCTCGTCGAGGTGGCGGGCACCGTCCACTTTGGCCGTGAGCTCCGGCAGGGCCGCGGTGGGTGTCGCGTCCTTCAGCAAACCCCGCCCGCTGACGCCGGCGGCGTGCACGACGACCCGCAGCGGGTTGTCCTCCGGGATCTCCGCGAGAACCGCCGCCAATGCGGCACGATCGGCCACGTCGCAAGCGGCGATGGTGACGGTGCAGCCCAGCTCGCCCAACTCGGCGACAAGCTCAGCGGCGCCCGGCGCGGCCGGCCCGCGCCGGCTGGTCAGCACGAGGTGCTCGGCACCGCGTACGGCGAGCTCACGGGCGACCCGGGCACCGAGCGCGCCGGTTCCGCCGGTCACGAGCGCGGTCCCGCGCACGGTCCAGGGCCGGCCCGGCGCCGCGGTCCCGAGGGGACGGCGCACCAGCCGCCTGACGAAGGTGCCCGACGGGCGGATCGCGAACTCCTGTTCGTCGCCGCCGGCGGCGAGGATCGCGCACAGCCGGGCGGCCATGGCGTTGTCCACGACCGGGGGCAGGTCGGCAAGACCGCCCCAGATCTGCGGGTGCTCGAGGCCCGCGACCCGGCCGAGTCCCCAGAGCGCCGCCGCGTCGACGGCGCGCGGGGCTTCGGTGTCGTCGATGCCCACGGCACCGGCGGTCACCCACCACATCGGGACCGGCCCGCGGCGCGCCGCGGTCAGCAGCTCGATCCCCTTGCGCACCAGGGCGTCCGCGGTCTCCCCGGCCCGGCCCAGCACAGCGATCACGCCATCCACTTCGGACAGATCCGACGGCAGGTCGGCCACGCTCAGGCGGTCGACCTCGGCGCCGCGCGCGATCAGCCCGCCGGCCACCGTTTCGGCAACCACGTCATCCGGCTCGGCGACGAGCGCCCACCTGCCGCGCAGGGGGGTGGGCGCGGGCTCGTCGACGCGGCTCCAGGCCACGTCGTAGCACCAGTCGTCGGGGGTGTGGCGCCGGCGGTCGCGCCACTGGTTCAGCGCAGGCAGTGCCTGTTCCCACAACTCGGCCGGGACGTCGCCACCGACCGCTTCCGCGAAGGCCGCCGGATCTTTCTTCTCCACAATGGACCAGAACTCGGCGTCGAGCGGTTCGGGCGTGTCCGGGGTGAGCCAGAAGTGCTGGTGCTGGAAGGGATACGTCGGCAGGTCGGCCAGGTAGGTGGGACGGGGGGTGGGTTGCGGGAGGGTGACGTCGATTCCGGTGACGTGCGCGGTCGCGAGGGCAGTGAGCCACTGCCGGTAAGTACCGCCGTTGCGGGTCAACGTGTGCAGGACAGTGCCACCGGTGATCTCGTCGACAGCGGTCGTGAGAACGGGATGGGCACTGATTTCGAGGAACCGGCTGAACCCGCTCTCGGCAACCGCGGTGATCGCGTCGGCGAACCGCACCGTCGAACGCAGATTCCGAACCCAGTAGTCCGCGTCCAGCGTCGTGGTATCGACACGTTGCCCGGTAACAGTGGAAACCATGGGAACAGCGGAAGCCTGCGGCGAGATTTCGCCGAGCGCAGCACGCAGCTCGCCGGCGATCGTGTCGACCTGCGCCGAGTGCGAGGCATAGTCCACCGGAATCCGACGCGCCCGCGCACCCTCATTCGCGCAATGCCCAACCAGCGTTTCAAGGTCGCCGATCGTGCCCGACACGATCACCGCACCCGGACTGTTCACCGCCGCCACACCGACACCGGTCAACTCCAGCGTCGTGATGACCTCCTCGACGCGCTCCGCCGGCCAGGCAATCGACCCCATCGCCCCCAAGCCCGAAAGCGAACGTTCGATCAACGCCGACCGCACCGCCACAACCCGCGCCCCGTCCTCCAAACTCAACGCACCAGCAACACACGCAGCCGCGATCTCACCCTGCGAATGCCCAACCACCACAGCCGGAACAACACCAGCCTCAGCCCACAAAGCCGCCAACGACACCGCAACCGCCCACGACACCGGCTGCACCACCGACACCCGGTCCATCGCCACCGGATCATCGAGCACCTCGGACAACGACCAGTCAACCCACGGCGACAGAGCCCGCTCACACGCAACCATCGACTCCGCAAACACCGCAGACGCTTCCCACAACGCCCGACCCATGCCAACCCACTGACCACCCTGACCAGCGAAAACACCAGCCACACCACCGGAACCCGACACCAACCCCCGCACCACATCCGGAGACTCGACACCCTCAGCCACCGCCGCCAAACCGCCCAGCGCCGCCGCCCGGTCACCGATCACCACCGCGCGATGCTCGAACCGCGACCGTCCAATCGCGAGCGTGTGCGCAACCTCCGCCGCCGACACATCCTGATGCGAAGCCAGATACGCGCTCAAGCGCCCGGCCTGCGCTGCCAACGCCGCACCCGTCGCCCCGGACAACGGCAGGAGCACCTCACCATCCGACGGCTCGGACACCACCGGCTCTTCCTCGGGTGCCTGCTCCAGAATGACGTGCGCGTTCGTGCCACTCACTCCGAACGACGAAACCCCGGCCCGCCGCGGGCGGTTCGTCTCCGGCCACTGCCGGTTCTCGGTCAGCAACTCCACCGCGCCCGAGGACCATTCGATCTCACGCGACGGTTCGTGCGCGTGCAACGTCGCCGGCAACACGCCGTGCCGCAACGACTCGATCATCTTGATCACACCCGCCACACCGGACGCGGCCTGGGTGTGGCCGAGGTTCGACTTGAGCGAACCCAGCCACAGCGGCTCGCCAGCGATCCGGTCGCGCCCGTACGTCGCCAGCAACGCATGCGCCTCGATCGGGTCGCCCAGCTTCGTCCCCGTCCCGTGGGCTTCGACCGCGTCCACTTCGGACGGATCAAGGCCGGCAGCGGCCAGCGCGGCACGGATCACGCGTTCCTGCGAGGGGCCGTTGGGGGCCGTCAGGCCGTTGGACGCGCCGTCCTGGTTGATCGCCGAACCCCGCACCACCGCCAGCACCCGATGCCCGTTACGGCGGGCATCCGAAAGCCGCTCCAGTACCACCACACCGGCGCCCTCGGCCCAGCCCGTGCCGTCGGCCTCAGCCGAAAACGCCTTGCACCGCCCGTCGGCCGAAAGCCCGCCCTGCCGGGAGAACTCCACGAAGTTCCCCGGCGTGGACATCACCGTGACCCCACCGGCCAGAGCCAGGTCGCACTCACCGCCGCGCAACGCCTGCAGCGCGAGGTGCAGCCCGACCAACGACGACGAACACGCCGTGTCCACCGAGACCGCCGGCCCCTCCAGGCCGAGGAAGTACGACAACCGTCCGGAAAGGACACTGCCGGCCGCGCCCGTGATGCCGTGGCCGACGTGCTCCTCACCGGAGCGGTCCAGCAGCCGGCTGTAGTCCTGGCCGTTGGTTCCCACGTAGACGCCGGTGCGGCTGCCGTGCAACGACAACGGATCGATCCCCGCCCGCTCCACCGCCTCCCACGACACCTCCAACAACAACCGCTGCTGCGGATCCATCGCCAACGCCTCCCGCGGCGACACCCCGAAAAACCCCGCGTCGAACCCACCCACCTCGGCAAGAAACCCGCCACGGCCACCGGCAGAACCAGGCCACGCCTCCCAACCACGATCCACCGGAAACCCCGACACAGCGTCGACCCCGTCCGACACCAGCCGCCACAAATCCTCCGGCGAGCTCACCCCGCCCGGCAGCCGGCACCCCATCCCCACCACCGCCACCGGCTCGTCGGCGACGGACCCGGGCGCAGCTCGGCCATCGGCTTCCGGGGCGCGGCCGGACACCAGGTCGTGCAAGTGCCCGGCCAGCCGCCCCGCGGACGGGTGGTCGAACACGACCGTGCTGGGCAGGTCGGTCCCCAAAGCCGCGCCGAGCCGGTTGCGCAGGTCCACCATGGCCATCGAGTCGAACCCGAGCGAGGCGAACGCGCGGTCTTCGGCGACGTCGCGGATCGACGAGTAGCCGAGGGCGTCGGCCACGTGGGTGCGGACGAGGTGCACCAGCGCCTGGCGGTCCAGCGCGGCGGGCGCCGCGCCCGGTGCCGGGCCGGCCGGCGTGGTGGCCGGCCGTTCGCCGCTGCCCGCCAGCATCGCGCTGATCAAGGGGCTGTGTCGGGCGGCACCGAACGAAGCCGCCAGCCGGGGCCAGTCGACGTCGGCGACCAGCGCGGACCCGCCGTCGTCGATCAGCCGGTGCAGGGCGGCGAACGCGTGGTCCGGCAGCAACGGCCGCAGCCCGAGGCGGGCCAGCGTCCGGCCGGCCGCACCGGCGCCGCCGGCCATACCCTCACCCCAGGAGCCCCACGCGACCGCGCTCGCGGGCAGGCCGAGTGCTCGGCGGTGTTCGGCGAGCCGGTCCAGGTAGGCGTTGGCCGCCGAGTACGCGGCCTGCCCGGCATTGCCGAGAACACCGGTGAACGACGAGAAGACCACGAACGCGGACAGGTCCAGCTCGCGCGTCGCCTCGTGCAGCGCCCAGGCACCGCCGGCCTTCGCGGCGAACACGCCCGCGAGCCGCGCCGGGGTCAGCCCGTCCAGCACCCCGTCGTCGAGAGCCCCGGCCAGGTGGAACACCGCTCGCAAGGAAGGCGTGCCCGCGACCAGCCGCGTCACGGCACCCGGATCCGTGAGATCACAGGCGGCCAGGGTGACCTCGGCGCCGAGCGCCCGCAGCTCGTCGGCGAGGTCGGCACCGCCGTCGGCCGCCGGTCCGCCCCGGCTCGCGAGCACGAGGTGCGGCGCGCCCAGCTGCGCGAGCCAGCGCGCGACCCGGGCGCCGAGCGCGCCGGTTCCGCCGGTGACGAGCACGGTTCCGTCCGGCCGCCAGCCGGGTTCCGGGCGGGCCGGCCGGGCGGCCGGGACCAGACGCCGGGCGAGGACGCCGGCGCCGCGCACCGCGACCTGGTCCTCGCCGGTTTCCCCGCCGAGTACGGCGAGAAGCCGTTGCACACCACGGTCGTCGAGGGTTTCGGGCAGGTCGATCAGCCCGCCCCAGCGCCGAGGGTGCTCCAGCGCCGCGACGCGGCCGAGCCCCCACAGCGCGGCTCCTCCGAGGCCACCCGGATCACGCGCGAGCTGCTCGTCGCGCGGTCCGGTCGACAGCGCGCCCCGCGTCAGCCACCACAGCGGCGCGGTGACGCCCAGTTCACCCAGCACCTGGGTCAGCAGCAGAGCCGCAACAGGTTCACCGCCACCGAGCCCCGGCAGCGCGACGACGCCGGCGAACAGTCCACTGTGGATTTTCAGGCGCAGCGCCTCGCCGAAGTCGCCGTGGTCCGGTACGACGGCGGCGACCACGGTGGCGCCCGCCCGGCGCAACGCACCGCTCAGCAGCTCGAGGTCGGCCCCCGCCTCGGCGGCGACCACGAGCCAGGTCCCGCTCATCCGGGTGACCGGCGGTTCGCTCACCGGCACCCATTCGACGGTGTAGCGCAGGCCGTCGACGGCGGCGTCGCGGTCGGCGGCCTCGGCCCGGCGGGCCAGCGCGGCCCAGCCGTCGGCGAACGAGGCGTCCCCGTCGAGACCGAGCTCCGCGCCGGCTTCGGCGACGTCCGCCCGGCGCAGGAGCGCCTGGACGTCGTCGTTTCCGGGCGCCGTGGCCGGCTCGTCGGCGTCGAGCCAGAACCTCTCGCGCTGGAAGGGGTAGGTGGGCAGCTGGACCGGCCGCGGACCCGGTCCGTGGAATCGCCGCCAGTCGACTCGCACCCCCCGGCACCACACCGCGGCGAGCGCGGTCAGCAGGGTGCGCACCTCGCCCTGGTCCGCGCGGGCGACCGGCACCGCGGCGCATTCCGAAGCGGCGGGGAGACACGCCGGAACCATCGCGCTGAGCACGGCGGCCGGGCCGATTTCCAGGAACGTGCGGACGCCGGCCTCGTGCAACGTGGCCACGGCATCGACGAAGCGCACGGTGTCGCGGGCGTGGCGCACCCAGTAGTCCGGCTCCAGCCACTCGGTGGTCACGCCACCGCCGGTCACGGTGGACACGAAGGGAATCGCCGCCGGCGTGAACCGCACGTCCGCCAGCACCGCGCGGAACTCGGCGAGCATCGGCTCCATCAACGGCGAGTGGAAGGCGTGGCTGACCGCCAGCCGCCGGGTCTTCAGGCCACCGGCCGCGCATCGCGCCTCGAGGTCCGCCACGGCGTCGCCGGCGCCCGAGACGACGACCGCGTCCGGGCCGTTGACCGCGGCGAGACAGACCTGCCCACCCTGATCGCCGATCAGGGCCAGCACCTGCGACGCGTCCGCGCGCACGGACACCATCGCGCCCCCGGCCGGCAGGTCCTGCATCAGGCGGGCCCGGGCGGCCACCACCCGGCAGGCGTCCCGCAGCGACCACAACCCCGCGACGTGGGCGGCGGCGAGCTCGCCGATCGAATGGCCGGCCAGCACGTCCGGGCGGACCCCCCAGGATTCCAGCAGCCGGAAAACCGCCACGTGGAAAGCGAAGAGGGCCGGCTGGGTGAACACCGTCCGGTCGAGCGCCGCGGCCGGGTTCTCGAAGATCGCCTCACGCAGGTCGAGGCCGAGCTCCCCGGCCAGCGTGTCGCACACCTCGTCGAAGGCGGCGGCGAACGCGGGGAACCGCTCGGCGAGCTCACGTCCCATGCCGGCCCGCTGCGAGCCCTGCCCGGAGAACAGCATCGCGAAGTCACCATCGGAGACGGTGTCGCGGACCAGGCCGATTCCGGGTTCCCCCGCGGCCAGCGCCTCGAGCGCGGCCAGTGCCTGCGGCCGCTCGTCGGTGACGACCGCGGCCCGTTCGGCCAGCCCGGCGCGGCCGGTGGCCAGCGAAGCGGCGACGTCGGCGAGGCCGGCTTCCGGGTGCGCCGCGAGGTGGTCGCGCAGGCGCCGCGCCTGATCGGCCACGGCGGGTCCCGCGGCCGCGGAGAGCGGCAGCACCGCCGGGCCCGGCGGCGGCGCGGCGATCACCGGCTCACCGGCAGGCGCCTGTTCGACGATGACGTGGGCGTTCGTTCCGCTGATCCCGAACGACGACACCCCGGCCCGCCGTGGCCGGTCCGTCTCGGGCCACTGCCGGTTCTCGGTCAGCAACTCCACGGCACCCGAGGACCAGTCCACCTCACGCGAAGGTTCGCCCGCGTGCAACGTCGCCGGCAATACACCGTGCCGCATCGACTGCACCATCTTGATCAGGCCGGCCACTCCGGCCGCGGCCTGCGTGTGGCCGATGTTGGACTTCAACGACCCCAGCAGAAGCGGGGTGTCGCGGTGGCGGCCGTAGGTGGCGAGCAAAGCGTGGGCCTCGATCGGGTCGCCGAGCCGGGTACCGGTGCCGTGCGCCTCGACGGCGTCCACTTCGGACGGATGAAGCCCCGCGACCGCCAGTGCGTCACGGATCACGCGTTCCTGTGAAGGGCCGTTGGGCGCCGTCAGTCCGTTGGACGCACCGTCCTGGTTGACTGCCGAACCCCGCACCACCGCCAGCACCCGGTGTCCGTTGCGGCGGGCGTCCGACAGCCGTTCCAGCACGACGATGCCGACACCTTCGGCCCACCCCGTGCCATCGGCGTCAGCGGAGAACGCCTTGCACCGCCCGTCGGCCGCGAGCCCACCCTGGCGCGAGAACTCCAGAAAAATGCCCGGAGTGGACATCACCGTGACCCCACCGGCCAGCGCCAGGTCACACTCACCACCGCGCAACGCCTGCGCCGCCAGGTGCAACCCCACCAACGACGACGAACACGCCGTGTCCACCGTGATCGCCGGTCCACGCAACCCGAGGAAGTACGCCAAGCGTCCGGAAAGGACACTGGTCGTGGTTCCGGTGAGCAGGTGCCCACGGGTTCCGGGGTCCGACCGGTGCAGCCGGGGGCCGTAGTCCTGCGGCATCGCGCCCACGAACACCCCGCCGCGGCTGCCCCGCAGCGACGTCGGGTCGATCCCCCCTTGTTCGAGCGCCTCCCACGAGACCTCCAGCAGCAACCGCTGCTGCGGGTCCATCGCCAGCGCCTCGCGCGGGGAGATGCCGAAGAACCCGGCATCGAAGTCCTGCGCCCCGGTGAGGAAACCACCGAACCGTGGGTAGTCGCCGTCCCGGTCCCAGCCGCGGTCGTCGGGGAAGCCGGACACCGTGTCCACCCGGTCCACGACGGCCTGCCACAGCTCGTCCGCCGACCCGATCCCGCCGGGCAGCCGGCAGGACATCGCGACGATGGCGACCGGATCCTGCGCGCCCGCCGCGGCACCCGGGCCGGCGGTCTCGACGTCGTCGTGCCCGGTCAGGAAGGCGGCCACCGCCGCGGGGGTCGGGTGGTCGAACAGCAGCGTGCTCGGCAGCGCCACCCCGAGCGACGCGGCCAGCCGGCCCCGCAGCTCGACCCCGAGCACGGAGTCGACGCCGAGTTCCCGGAACGGCACCTCGGCCGCGACCTCGGCGATGTCGTCGTGCGCCAGGACCGCCGCGGTCTCGCCCCGCACCAGCCGGACCAGATCGCGGACGTCGCCGGCAGAGGCCCGGCGCGCGGGTTCGATCTCCACGGGTCCGATCTTCACCGCGGGCGAGCGAGATTCCACTGTGGACTCACCAGTGGCCGGAAGCCAGTGCGCTCGACGCTGGAACGCGTACGTCGGAAGGGAAACCCGGCGAGGTGCGGGTTCGCCGAACACCGGCCGCCAGTCGACCTCGAGCCCGCGGGTGTGCGCCTCGGCCACGGCCGCGAGCATCCGGCGAGGGCCGCCTTCACCGCGACGCAGGGAACCGACCACGGCGACGTCGTGCCCGGCCGCCTCCGCCGTCTCGGCGACACCCACCGTGAGCACGGGGTGCGGGCTGCACTCGAGGGCGACCCCGTGCCCGTCCCGCAGCAGGGCGCGCACCGTGCGCTCGAACTGCACCGGGCGACGGAGGTTGCGGTACCAGTAGGTTGCGTCCAGGCCCGCGGTGTCGATCGGCTCGCCGGTCACCGCCGAGTAGAAGGGCACTTCCGACGAGCGCGGCTCGAGCCCGGCGAGATCACGCAGCAGGCGGTCTTCGATCTGCTCCACCTGAGCCGAGTGGGACGCGTAGTCCACGGCCACCCGCCGGGCCCGCGCGCCGGCCTCGGCCACTTCCGCGGCGAGCTCGTCGAGCAGGCCCGGTTCGCCCGAGACGACCGTCGCCCGCGGCCCGTTGACCGCGGCGAGCGACAACCCGGCGCCCCGGCGCTCCAGCATCCGCTCGACCTCGTGCGCCGGCAGCGCCACGGAAAGCATGCCGCCCGCGCCCGCCAGCGCCCGCAACGCGCGGCTGCGCAGCGCCACCACTCGCACGCCGTCGGCCAGGCTCAGCCCACCGGCCACCACCGCGGCGGCGATCTCGCCCTGGCTGTGCCCGGCGACGGCCGCCGGCCGGACTCCGAACGAGCGCCACAGCTCGGCCAGGCTCACCATCACCGAGAACAGCGCCGGCTGCACCACGTCGACCTGGTCCAGCGCCGCCGGGTCGGGGTCGGCCAGCACGTCCAGGAGGTTCCAGCCCACCAAGTCGGCGAGGTGCCCGGCGCACTCGGCCAGGTTCCGCGCGAACACCGGGTACGCCGCCGCCAGCTCGGTCGCCATGCCGGGCCACTGCGAGCCCTGGCCCGGGAACACGAACGCCGCGGACTGCGCGGGCACCACCGAACCACGCACCACCTGCGGAGCGGCTTCTCCCGCGGCGAGCGCGGTCAGGCCCGCGCGCAGCTCGGCTCGATCACGGCCGAGCACCACGGCGCGAGCGGCGAAGTGCGATCGCGTCGCGACGAGGGCGTGGCCCAGCTCGGCCGGGGTCGTGGCGGGGCGGTCGTCCCAGTGCGCGAGCACGGCGCCGGCCTGCGCCCGCACGGCGGCGACGTCACGTCCGCTCACCGCCAGCGGAACCCACGAACCCGCCACCGGTGAGTCTACTTCGGACTCGGCTTCGGTCACCGGGGGTCCGGAAAGGACGAGGTGGCAGTTGGTGCCGCCGATCCCGAACGAGCTCACGCCGGCGACCGCCGCGGTGCCCCGCCAGGGCGCGGACTCGGTGGTCATCCTCAGCCGCAACGTCTCGAGCGGGATCTCCGGTGGCGCGGAACGGAACCCGAGCGTCGGGTACAGCGTGCCGTGTGCCAGTCCGAGTGCGACCTTGAGCAGGCCGGCGATCCCCGCGGCGCCTTCGAGATGACCGACGTTCGTCTTGACCGAGCCCACGGGAAGCGGTGCGCCCACCGCGCGGGCCGCACCCAGGACGGCGCCGAGTGCCGCGGCCTCCACCCGGTCACCGACCGGGGTCCCGGTCCCGTGCAGCTCCACGTAGCCGACCTCGGCGAGGGCGACCCCGGCCCGCCGGTACGCGGCACGCAGGAGCTCCTCCTGTGCCTGCTGCTCGGGCACGGTGAACCCCGCGCCGCCGCCGTCGTTGTTGACGGCGCCGCCGCGCAGCACGCAGTAGATCCGATCGCCGTCGGCCACCGCGGCCGAGAGTCGTTTGAGGACAACGGCCCCGCCGCCCTCGCCGCGAACGTAGCCGTCGGCGCGGGCGTCGAAGGTGTGGCACCGGCCGCTGCGGGACAACGCGCCCATCCGCGCGACCGCGACCGTGCTCGCCGCCGCGAGGTTCAGGTTCACCCCGCCCGCGACGGCGATCGAGCATTCGCCTCGGCGCACGCTCTCCGCGGCGAGGTGCACCGCGACGAGCGACGAGGACTGACCGGTGTCCACCGCGAGGCTCGGCCCCCGCAGCCCCAGCGTGTAGGAGATCCGGTTGGGGATCATCGCCCGGTTGAGCCCGGTGAGCGTGTGCGCGGACACGCCCACCGCACCCCGCTCGTGCACCAGCGCCGCGTAGTCGTCGGCGATGGCGCCGACGAACACACCCGTCGCCGTCTTCCGCAGCCGCTCGGGCACGATCGCGGCGTCCTCGAACGCCTCCCACGCCAGCTCGAGCATCAGCCGTTGCTGCGGGTCCATCGACGCCGCTTCCCGTGGCGAGATCCCGAAAAACGCGGCGTCGAAGCCGGCGACGTCGTCGAGGAACCCGCCCCGGGCCGCCAGTTCCGGGAACATCGCGAACGCGTCGGCAGCGGCGCGGCCCGGCGGTACCTCGGTGACGTGGTCGCGTCCGGTGCTCAGCAATGCGGCGAACCGCGCGGGGTCCGGCGCACCGGGCAACCGGCACGAAATCCCGACCACGGCGATCGGCTCGGCCGGTTCCTCGGACTCGGTCGAGGAGTGACCCGGCAGGGATTCCGGCATGGCGCCTACCTCTTCGCAGTGGGGAGTCAGCGCGACGGCCGCACATCCGCCGACGGTGACGACGTGGGCTCAAGCCGGGATGATCACCGGTCGGCAACGCGCTCGGGATCAACTCCCGAACGGTGCTTACGGCCGACGGCGGCCGGTGGCCCGCTACCGATCTTCGCCGTCGGGAATCGCACCCCCTACCCCTAGGAGACCCCTGTATCGCGCGAGCGCGAAGCCCCGATTCCCCACTGCAGCAACGAAACCATCTCCGGACGACCCTTGACGTCCAGCTTCCGGTAGATCCGCGTGAGGTGCTGTTCGATCGTGCTCACGGTGAGGAACAGCTCCGCGCTGATCTCCCGGTTGGTCATCCCGCGGGAAACCAGGTTGGCGACCCGGAACTCGGCGTCGGACAGCGCGGCCCGGGCAACCTGCTCGACAGTGTCCTGGGGCGAGGTCTGGCGGCGGCGCGTCAGGGCGACGGAAAGGATTTCGTCGCACAGCGCGGCGGCCCCGGACAGCTTCGCCATCTGCCTGGCCCGTCGCGCGACCAGTTTGGCGCGCCCGAACTCGCCCAGCTCGCTGTGGGCGTTCGCCAGGCTCGCCAGTGCGAGCATCAGCTCGATCCGGTTCGCGCCGGCCTCCAGGAGCTCGACCGACTGGCGCAGCAGGGAAACCCGCGCCGGCGCCTGCTCCTCCGTGGCCGCGCGCAACCGCAGCCAGCCACCGCGCACGACCGCGTCGCCGGCGCCGGGCAGACCGGCCTCCTCCGCGAGCAGTTCCCGCGCCTCGTCGACCTCACCGAGGACCAGGTACGCCTCCGCGGCACCGTGGCGCCACGCGGCCAGCAGCGGGTTGTCCAGACCCCAGTCGCGCATGACCTCACCGCAGCGGCGGAACTCGTCGACCGCCGCCCTCGGCCGGGAGGTGATGAGCAGGTGGTAGGCGCGGGCGTGGAGGTACTGCACCCCGAAGCCGCTCGCGAACATCTTGTCCGGCACGGCATCCCAGACCTCGTCGCCGATGTCGTCGAGCCGGCCGGTGACGAGCGCCGCCGTGAGCAGGCACCCCAGCGGATAGCCGACGACCACGCCCCAGCCCTCCAGTGGCACGAGGTCGAGCGCGGCCGTCGCCAGCTCCAGCGCGGTCTCGGTCTCCCCCGTCCGCAGGGCGATGTCGGCCGACGCAGCCGACAGGATCGCCTGCCAGGTCACCACCCCACGCACGTTCGCCTCGGCCAGCAACGAGTCGCACCACGTCGACGCGCGGTCCAGCCGGCCGGCGTAGATGAGCGTGAGCACGGCGACGAGCAGCCATTCGACGGTCGTGTCGCCGAGCCGGCAGGTGCTCAGCACGTACTCGGCGTCCACCACCCGCTCTTCGTCCGGCCCCTCGGTCAGCACGGCGGTGAGCGCGCTCGCCGCGAGAACGCTCATCTCCTGGGCCGGCCCCGCGTCCGCCGGCACCGGCGGCGCAAGGGTGTCCAGCTGCGAGTGCGATTCCGGGTGCAGGTACTGCGTCCACAGGTGCATCGCGCGCAGTTCCGAGTCTTCCGGAGGCTCGGCACTCGGCGGCAGCTCCTTCAGCAGGTTCCAGGTCGTGCTGACCTCGTCGGCCTTGCCGTGCCAGAGCAAGTACAGGATCAGCGCGCTGGCGCTCCAGTCCGTGAGGTGGCCCTGGCGCATCGCGTCCTGCAGCGCGGGCAGGCCGCGCTGCGCGGCCGCCGGGTTGGCCCGCCATTCGATCCGGACCCGGGCGCTGACGACAAGCGCGCGCTCGCGCTCGTCCGACGTGCTCCGAGCGGCGAGGTCGATCATCTCCAGCGCGCGGGCGGGCTCGTCCTCCTCCAGTGCCGCTTCGAGCAAGACCCCCGGAGCCCACGGTTCCTCGGTTTCACCCGCGAGCAACAGCAGCGACGCGACCAGCGGCGCCGGCGCGGACTCCAGGTACATCAGCCGCGCGGCGCGCGCGTGGTGGCGCGCCCACTCCTCGAGCGAGAGCGAATCGAGCACGGCGCGGCGCGCCGCGGGGTGCCGGAAAGCGCCGTTCTCGACCAACCCGATCTCCGCAAGCGTCGACACACCGCTGACGACGTCGTGCGTGTTCAGGTCGAGAAGGCGCCTCGATCTGCCGACAACGTTGTCGTCGGGCAGCACTGCCAGCGCCTGGGCGATCTCGCGCACGGCCGGCTCGCACCGGTGCAGACAGGCCTGCACCGCCCTGGCGAACGACTCCCCCGCCACGATCGGCTCGTCCGCTTCGGCCGCACTGGTCGCACCGGCCGCACCGGTTCCGCCGGACAGGTGATCACGCAGCAACGCGTTCAGCAGCAACGGGTTTCCGCCGGACGCGTCGTGGTACGCGGTCGCCGATCTCGCGGCGACCTCGGCCCCGGCCCGCCGCCGGACCAGCTCGCCGGTCCCGGTCGCGGAGAGCCGGCGCAGCCGCAACCACAGGAACCCCGGCTGCGCGTGCAGCTCCGCCCGGAACTCCCAGTCGACGCCGAACCGCGAGGTCGATTCCGTGAGCAGCACCAGGATCCGCGACGAACTGATACGGCGGAGGAAGATCGCGAGCACCGCCAGCGAGGTCCGGTCGGCCCATTGGATGTCGTCTACGACCACCACCAGCGGACGCCGCAGAGCCAGCGACAGCATCGCGTTGGACACGGTGACCGCCGTCGACGTCACGCTGGAGTGCGACAGATCCGCCGCCGCGCAGGGCAGACCGGCCTGGCCGAACTGCTGCAGCAGCGGCGCTCGCACCTCCGCCGGCCACGCCGGGGACTGCAGCAGCTGGTCGATCACGCCCATCGCCAGCGACTGCTCCGCGCGGGAGCACCGCGCGGAGAGCACCAGCGCCGGCCCGGCCACGGCAGTCACCGCCCGGCCGAGCAAGGCGGTCTTGCCGGTCCCGACCGGACCGCTGATCAGTGCCGAACGTCCCTCGCCCGCCGCGACCTCTTCGAAGAGGGCTTCGAGCAACGCAAGCGCTTGCTCACGCTCAACCAAGTCCACCGGTGTCTCCCCGCCGTGTGCGAAAATCCGGCCGCCGGCCAGGGTTGCTCAAGACAAGCGGCGTCAAGCCCGTCCTGCGTCGATTCCCGTCGAGCCATCGGCGGTCGAAGTGGCACGGCCGCGCCGACGGCGGGCGAAAGCAGTTCGCTTTCCGAGACGCATCCGGAAATCATCCGGGAATTCCGGAACTCGTCATTGAGCACACCGGACAGTACTTCTCGTCCCGCTTCGAAGTCACACAAAAAATGCGTGAACACTCGATTGGTTCAATCGAATTTCACCAGAAGACCATAGTGCGCAGCGCCGTCGCCGATTCGATATCGATTCCCTCGATGACGCTCATAACTCTGAGGATACGATCACCGTCGCTCCTGTCAAGGCGCCCGGCGAACCGTTGCCCCGGGCTCCACGACGGCGTGTTCGTTCGCCCACGTGCCGTGATCCGCCGGTGATCGTGCTCCCGCGCGATGGCTACCAGCGCAGGTGACCCGATCCCCCGGCGCACCCGGCCGCGCACCGGAGCAGGCGAGGCGTACACGACGAACCGGGCAGTCCCACGGAGGCCGAAGTCTGCCCGAACTCCTGGCCGCCACTGCCCGATCAGGCAAACCGGTCCCCGGACACCGGGACGTCGCCCGGGGGAGCCGGTCTGCCGGACCCGTCGGCAGTCAGACGCGGTGGCAGTGGATCACGTCGACCGGCACCCAGGCGTCCGCCTGGCGCACGAAGCCGTGCTTGGTGTAGTGGTCGTCGTCGACCTGGGCGAAGACCTCCTGGAACACGAAGGGCTGCCCGAACGCGAAGTAGTCACCGGTGCATTTGAGCTCGCCGTCTTGCCACCCCTCGCATTTGGTTGCCCCGTGGTTACCCCAATCGTCGTAATAACTTGTGAAGAATGTGGAGTCCGCTTGATTCCAGCCGAACACCCAGCGGCTGCTGACGCCCGGAACCGGCACCGTCTGCGTCATCTCGTAGTAATGCCCGCCCAGAATCGGCACCGTTGTCCAGGTGGCCACGCCCGAACTCACCGGGTCCGTGGTGAGATTGGTGTATTCGCACCGGAACTCGCCGAGCAGGAAGTCCAGTTCGTGCATCTGCACGGGCGCCGGCGGGCGAGCCGGGAACTCCACCTTGCCGTTCGTGCTTTCGGCGGAGTCGGGCGCGGCCACATCTTGCGTGCTCATGAGTCGTCTCCTCGGGTTCGCGGACCACGCGGCGTCTTCGGTGCGCACACCACCGCCAGGCCTCGGCACCGAACCTAAGGATCACGAACCAGCACCGACAACCACGCGGCGCGGAGGTTAGGGGATCGGCGCGGCGCACGGGCGGGCATGGGGTCCGCTAGGGGTAGGCGCGGGAGCGCGCCTACCCCTACCGTTCACCCCGTTGACCACCCTGACCAGGCAAAACGGCGCCGCCGGCCGCATAAGGTCCAGGCGTCGAGTTCGCCGCGCAACCGTCCCGTACGACAGGAGTGCAGCAGATGACCACCGCCGGAGCGGATGCCGAGCAGATCACCCCGGAGTCCTTGAGTTCGCTGTTGGCCTGGTTCACCGAGATGCGCGCGACGGAACCGGTGAGCCAGGACGAAACCCCCGGCGTCTGGCACGTGTTCCGGCACGCCGACATCACCCGCGTGCTCGCCGACCCCGAGACGTACTCGAGTGACATGAGCGCGCTCATCCCGTCGTTCCCGGGCATGGAGTGGATCAACCGGAGCAACATCGTCGGCATGGACGCGCCGCTGCACCGCAAGCTGCGCAGCCTGGTCAGCAAGGCGTTCACGCCCCGGTTCGTCAACGAGCTCGCGCCCCGCATCCACGAGCTGACCCGCGCCCTGCTCGACGAGGTCGCCGGGCAGGAGCGGATCGACTTGGTCGGGCACCTCAGCCACCCGCTGCCGGTGACCGTGATCGCCGAGGTGGTCGGGGTGCCGAGCGAGGACCGGCCGCATTTCCAGCGCTGGGCCGACGCGTTCATCCTCGCCAACGGCGGGTCGGAGAACGCGCTGCCGACCGAGGCCGAGGTGATCGGGTTCGCCACGACCGCGGCCGAGATGCACGCCTACCTGACCGACCACGTCGCGAAGATCCGCTCCGCGCCCGGCGACGATCTGCTGAGCCAGCTGGTACAGGTCGAGCTGGACGGGGAACGGCTGTCGGACGACGAGGTGTGCGGGTTCGTCGCCCTGCTGCTGCTCGCCGGCCACATCACCACGACCGCCGTCCTGGGCAACACCGTGCTGGCTCTCGACGAGAACCCCGGCGCCGTGGCGGAACTGCGCGCGAACCCCGGCCTGATCCCCGACGCCGTCGAAGAGGTCGTCCGGATGCGCCCGGCGTTCTCCCGCCTCGCCCGGATCACCAAGCGCGAGTCCGAGGTGGGCGGCCGGACCATTCCGGCGGGCCAGATGCTCACGCTCTGGGTGGCTTCGGCCAACCGGGACGAAGCGGCCTACCCCGACCCGGACCGGTTCGACCCGCACCGCAGCCCGAACCGGCACCTCGGTTTCGGGCAGGGCATGCACTTCTGCCTCGGTGCCCCGCTGGCGCGGCTGGAAACGCGCATCGCGCTCGAGCACCTGCTGGAGCGGTACCAGTCGTTCGCCGTCGCCACCGACGAGCCGACCCTGTTCCACCACCCGAAGAGCCTCATCGGCGTGCGGCGGCTGCCGCTGGACGTCACCCCCTCCTGAGTTTCCGGCGCCGCGCCGCCCGCGTTCGACCACGAGGCCCGATCCGGACCTCGTGGTCGAACGCGTGCCCCCGCCCGGATTTCCGTGCCGCGGCAGGCGCTGCCGCGGTTTCTACCAGCACCACCCGCCCGCGCCCGGCAACCCGACCGGCAGTTGCGCGCGCGGCGCGGCCCGGCCCAAATGCCGTTGTTCTTCCCCGGAAGTCCGAGCCCGCACGGATACCGTTGATCTCGCGGCGCGGCTGCGCCGCACGATCCACTTCGGACGAATGGACCAGACCCACCGTGAAGTCGTCACCCGCGAAGTCCGGCGCCCTCCCCGAGCGCACGATCGTGTCCCTGTTCGCCCGTCAGGCCGCGGCCGCACCGGACCGCCCGGCCGTGACGTCCGACGGCACCACGCTCACCTACGCGCAGCTGCACCGGCGCTCCTCGGACCTCGCCCGGACCCTGGCCGCGGCCGGAGTGTCGCCCGGCGACCGGGTCGGGGTCGGGCTGCCCCGCGGCACGGAGCTGGTCGTCGCGCTGCTCGCCGTGCTGAAGGCCGGCGCCGCGTACGTGCCGCTCGATCCGGACTACCCCGCCGAGCGGCTCGCGTTCATCGCCGCGGACACCGGAATCGACGTGGTGGTCGGGAATTCCGCCACCGCCGTCGAAGGCGCACGGGTCGTGGACGTGGCGTCGCCTGCCGCGGATGACCGGCCCGCCCCGGCCGGACCGGCCGCGGGCGATGTCGCGTATGTCATCCACACCTCCGGCTCCACCGGGCGACCCAAGGGCGTGCTCGTTGCCCATCGGACGGTCGTCGCACTGCTCGACGCCACCGCGGCGGAGTTCGAGTTGTCCGGGAGCGATGTGTGGACCCTGTTCCACTCCTTCGCCTTCGACTTCTCGGTGTGGGAGATGTGGGTGTGCCTGATGACCGGCGGCCGGCTGGTGGTCGTCCCCCATTGGACCGCCCGTGATCCCGCCGAGTTCCACGCCCTGCTGGAGCGCGAACACGTGACGGTGCTGAACCAGACGCCGTCGGCGTTCGCCCCGCTGCTCGCCACCCCGGCGTTCGCCGGCGGCGGGCTTTCCGTCCGCCTGCTGGTGTTCGGCGGTGAACCGCTCGACGTCCGCACGCTCGGCCCGTGGTTCGACCGGTACCCGCACGCACGCGTGGAGAACATGTACGGCATCACCGAAACCACGGTGCACGTCACGGCGCGCACGCTGACCGCCGCCGACGTCGCGCTCGGCTCCCGCTCGGTCGGCCGCCCGCTGCCAGGCTGGACCGTGCGGCTGCTCGACGAGCACGGCACCCGGGTGCCGGCCGGGCAGCCCGGCGAGATCCACGTCGGGGGCGCCGGCGTGGCCCTGGGCTACCTCGACCGGCCCGAGCTGACCGCCGAGCGGTTCCTCCCCGACCCGGAAGGCCCCGGCACGCTGTACCGCAGCGGCGATCGCGGGCGGGAGCTGCCCGACGGCGAGCTGGAGCACCTCGGGCGCCTCGACGACCAGGTCAAGATCCGCGGTCACCGGATCGAGCTCGGCGAGGTCCGCCAGGCCCTGACCGACGATCCCGCGGTCACCGCGGCGGCGGTCGTCCCCCGGAGTTCCACAGGCCTCGACGCGTACGTGGTGACCACCGCGCCCGACAGGCTGGCGGAGCTGCGCCGGCGGCTGGCCACGCGAATGCCCGCGCACCTGGTCCCCGACACGCTGACCGCCGTTCCCGCGCTTCCGCTCAACGCCAACGGCAAGGTCGACACCACGCGCTTGCCCGCGCCCGCTCCCCCGTCCGGCGCGTCGGGACCGGGCCCGCACGACGACCCGCTGACCAAGCGGATCGCCCGGCTGTGGGAAGGACTGCTCGGCGGCCCGGTCGCGGCCGGGGACAACTTCTTCGAGCTCGGCGGGAACTCGCTGCTGGCCGCCCGGCTGGGCAACGAGCTCGCGGGCGCCGGCCTGCCGGCCGTCTCGATGCGGGAGCTGTACGCCCATTCCTCCCTGACCGCGATGACCGAACTCGTCCGAACCAAGCAGGAGGCGACCCCATGACGACGACCAGCCTGGTGTGCGTGCCGTTCGCCGGCGCCGGTGCGAGCCTGTTCCGGCAGTGGCGCGAGCACGCCGGCGATCGCCTGTCGCTCGTGCCGGTGCAGCTGCCCGGGCGCGAGGAACAGTTCCTCGACCAGCCGCTGACCACCATGGCCGAGGTGGTCGACGTGGTGGCCGCGAAGGCCGCCGAGGCCGCGGCCGGCGGCCCGTTCGTCCTCTTCGGACACAGCTTCGGCGCACTGGCGGCCTACGAGACGGCGCAGGCGCTCGTCACCCGGGCGCTGCCGCTCCCGCGGCGGCTCGTGGTGAGCGGCATCGCCTCGCCCTGGGCACCCCGGGTGCGGCTGGGCACCGCCGCCCTGTCCGACGACGAGTTCGTGTCGCGGCTCGCCGACCTCGTCGGCTACCGCCACGCCGCCCTCGCCGACCCGGACCTGCGCGAGGTCGTCCTGCCCGCCCTGCGGGCGGACATGACCATCGCCGACGAGTACGAGCCGAGCTCCCGGCTCCCGCTGCCCGTGCCGATCACAGTGCTGCGCGGTGAGCACGACGAGCTGGTGTCCGAAGCCGACGCCGCGGGCTGGGCCGAGGTCGGCGGGTCCGGGGTGGACTTCGTGGCGCTGCCGGGTGCGCACATGTACTTCACCGAGAATCCCGGGAACCTCATCGCCGAGCTGGACCGGTGCGTCCGCGCGCCGATGGACGTGTCCTGACCCTTCTCGAGGGCGCGGGGACGGCGAGCCGCCCCCGCGCCCTTCGCCGTCAGCGCAGCCGCCGCGCGAGTTCCGGGCCGACCACGGCGAGCGCGGCGGGCGACGTCAGCTCACCGTGGGCCACCGGTACCTCGCACACCTCGAACTCCCCGGCCACGTACGGCGCCCAGTCGGCCGGTTCGGGGAACGTCTCGTCGCGGCCCTCGGTGGCCAGGAAGAACAGCACCGGGCCGGTGTAGACCGGCGCGTCGTCGGGCAGGCCCGCCACCGCGACGTTGCCGGCGAAGACGGCCGGCAGGCGGCGCGCGACGTCCTCGGGCAGCCCGGCGAGCGGACTGTCCTCATGGGACACGATCTTCACGAAATCCTGTCCCGGCAAGCCCTCGTCGAGCCCCAATGAGGCCAGCAGCTCGCCGATCAGCTCAGGGTCTTGCGGATCCCGGGGCCGGCCGGTACGCGCCGGGTAACCATCCATAATGGACACGAGTTCGACCACCTCGCCCTCGGCCTGCAGCCGGGCCGCCAGCCGGTGCGCGACCGCGCCGCCGAACGACCAGCCGAGCAAGGCGTACGGCCCGTGCGGCCGCACCGCCCGGATCCGCGCCAGGTGACCGGCCACGATCTCCTCGGCGCTCTCGCCCAGCGCCGCGGGTTCCCCGAGCGCTCGCGACTGCAGCGCGAACACCGGGTTGCCTGCCCCGAGCCACCCCAGCAGTCCGGAGTAGACCCAGCCGATGCCCGCCGCCGGGGCCACGCAGAACAGCGGGGTTCCGGATCCGGTGGCACGCAAGGCGAACACGGGCTCGAGCGAGCTCGCCCGTTCGGTCCGGCGGTCGGCACCCAGCCGCGCGGCCAGCGCGACCGGGGTCGGCGCCTCGAAGAGGGTCCGTACGGCGACGTCCGTGCCCAGCGACCGGCGGATCGTGCCCACCAGCCGGGCGGCGGTGAGCGAATAGCCGCCCAGCTCGAAGAAGTTGTCGTGCGGGTCCACGTCCGCGCGTTCCAGCACGTCGGCGAACAGGCGGCGCAGCGCCTCGGTCACCTCCGGGTCGGCGATCACCTCGGGGCCGGCCGTCCGCTGCCGCGTCACCGGCCCGGCAGCCCGCGCAGGCAGCCTCGGCAGGTCGATCTCGCCGATCGGCACGTCCGGTGCGCGCAGCACCGCTTCGAGCACGGCGCTCACGCACTCGGCCAGCACCGTGACGGTCGCGGCGTCGAAGCGGCCCGTGCTGTATTCCACGAGGCCCGCCAAGCCGTCCCGCTCGGTGAAGGTGAAGGCCAGGTCGAACTTCGCCGTCGGGCCCGCCTCGGGCCCGGGCGTCACGACGAGTCCGGGCAGCCGCGGGGGCAGCGGATCGCCCTCGTTGAGCACCACGCTGACCTGGAACAACGCCTGGTTCGTGCCCGACCGGTGCGGGTTGAGCGCCTCGACGAGCCGGTCGAACGGAAGATCCTCGTGGACGTAGGCGGCGAGGTCGACCTCGCGCACCCGCTCGAGCAACCCGGCGAACGACGGCTCGCCGGAGGTGTCCACGCGCAGCACGAGGGTGTTGACGAAGAAGCCGACGAGGTCGGCCAGCGCGTCGTCGGCACGGCCCGCGACGGCGGTGCCGATCGGGAGGTCCGTGCCCGACCCGGTCCGGGTGAGCACCACGGCGACCGCGGCCTGCAGCACCATGAACAGCGTCACGCCGTGCGCCCGGGCCAGCTCCTGCAGACCGGCGTGGGCACCGGTGCCGAGCGCGAGGCGGACCTCCCCGGCCGGCGCGTCCGGCCGGTCCCCGGACGTGGGCAGCGCGATCGTGTCCGGCGACCCGGCCAGCGCGCGCCGCCAGTAGGCGAGCCCCTCGGTGGTGTCCAGCCGGTCCTGCCAGGCGGTGTAGTCGACGTATCGGACGGGCAGCTCGGACCAGCCGGGCGCGTTGCCGCCGAGCCGCGCCCGGTACGCGGTGGCGAAGTCACGCGCGAGCACGTTCAACGACCAGCCGTCGACCGCGATGTGGTGCATCACGAACAGCACGACGTGCTCATCCGGTGCCACCACGATCACCGTCACCCGCAGGGGTGCGTCCACCGCGAGGTCGAACCCGCGCCCGGCGTGCTGCCGGAAGACCAGGTCGGCGTCCCCGTCGACCACGGCCACGGTGACCTCACCGGGATCGAGCAGCCGCTGCGCGGGCACACCGGCCACGTCGGGAAAGACCGTGCGCAGCGGCTCGTGCCTCGTGACCACGTCGCGGACCGCGGCGCGCAGGGCGGCCAGGTCGAGCGGGCCGCGGGCGCGGAACGCCCAGGGCACGTTGTACGTGCCGGTCGGCCCGCTCACGTGGTTGAGGAACCAAAGCCGTTGCTGTGCGTGGGAAAGCGGGATCTGGTCCGGCTCGGCCGGCTGCCGGGTGAGCGCGGGCCGGCTGGGCCCGGACGCGCCCCGCAGGTAGCCCGCGAGGCCCGCGACAGTCGGAGTCTCGAACAGCTGCCGCACCGTCAGGTCGACGCCGAGCACGGCGCGCACCCGGCTGACCAGGCGGACGGCGAGCAGCGAGTACCCGCCGAACTCGAAGAAGTTGCCGCCCAGGTCGATGTCGGGCCGGCCGAGCAGGTCCCGGAACGCGGCCAGCAGGAGCTCCTCCTGCGCGGTGCGTGGCGGTCCCGTGACGACCGCCGCCGTGCCGGCCGGTTCCGCGACCGGCGGTGTGCCGCGGCCGACGAGTTCCTCGGGCACGGCCAGTTCACCGACCCGAGTGTCCGGAGCGGTGGCCAGCTCGGCCAGCACGTCCCGCAGGGCGGTCGCGAGCAGGTCCGCGGTCTCCTCGTCGAACAGGTCTGTGGCGTATTCGAGCACCGCCGCCAGCCCGGTCGGGTGCTCGGTGAAGGTGACGCACAGGTCGAACTTCGCTTCGCCGACCGGGAGTTCCTCGACCTCGCCGGTCAGCGCGCCCGCGCCGAACCCGGCCGTCGCGGTGTTCTGGAGCACGAGCATCGTCTGGAACAGCGGGTGCCGGCCCGGCGGGCGAGGGGGGTTGAGCCGTTCGACGACGAGGTCGAACGGCGCGTCCTGGTATCGGAACGCGGCCAGGTCCGCCTCCCGGACCCGGTCGAGCAGCTCGCCGAACCCCGGGTTCCCGCTGGTGTCGGTCCGCAGGACGAGGGTGTTGACGAAGAAGCCGACCAGCTCCTCCAGCGCCTCGTCCGGCCGGCCCGCGACCACCGAGCCGATCGGCAGGTCTTCGCCCGCGCCGAGCCGGGTGAGCAGCGCGGCGAGGCCCGCGTGCAGGACCATGAACAGCGTGACCCGATGCCGGGTTGCGAGCTCGCGCAGCCGGCCGGTGACGGTGGCGTCCACGGTGAACTCGACCAGGCCAGCCCGGTGGGCCGAACTCTCCCCGCCTGCCGGCCGCGGCCGGTCGGCAGGCAAGGCGAGTTCGGCCGGCGCTCCGGCAAGCCGGCGTTCCCAATAGGACAGCTGCTCCGCCAGCACCGGTTCGAGCGTTTCCGCCTGCCAGCGCGCGTAATCCGCGTATTGAATCGGAAGCGGTGGCCGCGACGCGGGTACTCCGTCCACTTCGGAAAGGTACGCGGCGGCGAGATCGTCGGCGATCGGGCGGATCGACCAGCCGTCGCCGGCGATGTGGTGCACGACGAGCAGCAGCACGTGGTGCTCCTCGGTGACCGCGAACAAGGTCGCCCGGACGACCGGGTCGCGTGTGAGGTCGAACGGCCGCCGCGCTTCGACGCGCACCCGGTCGGCCAGCCCCGCCGGCTCGGCGCGCACAACGTCGAGCGGAATCCGGGGCTCCCGCACGACCTGGACCGGCGCGCCGTCGATCTCGCGGTAGCCGGTGCGCAGGATCTCGTGCCGGGTCACCAGTTCCCGCAGTGCCGCCCCGAGCGCCGTCACGTCGAGCGGGCCGCGCAGGGTCAACGACAGCGGGATGTTGTAGGTGGCGCTGGGGCCCTCCAACCGGTTCAGCAACCACATCCCCCGCTGGGCCGCGGAAAGGGGAACACGCTCCGGTCGGGAGGCCGGCCGCAACGCACGGCGCTCCGGCCGGGGGGCCGCGGCATCGAGGGCACGTGCGAGCTCCGCCGGGGTCGGCGCGTCGAACACCGTGGCCAGGTCGAGGTCGGCGCCCAGCACGGTCCGGATCCGGCTCAGCAGCCGCACGGCAAGCAGGGACTGCCCGCCGAGCGCGAAAAAGTCGTCCCCCACACCGATCCCCGGCAGTTCGAGCACGTCGGAGAACAGCCGGCACAGCTGTGCCTCGCGTTCGGTCCGCGCACTGCCGCCGGCGCCCGTCGCCACGGCGGCCGGTTCGGGCAGCCGCTTGCGGTCCAGCTTGCCGTTGGCGGTCACCGGCAATTCGTCGAGCCGGACGAACGCAGCGGGCACCATGTAGTCGGGCACCACGCCCGCGACGAACGCGCGCAGCGCCGCCACGTCGAGGACACCACCGGCGGACACCGGGTAGGCCACGATCCGCGGCTCACCGAACCGGTCCGGGCGCACGACGACGGCGGCGTGAACCACCCCCGGCGCCCGCCGCACCACGGACTCGACCTCGCCGAGCTCCACGCGGAAGCCGCGGATCTTCACCTGGTCGTCGGCCCTCCCGAGGTACTCGACCACTCCGTCGGCGCGCCGGCGGACCACGTCACCGGTCCGGTACATGCGGCTGCCCGGCGGACCGAACGGATCGGAGCCGAACCGTTCCTCGGTCAGGTCCGGACGGTTGAGGTACCCGATGGCGAGCTGGGCGCCCGCGAGGTACAGCTCGCCGGGAACTCCCACCGGGACGGGCCGGGACACCGCGTCCAGCACGTACAGCCTCGTGTTCCAGACCGGCAGCCCGATCGGCACCGGTGCGCCGGGCTCGTCGCCGCCGCAGTCCCAGTAGGTCACCTCGACCGCGGCCTCCGTCGGCCCGTAAAGGTTCAGCAATTGCACGTCGAGCAGCGCCAGGCACCGGTCCCGGGTCTGCGGAGACAGCGCTTCGCCGCTGCAGGAGATCCGGCGCAGCGAGGCGCAGCGCGCGGCTGCCGGGTCCTGCAGGAAGACCTGGAGCATCGACGGCACGAAATGTGCGCACGTCACACCTTCACCGGTGAAAAGCCCGGCGAGGTAGGCCGGATCCCGGTGCCCGCCCGGGCGCGCGAGCACGAGCACCGCGCCGGCGATCAGCGGGCCGAACAGTTCCGGCACCGACACGTCGAAGGTGATCGGGGTCTTCTGCACGACCCGGTCCGACTCGGTGAGCGGGTAGCGCGACTGCATCCACAGCAACCGGTTCACGATCGCCGCGTGGGTGACCACGACACCCTTGGGCCGCCCGGTCGACCCGGAGGTGTAGATGACGTAGGCCGGGTCGTCCCCGGCCACGCGGATCGACGGAGGTGTCTCAGGTTCGGCCTCGAGCGCAGCCACCACGGCGGGGTCGTCCAGCGCCAGCACCGGGTGACCGTCCGGCAGATCGGCCTCCGGGCCGGTGGTCAGGACCACTGCGGGCCGCGCCTCCTCGAGCACCGTCGCCAGCCGCTCGCGCGGGTGGTCGCGGTCGAGCGGCAGGTAGGCGGCGGCCAGTTTGTGCACCGCCAGCAGGGCGACGACCAGCTCCACCGACCGCGGGACGGCCACCGCCACCACGCTTCGCGGCCCGGCCCCGAGCGCGCTCAGGTGGTGAGCCAGCCGGTTGGCGCGCGCCGCCAGCTCGGCGTAGGTGACCGAGGCACCCTCGAAACGCAGCGCGGTCGCGGCGGGCACACGCCGGACGGTCTCGGTGATCAGGTCCGGCAGCGTCGTGGCCGGCAGCTCGACGACCTCGCCCTGCCAGCCCACGAGCGCATCTTCGCGTTCCTGCCGGGTGAGCAGGTCGAGCTCCCGCAGGCGGGCGCCGGGGGTGGTGACGACGGCCGCCAGTGCGAGTTCGAGACGCACGGCCAGCGACCGGGCCCGGGCGGCGTCCGTGCGGTGGCGCAGCACACCCCGGTCGACGACCACGACCACGTCCTTGTCGCCGCTCTCCCCGAAAGCCGTGTCGTAGCGCCCTTTCCTGTGTCCACTGCGGTGGTCCAGACCGGTGAGCAGCTCGGCCACCGTGCGGTCGGGATCGAGGTGGGCGAACACGGTGTCCTCGCCTGCGCCGAAGCAGACCTCGGTGCGGCCCAGGGTGGCGCCCAGTGCGATCGCCCAAGCGCCCAGCCACGCTCTTTCGCCCGGCACCCCACACGGGAGCCGGGTGGCCAGCGCGATCGACTGCCATTCGGCGCCCGGGGCGCCTTCGCCGACTAGAGCGGGCTCGAACTCGTCGGCACCGGATGAGCTACGCACCCTGAAAAATCTAGGTTCGGCGCCGCCGCACCATCCGGCAGCAAGGCGGGCACTCCGGCGGCAGTTATCCGTGCGCCAAGCTGCCGCCCGGGACCCGGCTGCCGCGCTATCAATGAACAGGCGAGGGAGATTCGACGACCACGAGGACACCATGAAACCATCCGGAACCCTGACCGGGCCCTTGACGTTCGGACAGCTTTCCTGCTGGCGTGACGTCGAGTTCCACCCGAGACACCGGTGGCACGAGCCGAACGGCGCCGAGCTGTGGCCGGTTCCGGTCCCGGTGAGCACCGACCGGGTCCGCGCCGCGTTCGACGTCGTCGCCGCCCGGCACGACTCGTTGCGGACCACCTACGACCTCACCGACAAGAAGAACCCCACGCAGACCGTGAACGCACCGGGCGGGCCGCTCGACGTCGAGGTCGTCACCGCCGAACGGGCCGAGCTGGGCGAGGTGGCCGACGAGGCGGCGCGCGAACCGTTCGACCTGCGCAGCGACTTCAGCTGGCGGGCGCGAATCGTGACCGACGGGTTCCGTGCCGGCCACATCGTCTTCGCCAACCATCACATCACCGCCGACGCGTTCAGCCGCCGGCTGCTGTGCGAGGAGGTGCTGGCCGAGCTCACCGGCCCGGGAGCACCCGCGCCGGCCGAGGCCGCCTACCACCTCGTGGACCTCGCGAACGAGCAGCGCTCCGAGAAGTTCCGCGCCAAGCACGACGCCGCCCTGCGGCACTGGGAACGCATGCTCACGGCCACCTACGCCACCCCCGCGCCGGCCGGCGCCGGCGGCGGGCCGTTCGCCGAGCACGACTCCCCCGTGCTGCTCGCCGCGCTCAGCTCGGAGACCGCCCGAGTGGCCGCACAGGAGACGGCCGACCGGTTGGGCGTGTCGCTCTCTTCGGTGCTGCTGAGCGCGTACCTGGTCGCTGCCGGCCACGTCCACGACACGTGGTCGCTGCCGGTCCGGCTGATCTCCTCCAACCGGTTTTCCGCGCGCCTGCAGCAGTACGTCACATCGCTGAACTCCTGGGCGCCGACCCAGGTCGACGCAGAGCCGGGCGAACCGTTCGACGACGTGATCGTCCGCGTCAACCAGCTCGGCCTCCAGGCCTACCGCCTCGGCGTCTACGACCTCGACCGCGTCGCCGAGCTGCGGACGCGCGTCACCGCGGCCGGCTCGGAACCGGAATCCGTGTGGTCGTTCAACTTCTTCACCACCGACGCAGCCATCGACCCGCTCGACGACACGGAGCCGCGGATCACCTGGGCCGAGCCGTTCCACGCCATCGGCCCGCGTTTCTACCTGCGCGCCATCGACCACGGCAAGGCGGGTGTCACGTTCCGCCTGCGAGCCAGGGACACCACGGCCGAGCACGTCCGCGGTGTGCTGCTCGGCATGCACGCGCTCCTGCACGGCCGGCGTTTCCCGGCCTGACGGCCGAACGGCGAACGGGGCTCGCGGAACCTCCGCGAGCCCCCTTTCGCTTCCCGTCAGCCGAGTTGCGGTTCGAGCGCCTTCTGCCGGCGACCGTTGCGGTACACGAAAACCATGGCGATCACGAGCACCAGTGGGAACAGACCCGCGGCGACGTTGGTGCCCTGCCAGCCCAGCGACAGGAAGATCGGGCTGGCGGAGAAGGAAGCCGCACCCGACACGACGGCGGTCGTCGCCTCCATGACCCCCTGCACCCGCCCGCCGCCGCCGGCCGGGTAGGTGCGGATCACGAACGCGGTTCCCGCGACGTAGAGCAGGTTCCAGCCCACGCCGACGAGGCCGAGCGACACCGTGAAGGCGGTCAGGCCGAGGCCGGACGCGCCGACGACCGCACCCGCGAGCAGCACCGCGGCGCCGATGAGGCCGGTGCGGTCGGCGCCCCAGCGGGACACGAGCTTGCCGCTGATCAGTGACGGCGCGAACATGCCGATCAGGTGCCACTGGATCACCATGGCGCCCTCGCCGAGGGTGTGCCCGGCGTGCTCGCTGCCGATCGGCCCGACGGCCATCAACAGCGTCATCACCCCGCCCGACACCGCCAGCAGCGCGAACGCGACGATGAAGTTGCTGGTGCGGACCACCTCGCGCACGCGAACCTGCACCACGGCCGCGGCCGTGGTGGCGGCAGCGGCCACGGCGGTGGCCGCGCGCCGCCGCGCGGGGCTGCGGACCGCCATCACCAGTGGCACCGTCACGGCACCGAGGATGGCCACCAGGAGGTAGGACCCCGCGAACTCGGCCCGGAACAGGTCGCTGGCCCAGGTGGCCGCGAGCGGGCCGATGATCGCCGCCAGCACGCCGCCGGTCAGCACGATGCTCAGTGCCCGCTCCCGCTGGTGCTCGGGTGCGAGATCCGTGGCCAGGTACCGGAAGTAGCCGCCCGTCGCCTTGTACAGGCCGACGATCGCGGTGCCGGCGCAGAGCACCCAGAAGGACCCGGTGATGGTGGCGTAGACCGAGACGAGCCCGCCGACCACAGCGAGGAACGCGCCGACGGCGAGCACCTGCCGGTGGCCGAACCGGGCGGCCAGCACACCGGTCCCGTACGAGGCGATCACCGCGACCGTCGTCATCGCGGTCAGCGGCGCCGTCGCCAGTGCCGGGGTGGGGGCCAGGTGCAGGCCCACGACGGCCGTGAGGGTCAGGTCGACGCTCGTGCCGCCGTAGTAGAGGAACTGGCAGAACGTGAGGATCCAGAGGTCCCGCCCGATGCGGGTACGGCCTGGGGCCTTCGGTTCGACCTGCGTCATCGGGCGGTCTCCTGTCCGCTGGTCACCTGGGTGCGGGCTTCGTGGTTCTCCCGCTGGAAAATCGCCTTGCTGGCCGCCGCCCAGCTCTGCGAGGCGCGCAGGCCCTCGGCGGAACCGGTGAAGCGGGGAGCGACGTGGCGGGCGAAGAGGTCGAGGCTTTCCACGGTGTGCTCGTGGCGGGCCCAATGCTGGATCGACAGCAGCAAAGTTCCGAATCCCCCACTGGCTTCCTGCAGCTTCTGAACACCTGCGACACAGTCGTCCACGTCGCCGAGAATGATACCGCCGGCGTCGACCGTGGACTCGAATGCCTTGCGGGCCGCAGCATCCCCGCGCCCCATGGGCATGCCCATCGTTTCCGTCCACAGCTCCACGCGCTGGCGCAGCCAGCCGCCGTACACCTGCTCGACGGCTTCGTCGCGGGAGTGCGCGACGTGGACCGGGACGGCGAGCCGCCACCTCGAGCGCGACGCCTCGTGGCCCGCCGCGTCCGCCGCTTCGGCGAGGTGCTGCCACTGTCCCGCCAGCTTCTCCACACCGATCCCGTGCCCCGCGCGCATCGCGCCCCACGGCGGCGCCGCGTGCGAGAGGGCCGAGACACCCAGCCGCCCGGCCAGGCGCATGCCGAACGGCGACGCGGCGCTCGCCACGGCGATCTCGAACCCGCCCGGCGTGAACGGCTGCAGCTGCAGCCGGCCGTCCGCCAGGGCGAACCAGTCGGTGGAGTGGGTGACGACGTGCCCGCGCAGCAGCCGCACGATCACTTCGAGGGACTGTTCCGTGCGGCGGCGGGTGTCGGCGGGCGCGACGCCCATCATGTGCATGTCACCGATGACCGAGCCGGCTCCCACCCCGAGCATGAACCGGCCCCGTGTCAGGTGGTCCAGCTGCACCGCCCGCTCGGCCACCATGAACGGGTGGTGGTAGGGCAGCGCCGTGACCCCGGTGGCCACGCGGATCCGGCGGGTGCGCTCGGCGGCGGCGGCGAGGACGACCTCCGGGGAGGAAATGGATCCCCAGCCGGACGAGTGGTGCTCACCGATCCAGACCTCGTCGTAGTTCAGCTCGTCCAGCCGCTGGACGATCTCGAGATCTCTCTGCAGCAGCAGAGTGGGATCCTCCCCGACGGGGTGCAGGGGCGACATGAAGGCACCGAAACGCAACGAAGACATGGCTTTCCTCTCGGGGTACGGGCGGGTCACAGGCTCGCCGCGACGGCGTTGCGCTGGATCTGGTTGGTGCCTTCGATGATCTGGAGCAGCTTGGCCTCCCGCAGGTACCGCTCGAGCGGGAAGTCGCGCGTGTAGCCGTCGTCGCCGAGGACCTGCATCGCGTCGGTGGTCACCCGCACGGCGGTGTCGGTGGCGAAGAGCTTGGACTTGGCCGCCTCGGTGGAGAACGGACGTCCGGTGTCCTTGAGGCGGGCGGTGGCGTGCAGCAGGGCCCGCGCGGCGGCGACCTGCGTGGCCAGGTCGGCCAGCAGGAACGCGGTGCCCTGGGCGGCGATCAAGGGCCGGCCGGACTCGGTGCGCTGCTTCGCGTACGCCACGGCCTCGTCGAGCGCGGCCTGCGCGAGGCCGACCGCGCACGCCGAGATGCCGAGCCGGCCGTGGTCGAACACGTGGGCCGCGACCAGCATGCCGCGGCCGCGCCGCCCGACGAGCCGGCCCGCCGGCACCCGGACGTCGTCGAACACGATCTGCGCCGTGGGCACGGTGTTCACCGCCATCTTGCGTTCGTGCCGCTGGGGGTGCACCCCGTCGGCCGTCGCGTCCACCAGCAGGCACGAAAGCCCGGCCAGCCCGGTTCCCGAGCCGGTGCGGCAGTAGACGTTGTAGACGTCGGCGACCCCGCCGTGGCTCACCCAGGACTTGGTGCCCGACAAGGTGTACGCCTCGCCGGCGAGCTCGGCGCGGGTGGCGACGGCGCCGAGGTCCGAGCCGGCCGCAGCCTCGGACATGCAGGTGGCGCCCAGCAGCTCGCCGGTCAGCAACCGGGTGAGCACGCTCTCGCGTTGCTCCTCGGTGCCGAACGCGGCGAGGCCGTGGGAGGCGAGGACCTGCAGGTGCACGGATTCGGCCACGGCGAACCAGCCGTGGGCCAGTTCTTCCAGCAGCTGGAGGAAAAAGACGTACGGCTGCCCGCCGCCGCCCCACCGCGCGTCGAACGGCACAGCCGCGACGCCGAGGCCGAGCGCGTGCCGGACGAGCTCTCGCGGGAAGCGCGCCGCTTCCTCCGCCTCGCCGGCCCGCGCCGGCAGCTCGTCGCGGGCGAACTTCGCCACCACCGTGTGGAGCTCGGCCTGCTCCTCGGTCGCGAAGCAGGGGGTCACGACCATGTCCGGGCCTCCGGCCAGGTGCGCTTCACCTTGCTGACGCAGTAGTCCCAGTACGACCGCACGGACAGGTCCGCGTAGATGTACTCGCGCTTCGCCTCGACGTCCTTCGGCGGGGACCAGTGGTAACCGCCCGGCTGCTGCTCGGCGATCAGCTGGAGCCCGCACGCGCGCTCCAGCGTGTGCGCGTGCACCGTCGCGTGTTTGATCGACTCGCCCACGACGACACCACCGTGGTTGCGTAGCAACACCGCCGGGGCGTCGCCCAGTGCCTCGGCGACACCGAGCCCGGTTTCGATGTCGAGGATGGTGTTGGTGACCATCGTGAACCTCGGCAACCGGTGCTCGAAGTAGGCGCCGTCGTGGGAAACCGGGCGCATCTCGAGGTCCGTGGCCCCGAACACCAGCGTGTGCGGCGCGTGGCTGTGCACGACCGCGTTGACGTCCGGCCGGGCCGAGTACACGGCCTGATGCAGCGGCAGCTCCGGCGGCGCCATCGGGTGCGCGGCGATCCGGTGGTCGATCGGGGCGACGATGACGTCGTCGGGGCAGCACTCGTCGAAACCGCGCACGGCGCCCTTGATCAGCATGTAGTCCGCGCCGGGCAGGCGCGCCGAAACCTGCCCCTGGTTGAAGTCGTCGTGACCGCCGAGCGACAGCGACCGCGCCGCCAGGGACACCAGGACGCGCATCCGCAGGTCGACCGGGCGGAGCTCACGCGAGAGTGCGGGTTTGTCGGTGGTGGTCACGTTGTCTCCTCGAGGAACAGCCGATCGAACAGGTGCTGCAGCGGAACCAGTCCCGGTTCCGCGGTGTGCGCCCAGCGGGCCGCGGTCACGGCGCCGAACGCGGCCGCGCGCAGATCGCGAACGTCGTGACGCAGCTCGAGTGACTCGTCCTCCAGGTCGAGGCGGACGGTGTGCTCGCTGACGGGGTGGCCGGCCCTCAGCGACACGACTTCGTCGACCGGCGGCTGCCCGCCGTCGCGCCAGACCCCGGCCAGGGCGAGCGCGGACGCGCTCGGCCGGTCGCGTTTGGTTGGCGTGTGCCGTTCCAGCACGGCCGCGCGCGGCGTCGCGGGCAGCGCGCCGGCGATCCGCGCGACGGTGGCGACGAGGTGGCGCTGGAGCCAGTGCCCCACGGAGAGGTTCACGGCGCGCACCACGGCGACCCGCTCGGCCAGCCGGTCGAGCAGCGCCGGGCCGTCCTGGCCCAGTGCCGACACGCATTCGACCAGCGCGGCACCGTGGCGCGCGCAGAACCGCGTGGTCTCGGGCAGCGCCTCGGCGGTACCGGCGTCGATCACCACCGACGGCACGGCGTCCTGGCTCCAGCCGCCGCGGGTGGCCCGCAGCACCACCGGGATGCCTTGCGCGGCGCACTCGCTCGCGATCCGCGAACCGAGCCGGCCCGTCACGCCGACGATGCCGACCGTCAGGTCGCCGGCCGGATCAAGCGCCACTGACCGCGCCCTGACTCACCATGTAGTCGACGATCTGCTCGACGGTGCCCAGTTTCCCGGCCGCCTCCTCGAGGTCGATGTAGACCCCGTAGCGGTTTTCGATCGCGTCGATCAGGCGCAGGTACGCGAGCGAGCTGAGACCGAGCTCGACCAGGGTGTGGCCCGGGCGCGTGGCGTCGGCCGCCGTCATCACGCCGTCGCTCGACTCCGCGACGAGGTTCGCGACGCTGGTGTACATCTCCTGGGCGTCCGGCATCGTGTCTTTCTCCTTGTCACCGTGCTGGCGAGGTCGCGATGGCCTCGTGGAACAACTCCTGGACCGCGGCCATCCGCAGCTTCCCGAGGCTGGTGCGGGGAATCGCCTCGACGCGCACGAACCGCTCGGGCACCTTGTGCGCGGCCAGCCGCGCGTGGCACCACGAGCGCAGCGCGCGCTCGTCCGGCGCCCCGGCACCGGCGACCACCGCCACGAGAACGGGGTCGCCGTTGTTCTTGCGGTCGGCGAAGACGACGGCGTCGGCGCACCCCGCGTCGAGGACCACCCGGCGGATCTCCTCGCCGTCGAGCTTGCGCCCGGCGATGTTCAGCGCCTTGCCGACCCGGCCGCGCAGGTGCAAGCTGCCCCGGTCGTCGAAGAAGCCCTCGTCCGCGGTGGCGTAGAACCCGTCGGCGCCCACCTTGCGTTCGAACGCGCCGGGCACGTTGAGGTACCGCGACCCCATCGACTCACTGCGCACCTTGATCTCGCCGTCGTCGAGCCGGAACCGCACGCCGGGCAGAGGCAGGCCGAGCCCACCCTCCGGGGTGGGTACCGGGTCGAAGGTCAGCGGCCCGGCCTCGGCGATCCCGTAGTAGTTCGAGACGGCCAGGCCGTGGCGCCGCAGCAGGTCCTGGGCGGTCTGCTCGCTCAGTGGCGCGGCCGAGGACAGCGCCACCCGGACCCCGGCGAGCTCGGGCACCTCGCCTTCCTTGCGCAGCAACGCTTCGTACAGCGCAGGGAACCCCACCAGCCGGGTCGGGGCGAGCTCACGGAGGAACCTGGTCACGTGCCCGGCGCTGGGCAGCCCCGACGGCAGCCACAGACACGCGCCGGCGAGGATCGAGGCGAGCAGGGAAGTGTTGTAGGCCAACCCGTTGAACAGACCGGCGAAGCACAGCACCCGGTCGGCGGGTGCCAGTGCCGTCGCCTCCTTCCAGGCGACGGCGGCGTTGTGGACCGCGGTGCCGGAGAACTCGATGCAGTTCGGTGTCCCGCTGGTGCCGGAGGTGAACCGGCAGACCTCGGTGCCGGCGAGCAGCTCCGGCCGCGGACCGCCGGCGACCTCGGTGAGCCGGAAGCCGCCGAGCTCCGTGCGGGCGCCCGGTCGCGCTGTCGCGGGCAGATCGCGGTCGTGCAGCACGACGTCGATCCCGCAGCTTTCGACCACGCTGGTGAACTCGTCGCCGCCCAGCGCCGGGTCGATCAGGAACGGAACCGCGCCGGCGTGCAGGATCCCGGCGTAGGCGGCGACGTAGGCCGCGGAGTTCGCGGCCGACACGAGCACCCGGACCCTGCCGTCACGGCGGGTGGCACCGGTGCCGTTCCACCAGGCGGCGGCTTCCGCCGCGAAGCGCCCGGCAGCGCCGGCCAGCTCGGCCCCGGTGAGCACGCCCCGCGTGTCCGCGACCAGGGCGGCGTCACGGTGGCGGGCGAAGTGCTCGGTGAGCACCTGGTCGAGCACAGTCATGTCCTCGGCTCCTCTCGTCTCATTCACCGTGGGCGTAGGCGATCGCGGCGCGGTCCTGCTTGACGCGACCGGCACCGTCCTCGCCGAGTGCCATCAGGTACACCGGTTCGTCGTCCGGTCCCAGGCCCGCCAGGAGCCGCCAGCCGTCGATGTCGTAGCCGCCGACCGAGGTCACCGCCACCCCGGCCCGTGCGGCGCCGAGGTAGACGAGGTGCGCCGCCGCGGCGGCGCGGAAGAGCGCTTCGCGGAAAACCTGGGTGCTGCCACGGCCGAGGGTGGTCCGTCCGTCCACATGGCACACCAGGAACGCCTTGGCGCCACCGAGGTGGCGCTGCCCCATGCACAGCCGGCGGATGTGGTCGGGGTCGTCGGCCGGCGCCGACACCACGACGTCCACGCCCGTGCCGCGCCAGGCCGCGCGACACGCGGCGGCGACCTCGTCGGTGGTGACCACGAGGGTCAGGCGCAGCTCCGACGGCGCGCCGTCGAGGTCCGTGACCAGCCTGGTGCCGAGCGCCCCGAGCGCGTCGGACAGGGCGGAGCCGGCGACGGGCCGGGCCCGGAACTGGTTGCAGGACCGCCTCGCGCGGGTCCACCTCAGCCAGTCCCCCGCCGGGATCCCCGGCCCGGCGCCCGGGACCACGGACGTCGGGACCGCCGCCGAGGTGCCGGGGGTGTCGGCACCGGTGGCCAGTCCGTCCGGCAGCATCGCCCAGCCGAAGCGCTCGAGATCGCCGTGGGAGTCGGTCCGCACCGCGTGCAGTGGTTCGACCACCGGCAGCAGGTCGGGTCCGGCCTCGACCGGCGCCGGGCCGATGGCCAGCACCGAGTGCGGCTCGCGAAACGGCAGCAGTCCCCACAACGCCTTCTGGATCTGTCGGCGCGCGAGTTTCAGGTGCAGCTCCGCGGGGCCGGTCGCCAGTGCGCCACCCAGCAGGCTGGTCGCGGCGTGCCCGGTGTCGAGCTGCGCGTAGAGGTACCCGCGCGGCCCGTACTTGCGCACCGAAAGCCACGGCCGGGACAGCAGGATCGCCCACACGTCACGGGTCACACCGGCCGCCCGCGGCATGGCCTGGACCACTGCGCGCAGGGCCGGAGCCGGCAGAAGCAGCCGCACACAGGCGCGGCGCACCGCGTCGACGCGGAAAAGACCCGGAGCGGAGCCCGGCTCGTCAGTCAGCACCAGGACGTCGTACGGGAAGATCGCGCCGGCCGAGGGGACCGGCCGGCCGGCCCCGCCGCTCGGCCCGAGCAGTGCGTCGTGCACGATCCGCAACGCCCGGGCGAAGCCGTCGCCCACCTTCGGCACCGGGCGGAACTCCTGGGCTTCGCTGACCACCGCCATGCTGGTCCAGACCTCTCGGAGCGAGACGTCGGCCAGCCCGGCTGTCGGCACCACCATGATCACACCTCAGAGGTCGAGTGGTCAGGCGCGTCCGCGCGCCGATCCGGCCCCGCGGACCCACTTTGGTCGGCAGCCGGGCACACGAGGCTCCTGCCGCGTCGGCCGCGCCGAGGGATCCGCCCGCGATCGGCCGCTGTTTCCAACGTAGCGACGGCGATTCGGCCGGACCGGCAGTTGAGCGGGCACAAGGCGCGGAAGTTCGGCCGCACCGGCGTTCGTCATCGTGACGTCCCGGTGCCGTCGTCCGCGCCGGGATCCGGGGTGGAGACCACCCACAGCACCCGCCACTCGCCGTCGGTCCCGTCGCCCCGCGTCGCGGCGATCACGGTCTCGCCGCGGGATTCGGCACCGCCGCACTCGGTCGACACGAGCTTGCGGCGCCGCGCCTCGACGAGCAACCGGGCCAGGAAGTGGATCTCGCCGTCGCGCGGGCGCGGCTCGGCCAGCCGCAACGGCGGGTACGGCGGCGGCTCGGCCACGACATCGCCGCCCCGCGCCAGGGTTTCCAGGAGCCGCCGGTCCTCCGCCGGCAGCCGCAGCGCGTCCGCGAGGAGCTTCACCGTCTCCGCGCGCGGCCGACGCACCCGGTCCTGTTCGAGGTTGCGAATGGCGCGCACGCTCAACGTGGCGAAGTCGGCCAGCTCCTGCTGGGTCATGCCGGCCCGTTTTCGCAGACGGCGCAACGCCTCGGGAAAGGTCTCCGTGGCCCGCACCGGCGGATCCGACACGAAGGCCGACTCCGGAAGGTTCAGCACGACCGGCCTGTCCGGCCCTCGCGCCCTTCCGGCCGGGCCCGGCACCGCGGTGCCGACCACCCCCGGCCCGCACGAGGCGCCACTGCGGCGAACACCGGATTCGCATCGAACGCGTTCACGCGTCATCCCCTCCACCCGACGACCGCGAACGGGCGCGCGCGACGGTTTCCCGCCGGCGCGTCTAGGCGACCTGCCGGCTGCGTCGCCTGGTCGCCGTCGATCACGCCGACGCGCGTCGAACCCGCTCGGAACATCCAGACCGGTACCCGAGTCCAGCGTGCTCCCGGCCCACCACGGCGCACACCCCTAACGCGCCCCGCAGTTGACCAAGTCGCGGCGCCGGATTCCGCCGCTCGGCGGGCGGAAAGGCCGTCCTGCGGATAGGGGTTGCCCAGGCTGTCGGCGCCGTCCGACGATCGGCCCCGGACCCGGTGGCGGACGCCCCGGCCGGATCGAAGGAGCCTGTCGTGTCTCCCGACGTGGACATCGAACTCTGGACGCGCAGGTACCACCCCGCTCCGGAAGCCGCGGTTCAACTGGTCTGTTTCCCGCACGCCGGCGGTTCGGCGAGCTTCTACTTCCCCGTGTCGAAGGCGCTCTCGCCCGGCGTCGACGTGATCGCCGTGCAGTACCCGGGCCGCCAGGACCGGCGCTCCGAACCGTGCCTGGACAGCGTGGGTGAGCTCGCCGACGCGCTCGTGGCCCCGCTGCTGCGCTACCGCGACCGGCCCATGGCCTTCTTCGGGCACAGCATGGGCGCGTCGGTGGCGTTCGAGGTCGCGTGCCGGCTGGAAGCCCGCGACGTGGTCCCGATCGTGGTGTTCGCGAGCGGCAGACGGGCGCCGTCGCGCCGCCGTGACGAAACCGTCCACCAGCGGGACGACGACGGGCTGCTCGCGGAGATCCGCAGCCTCAGCGGCACCGACGCGCAGATCCTCGGCAACGAGGAGATGCTGCGCATGATCCTCCCGGCCATCCGCAGCGACTACCGCGCCGCGGAAACCTACCGCTGGGCGGGAACCGGGCCGATCGCGGCGCCGATCCACGTGCACGTCGGGGAAACCGACCCGAAGGTCTCGTTCGAGGAGGCCGAGTCGTGGCAGGTCCACACCACCGGCCGCACGACCGTGACCACCCACCCGGGCGGACACTTCTACCTCAACGACCGGGCGCCCCAGCTGATCCGGGCGATCTCGGACGCGTTGCCGAGATGAGCACCACGGGTTCCGAGGACGACGTCAGCATCCTCGCGATGTCGGGCAGCGGGCGGGCGGGCTCGCCGAACACCGCGCTGCTGCACGCGGCGCGTGGGCTCGCGCCCGCCGGCGTCACGATCGAGATCCACGAAGGACTCGCGCAGGTGCCGCGCTACGACCGCGACGAGGACACCGAGAGCCGGCTTCCGCCGGCCGCGCGCGATCTGCGCGCGGCGGTGGCGAAGGCCGACGGGCTCCTGATCGCGACCGGGGAACTCACGTTCGCGGTGCCCGAGGTCGTGCGCACCGCGCTCGCCTGGCTCGTCCGTCCGGCGATGAGCACTCCGCTGCTTCGCAAGGACGTCGCCGTCATCGGCGTCTCGCCCGGCGGTTTCGGCACCGTACGAGGGCAGGTTGCGCTGCGGCAGCTGCTGGCCGGGTACGGCCACCGCGTGCTGAGCGGGCCGGAACTGCTCGTGTCGGCCGCGCACGACCGCTTCGACCGCGCCGGGCACCTCATCGACCACCAGGCCGCCCAGCGGCTGCGCGAGGTGCTGGCTGCCCTGCGCGAGCAGATCGTCCACGGCGAAGGACCCGGAGGAACACGGTGAAACAGATCGTCGCGGCCGTCACGGCCGAGAACATTTCCGCCGACGAGATCGGTTCGGTGCCCGTGCCGGAGAGCTACCGCGCCGCCGTGGTTCTCGCCGCGGAGTCGGACATGTTCGAGGGCATGGCCACCGCGGACAAGGATCCGGCCAAGGCGCTGCACGTCCAGCAGGTCGCCACCCCCGAGGTCGGGCCCGACGAAGTCCTGGTGGCGGTGATGGCCAGCAGCGTCAACTACAACACGGTGTGGACCGCGCTGTTCGAGCCGTTGCCCACGTTCGGTTTCCTCCAGCGCTACGCCAGGACCGTGCCCGGCGCCGGCAAGCACGACCAGCCGTTCCACGTCGTGGGTTCCGACCTGTCCGGCGTGGTCCTGCGCATCGGGGCGGCGGTCCGCTCGGTCAAGCCCGGCGACCGCGTCGTCGCGCACTGCCTGAACGTCGAGCTCACGGACCCCGACGGGCACGACGACTCGATGCTCGACCCGGAGCAGCGCATCTGGGGGTTCGAGACCAACTACGGTGGCCTCGGCGAACTCGCGCTGGTGAAGGCGAACCAGCTCATGCCGAAGCCCGGCCACCTGACCTGGGAGGAGGCCGCCGCCTCCGGCCTGGTGCACTCGACGGCCTACCGGCAGCTCGTCTCCCGCAACGGCGCCACCATGAAACAGGGCGACGTCGTCCTGATCTGGGGCGCGGCCGGCGGCCTCGGCTCCTACGCCACCCAGCTCGTGCTCAACGGCGGCGGCATCCCGGTGTGCGTCGTGTCCAGCCCCCGCAAGGCGGAGCTCGTCCGCGCCATGGGAGGCGAGCTGGTGATCGACCGCAAGGCCGAAGGATTCCGCTTCTGGCCGGAGGAAAACGTGCAGGACCCCCGCGAGTGGAAGCGGTTCGGCACCCTGGTCCGCGACCTCACCGGCGGCACCGACCCCGACATCGTCTTCGAGCACCCCGGTCGCGAAACCTTCGGTGCCAGCGTCTACGTCGCCCGTCGCGGCGGCACGATCGTCACCTGCGCTTCCACCTCGGGCTACGAACACGTCTACGACAACCGGCACCTCTGGATGCGTCTCAAGCGCATCGTCGGCACCCACTTCGCCAACTACCGCGAAGCCTGGGAAGCGAACCGCCTCATCACCCGGGGCATGATCCACCCGACGCTGTCCACGGTGTACCCGCTCGACCGGATCGGCCAGGCGGTCCAGGAAGTCCACACCAACCAGCACAACGGCAAGGTCGGCGTGCTGTGCCTCGCCCAGGGCACCGACCAGGGCGTCGAGGACCACGAGACCCGCGAACGCCACCTCGCGAAGATCACCCGGTTCCGGTCCTGACCCGCACCTCCTCACCGACGATCCAGCGACGACCGAGCAGCTCGCGGCGCCTTCTCGGCCCAGCCTGCGCTCGTCCGGGCGAACATGAGGCCGGTCACAGTGGCCCGCCGGGAGCCCCCCGGGTATGTTCCCTAAGCGGATGCTTAGCGCGCAGACTGCGTGCCCGATCGCTGTTTCTCAACGTTGAGGAGGGTCCTCGTGACCGATTCCCCCGCCCGGGTTGCCATCGTGACGGGAGCCGGCCGCGGCATCGGTGCCGCCGTCGCCCGTCGCCTCGCCGCCGACGGGTTCGCCGTCGGCCTGCTGGACCTCGACGAGTCCGCGGTGAAGCAGGGCGCCGAGGCGATCGTGGCCGAGGGTGGCCGGGCCGTCGGCGTCTCGCTGGACGTCAGCGACGCCGACCAGGTCGAGGCTGCCGTCACCCGTGTCGCCGAGGAGCTCGGCGCGCCCACCGTGCTGGTCAACAACGCCGGCATCACGCGCGACAACCTGCTGTTCAAGATGACCGAGAACGACTGGGACTCGGTGCTCGGCGTGCACCTCAAGGGCTCGTTCCTCATGACGCGCGCGGTGCAGAAGTACCAGACGCAGGAGAAGTGGGGCCGGATCGTGAACCTGTCCAGCACTTCGGCGCTGGGCAACCGCGGCCAGGTCAACTACTCCGCCGCCAAGGCCGGCATGCAGGGCTTCACGAAGACCCTCGCCATCGAGCTGGGCAAGTTCGGCGTCACCGCCAACGCGATCGCGCCCGGCTTCATCGCCACGGACATGACCGCGGCCACCGCCGAGCGCCTCGGCATGGACTTCGAGGACTTCAAGAAGGCGGCCGCCTCTCAGATCCCGGTGCAGCGGGTGGGCACGCCCGACGACATCGCCCACCTGACCTCGTTCCTCGTGAGCGAGGGCGCGGGCTTCGTCTCGGGTCAGGTCATCTACGTCGCCGGCGGACCGAAGGACTGATGGCCATGCGCGTGTTCACGAACGTCGACGAGTTCGCCGCCGCGGCGGGCGAGCGCCTCGGCGAGAGCGAGTGGCTCACCGTCACGCAGGAGCGGGTGCAGCAGTTCGCCGACGCCACCGACGACCACCAGTGGATCCACCTCGACACCGAGAAGGCCGCGGCGGGACCGTTCGGCACCACCATCGCCCACGGATTCCTCACGCTGTCACTGCTGCCGCACTTCGGCTCGCAGGTCTACCGCGTCGACGGCCTGAAGATGGGCATCAACTACGGCCTCAACAAGGTGCGGTTCCCGCACCCGGTGAAGGTCGGGGCGAAGGTGCGCGGCAGCGCGGACCTGCTCGAGGTGACAGACGTGCCCGGTGGCAAGCAGGCTGTGGTGCGGTGGACCGTCGAGATCGACGGCGAGGCCAAGCCGGCCTGCGTCGCCGAGTTCGTCGCCCGCATGATCGCCTGACCTGCCCGACCCATCTGACACCGTCGCCTGACGGAACTGCCCGACAACCCGCCTGACCACGCGAGAGGCACCCGGCCCGGGGACACCCGGGCCGGCGGCTGTACGACATACCGACTAGTCGGTAGCGTGGCCCGGTGACCCCCGAGGAGGCCCGATGACCCCGTCCGACCCGCCAGGACTCGACCTGGCCCGCCTGCGCGCCTACCTCGACGAGCAGCGGCCCGGCCTGGTCACGAGTGAGCTGACCGCCGAGGTGGTGCAGGGCGGCCGCTCGAACCTCACCTACATCGTGGGCGACGGCACGCACCGCTGGGTCGTCCGGCGGCCGCCGCTCGGGCACGTGCTGCCGACGGCGCACGACATGGCGCGCGAGTTCAAGGTGATCTCCGGTCTGGCCGGCACGGCGGTCCCGGTGCCGCGCACCGTCGTGCTGTGCCAGGACGCCGACGTGCTCGGCGCGCAGTTCTACGTGATGGAGTTCGTGGCCGGCACGCCGTACCGCAGCGACTCCGAGCTGGCCGTGCTGGGCACCGAGCGCACGCGCGAGATCGGGTTCCGGCTCGTGGACACGCTCGTCGACCTGCACGCCGTGGACCCGGAAGCGGTGGGGCTCGGCGACTTCGGCCGGCCCGACGGCTTCCTCGAACGCCAGCTGCGGCGCTGGAAGAAGCAGCTCGACGGCTCCCGCAGCCGCGACCTGCCCGGCGCCGACGAGCTGCACGACAGCCTCGCCGCGAAGCTGCCGACCTCCGGTCCGGCCACGATCGTGCACGGCGACTACCGGCTCGACAACGTGCTCGTGGACGGCGACGACCGCATCACCGCGGTGCTCGACTGGGAGATGTCCACCCTCGGCGACCCGCTCACCGACCTCGCGCTGCTGGTGGCCTACGCCGAGCGCGACAAGGTGTCGCTGCAGATGGTGTCCAACGCCAGCTCCGCACCCGGCTACCCGAGCACCGACGAGGTGATCGCCCGCTACGCCGAGCGCTCCGGCCGCGATGTGTCGGCGCTCAACTGGTACGTGAGCTTCGCGTTCTTCAAGCTCGCAGTGATCCTGGAAGGCATCTACTTCCGCTACAGCAAGGGCCAGACCGTCGGGTCCGGGTTCGAGGGCATCGGCGACGCCGTGGCCCCGCTCGTCTCGCACGGCTACGAGACGCTCAAAGAGGAGAAGTAGTCATGGATTTCGCGTTCGACGCGCGCACCGAGGAGCTGCGCGGGCAGCTGCTCGACTTCATGGATTCGCACGTCTACCCGGCCGAACCGGTCTTCGAAGAGCAACTCGCCGAGCGCGAGAACCCCTGGTCGTCGGTGCCGGTCGTCGAGGAGCTCAAGGCCGAGGCGCGCAAGCGCGGCCTGTGGAACTTCTTCCTGCCCGGTGAGGACGGCGCGGGCCTGACCAACCTGCAGTACGCGCCGCTGGCCGAGATCACCGGCCGCAGCCCCCGGCTCGCGCCGACCGCGGTCAACTGCGCCGCGCCGGACACCGGGAACATGGAAGTGCTGCACATGTTCGGCAGCGAGCAGCAGAAAAAGCAGTGGCTGCAGCCGCTGCTCGACGGCGAGATCCGCTCCGCGTTCGCGATGACCGAGCCCGACGTGGCCTCGTCCGACGCGCGCAACATCGCCACCAGCATCCGCCGTGACGGCGACGAGTACGTGGTCAACGGCCGCAAGTGGTTCATCTCGGGTGCGATGAACCCGAACTGCAAGATCATGATCGTGATGGGCAAGACCGATCCGGACGCACCCGCGCACCAGCAGCAGAGCATGATCCTGGTGCCGCGCGACGCCGCAGGCGTGACCATCAAGCGCGGCATGCACGTGTTCGGCTACACCGACGGCGACCACGGCGGCCACGCCGAGGTGCTGTTCGAGGACGTGCGCGTGCCGGCCGAGAACCTCATCGCCAACGAGGGCGCCGGGTTCGCGATCGCCCAGGCCCGCCTTGGCCCCGGCCGCATCCACCACTGCATGCGCGCGATCGGCATGGCCGAGCGAGCGCTGGAGCTCATGTGCCGCCGCACTCTCTCGCGCGAGACGTTCGGCAAGCCCATCGCCGAGTCCGGCGTGGTGCAGGACTGGATCGCCGAGTCGCGCGTGCGCATCGAGCAGCAGCGGCTGCTGGTGCTCAAGACCGCGTGGCTGATGGACACCGTGGGCAACCAGGGCGCGCACACCGAGATCCAGGCCATCAAGATCTCCACCCCGATCACGGTGGAGTGGATCCTCGACAAGGCCGTGCAGGCCCACGGCGCCGGTGGCGTGAGCCAGGACTTCCCGCTGGCCGAGCTGTGGGCGGGCGTGCGCACGCTGCGCCTGGCCGACGGACCGGACGAGGTGCACAAGCGCTCGCTGGCGCGTCGTGAGCTCAAGAAGTACCGGGCGGAGGCCGGCCGATGACCCCCGACGACCTCCGGGCCCAGGTGGCCGGGTTCCTGGCCGCGCACGACCCGAAGACCACCGAACGGCTGGAGTTCCTGCGCGCCCGCTACGACGCGGGTCTGGCATGGGTGCACTTCCCCGAGGGCCTGGGCGGCCAGGGTGCGGCGCGCGCGCTGCAGCCGGTGGTCGACCGCGCGTTCGCCGCGGCCGGCGCGCCGGACAACGACCCGCGCCGCATCGGCATCGGCCTCGGCATGGCCGCGCCGACGATCCTCGCCTTCGGCACCGAGGAGCAGCGCACGCGCTTCCTGCGTCCACTGTGGACGGGCGAGGAAGTGTGGTGCCAGCTGTTCAGCGAACCCGGCGCGGGCTCCGACCTCGCCGCGCTGGCCACGCGCGCGGTGCGCGACGGCGACGACTGGGTCGTGACCGGGCAGAAGGTGTGGACCTCGGGCGCGCACAACTCGCAGTGGGCCATCCTCGTCACCCGCACCGACCCGGACGTGCCGAAGCACCAGGGCATGACGTACTTCATGTGCGACATGACCGCGCCGGGCGTCGAGGTCCGGCCGTTGCGCCAGATCACCGGCGAGGCCGAGTTCAACGAGGTGTTCCTCACCGGCGTGCGCATCCCGGACTCGCAGCGGCTCGGTGCCGTCGGCGAGGGCTGGAAGGTCGCGCAGACCACGCTGATGAACGAGCGCGTGGCCATCGGCGGCAACGCTCTGCCGCGTGAGGGCGGCCTGATCGGCATGGTCTCGAAGACCTGGCGCGAGCGGCCCGAGCTGCGCACGCCGGAGCTGCGCGACCGGCTCGTGCAGCACTGGGTGGAGGCCGAGTCGCTGCGGCTGGCCGCTTCCCGGCTGCGCCAGCAGCTCACGGCCGGTGCGCCGGGGCCGGAGGGCTCCGCGATGAAGGTGGCCTTCTCCGAGCTGAACCAGAAGCTCACCGGGCTGGAGATCGAGCTGCTCGGCGAAGAAGGCCTGCGCTACGACGACTGGACGCTGCGGCGGCCGGAGAAGGTCGACTTCCTCGGGCGCGAGGCGGGTTACCGCTACCTGCGCGCGAAGGGCAACTCGATCGAGGGCGGGACCTCGGAGGTCCTGCGCAACATCATCTCCGAACGCGTGCTGGGGCTGCCGTCCGAGCCGCGGGTGGACAAGGACGTCGCCTGGAAGGACCTGCCGCGATGAGCGAGCTGCCCACCCCGGACCTGCTGTACTCCGACGTCGAGGAGGACCTGCGCGCGTCGGTGCGGGACCTGCTCACCGACCAGGCCTCGCCGGCCGCGCTGCTGGCGCGCGTCGAGACGGCCGAGCCGTACGACCTGAAGCTGTGGAAGACGCTCGCCGCCGACCTCGGCGCGGCCGGGCTGATGGTGCCCGAGGAGCTCGGCGGGCACGGCGCTTCGGCGCGCGAGACGGCCGTGGTGCTCGAAGAGCTGGGCCGCAGTGTGGCGCCGGTGCCGTTCCTCGGCAGTGCGGTGCTGGCGACGTCGGCGCTGCTGGCGGCGGGCGGCTCGGTCGCGGCCGAGCTGCTCCCCCGGCTCGCCGCGGGCGAGCTGACGGGTGCGCTGGCCGTGCCGCTGTCGACCGCGCCGGGTGCGGCTTTCCCGGCGACGGTGTCCGTGAACGGTGACGGGACGCTGAGCGGGCGGGCCGGCACGGTCGTCGACGCGTCCGTGGCCGAGCTGCTCGTGGTGCCCGCGACCGGGCCGGACGGGCCGGGGCTGTACGCGGTGGAGGCTTCGGCGGCCCAGGTGACCGAGCTGGTGTCGCTGGATCTCACGCGGCGGGTGGCCGACGTCGAGCTGGACCACGCCGCGGCGCGCCTCGTCGTGAGCGGCGCGGCCGCGCAGGCGGCGCTGGACACCGCGCTGACCACGGCGGCGGGGCTGCTCGCGTCGGAGCAGACGGGGCTCACGGAGTGGGCGCTGACGACCACCGTCACCTACCTCAAGGCCCGCTACCAGTTCGGCCGCCCGGTCGGCGGGTTCCAGTCGCTCAAGCACCGGCTGGCGAACCTGTACACGGACTTGGTGAACGCGCGCGCGACGGCGCGGTACGCGGCCGACGCGCTCGCCGGCGGCTTCGACGTGCCGATCGCGGTGGCCGTGGCGCAGGCGCGCGTCGCGCCGATCGCGGTGCACGCCGTGGAGGAGGCGATCCAGCTGCACGGCGGGATCGGCATGACATGGGAGCACCCCGCGCACCTGTTCCTCAAGCGCGCCAAGAGCGACGAGCTCGCGTTCGGCACGCCGGGCCGGCACCGCGCACGGCTGGCGGATCTCGTGGATCTGCCTGCCTGAGGTCGTTTTCCGGGGCCCCGCCCGCCGTTTCGGCTGGCGGGGCCTGGGCACGTGGTGGACACTGTGGACGGTGGTGCCCGGCACGTACGAACAGGCGGCAAGAGTGCACTTTTTCCTGTGGTGGCCGGAAGCTTCGGCTTCCTAGCCTGGTGATCATGGTCCCGGGCACCGAGCAGCTGACGATCACCGTCGGCACCCACCACCACAGCGCGCTCGCCGCCGGCCCCGAGTCCGGGGAGCTCGTCCTGTTGCTGCACGGATGGGCGGAGTTCGCCGACTCGTGGACCACGGAACTCGCGGTACTGGGCGCGGCCGGCTACCGCGCCGTCGCGGTCGACCAGCGCGGCTACGCCTCGGGCGCTCGACCGCTGGACGTCGACCAGTACTCGGTGCGCCACCTCATCACCGACGTAATCGCCTTCGCCGCGGCGCTGGGGTCGGATCGCTTCCACCTCGTCGCGCACGACTGGGGCGGCATGGTCGGCTGGGCGTTCGCCAGCGCGCACCCCGACCAGTTGCGATCCCTGACCATCCTCACCACCCCGCACCCCGCCGCCCTGCACCGCGCCGCCACCGACGACACCCGCCAGTTCCGCGACCTCGGCTACGTCCGCTTCTTCCGCCACCTCGACGGCCGCGCCGAGGCCTCCCTGCTCGCCGACGACGCCGCCGAACTGCGCGCCGCGTACGGCGACCGCGTGCCCGCCGAGCTGGTCGAACGCAACATCACGCGCCTGACCGAGCCGGGCGCGCTGACCGCCACGTTGAACTGGTACCGCGGCCCGGCCGCCAGCGAATTCGACATCCCCGCCGGCCGCATCTCCGTGCCGACGCTGTACCTGTGGGGCGGCGAGGACCCGTACCTGGGCCGCACGGCTGCCGAGCTGACCCGCTCTTATGTCGACGGCGAGTACGAGTTCGAGGTCGTGGAGGGCGCCAGCCACTGGCTGCCCGAAGAGGCCGGAGAGTTCATCCTGCCGCGGATCTTGGATCACCTGAAGCGGCACTGAGTCAACTGTCTCGGCTGTGTTGTCTGCCTCGGCTCCGCCGAGGCGTGCGAGATCGCCTTTGAGCCGGCTTCTGGATTGAGCGGTCTGATCGGCCGGGGGCCGATCGCACCGCTCAATCCAGAAGCCGGCGCGATCTCGCGCCGGGGTCGGGTTGCGGTCGCGAACCGCGGTGGGCGGGTGCGCCGAATCGTGGCGGGGCCGGGGTACTGAGGGCCTCCTTGCCGGGCACGGCTTCCCGGCATAGGGCGAAAGGTCTGAACACGAAATGTCTTCGTAATACTCGAAAACTCCCCCGCAACCGCAGGGTCCTAGCGTCGCGCCTGCCCTTCCCCACCTGTTCAGAAGCGAGGCAGTACGTGGCACAACCAGGAAGACTCACGCGGAGATCCGTGCTCGGCGGCGCCGGTGCGGCGGTCGCCGGTGGCACCCTTTCCCTCACGTTGGGTGCGGCGCCGGCGAGCGCGGCGCCGTCCGGCGGCCCGGCGCTGCCGTCGGTGAACCAGATCCCCCACCGCGGCCGGCTCGTGGACTACGAGATCACCGAGCTCGCCGCGCTGCTGCGCGCGGGCCGCACGTCGAGCGTCGAGATCACCCAGGCCTACCTCGGCCGGATCTCGAAGTTCAACGGTCCCTTCGAGGTCTACGGCGACAACGGCGCGTACAACGCGTTCGTACGCGTCGACACCGCCGGCGCGCTCGCCGCCGCGCGAGCCGCCGACCAGCGGATCTCGACCTGGCGCCGGCACGGCGGCGACCTGTCGCCGCTGTGTGGGATCCCCATGGGCATCAAGGACTCCGTGGGCATCAAGGGCCTGAACGCGCAGGACGGCAGCGCGGCGTTCACCGGCAACAAGGCGCTCCAGGACGCGACGGTCGTCGCCCGGCTGCGCGCGGCCGGCGTGGTGCTGCTAGGCAACACCATCTGCTCGGCTTTCTCCGGCTCGATCACCGGCACGTTCGCGGGCAACGCCTGGAGCCCGTCGCACGTGCCGGGCGGATCGAGCCAGGGCTCGGGGGTCGCTCCCATCGCGCGACTGGCCGCTGCCTGCATCGGCGAGGAGACGGGCGGCAGCATCATCATGCCGTCGGCCGCGAACGGCGCCAGCGCGATCAAGCCGTCGCTGGGCACGGTGTCGATCGCCGGGCTCATGCCGCTCTCACCGGGTTACGACGTGCTCGGCCCGATCTCCCGCAGCGCACGGGACTCGGCGCTGATCCTGAGCACGATCCTCGGTCCGGACCCGGTGAACGACCCGCAGACGCTCTCGGCGCCCCTGCCGTTCCCGGTGATCCCGTCGTCGCCGCGGCCAGGGCGGACTCCGTTGCAGGGCCTGACGATCGGCGTCCCGCAGACGGACTGGATGAACGTGGGCGGCACCATCAAGACCGGGGTCAGCCCGCAGGACACCTACGGCGCCGAGCACCTGAAGGCGTTCAACCGGCTGGTGGGACAGCTGAAGAGCCTGGGCGCCCAGGTGAAGGAGTTCCCCGGTCTGGACATGACCGACCCCGCGCAGAACCCCTACTTCGCGTCGGCGGACGTGCTGGCGACGGTGGACGGATCGCCCGTGTCGCCCTCGGCCGCGGTGGTGAACGCGAACCGCTACGAGGTTCGGTTCGTCGCGGCGGTGGCGGACTTCTGCGCGAGCGGCATCCCGACGGCCGACGCTGTCGCGACCCTCACCGGCCAGTACGGCCGGCGCGCGCCCGGTGAGACGGCGGCGAGCTTCGCGAGCGCCGACCGCTTCAACGGCGGCATCCCCGCCTCCGTCCGCTACGAGGGCGAACAGCGGCGGCGCCGGCTCATCGCCAACTACACCCGGGCGCTGGAGGACGCCGGCGTCGACTTCATGCTCGTGCTGGCCCTCGGCGACGTGATCGGCGAACGTGCCGGCGGTGGCCCCGGCTTCCCGGTGTACCGGGCGTACTACCAGGTGCCGAACGCGCTGGGCTGGCCCATGGTGAGCTTCCCCGTCGGCGCCACCGCCGGCCTGCCGATCTCGGCCCAGTTCTGGGGACCGCGCTTCGCGGAGCCCGCACTGGTCCAGTCGATGGTGGACTACCAGGCCCACTTCCCCGAGTACCACACCGCGGCCCCACCGGACCCGGTCTTCGGGACCCTCACCCCGAAAATCGCGCCGCGCGCCCTCGCCCCGGCCGTCGAGGACCCGACCAACGACCCGATCCTGGGCGAGGAAGCGATCAGGAGGGCTCTCTCGTGAGCGTCGCCGAACCCACCCGGTTCCTGACCGTGGACTTCTCGACCCCGGTGGACATCGGGTTCCTCCCCCAGCACGCGGAGACCCCCGCCGTGTCCCCGCTGACCATCGGCTGGGCCCCCAGGCTGGGCACGACGTATCTCCCGTTCGACCCGGCCGACGAAACAGTGCCGGGCAGTACGACGGCGCCTCGCCCGTGAACCCCGGCGGGCACCGAAACTGTCGGTGCCCGCCGGTAGCGTGCGTGCCCATGAGTGATCCCCCGGCTTGGGCGTACGAAAAGCCGCACGTCACCGCCGCCGACCCGATGTGGGCGGCACGTGGTGCGACCTTGTGCGCGCGCTTGGCCGAGGTGCTCGGGCCATGGCTGGTCGACGGGGTGGAGCACGTCGGGTCCACGTCGGTGCCGGGGTTGGCGGCCAAGCCGGTGGTGGACGTGATGGCTTCGGTGGCGGACGTTGATGCGGTGGTGGCTTCCGCCGGCGCTGTCCTGTCGGCCGATGGCTGGGCGTACGTGCCGCCGTCCCTCGACGTCAGCGCGCAATGGCGGCGGTTCTTCGTGCTACCCGACTCCACCAACGAGCATCGGCTGGCGCACCTGCACCTGATCCCGGCCGGCCACCCGCGTTGGCGGGCCCAGCTCACTTTCCGCGACGCCCTGCGGGCGGATCCGGCGCTGGCCGCGGAGTACGGCACGCTGAAACGCCGCCTCGCCACGGAAACCACGGACCGCGAGGCCTACACCGCGGGCAAAACGGACTTCGTCACCCGCGTCCTCGCGCGCCACGGGGTGGTGGTCGCGCCCGTGGAATGAGGTGCGCGAACCCAACCACAGCGCGAGATCGCGCCGGTTTCCGAATTCAGCGGTGCGATCGGCCCCCGGCCGATCAGACCGCTGAATTCGGAAGCCGGCTCAAACGCGATCTCGCACGCCTCGACGGAGCCGAGGCAGAAAAACAGCCGAGGCAGAATTACGGCCGGAGCATCGACAGCAGCAGGTCCGCGAATTGGTCCCCCACCTCGCGCGCCGACAGCGGCCCACCTCGGCGGTACCACGTGCCCAGGTGGTGGACCGAGCCGAAGAAGAAGTCCACGACCAGGTCCGCGGGCTTGTCCGTGCGGAACTCGCCGGAAGCCTGGCCTTCTTCGATCAGGCGGCGGAACCGTTCGTGGTACTTGCGGCGTTCGGCGCGCACGGCCTTGCGCTTGTCGGCGCTGAGCTGGTGCATGGACTGCAGGAAGATGGTGTTGTCGTCGAGGTTGTCGATGCTGCTGACGACCACGTCGGACGCGGCGGCGGCCAGGCGTTCGCGCAGCGGCGCGGCGCTGGAGGCGACGCGTTCGAGCTGGGAGGTCTGCTCGCGCAGCACGCGGGCGTAGATCTCGTAGAGCAGGTCGTCCTTGGAGCCGAAGTAGTGGTACATGGCGCCTTTGGTGACGCCGGCGGCCTCGACGATCTCCTGCACCGACGTGCGGTCGAAGCCCTTCTTCGCGAAGAGCTTCGTCGCGTGGTGAAGCAGGCGGCGAGGCACCGCGGGCGACTCGTCGGAGACGACGGCCTTGCGCGTGCCGGCCCGGGTCATCGCCACACCCCCTCCGGGAACTCAGAGAACAGCCAGCCTACCGGCCGAGGCCGGTCAGTACGCGCCCCCGTGGTCGAGCAGGCGGCGCGGGTTGTCGACGAGCATCGTGGTGAGGTCGGTTTCGCTGACGCCGCGTTCGCGCAGCGCGGGGAGCACGTCGTCGGTGATGTGGAGGTAGTGCCAGTTGGGCAGCACGGCCTCGCGCACCGGTGCCTCGAGCCAGTCGAAGTAGCACGACGCGTCGTGCGAGAGCACCATGCTGCGGGCGTAGCCGCGCTCGCACATCGCCGCGACCGTCGCCACGCGCTGTTCGAACGGCAGGTAGACGTCCAGGCCGAAGCGGTCCATGCCGAGCAGCGAGCCGCGGTCGGCCAGGGCCGTGAGGTAGCCGAGGTCGGCCGAGTCGCCGCTGTGCCCGATCAGCACACGGCTCAGGTCCACGCCCTCGGACTCGAACACGTCCTGCTGCTCCAGCCCGCGCCGCGTGCCCGCGTGCGTGTGGGTCATGATCGGCGCCCCCGTGGCCCGGTGCGCCTTGGCGACCGCGCGCAGCACCCGCTCGACGCCGGGCGTCATCCCGGGTTCGTCGGTGGCGCACTTGAGGATCCCGGCCTTCACGCCGGTGCCGGCGATGCCCTCGGTGATGTCGCCGACGAACATCGCGACCAGCGGGTCGTCACCGCCGAGCGGCGTGCCCGGCCCGCGCAGCGAGAGGTAGTGCGGCACCTCGTGGTAGGTGTACAGACCCGTCGCCACGACGATCTGCAGGCCCACCTCGGCGGCGACCTTCTGCACACGCGGCACGTAGCGCCCCAGCCCGATCACCGTCGGGTCCACGATCGTGTCGATCCCGGCGTCCTTGAGCGCCTGCAGCTTCGCGATCGCCTCCGGCACGTGCACGGACTCGTCGAACCCGTCGTGCTCCGGGTAGTTGGCCACGAACTCCGGGCTCAGCACGAAAATGTGCTCGTGCATGAGCACCTTGCCCAGCGCTGCCGGCTCGACCGCGCCGCGGACCGTCTCGACCACCGTCGCGTCCTCCTAGCCTCGGGCGCGCAGCTCGCGCCTCAGGATCTTCCCGCTCGTGGTCTTCGGCAGCTCGGCGAGCACCTCGACCGATCGGGGGTACTTGTAGGCGGCCAGCCGCTCCCGGCAGTAGGCCACCAGCTCGTCGGGATCGGGCGCCGCGCCCGGCGCCGCGCTCACGTACGCCTTCACCGTCTCGCCGCGGTACTCGTCCGGCACGCCCACCACAGCGGCCTCGCGGACGCCGGGGTGCGTGTACAGCACGTCCTCGACCTCGCGCGGCCACACCTTGAACCCGGAGGCGTTGATCATGTCCTTCTTGCGGTCCACGACGTAGACCCAGCCACGCTCGTCCATGAACCCGACGTCGCCGGTCAGCAGCCGCCCGCCGGGCAACGCCTCGGCCGTGGCGTCCGGCCGGTTCCAGTAGCCGGGCACGACCATGGGCCCTTCGACGGCGATCTCGCCCGCCTCGCCGAACGGCAGCTCCGTGCCGTCGTCAGCCAGGATCCGCACGATCACGCCGGGCACCGGCAGCCCGATCGACAGCGTGCCCGAAGCCGGGTCGAGGGGCGCCTCGACACCGGCGGGCACCACGACGCAGCCGGCTGTGGTCTCGGTGAGGCCGTAGCCGTTGTGGATGTACTGGCCGAACCGGTCGCGGAACGTGTCGACCACCGCCGGAGGCAGCGCCGCGCCGCCGGAGTACAGCGCGTCGAACGACGCGAAGTGCTCGGGAGTGACGTCCGGGTGCGCCATCAGCGCCATGTACGCCGTCGACGGGCCGACCATGTACGCCGGCTTGTGCTCCAGCAGCGCCCCGAGCACCACGCCAGCTTCGAAGCGGTACGCGAGCGCCAGCGTGCCGGCGATCTCGATGGCGTAGGCGACCTCGCACACCATCCCGGTGATGTGGAACAGGGGCGCGAGCGCGAACACCGTGGCGCCCGGTTCGACGCGGCCGGCGCCGGCGAGGATCACGGCGTTGGTGCCGAGGTTGCCGTGGGTGTTGGTGGCGCCCTTGGGTTTCCCGCTCGTACCGGACGTGTAGCTGATCAGCGCGACGTCGTCGAGGCCGAGCCCGGGGTCGGGCGGCGGATCACCGGGCGTCGAGCGCAGCACCTCGAGCAGGTCGGCCGCGCCCGGCGTCGCCTCGCGGCGCACCTTGCCGAGCACGCGCTCGTCGTCGCGGGTCTGCAGGTCGAGCTCGCTCGTGGTCACGGCGATCGTCACCGAGCTGTCGGGCACGAGGGCGCTGACGTAGTCGTGCCACGCGGTTTGTGAGCAGACGAGCGCCTTGACGCCGGCGTCGGTCAGCACGTGGCTCAGCTCGCCCGCGCGGTACATCGGGTTGACCGGCACCACGATCCCGCCGGCTTTCCACGCGCCGAGCAGGGAGATCACGAACTGGGGGATGTTCTGCAGCACCAGCGCGAGCCGGTCGCCGCGACCGAACCCGGAGGCGGTGAGGTGGCGGGCGAACGCGTCGGAGAGCTCGTCCAGCTCGCGGTAGGTGATCCGGGCGTCGAAGTACACCAGCGCCGTGGTTTCCGGTGCCTGCGCGACGGTGCGGCGGAAGGTGGCCAGCGGCGTGGTCGGCGTGAACTCGCTCGCGGCGGCGCGCTGCTCGTCGTAGCTCGCGAGCCAGGGCTTCGCGTCGTACCAGCTCATCCCGCGGCCTCCCTCGGACACCGACCAGTCGGTATGGGGACGCTAGAGAGCCCGCGTGCCGTGCGTCAACCCCGGGTACCCGGAACGGGCAAGCCGGAACGCACGGGCGGGCACCCGAGCCGGGCGCCCGCCCGCGACGATCAATCCTCCGGCAGCGCCTCGATCTTGCGCTGCAGCTTGTTCATGCCGCCGAGCCAGCGGTCGGTCTGCGTGGCGCGCAGCGCGTAGTACTCGGCGACCTCGGGGTGAGGCAGCACGAGGAACCGGCCCTCGTCGATGGCGGTGAACAACGCGTCGGCCACCTGCTCGGGGCCGATCGCCGACGCGCCCATCAGCAGCTGGCCGCGCGGGCCGCTGCTCTCCAGCATCGCCGTGCGCACGCCCTGCGGGCAGATGGCCTGCACCGTGATGCCGCGGTGGCGGTAGGTCGCCGAAAGCCACTCGGCGAAGGCCAGCGCGCCGTGCTTCGTCACCGAATACGGCGCGGAGCCCAGCGTCGTGAGCAGGCCCGCGGCCGACGCGGTGGCGATGAAGTGGCCCTTGCCGCGTTCGAGCCACGCGGGCAGCAGCTGCTTGGCCGCGCGGACGTGGGCCATCACGTTGACGTCCCAGGTGCGGGCCCAGTCGTCCTCGGTGGCCTGCTCGTCGCCGAAGGGCGCGACGCCCGCGTTGGCGCAGAAGACGTCGATCTCGCCCAGCGTCTCGCGGGCGGCCGCGAGGAGCTTCGCGACGCCGTCTTCGCTCGCGACGTCACCGGTGAACGAGGTGCCACCGACCTCGGCGGCCACCTCCGCCGCGGCTTCGCCGTTGAGGTCGGCCACGACCACGCGCGCACCGTCGGCCGCGAAGCGCCGCGCCAGCGCCCGGCCGATCCCGCCGCCGCCACCCGTGATGACGACCCCGGCGCTCACAGGCCACCGCCCAGAGTCACGCCGCCGTCGAGGACCACGGTCTGGCCGGTCATCCAGCCCGCGTCCTCGGAGAGCAGGAACGCCACCGCGCCCGCGATGTCCTCGGGCATACCGAGGCGCTTCATCGGGTAGGCCGCCGCCACTTCCTCTTCCTTGCCCTCGTACAGGGCGGTCGCGAACTTGGTCTTGACCACGGCCGGGGCGACCGCGTTCACGCGGATCTTCGGCCCGAGCTCGGCGCCGAGCTCCTGCGTGAGGCGGATCAGCGCGGCCTTGCTCACGCCGTACATGCCGATACCGGGCGACGCGCGCAGGCCGGCGATCGAGGCGACGTTGACGACCGAGCCGCCGTGCTCGCCCATCCACGCGTCGCGGGCGCGCCTGGTCCAGGCGATCGGCGCCAGCACGTTCACGGCGAAGATCTTCGCCGCGGCGGCCGGGTCGATGTCGAGCGTGGACCCGTAGACCGGGTTGATGCCGGTGTTGTTCACGAGCATGTCGAGCCTGCCGAAGCGCTCGATCGTCTTGGCGACCGCCTCGTCCTGGTGCCCGGTGTCGTCGGCCTTGCCGGGCACGGCGATCGCGAAGTCTTCGCCCCCGAGCTCAGCGACGGCCTCGGCGAGCGGCTCGGGCTTCCGCGCGGTGATGCACACCTTCGCACCCCGCTCGACCAGGCCCTTCGCGATGGCGAGGCCGATCCCGCGGCTGGCGCCGGTCACGATCGCCACGCGGTCCTTGAACGAGTTCACAGCTCTGGTCTCCTGTTCTGCCGCGCACCCCGGCGGCTAAGCGGTCGCTCAGTGGAGGCTACCGTCTTCCGGGAGTCGAGTCGCCGCGCTCGGTGCCGGAGCACTCGGCCTGCGCCCGGGCGCGCCGGCGTCTCCGACGACACTCCCCCGGGCGTACTTCTACGCCTGGGCGCGGGTGCTCCGCATCGTCGACGGCCCCGACGCCGTCCACCGGCGCACCATCGCCCGCGGCGAGCTCAAGCGGGCGGCCGCCCGGCGCAGCTCCGGCGTCACGGGCTGAGACCTTGGGCATCCTCCCGCTCGTCCGACACGGACAGGCGTCCTTCGGTGCCGCCGACTACGACCGGCTGTGATGAACGCGGCGGTGGCCAGCGCCGCCAAGGCCCCCCACGGGAACTTGTGGTGCGCGCTTGCGTCCGGGGTCTCGGCCGGCCCCGCGGTTTCGTATCGCATGCCACCAGGATCGAACCTTCACACGAATGTCAAGGTCAACGCGAACCTCGGTGAGGTCGGGCACACGCGCACCCGGACCGGCCCGTGGACCGGCCGAGACGAGGGGCCGGAGGCACCGCCCCTTCGTCTCGGACCTCAGCGCGGGAGCACCCGCACCAGCCCGCGATCGGCGTCGACCTCGACGAGGTCGCCGGTGGTGATGCGGGCGACCGGGTCGTCGTCGAGGTCGGTGATCGCCGGAACCCGGGTCACGATCGCGCCCAGCGCGGCCTTCGTCGTGAGGCGGGTGAAGACCATCGCGAGCGGCGCGGTGCCCAGCAGCCGGGTGGACTGGAAGAAGCCCGACCACCCCGAGGAACCCTTGGCGCCCGGGAACACCAGGACCTTCCCGGTGAAGCAGACGCCGAACAGCTCGTGCCGGCGTTCGATGATCGTGCCCGTCGCCGGGTCGATGCCGCCCCAGCCCGAGATCGTCTCTCGGGAGACCAGCGCCTCGCCGACGACGCGGCCGGGAACGATGCCCCGGCCGCGCAGCTGCACGCCGGTCATCGGCGGGCCTTCCCGACGGGCGCGAGCGAGCCGCGCCACCGGCCGGTGACAGCGGCGTCGACGCATTCCTCGAGCGTGCCGAACCACGCCTCGATCCCGAGGATCGCGGGCAGGTAGTGGGCCTGCTTCGCGGAGTCGGTCGCGAACACCTTCGTGCCTTCCGGAGCGACACGCGACATCGCCGGGCAGGAGTCGGTGAGGATCCGCCCGCCGGCGCGCCGGATGGTTTCGGTCCAGCCGTTGCGATCGGCGACCGTCCGCAGCGCGCGGGGGGTCATCAACCACAGTTCGCAGCCGGCCGAGATCGTGCGGCCCTCGAGCGCGCGGGCAACCCGGCCGATCTGGTCCAGCGAAGCGTGCGGGCAGCCCAGCAGCACGAAATCGACGTCCTCGCTGTCCCCGATCGAGTTGAGCGACTCGTAGACGGCACGACGCTCTGCTTCGCCGTACCGGATCGACGCGGGGATCGAGCGGCCTCCGAAGGCGGCCTCGAGCGTCGGCGCGTCGGGGGTCCGGCCCGGCAGGTGATACATCTCCACGCCGCCGGACGACGCGGCGGCGGCACCGAAATGCTTGAGGTCCGCCAGATCCGGGCTGCCCAGCTCGCCGATGACGACCGGCCGCTCCTCCTGGACGACGTCGCCGGCGAAGTAGCCGAGCAGCCCCCAGTCCTGGAATCCGTTGAGCGCCAGCGTCGTCTCGATGAGGTGCGTGCCGTAGCGGTTTTCCCGGTGGTGGTTGCCCCAGCACGGGATCCGCCCGGTCAGGCTCGCGGCGCCGGTCGAGGCACCACCCTCGCAGTTGGTGCGCGCGCCCAGGACGGAGTTGGCGTAGACGACCGCCGACGACTCCATCCAGGCGACGTGCTCGCCGTAGGTCGGGAGGTTGCCGACCTGGTAGGGCGTGCAAGTGGCGAGCACGTTGACACCGCGGCTGCTGGCGAACGACTCGGCCTCGGCCTGCAGGTCGATCTTGTGCTCGGGGTACGGCATGATGCCGCGGGCGTCTTCGCCGAACCCGTGCTGCAGCTGGCAGGTCGGAACCCGCATCGGCGGGATTTCGAGGTCGTCGTCGCAGTCGAGGCTGATCACCGAGAACGCCTTGGCCCAGCCACCCTCGGCGACCAGCTTTTCCTTGGCCGGCGAAGGTTGTGTGGTCGTGCCCGCGACGTTTCGGGTCTCGCACAGCCGCTCGGCGCCGAGCGCGTCGGCGTAGCGGATCAGCAGATCCATCGCCGCCGCGACCGCGCCGCCTTCCGCGCCGTCGCGCATGCCCTTCTCTTCGTCGGTGAGCCCTACCATCGCTCAGCCCTCCACGTTGTCACGGATGCGGTCACGCAACGCGGTCAGATCGACGTCGTGGACATCGCCACCCAGCGTCAGGTCCAGTGCGTGCGCGGCGGCGCTGCCCATCGCCGAGCACGGGCCCATCACCCGCACGCTCGACAGAGCCGCCGCGTCGCCGTCGACGCACCGGCCGGCCGCGACCAGGTTCCGTGCCTCCGGTGAGGTCAGGCTGCGCAGCGGGACGTAGTGCACGTGATCCGGCCCGAAAGTCTCCCACGCGTAGCCCGACGCCCGGTCGTGCAGCTCCACCGGCCACGCCGTCCGCGCCACCGCGTCCGCGAAACCGGTGCCGTTGCGGACCTCGTCGAGGGTGAGCTGGTGATCGGCGGCCAGCCATCGCGTCTGCCGGCGCCCGGGAAAACCGTAGGCCAGCACGGAAGCGTCCTTGAACGCCGCCGGGAACTCGATGCGCAGGAACTCGACGACCCGGTCGGCCTGCGCCCGCCCCCGCAGCTGCGCCTCGGTCGCCTCGACCGCGGTCAGGGGCGCCTCCACGTGAGTCATGTTCATCACGGCAGTGTTGCGTCCCGGGAAGAAGAAGGCGAGCCCGTCGCGACGGAGGAGGCCGTACTCGTCGGCCTTCTCGTCGATGCGGGCCACCAATTCGGCCGGGTCGGGTTTGGCCGACTCGACCAGACCGGCGAGCCGGATCTGCTGTGAGCCCCACACCGTCCGCTCCGGCACCCGGCACGGCAGCCCGGCTTCCCACGCCAGCGCGGCGTCGCCGGTCGCGTCCACGAATCCCTTGGCGCGCACCGAAACCGGACCGTAGCGGGTCGCGAAGTCCACCTGCTCGATCACCCCGCCCTCAATGGCGACCCCGTTGATCGACGCGCCCAGCACGACCCTGATCCCGAGCTCGGAAACGAGGTTCTCGAACCACCGGCCCAACGCGACCTCGTCGTAGGGGACGGTCTGGGTGTGGGTGCGGTTGTACGCGATGTCGCCGGAACGCTCCAGCGCCGGGAACATCTCGTCGAAGATCCCGTGCGTGAGCTGGTGGTATTCGGGAGCGTTTCCGTAGATCCCGCAGAACAGCCCGATCATGGAGTTCACGCACTGTCCACCCAGGACAGGAAGCGCGTCGGCGAGCACGACGTCGCGGCCGCGTCGTTTCGCGTCGATCGCCGCGGTCAGTCCGGCGATCCCCGCGCCGACGACGAGGATGTCGGCTTCGAGCGACTCCACGGAGCGGTCGGCGGGCCGGGTGACGGTGTTCACCCGCAGATCGGTCAGTGCGTGAGGCAACAAAAACTCCTTAGGACGAAGAAGAACGGCGCAGGGTCGCGCCCCGGTCGAGTGGTTCCACGGCGTCGGCGTACACACCGAGCCACGAACCCGGGCGAGCCGGCCAGGTCTGCGGCGACCGCGTGCGGGGGTAGTCCGCGAGCCGGTGCTCGAGCTCGGCCGGTGCCACGAGCAGGTCGGCGGTGCGAGCCGGGACGTCGATCGCGATCTCGTCCCCGGTGCGCACCACACCGAGCGGGCCGGGGACCCCGCCTTCGGGGGTGACCTCCCCGACGACGATGCCCTTGTTCACGAGCCCGGAGAGCTGCCCGTCGGTGACGAAGGCGACCTGCTCGCTCAGCCCGGCGCCGTTGAGCGCGAAGACCACGGCCGACGCCATGCCCATCCCCGGGGTTCCGGTGACGCCGAGCCCGCGGAGCACGAGTACCTCGCCGGGCCGCACCTCACCGCGCTCGATCGCCGCGGTGGCCTCGGGCGCCGACTCGTAAACCCGCGCCGGGCCGCGGAATGTTCGCGCTCGCGTCTCGGTGACCGACAGCTTCACGATCGCGGTGCCGGGGCACAGACTGCCCCGCATCAGCACGATCGTCGACTCCGGCCGGATCGGTTCGGCTCGGATCACGGCGGCGTCCACCGTCACACCGGCGAGGTTCTCGGCCATCGTCCGGCCGCTCATCGTCGCGACCGAGCCGTCGACGACGTCGCCGAGCTGGGCCAGCACCGCGCGAGCACCACCGGCGTCGTCGAACTCCTCGATCGACGACGGCCCGTTGGGGCGCACAGCCGTGAGCGGGCCGACGTGGCGGCCGAGCTCCTCGAACAGGCCGTGCACATCGAAGTCGCCGGGGAGTTCGGCGGCGATCGCCTCGAGGTGTTTGACCGCGTTGATCGACCCGCTGACGGCGATCACCGCGGCCACCGCGTTGCGGACCGCACCCGGTGTCATCACCGTGCTGGGTCGCCGGTCGGCCTCGACCGCGGCCAAAATCGCGGCGCCCGAAGCCCGGACCGCCGCCCACATGGTGTCGCTGTTGGCGCGGGTCGGCGCGGTGCCGGGCAGTGCCATGCCGAGGGCCTCGGCGACGACGTGCATCGTGTTGGCCGTGCCCATGCCCGTGCAGACACCGGGGCCGGTGATCGCCCGGTCCGACATGGCGCAGAGGTCATCGAAGCTGATCGCGCCCGACGCCAGCTTGCCGGCGTCGACGAACACGTCCTCGATATCCACGCGACGGCCGTCGTCGAGGGCACCGCAGCTCTGGTAGCCGCACGCGATGACCAGCGTCGGCACGTCGGTGCGCGCGGCCGCCATCAGCTGGCCCGGCGTCGTCTTGTCGCACGAGGCCAGGCAGACCATCCCGTCGAGCTGTGCCCCGTCGACGACGGCTTCGATGTCGTAGGACACCAGGTCCCGGCCCGACAGGACGTAGCCACCACCACGGCCGGCGGCCATGATGAAGTCGGTCGGAGCCACGGTCCGGATCTCGAAAGCCAGCCCGCCGGCGGCGTCGATCGACTCCTTCACCGCGGTGGCGATCGCGTCGAGGTGGGCGAAACACGGCGCGAGCCCGGACGACGAGTTGACCACGGCGATCTTGGGCCGCCGGATCTGCTCGTCGGTGTAGCCCATCGACTTCCACTGCGTCCGGGTCGTCGCCCACCGGGGCGAGCCGACCGGGTGGTTGCTGCGTGTGCTGATCGTGGCTCCTCGTTCTTGTCGGGGCGGGATCATTCGGCCGTCTGCGTGGCCCGGCCCGATTCGACCGGCGTGCCGAGCAGCACCGTGCCCTTGGTCTCCGGGCCGATCCACGCGCCGATGAAGAACAGCACGCCACCCAGGACGATCAGCACCACCGCGGTGTACTCGTACGGCAGCACGGCCTGCAGCACGGTGATCCAGACGCTGTAGAGCGCGGGCAGGATGAGGCTGAGGGTGTAGACCGTGCCATAGCCCGAGGAGCGGACACCGGCGCCGAAGCGCTCGTTGAGGTAGACGACCAGGCAGCCGAGCGGGGCGTTGGGCAGTACGAAGGCGACGAACGCGAGGATGCCGATCGGCAGGAACCCCGCCCCGGACCGCGCGACCAGCACGAGGAACACGTAGGCGAGGCTCGCCCCGACGGTGATGGCGACAGCGCAGCCGAGCAGCAGTTTCCGGCGGCCGATCCGCTGGCCCAGTACCCCGGCGAGGATCATGCCGATAATCGTCGCGACGTTGGCGATGATCTCCAGCGTGCTCACGTTGGACGGGTTCTGGTGCAGGACGCCGACCAGGAGCCCGGGCATGAACGAGAGCACGATCTGGGCGGCGAACCACATACCGGTCATCAGGAGGAAAACCTGACCGAAGCCACGGATGTTGCGTCGGCTGAACAGCTCGAAAAGCGGCGCGCGATTTCCCTTTCGCGATTTCTTGAGTGCCTCGAGGTCGACCTCTTTGACGCGCGAATAGTAGGCGACGTACGCGATTCCGAGCAGAAACCCGAAGAAGAACGGAATGCGCCAGCCCCAGGATTGCAGGTCCGGACCGGAAAACCGTTCCAGCACCACGAGCTGAATGATGCTGATGAGCGTGATCGCCGCGGGAGCACCGGCCGCCATCACGCCGCCGACCAGCCCACGCCGGCTCATCGGCGAGCGTTCGATAGCCAGCGGGACCGGCCCCGCGTAGCCGCCACCCAGGAAGACACCGCCGATCAGGCGAAGCAGGATCAAGCCGACGATCGAGCCATAACCCCAGGTTGCGTAGCCCGGCATGAGGCCGATGAGCAGGGTGACGATCGTGAACCCGACGCCGGTGATGAGGGTGACGCGGCGGCGCCCGATCTTGTCCGCCAGGTTACCGAAGATCGGGCCGCCGATCGGCCGTCCGAGCAAGGTGACGACGAAGATGACGGTCACCAGGGTGACCTTCGTCGTCGCCGGCATGGAGGGCGGTTCGAAGTAGTCCATCACCGCCGGCAGCACGAGCGCGGGCAGATAGATGTCGAAGCTGTCGACGAACAATGAGAGGATGCCGCCGACGATCGATCGTCGTGCTTCCGGAGTCAGTCGCTCGTCTGTCGTGGATACGGTCGTCGACATCCAGGGAATTCCTTCCGATCACGAATACCGCTCCGCTGCGATATATCGCTGACACCGAAGGAGTCTAAGAATCCTCGCCGTAGCCCGGAAGTCAGAAATCCTGATCCCGATAATCAGCCTGGGTTATGGTTGGCGCCGTCAGTCCAGCCGCTCGCCGATGCCGCGCAGCGCCTCGCGCAGCCAGGCGTGCGCGGGATCGAGGTCGAGGTCGTCGTGCCACCACAGCGTCTCGACGATCCCCTCCGGCTCGCCGGGGCACTCGAGGACCGAGATGTCGGACCGCTTCGCGAACTCGACGGCCAGCCGGCGTTGCACCAGCGCGATCCGGTGGGTTCCGACCACGAGCGCGGGCACGGCCTGGTAGCTCTCCACGCTCATCGCGACCCGCGGCGCGAGCCCCAGCGCGGCGAGCCGGCGCGACACCGGCGGCAGTGGCACCCCCGGCTCGCGGTGATACGGCACCACCCAGTCGAGCCGCTGCAGGTCGGCCAGGGTGAGCCCGGCGGCGCCGAGTTCGTGCCCGGCCCACACGACGCAGACCCACTCGTCGCGGAACAGCTCGGCCGAGCGCAGCCGGGGCAGTTTTTCCAGCTCGATCGGCGGCGCGACGACCCCGTCGACGAACCGGACGACCCGCGGCAGATCCGCGCTCAGCGACTCGCGCACGAGCCGGATCCGCAGCCGCGCGCGCGGCGCCTCCCGCTCGAACAACTCGGCCAGCGGCTGCCCGATCACCGACAGTGTGTAATCGGCCATCAGCAGTGTGAACTCCCGCACCGACGTGCCGGGCGCGAAGCTCGACCCGGTGGCGAACAGCTGCTCGGCCGCCGCGCACACGTCCTCGACCTGGCGGCCGAGCTGGCGAGCCAGCGGGGTCAGGACGTAGCCACGGCCCTCGCGGACCAGCAGCTCGTCGTCGAAGTGCCGCCGCAGCCGCGCCAGCGCCGCGCTCAACGCCGGCTGGCTGACCCCGACCCGCCCCGCCGCGCGGGTCACGTTGCGCTCACGCAGCAGCTCCCGGAGAACGACAAGCAGGTTCAGGTCGAGCCCGGCCAGCTGCGTCGTACGGCGACTCACCTGGCTCCACCCGCTCTGCTTCCGGCCATTCCGGTCACTTTACGGGGCCAGGTCGCCGTCGTTAGGCGCTGTGACGTGTCTCCCGGCGAACGGGCCGAGGCCGGGCGCGCGCTGAGCAAGCACTCAGCCGAGATTGCCGTCGAGGGCGCTCCCCGCAGGGCTCCGAGTGTGGGCCCATGCGGGCAGCGCGGTCAGCACCGCGACGGCGAGCAGGATGGCGAGTACCGCGGTGAGCAGCCACGTGCCCGGGGGCGTGACCTGGGTTCCGAACAGCCAGTACAGCCCGAGCCCGACCGGGACACCCGTCACCACTCCGGGCACGGCGGGCAGGAGCTGCGAGACGCTCAACGCCGCGACGACCTGGCCAGGTGTGGCGCCCAGGGTGCGGGAGATGGTCAGCGCGCGGCGGGCCTGCACGGCGGTGCTCCAGCCGAGCAGCACAGTGTTCAAAGTGGACAGGGCGATCAGCGCGACGGTGACCGCGAGCAGCACCTGACCGGTTTGGCCGGTGCGCACTTCGATGGGGCCGAACCGCTCGACGGCCGGAGTCGCGTCGAGATCGGCGTGCCACGTGAGCAGCGCGGTGACCATGAGGGTGGTGGCGGCGGTGCCCGCGGAGGCCAGCGCGGCGCGGCCGGGCCGGCCGGCGACCAGCCGGACACCGAGCAGCATCGACGTCGGCAGGTACGCCGTCAGGGCGGTCAGGCGCGGGTGCGCATGCGCCGGGTCGGCCAGGGCGTGGACGGTGCTGCCGCGGGCCGCCCGCGCGGCGGGGCCGAGCGCACCGGTCACGGCGACCACGACAGCCAGCAGCACCGCGGCCAAAACGGTGCCGGCACCGGGAGGGCTGACGGTGTCGAGCAATCCGGCGCTGGGATCGACCAGGTGGGGTGCGGCCACCGTCGCGGCGGTCAATCCGAATGCCGTGGCCACGAGAGTGAGCACCAGGTACTGCGCCAGCAGCACTGCGGCGACCGTGCCGGGCCCCGCGCCGACGGCCTTGAGCACTGCCGCACGCCGATTGTCGCGGGCGGCGCGCGCGGTGGCGAGCGCCGCGAGGGTGACCATCGCGGCGATGGTGAGCAGCCAGCCGCCGATGACCAGCGTGGGCCGGGTGAACTCGATGATGGCCTTGTCCGTCTGCAGGACGTTCTGCCAGTAGTGGAAGAACGTGTCGCCGTCGGGACGCAAGGCCCGGACCGCCGCGGACTTCCCGAACCCGGTGGCCGCATAGGGGTCGGACAGCTTCAAGTAGATCAGATGGACGCCGGAATCACCGCCCGCCGCCGCGCGGGCGTCGGCGGTGGTGAGCCAGACCATCCCACCGGGGTCGGACGGCCCGATCTGCGCCGGGTCACCCCACGGATACACCGCGGTCGCCGCGCTGATCGCGATCCCCACGACGGGAACGCTACGGCCACTTACGGTGATCCGGTCCCCGACACCCACTCCGAGCGACTGGGCGAAGCCGCGCTCGATCACCGCTCCACCGGCACTCACCCAGGTCCCCGAAGTCACCAATGGACGGTCCACAGAGGACGTTTCGGCGGCACGCCCCTCCACCGCGGAGTGCGCGGAACGGCCGTGCGCCTGGATGGTGGTGTCGAACGCGAAGAACGGGCCTCCGACCGCGGTCACGCCGGGCACCCGGGCCAGGCGCGACGCGAAGGCGGCGGGGTCGGGGTCCGCGGTCACCGACATCACGTCGGGGCCGGCGGTGGCTTCCCGGGTCTTCGCGTACCCGTCGGACACCGCGCCGGTGGTCGCGATGCCGACCGTCAGGCTGACGCTGGCGAGAGTGACGGCGACCAGGAAGGTCGCGGCCTCGGCCGGACGGCGGCGCAGGTCGCGCGCGGCCAAGCGCCACATCAGCAGCAGGCGCCCCACGGCTCAGCCCTCCCAGCTCAGGAGCGCGCCGAGCGGTCGGGTGCCGCCGTCCAGGCGGGTGTCGTCGAGCAGCGTTCCGTCGCGCAGGGCGACGACGCGGTCCGCCGTGGCGGCGACGCGCTCGTCGTGGGTGACCACGACCAGGGTCTGGCGGGCGGCGCGCAGTTCGCCGAAGAGCCGCAGGATGTCCCGGGTCGCGGTGCTGTCGAGGTTTCCGGTGGGCTCGTCTGCGAAGACCACCAGCGGCTCATTGACCAGCGCACGGGCGATCGCGACCCGCTGTCGCTGCCCGCCCGACAGCTCCGAGGGCAGGTGCCGGGCCCGGTTGGCGAGTCCGACCCGCTCGAGGAGCCCGGTGGCACGGGTGCGGGCCGCCCGAGGCGAGGCGCCGGCGAGCAGCGCCGCCAGCTCGACGTTCTCCACCGCGCTCAGCTCGTCCATCAGGTGGAAGGACTGGAAGACGAAGCCGATGGCGCGGCGCCGCAGCCGGGCCAGCGCCCGCTCGCCGAGGTGGTCGATGCGCCGGCCGCCGAGCCACACCTCGCCGCCGGTCGGCCGGTCGAGACCGCCGAGCAGCTGCAGAAGGGTCGATTTGCCGCAGCCGCTGGGACCGGTCACGGCGAGCATCTGCCCGCCGGGCACGTCGAGGTCGACCGCGTCGACGGCGCGCACCACGCTCTTGCCCTGTCCATACGCCCGCGACAGACCGACCGCGCGCACCACCCCGGGCCGGCCGCTCTCCCGCGGTGCGCGGCCGCTGACCAGCCGACCGTCTCTCGTCATCCGTTTCCTCCGTCTTTCCCCCGCGTGGCGCGGGCGGCCCAGGTCCGCTCACACGCCTCCAGCCAGCGCAGATCGGCCTGCAACCGCAGGGCGACGCCCTCCAGGAGCAGTCCGGCCTCCGAGTTCGGGTCGTGATCGAGGCTGGCCTGCTGGGCCTCGGCAAGGCTGCGCATCAGCTCGCGCCGCCGCGCATCCACCAGCGCGAGCGGATCGGCCAGGCCCGACTCGGCGGCGGCCACGAGCTTCAGGTGGAACTCCGGCACGTCCGCTCTCGGCCCGGCACTCTCGCCCATCCACGCGGTCACCCGCTCCTGCCCGGCCGCCGTCAGCGCGTACACCTTGCGCCGCGGGCCGCGCACCGGCGCGTCCTCGCGGTCCTGCACGACCAGGCCCGCCTTCTCGAGCCGCGCGAGCGTCACGTAGACCTGCCCCACGTTCAGCGTCTCCCCCAGCGGTCCCAGCGCCGCCACCAGCCGGCGGCGCAGGTCATACCCGTGCGACGGCTCCTTGGCCAGCAACGCCAGCACCACGTCCTGCACGACCCGTCCTCCCCTGCGGTACCGCAATAGATAGCGGTTATCTAAAAAGGTGTCAACCACCGGTCTCCGGCAACTGCCGATCCGGGACGCATCATCGGATCCCTGCACAAAGCAAGCGCCACGCCGAGATTTCCGGGGATTCATCCCCCAGCGTCCGACTTCGTCGAGCAGACACTCCGACGGAGTGCGTACAACTCTCCACACCGCCATCTCCAGCCGATATGTCGGATTAGCCGGAAGCTGGCGCCGGTCAAGCGGTGGTTGGATGCCTGAGCCGCGAATCTCCGCCCTCATCCCCCGAGTGCGCCGGAGCTAGGTGTAGTGACCATGGACGTTGTTGATCGGTGACATGCGTCCCATTGATCTATGTGTGGGCTTGACTTCAAGCGCTTCAAGTATCGGAGGCTTCCCCCATGGCAGCAGCGACCGGAGAGCAAGCAGCGGGTCTGACCGTTCAGGAGATGGCGCGACGGTCGGGTTTCAGTGAGCCCACGCTTCGCTACTACGAGAAGATCGGCCTGCTCGGAGCGGTCGCCCGGGACGAGTCCAGTGGTCATCGCCGGTACGAGCCGGCGACTGCGGCCCGCGTCGAGGCACTGTCTTGCCTGCGTTCGGCGGGAGTGACGGTCAGTGGGATGCGCCGCTACCTGGACCTGCTCGCCCGCGGAGACTCCGCGGCGGCCGATCAGCGGGATCTGTTCGCCTCGCAGGCGGAAAAGCTGGCCGCTGACATTGAGCAGCTTCAGCTGCGCCTGACGTATCTGCGGCGAAAGGCGGATCTGTGGGACGCCCGGGTCCGTGGGGACGCCACCGCCGAGAAGCGCGCGGGCGCAGCGATCATGCGCGTACTTGAACAATTCACACACTGAAGGACCGAACAAAAATGAGCACAGACGATCTCACCGTCTCCAACCTCGAACGCGGGACAGTACTGGTCACCGGCGGTACCGGTTTCGTCGGCGGACACTCGATCGCCCGGCTGCTGCACGAGGGGTATCAGACCCGCGTGACGGTTCGGGAGTCCGGACAGGAGGCCGCGGTACTCGCAGCCCTCCAGCAAGCCGAGGTGGATCCGGCGGATCGGCTGGAGTTCGCTGTCGCCAACCTCAGCGCCGACGAGGGCTGGGAGGAACCCATGCGCGGCGTCAGTCACGTACTGCACCACGCGTCGCCCTTCCCCACCACTGCGCCCGAGACCGAGGACGAACTCATCATCCCCGCCCGTGACGGTGCGCTGCGGGTCATCTCCGCGGCCCGAAAGGCCGGGGTAACGCGGATCGTGATGACGTCCTCGTACGCCGCAGTCGGATACACGGTGAAGCCCGACAACCACTACTCGGAGGCGGACTGGACCGACCCGGACACCGAGGGCCTGCCCGCCTACCACAAGTCGAAGGTCCTCGCCGAACGTGCGGCCTGGAACTACGTCGACACCCACGAAGACATCGAGCTGACCGTCGTCAACCCCACCGGCATTTTCGGCCCCCAACTGGGCACCCGCCCGTCCGGCTCGGTGGGCCTGGTCAGAGGCATGCTGACCGGGCAGATGCCCTCGGTGCCGATCATGTACTTCGGCGTCGTCGACGTACGTGACGTCGTGGACCTGCATCTGCGGGCCATGCTGCACCCGAACGCGGCGGGCGAGCGCTTCATCGCCGTGAGCGGAGCGTCGATCAGCTTCTTCCAAATGGCACAGATCCTGCGTGAGCACTTCCCCGCCGCAGCCGCCATGCTGCCTACCGTCGAACTGACCCTTGAGCAGGTACACGAGGCCGCGAAGACACAGCCGGCCCTGCGGGACGCCGCGGCCCTTCAAGGCCGGATCCCGGTCATCAGCAATGAAAAGGCCCGCACGATGCTGGACTGGAAGCCCCGGGATGTCACCGAGACGATCGTGGCAACCGCCGACAGCCAGATCCGACGGGGCCTGACCCCGCCCGAGAACAACAGGCTTCGGCCGTGACCGACCTCCCTTGCGACGGGCCCGAACGGCAGCCGCAAACGAGCGTGCTCGACCCGCCGAGCCGAACCCGCACGGTCCGCCTGACGACCTACTGCAACGACGGCACCCCGATCCCGACCCCGGTATGACACGTGGTGCAGGCAGTGAACTCACGCGACTACGAGAGGAACTCCCGATGTCCCGAGCCGTGGTCCTGACCGGGCTCGGGGCGGATGCCCGCCCGCTGCCGGCGGTGGAGCGGCAGTCTGACGCCGGACGTCGCGCACATTCGCCGGTGTGGTGCGACGTCCCGTTGGAGATTCTCAATTTTCCGGGCGAGGACGGTTATCCGGGTCGGTGTCAGTGGGTAGTTCCAGGCCGCACAGCAATACTGTGCTGCGTTGGAAGAAGAGGTTCGCCAAGCTCACCGTAGGCGTCCTCGATGTGCAGTAAACTCATTCCCCAGCGCAACTGCGCCCGGCGGTGGGGCTCGCCGGACCCGAACCGCGGCTTCGGCCGCCAACGGTCCCTACCTGGTCCACGATCCCAGCAATACAGGTTGGGGTGCGCGCCCATGACAAGTCCGGCCATGCCGCTCGGCGGCCCACCCGGGATGGCTCTCCGCGCCTGCGTCGATCCGCCGGCGCCCACCGGACTGCCGAAACCCGCCTGGTGGCAGCCCATCGCGATCGGCGGCGTCGTCCTGGTGTCCTGAGCCCGCCGCAATCCGTCCTCGATACCGCGAAGGAGACAGGAGAACATGTTCACCAACGCCGACGAGATCCTCCGCTTCATCGCCGATGAGGACGTCCAGTTCATCGACGTCCAGTTCTGCGACCTGCCCGGCATCATGCAGCACTTCACCGTCCCGGCCGTCTCCTTTGACGCGGAGTCCTTCACCGACGGGCTCGCCTTCGACGGCTCGTCGGTCCGCGGGTTCCAGTCGATCCACGAGTCGGACATGTTGCTGCTTCCCGACCCGGTCACGGCCCGCGTCGACCCATTCCGAGCCCAGAAGACGCTCGCGATGAACTTCTTCGTACACGACCCGTTCACGCACGAGGCGTACAGCCGCGACCCGCGCAACATCGCCCGCAAGGCCGAGCAGTACATCACCGAATCCAGCATCGCGGACCGGGCGTTCTTCGGGCCGGAAGCGGAGTTCTACATCTTCGACTCCGTCCGGTTCGACTCCGCGGAGAACGGCGCCTTCCACGAGGTCGACTCGATCGAGGGCTGGTGGAACACAGGCGCCGACGAAGCCGGCGGGAACCAGGGCTACAAAACGCCGTACAAGGGCGGCTACTTCCCCGTCCCACCACGGGATCACTACGCCGACCTGCGTGATGAGATGGTGCGCAACTTGGCCGGCGTCGGGATCGTCGTGGAGAAGGCGCACCACGAGGTCGGCAGCGGCGGCCAGGCCGAGGTCAACTACAAGTTCAACACCCTCCTGCACGCCGCCGACGACCTGCAGCTGTTCAAGTACATCGTGAAGAACACCGCCTGGGCGGCCGGCAAGACCGTCACTTTCATGCCCAAACCGCTCTTCGGCGACAACGGCTCCGGCATGCACTGCCACCAATCCCTGTGGGACGAGAACGGGCCCCTGTTCTACGACGAGACCGGTTACGGCGGCCTGTCCGACATCGGGCGCCACTACGTCGGCGGCATCCTGCACCACGCGCCGAGCCTGCTGGCCTTCACCAACCCGACGATGAACTCCTACCACCGCCTCGTCCCCGGCTACGAGGCACCGATCAACCTCGTGTACTCCCAGCGCAACCGCTCCGCCTGCGTCCGAATCCCGATCACCGGCGCCAGCCCCAAGGCCAAGCGCATCGAATTCCGCTGCCCCGATTCCTCGGGCAACCCCTACCTCGCGTTCGCCGCCATGCTGATGGCCGGCCTCGACGGGATCCACAACAAGACCGAACCGGCGCCGCCGATCGACAAGGACCTCTACGAACTGCCACCCGACGAAGCCCGCGACGTCGCCCAGGTACCCGGGTCTCTGGAGGCTGTGATCGACCGGTTGGAAACCGACCACGAGTTCCTCCTCAGAGGTGGCGTGTTCACTCCGGACGTGATCGAGACCTGGATCGACTTCAAGCGGGAACACGAAATCGACCCGCTGCGGCTGCGCCCGCACCCGTTCGAATTCGCTTTGTACTACGACGTGTGAGGGGTTACGACGCTGAACAACCGGGATCGGACCCGGCTTTCGCCGCCGCCGGTACCGATCTTCCCCACCGATCGGAGGCCGCGATGACATTTCCCGAGGACTACCTGCATCCGGTGGGCCGCGGCGCGGTTTTCATCGAACACCAGCACCGGCACCCGCGGGTCGACAAGTCGGCGTACATCGCCCCGACAGCCGTGCTGTGTGGAGATATCACCGTCGGGCCGCACAGCCGGGTCCTCTTCGGCGCCGTGCTCACCGCGGAGGGAGGGCCGGTCGAGATCGGCGCGCATTGCGTGATCATGGAGCACGCGGTGCTGCGCGGCTCCCTGCGCCATCCGGTTCGCCTCGGGGACCACGTCCTGGTCGGGCCGCACGCTCACCTCAGTGGCTGCGTCGTGGAAGGCAACGCGCGAGTCGCGACCGGCGCGATGCTGTACAACGGCGCGCGCATCGGGTCCGGCGCCGATGTCGGGTTCGGGGCCGTGGTGCACGTGAACACCGTGGTTCCGCCGGGAACGGCGGTGCCGATAGGCTGGTTCGCCGGCGGTGACCCGGTTCGGCTGATCCCACCGCAGCAGTGGGAACGCATCACCGCGGTGATGGAACCGCTCGACTACCAGGGAACCGTCTTCGGCGTGACTGAGGCGCCAGGCGAACCGGTGATGACCCGGATCGCGCAACGCTACGCGCGGGCGCTGGCACTGCACCGCTACGACGAGAACGTCACCCCGGAACTGCTCGGCGAGCCGGACGGTGAGCGGAGGGATCGCGTGTGACCCGGCTTCCTCCCGATGAACGCCGATCCGTTCCTTCCGGAGTGGCGCGGGGAGAACACACACGCAAGCCAAGGGAAGACCTCGAACGAGCGGACTGGCCGCTCCCACCGGGCGCAAAGAGCTCGCGAAGCCGGCGAGACCACAGAATCCCCATGGCTCCTCGAAATGATCGAAAACTTCGCCGGCCTCTACATCGCCTACGACGCCAGGAAGCTCTACGTCGCCTACCGCCTGCTCTCAGCTCAGATTCATCCCAGCCCACAGAGTAAATGGGACTGTTCCAAGATCGGTGTTTCCGGCCCGACACGCCGGGCTGCGGTCTGGCGGGATGCGGTTGCTGCACCGCGCGACAGTCGTCGGCCTGGACGGACCGATCTTATCGGCTCCGGCCGCTTCAGTCTACATTGGACAAGCCGCGGAAGGCGGTGAACGCGCATGCCTCCTGACCCACGCGACCCGACCTGCAACGCGACCCGCAAGACCTGCCCGATCTGCCGGGAAGCGTTCGTGGCCACCGGCCGGCAAGCCAAGACCCGGCTCTACTGCTCACCCCGGTGCAAACGCACCACCGGCGCCCGCCCGGAGGTCGAGCGCACCACGCCCGCATCCAGCGTCGCCAGGCCCTTCGGGACACGGGCGCCTGCGGCGACCCCGCCGGCGCCCGCGGCGCCGCTGCCACACTCCGCCGCTGACACCAGTCGCGCTGCAGCCCTCAGCTGGGGCATTTCAGCGAGCGCGTCCGGCCCACTTCAGAGAGCGCCATCAGAGTACGGCGGTAGTGCTGCCTCACCGCTATGTCGAGTATCAGCGGTGGGTTTGGATCTTCAGGTCGCCTGCGGTCGCAGCGTGGATGTGATCACTGGCGAGCATGTCGTGCGGGTAGCCGAGGTCGATCGCGCTGACCTTGTCGAGGCGGGCCAGCTGATCGGCGGTGAAGTCGACCTCCAGGGCGCCCAGATTTCCCACCAGCTGCTCGGGGGTGCGAGCGCCGACAACGGGTGCCGTCACTCCCGGGTTCTGCAGGGTCCACGCCAGTGCAACCTGGGCGGATGTGTGTCCCACCTCCGCGGCGACCTCCCGCACGACGTCGGCGATGGCGAGGGTGCGTTCGGTGACCATGCCCAAGCCGGCGTTGAAGCTCTTGCGGTTGCTTTCATCGGAGTCAGCGCTCGTCGCGGTCAGGTCGGTGCGACTGTACTTGCCGGAAAGCACTCCGCCGCCCAGCGGTGAGAACGGGGTCACCCCCAGCCCCATCGTGCGTGCCATCGGGATCAGGTCACGTTCTCCGCCCCGGTTGATGAGGCTGTATTCGATCTGCAGCGCGACCAGCGGCGACCAGCCGCGCAGGTCGGCGATCGCCTGCATGCGCGAGATCTCCCAGGCCGGAGCGTTGGACATCGCCACGTACAGGACCTTGCCGTGGCGGACCAGGTCGTCCATGCCGCGCAGGATCTCCTCGACCGGTGTCGTGAAGTCCCACACGTGCAGGAAGAGCAGATCGATGTAGTCCGTGTTCAGCTGCCGCAGGCTGGTCTCCACCGACGCGAACAGGCTCTTGCGGTGAGCGCCCCCGGAGTTCGGGTCGCCGGGCCGTCGCAACGTCATGTACTTCGTCGCCAACACCAGGCTCTCGCGGTGGTCGCGGGTGAATTCGCCCAGCATGCGCTCGAAGCTGCCGTTGGTGTAGGTGCTGGCGGTGTCGATGAAGTTGCCGCCGCGCTCGACGTAGGTGTCGAACAGCTTGCGCGCATCGTCCCGCTCGGCGCCCCAGCCCCACTCGGTGCCGAAGGTCGCCGTGCCCAGGGCCAGCGGTGAGACCCGCAACCCGGAGCGGCCCAGCAGCCGGTAGGTGTCGAGAGTGAGCGACATCAAGTCCTCCTGTGCTCGTGATCGTCGTCGAGCACCAGCCTGCGACCACCGCGAGCCGGGGGTAAGGGAAGGAAGTTCCTGGGAACACCAGTCCTACCCAAGCTGTTGGACCAGCCATGATCACCAACGCCGTGGACGTGACACAGGAGCTGGCCGCGTTCCTGCGGACCCGGCGCGAACGCCTCGATCCGCAGGATTTCGGCCTGCCGTCGCGTCGGCAGGCCCGACGGACCCCGGGATTGCGCCGCGAAGAGGTCGCCGAACTGGCCGGGGTCAGCGTCGACTACATCGTGCGACTGGAACAAGCCCGCGGGCTGCGGCCCTCAGCGGAGGTGGTGGAGGCGCTGTCCCGGGCGCTGCGCCTGGCCCCCGACGAACGCGCCTACCTCTTCGGCCTGGCCCGGCAGCGCCCCCGCAACGGCGACAAGCTCGCCACCACTGCGGCGCCGTCGCTGGTCCGGCTGGTCGCCGACCTCTCGCCGCTGCCTGCCATGCTGATGAACCACCGCTACGACATCCTCGCCTGGAACGGCGAAATGGCGAGGCTGCTCCTGGATTTCGACGCGCTGCCGCCGTCGCAGCGCAATGCGATGTGGCTGTGCCTGATGCATCCGGAGATCCGTGAGTTCTATGTCGACCGCGAACGCGTCGTGCGGGAGGGGGTCGCCCACCTGCGCGCCGCGTGGGCTGCGCATCCGGAGGATCAGGCGTTGACCGACCTCATCGCCGAATGCATCACTCGTGACGAGGAATTCGCGCGATTGTGGGACGAGCGAGACGTCAAGGTCAACGGCCGCGGGCGCAAAGTGATGCGGCATCCTGACGTCGGCGTGATCGCAGTGCATTTCGAAACGCTGACGCCAGTTCAAGATCCGGACCAGCTGTTGGTGATCTACCGCGCCGCGGACGAGGAGAGCCAGTCGGCATTGGACGAGCTGTGCGCACGGTGATGTCGAACCGTCCATTCGTGCACTGAGTCGAACCGTCGTTCCCGCATGTTTTCGGGATCCATCGGTGAGATCCGAGCCGAAACATGCCGAGATCGCTGCCGCGATGCCACCGGCCGCGCCGGGCTGCCGACACCACGACACCGAGGACCGTTGTAAGTGCAGAATCGTGAGTCGCGCGATCAGGGGCGCGCCCGCCGACGCATCACGTTTTTCGCGGTGCGGCGCGTGTGCAGCACGCCAGGCAGCGTCAACGGAGCCACATGCGTGACCTGGCCCGCGGGTGCGCTCATCAGCGAGGAGTTGATTCACCAATCACGGCAGTGGTGCGGTACCGGAAGCCGTGATGATGGCGCGCAGCAACCGGATCTCGGTCCGGTACCGCGCTTCGAGCTCGGCGGTCGGGGTGATGGCGGTGGCCGGCGCCGCGGCGAACACAGCCGACCAGACTTCGGCCACGGTCGCGCACGGCACCGGCCGCCGCCCGGGGAGGGCCACGGTGAAACCCTCGGGGCGACCTTTGACCCGGACCCGGTTGCCCGCCGCGGCGCACAGCGCGTCGAGGACCTGGCCGGCGATCAGGTTGCCGCGGGTACTGCGGCCGTCCGGGAACACCGGATCGGCGACGACCGTCCGGCCGCAGGCTCCGCACACCTCGAACCCCTTTCCCGCAGGTGATTTCAGGGCATCACGTCGCCGGAGTTCGGCCCCAGCGTCTGCCCCACGAACAGGTTTCCGCCCGGATCGTCGGCCAGCAGCAGCGCCGCCGGGGCGACCTCCTGCGGGGTGCCGAACCGGCCCAGCGGCAGCTCGGCCCGCTTCGCCACCTTCCAGGCCTCGGAAATGCCGTCCACCAACGGGGTTTCGATGGGGCCGGGGGCGATGGCGTTGACCAGTACGTTGTCCGCCGCCACCTCCAGCGCCACCGCTTTGGTGAACCCGATGACCCCGGCCTTGGCCGCGCTGTAGTGGCCGAGGCCGGTGCCGCCCTTGATGCCCAGCTGCGAGGAGATGTTGATGATCCGGCCCCACCGCTGTGCCCGCATCGGCTTGAGCACCTCCCGGCAACACAGGAACACCCCGGTCAGGTCGACCGCGATGGTCTCGTTCCACACCGCCAGGTCCATGTCCTCGACCGGCGACTCGGTGAGCAGACCGGCCGAGTTCACCAGGACGTCGACCACCCCGAACTCGGTGCGCACCGAGGAGAACGCCGAACGCACACTGTCCTCATCGGACACGTCCACGGCGATCACGTCGGCGCCCGCGCTCCGGTCGAGCACGGCGACGCGGTCGCCGTTGGCCCGGAACGCCGTCGCGATGGCCTGGCCGATGCCGCTGGCGCCGCCGGTGACCACGACGGTCCGGGCGGTCACGCGCGCATCCGGACGGTCAGGCCGCCGTCGACGACGATGGCCTGACCGGTCACGTAGCCGGCGGCCGGCGAGGTGAGGAAGCCGATCACGTCGGCCACCTCCTCCGGCCGGCCGACGCGGCCCCACGGAATATCGCCGCCGGCGCGCGCGAGCCCGTCCGGGCCGAGCGAGTTGACGGGGTCGAGCGACTGCGGCGTCTCGATCAGACCGGGGATCACCGCGTTGGCCCGGATCTGCCGCGGCCCGAGTTCGACCGCGACGCTGCGCACCAGGCCCAACACGCCGGCCTTGGCCGCGGCGTAGTGGGCGTGGTCCTCCCAGCCGTAGACGCCGCCGGCGATGGAGGACACCGCCACCATCGCGCCGCCCTCGCCCATCCGGGTCGAGCCGGCCCGCAGGGTGCGCAGCACGCCGGTCAGGTCGACGTCGAGCATGTCGTGCCAACGCTCGTCCGACAGGTCGGCCAGCGCGGAGTTGCGCAGGACGCCGGCGTTGGCGACCGCGTAGTCCAGCCGGCCGAACTCGTCCACCGCGCGCTGCGCGAACGCCTCCACCTGCTCGGTGCTGCGCACGTCGACCTCGTGCACCACGGCCTTCCCACCCGCCGCCTCGACCTGCCGGAGCGTCTCGGCCGGGTCGTGCGGGTCGCCGGGGAACGTGCCGATCACCGTGTGCACACCACGGTGCGCGTAGTGCACGGCCAGCGCACGGCCGATGCCGCTGGCGGCGCCGGTGACGATCGCCGCTTTCGGCTCAGACATCCGCGTGGTCCTCTCGCAGGGCGACGACGGGCGGTTTGGCGGCGATCATCAGCACACCGGAGACCACGGTGCCGAGCGCGCCGACCCACAGGGCCGCCGCCCCGGTGCCCGAACCCGCCGCGACCGCGGTGAACAGGGCGCCGCCGATGATCGTGCCGGGCTGGCTCATCGCGCCGATGAACGACGTGCCAGTGGCCCGGCAGCTGACCGGGTAGCACTCGGCCATGAAGTACTGGATGGCCGCGTACGGGCCGACCAGGAAGAACAACCCGGCGCCGTAGGTCAGGATGATCACGAACGAAGTGCTCGCGGCCGGGCTGAGCATCAGCGCGAAGCACAGGCCGGAGATGATCCAGCCGATGATGATGGTGCGCTTGCGGCCGATCCGGTCGCCGAGCCAGCCGTGGAACACGTATCCGAAGTAGCCGATGGCGTTGATCACGATCAGCATCCAGAACGCGCTGGACAGCGAAACGTCCTTGGCGTTCTTCAACACCGAGCTGCCCAGCACGCTGAAGATCGCGATGCCGAAGAAGTTCAGGATCCACGCCAGCGACAGCACGATCGTGTTGCGCCGGAACGCCGGTTCCCACAGCCGCTTGAGCGGCGAGGCCGAGGAGTGCTCGACGCCGTAGGACGCGGCCAGCGCGTGCGCGTCGGTCGCGCGCCCGCCCTTCTCCAGTTCGGTCAGCTTCTGGTGCAGCTCGAACTGCGGCGTCTCGCGCAGCTTGCGCCAGATCACCCACACCACGATCGCCGCCGGGACCGCGGCCATCACGTACAGCGCGCGCCAGCCCAGCGAGTCCAGGAAGACGAACGCGAGCGCGCTGGAGAGCAGGAAGCCGAGCGGCCAGCCACCCTGGATGAACGAGTAGTAGAAACCGGGGCGCTTGCGGCGTTTCTCGTCCTCGGTGACCTGGTAGACCTCGTTCATGTAGGTCGCGTTCACCGCCTGCTCGGAGAACCCGAGCCCGCCGAACGAGCGGATGACGGTGAGGATCACGCCGCTGACCGCGCCGAGCGCGGCCGGGATCAGCGCGGTCAGGGTGGAGATGATCGCGGTGCCGCCGATGGTGGTCATCATGCCGCGGCGGCGGCCGAGCCGGTCGATGATCGGGCCGATCCCGAAGCACACGATCGCGGTGCCCACGGCGATCCACGTGTTGATCTGGTAGGCCTCGGACGCGGTCCAGCCGAACGACTCCTGCATCGCGGGCAGCAGCGTGCCGAACAGGCCGTAGTCGAACACCGCGATGGTCCAGGCGATCAGCGCCAGGACGGTGGCGGTGCGGGTGGATTTCCGGGAGAAGGCGGGGAATCTGCGCTTCTCGTCAACGGCGGGCGCCGTCAGGTCGAGGGGTTCGACGCTCACGACCCGGCTCCCTTCCGGGGGTTGCGGGCGAGGAAGGAGTCGGCGATCTGGTCGAAGGTCAGCCAGCTGACGCCATCGTGGGAGTTGATGTGGTCGATGAGCCGCTCCAGCATGAGCAGCACCTGCGGCCGCCCGGACACGTCCGGGTGGATGGTCATGGTGAAGGTGGCCTGGTCCATCTCGCGGTAGACCCAGTCGAATTGGTCCTGCCAGGTCTGGCCGAGCTCGCGCGGGCTGACGAAGCCGTGCGAGTTGGCCGACGCCTTGACGAACATCATCGGCGGCAGGTCGTCGAGGTACCAGTTCGCCGGGATCTCGACCAGGTCCGTCTCCTCGCCGCGGACCAGGGGCTTCATCCAGGTCTCGGCCGGCTGGGCGTAGTCAATCTTGGTCCAGCTGTCGCCGACCCGGACGTAGTACGGCTCGAAGTCGCGGTGCATCAGCGAGTGGTCGTACTTGATGCCGCGTTCGAGCAGGATCTCGTTGGTGACGGGGGAAAATTCCCACCACGGCGCCACGTAGCCGGTGGGCCGGCGGCCGGCGACCTTCTCGATCAGGTCGATCGAGCGGTCCAGGATGGCCGTCTCCTGCTCGCGGGTCATCGCGATCGGGTTCTCGTGCGAGTAGCCGTGCGCACCGATCTCGTGCCCGGCGTCGACGATGGCGCGGGTCAGGTCGGGGAAGGTCTCGATGGAGTGGCCGGGCACGAACCACGTCGTGGTCAGCCCGTACCGCTCGAACAGACGCAGCAACCGCGGGCCGCCGACCTCGCCGCTGAACATCCCGCGGGAGATGTCGCAGGGCGAGTCTTCACCGCCGTAGGAGCCGAGCTGGCCGGCCACGGCATCGACGTCGATGCCGAACGCGACCTGGATGTCCTTCGTCATGAACAAGCCTTTCGTGGAGTGGGGAACAACGGATGCGGGCCGAGCAACGGAGTCAGGGTTCGCCTCCCCTCCGCGCGAAGGCCGCCGCGATGTCTTCGCGGGACCACCCGAGCCGCAGGAGCAAAGACAGCAGGATGAGCGACTGGGAAGGACGTAGCAGCCCAGTCGGGATCGCGCCGGCGGCCAGCAGGTCCTTGCCGCCGCCGGCGCCGTACACCGGGACGACCGGGCCGGCCTCGACGCGAGTGCTGGTGACCACCACCAGGCCCCGCGCGGTGGCCTCGGCGACGGCCTCGCACAGCACCGGGTTGGCGTTGCCGATCCCGGTCCCCTGCAGCACGATTCCGGCCGCGCCGGCGGCCAGCGACGCGCGCAGGTGCGCCGCGTCGGCGCCCGGGTAGGACGCCACCAAGTCGACGCGGCAGCCGGCGCCGCCGTCCGGCAGCGGCAGCGGCTCGGGCCGGTCGCCGGCCCAGCCGTCGCGGCCCTCGTCGGGATTGCTGAACGCGTGGGCCAGCAGGGTTTCCGACTTGCGCACCCCGCGGGCGGCGAACACCTCGCCCGCGAAGCAGACCAGCACCCCGCGGTCGCGGGTGTCGGGCGTGCCCGCGAGGGCCAGGGCGCGGGCCAGGTTGTCCGGGCCGTCCGGGTTGGGCGCGTCCGCGGCCCGCTGCGCGCCGGTGAACACCACCGGGCGCGGGTCCGCGTGCACGAGGTCGGCGAGGAACGCCGTCTCCTCCATGGTGTCGGTGCCGTGCGTGACCACGACGCCGACCACCGCGGGGTCAGCCAGCGCTTCACGGATCCGGGCGCAGACCAGCAGCATGTCGTCCACGTCGAGCATGTACGAACCGACCCGCAGCACGTCGACCACGCGCACTGGCAGCGAGTGCGGCCCGCCGGTGCTGCGCAGCAGGTCGTCGGCGCCGTCCGAGGCGACGGCGGCGCCGTCCAGCTCCGCACGGCTGCGGGAGGAGATCGTGCCGCCGGTCGCGAGCAGCACGACGTGCTCACCTCGTTCCCTCGTCCGGCCGGTCGTCACGAACGCTCTACCTCCGTCGTTACCTGGTCGTTTCCGAACCCAATCGTTTGGGTTACGGTGCCCGTGGCGTACCCAAACGATTGGGTACGATGGCTGCGGACTGTACGGTGTGCGTCGAATCGGGGTCAATACCCCGCGGAGAGGTGGGGGCTTGCCCAGGGCGAAGGCTGCGCGGGAAGGCGATGGCACGGCCGCCGGAGACGGGGCGGCCGTCGAGCACGTGCCGACCTTGAAGGATCTGGCCCAGCAGCTGGGCATCCACCCGTCGACCGTGTCCCGTGTGCTGCACTCCGATCCGGAATCGGCACGCGGCGCGGCGTCGGACGCCACCGCGCGCCGGATCCGGGAGCTCGCCGCCGAGCTCGGCTACTCCCCCGACCCGCAGGCGTCCGGCCTGCGCACGCGCCGCACGCGGCTGCTCGGCGTGGTCGTGCCACGGCTGTCCGACCTCGTGCTGGCCGTGATGTACGAGGGAGTCGAAGCCGAAGCGGCGACCATCGGTTACTCCTCGTTCGTCACCAACTCCCGCGACGACGTGGACGAGCAGCGCCGCAAGGTCGAGCTGATGCTCGCCCGCCGCGTCGACGGGCTGATCATCGGCGACCGGCACCTGGACGTCGACATGGTGCTGTCCGACCTGCGCCGCCGGGCCGTGCCGTTCGTGCTCATGAACCGCCACCACCCCGAGATCCCGTCCGCCACCTGCGACGACACCCGCGGCGGCGAACTGGTCGCCGAACACCTGTGGGACAAGGGACACCGCGACGTCTGCGTGATCGCCGGCGAGGCCTACGCGACCACCGGCGTGGACCGCACCGCCGGCTTCGTCCACCGCTGGCGTGAACTCGGCGGCGACATCGCCGCCGACGACATCGTGCTGTCCCGCTTCGACACCCAGGGCGGCCGGGAAGCCGCCGAGCAGATCCTCGCCTCGGGCCGCCGCCCGTCGGCGTTGTTCGCGGTCAACGACTTCGCCGCGATCGGCGCGATGGGCGCGCTGCGCTCCCACGGCCTCACCGTGGGCCGCGACTGCGCGGTCGTCGGGTTCAACGACACCTCGCTGGCCGCCGAGCTGCCGATCCCGCTGTCCTCTGTGCGCTCCCCGATGTTCGAGATCGGCCAGGCCGCCGTGCGTCTCCTGCACGCCGTCATGCACGGCGAACCCGCCGAGTCCGCCCGCCTCACCCCGACCCTCCAAGTCCGCGAAAGCAGCAGCTGACCACCGCGACAGGCCGCAGCCTTGGCAAGAACCGAAATCGGGCGTGGGCGTCGGCGATCCGCCCGCTGAGGTAGGTCGCGTTGGCCAAGATGAGCTGCACGGTGCCGGGATCGTGCTCGGTCGTGTGCGACGCCGCCGATGAACTGGCCGCCGGCTGAGGCGTTTGCTCAGCGCGCGCCGGTCGGTGGGCGCAGCCCGTCGAGCACGATCTCGAGCAAGCGCCGCCAGTCGCCGGCTTCGCTGCGGATGGTCGCCGAGACCGACCCGACGATCATGTACACGTCCGCGACCGTGCAGTCGTCGCGGAGCGTGCCGGCCCCCCGGTCGCGCTCGATGAGCTCACCGACGACGGTTTCGAGTTGGGCGCGGGTCTCGCCTCGCGGTTCACTGCTCGCCGACTGCCGCGCGCCCTCGATCGACTCGGAGAGTCCGCGGTCGGCGGCCAGCACCTCGCCGACGTGGTGGAGGTAGCCGGCCAGCGCGTGTCCTGGTTCGGCGCGCAGGCATCGGGTGCGGGCGAACTCCTCGATCTCGGCGAAGCGCAGTTCGGCCGCGGCCTCGACGAGGTCACGCTGGGTGGGGAAATGGCGATACACCGTGCCGGTGCCGACTCCGGCAGCGCGAGCTACTTCGGGTAGTTGCACCTCGCTGCCGTGCTCGGCAAGCAGGGTGCGGGCGACCGCAAGAATCCGGGCGCGGTTACGCGCGGCGTCGGCTCGCGGCTTGCGCGGTGGCGAACTTGACAACTGCGTTCTCTCCACGGATACACTCAGTAATACGGAGTCGGAGTCCGGTTCCGATTCTTGGCAGATGGAGGGTATCACCCATGCCCGACGATCGTTTTTTTCTGCTCGAACCCGGCGAGGTACGCCCAGGGCGCGTACCACTGCCTCCGGCCTTCGCGGTGAAGGCCATGACCAGCGATACCGAAGGCCGGTTCTCGCTGCTGGAGGTGGTTCTCGCCCGCGACATCCCGCGGCACACGCACCACGTCGCGGACGAGTGCATCTACGTACTGGACGGTGAGCTCGGCGTCGACTTCGACGACCGTGTGTTCACCGCGACGAAAGGCATGTTCGTCCTGCTGCCGCACGGGGTCCCGCACGCACTGCGCCGCGTGTCGTCGCCACCGCCGCGATTGCTGCAGATCTCGTCACCGGGCGGCTGGGAGTGCTACCTGGAGGACCTGTTCGAAGCCGGCCCGGCGGTGCTGACCGACGGGGCGCTGGACCCGCGGAAGATCAACCCCATCGCCGCCGAGTACGACATCCGCTACGAGGAGCCCGCGTAGGCGATGGGCCGCTCCGGCCGCGTGCAGCGACGTGTCTGCCGCGGCCGGGCAGGCCCGGCTCGTCGCGAGGCCGGCCGGTGCCTGACGTCGGACCGGCCGCACGGCCAGCGCGGGTCAAGCGGCCTGCAGGCCCAGCAGCAGGGCGGCGACGTTGAGCAGCAGGAAGGCGACGGCAAGCCCGAACTGCGCGGTGTAGTCACGTGCGCGGGTGTGGGTGTAGAGGGCGCAAACGAAGAACAGCACGAGGCCGATCGCGGCCGCCCGGCCCACTTGCGGGACGCCCAGGACCCCTGCCGGCAACCCGACCGCGCCGGCGGTCTTGAGCGTGCCGATCGGGAACGTCAGCCAGGACTCCGGCACCCCGGCGCGGGTCATGCCCGGCAGGATGGGTCCGAAGTGGAGCAACGCGGCGATGCCGGAGAAACCGTTGCACAGCACGGCGATCAGAGTCACGACGAGGAAAGTGGTGGACATCGGGGACGCTCCAGGGTCAGTACGCGACGGCGATCGAGTGCCCCACGGTCTCGGGCATCCCGAGGCACGCGAGCACGAAGTGGGCGGCATCGGCCCGTGCGATGCGGTAGCCGCGCGGGACGCTCTGCTCGCAGGACGTCCGGTAGTGCCCGGTGGGCGGCCGATTGGTGAGCACCGGCAGCTGCACCGACGTCCAGTCGGGCCCGCTGGCGCGCAGGTCGTCCTCCATCCGCGCCACGTCGGCGTAGTGCCGGCCCAGGCGCAGCCGCGCGAGGGGGCTCAGCACGGTCCGCACAAAGACCCCCACGCCGGGGTCGCCCGGCGGGTGCGGCCGTGCGGGTGTCGGCAGCGCGAGCACCCCCGCGACGCTGACGACGACGAGCCGGCGCACGCGCGCCGCCCGCATTGCCGTGACGATGGCGCGCGTGCCGCGCGAGACGATGCCGTACTCGGCCGCCTTGCGCGGCCCCAGCCCGGAAAGCACGGCGTCCGCGCCCGCCACGGCCGCCTCGAGGACTGCCGGGTCGGGGTCGTTCAGGTCCGCGACGACGGTGCGCACAGATGCGCGGAGCGCGCCGGGGTCGCGGACGACGGCGGTGACGTCGTGACCGGCGGCCACGGCTCGGTCGAGCACGTGGCCGCCGGTACCCCCGGTCGCGGCGAAGAGCGTGAGTCTCATGACGGGCATCCCCGAGCCTGAGTTCATGCCATACGATTATCATATCATATGAGTTACGTACTATCCGGTCATCCGCGCCAGGCCCATCGCCGGCGGCGTTCGACGTTGGTCGTCAAGGAGTCGTTGCGCGAGCTGCGCACCCAGCTGTCGCTGTTCCACCACCAGGTCGGCGGACGGCGCACGGCGGCTGGATCGTGCGCGGGCGCAACGGGAGCTGTTCCGGCTCCACGCCGGGAGGAACACGGCGATGGCCGAGATCCTCGCGGACTACAGCGAGGCCGAACCCGAGCTGCTCGCCGGGTTCCTGCGGCACACCAGAGCCGCCACGCGACCGACGACCTGTCCCGCAACTGAGCCGGCCTCGAGACGCGGTTGCTCGATCACCAGGCCGCACCCGGGACCGGAGTTCACTGATGGCCGGCGGCGGGGGCTCCTTCGACGTGCGCACTGAGACGATCACGGCGCAGGGGTGGGGCCTCCTGCTGACGAGCCGTGAGCGAAGCTCACGGATCCCGGACCCACCGCGATGCGGTGCCCGCTACGAGCCGCCGGGCAGGTTCGCAGCGTCGGCGTCGAGGCCGGTGCGCTGAAGCTTCTGCCACGGCAGCTGCGCCCCGGCGAGCGCGGTCACCACGGACTGCACGACGACGAGGTACATCAGCTGCCGGTACACGAACTGCTGAAGGGGAAGCAGCAACAGCGAACGCAGGCGCTCACCGTCGAGCCGGAACGCGATCCCCGCGGGTATCGCTTGCAGCGCCAGGAAAACCAGCCAGTACGCGCCGACGGCGAGCCCGTCGCTGGTGAGGATCGCGAAGAGCGCGGCGGCGTCCACGAGAGGCGCCAGCACCGGGAGCAGCACCTGGAACAGCAGCAGGTACGGCAGGCCACGCCGGCCCAGGCGGCCGGCAGCACCGCGTTCGAGCACGGCACGGCGGTGCTTCCACACCGCCTGCAGCGTCCCGTAGCACCACCGGTACCGCTGCTTCCACAGCTGCCCGAGCGTCGTCGGCGCCTCGGTCCAGGCCCGCGCCTCCTGCTCGTAGACGACCCGCCAGCCGGCGCGTTCCATGGCCATGGTCAGATCCGTGTCCTCGGCCAGCGTGTCGACGGGAATGCCGCCGAGCCGCAGCACCGCGGACCGGCGGAAGGCCCCGATCGCGCCCGGCACGGTCGGCATGCACTGCAGCACGTCGTAGAGCCGGCGGTCGAGGTTGAACCCGATGACGTACTCGATGTGCTGCCACTGCCCGAGCAGGCCGCGGCGGTTGCCGACCTTCGCGTTGCCGGACACCGCCCCGATTCCGGGGTCGGCGAAGTGCTGGACCAAGGTGCGCACGGTGCCGGGTTCCAGCACCGTGTCTCCGTCGACGAGCACCACGAGGTCCGTGCTCGCCGCGGCGATGCCGGCGTTGAGCGCCGCGGCCTTCCCCGCGTTCGCCTGGCGGATCAGCCGGACGCGCCGGCCGACGTACTTCTCGACGAGTTCGGCGGTGCCGTCGGTCGACCCGTCGTCGACGACGATCAGCGCGACGCGGTGGTCGGAGGCGAGGACCGAGCGGATCGTGGCCTCGATCCCGGCCCGCTCGTTGTAGGCGGGGACGATGACGGTCACCGGTGCGGTGACGGCGCCGAGCCTCCTCGACCGGCGCCGCCGGACGTGCATCGCGGTGGTGATCAGCGTGACCAAGGTGCGCAGCCCGGCGAGCACACCGGCGACGATCAGCAGCACGGTCAGCGCACTCGCGACCACGCCGCTGGCCTGCACCGCGCCGATCAGCAGCCAGCCGGCCGCTCGCTGGCCGAAACCGGCGGGAGCCCCGGCCGAGCCGAGACCGACCGCGGCGCTCACCGGACCCAGCCGCCACCCCTTGGCCTGCAGCTCCGGGATCAGCCGGTCGAGCGCGGCGACGGTCTGCGAACGATCACCGCCCGCGTCGTGCATGAGCAGGACGGTTCCCCGATCGTCCTTCGGGGTCGAGTTCGCGACGATCGAAGCGATCCCGGGCCGCTGCCAGTCTTCGGAGTCCGTGTCGGAGAGCACAGCGATCTTGCCGTCGGCGCCGATCCGCTGGATCGACGCCCAGGCCGGGTTGTCGATCGAAGCGGGCGTGGCGGAGTACGGCGGACGGACCAACGCCGGGGACTTCCCGGCCGCACCGGCCACGGCGAGATCGGTGAAGCGCAGCTCGAGCTGCGTCCGCAGGTCGCTGGCCGAACGGAGATCGACGTGGGTGGCCGTGTGGTTGCCGATGTCGTGACCGTGAGCCGCGATGTCGCGCACCAGCCCCGGGTACTCGGCCGCGTGCCCGCCGGTGACGAAGAACGTGGCCTTGACGTGATAGCGGTCGAGAACGGCGAGGACCGCCGGAGTCCAGGTCGGGTCGGGTCCGTCGTCGAAGGTCAGGGCCAGCGTCTTGTCCGGCGGGCGCCGCACGTCCGGCGAGCCGTTGCGGTCATCGATCAGGGAGCCGCCGGTGCGCACCTCGTCGGGCACGCCTGACGAGGTCATCTGGGGCGCGGTCTCGTCGCTGTGGAACTCCCCCAGAACCACGGCGTGCAGCGCGAGCAGGCCGACGACGGCGGCCAGCACCACGATCAGCAGGAACCAGTGCGCGCGTGGGGCCGGAGCGCCTCTCCGCGGCCGGTGGCGGCCGGTGGCCATCAGGGCCGCGGCTTCTTGCTGTGGTCAGCCTGACCCGGTGGTGTGTCCGGGGCGTGGGTATTGCGGTGGTCGGGGCCTGAAACCGTCTCGGCGGGCGGCTGCCCGGTGGTGGCCGAGGGCACCCCGCCGGTGTCGACCGGACCGGCGCCGCCACGGCCAGGGGTGGAGTCGGCCCTGGATTCCGGTGCCGGCGAGGCGTCGGTCGTGGTGCTCTGCTCCGGCGGATCCGCGGGCGTGGTCGCGACGTCGGTGTGCCCGGGGCCGAGCTGCGTGATCGGGACGAGCAGCGGCGCCGGAACCGGGGCACCCAGCAACGCGGCGACCAGAACCGCGACGTACCCGATCGTCAGAACCCCTCCGCCGACGGCCACTCGGCGGAAGATCTTCCGCCGCCGCCCCGTCGCGTCCACGAACACCGGCGAATCCGCTGCCGTGTCTGCGGCGTCATCGTTCAATAGATCAACCGGTTCGGGCATGCTTCACTCCATCGGCGGGGACGCCCACCTAAACACACCACGATCCGTGATCGAACCACGATCCGCGTTGCGGCAGGCAATCTCACACACCGATCAAGCCGAAACCTTGGTAGGGCGTCACTCCGGCGACGAACCGGGCGCCGGGCTTACGGCCTGCCGCACGGACAGGGACGTGAGGCGGCGAGCCCGCCCCTGGCGAGCTACCGCGGTGCTACGCCTCGACCAGGCCAAGGATTATCGAACCAAACGAAAATCCGGCCGCAAACGTCAAGAAGCCTCGCCGTCATCAGAGCCTTCGCCGCGAATTGTCGTATCAACAGCTCCGATATCAACCAGGTCGCGTCCACGACCGGAGACGACCCCACCTCGATACGCTCTTGATCCGCCTCGACACCGAGACGGCCTGCCGCCGCGGCGGGGCCCTCGCCCTGTGTCCTGCGTCCTGTCGATCTTAACCACACGAACTCCACGGTTCGGCTGCACGAGAAGGGTCACGCCTTGCCCACCGGCCCGGAGCCCGTACCTCCGGACGACAGGACGCGGCTGACCAGCACGAAAACCAGCTGCCTTCCGCGGGTCTGGACCTTGATGTCCGCCAGGGTTTCAGGTACGGCATCCCAGAATCGGGGAATAGTCACCGGATCCCTGCACAAAGCAACCGCTTAGACTGGGTGGACGGTTCACGCCCGCCGGGCGCGGCAGCAGATCTGGGAGGATCGCCGGATGACGACTTCGCTCTCGGCCGAGCTGTGGCCCGACGTGCAGCCCGAGACCGCGCGCCGGCTGATGCTGGCCGGGGTGGAGTCCTTCGCGAAGCGCGGGTACCACGCCACGACCACGCGGGACATCGCCAGCGCTGCGGGAATGAGCCCCGCCGCGTTGTACGTGCACTTCCCGTCGAAGGCGGCGCTGCTGTTCGAGATCAGCCGCAGCGGCCACGAGCAGACGCTGGCCCTGGTGGAGAACGCCCTGGAGAAGGCCGAGGACCCGGTCGAGCGCATCCGGCTCGTGGTCGAGGACTTCGTGGCCTGGCACGCGCGGCGCCACACCGTGGCGCGGGTGGTGCAGTACGAGCTCAACGCACTGCCGGAGAAGGAGTTCGAGGTCGTCACGGAGCTGCGGCGGCGCATCGAGCGCATCGTGCGCGACGTGATCGCCGCGGGCGCCGAGTCCGGTGCGTTCTCCGTGACCGATTCGCACACGGCGGCGCGCGCGGTGCTGTCGCTGGGTGTCGACGTGGCCCGCTGGTACAGCGAGCGCACGCGCCAGACGCCGGCCGCGCTTGGCAAGGAGTACAGCGAGCTGGTGCTGCGGATGCTCGGCACGCGAACAGCCTGACCCCTCGACCGGCTCAGCTGCGCGCCGCCGCCGAGGCGAAGCGTTCCGCGATGCGCGCCAGCCGGTCGAGCAGGCCGGGCGGCGCGTCTTCCACGACGAAGTCGTAGTCCCACTGCGCGAGGTAGAACGGCGCCGCGGCGAGGTCGGTCGCGCCGGTGCGCAGCCGGCACGTGTGCTCGTCCACGGGCTCGACGGTGCCGGCGGTCGGCGGCACGCGGGCCGCGAGCACCTCCGCAGGCACCGACACGAGCAGGGACATCTGGTGTGCGTACGGCGCCGAAGAGATCGCCTGCGACACGTACGCGGCGAGGTCTTCCGCGGGCGGTTCGCGCGGCGTGAAGCGGAACCCGGGCGCCGGCACACCTTCGATGCGGTCGACGCGGAACGTACGCCAGCCGTCGCGGCCCAGGTCGTAGGCGACGAGGTACCAGCGACGACCCGTGTGGACCAGGCGCAGGGGCTCGACGTCGCGTTCGGTGACCTGGCCGGTGTGGTTGGCGTAGGTGAAGCGCACCCGCTCGTGGTCGCGGCAGGCCGACGCGATCACGGTGAGCACCTCGGCGTCGATGACCGGTCCCCCGCCACCGAGCTGCAGCATCGCCGAGCCCATGGCGCTCACGCGGTGGCGCAGCCGCGCGGGCAGCACCTGCTCGAGCTTGGCCAGCGCCCGCACCGACGTCTCCTCGATGCCCGACACCGTGCCGTTCGCCGCCGTCCGCAGCCCGACCGCGACGGCCACGGCCTCGTCGTCGTCCAGCAGCAACGGTGGCAGCGCGGCGCCGGCCCCCAGCCGGTAGCCACCCGCGACCCCCGGCGTCGCGTGCACCGGGTAACCGAGGCCACGCAGGCGCTCGACGTCGCGGCGGACCGTGCGCACGTCGACGCCGAGCCGGTCGGCCAGGTCCGGCCCCGGCCAGTCGCGGCGGGCCTGCAGCAGGGACAACAGGCGCAGCAGCCGCTCCGAGGTTCCGTACATGCGGGCCACTCTGCCAGACATCGCGGACAGGATCTGTCCTCGATGTCCGTGGACTTGCCTTCCGCGAGCGGGGCCGGTGAAGTGTGGGCCATGCAGATCGATCCGCACGCGTTGCTCGCCGTCGCCCGTGAGGAGGCCGAGCTCGGGAAGGCCGAGGGCGGCGTGCCGATCGGCGCGGCCCTCTTCGACCACTCCGGCAAGCTCCTCGGCCGCGGCCACAACCGCCGGGTGCAGGACGGCGACCCGTCGCTGCACGCGGAGACCACGGCGTTCCGCAACGCCGGGCGCCGCCCCCACTACCGCGACACGATCATGGTCACCACGCTCTCGCCGTGCTGGTACTGCAGCGGCCTCGTGCGCCAGTTCGGCATCCCGCGGGTGATCATCGGCGAAGCCAAGACCTTCTCCGGCGGCCACGACTGGCTCGCCGAGCACGGCGTGCGCATCGACGTCCTCGACGACCCCGCGTGCACGGCGCTGATGGAGGAGTTCATCGAGACTCGGCCGCAGCTGTGGTTCGAGGACATCGGCGTCCCGTCCACTTCGGACTGACCTACTGCGCTTCCGAAGCACCGGCACACACGGTCCGGTTGCGACCGCCGGCTTTCGCGCGCCGCACGGCTTTCACAGCGGCCGCGAAGACCGCGTCCGCCGTGTCGGCGTCAGTGGAACGGGAGGCGACGCCGACGGACACGGTCGCCCACGCGAACTGCGGGCTGCCGTAGGGCGCCTTCAACGCGACGGCTGTCGAGGCGACTCGCAAGCGGATGCGTTCGGCGATGGCGAGCGCGTCGAACGGCTTGGTGCCGGGGAGGAACACGGCGAACTCGCCACCACCGGAGCGCCCCACGAGGTCGGCGGAGCGGACTTCGTCGCGCAACGCGTCGGCGATGGCCCGCAGCACGGCATCGCCGACGCGGCGGCCGTGGCGGGCGTTGACGTCGCCGAACCGGTCGAGGTCGAGCACCAGCACGGAGTACGCCGGGGCCGGCTGCACACGGACGGCGTCCCACCAGGCGGAAGCTGTGAGGGCGCCGGTGCCCGCGTCCGCCGTCGGCTCGGCGCGCGAGGTGGCGCCGACGCCGCCGCGGTGCAGCACCACGAGCGCCGCGGCGAGCAGTGGCACGACGAGCGGCGAATCCACCACGGCCCAGGCGAGTGCGATACCCAATCCGACCATCGCGACGTCGAACAGCAGCCCCGCCACACCCTGCCGGTAGCCCCGCACAACCCCGGTCAGCGCCGCGTCGACGAGCGTGAACACGACGGCCGCGACCACTAGCAGTCCCATCAAGCGGACATCGCCCAGCGAGCTCGGCGGGACGGGCACCGTCACGGCGAGGAACCGGCCGACGAGCAGCACGGCCAGCGCCGTCGCGGCCACCTCGAACACCTGCCGGTACGGCGCGCGCCGCCGCACGCGCAGCCACCGGTGCGCGCCCGAGACCACCGCGAGCACCACGGCGGGCACCGGCGGCAGCACCACCGCGCCGGCGAACACCCACGGCGTGCCGAAACCCGGGCCCAGCAACGTTTCCCCGCGTCCGCGTTCGGCCGAGCGGCTCAGTTCCGCGCTCACCAACAGCCCCGCGACCAGCACGGCGAACCGCGCGGAACCCGTGAGCGGCAAGGGAACCAGCACCGCCACGGCGATGGTCGCGGCCAGCGCCACCACATCCACGCACACCACGAACGCCGCCAGCGCGCGGGTGCGCACGCGCCACAGCTCCCAGTTCGCCACAGCGACAGGAAACCGGCGCCGGCGACCCCCTCCGGCCGTCGCCGGATCCCCCACCATTTCGGCAAAATAGCCGGTTCACCGCGGTTGCGGCACCTCCTTAAGTGGGCAGGTGCTTCAGAGCCGCGATGCCGCGCGGATGGGTCCCGGACGCGGTGAGAGTGATCACCGGGCCGCGGTGGTCAGCCGGCGGGGTGCTCGGAAAACCGTCCGATCGAAGCCGATCACGGTTTCGGACCGACGAGAAGAAGAGCTTCCATGAACACCATTCGCCGCATCGTGGCCGCCGGCGCGATCGCCTCGGCCGACACATTCACCGATACGAACGTCGCCGCCGGGACCGACGGCAACGGCGCGCCCCACCACCGCGTTTCCCGCTCACCGGAACCCCGGGAATTCACCGGCGCGATACCCGCTGTCCCGAACCGCGTCACGACCGGCGTGTCTACTGAGCCGTCCTTTCACCCAGACCAGACAGCGGGGTAGCTCGATGAGACGTGTTGTGGCCGGAATCGGCGGGGCCGCATTGGCCCTGTCGGGGCTGTTCGCCCTGCCGGCGCAGGCGCACGAGGGGAACGCGAACCAGGACGCGTTCACCACCAAGACCGCCTACGAGCCGCAGGGCAACCTGTACTCCTACGAGCGGCTGCCTTCGTCGTTCCGCCCGGTGTTCACCGAGAACGTCTCGCGCCACGGCGCGCGTACGCTGTCCGACAGCGACGACGGCGACGCCTTGCTGGCGCTGTGGAACACCGCGAAGTCCGAGGGCGCGCTGACCGGCGTCGGCAAGCAGCTCGGCCCGGACGTGCAGGCGCTGCTCGCCGCCAACGCCCGTGACGGCTACGGCCTGCTCACCCAGGTTGGCCGCGACGAGATGCGCACCACAGCGCAGCGCATGGTGCGACGGCTGCCGTCGCTCTTCGCCGACGCGGCAAAGGGAACGACGCCGAAGATCGACGTCGTCGCGTCGAGCCAGCAGCGCACGGTGGACAGTGCCAACGAGTTCGTCGCCGGCCTGAAGGCGGCGAAGCCCGGCTTGGCGACCACAGCCACCCGCACCGACGACGCCCTGTTGTACTTCCACAAGTCGAACGTCGAGTACAACGACTACGTCGACAACGACCCGCGCGTCGCCGCCGCCGAGAAGGCCGCGACGGACCAGCCGCACACGCACGCCGTGGCGCGTTCGGTGCTGCAGCGCAGCTTCTCGAAGAAGTTCGTGGACGAGATCGCGGCCGGGAAGCACGCCGAGTTCAAGGACGAGGTCGCCGCGGCCGACGCCTTGTACTCGATGGACCAGGTCACCGTGGACCTCGCGGGCGAGGGCCACTGGCACTTCGACCGCTACATCACGCTCGACGAGGCCTCGTGGTTCGGCTACCTCGACGACGTGACTTCGTTCTACGAGAACGGTCCCGCGTTCTCCGGCAGCGACATCACGTACAAGATGGCCGGCGGCCTGCTCGGCGACATGTTCGCCCAGCTCGACGCCAAGCGCGCCGGCACCACCACGCGCGATGCCGAACTGCGCTTCACCCACGCCGAGGAGATCTTCCCCCTGGCGTCGCTGCTCGGCCTGCCCGGCGCCACGAAGCAGCAGCCCGAGAGCAAGCTGTTCACCTACGCGAACAACCCGTTCCGCGGCGCGCAGGTGGCGCCGATGGCGGCGAACATCCAGTGGGACCTCTACACCGACGGTCACAGCTACCTCGTGCGCATGCTCTACAACGAGAAGCAGACCGCGTTCAAGGCGAGCTGCGCGCCGGTGCACCGCGGCAGCCACTTCTACCGGCTCGACGAGCTCGAGCGTTGCTACGCCCAGTCCTGACCCGTCTCTTCAGCACCACCGAGCGAGCCCGTGGCGACCGATCGCCGCGGGCTCGCCGATTCGTTGGAGCCGACCCCAGCGCGAGATCGCCCCGGCGGAGCCGGGGCCAAAGACAGTGGGTTTTTTTCTTTCCGAGCCGGAACCTTGACACTTGTCAATGGTCTAGTCCATTGTGGCGGGGCACACATCCCTGCCGAGTGCTCCTCTGAGTTGATACCGCCGCATCAAGCATCGGAGGTGCTCCACACAAGCGCGCTCACGCGTGCGTCCCACGTTGGAGGACCAATGAAACCCCTGCGCCGTCTGGCCACCGTCGCGCTCGCCGCGGGCGCCGCGCTGGCCACCACCCTCGGCCTCGCCCCGTCGGCGCTGGCCGCGCCGGACCCCGTGCTCGCTTCGCCGTACCTGTACCAATGGGGCGGGCAGACCGACCCCGCTGCGGCCATGTCGGCCACCGGCGTGAAGGCGTTCACGCTGGCCTTCATGCTGTCCGACGGCGGCTGCAACCCGAAGTGGGACGGCAACCGCGACCTGAACGGTTCGGATGCCGCCCTGATCCAGAAGATCCGCTCGGCCGGCGGCGACGTGATCCCGTCGTTCGGCGGCTGGTCGGGCACCAAGCTCGGCTCGCAGTGCGGGTCGCCGGAAGACCTGGCCGGCGCGTACCAGAAGGTGATCGACGCCTATCAGCTCAAGGCGATCGACCTCGACATCGAGAACACCGACGAGTTCGAGAACGCGACGGTGCAGGACCGGATCCTGAACGCAGTGAAGATCACCAAGCAGAAGAACCCGGGCGTGCGCGTCGTCATCACGATGGGCACGAGCCCGCAGGGCCCGACCGAGTGGGGCAGCCGCCTCATCACGCAGGCCAAGGCGATCGGCGCGAACGTCGACGTCTGGTCGGTCATGCCCTTCGACTTCTCCGACGGCGGCGACATGGCCGCGATGACGAAGTCGGCCGTCGACGGCTTGAAGGACCAGCTGAAGTCCGCTTTCGGCTGGAGCGACGACGAGGCCTACCGGCACAGCGGCCTGTCGTCGATGAACGGCAAGACCGACAACGCCGGCGAGAACGTGTCCGTCGCGAACTTCACCTCGATCCGCGACTACGCCTCGAGCCACCACCTCGGCCGCTTCACGTTCTGGGCCACCAACCGCGATTGCAGCGGCGGCGGCGAGTGCAGCGGCATCGACCAGGAGAAGTACGCGTTCACGAAGATCGTGGCCGGGTACCAGGGCTGAGCTGCCTGAAGACGGGGATCCCTTGGTTTCGGGATCCCCGTTTCTTCCGGTCGATAGTAGCCATGGACATAGTATCCATGTACATTATCTTTCATGCGCCTCGAGAACCCGACCACCGGTCACCTCGTGTGGCGGCTGTCCATGAAGTGGCGGGCGGCCGTCGACCGGACCGTGAAGCCGCTCGGCCTGACCCACGCCCAGTACTCGCTGCTGGCGACGCTCACCGGCCTCGTGGTGCGCGGGGTCCGGCCGAGCCAGCGCGAACTGGCCGACCACACGGGACTCGAGGCGCTGCACGTGTCGAAGCTGGCGCGGGCGCTCGAACAGGCCGGCCTCGTCACCCGTCCCCCGGACCCGGACGACCCGCGCGCGGTGCGGCTCGACCTCACCGCCCGGGGCCACGAGGTGATCACCGAGGCGATCGCCCTCGTGCGCGACCTGCACGAGGAGCTCACGGCGGACCTCGGCGGCTCCCGCAGCGCGCGGACCCGCCGGTTCCGACACACCCTGCAGACGCTGCTGGGTGAGGACCCCACCGGAAGCGAGAAGACCATGACCACAGCCCGTGCCGTCGGCGGCCGCGACCTGAACCTGGCCGCCGCGGCGTCTCGTTCCCTGCTCACCGCGCTACTGGACCGCGAAGGTCTGGACTTCACCGAATACGTGGTCCTGCGGACGGTGGCCAATGGCGCCCAGCCCGCCGACACCTTGGTGGAGACCATCGCGGCGACGGCCGTCGCGCCCGCCGAGGTGGTGCGCTCGGTGGTGGACCGGCTCGTGTCGGCGGGTCGGCTGACCAGTGGGGACGTCGTCGACGTCACCCCGGCAACGCGGGACCTGGTCGAACGCCTGACGGCGGACTCGACCGCGGCCGGCGATCGACTGTTCGCGGGCATCGCCCCTGAGGACCTGGAGGCGGCGAAACGCGTCCTCGACACCGTGACGGCGCGAGCGGGCGAGATCCGCTCGCAGCTCTGACGGCGGAGTCCTACCGCGGGCGAGGTGGTCCGACCTCATCGGCCGAGGGCAGGGGCCTGGACCACCAGCGCGCGGTGTGAAGCCGATTCGCGAGGCAAGCCCGCACGTAGCCGAGGCGGCGTGGTTCGACCTCGCTACCCGAGGGCCCGACCGGACCAGCGATATGCGCCCCGGAACCGGTGCAAGAACCGGCTGGTCACGCGCGAAATCCGCGAGCAACTGCGGCTGGCGGCGCGGTGGTTGAACCTCACCGTGCGAGGGTCACGACCGGACCACTCACACGCAAGCCCGACCCCAGGCCAGGGGCACCGACCCGAGCCGAAGGGTCACCCGAACGGGCAAGCGAAACCTTCACCCGTTCGCGAGACCGCGTGGTCGACTCAGGCGGCGACGGTGATCTCCAGCGCGGCGTGCCCGGCCTCGGTCAGCTCGGCGGGCACGCGGCCCGCGGCGTCCTGCACGGCGGGGCGGATGTAGCCGCCGTGTGCGAGGTTGTGGGCGGTCATCTGGTCGCAGCAAGCGAAACCGTCGATGAAGAGGTCGGGCTCGCTGCTCGTGGTCATCTCCGCGCGGTGGGCGGCGACCGCCCTGAGCATCGCCATCGCGCGGTGCGTCAGCTCGACTGCCGCGTCTTCTGAACCGGACACCGGTACCGACCTTCTTCCTGGTGGAGCCACTTACTCGGAGTCATCGTCCGTTGGGCCGAATGTGTTAACAACCACATCGTATTAGGCCGAAGTTGTGACGTTCACTAGGCCTCGCCGGTTCCGGACAGTCGCGTCTCCAGAGTGTGGGCCCACTCCCGCACGATCTGGCGCCGGCGGCGGGTGTCGTCGGTCAGCAGGTTGGCGAGGCCGAGGCCGCGGGCCAGGTCCAGGGTGGCCTGGACCAGCTCGCGGACCCCTGGCTTCGCCTCGTCGACGCCCAGCAGCTCCACCGTCACGCGGTGCGCCTCGCGGCCGACGCGCGCCTCGAGCGGCACCAGCGTCGACCTCAGCTGTTCGTCGCTGGAGGCCACGGCCCACAGCTGCAGCGCGGCACGGAACAGGGGTCCGGTGTAGAGGTTGAGCACCATCTCCACCACCCCGAAGATCCGCGACGCGCCCGTCGGCAGGCTGTCGGCCTTCGTCCGCAGCTCGGTGATCTGCGACTCGCCGAGCAGCTCCACGGCCGCCGCGACGAGGTCCTCGCGCGTCGGGAAGTGGTGCTGCGCGGCGCCGCGCGACACGCCGGCGCGTTCGGCGATCACGGCCACCGTGACGCCGTGCCAGCCCCGCTCGCCGATGCAGTCCATCGCGGCCTCGATCAGCCGCCGGCGAGTGGTGCGGCTGCGCTCCTGCTGCGGTTCCCGGAGCATCAGGCCGGATCGACCCAGAAGTCGAGCTGCAGGTCCGCTTCCGACGACCCGATCCGGTACTTCGACAGATCAGTGACGCCCTCGGCCGCGAGCACCTCATCGTCCAGGAAGAAGTTGCCGGTCGTCGAGCGGCTGGGCCGGGTGAGGATCGCGTACGCGGCGTCGGCCATGATCTCCGGCGTGCGGCTGCGGTCGGCCAGCTCCGCGCCCACGACGTTGCGGATCGCCGCGGTGTCGATCGTGGTGCGCGGCCACAGCGAGTTCGCCGCGATGCCGTCCTTCCTCAGCTCCGCCGCGAGCCCGACGGTCACGAGGCTCATCGAGTACTTCGCGATGCTGTACGCGAGGTGCCCGGCCGTGAACCACTTCTCGTCGAGGCTGATCGGCGGCGACAGCGTGAGCACGTGCGGGTTGGCCGACTTGCGCAGGTGCGGGATGGCCAGCTTGGACAGCAGGAAAGTGCCGCGCGCGTTGATGTCCTGCATCAGGTCGTAGCGTTTCATGCTCACCTGCTCGGTGGGCGTGAGGTCGATCGCGCTCGCGTTGTTCACCACGATGTCGATGCCGCCGAACTGCTCGACGGTCTTCGCCACCGCGGCGGCCACGCCCTCGTCGTCGCGGACGTCGCCGAGGATGGGCAGCGCCTTGCCGCCGGCCTTCTCGATGGCCTCGGCCGCGGTGTAGATCGTGCCGGGCAGCTTCGGGTGCGGTTCGGCGGTCTTGGCCAGCAGAGCCACGTTCGCGCCGTCGGCGGCCGCGCGCAGGGCGATCGCCTCGCCGATGCCGCGGCTGCCGCCGGACATGATGATCGTGCGGCCCGCCAGAGACCTCTCAGTCTTCTCAGACACACTCACTCCTAATAGGACTTCGGCAGCCCGAGGGTGTGCTGCCCGACGAAGTTGAGCACCATCTCGCGGCTCACCGGCGCGATCCGCCCGAGCCGCACCGCGGTCACGAGCGTGCCGAGGCCGTACTCGGTCGCGAGCCCGTTGCCGCCGTGCGTCTGCACGGCCTGGTCCACGGCGTGGATCGCGGCCTCCGCGGCGGCGTACTTGGCCATGTTGGCCGACTCGCCCGACGCGAAGTCGTCCCCGGAGTCGTAGAGGGAAGCCGCCTTCTGCGTCATCAGCTTCGCCAGCTCCAGCTCGATCTTGATCTGCGCCAGCGGGTGCGCCAGCCCCTGGTGAGAGCCGATCGGCGCGCCCCACACCTGGCGCTCGTTGGCGTACGCTACGGCTTTGTCGAGCGCGTAGCGAGCGGTGCCGAGCGAGAACGACGCGCCCATGATGCGTTCGGGGTTCAGGCCCGCGAACAGCTGCGCGATCGCCGCGCCCTCCTCCCCCACCAGCGCTTCGGCCGGCAGGTGGACGTCGTCGAGGAACAGGCCGAACTGCTTCTCCGGCGAGACCAGATCCATCTCGATCTGCTTGAACTCGAAGCCCGGGGTGTCGGTGGGCACGATGTAGAGCGCGGGCTTGAGGCGGCCCGACTTCGCGTCCTCCGTGCGCCCGACCACGAGCACCGCGTCGGCCTCGTCGACGCCGGAGATGAACACCTTCCGTCCGCTCAGGACCCAATCACTGCCGTCGCGGCGCGCGGTGGTGGTGATCTTGTGCGAGTTGGACCCGGCGTCGGGCTCGGTGATGGCGAAGACCATCTTTTTGCTGCCGTCGGAAATTCCCGGCAGCCACTGCTTCTTCTGCTCGTCCGTGCCGAAGCGCGAGATCACCGTGCCGCAGATCGCCGGAGAGACGACCATCAGCAGCAACGGCGAACCCGCGGCCGCGAACTCCTCCAGCACCGCGGCGAGGTCGGCGATGCCCGCACCGCCGCCGCCGTACTCCTCGGGCAGGTTCACGCCGAGGTAACCGAGCCGGCCGGCCTCGTCCCACAGTTCGACGGTCTTCTCGCCCGAGCGGGCCTTCTTCGAGTAGTACTCGTGCCCGTACTTGCGCGCCAGTTCCGAAGCCGCCTTGCGCAGCGCCACGCGCTCCTCGGGCTCGACGAAGTTCATCGCGTTCATGCTCGTTCTCCCACCACAGCTTCTCCCACCACAGCCAGAATCGTGCCGACCTCGACCTGCAACCCGACCTTCACCGGCAGCTCGGTGACCACGCCGTCGGCGGGGGCCGCGATCCGGTGTTCCATCTTCATCGCCTCCAGCCACAGCAGCGGATCCCCCGCCGCCACGGCGTCGCCCACGCCCACCGCCAGCCGCACGATCGTGCCCGGCATCGGCGCGACGAGCGAGCCCGCCGCCAGCGCCGCCGACGGGTCCGCGAACCGCGGCTCCGCCGTGAACGCCACCGAGCCGAGCGCGGAGTCGACAAAGGACTTTTCGCCGTGCCGCGCGACGGTAAACGTGCGTCGCACACCCGCCACGTCGAGCACTACCCGGCCCGGCTCCGCCGAGACCAGCCGCACGTCGTCGTGCCCCTCGGCCCGCAGGCCGTCCCGGGTGAGCGAGTACAGGACCTCGTGGGTCGTGTCCCCGCGCGTGAAAACCTTGCGCTGCCCCACCGAACGCACGTTGCGCCAGCCACTGGGCAGACGGCCCAGAGTGGTCGCGGCCGCGCGGTTGCCCGCGGCGCCGGCCAGTGCGGCGGCGAGCGCGGAGAGCTTTTCCCCGTCACCGCTGACCAGCGGCTTCGCGAGCGTGCCGAGGCCATGGCGGTCGAAGAACGCCGTGTCGGTCTCGCCCGCGAGGAAAGCGTCGTGGCGCAGGATGTTCACGAGCAGGTCGCGGTTGGTGACCACGCCGTGGATCTTCGCCCCGGCCAGCGCGGTGGCGAGCCGGCGGGCGGCCTCGTCGCGCGTCGGCGCCCACGTGATGACCTTGGCGAGCATCGGGTCGTAGTGCACGCCGACGACGGACCCGCTCTCCACGCCGGAGTCGAGCCGCAGCCCCGCGCCGTGTGTGAACTCGCGGTCGACGCCGGGCACCTCGAAGGTGTGCAGCGTGCCGCTCTGCGGTTGCCAACCCGCGGCAGGGTCTTCGGCGTAGAGGCGGACCTCGATCGAATGCCCTTGCGGCGCAGGCGGTTCCGGCGGCAGCTTCGCGCCCTGGGCCACGGAAAGCTGCAGCGCCACGAGGTCGAGGCCGGTGACGTTCTCGGTCACCGGGTGCTCCACCTGCAGGCGGGTGTTCATCTCCAGGAAGTAGAACCGACCGTCCGGCCCGGCGAGGAACTCCACCGTGCCCGCGCCGACGTAGTCGATGGCCAACGCGGCCTTGCGCGCCGCGTCGAACAGCTCCGCGCGCATGGCGTCGTCGACGAACGGCGACGGCGCTTCCTCCACCACCTTCTGGTGCCGGCGCTGGATGGAGCACTCGCGCTCCCCCACCGCCCACACCGTGCCGTGGCTGTCGGCGAGCACCTGCACCTCGATGTGGCGGCCCGTCTCGAGGTAACGCTCGCAGAACACCGTCGGGTCCCCGAACGCGGAACCGGCCTCGGCCCGGGCGCTCTCGACGGCCTCGGCGAGCTCACTCACCTCCCGGACCACCCGCATACCGCGACCGCCGCCGCCTGCGGAAGCCTTGACCAGCAACGGCAGATCGGCGTCGCCGACTTGACTGGGGTCCAGTTCGGACAGCACCGGCACACCGGCGGCGGCCATGATCCGCTTCGACTCCACTTTGGAGCCCATCGTCTCGATCGCGGCGGGCGGCGGGCCGACCCACGTGAGCCCGGCGTCGAGCACGGCCCGCGCGAACGCGGCGTTCTCCGACAGGAACCCGTAGCCCGGGTGCACGGCGTCGGCGCCCGCGTCGGCCGCGGCCTTCACGATCAGCTCCGCGCGCAGGTACGTCTCTCCCGGCGCGTCTCCCGGCAGCCGGACCGCGACGTCGGCCTCGCGCGTGTGCGGGGCCGCGGCGTCGGCGTCGGAGAACACGGCCGTCGTGCCGATGCCGGCGTCGCGGCAGCTGCGGAAAACGCGGCGGGCGATCTCGCCGCGGTTGGCGACCAGCAGGTTGTGGATCACGACTGCACCCCTACATCCGGAAGACGCCGAAGCCACCCTCGGCGCCCTTCACTGGTCCGTTGTGGATCGCCGACAGGCTCAGGCCGAGCACCGTGCGGGTGTCGCGCGGGTCGATGATGCCGTCGTCGTAGAGCATGCCCGAGAGGAACATGGGCATCGACTCGGCCTCGATCTGGTTCTCGACCATGGCGCGCATCGCCGCGTCGTTCTCCTCGCTGTAGTCCTGCCCCCGGCTCGCGGCCGCCGCGCGGGCCACAATGGACAGCACGCCGGCCAGCTGCGCCGGGCCCATCACGGCCGACTTCGCGCTCGGCCACGCGAACAGGAACCGCGGGTCGTAGGCGCGCCCGCACATGCCGTAGTGCCCGGCGCCGTAGGACGATCCCATGAGGACGGACAGGTGCGGCACCTTGGAGTTCGACACGGCGTTGATCATCATCGCGCCGTGCTTGATGATGCCGCCCTGCTCGTACTCCTTGCCGACCATGTAGCCGGTGGTGTTGTGCAGGAAGACGAGCGGGGTGTCGATCTGGTTGGCCAGCTGGATGAACTGCGCGGCCTTCTGCGATTCCTCGCTGAACAGCACGCCCTGCGCGTTGGCGAGGATGCCGACGGGGTAGCCGTGGATGTTCGCCCACCCGGTGGTCAGGCTCGACCCGTAGAGCGGCTTGAACTCGTCGAAGTCCGACCCGTCGACCACGCGGGCGATCACCTCGCGCGGGTCGAACGGCACCTTGAGATCACTCGGCACGATGCCGAGCAGGTCCTCGGGATCGAACAGCGGCTCGGCGTACCCGGTCCGAGGCGCCGGCCCCTTCTTGTGCCAGTTGAGCCGCTTGATGATACTGCGGCCCAGCCGGATCGCGTCCTGCTCGTCGGCCGCGAGGTAGTCGGCCAGGCCCGACGTGCGGGCGTGCATCTCGGCGCCGCCCAGCGACTCGTCGTCGGACTCCTCGCCGGTCGCCATCTTCACCAGCGGCGGCCCGCCGAGGAACACCTTCGCGCGTTCCTTGACCATCACGACGTAGTCGGACATGCCCGGCAGGTACGCGCCGCCGGCGGTCGAGTTGCCGAAGACCAGCGCCACGGTGGGTACCTTCGCGGCCGAAGACCGCGTGAGGTCGCGGAAGATCCGCCCGCCGGGGATGAAGATCTCCTTCTGCGTCGGCAGGTCCGCGCCGCCGGACTCGACGAGGTTGATCACCGGCAGGCGGTTCTGCGCCGCGATGTCGGCTGCACGGAAGCTCTTCTTGGTGGTCCACGGGTTGCTCGCGCCACCCTTGACCGTCGGGTCGTTCGCGGAGATCAGGCACTCCACGCCCTCGACCACGCCGATGCCGGTGATCACGCTCGCGCCCACGCGGTAGTCCGAGCCCCACGCGGCCAGCGGCGAGAGCTCCAGGAACGGCGAGTCCTCGTCGATCAGCAGCTCGATCCGTTCGCGGGCCAGGAGCTTGCCGCGCTTGCGGTGACGCTCCACGTACTTCTCGCCGCCGCCGGCCACGGCCTTGGCGTGCTCGGCGTCGATCTCGGCGAGCTTCTCGAGCATGGACTCGCGGTTCGCGGCGAACTCGCCGGCCCGTGTGTCCACGACAGACCTCAATGCGGTCATGCGGTGTATCCCAATCGCTTCGCGGCCAGGCCGGTGAGGATCTCGGTGGAACCGCCGCCGATGCCGAGGATGCGGACGTCGCGGTAGTGCCGCTCCACTTCGGACTCGCGCATGTACCCGAGCCCGCCGTGCAGCTGCACGGCCTCGTTCACCACCCATTCGGCGGCTTCGACGGCGGTGTTCTTGGCGAAACAGGCCTCGGCGATCACTTCTTCGCCGGAGACGTGGCGCACAGCGGTCTGGCGCGCATAGGTGCGCGCGACGTCGGTCTTGCGCGCCATCTCGGTGAGCTTGTGCTGCACGACCTGGCGCGAGATGAGCGGCCGGCCGAACGTCTCGCGTAGCCGGCACCAGTCGAGCGTGAGGTCGAGCGCGCGCTGCGCGTGGGCGTAGGCCTGCACGGCAAGCGAAAGCCGCTCGGTCACGAACTGGGTGGCCACCTGGGCGAAGCCGCTGTTCTCGGCGCCCACGAGGTTCTCCACCGGCACTCGGACGTCCACGTAGGACAGTTCGGCGGTGTCGGACGCGGCCCAGCCCATCTTCTCCAGCTTGCGCGACACCGTGAACCCGGGCGTGCCACGTTCGACCACCAGCAGGGAGATGCCGTGCGCGCCCTCCCCGCCCGTGCGGACGACCGTGGTCACGAAGTCGGCGCGGCAGCCGGAGGTGATGAACGTCTTGGCGCCGTTGACCACGTACTCGTCACCTTCGCGCACGGCGGTGGTGCGGATGCCGGCGACATCGGACCCGCCGTCGGGCTCGGTGACGGCGAGCGAGCCGATCTTCGTCCCTTCCAGTGTCGGCCGCACCCAGCGTTCGACCTGCACCGGGTCCCCGGCCGCGGCGATGTGCGGCACGGCGATGCCGCACGTGAACAGCGACGCGAACAGGCCGCCTGAGCCGCCCGCGTAGTGCATCTCCTCGGCGACCACGAGTGCGTCGAGGTAGTTGCCGTCGCCGCCGCCCACGGCCTCGGGGAACGCGACGCCGAGCAGCCCGAGGTCCCCGGCCTTGCGGTGCAGCTCGCGCGGCAGCTCGCCCGCGCGTTCCCAGTCGTCGAGGTGCGGCAGCACGTCCTTCTCGACGAACCGCCGCACGGTCGCGCGCAGCTCCTTGCGTTCCGGCGTGGCGAACGGGTCCACGATCACAGCAGCGCCTCCGGCACGTCGATCTCGCGCGCCCGCAGCCATTCGCCGAACGCCTTGGCCTGCGGGTCGAACCGCGCCTGCGAGGCCACGCCCTCACCGAGGATGTCCTCGACCACGAAGTTCATCGCCCACAGGTTCGGCAGCACGTGCCGGGTCACGGGCAGCTGCGCCGTCTCCGGCAGCAGCAGGCGGAACTCGGCGACGGTGAGCCGGTGCACGAGCCAGCGCCACGCTTCTTCCGAGCGCACCCAGACGCCGAGGTTGGCACTACCGCCCTTGTCACCGCTGCGCGCGCCGATCACCCGGCCGAGCGGGACACGGCGGGCCGGGCCGTCCGGCAACGGCTCGGGCAGCGCCGGTTCGTCCACTTCGGTCAGTGCTCGGGTCTTGGTGGACGGTGCTATGTCGACACGTCGACCATCGGTGAGCACCGCGATGTGCGGTACCTCGCCGGCGTCCACAAAGGCCGCCGAGTAGACGCCGTACGGCGACGCGTCCGAAGGCGGAGCGGTCACGTGGAAGCCGGGATAACTCGCGAGCGCCAGCTCCACCGCGGCGCCGCTGAACGCGCGGCCGGCGATCTTCGGGTCCGCGTCCTTCACCGCGACGTGCAGCAGCGCGCTGGCCTGTTCCTCGGTGTCGGCGTCGCGGTGGTCCGTGCGCGCGAGCGTCCAGCGGACCTCGGCGGGGGGCTTGCGTTCGAGCGCCGTCTCCAGCTGCTCGCGCACGAGCGCGGCCTTCTCCTCGATGTCGAGGCCGGTGAGCACGAACGTGGTCTCGTTGCGGAACCCGCCGAGCCGGTTCAGCGCGACCTTGAGCGTGGGCGGCGGGGCCTCGCCGGTCACGCCGCTGATGCGCACGCGGTCGGGGCCGTCCTCGGCCAGCGTCAGCGTGTCCAAGCGCGTGGTGACGTCGGGGTTCGCATAGCGGGCGCCGGTGATCTCGTACAGCAGCTGCGCGGTGACCGTGCCCGTGTTCACGACCCCGCCGGTGCCGGGGTGTTTCGTAATGACGCTGGACCCGTCGGCGTGGATCTCGGCGATCGGGAACCCGGGCACGCCGATCGGCTGTTCGCGGAAGAACGCGTAGTTGCCGCCGGTCGCCTGCGCGCCGCACTCGATCACGTGCCCCGCGGCGACGGCGCCGGCCAGCGCGTCGTAGTCCTCGCGCGTCCAGCCGAAGTGCGCGGCGGCGGGCCCGACGATCACCGACGCGTCGGTGACCCGGCCGGTCACGACCACGTCGGCGCCGGCGTTCAGGCACTCGACGATGCCCCACGCGCCGAGATAGGCGTTGGCGGTCAACGGTTCCTTGAAGCCCAGCTCGTCGGCACGCCCGATCAGGTCGTCGCCCTCGACGTGCGCGATCCGCACATCGAGGGCGAGCTTCGCGGCCAGCTCACGCAACGCCGTCGCCAGGCCCGCGGGGTTGAGGCCACCCGCGTTGGCGACGATCTTCACGCCCTTTTCCTTGGCCAGCGCCAGGTTCTCCTCCATCTGGCGCAGGAAGGTCTTGGCGTAGCCGCGTTCGGGGTCCTTCATCCGGTCGCGCCCGAGGATGAGCATGGTCAGCTCGGCGAGGTAGTCGCCGGTGAGCACGTCGAGCGGCCCGCCGGTCAGCATCTCGCGCACGGCGGAGAACCGGTCGCCGTAAAAGCCCGACGCGTTCCCGATCCGGATCGGGGCCTTGTTCACGCGGCTCATGCGAACTGCCCCGGCTTCCGGCCGCCACCGGGAGGACCGGCGAACGCCTGCGCGATGGTGAGCCATTCTTCGACGTCGGCGCCGGTCGCGACCAGGTCCGTGTCCGCGGGGTGGCGCCGCTGCGTGATGACCAGGCAGAAGTCCACGGCGCTGCCGGTGAGCCGCTGCTCGGCGTCCTCGGGCCCGAACGCCCACGTCGTGCCGTCCGGCGAGGCCAGCTCCACGCGGAACTCCACGGGCGGCGGCGCCAGAGAGTTGAGCTTGAAGGCGAAGTCCCGCGTGCGCGTGCCGAAGCGGGCGATGTGCCACAACCGGCCGGTCGGCTCACGGGCCAGCCCCAGCGCGTCGAACACGTCCTGGCCGTGGGCCCACGTCTCCATCATCCGCGCGGTGGCCATGGACGCGGCGCTCATCGGCGGCCCGTACCAGGGCAGCTTCTGCCCGGCGGGCACGGCGGCGAGCGCTTCGGACAGCGCCGCCCGCCCGGCGCGCCACTGTGCGAGCAGCTCCTGCGGCGGCGTCGCGGCGGCTTCCTCAGCGGCGAGGTCGACGTAGCTCTCCCCCACGCTCAGCAGGTGCTCGACCTCGGTCTGCCACTCCTCGGGCCGGGCCGCGGCGATCAGCGCCTTCGAGTCCGTCCAGGCCAGGTGCGCGATCTGATGCGCGACCGTCCACCCCTCCGCCGGCGTCGGCCTGGCCCACCCCTCGGGCGGCAGCCCGGCCACCACGTCGTCGATCGCCTGTGATTCGGCAGCCAGATCCCCGAGGATCACGCCGAGATCAGCCATCCTGCGCCTCCATGCGTCCTCTTGTAAGCACTACGCGCTCAGGCCCACCCTCGCACCCCGACCGAGGAAAAATCAAGCGCGCCTGATTGTTTTCTCCCCTGATCGAGCGCGGAGCCACTATTGACACGTTGCCAGTAGAACCCTCGTTGTCCTACCGTTCCAGCCATGAGCACCTACGCGGACATCACCTACGAGGTCGCCGAGCGGATCGCGACGGTCAAGCTGAACCGGCCCCAGGCGCGCAACGGCTACACCGTGCGGATGGCCGACGAGCTGGGTGACGCCATGGACCGCGCGGACCGCGACGAGGACGTGCGCGTGGTCGTGCTCACCAGCACCGGCAAGGACTTCTCCGTGGGGGCCGACCTGTCGTCCGGCGGGTTCGACTTCGAGCTCGGCGAGGGTCCGCCCGACGGCTGGCAGGAGCCGGCGGGCCGCTGCTCCAAGCGGATCTTCACGATGAACAAGCCCGTGATCGCCGCGTTGCGCGGCGCGGCGGTGGGCGGCGGCATCACGATCACGCTGTCGTGCGACTACCGGCTGGCCGCCGACGACTCGAAGTTCGGCTTCGTGTTCACCCGCCGCGGGATCTACCCCGAAGGCGGGTCCGCGTGGTTCCTCCCCCGGCTCGTCGGCATGGGCACGGCCGTGGACTGGATGGTGAGCGGACGCGTCTTCGGCGCCGAAGAGGCGTTGCGGAAGGGGCTGGTGCACAGCGTCCACCCGCCGGAAGCCGTGCTGGACAAGGCTTACGAGCTCGCGCGCGACCTCGTGGCCAACACCGCTCCCGTGTCGGTCGCCGTCACGCGCCAGCTGCTGTACCGGATGGCGTCGGCCCCGTCGCCGTTCGAGGTGCACGAGCTGGACTCGAAGCTGATCGGCGGGCTGCCGACCAATCCGGACGCGGTCGAAGGCGTGTTGTCGTTCCTGCAGAAACGCCCACCGGAGTTCAAGCTCCGCGTCGACCACGACCAGCCGGACTACCTGCCCTGGATCGAGGAATGACCGCCTACCCGCCCGAACCGTGGCACCTCGCGGGCCAGGCACAGCTGTCCGCGTGGCTGCTCCCGGCCGGCAAACTACCGGAACTGCCCGAAGGCGTCGAACCCGTCACCACCGGCGGCCACGCCGCGGTGTTCACCGCGTGGGTCGGCTACCGCGCGCCGGGGCAGCTGAGCTACCACGAGCTGCTCGCCGCCGTCGCCGTGCGCGGCGGCCTCACCGCGTCGATCACCGACATCTGGGTCGACAGTGAGGTCTCGCTCGCGGGCGGACGCGAGCTGTGGGGCATCCCGAAGGACCTCGCGACGCTCGAGTTCAGCGGCGACCGCGAGTTCACCGCGGCCACCGGCGACGACTGGATCGCCACCGCCGCGTTCTCCCGCCGCGCCGGGCTGCCGGCCGCGCTGCCCGCGCGGTTCGAGATCGCGCAGACGCTCGGCGGGCGGCTCAAGCGCAGCCCCGTCACCTCGCGTGCGAAGCCGCACGCGGCTGCTGCCGACTGGTCCGTGAACCCCGCCGGACCGCTCGGCTTCCTGGCCGGACGTCGCCCGATCGTGAGCGCGAGCCTGCGCGACTTCACCCTCGTCTTCGGCGGCTGAACCGCCCCCGACCAGCCGCTCTGAGTGATCGACTAACCCGCGAGGGTGAGCCCGCGACACGCCACCCCTTGGGGCACGTGCAAGCCCGAACCCCTAGATGTAGTCTCTGTGGACCGGCAGCCCCCAGCGACGGGGAGACCGCTCAGGAAGGGCAGCCGGGCCGATTTGAGAAACAGCAGCGCACGGCCTTGTGAGGCCGTGCGCCGATGAAGCGCGCCCATTTTCGACTTCGTTGGAGACCCGCATGTCAGTGGAAACCGGTCAGCGTCCGCCCTCGTCGGCGGACTCGGCTCCGAGCGCGGTCCGCGTGATCCGGCGCGACGGCAGTGTGTCGCCGTTCGACGCTGGCAAGATCAGCGTGGCCCTCACCAAGGCCTTCCTCGCCGTGGAGGGCGGCGACGCGGCCGCTTCCTCGCGCGTGCACCACGTCGTCGCCGAGCTGACCGAGCAGGTCGAGGCTTCCCTGCTGCGCCACGCCGGCCCCGAGCCCGCCCTGCACATCGAGCAGATCCAGGACCTCGTCGAGCTCGCCCTGATGCGCGGTGAGCACCACAAGGTCGCCCGCGCGTACGTGCTCTACCGCGACGAGCGCTCGAAGGCCCGCGAGGCTGCCACGCCGGCGCCCGCCGAGGCCGCGATCAGCGTCAAGGGCACCGACGGCTCGCTGCGTCCGCTCGACTGGGCCCGGGTGTCCCACGTGGTGGGCGAGGCCGTGGCCGGGCTCGAGGACGTGTCCGCCGAGCCGGTGCTGGCCGAGGCCAAGCGCAACCTCTACGACGGCATCAGCGCCGACGAGCTCGCGCTCGCGCAGATCATGGCCGCCCGCGTGCTCGTCGAGCAGGAGCCGAACTACTCGTACGTGAGTGCGCGGCTCCTGCTGGACAAGCTGCGCGGAGAGGCCCTGAGCTACCTCGCCGGCCGCGCTCGCCTGGCCAGCCAGGACGAGATGACCGCCGAGTACCCCGCGTACTTCCGCACCTACCTGCGCCGCGCGGTCGAGCTGGAGCTCGTCGACGGCGAGCTGCTCACGTTCGACCTCGACAAGATCACCGCGGCCATCCACGCCGAGCGTGACCTGGACTTCGGGTTCCTGGGCCTGCAGACGCTGTACGACCGGTACTTCCAGCACCACAACGGCACGCGCTTCGAGCTGCCGCAGGCGTTCTTCATGCGCGTGGCCATGGGCCTGGCCATCCGCGAGGACAACCGCGAAGCCCGCGCGATCGAGTTCTACGAGCTGCTCTCCACCTTCCACTTCATGGCCTCGACGCCGACGCTGTTCAACTCGGGTACCACGCGCGCGCAGCTCTCGTCGTGCTTCCTGACCACTGTGGACGACGACCTGGACTCGATCTTCCAGGCGTACAAGAACAACGCGCTGCTCGCCAAGTACTCGGGCGGCCTCGGCAACGACTGGACCCCGGTGCGCGGCCTCGGCGCGCACATCAAGGGCACCAACGGCCAGTCGCAGGGTGTCGTGCCGTTCCTCAAGATCGCCAACGACACCGCCGTCGCCGTGAACCAGGGCGGCAAGCGCAAGGGCGCGGCGTGCGCGTACCTCGAGACGTGGCACGTGGACATCGAGGAGTTCCTCGACCTGCGCAAGAACACCGGTGACGACCGCCGCCGCACGCACGACATGAACACGGCGAACTGGGTGCCGGACGAGTTCCTGCGCCGCGTCGAGGCCGACGCGCAGTGGACCCTGTTCTCCCCCAACGAGACGCCGGACCTGCACGACCTCTACGGCAACGCGTTCGCCGAGCGCTACCGCGAGTACGAGGCCGCCGCCGACCGCGGCGAGATCAAGGTCTTCCGCCGCCTGCGCGCCGTCGACCTGTGGCGTCGCATGCTGACGATGCTGTTCGAGACCGGCCACCCGTGGATCACGTTCAAGGACCCGTGCAACCTGCGCTCGCCGCAGCAGCACGTCGGCGTGGTGCACTCCTCGAACCTGTGCACCGAGATCACGCTGAACACCAACATCGACGAGGTCGCGGTCTGCAACCTCGGCTCGGTGAACCTGCTCAAGCACGTGACGCCCGAGGGCCTCGACACCAAGCGCCTCGAGAAGACCGTGCGCACCGCGGTCCGCATGCTCGACAACGTGATCGACATCAACTTCTACACGATCCCGGAGGCGCGCCGCTCCAACCTGCGCCACCGCCCGGTGGGCCTGGGCATCATGGGCTACCAGGACGCGCTGTTCGAGATCGGCGTTCCGTTCGCTTCGCAGGAGGCGGTGAAGTTCGCCGACCTCAGCATGGAGCACGTGTCCTACTACGCGATCTCCGCGTCGACCGACCTCGCCGAGGAGCGCGGCCAGTACCAGACGTTCGAGGGTTCGCTGTGGAGCCGCGGCATCCTGCCGATCGACTCGATGCAGCTGCTGATCGACGCACGCCAGGGCGACGCCCTCGCCGTCGACACCTCCACGACGTTGGACTGGGCGCCGCTGCGCGAGCGCGTGAAGACCGTCGGCATGCGCAACTCCAACGTGATGGCGATCGCACCGACCGCGACGATCTCCAACATCTCCGGCGTCGGCCAGTCGATCGAGCCGCTGTTCCAGAACCTGTACGTGAAGTCGAACATGTCGGGCGACTTCACCGTGGTGAACCCGCACCTGGTCAAGAGCCTCAAGGCCCGCGGTCTGTGGGACGAGGTCATGGTCAGCGACCTGAAGTACTTCGACGGCAGCCTCGGCCAGATCGACCGCGTGCCGGACGACCTCAAGGCGCTCTACGCCACCGCGTTCGAGATCGAGTCGAAGTGGATCGTGGACGCGGGCTCGGTCCGGCAGAAGTGGATCGACCAGGCGCAGTCGCTGAACCTCTACATCGCGGCGCCGAGCGGGCGCAAGCTCGACGAGCTGTACCGCTACGCGTGGCACAAGGGCCTCAAGACCACGTACTACCTGCGCGCGCAGTCGGCGACGCACGTGGAGAAGAGCACCCTGCGCGGCACCGACGGCAAGCTGAACGCGGTCTCGGCCGCCCCCGCCGCCGCCGCTGCTCCGGCCGCGACGCCGGCCCCGGCGCCGTCGCCCTCGGCCGCTGTCCCGGCGAGCCCCGCCGCGGCCGTGCCCGCCGCGGTCCCGGCCGCCAAGCCCGCCGAGCCTAAGGAAATGCCGAAGGTCGACGACATCGACTTCGTCGCCACCGAAGGCGCCGCCTGCCGCATCGACGACCCCGACTGCGAAGCCTGCCAGTGACCTCCTCGTGAGGGGTGCGGCGGGCGAGAACCCGCCGCGCCCCTCACGAGCCTTTTTTCTTGGAGCCTCTTGATGACCAACGTGGAGACCACGGACGCCACCGGCCTCGGCGAGATCGAGGTCGGCGCCGCCCGGATCAACGTCGACGACAAGCGCATGATCAACGCGCGCGCCGACGTGAACCAGCTGCTGCCCATGAAGTACCGCTGGGCGTGGGACAAGTACCTCGCCGCGTGCAACAACCACTGGATGCCGACCGAGGTCGCCATGCAGGCCGACATCGCGCTGTGGAAGTCGCCCGACGGCCTGACCGAGGACGAGCGCCAGATGCTCAAGCGCAACCTCGGCTTCTTCGCCACCGCGGAGTCGTTGGTGGCCAACAACATCGTGCTCGCGGTGTACCGCCAGATCACCAACCCCGAGTGCCGCCAGTACCTGCTGCGCCAGGCGTTCGAGGAAGCCGTGCACACGCACACCTTCCAGTACATCTGCGAAAGCCTCGGCCTGGTCGAGGGCGAGCTGTTCAACATGTACCGCGAGGTGCCGTCCATCTCCGAGAAGGACGCGTGGGCGCTGAAGTACACGCAGAACCTCGAGAACCCGGACTTCGAGACCGGCACGCAGGAGGCCGACCAGGCGTTCCTGCGCGACCTCGTGGCCTTCTACGTGATCTTCGAGGGCATGTGGTTCTACACCGGCTTCGCGCAGATCCTCTCGCTCGGCCGCCGCAACAAGATGGTCGGCATCGCCGAGCAGTACCAGTACATCCTGCGCGACGAGTCGATCCACCTGAACTTCGGCATCGACTGCATCAACCAGATCAAGATCGAGAACCCGCACCTGTGGACCGAGCAGTTCCAGGCGGAGATCCGGCAGATGCTGACCGACGCGTGCGAGCTGGAAGTCCGCTACGCGCGCGACACCATGCCGCGCGGCATGCTGGGCCTCTCGGCGCAGCTGTGCGAGCAGTACATGCACTTCATCACCGACCGGCGCGCCCAGCAGATCGGCCTCGCGCCGATCTTCGGGGAGACGGAGAACCCGTTCCCGTGGATGTCGGAGGCGATGGACCTGAAGAAGGAGAAGAACTTCTTCGAGACCCGCGTGATCGAGTACCAGTCGGGCGGCGCGCTGGACTGGGACTGATCCCGGACTCTGGGACCGGGGTGCGTCTTGTGCCGCCGGCAACCCCGACCCGCTAGGCTCGGCCACGCCACTGGTTCGCCAGGGCGTGGCCGAGCTTTTTCGGTCGTGCCCCGGTGAGGCAACAGGGAACCCGGTGTGAATCCGGGACTGCCCCGCAGCGGTGAGTGGGAACGAAAGCCGTCACCACGATTTCGTGGTCAAGCACTGGGCGAAGGCCCGGGAAGCGACGGTGAGTAGGCGCGAGCGGTTCGCCCACGAGTCCGAAGACCTGCCCGTGGTACGTGCGCCGACGGCGTGCGTGAGTCCGGGCCCCGTGGGAGCAGGCCTGAGGCGAAACGCGGTTCTCGCGTGCCCGGGCTCGTTGGCGAGCTCGCGAGGAGAGAGCCTGTGACCACCATCGGCACCACCATCCTGGGATACCCGCGCATCGGCCCGGCCCGGGAGCTCAAGCGCGCCCTGGAGCGCTACTGGGCCGGCACCACCGGCGAAGCGGAGTTGCTCGCCACCGGCCGCGAACTTCGCGCACAGACCTGGTCGCGACTGCGCGACGCCGGCCTGGAGTCGATCCCGTCCGGCACGTTCTCCCACTACGACCACGTGCTCGACACCGCCGAGCTGTTCGGCGCGCTGCCGGAGCGCTTCGCGCGCCTCGGCCTCTCACCGCTGGACACGTACTTCGCCGCCGCGCGCGGCGTGCAGGACGAGCCTGCGCTCGAGATGACCAAGTGGTTCGACACCAACTACCACTACCTCGTGCCCGAGCTGGGTCCCGGCTCGCGCTTCACGCTGTCGGGCACGAAGCCGCTCGACGAGGTGCGCGAAGCCCGGGAGTTGGGGATCGAGACGCGGCCGGTACTCGTCGGGCCGGTCACGTTCCTGCTGCTCAGCAAGGCGACACAGCCCGGCTTCGAACCGCTGGAGCTGCTCGACGAGCTGCTGTCCGCCTACGCGGAGCTGCTGGCCGCGCTGAAGGCCGAAGGCGTCGAGTGGGTGCAGCTTGATGAACCGGCGTTCGCCGGTGACCGCACCACGAAGGAGCTCAACGCGCTGACCCGCGCGTACCACGTGCTGGCCAAGGCCGAGGACCGCCCGAAGCTGCTCGTCGCCGGTTACTTCGGCGGACTCGGCCGCGGGCTGGGCGTGCTGGCCCGCTCCCCCATCGAGGCGCTGGCCGTGGACCTCGTCACCGACGCGTCCTTTGTGGACGCTGTGGCCGCGGAAGGCGCGTTGCGCGACAAGGAGGTGCTCGCCGGCGTCGTCGACGGGCGCAACGTGTGGCGCACCGACCCGGACCGAGCGTTGGAACGCGCCGCGCGGCTGGCCGGCACCGCGCAGCACGTGAGCGTCACGACATCGTGCTCGCTGCTGCACGTACCCTACGACGTCGAGGCCGAGAACCTCGATTCACGACTCGGGAGCTGGCTCGCGTTCGCCGACCAGAAGGTCGCCGAGGTCGTGCTGCTCGGGCGGGCGCTGCGCGGCGAAGACGTGGACCTGTCGGCGGCGCGGGCGGCCGTCGCGGACCGCGCGACGAACCCGGCAGACGCGGCCGTGCGGGAGCGGCTGGCGGCGCTGACACCGCAGGACGCCGTGCGTGCACCGTACGAGCAACGGGCGGCCGCGCACCGGGAATCCCTCGGCCTGCCGCCGCTGCCGACCACCACGATCGGCTCGTTCCCGCAGACCACCGACCTCCGCAAGGCCCGCGCCGCGTACCGCGCGGGCACGCTCGACGAACCCGAGTACGTGGCCCAGATGCACGCCGAGATCGACCGAGTGGTGCGGCTGCAGGAGGAGCTGGGCCTCGACGTGCTGGTGCACGGCGAGCCCGAGCGCAACGACATGGTGCAGTACTTCGCCGAGCAGCTCGCCGGGTTCGCCTCGACCGAGCACGGCTGGGTGCAGTCCTACGGCTCGCGCTGCGTCCGCCCGCCGATCCTCTACGGCGACGTCTCGCGCCCGCGGCCGATGACCGTGCCGTGGGCGCGGTACGCGCAAAGCCGCACCACCAAGCCGATCAAGGGCATGCTCACCGGCCCGGTCACGATCCTCGCGTGGTCGTTCGTGCGCGACGACCAGCCGCTCGCCGACACCGCGCTGCAGGTCGCGTTCGCGATCCGCGACGAGGTGACCGACCTCGAAGCCGCGGGCGTGCGCGTGATCCAGGTCGACGAGCCGGCCCTGCGGGAGCTGCTGCCGCTGCGCGCGGCCGGGCACGAGGTCTACTTCGACTGGGCGGTGCGGGCGTTCCGCGTCGCGACGGCCGGAGCCGCCGCGGGCACCCAGATCCACACGCACATGTGCTATTCGGAGTTCGGCGAGGTGCTCTCGGCGATCGACGGCCTCGACGCCGACGTGACCAGCATCGAAGCCGCGCGCTCGAAAATGGAGGTACTCGCCGACCTGTCGGCCGGCGGGTTCGCGCGCGGCGTCGGCCCCGGCGTCTACGACATCCACTCGCCCCGTGTGCCGGGCGTCGAGGAGGTCGCGGACCTGCTGCGCACGGCGGCCGCCGCCGTGCCGGCGCACCGGCTGTGGGTGAACCCCGACTGCGGCCTCAAGACGCGCCGCTACGCCGAGGTGGAGCCCGCCTTGCGCCACCTCGTCGCGGCAGCCCGCCAGGTCCGCGCCGAGCAGGGCTGAGCAACCCCGGGCAACGGTGCCGGGCGGCGCGAACCACCGCCCGGCACCGGATCTTCGTCAAGGATCACCCGGATGGAGCCGGCCAAAGGTATTGTCATTCGGTCAACAGCGCGGCACGGTGGAGGTCGGACCGGGGTTCCGCCAGTGAAGGCAGGTCGCCATGACGAGCGCAGTCGGCAAGGTCGGCAAGGTCGCCGAGAGCCTGCGTGAGCGGGTGCCCACGCTCACGTCGATGCCGCTGCCCCGCACCGTCGACCAGCGCTGGCAGGCGGCCACCTACCCCGTGCGCGAGCTCGCGGCGCCGCCCGCGGGCAGTGGCCTGAAGCCGGTGCTCGGCGACGACGGCCCGCCGGTCGTGGGCCACGCGCTGGAGATGATGCGCTTCGGCCTGGACTTCAGCTTCAGCCGCTACGAGAAGTACGGCCCCGTCTCGTGGATGGGTGGCTTCGGCCGCCGGATCGTCTCGCTGTCCGGCCCCGAGGCCACGCAGATCGCCCTGGTGAACAAGGACAAGGCGTTCTCGCAGGAGGGCTGGAAGTTCTTCATCGAGAAGTTCTTCGACCGCGGCCTCATGCTGCTCGACTTCGGCGAGCACCACCTGCACCGGCGGATCATGCAGAGCGCGTTCACGCGCGAGCGGCTCGTCGGCTACGTCGGGCAGATGGGCCCGGCCCTGCGCGCCGGCGTCGAGGCGTGGCCCGGCGGCACGCGGCCGCGGCTGTACTGGGCGCTCAAGCAGCTCACGCTCGACGTGGCGACGCGCGTGTTCATGGACATGCGCTCGCCCGACGACGCGATGCGGATCAGCCGCGCGTTCGTGAACACCGTGCGCGCGGGCACGGCACTGGTGCGCTACCCCGTGCCCGGCGGCCGCTGGTCCGCGGGCCTGCGCGGCCGGCGGCTGCTGGAGCGCTACTTCGGCGAGACCCTGCCGGAAAAGCGCCGCGCGGGCGGCGACGACCTGTTCGCCGCGCTCTGCACTGCCACCACCGAGGACGGCGACCGGTTCACCGACGCGGACATCGTGAACCACATGATCTTCCTGATGATGGCGGCGCACGACACCACGACCATCACCAGCAGCGCCATGGCCTACTACCTGGCCAAGCACCCGGAGTGGCAGGAACGCGCCCGCGCGGAGTCGCTCGCGCTCGGCGACGACGTGCCGGACATCGAGGCGCTGGAAAGCCTGGAAACGCTCGACCTCGTGATGAAGGAATCGCTGCGGCTGCGGGCCCCGGTGCCGTCGATGGCCCGCAAGACCACAAAGGACACGGAGGTGCTCGGTCACTTCATCCCCGAAGGCACGCTCGTCGGCGTCTCGCCGACGCTGAACCACTTCACCCCCGACTGCTGGACCGACCCGATGCGCTTCGACCCCGAGCGCTTCGCCGAGCCGCGGCGCGAGGACAAATCGCACCGGTTCGCGTGGATGCCCTTCGGCGGCGGTGCGCACAAGTGCATCGGGCTGCACTTCGGCAGCCTCGAGGTCAAGGCGCTGATGCACGAGATGCTGCGGACTTTCCGCTGGTCGGTGCCCCAGGACTACACCGCACGCTGGGACTACGTGTCGTTGCCGGTCCCCGCTGACGGACTGCCGGTGCGCCTCGAATATCGTTGACGGACGCTGCGGGAGGCGGGGAGCCGACGGTGCCGGAGAAACGGAAATCGGACGAACTGAAAAACACGTTCGAGCACTCAAGGTGACATCACGTCACCATTTGTGTACGGGTCATCACTCGTTCAGCCGGTAGACACCCCGTTTCGCGCATGATGCCGTGGCATCACTCACGGCCAACTCATACCTAGTGTGGGTCCATGAACCTTCACACCGGGTCTGAGCTGGCTTTAGTCCGCGCATGAAGAGGTGGAGTGTGCCTGAGCCTGGTGCCGCGCCAGGGTTGGTCGACGTCGCGCGCAAGTTCGCGACGACGCTGACCGACACGAAAGGAGTAACGCTTCCGCCCGCGGAATTGGAGCGTCTCCTGCTCTCCTTCGCCCAGGAGGTCACGGAGTTCGCGACCCCCGCGTACGAAGCCGCAGTCCTGCGCTTCACCACGCTCTTCTCCACCGCCCCGATCGGGATCGCGCTCGCCGATCCCTCCGGCGTGATCATGGAGGTCAACCTCGCGCTGGCCAAGCTGCTCGGCTCGACCCAGGACCGGCTCAGGGGCAAGCACCTCGCCGACCTGGCCGCCACCGAGCACGGCGCCACGCGGATCCGCGCCGGCCTCGAACGCCTCACCACCACCGACATCGGCAAGGTCATCGAGCGCGGCATCCGCCTCGACCACAGCGAGGACGGCGGCCTCACCACCAACGTCACGCTCGCGTGGCTGCCCGGCGACCGGCCCGACACCCACTTCCCGGTGCTGATGGCGGCCGACGCCGACGACCTGCACCTGCTCGGCGAACGCCTGATGCACCAGAACGTGCACGACCCGCTCACGGGTCTGCCGAACTCGCAGGCGTTCACCACCCGCGTCGAGGCCGCGCTCGCCGCGCCGCGCACCGAGCAGATCGCGCTGGTGTACCTCGACCTCGACGGCTTCAAGGTGATCAACGACGGCCTCGGCGCGGGTGTCGGCGACGAGGTGCTGAAAGAGGTCGCGAGCAAGCTGTCGGCGGTCTTCACCGGGCACCACGACGGGTACGTCGCCCGCCTGTCCGGCGACGGGTTCGCCGTGCTGCTGCGCGGCGAGGACCTCACACGGCAGCACGTGGTGAACCTCGTGGACCGCGCGCTGGAGGATCTCAACGAGCCGGTCTACCTGGGTGGCCACGGGATCGGGGTGAGCGCGAGCGTCGGCATCGTCGTGGGCGCGTGCCGCGACGGCGGGCACATCGAGCTGCGCCGGGCCGCGGAGCTCGCGCTGCACCGGGCGAAGGAACACGGCAAGGCGAAGTGGATGTTGTTCGACCCGGACGAGGACGCACGCGACCGCAGCCGCTACCAGCTCGGCGCCGTGATCGCGGGCGCGCTGGAGAACGGTGAGTTCTCCCTGATCTACCAGCCCACGGTGAAGCTCGCGAAGCCCGACGAGATCGCGGCCGTGAACGCCGGCCTGCGCTGGAACCACCCGGAGAAGGGCGAGCTCGACTCCGAGGACTTCTACCCGCTGGCTCAGACCACCGGCATGACGGTGCCGCTCGGCAAGTGGCTGCTCGCCGAGTCGCTGGCGGCCACGGCGCGCTGGCGCGAGCGGTTCGGCGACGCCGCGCCCGACGTCTGCATCCGGCTGCCGAAGCGCCTCGCCGCTGACGACGAGCTCGTGATGCTGGTCAAGGAGCAGCTCGACCGCCACGACCTGCCGGCCCGTGCGCTGCGCCTGTGCACCGACCGCGAGTCGATGTTCGACGACAACGGCGAGGTGCACGACTCCTTCACGGTGCTCGCCGACCTCGGCGCGCAGCTCGTGCTCACGATCTCCGGCTCGGCGGACCTCGAGCTGATCCCCCGCCACAGTCTGCCCATTCGGCACGTCATCCTCAGCGGCCCGGTCGTCGACGCGCTCGCCGACGGCGCCGCGGAGACCGACGTGCGCCACCTGCGTCAGCTGGTCGAGCGCGGCAAGGAGCTCAAGCTGCGCATCGGCGCCGAAGGGGTGCGAAGCGCCGAGCACGCGGCGCGGTTGCGCGAGCTCGGCGTGCTCGCCGCGCGCGGTTCGTTCGTCGCCGATTCGGCCACGGGCGACGAAGTGGACGAGATGATCGAGCGCCACGCCGGCTGACCCGTCCACCTGCGGTGCGGCTCCGAACACCGGGGAGGATCATCTCCCGCGGACCCGACCGAAAGGACCCCGATGGACACCGGCGACCTCGCGCCCGACTTCACCCTCTCCGACGACCAAGGCGACGACCGCACACTGTCGGACTTTCTGACATCCGGCCCCGTCGTGCTGTTCTTCTACCCCGCCGCCATGACGAGCGGCTGCACCGCGGAAAGCTGCCACTTCCGCGACCTGGCCGCCGAGTTCGCCGAGGTGGGTGCCCAGCGCGTGGGCATCAGCCCGGACGCCGTGGCCAAGCAGCGGGAGTTCTCCGCTGCCAACGGGTTCGACTACCCACTGTTGTCCGATGTGGACGGTGTGGTGGCGAAGCAGTTCGGCGCCTGGCGCAAGTTCATCCCGCTGCACACCAAGCGCACCACGTTCGTCATCGACACCGACCGGCGCGTGCTCGACGTGATCAAGAGCGAGCTGAACTTCACCGCGCACGCGGACCGCGCGCTGAAGGTGCTGCGCGAGCGCAAAAACGTCGCCTGATGCTTTCCTTGCCCGGCAAGGGATTCTCGGGTCAGTCCGGCCGCTGGATGCGCCACACGAAGTCGTTGCCCGAGCACGCCGGGGCCAGTGCGTCCGAGGCGGCTTCCTTGTGGTGCAAGGTGAATCCTAGCCGGGCGGGAATGGCACCACTGCGGGTGTTCAGCTCGTCGTGGAGGATGTCGACGTGGGGCGCGCCCAGGCGCCAGGCCTCGGCGACGAGCAGGGCGGTCGCGCGCGTGGCCAAGCCGCGGCCGGTGCACGGCTTCGCCAGCCAGTAGCCGATCTCGCGGCCGTCGCCGCGGCGCATCAGGCCGCAGCCGCCGGCCAGCGTGCCGTCGGCGGTGTAGATGCCGTATTCCCGCGCCTCACCCGACTCCCAGCGTTCGGCCGTGCCGGTGAGGAACTCCGTACCCTCGGCCGGGCCGTAGCTGTCGGTGGCCCAGACGAGCCACGCGCCGATGTGCTCGCGTGACGCCGAGACGGTGTCCACGAGCACGTCGAGGTCTTCGGAGCGCCAGCGGTTGAGGGTGACCACGCCGTCGGTGAGGGTGTCCATGTCCTCATGGTGGCACCGCAACAGCACTGCGACATCGAAATAACGCTGGGGCCCGCCGTTTTCCGGCGGGCCCCAGTGGTCGGTGCTCCTGAGCTAGTTGACGACGGCCGTGGGCGGCACCGGGGTGTCGTTCTTCAGCGCGTCGAACAGCTGCGCCGACTTCGTCTTGTCCCAGTGCTCGGCCGAGCCGTCGGTGACCGGCACCGTGCCGGTGAGCACGCCGTCGGACGAGATGCCGCGCATCGCGATCGCCAGGCCGGCCAGGTTGTGCACATGGTCACCCGAGTCCATCGTCAGCGCGTCGGGCGCCGAGGACAGGAGCGGGAAGAAGTCGAACGGGTTCAGCAAGGTCCCCGGGCTCGCGATCTGGCTCACGAGGGCACCGATGAACTTGCGCTGGTTGGCCACGCGGTCGAGGTCCGAACGCGGGGTCGCGCTGCTGTGGCGCATGCGGACGAACCCGAGCGACTCGCGCCCGTCCAGCGTCTGGCAGCCGGCCTTGATGTCGATGTTGGTGAACGTGTCGTGCATGTCCTTGTCCACGCACATGCCCACGCCGCCGATCGCGTCGACGATGTTGGCGAACCCGCCGAAGCCGATCTCGGCGTAGTGGTCCATCCGCAGGCCGGTGACGCCTTCCACGGTCTTGACCAGCAGGGCCGGGCCGCCGAGCGAGAACGCGGCGTTGATCTTGTTCGTGCCGTGGCCCGGGATCTTCACCTGGGAGTCGCGCGGCAGGCTCAGCAGCGTCGGCTTGGTGTCGTTGTCCGGGATGTGCGCGATCATGATCGTGTCGGTGCGCTGCCCGCCGCCGGCCGCCGCGACGTCACCGGTCGCCAGGCGTTCCTCGTCCGCGGCCGAGAGTCCGTCACGGCTGTCGGATCCCACGATCAGCCAGTTGGTGCCCGACGCGGCCGCGGGACGGCCGTCGTAGTCGGCCAGCGCGTCGACGCGCTTGATCGAGAACTCGAGGTAGGCCCAGATCCCGCCGAGGAACACGACGAAGATCAGCACCAGCGTCATCAGGACCTTGCCGAAGCTCCACCGGCGGCGCCGGCGCGGAGCCGGTCCGGGCGGCGGGGACTGGCGCGGCGGAGCGTGGCGAGGCGGTGCGGGCGGCGGGGGCACGGGAGCCTCGCCGCGCGAGCCCATGGGTCTGGTGCGCTCGTCGTACGGGCTGCTGCTCGTGCCCGGCAGCGGCATCATCTGTGCCCGCTGATGCTGCCGCGGGCGTGCGGCGGGCTGCGGTGGCCGGGGCGGCACCCGCCGCCTGCCGTCGTCGCCTCCGTACGTCATTGGCTTTCACCCAATCCCCGAATCCGGCAAAACTCGTGCGGCCCAGTGAACCGCACGTCCTCCACCAAAGGACGTGCGGCACCTGGTGCAGGTTCATCCGGCGGGGAATGGCCTGCTCAGCGGGGGTCTGCGAACCCGAACTGGTGCACCTTGATGTGCCCCGAACGGAACCCGGCCTCCGAATAGGCGAGGTAGAACTCCCACATCCGGTGGAACACGTCGTCGAAGCCGAAGCCGCGGATGTCGTCCCAGCGCTGGTGGAACCGCTCGCCCCACAGCTTGAGCGTGCGTGCGTAGTCCTGGCCGAACTCGCGCATCCCGGCCAGCTTGAGGCGAGTGTTGTCGCGCATGCCGTCCTCGATCGCCTGCACCGACGGGATGATGCCGCCCGGGAAGACGTACTTGTGGATCCAGCTGTACGACCTGGCCGCCGCCAGCATCCGGTCGTGGTCCATCGTGATGGCCTGCAGGCCGAAGCGCCCGCCCGGGTGCAGCCGCTTGCCGATCGTGGCGAAGAACGTGGGCCAGTAGGACTGCCCGACGGCCTCGATCATCTCCACGCTCACCACGGCGTCGTACTGGCCCGTGGCCTGGCGGTAGTCGCACAGCTGCACGTCGATGCGGTCGGACAGGCCCGCCTCGGCGATCCGCGCGTCGGCCAGCACCTTCTGCTCCTGCGAGATGGTCAGCGACGTCACCTTCGCGCCGCGCGAGGCCGCGCGGATCGACAGCTCGCCCCAGCCGGTGCCGATCTCCAGCACCTCGCTGCCCTCGCGCACGCCCGCGTAGTCCAGCACGCTGTCGAGCTTGCGGTGCTGGGCCTGAGTCAGGCCGTCAGCCGGGCCGAACAGCGCCGAGGAGTACATCATCGACTCGTCGAGGAACGCGCTGAACAGGTCGTTGGACAGGTCGTAGTGCCGGTGGATGTTCGACCGCGAGCCCTCGATCGTGTTCTCCTCGTGCGCCGGCTGCACGCGCTCGGCGAAGCGGCGGAACCGCTGCAGGAACGGCGGCACGACCGTGGCCAGCTTCTCGGCGAACGGCGTCAGCACTCCCGCGAGGTCCTCGGCGGTCCAGTCCCCCACCATGTACGACTCGCCGAAGCCGATCTTCGCGTCGGCGCCGAGGCGGTGGAAGAACGCCGAGGGCCGCAGGATGCGCATCTCCGGCGCTTCCGGGCCACCGGCACCCAGGACGGTGCCGTCGGGGAACGTGACCCGCAGGTCGAGGTTCTTCACGGCGCGACGGAAGAGCGCCTCCGCGGCCCGCGCGCGCAGCGGCGAGTGCGGCGGCGTGGCCAGTCCCGGCCACCGGGTTTCGTCGGGCACCGGCTGCGAGGCGGGCCCCGCCGCTCGGTCAACACTTGAGGTGGACAAGACACTCCCTCCGGAATGGGCCCATCGGCCCACATCTGATGGTATTCCCGGCACACGCGACCTGCGCTGCGCGGTTGTCACCGGATCCGGTCACACGGGGATGCGCAGCCGCTCGTCCGCGGGCCGGGTCCACGCCTGCCGGAGAGTTTCGTCGGTCTCCCCCGCGTCGATCGCTTCCAGTGTGAAAGCACACATCAGCCTGGTCCAGACCGCCGGGCGCTTGATCATCGCGTGACCCTCGCCGGTGACCTCGAAGCGCGCGAGGCGCTTGGCGAGCTCCCGCGCACGCTCGGCGAAGGCGTGGGAATCACGCGGTGAGGTGATCCGGTCGCGCGTGCCGTGCAGCATGACCACGGAGCGGCCCGTGACGGCGTCCACGGGCTCGCCGGCCGGCGTCCACGGTGCGAGGGCGCACACGCCCACCACGGCGGGGTCGTCGGCCACGCGCAGCACCACCCGTCCGCCCATCGAGTGCCCGACGAGCACGACGGGCAGGCCCGGGTGTTCGGCGCGGACGCGCTCCAGCGCCCAGCGGGCGTCGTTCACCGGGTCTTCCTCGGGCGCGTTCCAGCCGTAGCGGCGGTTGCGCACCAGGCGCACCTCCAGGCCCGCCGCGCGGCCCGCGCGGTGCAGGGCGCGGGCCAGCGGCACCATGCGCAGGTACGCCAGCCGCCACGGCCCCACGGCCGCGATGCCGTGCTCGGCGCCGCCGTGCAGCACCAGCGCCACCGCCCTCGTCCGCCCGTGCGCGCGCCGCACCGAAACGACGGGTACTCCGTCCACGTGCCGCCTCCCAGTCACCGGTACGCCCGGATGATCAGCTCTCACGCTAATCCACCACGAAGCGTGTCCAAGCGATACATTTGGCGCCCGAACCCGCGACGAAGGGCAGGTGTGGTGAGCGCCACGGAAATCTGGAAGAGCACCTCGGAAAAGCTCGCGGCCGCGCGGGAGGCCAACGCCGAAGCGCTGACGGCGGCGGCCGACCTCGTCCTCGGGGTCATCCGGTCCGACGCCCTCGTGTTCACCGCCGGTGCCGGGCACTCGCTCGCCGCGGTCGCCGAGACGTTCTACCGCGCGGGTGGCCTCGCCTGCGTCTACCCGCTGTACCACCCGGAGCTGCTGCCCCTGCACGGCGCGCAGCACAGCACGAAGACCGAGCGCCGCAGCGGGCTCGCCGAAGAGGTGCTGGCCGAGCGCGCGCCGGGCCCCGACGACGTGCTCGTGGTGTTCTCGACGTCCGGCGTGAACCCGTACCCGGTGGAACTGGCTGCCGGTGCCCGCCGCCGGGGCGCGTCGGTGATCGCCGTGACGTCGCGCGCGTGCGTGGCCGCGGCGCCGCGCCGCTCGGCGACGACGCTGGTCGAGGAGGGCACGGTCGTGCTCGACTCGCTCGTGATCCCCGGCGACGCGAGCCACCCGGCCGCCGCGCCGCGCACCGCACCACTGTCCACTGTGGTCAACGCGTTCCTGTGGAACCTGATCCTGGCGGAGGTCTACGACCGCGGGACGGCCGAGGGCATCGACGTCCCGCTGTGGCGAAGCTCCAATGTGGAGGGCGGCGACGAGGCCAACACGGCCCTGCTCGCCAAGTACGGCCCCCGCGTGCCCGCACTGCGGTAGCCCGTCGCGAACCGGGGTCGCACCCGGCGAAAAAGGACCGGGCCCGGCAGGTCTTGACGGGCCCGGTCCGCCCTTCTAACTTCGGCGTACCGACCAGTCGGTGTCGAGTGGAGGCGGGCCAGCATGGATGATGAGACGGCCGTGCCCCTGCACGGCACCTGCGCGCCCGGGTTCGAGGCGGTGCAGGACGCGTTCGTCGAGAACATCTCCGAGCGCGACGAGCTGGGCGCGGCCTTCGCCGTGACCCATCACGGCGAGGTCGTGGTCGATCTCTGGGCCGGCTGGGCGGATCCGGGCCGCACCACGCCGTGGCGGCCGGACACGCTGACCAATGTCTGGTCCACCACCAAGGGCATGGCGGCGATCTGCGCGCACCAGCTCGCCGACGCCGGCGAGCTGGACCTCGACGCCCCCGTGGCGCGGTACTGGCCCGAGTTCGCTACGGCGGCCAAGCAGGACATCCCGGTGCGGTGGCTGCTCTCGCACCGCTCCGGTGTCGTCGGCATCGGCCTGGCGCGCCCGGTGAAGGTCGAGGAGCTCTACGACTGGGACCACATCACGGGGCTGCTGGCCGCGCAGGAACCGCTGTTCCCGCCCGGCTCGGCCAGCGGGTACCACGCGCTGTCCTACGGATTCCTCGTCGGCGAGGTCGTGCGCCGCGTGGCCGGGCAGGGCATCGACGCGTTCTTCGCCGAGCACGTCGCAGGTCCCCTCGATGCGGATTTCTCCATCGGCGTCAGGGAAGCCGACCTCGGGCGCTGCTCGACGCTCGTGGAGCCGGTGCTCACGCCGGAGATGACCACGGCGCTCACCGAGGCGTTCGCGAACGCCGGCCCGGTCGCGCTCGCCGCCATGGCGAACCCGCGCGTGGAAGGCCACCACGCCAACGATCCCGCGTGGCGGCGCGCCGTGATGCCCGCGCTCAACGGCCACGGCACGGCGAAGGGGCTCGCGATCATCTACGGCGCGCTGGCCGACGGCTCCGAACGCCTGATCTCGGCCGGCGCGCTCGCCCGGGCCCGCGAAGGCCAAGGCGCCTCGGTCGACGTGGTCGCCGGCGTGCCCAACGAGTGGGCGCTGGGTTTCTACCTCGGCAGCGACGCACGCGGCTTCGGTCCCAACCCGGCCGCGTTCGGCCACGACGGCCTCGGCGGCTCGTCCGGTGGCGCCGACCCGGAGGCCGGCGTGGGCTTCGGTTACGTGATGAACCGCATGGGCCCGTTGCTGCGTGACGACCCGCGCAAGATGGCGCTCGTCAACGCGACCTTCGCCTGCCTCGAACACTGAGCGGATACGCCAAGGGCGCCTCGAGTCTTCTCGAGGCGCCCTTCACAGTGTGTCACGCGACGGCCGTCGGCTCCTCGTCGAACTGCGTGCGGTGCAGCTCGGCGTAGCGGCCGCCGAGGGCCAGCAGCTGTTCGTGCGTGCCGCGTTCGACGATCCGGCCGTCCTCGACGACCAGGATCAGGTCGGCGGCGCGGACGGTCGAGAGCCGGTGCGCGATCACGAGCGCCGTGCGGCCTTCGAGCGCACCCGTGAGGGCCTCGCCGACCGCGGCCTCCGATTCGGAATCCAGGTGCGCCGTGGCCTCGTCCAGCACCACGACCTTCGGCTGCGCCAGCAGGAGCCGCGCGATGGTGAGCCGCTGGCGTTCGCCGCCGGAGAGGCGGTAGCCGCGTTCGCCGACGGTCGTGTCGAGGCCGTCGGGCAGCGACTGCACCAGGTGGGCCAGGCGGGCCTGCTCCAGCGCGGCCCAGATCTCGTCGTCGGTCACGCCCGGGCGGGCGTAGGCCAGGTTGGCGCGGATGGTGTCGTGGAACAGGTGCCCGTCCTGCGTCACCACGCCCACGGTGGCGCGCAGCGCCGCGAAGTCCAGGTCGCGGACGTCCACATCGGACAACCGGACCGCACCACCGTCCACGTCGTAAAGGCGCGGCAGCAGCGAGGCGATGGTCGACTTGCCGGCACCCGAGGAGCCGACCAAAGCCACCATCTGTCCCGGTTCGGCGCGGAAGCTGATGCCGTGCAGCACCTCTTCGCCCCCGCGGCTGTCCAAAGTGGCCACGTCTTCCAGCGACGCCAGCGAGAACCGGTCGGCCGCCGGGTACCCGAAGCGCACGTCCTCGAACTCCACGGCCACGCCGCCCGCGGGCAGCGCCTTCGGCTTCGCCGGTTCCTTGATCATCGGGTCGAGGTCGAGCACCTCGAAGACCCGCTCGAACGACACCAGCGCGGTCATCACGTCCACGCGGACGTTGGCCAGCGCCGTGAGCGGCGCGTAGAGGCGGGTCAGCAGCAGCGCCAGTGCCACCACGGTGCCGGGCGCGATCTGGCCGGTGAAGGCGAGGTAGCCGCCGAGGCCGTAGACCAGTGCCTGCGCGAGCGCCGACACGAGCGTGAGGCTGGTCATGAACCAGCGGGTGAGCATCGCGGTGCGCACGCCGATGTCGCGCACGCGCCCGGCGCGGTCGCTGAACTCGCCGACTTCCTGGCGCGGCCGGCCGAACAGCTTCACGAGCGTGGCGCCCGGCGCCGAGAACCGCTCGGTCATCTGCGTGGTCATGCCGGCGTTGAGCTGCGCCGACTCGCGCTGCAGCCCGGCCATCCGGCGGCCCAGCCGGCGTGCCGGGAGCACGAAGATCGGCAGCAGCACCAGCGCGAAGACCGTGACCTGCCACGACAGCGTCACCATCACCGCGAGCGAGAGCACGAGCTGGATCACGTTGGTGACCAGGCCCGAGAGCGTCGCGGTGAACGTGCGCTGCGCGCCGATCACGTCGTTGTTGAGCCGGCTCACCAGCGCGCCGGTACGGGTGCGCGTGAAGAACGCGATGGGCAGCTTCTGCACGTGCGCGAACACGGCGACGCGCAGGTCGAGGATGATCCCCTCGCCGATGCGCGCCGACTGCCACCGCTCCGCCAGCCCCAGCCCGGCGTCGAGGATGGCGAGCACCGCGATCACCACGGCGAGCCAGATGATCAGCGGCAGGTCCTGGTGACCGACGATCGCGTCGACGACCTTGCCCGCCAGCACGGGCGTGGTCACCGCCAGCACGGCGGACACCACCGTCAGAACCAGGAAGACGAGCAGCCGCACCCAGTGCGGACGAGCGAAGCGCCCGACCCGTTTCACGGTGCCGCGCGTGAGCGCCCTCGGCGTGTCGGCCCCGCGCATCGCGGAGCCGAGCAACGCCCACGTGTTGTCCATGTGGAGCCTTTCCCCCGGTCGACAAAACTTCTATATTACTTGAGCTTTTTTCCAGAGATGCCCAGCACAACGCCGGTTCGTCCCGAGTTCTTCCCTGTGGCGTCCACCCGGGGCGTTCACCGGCGGTGAACAACCGCCCGCAGCGCCTCGCGCAGCGCGTCGGCCTCGCGCCCGTCGAGCGGGTCCAGCAGCCGCCGTTCGGCCTCCTCTGACGCCTCGGTGGCCGCCTTCAGCACGCGCAGCCCCTCCTCCGTCGGCGTCACGATCCGGCGGCGGCGATCGGCGGGATCGACGTGGCGCCGCACGAGCGCCTTGTCCTCCAGTTCGTCGACGAGCTGCACCATGGTCGTCCGGTCCACGCCGAGCCGCGCGGCCGCCTCCTGCTGCGCCTGCGGCTCGCCGTCGGCCAGCAGCGCGAGCACGGCGACCTGCCGCCCGGTCACCCCGTGGGGTGCGAGTAGCGGCTCCTGCAGCTCGGCCAGCCGCAGCTGCGCATGCTTGAGCAGATAACCGAGCCGGCGGGTCACGACGGCCGGGGTTTCGGGGGCACTCGACATGAACCGCATCCTAGCCCTACCCTGATCATCAGTAGTCCTGATGATTTCTGTACCTGACGATCAGGAGTCCCCCATGGTGACCTTCGGACTGAAACCCGCCCAGCAGTTCACGGACGTCGCGACGCTGCGCGAGATCTGGGCGATCGCCGACGACGCGCGGTTCGACGGCCTCTGGACCTTCGACCACTTCGCCCCCATGGGCCCCGTCCGCACCGGCGCCGTCTTCGAGGCCTGGACCCTGCTCGCCGCCATGTCCGAGGCCACGCACCACGTCCGGATCGGCTGTCTGGTGTCGGGCAACACCAACCGGCACCCGGCCGTGCTGGCCAAGATGGCCGCGACGATCGACCACCTCTGCGGCGGCCGGCTCGACGTGGGCCTCGGCGCGGGTGGCGACGAGCTCGCCGACACGATGCTCGGCATGCCGACCCCGCCGGCCCGCGAACGCGTCGAGCGGCTCGCCGAGGCGTGCACCGTCCTCGACCTGCTGTGGACGCGCCCGGTCGCCGACTTCAGCGGTGCCCACTACCGGCTGACGGCCGCGACGAGCGACCCGAAACCCGTGCAGACGCCGAAGCCGCCGCTGTGGCTCGGCAGCAACGGCGAGCGCCGCGGCCTGCGGATCGTCGCCGAGCACGCCGACGTGTGGCTCAACGCGAGCCTGCCGGGGACGCCCGTCGAGGAGCTCACGCGGCTTTCGGGCGTGCTCGACCGGCACTGCGCGGCGGTCGGCCGTGGCCCGGCGACGGTGCGCCGGGCCGTGCAGTTCCGGCTCTCGGCCGAGGACGACGACACCCTGCGCGAGGCGCGGACCTACCTCGACTCCGGGTTCACCGACCTCGTCCTCATGCTCCCGTCCACCGGCGACACCGTGGGCCGGGCGAAGCAGGCGGCCGCACTGCTCCCGCGGCTGCGCGAACTGGGCCGAACGGGCGAGCACGGGTGATCCGGACGCCCTCGGTAGCCTGACGCGACGGGGACGGCCAGGTTCGTGAGGGGGAAGCGGTGCATCTGCTGATGGCGCCGGCCCGGGCCGCCGCGGACCGGGCCCGGCGCGTCTTCACCTGGGATCTCGTGTTCTACCTGGGCTGCTTCGCCTTCGCGTTGATCAGCGCGCTCAAGTCCGAGTTCTACGGCTACCGCATCTGGGCCAACTTCGCGACGGCCGCGTACGGCTTCGCCGCGGCCCACAGCGGCTGGCTGCTCGTGTCGGCACGGCTCGGGCGCACGCCCCGCGGCCCGCTCGGCTCGCGGTGGTGCTCGATCGCGGTGATCGGGTTGTTGGCGATGATCATCCCGCTCGTGGTGCTCGTTATTCGCCGACTGACCGGGGTCGACTGGCTCGTCACGCCGTTCTCGTGGGCCGCGCAGCCCGAAGTGTGGGTGATCGAGCGCAGCGCGAGCCTGCTGCTTCAGCACGGCACGCCCTACGTCGACGTCACCGCTCTCGGGCGCGCTCCCGAGGTGAACGACTACACGCCCTACGGGCCCGTGATGACAGTGTTCGGCCTTCCGCGCGCGTTGTTCGGGGGAACGCCGTTCACCAATGCGCTCACCGATGCCCGGTGGATGTTCGCACTTTGTGCGTCTCTCTGTGTGATCGCCTCACTACGAATGCTGAAATGGCCGAGAATTCCGGTTCTTTCGGCACAATTGGCAATCGCGTGCCCACTCACCGCATTGACTTGGGCCGTCGCCGGTCCCGATCTCGCCATTGTGGGACTGCTCGTGCTCGCGTGCGCACTCGCTGCAACCGGGCGCGCGGGCTGGTCGGGTTTCGTGCTGGCACTCGTGATCAGCGCGAAGCTCATCGTCGCGCCGGCCGCGGCCGTGCTCGCGGTCTTCGTGTTCTGCCGTACGCACAACGGAAATTCACGCGACCGCAGAGCGCTCGCGTGGTTCGTGACCACTTTGGTCAGTGCGACCGTGGTGCTGCACCTGCCGGTGTACCTGGTCGCCCCGGACGCGTTCGTGGAGCACGTGATCCGGTTTCCGCTCGGGATGGGCGTGGTGCGCTCCCCCGCGGCGAGCCCGCTTCCGGGCCACCTGATCGCGGAAACCGGCTCAGCGGGCCGCGTGATCTCACTCGTCCTGGTGGCGGCCGCAGCAGTGGCGATGCTGGTGTGGCTGGTGCGCCGTCCCCCCGCGACGGGATCCGCCGCGCTCTTGCGGATCGCCGTCGGGCTCGGCGCGTTGGTCCTGCTCACCCCGGCAACCCGCTACGGCTACCTGGTTTATCCGTTGGTGCTGCTCGGAGGAGTGCTGACGTTCCGAGCGGCCGAACAGGGACTGCGCCCCCCGCGCAGTCGGCCTGGTACTGCTACTTCTTCTTGACCCGCGTGGCCCCGCCGCGCCCCCGCAGCTGGACCCCGGACTCAGAGAGAACACGGTGCACGAACCCGTAGGAACGCCCCGTGGACTCAGCAAGGGCCCGGATGCTCGAGCCCTTCTCGTATTTCTTCTTCAGGTCAGCGGCCAGCTTGTCGCGCGTGTTGCCGGTGATCCGCGCGCCTTTCTTGAGATCAGCCACGTCGATCGCCTTCCCGCCGAGTGGAGTTCTGGGCCATTTGACGGCCCCTGCCGGGGCAATGATCGAACACGAAGCCCAGGAATGCCAGACGACAGACGTAAAACGAGCGAAATTGCGATCACATTGGGCCATTCAAGTGCTTCACGAGGCGTGACAAGCACCCAAATGGCCGTATCTGATCACGCTAGCTGGACAAGTTCCAGATAATCCGGGGACCAATGATCCTCGGTCCCGTCGGGCAGCAGGATCACGCGCTCGGGCTCCAGCGCCTCGACCGCACCCGGGTCGTGCGTCACCAGCACCACGGCGCCCGCGAAGCTGCGCAGGGCGTCCAGGACCTGCGCACGGCTGGCCGGATCGAGGTTGTTGGTCGGTTCGTCCAGGAGCAGCACGTTCGCCGCACTGGAGACGAGTCCGGCCAGCGCCAGGCGGGTCTTCTCGCCGCCGGAAAGCGTGCCGGCGGGCTGGTCGAGTTGTTCACCCGTGAACAGGAACGAACCGAGCAGGTTCCGCAACTCCTGCGCGCCCGTGTCCGGCGCGAGGTGTCGGATGTTTTCCCACACGCTCGCATCGTGGTCGAGAGTTTCGTGTTCCTGTGCGTAATAGCCCAAACGCAATCCGTGACCCGGCTCGACGGAACCCGTATCCGGAGTTTCCATTCCGCCGAGCAGCCGGAGCAATGTCGTCTTTCCGGCACCGTTCAAACCGAGTACGACGACCTTCGAGCCGCGGTCGATCGCCAGATCGACTCCGGTGAAGATCTCGAGCGAGCCGTAGGACTTCGACAGCCCGTCGGCCGTGAGCGGCGTGCGTCCGCACGGGGCGGGTTCCGGGAACTTGATCCGCGCGACCTTGTCGGCCTGACGCGTGTCGTCGAGCTGCGAGAGCATCTGCTCCGCGCGGCGCGCCATGTTCTTGGCCGCCACGGCCTTCGTCGCCTTGGCCCCGAGTTTCGCGGCCTGCTGCTGCAACGCCGACGCCTTCTTCTCGGCGTTTGCGCGCTCGCGGCGGCGGCGCTTCTCGTCGGTGGCGCGCGCGTCGAGGTAGCGCTGCCAGCTCATGTTGTAGAGGTCGATCTCGCCGCGCGTGGCGTCGAGGAACCAGACCTTGTTCACGACGTCGGCGAGCAGCTCCACGTCGTGGCTGATCACCACGAGACCGCCGTCATGTTGCTTGAGGAAGCCGCGCAGCCACGTGATCGAGTCGGCGTCGAGGTGGTTGGTCGGCTCGTCGAGCAGCAGGATCGTCTCGGACTTGCCGCCCGCGCCGGCCTCGGCGGCCGCGAACAGGATGCGCGCCAGCTCCACCCGCCGGCGCTGGCCGCCGGAGAGCGTGTTGAGCGTCTGCGCGAGCACGCGGTCGGCGAGACCGAGGTTCGAGCAGATGCGCGCGGCCTCGCTCTCGGCGGCGTACCCGCCCAGGGAGGCGAACCGCTCTTCGAGGCGGCTGTAGCGGTTGATGGCCTTGTCGCGCTGGTTGTCGTCGACGAGCTCGGACATCGCGGTCTGCGCCTTTTCCATGTCGCGCAGCAGCGTGTCGAGGCCGCGCGCGGACAGCACGCGGTCCTTCGCCGTGACGGACAGGTCGCCCTCGCGCGGGTCCTGCGGCAGGTAGCCGAGCTCGCCGCTGCGGCGGACTTCGCCCGCGTGCGGTTCGCCCTCGCCCGCGAGAACCTTCAGCGACGTGGTCTTGCCGGCGCCGTTGCGGCCGACGAGGCCGATGCGGTCGCCGGGCTGGATGCGGAGGGCGGCGCCGTTCAGCAGGATGCGCGAGCCGGCACGCAGCTCGAGGCCAGTGGCCGTGATCAAGAGAACTCCCGGATTCGGGGGTGAACGTGGACAGCGGCAGGCACCGGCATCGCTCGCCGTCTCCGCTCCCTGCGAAGATCGGTCACGAGCGCCCGATGCGGCAGCTACTCCGTGAGGATTTCCCGTTCCACGTGACCCAGTGTACGGGGCGACGCCGAACGGTTTTCCGCCGCGTGGCGGGTCTCACGCTTCCCCTGGAACCGCGTCCGTGAAGATCGCCTGTTCGGCCGCGTCCGTCCAGCGCCACCGCGTCCACTTCGGACAGCCACGGCTCGAGGGCCCGCTCATCGACTCTCGGCTTGATGAGCAGGCCACGCGACGATCAGTTCCCCGACCGGATCAGAGCGAGACCACCGGCCAGTCGTTCTCGACGCCCGCGAGCACGTTGAAGTAGTTCGTCAGGACGTTGAGGGAGATGTTCAGGACCAGTTCGCCGACTTCCTCGTCGGTCACGCCGGCCGCGCGCGCCTTCGAGAGGGCGTCTTCGCCGACGTTGCCGGTGTTGGAGGCGATCTCGTTGGACAGCTCGAGCAGGGCCTGGACGTGCGCCTCGTCGGACTCGGCCTTGCGCGCCGCCGCCAGCTCGCCGGCCGGGACGTGGGCGATGTTCTCGCCGATGAAGGTGTGGGCCGACAGGCAGTACTCGCAGCCGTTGAGCTGAGCGGTGGCGATCGCCAGCCGCTCGCGGATCCCGGCGTTCAGCGCGCCGCCGGCCGCCGCCGGTAGGCCTTCAGCAGAGCCGGGCTGTTCGCCATCACCTTCGTCATGTTGGGCACCAGCCCGAGCGCCTTGTTCACCTCGGCGAGGAGCTCCTTCGCGACGCCCGTCGCGGCCTCGGGCTCCACAGGAGTGATGGTCGTGGTCATGCGAACTCTCTTTCTCACGGGTAGATCTGGAACTTTCCGTGAGAAGTAGTAGCAGGTCGTTCTAACGCATGCAACCCCATCCACCCGTGATAAGGTGTCCACATGGGAGCAGCCGAGCGGACCTGGGTACTGCCCGACGAGCCCGTACCCGTTCGCCTCATGACCACCATCTGGGCCGACACCCACGGCGTCCACGACGACCTGACCTCGGCCGGCGACGTGGACGAATGGCTGCACGCGGTCGGCTTCGGGAGCGCGGGCCCCGGTGCGACCTCCGCGGACCTCGCCTCGGCGCGACGGCTCCGCGCGGCCGTCCGCCACCTGGCGGCGATGGTGACGAAGGACGAACGTCCGCTGGCGCAGCACGGAAGCCCGGACGTGGATTCCGCGCTGCGGGATTTGAACGAGGTCGTCACCCACCGGCCCATTCCCCTCCTCGAACTGACCGGCGGCACGCTGAGGGAAGGCCTGTCCTACGCGAGCTCGCCGGTCGCGGCCGGACTGGCGGACATCGCGCAGCAGTCGATCGCCCTGCTGGGCGGCCCCGGGGCAGCGAAATTGCGAGCGTGTCAGGCGCCGGGCTGCGTGCTCTTCTTCGTGAAGACCCACCCGCGCCGCGAATGGTGCTCCATCGCGTGCGGCAACCGCGCCCGGGCCGCGCGGCACTACGAGAAGGTGCGGTCGCCGCGGTAGTCCGCCCCCGGCCTAGCCGTACGGACAACAGAACGGGGCCGCCGCGAGAATCGCGACGGCCCCGTACTCACCTGAGGATCAAGCGATCGCGGGGTGCACCGGGCCGGTGTTCACCGTCTTGTGCACGACCGCGGCCGCGCCGGGCGACGAAGCCTGGGCGTAGCCGTTGACGTGCAGCGAGACGCTGCGGATCGAGCCCGAGTCACCGCCGGCGACGTCGACCGCCTTGAACGTCCACGTCCCGTCGGCCGAGGTCCCGGCGAGCGGGGTCTGCGGGTCGATCGGCAGGTACGTGCCCGTGAACGGCGCGAACTGCGACCCGACCGTGCTCAGCAGCGCCGAGGCGCTGTCGTCGAACACGACCTGGCACAGGTTGTTGCCGCCGCTGCCGGCCCGCTGGAACAGCGTGGCCGACGCGCCCGAGGGCGAGGTCAGCGTGCCGACCAGGTCCGCGACGTAGGTGTGGTCCAGGCCGACCGTGGTCGAGCCCTCGTCGGCGGTGCAGCTGGAACCGTCGATCGAGACTGAGACCTTCGACGCGGCCCCGACGCCGCTCACCACCAGCGGCACCGAAGCGCCGAGCTGCGAGTTGTCCGGGATCGCGACCGGCGCACCGGTGTAGGAGAAGGTCTGCACCACCGGCGACGGCGTGCCCACCGGCAGGGCGAACGTGCTGGTCACCGGCGAGAACGAACCCGCGAACGTCACCTTGGCCGACAACACCACCGGCACGCCGAGACCCTGGGTGGCCGGGACCGTGACGGTGAAGTCGTTGACGCCGGTCTGGCCCGGGCTGATCGTGCCGTACGACTTGGCGCGCGGCGCGATCGTGACGCCGGGCGTCGTCGTGGTGAGCACCACGCTCGTGGACGACGCGACCCCGTCGCCGGTGTTGGTCACCGGCAGCGTCACCTTCGCGGTGTCACCGGGGTCGAGGGTGCTGCCGCCGTCAGGCCCGGTGACGGTGGGCTGCTTGGCCTGCGCGTAGGGCTGCGGGCTGGCGCCGGTGTAGGCGAGCACCTTGTCGGCGAGGACCACGCCCGCGCCGGTGAGGTTGTCGCTGCCGGGCGCCTCGATGTCCACGGCCGTCGCGAGGAACGCGTCGCGAACGTCCGAACCGGACAGACCGGGGTTGCCCGAGAGCACGAGGCTCGCGATGGCGGCGGCGTGCGGCGCGGCGGCCGAGGTGCCGAAGAACGGGTCGAACCCGCCGACCGAGGTGCGGACGCCGTCCGCCGCGGTGATCTCCGGCTTGTCGCGGACCTCGCCGCCGGTCGAGGAGACGTTGCCCGGCGTGATGGGCGTGCCGTCGGCCTCGTAGAACATCCGGCGCGGGCCGTCGGAGCTGAACCGCTCGGCCTTGCTGGCCGAGGAGAACGCGCCGGGGAACGGACCGGTCGGGTTGGCCGGGTCACCCGGCTCGAGCGCCCGGCCGAACGCGGCGGCCGCGGGTGCCGCGGCGACGGAGAACGCGTCGCGCGCCGAGGAGTGCCCGACCGTGACGCCCGGGGTGCTGAAGGCCTTGAGGCCATCGGCCGAGTCGCGGAAGCGGCTGCCGAACGCCGTCAGCGAGAGGTAGCGGCCCTCGCCGGAGAACTTGACCACCGCGAGCCGCAGACCGGTGCCACCGAAGAGCGGGGTGGCGAGCTGCTCGTACGGGTCCTGGGTGCCGTCCTGCACGTCCTGGCTGAACGCGACGACGTTGCCCGCCGCGTCGAGCAGGTAGAGGTCGTAGTCGTCGCCCGAAGCGCCGAGCGGGTCGGACCAGTGCAGCGTCACGGGGATGTTCCCCGACGACGCGTCGGAGATCGGCTCGAAGATCTGGTTGCCCGCCGCGCCCGCGAAGTTGTGCGCGGTGCCGGCGAACTTGCCGACCGACTTGCCGGAGTCGGCGAAGTCGCCCTCCCAGTGGGCGGCGGTGCCGTCGGCGACGTTGCCCTCGTTGCCCGCGGAGGAGAAGTAGAGCGCGCCGTCGGCGGTCACGTCGTTCACGGCCTGGGCGATGATCCAGTCCTGGAACGGGGATTCCTTGAAGTAGATGACGTCGTCGACGATCACGTCGCAGTGCGACTCGAAGCGCAGCTTGCGGATGTTGTCGGCGAAGCTCGCGTCGGAGGCGAACGCGGAGGCGAAACCGAGAGCCGCGTTGGGCGCGAGGTCGTGGATGATCTCGAGCATCGCGGTGCCCTCATCGCCGTCGCCGGCCTGGCCGGGAACGACGTCGACGGCCGGCAGCTCACCCTTGGCCTGCGAGACCTTGAGCGAGTCGACGCCGTCGGACAGCGCACACGCCTTCACGCCGGTGCCCGTGACGCCGTACTGCTGGCGGGCGAGGTCGGCGTTGTGCGCGCGGTCGCCCTCACTGGTGATGGTGGCCGCGGCGGCACGCCGGTTCTTGGCCGCGAGGGCCTGGTTCAACGCGGCGTCGAGCCGGGCGGCCTTCTGCTGCTTGGTTTCGACGGGCGCCGTTTTCCCTTGTCCCGCCTTGGTTTCCAGCTCACGGGCGGTGATCGCCTGGTCGGCGGTCTCGACCCGCTTCACGTCGGCGCGCGCGGCGATCGCCGGCAACGCGGCGAGCGGCACCTCGGCGCGGATGCTCGCGGCCTTGTCCGACACCGTGCGCACGGCGGCGCCGGCCTTGCGCAGGTCGTTCACCAGCGCGTCGGACACCTTGGTGACACGGATGTCCACGACCGCGGTGCTCGCCGTACCCGCCCCCAGCGCGGGTACGGCCGAGGCACTCAGCTTTTGGGAACGCAGCTTCTGCGTGACGAGCAGGCGGCTGTCCAGTTTGGACTCTGCCTTGGTCTGCCCGGTCTTGATCGACTGCAGTGCCGCGATCTGCCGGGCTGAGTTGTCGGAGAAGGAGTCCGGTGTGGACGCCGTGGCGGCGCCCGCGACCGGCGGGGTGACGATGCCCAGCGCGGCGATCAGCGCCGCGGCGCCGGCGGCCAGGACGGTCGTCCGGCTCGCGGCTCTGGTTCTGGTTCTGGCTCCGGTGGGTCTCTTCGAACGGCTTCGACGCACGTGCGCCTCCGTATCTCGCACCGCGTGCCCCGACTCACGCTGGCCAACGCCGGTGATCACCGGCTGGATCCAGCTAAGTACCGTGGGTAAATCGGAAAAAGAAGCCGTTAGAGTGACGTATGGCCGTGATTTTCCCATACCCACCGGAGGTCGTAGGCCATTCAGCGGCAGTGCCGCCCCGAAGCGCCGGGTCGGGCAGCCTTTCGGAGCGCGGCCTCAGAGCACGAACGAGTCCGACCACGGCTGCGCGGCGCGCCCGGACAGCGCGTCGAGCAGCGTCACGGCCTGCTTGTCGGTGAGCGAAGCCACAAAGTCGACCACGGCGCGCCCGCGCGCGAGGCCGCGCACTGCGTCGGTGCCCTCCACGCGTTCGCCGGTCGCGCCCACGAGCACTTCCGGCATGGTGTGGACCAGTCCGGCGTACTCGTCCTGCGCGAGCTCCACGAGGTCGTGCAGCCGGCGGGGCAGCCGGCCGATCTCGTCTCGGTCGAGCAGCCACGCGTCGAGCGCGTCGACGAGCGTGGTCACGAGGCTGGCCTGCCCGCGCTGGTGCAGCGCGAGGTCCGGGCGCAGGAGCACGAACCGGCGGTGCACGAACTTGAGCACCTGCACCTCGTGCCACTGCGCGGTGCGCAGCGAGACGTGCCCGGACCGAGTGGAGGGCGAGGACAGCACGAAGACGCCGTCGACGAGCCGCGAGATCCAGCCGGCCGAGAACGCGGCCGTGGCCTGCTCGGCCTCGATCGAACCGTCGAAGCCGTTCTCCAGCAGCCCGTCGACGAGCTCTCGCTGCACGCGCCGGACCGCGGCGGCGAACGCGTCGTCGTCGGCGATCCAGCCGTCCTTGAGGTGCATGCGCCGGCGCAGCTGTTCGAGCGAACGGCCGGGGCGGCGCAGCTCCGCGGCGACCCGCTCGTCGTCGAGCGAGGCCAGCTCCAGCGCCTGGTCGAGCCACTCCCCCAGCTCCGCGGCGACCGGCGCGTGCTGCAGCACGCCGATGCGGTGGAAGTCCTGCAGGTCGTGGATCGCGTAGGCGATGTCGTCGGCGGTGTCCATCACCGACGCCTCCACGGTCTGCTGCCAGGGCTCGATGCGCCCGATGAACGGGCCACGCGCCTGCGCGAAGTCGTCGAGTTCGGTGGCGTAGGCGGAAAACTTGCTCGCGCCGGTGCCCGGTGAGCCGTCGGGCTCGGCCGCGCCGCGGGGAGGCGTGCGCATTTCCGTGGGGTGCGGCTCGGGGTAGTGCAGCCGCGCCCACGGGTACTTCAGCACCGCGGCGCGCACGGCCGCGGTGAGGTCGAGACCGATCGCCGATGGACCGCGCACGTCGGTGGTGGTGAGGATGCGAAACGTCTGCGCGTTGCCCTCGAAGCCGTCGGCCAGGCTGAACCGGTGGCGGGCGATGCGGTCGAGCGTCTGCTCGCCGAGGTGGCCGAACGGCGGGTGCCCGAGGTCGTGGGCGAGCGCGGCGGCCTCGCAGACGTCGGGGTCACAGCCGCCGAGCTTCGCGGCCAGCTCGGCCGACTCGCTGGCCGCGGTGATCCGCTCGGCGATCGCGCGGGCGACCTGCGCGACCTTGAGGCTGTGGGTGAGCCGGTTGTGCAGCAGCCCGGCGCCGCCGGCGCTGACCACCTGCGTGACCCCGCCCAGGCGCGCGAAGAACGGCGACGCGGCGATGCGGTCGCGATCGATGCGGAACGGGCTGGTGGCGAGGTCCGTGAACCCGCCCACGGAGCTCGACGGGTCCCTGCGCGCGGCTCTCGGGTCGGTCTCGGCCATGCGCTCCACCGTATCTGTCCGGCCCCCGGCGGACTCGCCGGATACGGCAGGATCGGACGGGTGAGCGACGTGCTGATCGCGGGCGGCGGGCCCGCCGGGTGGGCGCTGGCGCGCGCCTGCGCCCGGCGCGGGCTCGCGACCACGCTCGTCGACGCCGCGCCGCAGGCACCGTGGCGTGCCACCTACAGCGCGTGGGCCGACGAGCTGCCCGGGCTGCCGGGCGAGGTGATCGCGTCGGCACCCAGCGCGACGGTCGCGTTCGGCACGTGCGAGCACCGGCTCGACCGCGGCTACCTCGTGCTCGACAACGCCGGTCTGCGGTCGTGGCTCACGGCCGCGCCGGTGACGGTGGTGGCCGGGCGGGTCGCGCGCGCCGAGCACGGGCACCACGGCTCGACGGTGGTGCTCGCCGACGACCGTCGGCTCGCCACGGCGGTAGTCGTGGACGCGTCGGGGCGGAACCGGGTGCTGTCCGGCGGCCCGCCTCGTGGGCACCGCGCCGAGCAGACCGCGTACGGGCTGGTCCTGCCGGCCGCCGACGCCGAGCGGCTGGTGCCCGGCGCTTCGGACACGGCCGTGTTCATGGACTGGCGCGACGGCGCGCCGAGCTTCCGCTACCTGCTCCCGCTGGGCGACGGCTCGGTGCTCGTCGAAGAGACGTCACTCGCGCACCGGCCGGGCGTGCCGGTGGAAGAGCTCGCCGCGCGGCTGCGGACCCGGCTCGCGGGCGCGGGGCTGCGGCCGCACGGCCGGGAGGAACGGGTGCGGATCGTGCTCGACGTACCGCTGCCGGGGCGCGGCGCGGTGGTCCCGTTCGGGGTCGCCGCCGGGCTCGTGCACCCCGCCACCGGGTACAGCGTCGCGACCGCGCTGCGGCTGGCTCCGCGCGTGGCCGCGGCGCTGGCGGGCGCCTTCGAGGCCGGGCCACGGGCAGCCGTGCGCGCGGCCCGCCGGACACTGTGGACGACCGAGGCGCGGGCCGTGCATTCCCTGCGGCAGTACGGATTGCGCGCTTTGCGCCGGATGTCGCCCGCCGAGCTCGCCGAGTTCTTCGACCTCTTCTTCGCGCTGCCGGCTCCGGTGCAGCAGGCCTACACGTCGGGCCGGGAAGACCTGCCGGGCACGGCGGCGGCGATGGCCCGGCTGTTCCGCGCGGCGCCGCCGACGCTGCGCGCGCGGCTCGCGGGCCGCCGGCCGAATACGATTCGGTAACGGCGTCGAAATCGGCGGCCGAATGCTCCGGCGCACAGCCGGGAGCGGTACCACGTGCGGAAGCGGCGGGCCGGACGGGGACGGTCCGCGAATTCCGTATCCGAAAATTCTTCGGGTCAAACGATCAAGCTCCAGGTGGACGGACCCGCTGGTCACTGCCGCGAGCCGGGCCACCACGGACGGTGTGCGAGTTCGTGTGAGTGCATGGTGAAGACGGGAATTTTCACACTTCCGAACGGCCCACGGAAATCCATCCCGAACGGGTGATCGCTACCGATTTCGCTACTCCGATTCAGGTAACTCAGGTTCCGGCGCGGTGAACATCTGCCGACAACGGTTTCGTTTCCGCGCGAGAGGATGCGACGATCTCCGGGTGACGACGCCCCGTGCGGTCCGGTTCGCCTTCCAGCCGATGTACAGCCTGCACACCGGCGGCGTTGTCGCGTACGAAGCGCTCGCCCGCCCCGGCAAGGGCACGGCCCACGAGCTGCTCGCCGAAGCCCGCCGCGCCGGCCGCCTGGCCGAGGTCGACCTGGGCCTCGCCGCGGCCGCGGTGCGCCAGGAGGCCGAGCGCCCGAGCGCGCTGCCCCTGCACCTGAACATCTCCGCCCGCACGCTCGCGTCGGGCCCCGCCGCGTTCGACGAGCTGATCGCCGAGCTCGGTGCCGCCGGCCGCCGCACACGTGACGTGGTCCTGGAGATCGGCCCGCCGTTCACGCACCTGCCCGGAGACCGGCTTCTGGGCGGTATGCGGGCTTTGTCGGAGCTGGGCTTCCGGCTGGCGCTCGACGGCCTCGGTCGCGGCGACCTCCCGCTCGCGTTGCTGGCCCAAGCGCCCGTGGACTTGGTGAAGCTCGACCGCAGCGTGCTGCGCGGCCTGCCGGACGAGCCGGCGGCGGTGGCCGTGGTCGAGTCGCTGCTGCACTTCACGACGCGCACCGGCATCCGGCTCGTCGCGACCGGCATCGAGACCGGTCCGCAGCTGGACGCGGCGCAGAACCTCGGCGTGCGCATCGCGCAGGGCAACCTCCTGGCGCCCCCGGCCGCGCACCGCAGCGCGCCGTCGGCCGGCGCCGTGGTGCCCGACGACCGCCGCTCGCCCGCGCCGCCCACCGCGCCCCGCGTCGGCGACTTCCTGCGTCCCGCCACCACGCTGCCGTCCGACGCGACCTGCGACGCCGTGCGTGAGGTCCTCGCGGCGGCCGACGCCCCGACCGGCGTGATCGGCGTCGACGAGCACAACCGTCCACAGTGGTCGGTCGACCGCACGCGGTTCCTGGTCGCCGTGACCGGCCCGTACGGCCACGCCCTGCACGCCAAGCGCCCGGCCGAGCGGCTGGCCGACAAACCGCACACCATCGACGCCACGGCGAGCGCGCTGGAGTTCCTCGAGCTGGTCACCGACGCCGACTGGGGCCGCACCGGCGACGACGTGGTCGTGGTCGACAACGCCGGCCGGACTCTTGGCGTGGTCCTGGTGACCGAGGTGGTCCGCGGCGTCGCCGAGGCGAAGGTCGAGGAGGCCGTGACCCTGAGCCCGCTCACGCGGCTGCCCGGCAGCGAGGCCGTGGCGCGCGACGTCGAACGCCGCATCTCCACGGGCGAGCAGTTCGTGGCGGCGTGGCTCGACGTGGACTCCTTCAAGTCCGTGAACGACAACGCCGGCTTCGCCGCGGGCGACGACCTCATCCGCGCCCTCGGCGAAACCCTCACGGGCCTCTCGCGGCGCCTCCCGCGCATGCGCGTCAGCCACGTCGGCGGCGACGACTTCCTCATCGTCTGCGACGTCGACGAGATCGGCACGGTCGCCGCCGCCCTCCTCGACACGCACTGGTCCGCCGAGGGCATGCCGGTCACCGTGTCGCTGGCCACCGTCGTCTGCGGCAGCGGCTCCATCCCCTCCTACCGCGACGCCTCCCGCCTGCTCGCCCCGCTCAAAAAGCGAGCCAAAGCGGTCCCCGGCTCGAGCTGGGTCCTGAGCCGCCCGGGCTCCGACCGCGTCGAGGTGCTCCGCGGCATCGGCCGCGACGTGGCGGTCAGTCGCTCGGCTTGACGAGCCGACCGACCTGGCCGTGGCTTCGTCGGCGCGCGGCTGGGCCGGGATTCGAGACGTGCGGGCCGCTCAGGGTTTCGGCGTCACGAAGCCCGACTCGTAAGCCCGGATCACCGCCTGGGTGCGGTCGCGCGCGCCGAGTTTGGAGAGGATGTTGCCGACGTGGGTTTTGACCGTTTGGAGGCCCAGGTAGAGGTCCGTGGCGATTTCCGTGTTGGACAGGCCGGCGGCCATGAGGCGCAGGACTTCGCGCTCGCGGTCGGTGAGGGCGGCGGAGGTGAGGCCGTCGCGGGCCGGGCCGCGGGGGTGGGCGGCGGCGAGGCGGCGGATGGCGGCCGGGAAGAGCAGTGATTCACCTGTGGCCACGGTGCGGATGCCCGCGACGATCTCCTCCGGGCGGGCGCGCTTGAGCAGGAAGCCGCTGGCGCCGGCGAGCAGGGCGTCGTAGACGTAGTCGTCGTTTTCGAAGGTGGTCACCACGATCACCTTCGGCGGAGCGTCCACAGTAGACATCAGGTGCTGCGTCGCGCGGATCCCGTCGACGGCGGGCATGCGCACGTCCATCAGCACCACGTCGGGACGCAGGCGTGCGACCAGGCCCGGCACCTCGGCTCCGTCGGCGGCCTCGCCGACCACCGTGAGGTCCGGCTCCGCGTCGACGATCGCGCGCAGGCCGGCGCGGATGAGCTGTTCGTCGTCGACCAGCAGCACGGTCACCTTCATCGGTTCCCCCACGGCACCGTCACCACGACCTCCCACCGGTCCCCCGCCGGTCCCGCCGCCAGCTTGCCACCCAGCAGCTCCGCACGCTCGGCCATGCCCCGAAGGCCCCGCCCACCTCGGGCCCGCGGTGGGCGGGGCACGCCCAGCGGGTTCGCCACCGTCGCGCACAGCTGCCCCGCCGACACCACCACGGCGACACTCACCGGCACCGTGCCCGCGTAGCGCACCGCGTTGGTCAGGCACTCCTGCAGGATCCGGTACACCTCACGCGACACGACCGCGGGCACCGCACCCAGCGAACCCTGCACGTCGGCGTGCACTTCCGTGCCCGCCAGCCGCGTTGCCTCGACGAGCGCCGGCAGCTCCGCCAGGCCCGGCTGCGGGTTGCGCGACGAAGCCCCGTCGCGCAACAACCCGAGTACGTGATCGAGGTCGTCCAGCGCAGTGCGCGCCGATTCCTCGATGGCCGTGAGCGCCTGCTCGGTGAACCCCGGGTCGGTCCGCAGCGTCCGGCGCGCGGCCCCCGCCTGCACCGTCACCACGGACAGCGCGTGCCCCACCGAATCGTGCAGCTCGCGCGCGAGCCGGGTGCGCTCGGCCAGCTGTTCGGTCCGCCGCTCGAGCTGCGCGATGCGCTCGGCCGCCGACATCCCCAGCAACGCCCCCGCCGCCCGCCGCAGCAGCCCGCCGACGCCCCACACCACGTAGACCAGCACCACGAACGCGGCCGCGAACGCCACCGGCAGCCACGCCGACCCCCACCCCCGGTCCACCGCGACGACCTCGGTGCCGTTGTCCACCAGCTTCCCCGTGAACACCGCGCTCACCGAAAACCCGAACCCCACCGGTACCGCGAGCGTCACGGTGCTCACCACCGCCCCGACCCCGACGTGCAGCACGAACATCAGGCTGTACCGCGCCCGCGCCCGCACGGTGGCCGGCCGCCCCGCCGCCGCCTCGCCCAGCAGCTCCCGCACCGCGGCCGCCTCCAGCACCCGCACCGCCGGCAGGAACGACGTCGCCCCCAACACCACCACCGTCACCAAAACCCCGAGCACCGACGCCCACCCCAGCGACGTCACGAACGGCGCCAACGAAGGCACCGCCACCGCCGCGAACAACAGGTACGGCACGCTGATCGCCCCGCTCAGGATCAGGTAGACCCATCGGCGATAGGTCACCCCGCTCACCACCGGCCGGAGAACTCCCACCCCCGGATCCTCCCAGCCGCTTCGCCTTCCCGCCTCCCTCCACAGCGGGAACCACACCCACAAACCGCCGGCCAACGCCCCCGACAAACCGCAGCCGATCTACCAATCGCGCGGGAACGCCCAGTCCCTCCCCTGCCCCGATTCGAAGCTAAAACGCGGTTCAGGGCCCTTTGTCAAGGTACTCTTTCCCGCCTTGACAAAGGGCCCTGAACCGTAGTCACAATCAACCTTCGGGGGCGCCTTCCCGCACCCCTGTAATCCCGGTTCCGAAAATCCCGGAAAATATCAATAAACCCCAGCCGTAACCCGAGTCCCCACGCCCTTAACACCTCCGAACCCGTTGCGCCACAACTGCTGCACCTTCGCCGCCTCCTGCGCACTGGGCTTGGCATTGGTGCACGACGTCCCGGGACCGTGCCCCGACATCAGCTCCGAACAAGGCCCGTCGTAATCATCCGGCAGCCCGAGATTGTGCCCCAGCTCGTGCGCCGCAATCCTTGTCGGATCAAATCCCTCCTCCACCTGAGACGTATCCAAATACACGTCCCCATTCCCGTGACCATCGGTCTGCGTGTACGACCCGCCACTGTGGATCTCGTGGAACACCACCGTCGCCCCGGACGAGCGCTTCACGAGCTTCACATCGGCCACCACGGCGTTCCAGTTCGCCGCGCCCTGGTCGATCTGGGCCACGTAATCCGGTGCCCCACTCGACGTGTAGTACACCGTCGTCGCCGCGGCGGCCTCCGCGCCCGGCCCCGCGACCAGCCCGACACCCAGCGGCGCCGCCACCGCCACCGCGATCGCCGCGATGCGCCCGAACCCGCGTGCCCTCATTCGCGTCTCCTTCACCGAAATGTCCGCTCCGGTCACCGGAAACCCGGCAACCGCGGTTCGCCCCACGACGTTAGGAGTTCACCAATCCCCGTGGCCACGTCCGAAAGTAGGTGACCCGGCACCGTCCGTCATCACGGTCCCCCGCGAGAGGGAGCGCGGTCCCGCCGCGGCTGGAACCGCACGACCGGGAACCCTGGTGTGCTCGGCAACCATGGAAACCCTGCTGGTCGGCCTCTTCGCCTACGTCCTCGTGCTGTGGCCGCTGGTCGCCGCGTCGCGGCGGGTACTCGGCGTGCGGGTCGGGTACGTCCGGGCGCTGTGCGCGGCGGTGTTCGGTTGGGTCGTCGGCGGCTTGGTGGTGCGGACCTTCCCGCTCGCGGTACTCGACAGCGCCGGCGCGGCAGTCGGGCTGCTCATCCCGCTGGCCGGGTGCGCGCTGGCCGCGACGCTGCTTGTCCTGTTCGTCGCGGAGCTCGCCGCGCCGTCGGGGACCGGGCTCGGGCTGTTCGGGCAGCTGCGTTCGGTGCGCGCCCGCGTCGCGCGGACCCGGCGCTACTCGCGGATCATGCGCATCGCGATCGGCCACGGCCTCGGCGGGTACCTCACCGGCCGACGCGAACCCGGCCTCGGGCCCGGCCCACGCCAAGCTCGCGCGGTCACTGCGTCGCGCGCTGGAGGAGGGCGGCGTGACGTTCGTGAAGCTCGGCCAGCTGCTCTCCACCCGCTCCGACCTGCTGCCTCCCGCCTTCGTCGACGAGCTCGGCCGGCTCCAGGACCGCGTGGCGCCCGCACCCGCTGAAGCCGTGTTCGCCCTGCTACGCGAGGAACTCGGCGCCGATCCCGACGACGTGTTCGCCGAGTTCGACCCGGAACCGCTCGCGGCGGCGTCGATCGCACAGGTCTACGGCGCGCGGCTGCGCTCCGGCGCCGAGGTCGTGGTCAAGGTCCAGCGGCCGGGCATCCGCGCGCAGGCCGAACGCGACGTCGACATCGTCCGCCGCCTCGCCGCGCTCCTCGACGAACGGGCCGGCTGGGCAAGGGCGCTCGGCGTCACCGACCTGGCCGACGGCTTCGCCGACGCGCTGGCCGAGGAGCTGGATTTCCGCGTAGAGGCGGCCAACATCGAGGCCGTGGCAGCGCGGCCCGTGGCCGGGGTAACGCTGCCGACCGTCCACAAGGCACTGTCCACCGAGCGCGTGCTCGTGATGGGCCGCCTCGACGGCAAACCCCTCTCGACCGCGGCGCCGGGCGACCGTGAAGAGCTCGCGCGGGTTTTCCTGCGCTGCCTGCTCGATCAGGTGCTCATCGACGGCGTCTTCCACGCCGACCCGCACCCTGGCAACGTCCTCCTGCTCGACGACGGCACCCTCGGCCTGCTCGACTTCGGCTCCGTCGGCCGCCTCGACGCGGGCCTGCGCGCCGGTCTCCAGAGCCTGCTGCTCGCCTTCGACCGCGGCGACCCGGCGGGACTGCGCGACGGCCTGCTGGAGATCGTCGACCGCCCCGACGAGATCGACGAGCAACGCCTGGAACGCGCGCTCGGCGCGTTGCTCGTGCGCCACTTCAGCCCGGGCCGGGCGCCAGGGTTCGACCTGTTCACCGACCTGTTCCGTGTGGTCGCCGACTTCCGCCTCGCCGTGCCGCCGCCCATCGCCGCCGTCTTCCGCGCGCTCGCCACCGCCGAAGGCACCCTGGCCACGCTCGCGCCCGGCTTCGACGTGGTCGCCGAATCGCGCACGTTCGCCGCCGAGCAGATCGGCGCGCGCCTGCGGCCGGAGACCGTGCGCGACGAGGTGCTGGCCCTGCTGCCGGTGCTGCGCCGGCTCCCCCGCCGCGTCGACCGGATCGGCGCGGCGCTCGAAGAGGGCCGCCTTTCGGTCAACGTGCGGCTGTTCTCCGACGAACGCGATCGCGACCTCGTGACGGGCCTGGTGCACGAGGTGCTGCTGGCGTTCGTCGGCATCGCGACCGGCCTGATGGCCGTGCTGCTGCTCGGCAGCACGAGCGGCCCGCGGCTGCTGCCGGACCTCACGCTCAACCAGGTCTTCGGCTACAACCTGCTCGTGATCAGTGCATTGGTGGGCCTACGGCTGCTCTTCGTCGTCTTCCGCCGGAGCGCGCGACGGTCACGATCAAGCAGATGAACCCGAGCACGAACAGCGCGGCACCACCGAGGATCAGGTACCGGGCCAGGTGGAGTCCGGTGTCCGCGGTGGACGCTCCAGGCAGGCCGGCGTCGGTGAACGCCGTGGTGGGCTTGAGGGTCACGGAGGAGAAGACAGTGCCCCTCGCGACAATCACTCCGTCTACTTTGGACAGCGGGATGGCCCCGTCGCCGGGCGCGTAGACATAGTTGCGGGAATCGCCGGGGATGTCGCGCTTGTCGCCCGCGACGAAAATTGAGCCTGGCGGCACCTGCGCGGTGAACTCGTAGGCGGCGGCCGAGAGCGGCACCGCCGGATCGAGGTAGGGCTCGGTGACGGACTTGCCGTTCACCTGCAGCCGGTTGTCGGGCCCGCAGCAGACCACCCGGTCACCGCCGACGGCGATCACGCGCGCGAGGAGGTGGTAGCCGGGCGGCGAGTCGGGAAACGCGTCGATCTGGAACAAGACCAGGTCGCCCCGGTGGATCTCGTGGCTCCCGGCCCAGTGGAGAACCATGGGCTCGTCATATCCGACCGTGGCTTCCATGGAGCGTTCGCCGATGCGCACGGTGGTGTAGCCGAACAGCTTGACCACCCCGGTCCCCGCGAGCACCGGGCCGGCCAGGACGAACACCACGAAAAGCGCCAGAAACGGCGAAAAGCGGCGCGTGCGAGGCGACGCTGCCGGGGGCGCCGGGAAGTCAGTCACGCCCCTCTATCGGGCCGGCCCCGGCGGCGTTACCGGTCGCTCTTCGGCTGCAACCTGCACGTGATCAGGACACTCGCGGGGCGCTTTCCGTCGTCTTGCGGCGGATCGCACGCCGGTGACGATCGCGCCGATGAACCCGAGCAGGAACACCGCCGCGCCACCCGCGGCCAGGTAACGGTCCGTGGTCAGGCCGGTGTCCTCGATGGACGCGCCCGGGAGGCCCGCGTCGGTGAACGCCGTGGTGGGCTTGAAGCTTTCCGAGGCGAAGAGCGTGCCCTTCGCGACGACCACACCGTCCACCTTGGACAGCGGGATGGCGCCCGCGCCGGGTGCGCTGACGTAGATGCGCGAGTCGTTGGAGTTGTCACGCGTATCGCCGGCGACGAAGATCGTGCCCGGCGGCACCTGCGCGCTGAAGGGCATCGCCGCCGCGGCGGGCGACACCTTCGGGTCGAGGTAGGGCTCCGTGACCGGCTTGCCGTTCACCTCAATGCGGTGGCCAGGGTCGCAGCAGACCACGCGGTCGCCGCCGACCGCGATCACGCGCTTGAGGAGCCGGCCGGGCGGCATATCGGGCAGCGCGTCGGCCTGGAACACGACCAGGTCGCCGCGGTGGATCTCCCGGCCGTCGCCCCAGTTGTAGACCACGGTGGTGCCGGGCGGGATGATGCCGGCCATCGAGCCGCCCGGAACGGTCACCATGCCGTAGCCGAGCACCTTCACCACGCCGATCGCGCCGGCCACGGCGCCGGCGACCGCGAACACCAGGAAGATCGCCAGCGGCGGCGAGAACCGCCGCTTGACCTGCACCGGAGCAGGCGGCGGCGGAAAGTCGGGTTCGGTCACGTTGATCTATCGTGGGCGTTGTGCGAGCGTTACCCGGTTCGCGGCGCGTACATGATCACCGCGACGCCCGCCAGGCACAGCAGCGCGCCGATCACGTCGAACCGGTCGGGCCGGTAGCCGTCGGCCACCACACCCCAGGCCAGCGAGCCCGCCACGAAAACCCCGCCGTAGGCAGCGAGGATGCGGCCGAAGTGCGCGTCGGGCTGCAGCGTGGCGACGAATCCGTAGAGCCCGAGCGCCACGATGCCACCGCCGATCCACGCCCAGCCGCGGTGCTCGCGCACGCCCTGCCAGATAAGCCACGCGCCGCCGATCTCCAGCACCGCCGCGGCGACGAACAGCGCGATCGACTTGAGGACCGTCACCGGCCGAAGGGGTTGCCGAGGGTCCCGATGTCGAAGTTGGCCACCGTCGAAGTCCACAGTGGATTGACCGCGAACGCGACCGCCCCGCCGAGCGCGACCACGCACGTGACCACGCCCAGCAGCACGCCGGCGCGAGCCACGTCGCCCCCGTATTCGCGCCCACCGCCGGTCAGGCCCAGCACGATCGCCAGCACCCCGGCCAGCAGCCCGACGAAGAACAGCGCCCCCAGCACGAGCAGGAACACCTGCCCCACGATCGGGTACACCGGCCCCGCCTCCATCCTGGGCCGCACCAGCAACCACGCGATCCAGGTCGCCACGACCAGCATGAAGGCCACAACCGCGATCGCCACCGCCGCGACGGCCTGGCCCCGCCGGGGTTCCCGCTCGTTGTCCGGTTCGGTCATAGGCCAGTCATAGCACCCGGATCCGGTTTTCGTCGGACCTTCGCGCTAGCTTCACCACCATGGATTTCGACGAGGCCGCCCGCGACCTGGCGACCGCACTGCGTTCCGCCGCCGGCGCCGAAGAAGCCGTGCTGCAGGTGCGCGCCACTGGCGGCTCGCTGGCCCTCGACGCCTGGACGCCCACCCGTAAGTGGCTGCGGATCAGCGGCAGCAGCCTGCGAAGCCTCTTCGACGCGCCTGCCGGCGCGTACGAGCTGCGGCTGCGCCCGGATGGCAGCTACACCTTCGCCGCGGGTGGCGCGCTGTCCCCTGTCGGCGACGGCTGGCTCGTGTTCGACGAGAACTTCCGCTACCCGGGCCACCCCCGGCCCGGCCTGCTCCGCCCGGCCGCCGCCGCGCCCACCGGAGCGCCGACGGACCCGGCGGTGCTCGCCGAGGTCACGCGGCTGTGCGAGGAGTTCGGTGCGCACTACACGCGGATCAAGGGCCAGGCGCCGCCGTGGCCCGCCGGGCGCACGGAGGAGGACATCGCGGCCGCCGAGGCGCGCATCGGCGCGCGGCTGCCGGAAGACCTGCGCGCGCTCTACCGCGTGGCCGACGGCGATCCCGAGCAGGTCGGCCTGCTCGGCCCGTACTCCTGCAACGACCTCGACCAGGTGGTCTCCGACTACACCTAAGGCCTGCCGGGTTCCTACGGCTGGGAAGACTCGGTGTCCGACACCGGCGTGGTGTTCGAGCCGCTGCCGTTCGGGCACGTGAAACGCTTGTCCCGCAACGACTGGTGGGTCACCTTCGGCAGCGACCGCGCGATGAACTTCCTGTTCACCGACCTCGACCCCGCGCCGAACGGCCGCGCCGGCCAGGTCGTGGAGTACGGCCGCGATGTCCACGGCCCGCTGCGCTACGTCGCGCCGTCGGTCACGGCGATGCTCACCGAGGTCGTCGAGGCGCTGCGCGAGAACCGGTACGAGGACTACGAAGACGAAGTGTTCCTCGAACCCGAGGTTTCCTTGCGCGACAGCCCCTTCCGCAGCCACTCCGAGGTCGTCACCGGCTCGGGCATCGAGCGCGCGCACGACGTCGCCGACCAGCCTCTCGTGCAGCAGCTCTACCTCAACGACGCCGGCACCGTGAACCTCGATGTGCTGCAAGGCTTCCCGACGCTGCGCGAGGTGAGCATCAACCGCGCCGCCCGCGTCACCGGCGGCCTCACCCAACTGCCGGCGCTGGAGGCCCTGTCCGTCGAAGCAGGCGAAGTCGACTTGGCCGCCTTCGCCGGGCACCGGCTGTGGCGCCTGGAGCTGAAGGTGCTCGACCATTCCGTCGACCTGGCCCGGCTCGCCGCCCTGCCGAGCCTGGTGCACCTGGACGTCAGCGGCGTCGACGTGACCGGCCTGGAGCGGCTCGGCGAGCTGCGGCACCTGCGGGTGCTCGGCCTCTCCCGCGCCCAGCTCGACCACCTGCTCGTCTCGGGCGCGCCACTCCCCCGGCTCGCGGCCCTGCACGTCGACCGCCGCACGTCGCTGGCCGAGGCCGTTGGGCTCTGGAGCCGCTTTGCCCCCGAGCGCGAGGCACCTTGGTACGTCGAATCGATCGGTGCTGTATAGCTCGTTATACAACCCTCAACGCAGAACAGGCCACCCCGCTGCGAGCGGAGTGGCCTGTTCCTTCGAAAAAGCTCAGACGGTGAACCCGAGCGCACGCAGCTGCTCGCGGCCGTCGTCGGTGATCTTTTCCGGGCCCCACGGCGGCATCCAGACCCAGTTGATCCGGAAGTCGCTCACGAGGCCGCCGGAGGTCAGCGCCGCGGAGGTCTGGTCTTCGATCACGTCGGTGAGCGGGCAGGCCGCCGACGTGAGCGTCATGTCCAGCGTGGCCGAGTTGTCCTTCTCCACGCGGATGTCGTACACCAGGCCGAGGTCGACGACGTTGATCCCGAGTTCGGGGTCCACGACGTCGCGCATCGCCTCTTCGATGTCCTCGATCTTGGCGACGTCGGCGGGCACCGACGACGCCGTCTGCTCCGGCAGGTCCGCGGCGGTGCGCCCTTCGCGAGGGTCGGCCTCCGGGGCCACGGTCTCTTCGCTCATGCCTTCTCAGCTCCTGTGGTGGTGCGGGCCACGGCGTCCTTGAACGCCATCCAACCGAGGAGGGCGCACTTCACGCGCGCCGGGTACTTGGCGACGCCGGCGAACGCGATGCCGTCCTCCAGCACGTCCTCGTCGGGCTCGACCTTGCCCCTGCCCTGCATCAGTTCCACGAAGGCGTCCATGGTGGTGAACGCCTCCTCCACGGTGTGGCCGGTGACGAGGTCGGTCAGCACCGACGTGGAGGCCTGGCTGATCGAGCAGCCCTGCCCCTCGTACGACACCTGCTCGACCTTGCCGTCCGTGAGCTTCACACGCAGCGTCACCTCGTCGCCGCAGGTCGGGTTGACCTGGAACGACTCGGCGTCGTACGGGTCGCTCAAGCCACGCCCGTGCGGGTGCTTGTAGTGGTCCAGGATGATCTCCTGGTACATGCTCTCGAGGTTCACTTCGCGACCCCGAAGAACTTCTGCGCCTCGCGGATCCCGTCGACGAGAGCGTCCACTTCGGACAGTGTGTTGTAGAGGTAGAACGTGGCGCGCACGGTGGCCTGCGCGGAGCACGCCCGGTGCAGCGGCCACGCGCAGTGGTGGCCCACGCGCACGGCGATGCCCAGGCTGTCGAGCACCTGGCCGGCGTCGTGCGGGTGCACGCCGTCGATCACGAACGACACCGCGCCGCCGCGGTCGGCCATGTCGGTCGGCCCGATGATGCGGACGCCGTCGATGGCGCTGATCCCGGCGAGCGCGTGCTCGGTGAGCAGGTGCTCGTGGGCCGCGATGCGCTCCATGCCGATCGCCGAGAGGTAGTCGACGGCCGCACCGAGGCCGATGGCCTGCGACGTCATCGGCACGCCGGCCTCGAACCGCTGCGGCGGCGGGGCGAACGTGGAGCCCTCCATGCGGACCAGCTCGATCATCGACCCGCCCGTGAGGAACGGCGGCATCGCTTCGAGCAGCTCGCTGCGCCCGTAGAGCACGCCGATGCCGGACGGCGCCAGCATCTTGTGCCCGGAGAACGCCGCGAAGTCCACGCCCAGCGCGCCGAAGTCGACGTTGCCCTGGCCGTACACCCCGTGGGGCACCGACTGGCACGCGTCGAGCACGGTCAGCGCGCCGACCGACTTGGCCTTGGCCACGAGCACGTCGACCGGGTTGATCGTGCCGAGCACGTTGGACTGGTGCGCGAAGGCGACCAGCTTGGTGCGCGGCGTGATCAGCTCGTCGATCTCCGACAGGTCGAGCCGGCCTTCGGGCGTCACCTTGAACCACTTCAGCGTGGCCCCGGTGCGCTGGCACAGCTGCTGCCAGGGCACGAGGTTCGCGTGGTGCTCCATCTCGGTGATCACGATCTCGTCGCCGGGCCCGACCTTGAACCGCTCGGACTCCGGGCCGGCCGTGCTCGCGTTGCTCATCGCGTACGCCACGAGGTTGATGCCCTCGGTGGCGTTCTTGGTGAACACGAGCTCCTCCGGGGAGGCACCGACGAACTCGGCGATCCGCGCGCGGGCGGACTCGTAGGCGTCGGTGGCCTCCTCGGCGAGCTGGTGCGCACCGCGGTGCACGGCGGCGTTGGAGTTCTCGAGGAACGCGCGCTCGGCGTCGAGGACCTGCGTCGGCCGCTGCGAGGTCGCGCCGGAGTCCAGGTACACCAAGGGTTTCCCGTCGCGCACGGTGCGGGACAGGATCGGGAAGTCGGCACGCAGTGCCGCCACGTCAAGGGGAACAGAGTTGGTCGGGCTGTTCGAAGCCGTGGTGGTCATCGAGCCAACTCCTCTCGGTGTAGTCGGGAACTTCTCGTGGTGCTCGCGAACTGTGCGGAAACTCAGAGTGCGGCGGGCTCGGCCTTGCCCACGTACTTCACGTAGCCGTTCTCCTCCAGCTCGTCGGCGAGCTCCTTGCCACCGGACTCGACGATGCGCCCGTCGGCGAAGACGTGCACGAAGTCCGGGGTGATGTGCCGGAGGATGCGGGTGTAGTGCGTGATCAGCATGACGCCGACCTCGCTCGAAGCCTTGTACTGGTTGACGCCCTCGGAAACCACGCGCAGCGCGTCGACGTCGAGCCCGGAGTCGGTCTCGTCGAGGATGGCGATCTTCGGCTTGAGCAGCGTCAGCTGCAGGATCTCGTGGCGCTTCTTCTCGCCGCCGGAGAAGCCCTCGTTCACGGAGCGCTCGGCGAACTCCTGCGAGATCTCGAGCTTGCCCATCTCCTCCTTGACCTCCTTGACCCAGTGGCGCAGCTTGGGGGCCTCGCCACGGACCGCGGTGGCCGCGGTGCGGAGGAAGTTGGACATCGAGACGCCGGGCACCTCGACGGGGTACTGCATGGCCAGGAACAGGCCGGCGCGGGCGCGCTCGTCCACGGTCATCTCGAGCACGTTCTCGCCGTCCAGCAGCACCTCGCCGGAGGTCACCTGGTACTTCGGGTGGCCGGCGATCGCGTAGGACAGGGTGGACTTGCCAGAGCCGTTGGGGCCCATGATCGCGTGGGTCTCGCCCGACTTGATCGTCAGGTTCACGCCCTTGAGGATCTCCTTGGCGCCTTCGTCGGTGTTGACCGAGGCGTGCAGGTCCTTGATTTCCAGGGTAGCCATTCTTCGTTTCCTAAAGTCTGCGGTGGACGGGGTCAGGCGCCAACGGCTTCGAGCTCGGCCTCGATCGCGGCTTCGAGGCGCTCGCGCACCTCGGGCACGTCGATCTTCACCAGGATCTCGTGGAAGAACCCGCGGACGACCAACCGCCGCGCCGCCTCCTCCGCGATTCCGCGCGACTGGAGGTAGAACAACTGCTCGTCGTCGAACCTTCCCGTCGCGCTCGCGTGGCCGGCGCCTTCGATCTCGCCGGTCTCGATCTCCAGGTTCGGCACGGAGTCCGCGCGCGCCCCGGGTGTGAGCACCAGGTTGCGGTTGAACTCGTAGGTGTCGGTGGCCTCGGCCGCGGCGCGGATCAGCACGTCGCCGATCCATACCGTGTGCGCGCCCTCGCCCTGCAGCGCGCCCTTGTAGCCCACTCGCGACTTGCAGTTCGGCACCGCGTGGTCGACGAAGAGGCGGTGCTCCTGGTGCTGGCCGCCGTCCGCGAAATAGACGCCGAGCATGTCGACGTCGCCACCCTTGTCGGCGAAGGTCGCCGTCGGCGAGACGCGGACCAGGTCACCGCCCAGGGTGATCACGGTGTGCCGCAGCGCGGCGTCGCGGCCCAGCTTGAGGTGCTGCTCGGAGACGTGCACCGCGTCGTCGGCCCAGTCCTGGACGCTGACCACGGTGACCTTGGCGCCGTCGCCGATGACGAACTCGACGTTGTCGGCGTAGGTGCCGGAGCCGACGTGGTCGAGCACGACGACGGCTTCGGCGAACGCCTCGGCGCGGACCTGCAGGTGCCCGTAGGAGACCAAACCCGCACCCGGGCCGTGGATGCGCAGCACCGACGGCTTCGACGCCTTCGTCTCCTTGGGCACCGTCACGACGGTTGCCTTCTGGAACGAGGAGTACGCCTGGGCGGCGATCCGGTCGCTCGGCACACCGGCCTGGCCCAGCCGCGAGTCGTCTCGGCCGACGGTCTCGATCGTCAACTCGGGCGCGGCGTCGGCTTCGAGCGTGATCTCGCCGGAGGCGACGGCCGTGCCGTCGTGGAGGCCGCGCAGGCGCTTCATCGGGGTGAAGCGCCAGTTCTCCTCACGTCCGCCGGGGACCTCGAAGGCCTCGACGTCGTAGGAAGTGAAGCGCTCCGCGCGGGAAGCGGCCGGAATGACCGCTCCCTCGCGCAGTGCCTCGGAAACGTTGTTCTCGGTAACCGACATGACTAGCCGACGGACCCTTCCATCTGGAGCTCGATCAGGCGGTTCAGCTCGAGCGCGTACTCCATCGGCAGCTCACGCGCGATGGGCTCCACGAACCCGCGCACGATCATCGCCATCGCCTCGGCCTCGTCGAGACCGCGCGACATCAGGTAGAACAGCTGCTCTTCGCTGACCTTGGACACCGTGGCCTCGTGGCCCATGGACACCTCGTCGTTGCGGATGTCCACGTACGGGTAGGTGTCCGAGCGCGAGATCGTGTCGACCAGCAGTGCGTCGCAGACCACGCTGGAGCGCGAGTGGTGCGCCCGCTTCGCGACGCGGACCAGGCCGCGGTAGGAGGTCCGGCCGCCGCCGCGCGCCACCGACTTCGACACGATGGTCGAGGAGGTGTGCGGCGCAAGGTGCTCCATCTTGGCGCCCGCGTCCTGGTGCTGGCCCTCGCCCGCGAACGCGACCGAGAGGACCTCGCCCTTGGCGTGCTCACCCATGAGGAAGACCGACGGGTACTTCATGGTGACCTTGGAACCGATGTTGCCGTCGATCCATTCCATGGTCGCGCCCTCTTCGCACTTGGCGCGCTTGGTGACCAGGTTGTAGACGTTGTTCGACCAGTTCTGGATCGTCGTGTAGCGGCAGCGGCCGCCCTTCTTCACGATGATCTCCACGACCGCCGAGTGCAGCGAGTCGGACTGGTAGATCGGCGCGGTGCAACCCTCGACGTAGTGCACGTAGGCGTCTTCGTCGACGATGATCAGCGTGCGCTCGAACTGGCCCATGTTCTCGGTGTTGATCCGGAAGTAGGCCTGCAGCGGGATGTCCACCTTCACGCCCTTGGGCACGTAGATGAACGAGCCGCCGGACCACACCGCCGTGTTCAGCGCGGAGAACTTGTTGTCCCCGGCCGGGATCACGGAACCGAAGTACTCCTGGAAGAGCTCCGGGTGCTCCTTGAGCGCGGTGTCGGTGTCCAGGAACAGCACGCCCTGGGCCTCCAGGTCCTCGCGGATGGAGTGGTAGACGACCTCGGACTCGTACTGCGCGGCGACACCGGCGACGAGGCGCTGCTTCTCCGCCTCGGGGATGCCGAGCTTGTCGTAGGTGTTCTTGATGTCCTCGGGCAGCTCTTCCCAGCTGGTGGCCTGCTTCTCGCTGGACCGCACGAAGTACTTGATGTTGTCGAAGTCGATCCCGGAGAGGTCGGCGCCCCAGTTGGGCATCGGCTTCAGCTCGAAGAGCTTGAGCGCCTTCAAGCGGGCGTCGCGCATCCACTCCGGCTCGGACTTCTTCCCGGAGATGTCGGTGACGACATCCTCGTTCAGTCCGCGACGGGCGCTGGCGCCCGCTTCGTCGGAGTCGGCCCAGCCGAACGCGTACTTGCCAAGGGACTCGATGGTCTCTTCCTGGCTCAGTGGCGCGGTGGTGGGAGTGCGCTGCTCGGCAGCGGCAGTCATGCGGGTTTCCCTCCATTCGGGATCCGTGCTGTACGCCCCTGGGCCGCCCGCGCCGGCTGCGTCGCCGCAACCGCCTCGGTCGTCCCGGAGGGCCTGGTGCTGTCCGGCTCGGGAAGGGCCGGGATACCCGTCGTCACGGCGGGTACGTGTGTGGTGCACGCGTTGTCGCCGCGTGCGATCGTCGCCAGCCGCTGCACGTGGGTGCCGAGCAGCCGGGCGAACGCCTCGGTCTCGGCCTCGCACAGCTGCGGGAACTCAGCCGCGACGTGCGCGACCGGGCAGTGGTGCTGGCACAGCTGTTCACCGACACCGACCTGGCGGGTCGACGCAGCGTAGCCCTCCCTGGTCAGGGCCGCGGCCAGGGCCTCGGCGCGCTCCGCGGGATCACTCGAACCGGTGATGGCGGAGCGGTGCGGGCCCACCAGCGCGTCGACGCGGCTCTCGGCGAAGGCGCGCACGGCGTCGGGGCCGGCGTGCTCGGCGAGGAACCGGATGGCCGAAACCGCGAGGTCGTCGTAGGCGTGCCCGAACCGGGCGCGGCCCGACTCGGTGAGCAGGAAGAACTTGGCCGGGCGCCCGCGCCCGCGCGGACCGCGCCGGGGCGCGTCGCGGGTCTCGGCCTCGCCGTCGGCCACCAGTGCGTCGAGGTGCCTGCGGACGGCCGTGGGGCTGATGCCGAGCTGCTCCGCGACCACCACGGCGGTCATCGGGCCCTGTTCGAGAAGCAGGCGTGCCACCTCGTGGCGCGTGCGCCCTTCTGCGGCGCTGACCTGCACGGGAACGCCGAGGTCCGCGGCGCGCGGCTGATCGCCGAGCTCCTCGCAGACCTCTCTCTCACGCGTCCCGTTCTTTTTCACAACACAAGTGTGTCTTATTTCCGGCGCAGGGGCAAAGGTGGGGTGTCCGGCAGTGACCTGAGTCACGGCCGGAGGGACTCGATACCCTTCCTGACGTGGCAGTCGGCGAGCAACCCGTGCAGCGGGACCCGGAAGTGGGCACACCCGGCGACACGGCGACGGCCGTGGCGCCACCTTCGCCCGTCCTCCCGCGCGAGCCGCAGCCTCTCGACCAGGCCGAACACCGCGGCCTCGACATCGTCCGGCGCTTCGGCACGGTCGGCTCGCTGTTCCTCGCGCTCGGCTCGCTCGGCGCCGGCGCGGCGCCCGTGATCAACCCGGTGCAGGACCTGCCGGTGCTGCGCCTGTTCACCCGCATCCCCACCGTCTCGCTCGCCATCGCGTTCTCCGGCATGGGCATCCTCGTGCTGAGCTGGCTGATGCTCGGCCGCTTCGCCCGGCCCGCGAGCGCCCGCCTGGCGAGCCAGGGCCAGCTGGCCCGCACGATCGCGATGTGGGTGGCGCCGCTGCTGCTCATCCCGCCCCTGTTCTCCCGGGACGTCTACAGCTACCTCGCGCAGAGCGAGATCGTGCACCGCGGGATGGACCCGTACACCCTGGGCCCGGCCCAGGCGCTCGGCGTGGCCGACCCGCTCACCGCGGGCGTGGCCAACATGTGGCGCGAGACGCCGGCGCCGTACGGGCCGCTGCTGCTGCGCCTGGGCGGCTGGCTCGCGCCGATCGGCGGCAACAACATCGTGACGGGCGTGCTGCTGCAGCGCGGCCTGGCGCTCGTCGGCGTGGTCCTCATCGTGTGGGCCGTGCCGCGGCTGGCGCGCCGCTTCGGCGTGCAACCGGTGACGGCGCTGTGGCTGGGCGCGGCCAACCCGCTGCTGATCTTCCACTTCATCGCCGGCGCCCACAACGACGCGCTGGCCATCGGGCTGATGGTCGCCGGGCTGGAGGTCGGCATCCGGCGGCTGCCGGTGCGCGTCAAGGGCGACTCCCCACCGCCGATGGCCAAGGGCGAGCTGCTGTGCATCGGGCTCGGTGTCGCGATCATCACGCTCGGGGCCGCGGTCAAGGTGCCCGCACTGCTCGCGTTGCCGTTCTTCGCGGTGATGGTGGCGCGGCGCTGGCACGGGAGCATCAAGGACCTCGTGCGGGCCGGAGTGCCGATGGCGCTGCTGTTCGGCGCGGTGCTCGTCGCGGTCTCCTACGGCACGGGTCTGGGCTTCGGCTGGATCGGCGCGCTCGGCACCCCCGGCCTCGTGCGCTCGTGGATCTCCCCCACCGCCGAGCTCGCGAACCTCACCGGGGTGCTCGGCATCGCACTCGGGCTCGGCAACCACACCGACGCGCTGGTGCCCATCATCGGCGCGCTCGGCTACCTGGTGACGGCGTTCGTCACCGTCAAGTTCCTGTGGGCCAGCTTCAAGTGGCGCTACCGGCCCATCATCGGGCTCGGGGTGGCGCTCGGCGCCGCGATGATCCTGCAGATCAACCTGCAGCCGTGGTACGTGCTGTGGGCTGTGATCCCCCTGGCCGCGGCGGCGGGCACGTCGCGGTTCCGCGTGGCCGCGACCGTGGTCAGCGCCGGGCTGCCGTTCCTGCTGCCGCCCACCGGGAGCACGTTCGACGGCCACGCCTACATCCTGCCGTGGGCCTACGGCGCGGCCGTGCTCGTGACGCTCGGCGGGCTCGCGTGGGTGTACCGGCTTTCGCCGCTCCTGCTCTCCAGGACGTCCCCGGAACGGCCCGCCGTGGTGGACGTCGTATCGTAATTCGTTGTGGACAACCCAGCGGTCGAGATCACCGGCCTGGTGAAAAGCTACGGCTCCACCACCGCGGTCGACGGGCTCGACCTGCGGATGGAGCGTGGCTGCCTGCTGGCCTTGCTCGGGCCCAACGGCGCGGGCAAGACGACCACGGTGGAGATCTGCGAAGGGTTTCGCAAGCCTGACGCCGGAAAAGTCCGGGTCCTCGGCCTCGATCCTGTGAAAAACAGCGCCCGGCTGCGTCCGCGCGTCGGCATCATGCCGCAGGGCGGCGGCGCCTACCCGGGCGTGCACGCCGCGGAGATGCTCGGCCTTGTCGCGTCGTGCGCGGCGAACCCGCTCGACCCCGCGTGGCTGCTCGACGTGCTCGGGCTGGCCGGCGCGAAGCGCACCCCGTTCAAACGCCTCTCCGGCGGGCAGCAGCAACGGCTTTCGCTCGCGTGCGCGCTCGTCGGGCGACCCGAGCTGGTGTTCCTCGACGAGCCGACGGCGGGCATGGACCCGCAGGCGCGGCGCCTGGTGTGGGAGCTGCTGGCCGCGCTTCGCAGCGACGGCGTGAGCGTGCTGCTCACCACACACCTGATGGAAGAAGCGGAAGCGCTCGCCGACCAGGTCGTGATCGTGGACCACGGCAAGGTCGTGGTCCAGGGCTCGCCCCACTCGTTGACTCTGGAAGAGGGCGACGCCGCGCAGCTGCGGTTCCGCGCGCGCACGCGGCTGGACCTGTCGCTGCTCACGGCGGCGTTGCCCGAGGGCTATCGCGTGACCGAGTCCTCGCCCGGTTCGTACCTCGTGGAAGGCGCGGTGGATCCGCAGGTGGTGTCGACCGTCACGTCGTGGTGTGCGCAACAGGGCGTGCTGCCCGAACAGCTGCAAGTCGGGCGGCGCACGCTGGAAGAGGTTTTCCTCGAGCTGACCGGACGGGAGCTGCGAGCGTGAGCACGACGTTCCCGGAAGGCACCTTCACCCCCGCGCCGGGCCGCGGGCCGCTGGGCCGGATGCTGCGCACGCACGCGCGCGTCGAGGCCGCGTTGACGCTGCGCCACGGCGAACAGCTGCTGCTCACGCTGATCATCCCGCTCGCGCTGCTCATCGGCCTGAGCCTGCTCGACATCCTGCCCGCGAGCCAGCTCGGCTCGACGTCCAAAGTGGACTGGATCACGCCGCGGATCCTCGCGCTGGCCGTGATGTCGTCCGCGTTCACGGGACAGGCCATCGCGCTCGGCTTCGACCGGCGCTACGGCGTACTCAAGCGGCTTTCGGCCACCGCGCTGCCGCGCTGGCTGCTCGTGGCCGGGCGCGTGGTCGCGGCGCTGGTGGTGGTCGTGCTGCAGTCGATCGTGATCGGTGTGGTGGCGGCGTTCCTGGGCTGGTCGCCCTCGGGTGCCGGGATCGCGTCGGCGATCGTGCTGCTGGTGCTGGGCACGGCCGCGTTCGGCGCCCTGGGCGTGTTGCTCGGCGGTGCCCTGCGAGCCGAAGCCGTGCTGGCGCTGGCCAACATCGTGTGGTTCGTGCTGCTGCTCGCCGGCGGAATCCTGCTGGCGCCTTCGGCTTTGCCGGCGGGCCTCGGCGTGGTCGTCTCACTGCTGCCCTCGGGCGCGCTCGCGGAAGGCATGCGCGCGGCACTGGTGGACGGTCACTTCGCCGTCGGGCCGATGGCGGTGCTCGCCGTGTGGGCGATCGTGGCCGGACTTATCGCGACACGGACCACAAAACTCACCTGAGTGCTCGTGAAACGGGTGTGAGAAAAGCGTCGCAGCGCATGCGGCGGGAAAGCGCGGAATTGCGCGCGAGTACGATTCCCCCGTGCCTCTTCGCAGTTTGATCGCCCGCCTGCCCTATCCCTCCGCCGCGGTCCAGCGGGCCGTCGGGATCGCCGCCGTGGTGGCGCAGGGCGGCATCGGCGTCACGGGGTCCGTGGTGCGGGTGACGGGTTCGGGCCTCGGTTGCCCGACGTGGCCGCAGTGCGTGCCCGGCAGTCTCGTGCCGGTGCAGCACCCCGGGATCCACGCGGTCAACCAGTGGATCGAGTTCTCGAACCGCATGCTGACGGGCGCGGTCATCGTCGTGGCCGCCCTGGCTGTGCTCACGGCGTGGCGCATCCTCATCGACCACCCGAGCCGCAAGCGGCTGCTGGTGCTGGCCTGGACGATGCCGGGCGGCGTCGTGCTGCAGGCCGTGCTCGGGGGCATCACCGTGCTGGCGAAGCTGGAGTGGTGGACGGTCGCGATCCACTTCCTCGCGTCCACGCCGTTGATCTGGCTCGCCGTGCTGTTGCTGCGCGCGTTCCGCGAGGGCGACCAACCCGCGCGCCCGATCGTGCCGCCGCTGGGTCGCAAGGTGCTGGTGCTGCTGACGGTGCTGATGTGGGCTGTCCTCATCGCCGGCACGACCGTCACCGGCGCCGGCCCGCACGGCGGCGACATCCACACCCACCGCCTCGACGTCCCCATCGAGAAGCTCGCTCAGGTCCACAGCGGACTCCTGATCGTCTACCTCGTGGTCCTCGCGGTCTTCGGCCTGCAGCTGCTGCGCGTGGGCGCCCCGAAGAGCGTGTGGCAGCGCTACGCGTGGGTCTGGGCGGTGGCGCTCGCGCAGGGTGTGGTGGGGACCGTGCAGTACGCGCTCGGCGTCCCCGAGGCGATGGTGTCGTTCCACGTGCTCGGCTCGGCCCTGGTCATCGTCGTCACGGCGGCGCTGTGGACCGGCACCCGTGACCGCGGCCCGGTGGTGTCGCTGGAACCGGCGCCTCCGACGGACCGCGAACTCACCCCGGCCGGCTGACGCCCCGGACGGCCACGCCTTTGTAACTCTCCGTCGGCTCGCCGTCGGCGCGGCGGACAGAACGGGCACTTACTCTTCGGCTCGGAATCGCCATCCGAAGCGCCGCGAGGTGACGCTCATGACGTCCGTCCAGTCCAGCACCGTGAAGCCGTTGATCTCCGGACGCCGGGGTCCGGCGGAGATGGTCGTGCTCAAGACTTTCCTGCTGGTGCCGTTCGTGGCGCTGGTCGCCGCCGTTCCCCTGCTCTGGGGCTGGGGGCTCAGCTGGGTCGACGCGGCGCTGTTCGTCGTCTTCTACACGTTCGGCACGCTCGGCGTGACCGTCGGGTACCACCGCTACTTCACGCACGGCGCGTTCAAGGCGCCGCGCGCGCTGCGGATCGCGCTGGCCGTGGCGGGGAGCATGGCGGTGCAGGGTTCGGTGATCTTCTGGGTCGCGAGCCACCGCCGCCACCACGCGTTCGCCGACCGCGAGGGCGATCCGCACTCGCCGTGGCTGTTCGGCACGTCGCCGGCGGCGCTGTTGCGCGGGTTCTGGCACGCGCACATGGGGTGGATGTTCAAGCGCGAGGTGACCAACGCCGACCGCTTCGCCCCGGACCTCGTCGGCGACCGCGACCTGCGGCTGGTGAACCGCTTCTTCGCGCTGTGGATCGCGCTCAGCGTCGCCCTGCCGGCCGCGCTGGGCGGGCTGATCACGTGGTCGTGGTGGGGCGCTGTCACGGCGTTCTTCTGGGCGGGCCTGGTGCGCATCGCGCTGCTGCACCACGTGACCTGGTCGGTCAACTCCGTGTGCCACCTGACCGGCGAACGCCCCTTCGCCAGCCGCGACAAGGCCGCCAACTTCTGGCCGCTCGCGATCCTGTCCATGGGCGAGTCGTGGCACAACTCCCACCACGCCGACCCGACCTGCGCGCGCCACGGCGTGCTGCGCGGCCAGGTCGACGTGTCGGCGCGCGTGATCTGGCTGTTCGAGCGCTGCGGCTGGGCCACCGACGTGCGGTGGCCCCGAGGCGGTCGCCTGGCCGCCAAGCGAAAAGCCTAGGCAGCCAGCAGGCGCAGCAGGCGCGCGGTCTCCTCCTCGACGGCCGCGCGCCCGAGCCGGACGTACTTGCGCGGGTCGACGACGTCCGGCCGCTCGTCGAGGAACTGCTTGAGCGAGCGGGTGAACAGGCCGTTCAGGTGCGTCGAGATGTTGATCTTCGTCATCCCGCTCTCGACGGCGCCGCGCAGCTCGTCGTCGGACAGGCCGGACGAGCCGTGCAGCACCAGCGGCACCGCCACCGCGTCGCGCAACCGCGAGACGAGCGCGCGGTCGACGCTGGCCGTGCGCGACACCATGGCGTGCGACGTGCCGACGGCGACCGCCAGCGCGTCGACGCCCGTGGCCTTCACGAACGCGGCGGCCTCGGCCGGGTCGGTGCGGGCGCCGGGAGCGTGGACGCCGTCCTTGCCGCCGACCTCGCCGAGCTCCGCCTCCACGGCGATGCCCGCCGCGTGGCACAGGTCGGCGATCTCGCGGGTGGTGCGCACGTTCTCGTCGTAGGGCAGGCGGGACCCGTCGTACATCACGCTGTCCACGCCGAGCTCGACGCCTTCGCGCACCAGGTCCTGGTCCTCGATGTGGTCCAGGTGCACGAGCACCTCGACCTTCGCGCGCTTGGCGATCTCCAGCGACGCGAGCGCGATCGGCGCCAGCCCGCCGTGATAGCGCACGCAGTTCTCGCTGATCTGCAGCACCACGGGCACGCCGGCCTGCTCGGCGCCGCTCGCGATGGCCTCGGCGTGTTCGAGCAGGATGACGTTGAACGCGCCGACCGCGGCGTTGCGCTCACGCGCCGACGCGAGGATCCGGGCGAGAGCCGGGCGGGTGATCATGCGGGTTCTCCGTTCGGTTCGAGAAAACGTCGGTAGGCCTCGACATCGACCTCGCCCGCCACCGGGCGCAGCACGGCCGCCGCCCCGAGCGCGGCGGCGCGGCGAAGCGCTTGGGCCAGGGGGACGCCGTCGACAAGCGCCGCCGCGAGGCCGGCGGTCGCGGCGTCGCCGGCTCCGGTCGGGTTTCCGGTGACGCCGGGGACGGCGGGGATTTCGATGGTGTCGTCCGGTGTGTGCGCGGTGATCCCTTCGGCGCCGCGCGAGACGACCACGAGCCGGGCGCCTCGCCGCTTCAGTTCGGCGACGCCGGCGTTTTCGTCCACAGTGGACGTCGCGTCGAGCAGCTCCGCGAGGTTCGGCTTCACCACATCCGCCCCGGCATTCGCCGCTGCCACCAGTGCGGGCCCGGAAACGTCGGCGAGCACCCGGACACCGGCCTCGTGCGCCGCCCGCACCCAGTCCCCGAGCAACTCCGCCCGCGCCCCACGCGGCAACGATCCCGAGACGACCAGCAGCTCCGCGCCCGCGAGCCGCCGTCCGAGCAGCTCACCGAACGCGGTCCACTCGGCTTCGCTCGTCTGCGGCCCGGGCTCGGTGTAGACGGTCGGATGCCCCTCACCCACGACGGTCACCGTCGTCCGCGTCTCCCCGGCGAGCGGCGAGACTTCGTGCGGCACAGTCAGTTCGCCCGCGACCCACCGCCCGGTCTCACCCCCGAGCGGCAGCAGGGCCAGCACCTCGACCCCCAGCCCGGCCAGCACCCGCGCGACGTTCAGCCCTTTGCCACCGGGCCGGCGCTGGACCTCGAGAACGCGGTTCGTCTCCCCGGGCTCGTGCCGCGCCACGCGGTAGGTGACGTCCACCGCCGGATTCGGCGTGACCACGACGATCATCGGGCCACTCCCGCGGCCGGCAAGTCCTGCGCCGGCAACGTCGCACCGATCACGGGAGGACGCCCACGACGAGCGAGTCCTGCGCCGACAGGCGCCGCGCAACCTCGGTGCGTTCGCACGGTCACCGACTCGTGCCGAGCCACGCGATCGGTGGCTCCCGCTGCCGAATCGAGCAACATCACGCCGGTCATCGGGCCACTCCCGCGGCCAGCAATTCCTGCGCCAGCAACGTCGCACCGATGACCGCGGCCGCGTCGCCGTGGTGGGCGCGGACGACCGACGGCGCGCGGAGGATGCCGAGGCGGGCAGCGACCTCGTGAGTGAGCGGGTCGAGCAGCAGGGCGCCCGCCTCGGCCAGTCCGCCGCCGACCACGACGGTGCCGCAACCCACGGCGGCGGTGGTCCAGGCGATGGACTCGGCGAGCACGCGGACGCACTCGCGCCAAGCGGTAAGGGCGGCACCGTCGCCGCCGCGGACGCGTTCGGCGACGGTGAAGGCGTCGGGCGCGCCGGCGTGGCGCGCGAGGGCGGAGGCCGAGGCGACCTCCTCCACCCGTCCGCCGCCGGCCAAGAGCACCTGGCCGATTTCGCCGGCCCACGGGCTGTCGAGCACCCGGCCGTCGACCACGAGGGCGCCGGCCAGGCCGGTGCCGACGGCCGCGAACAGAACCGGTTCCGAAGAACCGGCCGCCGCGCCCGTGCGGACCTCGGCCAGCGCGCCGGCGCGGACGTCCTGCCCGAACGCCAACGGCACGTCCACCGAAGCGGAAACGAGCTCCCGCACCGGAACGTCGCGCCAACCGAGGTTCACGGCCTGCAGGCACAGCCCCGCACGCTCGTCGACGATGCCGGGCACGACGAGGCCCACGGCGTCGACCGGGTACCACTCGGTGGCACGGCGCACGAGCCCCGCCAGCGCCTGCGGGTCGCCCGTCGGCGTGGGCTCGCGCCACTGCGCGAGCACCGCGCCGTCGTCGCCGGTGACACGCGCCTTGACCGTGGTGCCGCCGACGTCGACACCGAGCACCGCCATCAGGTGAGGATGACCGAGCGCGTGAGCGAGCGCGGGTGGTCGGGGTCGAGCCCGCGGCGCACGGCCAGCGCGACGGCGAACCGTTGCACCACAACCAAAGCCGCCATCGGGTCGAGGTCGTGGTGGACGAACGTCGCGCCCGTGCGGGCGATGTCGTCGGCCAGACCCTCGGGCGTCGCGCCGAGCGACCACACGAGCCGGCCGGGCTGCGCGATCGCGATCGGGCCGTGGCGGTAGTCCATGGCCGGGTATGACTCCGCCCAGAACTGCGCGGCCTCGCGAGTCTTCAACGCGGCTTCGAACGTGAGGCCCACGGCGGCGTCGCGGCCGACGAAGCTCACCTGCTCGGCGTCGAGCAGCTCGGTGATCGGCACCTGCAGCGCCTGCTCGGCCTGCGCCGCCAGCGCTTCGACGTCGTCGCCGAGCCCCGCGCGCAGCAGCGCGAGCGTGGTCGTCGCGAACCGCGTCTGCACCACGGATTCCTCGTCGGCGAAGGGAAGTTCGACGACCTCGTCGGCCACCGCGGCGGCCGGCGCGTCGCCCACGGCCGTGATCAGCACCGTGCGCTGCGAGTCGAGCGCGCCGAGCAGGTCGACGATCTCGGTCGTGGTGCCGGAGCGCGAGATCGCGACCACGCGGTCGTACTGGCGCTCACGCGGGTACTCCGACCCGGCGAACGCGTCGGTCAGGCCGTGCCCGCGCTGCTCGCGCGCGACGGCGTAGCTCATGGCGATGAACCAGCTGGTGCCGCACCCGACGACGGCGACGCGTTCCCCCGGCTGCGGCAGCGCGCTCGCGACGGAGGGGAACAGCTCTGCCGCCGTGCGCCACATCTGCGGTTGGGACGCCAGCTCACGGGACACGAAGGAGTCGGACATGGAGACCTTTCGATCCGAGGGCGATCGACGTGATCGCATGGTGAGCATAGACGATCATTCTTGATTGGCGTGAGCGATATACGTCATCTTCAATCATCCGGCTCAGTGGAGATGACCTCTAGGATGAGTCGGTCCTACCCCTCGACCTCGAACGCGAGCCGCCCGATGACACCCCAGCAACGCCTCAACGCCCTGCTCGAGCTGGTGAGCGAACGAGGGAACGTGACGATCACGGAGATCGGCGAAACGCTCGGCATCTCCCCCGCCACCGCGCGCCGCGACCTCTCGATCCTCGCCGACCAGCGCCTGATCACCCGCACGCACGGCGGCGCCGCGGCCCTCGGCGCCGGCTACGAGCTGCCGCTCCAGTACAAGATCGCGCGCCAGGCTGAGGCCAAGACCGCGATCGCCCGCACCGCCGCCGAGCTGGTCAGGCCCGGCGAGACGGTGGGGATCAACGGCGGCACCACGACCACCGAGGTCGCCCGCGCGCTCGGCAAGAGCGAGCGGTTCATCCGCGCCGACGGCGAAACCGGCCTGACCATCGTGACCAACGCCCTGAACATCGGTTATGAGCTGTCAGTGCGCGCGCACGTGAAGATCGTGGTCACCGGCGGCGTGGCCCGGCGCCAGTCCTATGAACTGGTCGGCTCACTGGTGTCGAACGCACTCGCGGCGTTCGCCCTCGACACCGTGATCCTCGGCGTCGACGGACTGAGCGCGCAGTACGGCGCCACCACCCTGCACGAGGGAGAAGCCGAGGTCAGCAGGCATTTCAGCCAGGTCGCGCGGCGCGTGATCGTGGTCGCCGACGCCACGAAGCTGATGAAGTCCACCTTCGCGCGCATCTGCCGCCTCGCGGAGATCGACGTGCTGGTCACGGACGCCGAAGTGCCCGCTTCGTTCGCCGCCGAGCTGGCTGCCGCGTCGGTCGAGCTCGTGGTCGCGAGCTGACCCCGGACCGGCCGAGTCCCACGTAACGGTTCGCGCACGCGTCTGAGCAGACTCATCATCGCGTGTTGTGCATTAGTGATTGGTTTGCCATCATACAGATCAATATCACGCAGAGGTGAGGTGACCAGGTGGGAAACGGCGAAGCTGTCCGCGTTGGTGTGGTGGGAGTCGGCCAGCGCGCCGTCATCGCCCGGCACATCGCGGAGTCCGGGCTGGCCGCGACCGTGGTGGCCGCGGCCGACCCGACCGAGGCCGGCCGCGCCCGGGCCCGTGAGCTGTTCGGCGAGATCGACGTCGTCGAGCAGCACACGGATCTGATCGACCGCAAACTCGTCGACGCCGCGATCGTGACCGCGCCGGACTGGACTCACGCCGAGATCGCCGTCGACCTGCTGCGCGCGGGCATCGCCGTCTACCTCGAGAAGCCGCTCGCGATCACGCTCGAAGACGCCGACGCCGTGCTGGCCGCCGCACAGGAGTCGAACACGCCGCTCTACATCGGACACAACTTCCGGCACTCGGGCGTGGCCCGCGCGCTGCGCGAAGTCGTCGCCCGCGGCGAGATCGGCGAGGTCAAAACCGTGTGGTGCCGCCACTTCGTGGGCAACGGCGGCGACTACTACTTCAAGGACTGGCACGCCGACCGCAGCAAGGTCAACTCCCTGCTGCTGCAGAAGGCCAGCCACGACCTCGACGTGATCCACATGCTGGCCGGCGGCTACACCCGCCGCGTCGTCGGCATGGGGCAGCTCTCGGTCTACGGCGGCATCACCGACCGCGGCGGCCACGAGAACGAGCTGATGCAGGACTGGTTCTCCTTCGACAACTGGCCCCCTGCCGCGCAGACCGGCCTCAACGAGGTGGTCGACGTCGAGGACGTCTCCCTGGTGCTCATGACCCTCGACAACGGCGTACTCGCCAGCTACGAGCAGTGCCACTTCACCCCGGACTACTGGCGCAACTACACCGTGATCGGCACCGAAGGCCGCGCCGAGAACTTCGGCGACACCGGCGGCGGCGTAGTGAAGGTGTGGAACCACCGCCGCGGCTGGTCCGCCGACGGCGACCGCGAGTACCCGATCTCAGGCGTCGAAGAAGGCCACGCCGACGCCGACCTGCTCACGATGACCGAGTTCCTGCGGTACGTGATCGACGGCGAGACGCCGACGCTCTCGCCGGTCGCCGCCCGCGAGGCCGTGGCCGCCGGCGCGCTGGCCACCCGGTCGCTGCGCAATGGCTCGGTCCCCCTCGACGTGCCCGAGCTGCCCGCCGCCGTGCGCGCCCACTTCCCCGCCGGCACCCGCTGACCCTGATCCTCTCCCCCGCCCGCTGAAAGGAATCCCGATGGCTTCATTCCCCCGCCGAGCCCTGGCCGCGGTGGCCGGCACGGTGGCCGCCGCCGCCACGCTCGCCGCGTGCTCGTCCACGGGTGCGTCCACCGCGTCCGATTCGGACACCCCGTACAGCCCGCCCGACGCAAGCGTCTCGGCGAACCTGACCTACGCGGTCTGGGACCAGACCCAGGTCAAGGCGATCAACGCCAACCTGGCCGAATTCAACAAGAAATATCCGAACATCAAGGTGAACGTGGACGTCACCCCGTACGCGAACTACTTCACCAAGCTGCAGACCGAGGCCTCCAGCGACAGCCTGCCCGACCTGTTCTGGATGAACGGCCCCAACTTCCAGCTCTACGCGAGCAACGGCAAGATCGAGCCCGTCACCGGCGAGGTGAAGGCCGGCGCGATCGACCCGAAGAACTACCCGCAGTCGCTCGACCAGCTGTACACATTGGACGGTGTGCAGTACGGCGTACCGAAGGACTTCGACACCATCGGCGTCTGGGTCAACAAGGCACTGTTCGCCGAAGCCGGCGTGCCGATCCCGAGCAAGGACTGGACGTGGGCCGACCTGCAGTCCACCGCCACGCAGATCTCGCAGAAGCTCTCCAGCAAGGGCGTCTACGGCATCTCCGCCGGCATGGACGGCCAGACCACCTATTACAACACCATCTTCCAGTCCGGCGGCTCGGTGATCTCGCCCGACGGCAAGACGTCCGCCTACGACGACCCGAAGACGCAGAAGGGCATCCAGTTTTGGACCGACCTGGTGAAGTCCAAGGCGATGCCGACGATGAAGCAACTCACCGACACCACCGGTGACCAGTGGTTCGTGTCCGGCAAGTCGGCGATGTACCAGGGTGGCAGCTGGGCCCGCAGCGAGGTCGCAGCGGCGCCCATCGCCAAGGACGTCATGGTGCTCCCCGTGCCGAAGGGCGACCAGCAGGCGACCGTGATCCACGGTCTGTCCAATGTGGTCGCCACGAACAGCGCCAACAAGCAGGCCGCGCAGGCGCTGCAGGTGTTCCTCGCGAGCAAGGAAGCCCAGCAGCAGCAAGGTGACCTCGGTGCGGTGATCCCGGCCTACAACGGCACGCAGGACGCGTTCGCGAAGTCCATGCCGGGGGTGGACCTACAGCTGTTCCTCGACGAGGTCTCCAACGCCAAGCCGCTGCCGGTGTCGAAGAACACGGCCGCGTGGAACACGCTCGAGACCAACCTGCTGCCCGACGCCTTCGACGGCACCAAGCCCGTCGACGCCGTGCTGAAGGATCTGACCTCACAGATGAACGCGGACCTGGCCAAGGAATGAGCGCCGTGTCCGCCGACGTCTCCGAGTCCGCTCCGGCGCCCGCCGCTCCCGCCACCCGGCGGAAGCGGCGCGGCGTCCGGCGCGGGGACGGCCTGTGGCCCTGGGCGTTCGTGCTGCCGCTGCTGGCCGGGGTGCTCGTCTTCTACATCTGGCCGATCCTGCAGACGGCGTTCTACTCGTTCACCACCTGGGGCGTGTTCGGTGGCTTCAAGTGGTCCGGGCTGGACAACTACAGCCGGCTGTTCACCGACCCGCAGCTGTACCGGTCGCTGCTGAACACCCTGATCTACACGGCCGTGGTGCTGCTCGGCGTGCCGATCGCGGCGTGGCTCGCGAGCCTGCTCAACACCCCGGGCCTGCGGTTCGCGCAGTTCTACCGCGTGCTGTTCTTCCTGCCGTACGTGGCGATGCCCGCGGCCGTCGCGCTGGTGTGGCGCATGATCTTCAACGGCGACTACGGCATCCTCAACTGGGCGCTCTCGCGGATCGGGATCACCGGCCCGTCGTGGGTCAATACACCGGGCTTCGCGCTCGCCGCGGTGGCCGTGGTGGGCCTGTGGTCCTCGCTGGGCTTCTCGATGATCGTGCTCGGCGCGGGCCTGAAGAACATCCCGACGGAGCTGTACGAGGCCGCCGAGCTCGACGGCGCGAGCCGCTTCCGCCAGTTCCGCTCGATCACGCTGCCGCAGCTGGCGCCCAGCGTGTTCTTCGTGATCGTGGTGACCACCATCGCGAGCTTCCAGCTCTTCGACCTGCTGTATGCGTTGCTGGGCAACCACAACGCGGTGCTGCCGAAGACGATGTCGCTCGTCTACTACTTCTACGACGCGGGTTTCGTCCAGAACGACAAGGGTTTCGCCGCGGCCATCGCGATGGTCATCTTCGTGCTCATCGGTCTCGTCACGCTCGTGCAGTTCCGCTTGCAACGGAGGTGGACCGGCAATGCCTAGAACACGGCGCCGGCGGCAGTCCCACGCGCTGATCCACCTCGTGCTCGGGGTGGGCGGGCTGATCATGGCCTTCCCGTTCCTGTGGCAGATCGTGATGTCGTTGTCCACCAACGCCGAGGTGCAGAGCGTGACGCCCACGTTCTGGCCGGCGCACCTGCAGTGGCAGAACTACGCGGCGGTGTTCCAGCGGCTGCCGTTCCTGTCGCAGCTGTGGACCTCGGTGCTCATCACGGTGATCCGCACGCTCGCCCAGATCGTGCTGTGCACGCTCGCCGGGTACGCGTTCGCCCGCATGCGCTTCCGCGGGCGGGCGGTGCTGCTCGGTCTCGTGCTGTCGATCCTGCTGGTGCCCTCGCAGGCGTACCTGATCTCGCAGTACCAGATCGTGCAGGGCCTCGGCTGGCTCAACACCCTGGCCGGCATCGTCGCGCCCGGGCTGTTCAGCGCGTACGGCACCTTCCTGATGCGCACGGCCTTCCTCAACCTCCCGGCGGAGCTGGAGGAGGCGGCGCGCATCGACGGCAGCGGGCCGTTGCGGACGTTCTGGAGCGTGCTCCTGCCGGTGGTGCGCCCGAGCATCAGCGTGCTCGCGATCTCGGCCGTGCTGTGGTCGTGGAACGAGCTGCTGTGGCCGCTCGTGGTGTCGACGCGCGCCACGCAGATGCCGCTGTCGGCCGCGCTGGCCACCCTGGCCGGCGACGTGACGGTGAACTACCCCGTGCTGATGGCCGCCAGCCTGCTGGCGATGGCGCCGATCCTGATCCTGTTCATCCTGCTGCAACGCCGGGTGATCGACGGGCTGGCGTCGTCGGGCTTGAAGTAACCGGGCTTGAAGTAACTAGGCCAGCTGCTGCCGCACCGCCGACGCGAACCTCAACGGGGCCCCCGCGTCGGCGTTGCGGAAGCCCAGCGACGGCTCGGCCAGCTCCAGCTCCAGCACCAGCGGGTGTCCCTCTTCGCCGCGCACGATGTCCACGCGGGCGTAGAGCAGTTCGGCGCGCAGGATGCCCATCAGGGAGCACGCCGCGTCCAGGGCGTCTTCCGCGACGGCACGCACACCGGACGCCGGGACGGCCGGGGCGAGCGTCTCCGTGAGGAACAGGCCGGACGGGTCGGTGCCGGCGCCGAGCATCGCCGCTTTCGTGAAGGCGTGCGAGTAAACGCCGCCGAAGTACACGAGCGCGATCTCGCCCTGGGTGTCCACACTGGACTGGTACGGCTGGATGACGGCGGTGCGGCCGTCGGCATGCAGCTCGCGCAGGTGATCGGCCGCACCGGCGGCGTCCGCGCCGAAGCGGGCGGCGCCGCGAGAGCCCGCGCCGACCGAGGGCTTCACCACGAACGGCACCTTCGGCCACTTCGCCTGCTCACCCGGCTCGACCAGCGTGGTCGGCACCGTGGGCACGCCTGCCTCGATCAGCTCGGCGAGGTAGGACTTGTCGGTGTTCCAGCGCACGACCGCGGCGGGGTTGGCCAGTGTCGGCACGGTCTCGCACCAGTCGAGGAACTCGGCGCGGCGCTCGGGGTAGTCCCAGGTCGCGCGCAGCACCACGAGGTCGGCGCTCGTGTAGTCGGCGGCCGGGTCGTCCCACACGGCCCAGCGCACGGTGAAGCCCAGGTCGTCGAGGGCGGCCGCGGCGGCGGTGTCGTCGCCGTCGCCTTCCGGCATCTGCGCGCAGGCGACGAAGATCGCTTCGCGGTTCACCGGCCGGCTCGCGGACCGGCCATCTTGCGGCGGTGGGCCGCGCCGATCTTGGTCGCCTTCACGGTCTCGCTGTCCCATTCGGCGGGTTCGAGGTCCTCGACCGCCTCGACGAGCGCCGTGCCCGTCTCCGGGGCCGGCACGATCACGTCGCCGAGGGCTCCGTCGGCTCCCACGAGCACCACGCGAGCGCCCACGCGGCCGATGTTCTCGACCACCGCGCGCGACGGTTTCCCGTGCCGCGCCACGAAGTCACGGGCGGCGGCCAGCTGCCGGCCGGTCGGTGCGGGGGGCGTCTGCTCGGTCTCCTCAGCCACGTCGGCGAGCTTAACCGGTCTCACCCGGTGGCGCGGAACAAGCGTGGCGTCGGCCATAGTTGGCACCTGGTGAGAGCCGAACCCGACGCGAGGAGGAAACATGCCGTCCGCTGTGCAGGTCAGGACGACCGGTGGTCCCGAGGTACTGGAGGTCACCGAGGTCGAGGTCGGCTCGCCCGGTGCCGGTGAGTTGCTGGTGGACGTGGCCGCGGCCGGCGTCAACTACATCGACACCTACCAGCGCCAGGGCATCTACCCGATCGACCTGCCGTTCGTGCTCGGGCTGGAGGGCGCGGGCACCGTGGCCGAGGTCGGCGAGGGCGTGACGGCGTTCGCCCCGGGTGACCGCGTGGCCTGGCAGGGCTCGCTGGGCAGCTACGCGGCGCGCAAGCTCCTGCCCGCGGCCGGCGCCGTGAAGGTGCCCGCCGGCGTGTCCGACGAGATCGCCGCCGCCACGATGCTGCAGGGCATCACGGCCCACTACCTCATCCGCTCGACCTACGAGGTCAAGCCGGGCGACGACGTGCTGGTCCACGCCGCGGCCGGCGGCGTCGGCCTGCTGCTGGTGCAGCTGGCGAAGGCGCGGGGCGCGCGCGTGATCGGCACGGTGTCCACCGAGGAGAAGGCCGAGCTGGCCCGCGGGGCCGGCGCCGACCACGTGATCCGCTACGACCGGGAGGACTTCGCCAAGGTGACGCGCGAGCTGACCGACGGCGAGGGCGTGCACGTGGTCTACGACGGCGTCGGCAAGGACACCGTCGACGGCAGCCTGTCCAGCCTGAGGATCCGCGGCATGCTCGCGCTGTTCGGCGCGGCCAGCGGCCCGGTGCCGCCGATCGACCCGCAGCGCCTCAACTCGGGCGGCTCGCTGTTCCTGACCCGCCCGACGTCCGTTCACTACGTCCGCACGCGCGAGGAGCTCGACTGGCGCGCCGACGAGCTGTTCGCCGCCGTGACCGACGGTTCGCTGAACATCCGCATCGGCGGGCGCTACCCGCTGGCCGACGCCCGCAAGGCCCACGAAGACCTGCAGGGCCGCCGGACGACCGGGAAGCTGATCCTCATCCCGTGACGCGTCATCCCTGACGCTTTCGCCCTACCGACCCCAATGTGGCGTTCGGTGCACCCAACGCACCCAATGCGGCGTTCGTTGCGCTCAACGCACCGAACGCCACATTGGGGCGCTTCAAGCGGGGCGAGGACCGACGGAGGCGGGCACGGTCAGCTCTTGTCGTTCGGCACCGTCACGGCGTCGGTGACGAAGACGAGGGTCTCGTTCGGCGCGATGCCGTTGCCGCCCTGGCCGTAGCCGAGGTCGGGCGGGATGATCAGCAGCCGGCGCCCGCCCTGCTTGATGCCCACGAGGCCCTGGTCCCAGCCGGGGATGACTTTGCCCGCGCCCAGTGGCAGGGAGAACGGCTCACCGCTGTCGAAGGAGCTGTCGAGCTTCTTCTTGTCCGACCACGTGACCAGCGTGTAGTTCATCGACAGTTCCTGGCCGGCCTTCGCGCCGTTGCCGGTGCCCGGGACCAGGTCCTTCGTGATCAGCTTCTTCGGCGGATCGCAGTCGTCCGGGATGGTGATGGTCGGCGCCTGGCCGAAGGTCCCGGTGGTCTTGATGTCGTCCGCGGTGCACTCGCGGCCCTTGGTCTGGGCGCCGGCCGCAGCGGCCGAACTCGACGGGGCGGCCGGGGCCGACGGGGTGCCGGACGGCTGGGCCGCGGTGTCGCCGCCGCCGCACGCGGTCAGGCTGAACGCCGCGGCCACGGCCACGGCGCCCACGGAGGCGATCTTGCCGATTCTCTGCATGCCCGGCACCCTAGCCAAGCTCTGCCAATGCCGGTACGACGTCACCGGTCTGGACCACGCCGAGCCGCTGGGTCGCGCGCGTGAGGGCCACGTACAGGTCGTTGAGCCCGCGCGGTGACGCCGCGACGATCTCGTCCGGCGCGACCAGCAGAACGGCGTCGAACTCGAGGCCCTTGGCGCGCTCGACCGTGAGCACGCTCACGCGTTCGTCGGCGGGCACCGCGGCTTCCACGGCGGCGAGCCGAGCCGCCGGTGTGAGCACGGCCACGGTGCCACCGTCCACAGCGGACAGCTCCTGCGCGACGAGACCGCCCAGATCTGCGTCGAGGTCGCTTGTCGCCTTCGACCACGGCGCCACGCCCGTCTCACGGACCGACGCCGGGGCCACGAGGTCCACGTCGAGCTGCGCCAGCACGCGCGCGGCCACGGCCATGATCTCGGCCGGCGTGCGGTAGTTCACGGTGAGCTGCTCGAGGCGCCAGCGGTCGGCGACGTAGGGCGAGAGGACCTCGTCCCACGTGCGCGCTCCCCCGGGCGCGCCGGTCTGCGCGACGTCGCCCACGAGCGTCATCGAGCGGTTGGGCGACCGGCGCATGAGCAGGCGCCAGTCCATGGCGGACAGTTCCTGGGCCTCGTCCACGATCACGTGCCCGAACGTCCACGTGCGGTCCTGCGCGGCGCGCTGGGCCGCGGTCAGCTCGCTGCGCTCCTGCTGGCGCTCGGCGAACAGCTCGGCGTCGAGCACGTCGGACACGCGCAGGATCTCCTCGTCCTGGATCTCCTCGTCCTGCTCCAGGACGTGCAGCACGCCCTCGGCGTAGGCACGCTCGACGCGCTCGCGGCGCCGGCGCTCGGCGCGCTCCTCGCTGTCGTCCTCGCCGAGCAGCTCGGACAGCTCGTCGAGCAGCGGCACGTCGGCGGGGGTCCACTTCGCGTCGCGGCCACTCTCCAGGTGCGCGCGATCGGCCTCGGACAGCAGCTTGCCGGCGGCGCGATCGAGGTGTTCGCGCTCGGCGAACAGGTCGTCTAGCAGGCCTTCCGGCGTCAGTTTCGGCCACAGGTCGTTCACGGCGGCGGCCACGGCGGGGCTGGCGGCGAGCTCGGCGCGGATGTCCTGCACGTCCTGTGCGTCGAGCAGGTCCTCCCCCAGCTTGCGGGCGGCCTGGCGGGTGAGCGCGTCGAGCACGTCGGACACGAACAGACGCCGCGCGAGGTTGTGGGGCCGGCGCGAGCGGCGCGCGCGGGTGAGGGCCTCGACGCAGGTCTTGCGGTCGAGCTTGAGGATCTCCCGCTCGTGCTCGATCTCCACCACGGGCTCGGGCACGCGCTGGCGGTCGCGCACGGCGCTGGCGAGCACGTCGGTCATCACCAGGCGCCCCTTGACCTCCGCGGCCTCGGGCGGCTCGATGCCCTCCGCGTCGAGGCCTGGGTAGAGCTGCCCGATCGTGGCCAGCAGCACGCCGGTCTCACCCAGCGACGGGAGGACCTGGCCGATGTAGCGCAGGAACGTGCTGTTGGGCCCGACCACGAGCACGCCGCGCGTGGTGAGCTGCTGGCGGTGCGTGTACAGCAGGTACGCGGCGCGGTGCAGCGCGACCGCGGTCTTGCCCGTGCCCGGCGCGCCCTGCACCACCATCACCCCACCGAGCGGCGCGCGGATGATCCGGTCCTGCTCGGCCTGGATGGTGGCGACGATGTCGCTCATCTCGCCCGTGCGCCGGCGTTCCAGGGCGGCCAGCAGCGCGGCCTCGCCCGCCAGCCCGAGGTCCTGGCCCTGGTCGGCGGCCCAGAGGTCGAGGATCTCGTCGTCGAACCCCGTGACCTTCCGGCTCAGCGACCGCAAATGCCGCCGCCGGCGCACACCTTCGGGCGAGGCGGCCGTGGCGAGGTAGAACGGCCGCGCGACGGGCGCCCGCCAGTCCACCAGCAGCGGCCGGTAGTCGTCGTCCTCCTCGAACAACCCGAGGCGGCCGATGTAGGTGGTTTCTTCGGCGCTCTCGGGCACGAAGTCGAGGCGGCCGAAGCACAGCCCCTGCTCCACCGACCCCAGCTGCGCGAGCCGGTCGGAGTACAGCGTGGTGGCGACGTCCCGCTCGGTGCGTGCCTGCGGGGTGCCGCCGGTCTGCCGCAGCGTGGTGTCGAGGCGACGCTGGGCCTCGACCCGCTCGGCGTCGAGCTTCGTGTACAGCGTCGTGACATACGCCTGCTCACGCGCCAGCTCGGCGGCGTGCTCGGGCGTACCGTCCTCGAGGGCGCGGTCTGCTTCCCGGTCCGGGGACACGGACAAGGTGAATCCTGCTTTCGCATCGGGGAAAGGCGGCGGAGAGCCGGAAGAACACAACGGCCAACCAGACTACGCCATTCCCGAGGGCGGCTCAGGAGGATCGGAGGCCGTGGAGCGTTCGGAACCGCTCACTTTCCCGCGACTCCGGGGTGGCAACACGGGTGAACTCAGGTTGTGGACGTCGCCCGGGTTGCCGTAGCAGCACCGGTTCAGGGCGACGTCGCGGGCGAACCGAGCGGCCCTGCGCAGAACGCGGAGTGACCGGACCTGGGAGGCCAGACCGGGCGCAATCCTGTGAAAACCGACGAGGCCGAACTCGTACCCACAACCGACCCCGCAGCCGGCACTGGGCCGGGCCTGGTCCACACGCCAAAACGCCGCCGGGCCGAAGCCACGGCGGCGCTGCTGGTCAAAAAATCAGAACGGCAAGCCGAGCGTCGGCAACCCGATCGCCGAGTCCACGGCCAGCGCGACGAACACGATCATCAGATACGTGTTCGAGCGGTGGAACAGCGACATGGGCTTCGTCTCCTCGCCGCGGCGGACGGCGGCCTGGAGGCGGTGGGCGTAGAAGAGGAACCAGGCACCGGCGAGGACCGCGAAGGTGGCGTAGAGCCAGCTGGTGACGGGCAGCAGCAGGAGCGTCCAGGCGACCATCACCCACGAGTAGATGACGATCTGCTTGGCCACGTGCTGCGGCGTCGCCACGACCGGGAGCATCGGGACGCCCGCGCGCTCGTAGTCGTCGCGGTACTTCATGCCCAGGGCCCACGTGTGCGGGGGCGTCCAGAAGAAGATGACGCCGAACATGACGAACGCGGGCCACTGCACGGTGCCGGACACGGCGGCCCAGCCGATGACCACCGGCATGCAGCCGGCGGCGCCGCCCCACACGACGTTCTGCGACGTGCGCCGCTTGAGGCCCAGGGTGTAGACGAAGATGTAGAACAGAATGGTCGCGATCGCGAGGATCGCCGACAGCAGGTTCACGGTGAAGTACAGGACGACGAACGAAGCGACGCCGAGCACGAGGCCGAAGATCAGCGCGTTGCGCCGCGGCACCGAGTCCTTCACCAGCGGGCGCTTCTTGGTGCGGTTCATCACCTTGTCGATGTCCGCGTCGATCACGCAGTTGAGCGCGTTGGCGCTGCCGGCGGCCATCGTGCCGCCCACGAGCGTGGCGAGCACGAGCCACGGCGAAGGGATCTCGCGGCCCGCGAGGAACATCGCCGGGATCGTGGTGACGAGGAGAAGCTCGATCACCCTCGGCTTCGCGAGCGCGGCGTAGGCACCCACAACCTGGCGGACACTTCGCCGGGCACCGCGCGGTCGTTCACCGTTCGGGTGTTCGGCGCTGGTGTTCTCACTGCGTCCGTGCGCAGCGTTCACCAACGACATTTCACTCCCTGGGTCAGTTAGGGGCCGGGCGATGATCCGGAAGACCGCGATGGAACTGGTGAAGCTCCCGGACCAGGCCCGCGTTCGATGTTAGACGTGGCGAATCCGCCTGCGTGATCGAGGGTCCTCGACACGCCGCGGCCTGTCTTCTGCGTCACGCCACGGGGTTCACGCTCGACGGCAACGGCGGCGCACGGTGTGTCCGGAAGGACCGGTCGCGGTGTCCGGCGGGTCCGTTCGGTCCCCTCGATCGTCCCTTTTGCACGGTCCGTGACCAGCGGCGGACGGCGGGCGACCCCCATGGGCGGGATCACCCGGCCGGAAGGGCTGGGCGCGGCTGTCGCGGCTGCCCGGAGTACACCCCAAGCACTAGGCTGTCGCGGACGGGCCGCGTGGTACCCCGGCGCAGTGCTCCCAGCAGGAATATCGTCCCTTCGGGATCGATTGAGATTACTGGCAGTGCGCACCGGCTACACCACGACGGAAAGCAAGCGACAACCTCAGGACGGGGAGTTCGAGTTCAGTGTCCGAAACCGCCTCTACCAGCGAGAACAACCCTTTGCTCCGGCGTGACGTGCCCGCCGACTGGACCGGGACCGACTCCCGCGCCGTCGACACCGTCCGGGTCCTCGCCGCGGACGCCGTCGAGAAGGTCGGCAGCGGTCACCCGGGCACCGCGATGAGCCTCGCCCCGCTCGCCTACACGCTGTTCCAGCGGACCATGCGCCACGACCCGACCGACCCGCACTGGCGCGGCCGCGACCGCTTCGTGCTCTCGGCGGGGCACTCCAGCCTCACCCTCTACATCCAGCTGTACCTCGCCGGCTACGGCCTCGAGCTCGAGGACCTCAAGCAGCTGCGCACGTGGGGCTCGCTGACCCCGGGCCACCCGGAGTTCGGCCACACCAAGGGCGTCGAGACCACGACCGGCCCGCTGGGCCAGGGCCTGGCCAACGCGGTGGGCATGGCGATGGCCGCCCGTCGCGAGCGCGGCCTGCTCGACCCCGACGCCGCGCCCGGCGAGAGCATCTACGACCACCACATCTACGCGATCGCCTCCGACGGCGACATCGAAGAGGGTGTGACCTCCGAGGCCTCGTCGATCGCGGGCCGCCAGGAGCTGGGCAACCTCATCCTCTTCTGGGACGACAACAAGATCTCCATCGAGGACGACACGAACATCGCGCTGTCCGAGGACACCGCGAAGCGCTACGAGGCCTACGGCTGGCACGTGCAGGTCGTCGAGGGCGGCGAGAACGTCACCGCGATCGAGGAGGCCATCAAGGCCGCCAAGGCGGAGACCGAGCGCCCGTCGTTCATCGCGCTGCGGACGATCATCGGCTACCCGGCGCCCACGAAGATGAACACCGGCAAGGCGCACGGCGCCGCGCTCGGCGCCGACGAGATCAAGTCGGTCAAGGAGATCCTCGACTTCGACGTCGAGCAGACCTTCCAGGTCGACGACGAGGTCATCACCCACACCCGCAAGGCCCTCGACCGCGGCAAGCAGGAGCACGCCGCGTGGCAGGAGCGCTACGACGCGTGGGCCGCGGCGAACCCGGAGCGCAAGGCGCTGGCCGACCGGCTCGCGACCCGCACGCTGCCCGAGGGCTTCGCCGACAACCTGCCGCACTGGGACCCGGACCCCAAGGGCATCGCGACCCGCAAGGCCTCCGGTGAGGTCCTCAACGCGCTGCGCGACCCGCTGCCCGAGCTGTGGGGCGGCTCCGCCGACCTGGCGGAGAGCAACAACACCACGATGAAGGGCGCCGACTCGTTCGGCCCGGCGAAGGCCACCACCTCGGCGTGGAATGCGAACCCGTACGGCCGCACGCTGCACTTCGGCATCCGCGAGCACGCGATGGGCTCGATCCTCAACGGCATCGCCCTGCACGGCGGCACCCGGCCGTACGGCGCGACGTTCCTCATCTTCTCCGACTACATGCGCCCGCCGGTCCGGCTCGCGGCGCTGATGGGCCTGCCCACGCTGTACGTGTGGACGCACGACTCCATCGGCCTCGGCGAGGACGGCCCGACGCACCAGCCGATCGAGCAGCTCTCCGCGCTGCGCGCGATCCCGGGCCTCAACGTCGTCCGCCCGGCGGACGCCAACGAGACCGCCTACGCGTGGAAGGCCGTGCTGGAAGACGTGCACCACCCGTCGGGTGTCGCGCTCACCCGCCAGAACGTGCCGGTGCTCGAGGGCACCAGCGCCGAAGGCGTGAAGCGCGGCGGCTACGTGCTCGAAGAGGCCTCCAACGGCACTCCCGAGGTCGTGCTGATGGCCACCGGTTCCGAGGTCCAGCTGGCCGTCGCGGCCCGCAAGACCCTCGAGGCCGACGGCGTGCCGACCCGCGTCGTGTCGATGCCGTGCGTCGAGTGGTTCGACGCGCAGGAGCAGTCCTACCGCGACGCGGTGCTGCCGCCGGCCGTCAAGGCGCGCGTGTCCGTCGAAGCCGGAATCGCGCAGTCGTGGCACCGCTTCACCGGTGACGCGGGGGTGAACGTTTCGATCGAGCACTTCGGTGCTTCGGCCGACGCCGCCACACTGTTCCGTGAGTTCGGGTTCACCCCGGAGAAGGTCGTCGAGGCCGCCCGTCGCTCGATCGCCAACACCAAGAACTGAATTTCTTCCTTGAAGGGGATGAAGAAGGTATGAGCACCACCGATCGGCTCGCACAGCTTTCGGAGGCGGGCGTCTCCATCTGGCTGGACGACCTCTCCCGCGAGCGGCTCAACTCGGGCAACCTCGCCGCGCTGATCCGCGACAAGCACGTCGTGGGCGTCACGACCAACCCGACGATCTTCGCCAACGCGCTGTCGAAGGGCGAAGCCTACGACGCGCAGGTCAAGGAGCTGGCCGAGCGCGGCGCGGACCTCAACGGCACCGTCCGCGAGCTGACGACCAGCGACGTGCGCAACGCCGCGGACCTGTTCCGCGATGTCTACAACGCCACCAACGGCACCGACGGCCGCGTCTCCATCGAGGTCGACCCGCGCCTGGCGCGCGACACCGACAAGACGATCGCCGAGGCCAAGGACCTGTGGAAGGCCGTGGACCGGCCGAACCTGATGGTCAAGATCCCGGCCACCGACGAGGGCCTGCCCGCCATCACCGCGGCGCTGGCCGAGGGCATCAGCATCAACGTGACGCTGATCTTCTCCGTCGAGCGCTACGCGCAGGTCATCGACGCCTACTTCGCGGGCCTGGAGCAGGCGAAGGCCAACGGCCACGACCTCAAGGGCATCCACTCGGTCGCGTCGTTCTTCGTGTCCCGTGTGGACACCGAGGTCGACAAGCGCCTGAACAAGATCGGCACCGACGAGGCCAAGGCGCTGCTCGGCGAGGCGGCCATCGCCAACACCCGGCTCGCCTACGCCAAGTTCGAGGAGCTCTTCGCGAGCGACCGCTGGCAGGCGCTGGCCGCCGCCGGCGCCAACGCGCAGCGTCCGCTGTGGGCCTCGACCGGCGTCAAGGACCCGGCGTACTCCGACACCCGCTACGTCGACCAGCTCTTGGTCCGCGACATCGTGAACACGATGCCGGAGAAGACCATGGACGCGGTGGCCGACCACGCCGAGCTCACCGGCGACACGGTGTCCGGCCGCGGCGCCGAGGCGCAGGGCGTGTTCGACAAGCTGAGCGCCGCCGGCATCGACGTGCCGGACGTGTTCGTGGTCCTCGAGACCGAGGGCGTCGAGAAGTTCGAGAAGTCCTGGCAGGAGCTGCTCGAGACGGTGACCGGCCAGCTGAACAAGGCGAAGGGCTGAAGCCAGACCATGACAGGGGACGAAACCGGCGTCGAGCTCGTCGACGCCGAACTGGCAGGCAAGGCGGCGCCGCTGGTCGAGCGCCTCGTCGCCGACCAGGCCGCGTCGAAGCTCGCCGCGCAGGACGCGACGCTGTGGGGACCGGACGCCGAGTCCGAGGCGTCGATCCGGCTCTCGTGGACGTCGCTGCACAAGTCGTCGCGGCCGCTGATCGGTGAGATCGAGGCGCTGCGTGCGGAGCTGCAGTCCGAGGGCGTGGACCGCGTGGTGCTCGCCGGCATGGGCGGCTCGTCGCTCGCGCCGGAGGTCATCACCGCCACCGCGGGTGTCGCGCTGACGGTGCTCGACACGACCGACGCGGGCCAGGTCGCCGACGCGCTCGCGGGCGACCTCGAGCGCACGGTGATCGTGGTGTCGTCGAAGTCGGGCGGCACTGTGGAGACCGACAGCCACCGGCGCATCTTCGCGAAGGCCTTCACCGACGCGGGAATCGACGCGGCACGGCGGATCGTGGTCGTGACCGACCCGGGCTCGCCGTTCGCGGAGCTGTCCGAAAAGGAGGGTTACCGCAAGACCTTCCTGGCCGACCCGCACGTCGGCGGCCGCTACTCGGCGCTGACCGCGTTCGGCCTCGTGCCGGCCGGTCTCGCGGGCGCGGACATCGCGCGTCTGCTGGACCAGGCCGCCGCGGTGGCCGAGGTGCTGGGCTCCGACTCGGCCGACAACCCGGCGATCAAGCTGGCGGCCGCCTGGGCCGCCGCCCACGAGGGCGGCGCGGAGAAGGTCGTGCTGGCCACAGTGCCTTCTCAAAGCAGCGATTCCGGCGTCAAGGGCTTCCCGGAGTGGGCCGAGCAGCTGATCGCGGAGTCGACCGGCAAGCTGGGCACGGGCCTGCTGCCCGTGGCCGTCGAAGGTCCGCAGGCCCCCGGCTTCGCCGACGCGAAGTCCGACGCGACCCCGGTCGCCGTCGGTGCCGCGGAAGGCGCCGCGAAGATCTCGGTGACGGGCCCGCTCGGCGCGCAGTTCCTGCTGTGGGAGTTCGCGACCGCGCTCGCCGGCCGGCTGATCGGGATCAACCCGTTCGACCAGCCCGACGTCGAGGCCGCGAAGAAGGCCGCGCGCGCGTTGCTGGACGAGCCGGAGAAGCTGTCCGGCAAGGAGGCTCCGGCCACTGTGGACGGTTCCGTCGAGGTCTTCGGCAGTGAAGGCGTTGCCACGGAAGGAAAGCTGGTGGACGTGCTGCGCGCGTTCTTCGGCTCGGTCGCCGACGGCGGCTACTTCGCCGTGCAGGCCTACCTCGACCGGCTCGACGACGCGTCGACCTCGCTGCTGCGCGGCGAGATCGCCAAGCGCACCGGCGTGCAGACGACGTTCGGCTGGGGTCCGCGGTTCCTGCACTCCACCGGGCAGTACCACAAGGGCGGCCACCAGAACGGCAGCTTCCTCCAGATCACCGGCGCGGTCGCCGAGGACCTGGGTGTGCCGGACCGCCCCTACACCCTGGGACAGCTTCAGCACGCGCAGGCTCTCGGCGACGGTCAGGTCCTCGCCGACCACGGCCGTCCCGTGCTGCGGCTGCACCTGACCGACCGGGCCGCCGGGCTTGCCGAGCTCGTGCGGGCCGTACAGGAGGCCGGCGAGTGACGACCTGGCAGAACCCGCTGCGGGACCCGCGCGACAAGCGCCTCCCGCGGATCGCGGGCCCGTCGAGCCTGGTGATCTTCGGGGTCACCGGCGACCTGGCCCGCAAGAAGCTCATGCCCGCCATCTACGACCTGGCCCACCGCGGCCTGCTGCCCGCCGGCTTCTCGCTGGTCGGGTTCGCGCGCCGCGACTGGGAGCACCAGGACTTCGGCGAGCTGGTGCACGACTCGGTGCGCGAGCACGCGCGGACGCCGTTCAAGGAGTCGGTCTGGAACCGCCTCGCCGAGGGCATCCGCTTCGTGCAGGGCACGTTCGACGACGACGACGCCTTCGACCGCCTCGCCCAGACCGTGAAGGACCTGGACGCCGAACGCGGCACCGGCGGCAACACGGCGTTCTACCTCTCGATCCCGCCGGGCGCGTTCCCGGTGGTGACCAAGCAGCTGGCCCGCTCGGGCCTGGCCGCCACCGACGCCACGACCTGGCGCCGCGTGGTCATCGAGAAGCCGTTCGGCCACGACCTCAAGAGCGCCAAGGAGCTCAACGGGATCGTGAACGACGTCTTCCCCGAGGAGTCGGTGTTCCGCATCGACCACTACCTCGGCAAGGAGACGGTGCAGAACCTGCTGGCGCTGCGCTTCGCCAACCAGATGTTCGAGCCGATCTGGAACGCGAACTACATCGACCACGTGCAGATCACCATGGCCGAGGACATCGGCCTCGGCGGCCGCGCGGGGTACTACGACGGCATCGGCGCCGCACGCGACGTCATTCAGAACCACCTGTTGCAGCTGCTCGCGCTGACCGCGATGGACGAGCCGCTGTCGTTCGAGCCGAAGGCGCTGCGCTCGGAGAAGGCGAAGGTGCTGGCGGCGACCATGCCGATCCGGCCCTTCGACGAGACCACCGCGCGGGGGCAGTACGCCGGCGGCTGGCAGGGCGGCATGAAGGTCCCGGGCCTGCTGCAGGAAGCGGGCTTCGCGAAGGACTCCAAGACCGAGACCTACGCCGCGGTGACGCTGGAGGTGCAGAACCGCCGCTGGGCGGGTGTGCCGTTCTACCTGCGCACCGGCAAGCGGCTGGGCCGGCGCGTCACGGAGATCGCCGTGGTGTTCAAGCGCGCGCCGCACCTGCCGTTCGACTCCACCTCCACCGAGGAGCTGGGCCAGAACGCGCTGGTCATCCGCGTGCAGCCGGACGAGGGCATCACGCTGCGGTTCGGCTCGAAGGTGCCGGGGACCACGATGGAGGTCCGCGACGTCACCATGGACTTCGGTTACGGCCACGCCTTCACCGAGTCCTCCCCCGAGGCGTACGAGCGGCTGATCCTCGACGTGCTGCTGGGCGAGCCGTCGCTGTTCCCGGTGAACGAGGAGGTCGAGCTCTCCTGGGAGATCCTCGACCCGATCCTGGAGCACTGGGCCAAGGAAGGCGCGCCGGAGCAGTACGCGCCGGGCACGTGGGGTCCGCAGAGCGCTGACGAGATGTTGGAGCGTACGGGCCGGAACTGGAGGCGTCCGTGATCATCGACCTGCCATCCACCACGACTTCGCAGCTGAACAAGAAGCTGGTGGAGATCCGCGACCAGGGCGGTCAGGTCGCGCTGGGCCGGGTGCTGACCCTGGTCATCGTGGCGGACGACGACGCCAAGCTCGAGGAGGCCATCGAGGCCGCGAACCACGCCAGCCGGGAGCACCCGTCGCGCGTGATCGTGGTCGCGAAGGGCGCCCGCACGGCGGCTCCGCGCATCGACGGCCAGATCCGCGTGGGCGGCGACGCCGGCGCGAGCGAGGTCATCGTGCTTCGCCTCTACGGGCCGCTCGCCGCGCAGGGCCAGAGCGCGGTCGTGCCGCTGCTGCTGCCCGACGCGCCGATCGTCACGTGGTGGCCGGGCGCCGGTCCGAAGGCCCCGGCCGAGGACCCGCTGGGCGCGATCGCGCAGCGGCGCATCACCGACTCGGCCGCGGAGAAGGCCCCCATAAGGGCTCTGACCACGCGGGCGAAGGCCTATGTGGAGGGCGACACGGACCTGGCGTGGACGCGGCTGACGCACTGGCGTGCGCAGCTCGTGTCGGCGCTGGACCTGCCGCCGTACGAGGAGATCACGGCCGCGACCGTGACCGGTGAGGCCGACTCGCCGTCCACGGAGCTGCTGGCGGGCTGGCTCGCCGAGTACCTCAAGGTGCCGGTGAAGCGGATCAAGAGCTCCAGCGCGCAGGGCATCATCTCCGTCGAGCTCGAACGGCGTTCGGGTGCGGTGGAGCTGACCCGGCCCGACGGCCGCGTCGGCACGCTGACGCAGCCGGGCCAGCCGGCGCGGCGCATCGCGCTGCAGCGGCGGAGCAACCCGGAGTGCCTGGTGGAGGAGCTGCGCCGGCTCGACCCGGACGAGGTCTTCGAGGCGGCGCTGCACGGGCTGCCCAAGATCTCCGCGCCGACGACCACGGCGAAGGCTGCTTCTGCGGCTGCGAAGCCGAAGGCCGCGGCGGCCAAGGCTCCGGCGAAGAAGGCCGGTAAGGCCAAGGCGGAAAAGAGCGGTTCGTGAGCCGCACGGAGGTCGTCGTCTACGAGAACGCCGGCCTCCTGGCGGCCGCCGCGGCGGCGCGGCTGGTCACCCGGATCGTCGACGTGCAGGCGGCCAAGGGCTCGGCTTCGGTCGTGCTCACCGGCGGCGGCACGGGCATCGCGGTGCTCGAGGAGCTCAACTCCTCCAGCGCGCGCGACGCGATCGACTGGTCGCGCCTGGACGTCTACTGGGGCGACGAGCGGTTCGTCCCGGCCGACTCCGACGAACGCAACGAGAAGGGCGCGCGTGCGGCCCTGCTGGACCACGTGCCGCTCGACCCGAAGCGCGTGCACGTGATGGCGCCGTCGGACGGCGAGTTCGGTGACGACGCGGACGCCGCGGCCGCGGCGTACGCGGAGGTGCTGGCCTCGCAGGCGGGCCCGGACGAGGGCGGCGTGCCCGCGTTCGACATCTGCCTGCTCGGCCTCGGCGGGGAGGGGCACACCGCTTCGGTGTTCCCGGACTCGCCCGCTGTGCACGAGACGCGGCTTTCGGTGGTGGCGGTGCGCGACTGCCCCAAGCCGCCGTCGACCCGCGTCTCGCTCACGCTCACGGCCATCCGCCGCGCGCGTGAGGTGTGGCTGATGACCGCGGGTGAAGCGAAGGCCGAGGCCGTGTCGCTGGCTCTCGCGGGTGCGCCGGAGGTGCAGGTGCCCGTGTCGGGTGCCCGCGGCTACCGGCGGACGCTGTGGCTCCTGGACCGCACCGCGGCCGGGAAGCTGACGAAGGTGTACGAGCCGCCGACTGCGTGACGCTCGCCGGTTCTCGAAGGCCGCCCCGGGTTCGCCCGGGGCGGCCTTTTTCTGTCTCCGCGCAGCCGCTTCGCGGCCCTGACCGTGGGTTTCCGGGCCCGCTCGACCGGCTGACGCGTGCCACCCGTAAGCGTGAAGATCATTCATGTGCCGAACGGAGCAGTGACCACTACTCCATCAAGCGGCTCACCAGTATGTGGGATCACCCGTAAGGTGAACGTAGGGTGTTGTGATCGACACGAGGTGACGTCAGACGTCTTCGCCCCACCCGATTGCCGTAGTGATGGAGATCAGACGACCAAAGTTGTGGGTCCGGGTGAAACTTACCGTCGTCACACGCCTTCTTGTTAGCATCCGCACATTTGTTGCCCGCCGCGCGTCCCGATCGGGTGTCCGGCGCATCTCATCATCAAGTCCACAAGACGAATGGGGTCGCCGCATGAGCACTGAGGGACTCTCGATTCCAGGAATCTCGATGGGCAGCCCCGGCGCGGGGGCCGCCGATCGGGTCCGGCGGTTCAGCCTGCGCGGTGCGTTCGCTTCGCTGCGCCGGCCGATCGCGACGACGGTCGGAGTTGAGGCCGTCGCCGTGCTGCTGGCCGTGCTCGACGTGTGGCTGGTGATCCCGCCGAAGGCCCCGCCGTACTCGATCTACCTGTCGGCGGCCGCGTGTCTCGCGGTGGTGCTGCGGCGGAAGCTCCCGTTCCTCGCGGTGGTGCTCGCGGTGCCGGGCTTCCTCGCCGGGTGGGCGCAGCTGGCGTCGATGATCACGCTGGGCACGCTCGCGACCAAGCGCCAGATCCACTGGCAGACGTGGGTCGGCGCCGGGCTGGTGTTCACCTGCCGGTTCGTGCAGTGGCCGCTGGACGACTTCGCGCAGCTCAGCTGGCGCGAGCACGTGCTCGACGGCATCTACGGCGTGCTCGTGGCGGGCATGCCCATCGCGATCGGCCTGCTGATCGGCGCCCGAGCGGAGATCTCCGCGAAGCTCGCCGAGCTGGCCAAGAGCCGCGACCGCGAACGCCGCTTCCACGCCGACGCCGTGCGCGCCGAGGAGCGCGCCCGGCTGGCCCGCGAGATGCACGACGTCGTCTCCCACCAGATCACCCTCATCGCCATGCAGGCCGGCGCGCTGCAGGCCCAGACCACCGATGGCCCCTCGCTGCAGACCGCGCAGGTCATCCGCCAACTCTCGACCCGCACGCTGGAGGAGCTGCGTTCGCTGGTGAGCGTGCTGCGCTCCGGCGCCGAGGACGACGGCCCGCGCCCCGGCATCGGCGAGCTGGACCACCTGATCCGCACCGCCGACGTCCCGGTCCACCTGACCGTCGAGCGCCTGCCGGACACCGTGCCGAGCCAGGTGTCGGCCGCCGCGTACCGCACCGTGCAGGAGTGCCTCACCAACGTCCACAAGCACGCCCCCGGCGCCACCGCCACCATCCGCATCCAGGGCGGCAGCGGCGCCCTGAACATCGAGGTCCGCAACGAACGCGCCGAACGCGCCGGCGAGCACCTCCCCTCGGGCGGCCACGGCCTCACCGGCCTCGCCGAACGCGCCCGCCTCCTGGGCGGCAGCTTCGAAACCTCGGACACCGAAGACGGCGGTTTCCGCGTGCGGGCCAGGTATCCCCTGGACCGCTGACCCTCTGACCTTCCCCGGTCCCCCGTAGGTCGAAGGGGTGGCCCCGGTGCGCACCGCGATCCGGCTGCGTCCGGGGGCCACCCCTTCGCCGCGTTCGGGGGTTTCTCGGGTGTGCACAACTCCGCTCGCGGCCTCGAAGGGCGTGCCGGAGAAGAGGTTTCAACCCTGGCCCGCGCTCAGGCGACCGCACCGTACGGAGCCGAGCCACGAGCGCCCGCACCGGGAGCAGCCCTCGCCACCAGCACTCAAGCCGGCGCCAAACCCCCGGAAACGCGGAAACCACCGGCCAGAGCCGAATCGAATCGGCCTGGTCGGTGGTTTCCGACAGGGAAAACCTAGATCAGTTCCCGGCGCTGACGCAGACGCTCGAGGGCCTCGGCGAGGATCGCTTCGCCGTCGGCGTCACTGCGGCGCTCCTTGACGTACGCGAGGTGCGTCTTGTAGGGCTCGGTGCGGGGCGCGGCGGGCGGGTTCTGCTCGTCCTGTCCGCCGGGCAGACCGCAGCGCGGGCAGTCCCATTCGTCGGGGATTTCGGCCTCCATCGCGAACGACGGGCGGGCCTCGTGGCCGTTTGCACACCAGTAGGAGATGCGGCGCCGCGGCGCCGACTCACCCCGCTCCGATTCGCCCGAAGGACCGGCACCCACCCGGGTGCCTCGAATCGCGTTACCGCCAACCATGAATCCTCACACCTAGGAATCGGCGGCGCGCCCCCCAATAGGCACGCCGATGCACACGGAGCCCCTGACTCGCCGGCCCCGAGCGGGGAGTCCGGTCAGACCTTGAGCAGCAGGCCGAGGCCCACGATGCTGATCAGCCAGATGGCACCCAGCAGCAGGGTGATCCGGTCGAGGTTCTTCTCGGCCACGCTCGAGCCCGAGAGGCTGGACTGCATACCGCCGCCGAACAGCGACGACAGACCGCCACCCCGGCCGCGGTGGAGCAGCACGGCCACGACCAGCAGCACGCTGGAGACGATCAACAAGATTTGCAGGAACAGCTTCATGTCATCCTCTGTGCTCTTCGGAGAATGCAGGGGTACGGCTCGAATATCACCGTACCCCTGGACTCGTCCACTGCTGTGTGACGGACCGGATACACAGGTTACCCGGTAGTGGCCTCGATCAGGGCAGGGGGCCACCCGCCGCGAGTGCGCAGAGTTTGGTGAACTCGTCACCGTCGAGGCTCGCGCCACCCACGAGAGCACCGTCGATGTTCTCGCAGCCCACCAGCTCGCCCACGTTGCCCGACTTCACCGAACCGCCGTAAAGCACCCGAACGGCCGAAGCGACCTCGTCGCCGTACTTCTCCGCCAGCACCGTGCGGATGGTCTTGCAGACCTCCTCGGCGTCGGCCGGCGTCGCGACCTTGCCGGTGCCGATGGCCCACACCGGCTCGTAGGCCACGACGACGTCCTTGACCTGCTCGGCCTTGAGCCCCTTGAGGCCCTCGATCAGCTGGGTCGTCGCGTGCGAGTGGTGCTCGCCGGCCTCGCGGACCTCGAGCTTCTCGCCGACGCACAAGATCGGCGTGATCCCGTGCTTGACGGCCGCACGCACCTTCTTGTTGACCAGCTCGTCGGTCTCGGCGTGGTACTCGCGCCGCTCCGAGTGGCCGATGGTGACGTAGGTGCAGCCCAGCTTCGCGAGCATCAGGCCCGACACGTCACCGGTGTAGGCACCGGAGTCGTGCGGGGACACGTCCTGCGCGCCGTAGGTGAGCGACAGCTTGTCGCCGTCGGTGAGGGTCTGCACGCTGCGGATGTCCGTGAACGGCGGCAGCACCGCCACGTCCACCTTCGCGTAGTACTTCTGCGGCAGCGCGAAGGCGATCTTCTGAACCAAGGCGATGGCCTCGAGGTGGTTCAGGTTCATCTTCCAGTTGCCGACGATCAACGGCTTGCGTGCCACTAGTGCTTCTCCTCCAACGCCGAAACACCGGGCAGTTCCTTGCCCTCCAGGTACTCCAGGGAGGCGCCGCCGCCTGTGGAGATGTGGGAGAAGCCGTCCTCCGGCAGGCCCAGCTGCCGCACCGCGGCTGCCGAGTCACCGCCGCCGACCACGGTGAACGCGTCGCTCTTCACCAGCGCCTCGGCCACGGCACGGGTGCCGCCCGAGAACGCCTCGAACTCGAACACGCCCATCGGGCCGTTCCAGAACACGGTGGCCGCGTCGGCCAGCTTGCTCGCGAACAGCTCGCGGCTCTCCGGGCCGATGTCGAGGCCCTGGCGGTCGGCCGGGATGGCCGTGGCGGCCACGACCTCCTGCTCGGCGTCGGCCGCGAACTCGGTGGCGGCCAGCACGTCGACCGGCAGCACGAGCTCCACACCGCGCTTCTCCGCCTCGGCGAGGAAACCCGACACCTGGTCCAGCTGGTCGGCCTGCAGCAGCGACTGGCCCACCTCGTGGCCCTGGGCCTTGAGGAAGGTGTAGGCCATGCCGCCGCCGATGAGCAGGCGGTCGACCTTCGTCAGCAGGTTGGCGATCACGCCGAGCTTGTCCGACACCTTCGCGCCGCCGAGCACCACCACGTACGGGCGCTTGACGTCGTCGGTGAGCTTCTTCAGCACGTCGAGCTCGGCCAGCACGAGGCCGCCCGCGTACGCCGGCAGCACCGCGGCGATCTCGTAGACCGAGGCCTGCTTGCGGTGCACCACGCCGAACCCGTCGGACACGAACGCCCCGCCGGGGACGAGCGCGGCCAGCTCGGCGGCCAGCTCGGAACGGTCCACGGCGTCCTTGCTGGTCTCGCGCGCGTCGAAGCGCACGTTCTCCAGCAGCGCGACGCCGCCGTCGGCGAGACCGCCGACGAGCGCCTTGGCCGAGTCGCCCACGAGGTCACCGGCGAGCGGGACCTCGGCGCCGAGCAGCTCGCCCAGCCGCTTCGCGACGGGCGCGAGCGTGTACTTCGAGTCGGGCTCGCCCTTGGGGCGACCCAGGTGCGCCGTGACGACGACCTTGGCGCCCGCGCCGGCGAGCTTCTCGATCGTCGGCAGGGCGGCGCGGACGCGGCCGTCGTCGGTGATCCGGTCCGCGCCGGTCGCTTGCGGGCCGGCGCCATCAGCACTGGCGAGCGGGACGTTCAGGTCGCTGCGTACGAGTACGTAGCGGCCCTGAACACCCTCGCTCAGCAGGTTCTCGAGGTTCTTGACCGTCATCGGGTTCAGGAGAGCTTCGAACCGACGAGCTTGACCAGGTCGGCGAGGCGGTTGGAGTAGCCCCACTCGTTGTCGTACCAGCCGACGACCTTGACCTGGTTGCCGATGACCTTGGTCAGCGGCGCGTCGTAGATGCACGACGCCGGGTCGGTGACGATGTCGGCCGACACGATCGGGTCTTCGTTGTAGCGCAGGTAGCCCGACAGCGAGCCCTCGGCGGCGGCCTTGTACGCGGCGTTGACCTCTTCGAGCGTCGCCGGCTTGGTCAGCGTGACGGTGAGGTCGGTGGCCGAGCCGGTCGGCACCGGGACGCGCAGCGCGTAACCGTCGAGCTTGCCCTGCAGCTCCGGCAGCACCAGGCCGATGGCCTTCGCGGCACCGGTGGAGGTCGGCACGATGTTCATCGCGGCGGCGCGGGCGCGGCGCAGGTCCTTGTGCGGCGCGTCCTGCAGGTTCTGGTCCTGCGTGTACGCGTGGATGGTGGTCATCAGGCCCTGCTCGATGCCGAACGCGTCCTGCAGGACCTTGGCCAGCGGGCCGAGGCAGTTGGTGGTGCAGGAGGCGTTGGAGATGATGACCTGCGAGCCGTCGTACTTGTCGTCGTTGACGCCCAGCACGATGGTCAGGTCCTCGCCCTTGGCGGGCGCGGAGATGATGACCTTCTTGGCGCCGCCGGCGATGTGGGCCTTCGCGGCGTCGGCGTTGGTGAAGAAGCCCGTCGACTCGACGACGACGTCCACGCCCAGGTCGCCCCACGGCAGGTTCGCCGGGTCGCGCTCCGCCAGGGCCTTGATGGTCTTGCCGTCGACGACGATGCCGTCGTCGCTCAGGCTGACCTCGCCCGGGAAGCGGCCAAGGATGGTGTCGTACTTGAGCAGGTGGGCCATCGTCGCGACGTCGCCGAGGTCGTTGAACGCGACGACCTCGATGTCGTGACCGCTCGCCTTCACGGCGCGGAAGAAGTTGCGGCCGATCCGGCCGAAGCCGTTGACACCTACGCGAACGGTCACTGCTGCCACTCCTCTTGTCGTGATCACTGCTGTGTGCATTCAAACCGGGGCCCACGCCCCGGAAGACTTCCGGGCTCGGCGCAACCCTAGCGTGCGGGCACGGCCGACCCTGACTGCCCCGACGAGACTTCCACCACTGCGCCGAACCGTCAAGAATCGATTAAGAAGCCAGCTCACGAGCTTGCGACAGGAAAACCGGCGGTGTCACAGGAAGGGGTGCGGACCACGCGCTTGATCGGTCTTGGTGCCGCGGTTCACGCGGTGGCCTGACGGGTGGTGGAGTCCGGAAGGTCGGGATCGGGGTGGGCTGGTCCGGGCGCGTCGTGAGCGGGATGCGCGGGGTGCCGCCTCGGGCCGCGGCCGCGCATCGCGGGTGCGCGGTCGCATCTCGCGGGTGCCCGGCCGCGTCTCGCGGGTGCGGCCGTCTCGCCGAGGCGTCGGGACCGGCCGGGCGTCGGTCACGAGCGCGGCGGGTCGCCGCGGAAACCGGGTCTTGCGGCCGGCCGGCTCAGCCGTTTTCGACGGCCGGGCCCCGTAGCTCTCGGGCGCTTCGCGAGGTGACCCGTCGAGCCGGCGGTGATGCCCGGACGGCCGGGGCTGCTCGTCGGCGTGCTCACGTCGACAGCTCGCGTTCGGCAGGGGTGCGGAACTTCGGCACGACGCGCGTGTCCCCCAGCCACGTCGTCAGGCGGGCGGCTTCGGCTTCCAGGGCGGCCGCGCGGTCGGCACCGACGTCCTCCAGGAGGCGCAGCACGACCTCGCCGGTCGGGCGCTGGGCCCAAGCGCCGACGACGCGGCCGTCGCACCAGGCCGTGGGGCCGATGTTGCCGCTGCGGTCGAAGAGGGCGGGGCGGTGGGGGCCGAGGTACCAGTCGCGGGCGGACCAGCCCATGGGCGTCGGGTCGAGGGCGGGGAGGAGGGCGACCCAGGGCGCCGGTTCGGGGACGGGCTCGAGGTCGTCGGACAGGACGAGGCCGGGTTCGCCGTCGAGGTCGACCTCGGTGGGGGCGACGGCGGCGAGGGCCTGTTTGGTCTGGCCGGCCGTCCAGCCGGTCCACCAGCGCAGGTCGGCGACGGGTGCCGGGCCGAAGGCGCGCAGCCAGCGCCGTGCGAGTTCGGCGCGGGCGTCGGCGGGCGGGACCGGGGGCAGGCCGCCGGGGAGCCAGCCGTCGAGCGGGGCCCAGTGGTACTGCGTGCTGAGCCAGCTGCCGCGCGGGCGCCCGCGCACGATGCGGCCGTCGACGGCGAGCTGGAAGAGCACGCGGCTGGTGACGTTGCCGATCGCCGCGTACGGCTTGCCCTTGGCCATGTGGAGCTGCTGGCGCAGGCGCGGTTCGTCGTCGACCAGATCCTGCGCGGTGGCAGATCCCCTGGCGCGCAAGGCTTTCTCGACGCTCGCGGCGACGTCGGCGAGCCAGCTCGGTGGATCCTCCACGTTGGTGGGATGGCCGACCGTGCCGAGGTGCTGTTCGAGCAGTTTCCGTTGCTTCACAGCGATATCGCTCGCGCAGCCGGCCTGGACGAGCGCGGCCGTGGCCACTTCGGCGACGAACACCGTGCGGCGCATACCGAGGAGCCGCAACAACGTGCGGTCTTCGTACAGCGCGCGCTCGACATCGGCCACGCCCACTTCCGGCGCCCGCGCCCACGCGGCGAGGAACACCGAAGCCGGGTCGGTCGCGTGCAGGGCGACGACCCCGCCTGCGGCCTCCTCGACGGTGGCCGCGGGAGCCGCGAGGTGGTGGCGCACGCCGAGCCGGGCGCGGCGCTGCGCGAGGGAGATCTTCACGCGCTCGTTGTACCAGCGGGGTCCGACAAAAACGTCTCGTCGCGACCCGGCCGCGCGTTCTACGCTCGGGAGATGGTCACGCCTGCGCACTTCGCGGCCTTCGCCGCCCTGACGTTCCTCATGGTCGTCGTCCCCGGGCCCAGCGTGCTGTTCACCATCAGCCGCGCGCTCACCGTGGGCCGCCGCGACGCGCTGCTCACGGTGCTGGGCAACGCCACCGGCGTCTACACGCAGGTGGTGGCCATCGCGTTCGGGCTGGGCGCGGTCGTCACGACGTCCGCCACCGTCTTCACCGCGATCAAACTCGCGGGCGCGCTCTACCTCGTGTACCTGGGCGGGCAGGCGATCCGCAAGCGCCGCAAGCTCGCCGACGCCATGGCCGCGGCCGTGCGCACCACCCCGGGCCGCACGCTGACCGTGCTGCGCGACGGCTTCATCGTCGGCTTCGCGAACCCCAAGTCCATCGTCTTCCTGGCCGCGCTGCTGCCCCAGTTCGTAGACCCGGCCGCCGGCTCGGTGCCCGCGCAGATGCTGCTGCTCGGCCTCTGTCTCCCGGTGATCGCGCTCGCGTCGGACACCGCGTGGGCCCTGGTCGCCGGCACAGCCCGCACGTGGTTCGCCCGCTCGCCCCGCCGCCTCGAACTCGTCGGCGGGACCGGCGGCCTGGTGATGATCGGCCTCGGCACGACGCTCGCGTTCACCGGCCGCAAGGACTAACCCAGCGCGGCCACCAGGCCGCCGTGCCACGATTCGGGCAGGCCGTCCAGTGACACCACCACCTGGTCGGCACCCGCGGCCCGATACTCGCGCAGCCGGGCCACCACCGTGTCGAACGAGCCGTGGACGGTGACCCCGTCGACGAGGCGGTCGGACAGGTCGGCGACGTCGGCGGGGGTGAAGCCCATGCGGCGGAAGTTGGCGGCGTAACCCGGGACGCCGGCGAGGAAGCGCAGCGAGCCGCCGCGTACGAGGTCGCGCGCGCGGGCCGGTTCGGGCTCCGCGACGACGGTGACCAGCACCGCCAGGCGCGTGCCGGCGCCGAGCAGCTCGCGCGCGGAGGCGACGTAGTCGGGCGTCACGAGGAACGGGTACGCGGCCGAAGCGCGGTCGCGGGCCAGTTCGAGCATGCGGGGCCCCAGCGCGGACAGCACGCGCCCTGAAGCGGGGACCGCGGTGTCCAGCTCGTCGAGGTACGCCGTGAGCGTCGCGAGGGGACGAGGGCCGTGGGCGCCGCCGAGGCCGGGCAGCCAGCGGCCGGGGTGTGTGGCCGCCAGTGCCCGGTACACCGTCGCCACCTCCGCGGCCGGGACCTGGTCCACCGAGAGAATCCCGTTGGCCACGGTGATCCGCCGGGTCGCGCGGACGAGGTCCGGGACGAGCGCCAGGTTGTCGCCTTGGCCGCCCGGCATCCACAAGGTGGAGTAGCCGAGTTCCTCCAGCCGCACGGCCGCGGCGATCGCGGCTGCCGAGTCCGTGGTGTCGAACGCCGGTATCGCCGCACCCAGTGGGCCCAGTTCGCTCATGCCGGGGGCAACTCCCCCGGCCTCGGCACTGTTCCGCGTCACGCGGGTTGTTCGTCCACAGCGGAATCCTCGGCCGGCTCGGAGACCGGCTCACTCACCTTCGCGAACATCCGCGTCGCCGAGAGCCGGGCCACCCCGTCCGGCTCGCCGAGGTCCTCCAGGGAGTTGCGGACGGTCGAGTCCACCGACAGGTACTTGCGCCCGGCGCGCAGGTCGGCGTCGTTGCGCAGGCGGACGATCAGCGGGAACTCCGCGAGCGCGCCGGCGTCGAACAGGCCCGTCGTGTAGATCAGCTGCACGCCCAGTGCCTCCGCGACGGCGCGCTGCAGCTCCAGCAGGTAGCCCGCCGACGCGCGGCCGATCGGGTTGTCCAGGAACAGCACGCCGGAGTGGCGGTTGCGGGCCTTGCCGCGGTTGTTCGCGCGCAGCGACGCGAGCGTGCAGTACAGGATGATCGCCGCGGTGAGCTGCTGGCCGCCGGAGAACACGTCACGGATCTCGGACACACGCTGGCGTTCGGTGCGCAGCACGGAGTCCGGCTTGAGCATGTCGACTCGGAACCCCTTGGGCGCGGCCACCTGCACGCCGCGCAGCACGAGCGAAAGGCCGTCGCGCTTCACGTCGCGGCCGTCGGCCGTCTTGCCCACCGCGGCCTCGTCCACGACCTCGCCGAGCTTCTCGGCCAGCACGTTGTCCTCGAGCTCCGTGAAGCGGATGCGCAGGAACTCCTGACCCGACCAGTCGCCGAGGCCGTCGGGCAGCCGCGACACGCGCTGGGCCGAGCGCAGGGTGCGCAGCGCGCCGTCGACCATGCCCTGCAGGCGCGTGATGATGCCGCCGCGGTGCCGGTCGATCTGGGCGAGGTCGTCGGTGAGCGTGCGCAGCCGCGGCCGCAGCGCCTCGGCCCATTCGGCCGCGTGGCCGGGCAGCTGGTCGCGCTTCACGGCGATCACCTGCTGGCGCACGGGCGTGCTCAGCTTTTCGAAGCGCTTCTCCGTCGCGTACTGCGCCAGCTGGTCGGTGGCCGCGCGCACCCGGCGGTCGCCCGCGTCGGCGGCTTCCTGCGCGGTCGTCAGCACCGTGTTCAGCTGCGAATGCTTGGTGCGGGCCGATTCCACGTCACCGTCGTACGCCTCGGCCGGATCCTCCGGCAGCAGATGCGCGAGCGATTCGCCGAGCAGCCCGAAGCCGGACGCCGACGCCTTCGCCGCGTCCAGCGTCGCCTCCGCCGCCGCGCGCCGCTCCTGCAGCTCTTCCCACGTGCGCGCCGCCGCCGAAACCTCCAGCGAAGCGGCGTCGACCAGCTCCAGGCCGTGCTCGATGTCGCGGGGCCGCTCGGCGGGCGAGGCCGCGCCCGTCTGCAGCGGCAGCACGTCCAGCTCCGCCCGCCGGGTGGACACCTGCCCGATCGCCTCGGTGCGGTCCTCCTCGACGGAGTCGACGACGCGGCGTGCGCGGGCCAACGCGGCGGCGCGAGCCGAAGCGTCCGAGCCGTCCGGTGTCTCCAGCAGCTCCGCCGCCCGCGTGCGCACGGCTTCGTCCAGCGCTTCGAGCGCCGAGCCCGCCGCGGCTTCCGCCGACTCGGCCTGGTCCAGCTCCGCGCGCAGGTCGCTGCCGACCTCCACCTTCGCGTAGGCCTCCGAGGCCGACGCGAACGTCCGCCGCAGCGCGTCCACGGGCTCGGCCGGCGCCTCGGCGTCCTCGGTCACCTCGGCTGCCCCCGGGACCTCGGCCAGCTCCGACCGCGCGGTGGTCGCCGTGCGGCGGTGCCCGTCCGCGGTCCGCTGCTCCTCCCCCGCCTGCTCGCGCAGCCGCGCCGCGCGAGCCGCCGCGTCGGCCGCCGTGGCCTCGGCGCGCTCCGCGATCTCCGTGGCCCGCTCGACTTCCTCGGTCCACTCGGCGACGCGCGTGGCCCGGGTCGTGAGCTCACCCAGCCGGCGCGCCTTCTCCTCGCCGTCGGCCACAGCCAGCCGCAAAGCCGGCACGCGCTCGCGCAGCGCCGCCGCCTTTTCGCTCAGCCGCGCGAACTCCGCCTCCGCCTGCCCGAGCGCGGTCTGCCCGGTTTCCCTTGCCACGCGGGCACTTTCGGCCTGCTCCGCGAGCGTGGCGATCGCCCCGGCCGGGTAGTCCTCGCGCCAGGTCGTGAGCTTCCACGTGAGCGCGCCGTCGGTGGCGAGCGCGCCGGCGAGCTGCTCCAGCCGCCGCTGGCGTTCGGCGTGCCGCAGCGCCACGGCCTCGCGTTCGGTGTCGGCCGCTTCCTCGTCGTACATCGCCGGGTTCGGCGGCACGAGGAACTCCACGCCCGCCGCGGCCTCGCCGTCGTCGCTCTGGAACGCCTCCGTGGTGCCCACCGCGATCACCGCACTGGGCAGCAGCCGCCCAGCGGCCAGCACCTCACGCGCCCGCGGCACCTGCGCGGCGTCGTTCAGCAGCACGCCCGCGACGAGCTGCGGCAGGCGCTCCAGCACGTCGGCGCGGCGGCCGGCGTCCAGTTTGGACAGGTAGCGCCAGCCGGACCACGCCGTGATCCCGGCTTCTTCCAGGGCGTCCAGCGCGGCCTGCACGTCGTGCGGCGGCGGGAGCAGCCCGCCGGAGCCGAGCGCGGCCAGCGCACGCTCGTCGGCCGACTCCTCCATCCGCAGCGCCGTCTGCTCCTTCTCGACGGCCGCGCTCGCTTCCCGAAGCCGTTGCAGCAGAACGGGAAGGTCGCTTTCCAGGCGCACGTCGTCGGCGCCGAGCAGCTCGACGAGCCGGGGTTCGACGGCGAGCGCGTCCGTCCGGCGGTGCGCCCGGTCCAGGTCTTCCGCCGCGCGCACCAGACGGTCCTGAGTGGACCCGGCGAGCTGGTTCGCCTCGTTCACGGCCCGTTGCGCCGCCTGCAGATCCTCCGCCGCGCGGTCGAGCTCCTGCTCACGCCGGCCCAGCTCGGCCGCCGACTCGTCGGCTTGCCCGCGCGCCGCGCGCGAAGCTTCCGCGACGTCCGCGCCGGCCGTCAACAGTCCACTTCGGACCGACGTCGAGATTTCCTCGCGCAACTCGGCGATCCGCGACGACAGCCCGCGCGCCTCGGCTCGCCGAGACGCGGCCAGGTTCGCGGCCTCGTCCCGATCGGTCTGCGCCTTCTCGGCCTCCGCACGCAAAGCGCCGGCGCGGGCTTCGGCTTTGTCCGCCTGGCGCTGCGCGTCGCGGGCCAGCGACGTGAGGCCACGCGCCAGCGCCGAGGCCGCGGAGTTGCGCGCCGCCAGCGCGGGCTTCGCCTTCTCCTCGCGGTTGCCGACGAGCTCACGCAGGTCCTTCGCCTTGCGGGAGGCGTTCAGGTGGTTCAGCACGGTCGCGGTCTCGCGCCACGCCTCGGCCGCCGTCTTCGCGTCGGCGAGCTCGGCGTCCACGCGCTGGCGCGCTTCCTGCGCTTCCTCCAGCCGCAGCACGGCGACGAGCCGGCGCAGCTCGGTCACGCCCGCGGCGAGCCGGCGATGGTCGCCCTCGGCCAGCTTCTCCGCCGACTTCACCTCGTCGACGTGTTCTTCGAGCCCGGACAGCCGCGCGTTCTCCAGCTCGTTGCGCGCGTGGATCCGGCCGGCGAGCTCACGCAGGTCGGCGCGGGCCGACTCGGCGATCCGGCGCGACGCGGCGGCCACACCTTCCTCGTCGGCGAGCGGGCCGAGCAGCTCGAGCGCGCCCTCCACGAAGTCCTTCTCCGCCAGCAGATCGCCGCGCTGCGCGAGGTTGTGCGCATACGTCGACACGACCTCGGCGAGGTCCTTCGGCTCGTCCTCCGACAGCACGGCACGCAGCAGGAACTCCACGAACGCCTCGTCGGTGGAGAACTGGAACGCGTCGGCCGCCTCGCCCTCGCCCGCGTTCATCGCGCGCTGGTAGCGGAACAGCTCGGTGTCGAGGCCGAGCGAGTCGAGCCGGCCGGTCCATTCGTGGTGGCGCCGCGTCCAGGACAGCTCCAGCTCCGGCTCGGCCATGGCCGCCGCGGCGATCCGGTCGTGGAAGCCGGACATCGTGAGCAGCCGGCCGTCCGCGGTCAGCGGCAGCGAGTCGAGGCCGAGTTCCTGCGTGGGGCGGAAGCAGTACCAGGAGTCCACGAGGTTCTCCGAGTCCGCCGACGTCACGTGCCCGCGCCACTCCGAGACCTTGCCGGTGATCACGCGGTGCCCGGTCTCCACGTGCAGCCACTCCAGCGCCACGTGCGAGACGTCCTTGGCCGCCACGAACTTCTCCAGCACCTTCGTGCTCGTGGTCCCGACCACCTGGCGGCGGCCGGGCAGCATCACGGAGAAGATCAGCTTGATCAGCACCGACTTGCCGCCGCCGTTCTCGAGGAACAGCACGCTCGCGGGCGAGGGCCGGCGCACCGGTCCCCCGGCGTGGATGCCGGCGCTGAACAGCGCGTCCTGCTTCGGCGCGGTGATGGTGGCGCCGACGCCGCTGAAGTCCAGCACCACGTCCTGGTAGCGGGCGCCCGCGGGGCCCACCGAGTGCAGGCGGACCCGCGAAAGCTCGTACATCGAATCCCCTCTACTGCAACGTGTCCGAAGAGGCTGCGCGCAGCGTTCCCCCCGCGCTCGCGACCGCGACGACGTCGAGCGCGAGCAGGTCGTCGAACGCCGCGTCGGCGGCCAGCTCGCGCACCTGGATCTGATACCGCGGCGTGGTGCGGTAGGTGCCGCCCTGCTCGTCGCTCACCGGCACCAGGAAGCCCTGGTCGGCGAGGAACCGCAGGGCGCGCGCGACCATGCCCCGGGTGGTGTCGGCGGCCATGCGGCCGTCCTTCGTGGCCGCCGCGGCCGGGCGCCGGGCGTAGGCGCGCCACGCCTGCTCCAGCTCCGGCGCGTCGGCCAGCGGGTCGTTGTTGGCCTCGGCCTGCTGCGCGCGCTCGTCGAGCATGCGCGCGGCCTCGCGGACCATCGCGTCGACCTGCTCCACGCTCACGCGGCCGATGTAGGTGTCGTTGGCGAGGTCGTCGGGCCGCGGGTAGGCCAGCGCCGCGGCGGCGAGGTGGATGAGGCCGTGGATGACCTTCTCCGTCTCGCGGCGTTCGCGGATCTTGGCCTGGCGCGCGTAGCTGTCCATCTTGATCTCGAAGATCGACTCGTCGACGGCGGCCAGCACGGCGCCCGCCTGCTGGTTGACCTCCAGCACCATCAGCCCCAGGCCCGACGCGACGGCGTGCGTGAGTGCCTTGAACGCGTTGTCCTCTGCGTAGCGGCGCACCAGCTCGCCGTAGACGACGTCGCGGGCGGGCAGCTGCTTCGGGCGCATGCCGAACGCGACCAGGCGCGCGGCGGCCTCGGCGTCGACGCTCGTGTGGGTCACGGGCATCAGGCGACCTCCTCGCTGTCTTCGGTGTTCTCTTCGGCGCGCTCGACCTCGGCGGTGGACAGCAGCAGGTCGGCGCCGCCGAACTCGGGGTCGACGAGCAGCGTGCCGTCGTCGACGGCCAGCAGCACGTGGCGTTCCCCCTGGCGGCGCGCGGCGCCGACCTCGGGACTGTAGGCGTGCAGGGCGCGCAGCGCGACCAGGGTCGCCAGACCGGGTTGCTTCGTGCGGCGCGCGTCCTCCAGCAGGCCCGACAGGCGGCGCGGCACGTCGGGCAGGTCGAGCAGGTCGTCGGCGAGGCGCCACACGTCGTCGCCGAAGCGGTCGGTGTCCTCGGCCGGCATCAGCTCGGGTTCGGGGATCTCGCCGACGAGCTGGTCGCGCTCCGGCGCTGGGCGCAGCAGCAGCGAGACCAGCGAGGACAACGCGGGCACCGCGGGCGGCGTGATGCCCGCGACCGCGTGGAAGAAGTGCTCGGCGGGCGCGAGGGCGTCGGCCAGCGGCAGGCCGAGCGTCGGGACGAGCAGCTGGCCGAACAGGTCGATCGTCGCGCGCTGCGGCGGGCCGGAGAACTGCTGGCGGTCCTGCTCGGCGCGGAACACGGCGCCGGCGGCGGCCAGGCGCGACTGCAGGCGCGTGTGGCGGCGGATGCAGTCGGCGACGATGTCGACGAGCTCGGCCGCGCGCCGCTTGTGGTCGAGCTCCTCCGACTCGTCGCGCGCGGTGGTGATGTTCTTGAGGATCGCGTTCTCCGCGCGGAAGCGGGACTCGATGTGCCCGAGCGCGGAGTCGATCAGGTCCGGCACCTCGAGCTCCCAGTCGACGGCGCGCACGTCGCGACGCGTGGCGTCGAGCTTGGCGCGCAGGGTCTCGCCGTACTGCACGGTGCGGTAGCGCGCCTGCTCGGCCGCGAGCTTCGCGTCGGCGAGCCGGCCGCGGTTGATCAGGTTCTCGAGCTTCACCTCGGCCGCGATCTGGGCCGACTCGACGTCGGTGTCCAGCGCGCCGACGAGCACGTTGATGGCCTCGTCGGTGGCGCGCAGGTAGACCTCGCCGTCGGGCGCGGCCAGCTCCACGAGCAGCTTGAAGTCGAACTGGCGGCGCTGGTAGCCGCCGGGGCCCATCGAGCCGTAGACGCGCCGGAAGCCGCGGTCGGTGGTGCCGACGTTGATCAGGTTGTCCAGCACCCACTTCGCCACGCGCACGTGCTCGAACGGCGTGCGCGAAGGCGCCTGCTGCGAGATGAACGTGAGCAACCGGTCGATGACCTGGTCGTGGCCCGCGCCCGTGTCGAAGTCCATGGCGATGGTGACCTGGTCGATGGTGTGCAGCGCGATCTCGGCCATCTGGTAGATCGTCGCGTCGGCCCAGTCGAGCTTGGCCTTGCGCGCGTCGAGGTCGTGCAACGGCGCGGTGCACGCGAGCGCCTTCAGCCGGCGGGTCAGCCCCTCGTCGGCCAGGCCCGCTAACCCCATCTCGTCGTCTCGCACAGCAGGCCAGGCTAGTCGGACTGCTCAGGCGCCCGCACACGCGGACGGCTAGCGTGACCCACATGCGTGAGATGAGCAGGGCCGAGTGGTGGGCGTTCGCGACCGAAGGCACGCGGACGGGGATGCTGGGGATCGTTCGCGCCAACGGGGCCCCGATCGTCACGCCGATCTGGTTTCTGCTGAACGAGGGCCCCGACGGTGACGAAATCGTGTTCACCACAGGCACGGACACACTGAAGGGCAAGGCGCTGCGCCGCGAGCCGCGGCTGTCGCTGGCCGTCGACGACCAGAAGCCGCCGTATTCCTACGTGCAGTTCACGGCCGAGGCGACGCTGCACCACGACCTCGACGAGATGCTCGAATGGGCGACCCGGCTCGGCGGCCGCTACATGGGCGCGGACCAGGCCGAGGCGTACGGCAAGCGCAACGCCGTGCCGGAGGAATCGCTCGTTCGGGCGAAGATCACGAAGGTGATCGGGCGGGCGGACATCGCGGGCTGAAGGTCTCGTCTCGCTTCCTCGCGGGTCACGCCGGGCGAAGAACCGGCCCGTCGAGTTCTTCGAGAAGAACTTCGTCGTGTTCCCCGCGTTGACGAAGGACGCCGCCGAGCAGGCGGTGGCGGAGCTGGGCCGCCGCCGAGAGTTCGCGTGGCTGCTCGACTGATCCCCGATGAGGGCCGGTCGGTGCTGGCGAGCGGTCGGGTTGACGGACAGTGATCGAGCGGTCCGGTATTGACACCACCCTCTCCGGGATGGTGTCATTTCTTCCAATAGATAGGAAAGTTTCCTAACTATCAACCTCGGCCAGTCCTCGACCCCACCCCCGGCACCTCCCGCTCCGCCCTCCCGGCCGCACCGCCGCCGAGGGACCCCCTGTCCCACAGGGGTTCCCTCGGCGCGACGACCCTCGGCGGCGCGCACTCGTGCCGGAACCCCAGGACTGCGCCAGGGGTGACCGGAGCGGCGCCGGTCACCCCTGGCGCACCACACGCAGGTCAGAGGGCACTTTTGAAAGCCGTATCCCCCGGAGACCGATTTCTATCCCCCGGGAACCAAGATCAGGGGTAGCGTCCCTGTCTCGTGACCCACCCGAAGATCACTCACACCCACCACGGGGAGGCTCGGCGCGGCCAGCCCACCCTAGTCGGAGACCCCCACACAGGCGTCCACGCCGACGTCCACACGCCCGCAACCCTGTTGCGCCCGGTTCGCATCACGGCGAGGTGGTGAACGGTGGCATCGATCGAAACACGGACCGAACGCGGCCGCGGCGCCAACGCCTACCCCAAGACCGTCTTCCGCGTCGTCTGGTACGACCCGCACACCCGCAGCCGGGAGCGGATGAAGTTCGACGACGAAGAGAAAGCCGGCCGCTTCAAGGACCTGCTCGAGAAGTGCGGCCATCGCCTCGACCGCGCGGCCGAAGTCATGGCGAGCGTCGAAACCCGTGTGCCGTCTCTGTCGGCAGTCATCGAGCGGCACGTTTCGGAGCTCACCGGCATCCAGGAGCGCACACGCCAGACCTACCGTCGCGACGCCAAGCTCCACATCGCCCCCTACCTCGGCAACCGTCCCATCAACATGGTCGACCGGTCCGACATCAAGAAGTGGCTGAACACGTTGGACGACAAGGGAAATCTCTCGTCCAAGTCGATCGGGAATGTGCACGGACTTCTGTCCGCGGTCTTCAAGAGCGCGCTGTACGAGTACAAGCTGATCGACGAGAACCCGTGCAAGGGCATTCGCCTGCCCAGCTCGATCGCGTTCGAGTCCACGTTCCTCACCTACGGGGAGTTCAACATCCTCGTGAGCCACGTGAGGGACCACTTCAAGCCGGTCCTCCATACGTTCGCCCGCACCGGTTTGCGCTTCGGCGAGCTTGTCGCGCTCCAGGTGCGCGACGTCGATCTCCTGGCCGCCACTCCCTCCATCAGGGTCACCAAGGCCAGGAAACGCAAGGAGGGCGGAACGTACATCGGCCCGCCGAAGACACCGCGGGCGCGCCGGACCATCTCGCTGCCGCCTTCGCTCGTGGACATTCTCGTGCCGCTGGTGTCCATGCGCAGCCCTGATGAGCTCCTGTTCACGGGGGTGAAGGGCGGGCCGATCTGGCATTCGAAGTTCCAGCAGTACGTCTGGAAGCCGGCCGTCGAAGCCGCGACTGCCACCCACACCAAAGACGGCGTCCCGATTCCGCCGGAGCAGCGGATCACCAAGAAGCCCCGCATCCACGATCTGCGGCACACACACGCGTCGTGGCAGATCTCCGAAGGCGTCGACCTGATGACGGTGCAACGGCGCCTCGGGCACGAGTCGATCACGACCACCGTCGACCGCTACGGCCACCTCGTGCCGGACCAGCTCGTCAAGGCTGCGCTGGCGGCGGAGAAGTCGTTCCTGGCGGAGCTTGCCGCGATGCCCAACGCCGAAGATCCAATGGAGTTCACCATCGTCTAAGCCGTTGCCGGCCGGTGAACGCCTCACCCCGGGGAAGCTGGGTGGGGTGCTCACCGGCCGGCAGCGACGCCATCCTGCCCCACCCATCCCCGTCATCTCCGTGCGACACCCGGACGCCCGCGTGCTCGATGGCTCGTGGTGTACGGGAATGTCCAGGTTCCTCGACACGGCGGAAGAACGCGTGCGACGCTGCGCTCGGGGTTTGGATGGCTGAACCAACCCGAAAAGGCCGGCCGGGGAGCCGAGCAATCCTGTGGCCGCAGGACGGCACCGCGGCCGGCCCCGGCAAGTTAGGTCTGCGGCAACTGCTCGGTGTGGGCAATCGTGGTGATCCCCAGGTCCGCGCGGGGCGTGGCGCTCAGCTCGAAGAGCGCGCCGGAGTACCGGCCCGGGATGTTGACGACGCGGAGCGGGGTCGCGCCGATGCTGCGGTAGTAGTTCTGCAGCTCGACGTTCGTGCGCCACACGTCCCAGCGCAGCCACAGGATCCCGTGCTCGCAGGCGTAGCCGGCGGCCCAGTCGATCAGTAGCGCGCCGAGTCCCCGCCCCTTGTGGTCGAGGCTGGTGGCCAGCTTCGAGAGGTAGAACGCCGGAGTCGTCTGCTCGTCGTGGGTCCAGAAGTCGGGGTCGGCGGTCGTGTTCATCGTCAGCGTCGCGACGGCCTGACCGTCTTCGCAGAGCAGCCAGGTTTCGCCGCGCTCGATGGCGCCTTCCATGACGGGCTGGAACGCGCGGGTCGACCACTGATCGGTGTCGCGTGCGCGCAGCCATTGCGTTCGTGCGTCGAGCAGGGACATGACGGCCGGCAGGTCTTCGGCCGCCGCGCGGCGCATGACGTAGCTGGTCACTCGGTCCCCCGGTTACGTGCGGCGGCGATGACGTCGAGCCCTTCGCGGGCGCCCTGCTCCCAGATCAGCCGGGTACGGCCGCCGAGTCGCAGGTAGCGCATGACGCGGGTGACGCGGTCGGCCGTCGCCGCGGTGCGGACAACCACGAGCAACGGGCTGCCGATCGGGACAGCGAGGCGGTACGCCTCATCGGCGTCCGCGGTTTCGTCGGTGACCTCATCGAAGTGGGCGATCTCCTTGTAGCCCGCGGCTTCGAGGGCACGGGCGGTACCGCCCTTGATGTCGGTTTCGACGTCGAGTCCGACTTCGCGCGCGAGGTCCATCGGGTAGTGGCCGACCTCGATGCTCCAGGGTTCCTCGTCGAGCAGCTGCGTGAGGGTGCGGGCCACGACGGGTTCATCGGGGGCGATGCCCAGCCGGTCGGCGATCGCCTTGGGCGGGATCTCGATGCGACGCTCGAACCTCTTGCTGGGTGTCCGGCCGGCGAGTTCGGCGGCTTCGATGAAGGCGTCGGAGGTGTCGCTGTTCGGCCGGTCAGGTCGGATCGCGAGGTTGGCGACGATGGACGTGCGCCCCCGGTGGCGGACGACTGTGCCGCGTCGCCCCTCCGCCCGGCCGGTGTAGACGTACCCCCGCTTGTCGAGTTGCTCGAGCGCGCCCCGCACGGTGATGCGCGAAGCCGAGAACCGTTTCTCCAGCTCAGCCAGGGTGGGGAGCAGGCTGCCTGCTGGCCAGGTTCCGTTGTCGATCTCGGTCGCGAGCGTCTGGGCGATGAGCTCGTAGGTGTGCACGGGCCAACTCCTTGAGGCGTGGTTATAACCAGCATATCCAACCCTCTTGACAACGTAGTGTCGATCACACAAATATGTTGGTTATAACCAACATAACCACGGCGCGAAAGAGGGCAACCGGCATGACCGCCACCGCCACCACCCCGTACGAGATCGCCGCCGAGGTCGAGGGCACTGCCCGCGAATTCCTGGTCACCGACGACCCGCGCCAAGCCGCCGCCGCCCTGTGGGTGTTCGCCACCGCCCGCGCCGCGATGGCCGACCACTCGCCGAGCTGGTCGAGAACGGCGAACCAGGACGCGGGACTGGCGGACCTGCTGGCCGACCTTGCCGCCGCCCGCGTGAGCGGCACTGCCGTCCCCGTTGACGACCTGACAACGGCACTGTTCGAATCCGACGAGGCCACGACGGACGCGTTCTACGCCCTGACCGACCCCGGCCACGTTCCAGCCGAGATCGTCGCCAGCGCCTACGCGATCGTCGCCCGCGCGTGCGTCAAGGCCGGGTTCTCCCCCGCGATTCCACGACTGCTCGCCGACCTGTGGCAGCGGTACAGTCAACCCCGGTGAGGAAACTCCCGTGCGCCTTGAGCCCCGTCAACCGGCGGGGCTCTCGTGCTTTTACGGCGGTGATCGATGCGGAAACAGGTGGACGTCGACGTTCACGGGATGCCGTACGCCATCCCGCCGATGCTGGCCGTCGACGGCGAGCTACCTGCCGGATCGGGTTCCGGCTGGTCGGTGGAATGGAAGTGGGACGGATTCCGGGGTTGCCTGTGCGTCGGCCCGGACGGCGCCACCAGGCTCACGAGCCGGAATGGGAACGACCTCACCCGATCCTTTCCCGATCTCGCGGGCGCGTTCGCCGACGCCCTCGGCGGGCGAGTTGGAGTGCTCGATGGGGAGATCGTGGTCCTCAACGAAGAGGGCCGGCCGGACTTTGGTCTGCTCCAGGTGCGCCACCAGCTCCGACCCCGGCGCGAGTTGCTGGCGAGCCACCCGGCCGCGTTTTACGCCTTCGACCTGCTCATGCTCGGCCGGGAGATGCTGTTGCACGAGCCTTATGAGCGGCGGCGCGAGTTGTTGGTGGGCCTGGGGCCGCTCGACTCCCCGCACGCGGTGATCACCCCGGCGTATCGCGACGTTGATCCGCAGCGGCTGCTCGAGATCGCCCGAGCGCACCACCTGGAAGGTCTGGTCGCCAAGCGGGTCGGGTCCCGCTACCTGCCCGGCCGGCGCTCCCGGGACTGGATCAAGCGGCCCTTGATCAACACTCTGGACGTCGTCGTGTGCGGGTGGCGGCCCGGCCGCGGCAGCCGCGCGCACACGGTCGGCAGCCTCGTTCTGGGCGCGCGGGAGAAGGGCGGCCGGTTGCGGCTCGTCGGCGATGTCGGTAGCGGCTTCACTCGGCACACCCTCGACGACCTGGAGCGGCTGCTCTCCCGGATCGGTCGTCCGGACAGCCCGTTCCCCGATCCTGTGCCGGCCGAGTATGCGCGCGGGACACGGTGGGTTGAGCCGCTCATCGTGGGAGAGGTGGCCTTCCGGTCTTGGACACGTGAGGGCCGGATGCGGCATGTGGCGTGGCGTGGATTCCGAGGCGTTGAGCGGTGATCGCCAGTCCGCGCTAGAGTCGAACGCGTGTTCGACACTAGCCGAACGCGCCGGTCAGGCGCGCGCAGCGAATTCGGTCCCGAGGACCTGCCGGTCCGCCCTGCGCTGTGGCACGAACTGACGCCCACGGGTGGTCTCGTCATTCACCCGCCGAACAGCTGCCCTCGCCGGCACCTCGTCTCCGAACACGGCTCATTCTCGTGGATCACCGCACTCCAGCTGCATTCCCTCCACTGCGAAACCTGCCGCACCGAAGGCCACCCGGATCACGTGTGGGCCGTCAAGGATCCCGCGTACGAGCAGGCCACCCCCGACGAAGCGGACGGCGCCGGCCTTGAGCTCGTCGCCACACCACCCACGACGACGGCGTCCGGCCGGATCGAACTCCACCTCACCGGCCACGTCGTCGGCATCGCGACGATGACCATCTGCGACCGCGACCGAACCGGTGTCCTCGAACACGTACACGTCGAGCCCAGGAACCGGCGCCGCGGGTACGGGCGGATCCTCGCGTGGGCGGCGTTCAGCCGCTACGACTGGTCCACCGAAGGCCCGCGTTGGGTGCGAGGTGACCGGCGCGTGCGGGCGCTGGCGGCGATGCGCCGCGGCACCGGCTACACGTGGACGACGCTCGCGGTGGCCGACACGGGCGAAGCGCGAGGGTTCGCCGATGCGCTGCAATTACCGCAGGTCGGCGTGCCGATGTACTGCCAACACCACGCGGAGCGGTAACACTTCACCCTCCCGCCGTGTCGAGTCACGTGCAATACTTTTCCCGTGTCCACTGCTCTGACGGCCAGCTCACCCGCGCCCGTATTCGACGTCCGCGACCACGAGCACGACGACGTTCTTCGCCTCGTCGAGCGCGCGTTCGACCTCCAGCTTGACCGCGCGTCCGTGGTCTACGGCGAATCAGGTGCGACGGAGGGATTCCGGACAAGCCGCGATACCTGGGCGAGGATCGAGCGCCGCGGGCACTGGCGAATCAGCAGCGCGTCCTGGGTCGGCTTGGAGGCAGCCTCCACGATCCAGGGGGTGAAGAAGCCGGACTGGTTCAGGGCTACGACGTGGGCTGACGCGGTCCGGAACGTCGTGTGGCGTGCCGACGAGGTGGAGTTCATCTCCGCGCCCGTCGTGGGTGACCTCGCAACCGCGGCCGGCCTGCCGGACAAGTGGTGGGCGACCGCGCGCGAGTCGTTCGCCGCACTTGCCACACACCAGACCGACCGCGTGGGCATGGCGCAAACGCACTTCACCAAGCGGATCAGCGAGGTGTTCCCCGACGTGGACACCGCCGTTGACGAGTGGACGACCGCTCATGCTGATGTCCACTGGCACAACCTGTCGATCGAGGGCCACCTGATCGACTGGGAGGACTGGGGGAAGGCACCGCGCGGACTCGACGCTGCGACTCTGTGGCAGTCGTCCCTGCCGGACTCCGCCCTGGCCGATCGGGTGCAGCGTGAGTTCTCGGCAGACTTGCAGACCCGATCGGGCAAGCTGTCGCAGCTGCTCGTGTGCGCGAACGCGATCCGCATCGCCAACCGTCGCGGGCGGCCGACGCCGTTGTCGGAGCCTGCGAAGGCAGCGGCAGAGGTGCTGCTTCAGGAGCTGCGGCCGTAGGTCGGCGCGGTCAGGCCTGGTCGACGAAGCCGGCAAACCCGGATGCGAGTTCTTCGGTCAGCTCGGCGCACAAGCCCATCTCGAGCAGCGGTCCTGAAACCGCGTGCGCGTCGAGCCCGGTGAGACGGGAGACCTCGTCGAGGTTGGCAGGGCGACCGGACAGGAGCAGGCGGAGGACGGGTTCGGCCGGGGCTGCGAAGGTCAGGACCTTCCCTGCTGCCAGCACTTCGATCGTGTCGGCCTTGTGCTCGAACTGAGGTGGGAAGTCCGTCATGCACACCACGTCGGTCACCGGGCCGAACACGCCCAACGTGGTGACGTGCCGGCGGGAGGGGCGTTCGCGCTCGCGGGCGGCCAAGTACTCCGCCGGCGGGCGGCTGACCGTGAGGGCGGGTATCGCCGAGAGCAGGCGCCAGCTTTCCGTGGTTTGGTCCTCCGGAGCTGCCCACCGCCCGAGGTCAAGGCGGAACATCTCCTGGTGGCGGGATTGGTCTGCCATCCAGCTCAGCCAGTCGACCCCGGTCCGCTTCACGAAGCCGAAGGTGGCGTGCAGGCTGTAGCCGTTCCCGCGCGCGGTTCGGGTTGCTTGGTGCCAGTAGCCGCGTGGGATGTGCATGACGTCGCCGGTTTTCATGGTGCCGGACCACAGGACGTCGGCGGGCGGCTCCGTGGACCGTTCGGTGTCGCGGTACATGGGCGCCGTGCGTGAGGTCCCGCGCACCTCCCAGGACTTTTCGCCCCCCAGCTGGATCACGATGACGTCGTGGTCGTCCCAGTGCATGTTGAATCCGGCGGCGTCGTTGGTCGTCAGGTACACGTTGACCTGCACGAGTTCTCGTGACCACCACTGCATCGCCTGGCAGGTGATTTCCATCGTGGGGTCGAACGTGTCGAGCGTGTCGAGCACGACCGTGCAGCCGGACTTCATCAGCTGGCCCAAGCGGTCCATCCGCGCCATCGTTCTGCTTGGTCCCCGTCGTGTGGCGACGTCGGCGAGGTAGCGGTCCGGGTGTATCTCCTCGCCGTTCTGGAAGCACCGGAACTGCGGGGAAGACAGCGACCGCCGCATGATCGTGTCGAGCAGTCGTGTGGGCGTGAGCAGTCGCTGGCACAGCGCCGGGTCGGCCATGCTCCCGTGCGCGAACCCTTGGCCGAGGCTCTGCGGCCCGTTCCAGCCAAGTGCTTTCTCGACCGCCGTGATCAGGTGATGATCCATGTCCCCCTCTTTCGATGGGGCGGCAGACCAGCGTCATGGAGGCTGATCTGCCGCCTTGAGCACGTGCGTCAGATCACTCCGGGATGTTCAGGCCATCGCCTCCCGCGTCGCCGTGGCCGTCGCCACCGCCAGACGTGGACGGGTCGCCGTGCGACAGGTCGACTCGGTCACGCGGGCCCGCCAGTTCACGGTCGCCGACAAACAGATCTTTCTCTTCCATTTCGCTCCCCTCCTTCCGTTTCCGGGCTTTCAAGACTCACGCACTTTGAGCAGGACTGAAAAGATCCATTCGGGCGTCTGCTCCGGAGCTCCGGCCGCCAACACGCGGAGGAGTCGCGTGGCTACCCTGGGTTCATGTCTGAATCGATTGAGTACGGCGCGGACTTCAGCCATCCGTTCGACGCCGTGTACACCGCGATGACCTCGAAGGACTCCATCCAGCAGGTCGTGAACCAGTTCGGCGGGGGCGGCGCGAAGCTGCTCGACTACGCCGGCGACGCCAGCAACCTCACCTACAAGGCGGAGGTGACCATCAAGAGCGACAGCCTGCCGTGGCTCGCGCGCCACCTGCACCCGGGCGACCTGGTGGTCAACCTGACACAGAAGTGGGTCAAGACCGGCGCCGACACCGCGGCCGGCACAGTGTCGGCCGCCCTCTCCGATCAGGATGGTGATCCGGTCACGGCGAACACGTCACTCCAGGCGGCCGGCGAACACACCAGCTGGCTGGTCAAGGGAACGGTGTCGGTGGACGGGATCATGGGCGGCAAGGTCGCCAAGCTGATCGCCGACCAGGTCCACGACTTGCTCGGCAGCGAAGCAGGTTACCTTCAGCTGCTCCTGAACAAGGCAGCCTGAGCAGGGTTGCATAACCTCTCCCGGTCTGCGTATAGTCTAGTACTACCATGACAGACATCCGCGACAAGCTGCGTGAGGCCGGGAGAGGAATCCAGCGCGCCCACACCGAAGAGAATTCCGCCATCGACGTTGCTCGCGCCGTGGCCTTCGAGGCATTCGAAGCCGGGCTGAGCTACTCCGACGTGGCCGGAGCTCTCGGCGAGATCGATCCCACGCTGGTACTCAAATGGGCGTTGCAGCACGCCAAGAAGCCAGTGGACGCCGCCAAGCGGCGCCTCAAGCTGATCGACAACGACCTCCGCGAACTCAAAAAGCAGACCGCGGCCAGCGTCGGCACGAAGGAAGCCGGGGAGCTGTTCGGGATCGACCGGGTCAGCGCCTGGCGCCTGGCCAAGAACGTCAAGCCCACTGAGATGACGCTTGAGCAGGCGAAGGAAGAATTCGCCGCGCTTCAGCAGGACAAGGCCGACGCCGAGCGCGAGAGCGCGGAGACGATGGCCGCGTTCCGGGACCTCCTCAACGAGCACATCGCCGCAGGCGTCGAGAAGATGCAGATCGTCAACCTGCTCGAGGTAAACAGGATGACGCTGGAGGTGTGGCTCGGTTTGCGTGAGTGGAACCCGAGCCGCTCGGCGAAGGACGGCGCCGAGACGGTGCCGACGGCAGACGAGTCATCCGTGAATGATGTGCTGCTCGCGCTCCGCGACTACGACCAGGACTTCGTGCTTGTTCGCGAGCTGGGGCGCATGGCCGGTCTGGTCCCGGAGGGTCGGGAAGCAGGCGCCCGGCGCGCGGCGGCGTTCAGCCGGCTGTTGCGCTCGCATCCGTGGAACCTGCCAGACGAGGCATTCAAGCGGACGAAGGACGGTGTGGCGGTTTCCGTACCTGTGTTGCGGAAGGTCGGCCAGACCAGCCAGAAGAACGCGAAGTGATCCACTCCGCACGGACGGAGTATTGACCTCGGTTGATACCGTTGTGCACAGTAGTACCTGTTCGGCAGGCTAACTCCCCCTCAGCGTAACCGAACAAACGCAACGCAAGGCCCCGGCGGACCCCCTCAGAGTCGCCGGGGCCTTGTTGCGTTCACTTGCCGCGATGCCGGCCGTGGGGCACGACCCCGGCCGAAACATCGATCATTCCGCCTCCGGGCTGCTGCCGGGCCGGGTTGCGCTGGCCCGGGTGTCGACGCGGCGGGACCCGAACACCCGGTTGCGCCGGTGGCGTGCGCCTCGGCCCCGCAGCTTGCGGATGAACAGCATCGGCAACACCGCCAGCAACACCCCCCACAACACCGCCGACAGCGTCACCCACAGCATTACCCACTGCGCCCGCAACCGCGCCCACTGCGCCGCCAACCTGCTTCGTCGCACCGTCCACCGTTCCCTTCACCACGTCCGCTGCGACGTGGGGGACGTCGATGAAGCCGGCCGCGAGCTTCGCGATCGCCAGCTTCGGCGCGTACACCCCCGCCGCGGTCATCAGCACTGCCACGATCGCCGCGGCGACCTCGGCTGGCAGGTGCACGCCGAGCTGCCCGAGGCCCCACACGAGGATCAGTGAGATCGAGCCGGCGAACCCCGTGCCGGCCGCCGCGGATCCGGTCGCGACGTGCTGTGTGGCCGTCTGGGCGTCGAGCACCCGCATCGTCCGTTCGGTCACGTCGTCACCCTCCGGCCAGTTTCGCCCACGTCTGCGGCCCCACCACGCCGTCCACGGCGAGCCCGGCGCGTTTCTGGAACTCCCGCACGACTCCGGCGGTCGCCGGCCCGTACTGGCCATCGACGGCGAGCTTCGAGTACGCCGGGTAGAGCTTGTTGAGCAGGTTCTGGAGGTAGGTGACGTCTGCTCCGCTGCTACCAGCGTCAAGCGTCGCGCGCGCCACACCAGCAGGCCCGCCAGCGCCGTCAAGGGCAGCCCAAGTGGCAGGGCCCACGACTCCGTCTGCGGCGAGGCCGTGGCGCTGCTGGAACTTCTTGACAGCGGCCAGGGTTTCACCTCCGAATACCCCGTCTTCGGTGACTCCGACCGCGCGCTGAACGGCCTTGACCTGGTCTCCCTTGTCGCCATTTTGGACAGTCGGACGGGGTCCAGATCCGCCGCTTTTCAACCGGGCGGCGGCCTCCGCGACCGCCTTGTCGTCGCCGGAGATCTCGAAGTGCATCTCGTCGACGCTCGCGGGGTCCCACTCGCCGCCCCACGTGACGGCCCCGCCGACCTCGGCGAGGATCTTCCGGATCTCGGCGATCTGCGCGGGGGTGAACGTGTCCCGCTTGCCCTGCGGGTGGTGAGGGGCGTTGAAGTCGAGCGCGGTGCCGGAGGCGTGGTTGCTGACCGTCTGCGAGCCGCGGATCGGCCGGTAGTAGTAGCCCCAGCAGGCATCCGCGTCGAGCGGCTCGACCCGGGCGTGGAACTGGTTCGCCACGTACTCCAGCACGGTGCGCACGTCCCCGTCCTTCACGCCGCCGGGGAACTGGGCGTTGTTGACCGACAGGGCACAGATGCCGATCTCGCCGCGATCCTCAGTCGCCGGCCACCCGTTTTGCGACGTTGCCATCAGTCCGCCCCCTCACCTTCGTTGTCGTCCGCCCGGACGGCTTTTTTTATTCGGGTCACGTCCCGCTCGACGATGTCGAGACGTTCCCGCAGCGTCTTCCCGCCCTTGGGTTTCAGCTGGTCTTCGATGTCCTCAAGTCTTCGCTCGTGGGCGTCCATCCGGTCGAGCATCCCGGGGATCTCCAGGTCCTTGTCCCCGAGCCACTGGGTCACGACCGTGTTGACGCGGCGGAAGAACCGGCCGGCCTTGGCGAGTGTCTTCCACGCGACACCGGCGGCGAGCAGCCCTGAGGACGTGTACACGGCGATGTCGAACACACCAGTCGTCAACGGAATCCCCTCCTCAGTCCGCGACCGGCAGCGCGAGGTAGTGCAGCGTGTTGACCGGCATCTTGAAGATGTTCACCGTGCTGTACGCGAACGACGGGGTGGAGAACCAGAAGGCGTTGCGCATGAAGAACGTCTCCCCCGGCTGCACCACGTCGTCGTAGACCTTCGACCAGAACGACGTCGTCTTCTCGCTGTTCGTGCCGGCCGGCAACGACTGGTGCCACCGCTCCCGGAAGTAGGAGTGGTCATCTGACGGGAACGCGGCGGCCGGGTCACCGGTCTTGCTGCTGGCCATGGTGACGCCGATGTTCCAGTCGTTGCCGGGGACCTGCCGCAGGTAGATCACCGGGGCGACGGTCCAGAACGTGATGTGCTGCGCCCGGCACGACACGTTCTTGTAGGCGATGCTGGCCGAGGTCATGATCAGCGACCAGTCCGCGACCTTCCCCAGCGGCGGCGCGACTGTCCACCCGCCGAAGTCGGCCCGGCCACGCTTGGCGCCGAGGGCGGCCCAGTCGATCCCGAGTGAGCCGCCGTCGACCTTGAAGCCGCATCCGTTCACGCAGACGCTGGGCACTACTCCCCCTCCCCGTCACCGTCGTCGGGCAGGTTCAGACCGGGCAGGAGCGTGTTCAGCGCCGAGGCGGGCAGCCCGAGCTTGGTGAGCGCGTCGAGCACCGTCTTGCGCGCCGCGTCGAGCTTCTCGAGCTCCTTGCGGGCTTCGGCGTCCGAACCTGCGGTCAGCGCGTCGAGCGCCTTCTGCGCCGCGGCCATCCCGGCGTCGTAGACCTGCTGGGTGACCTCCGTGGCGCCGACGGGCAGGATCAGCTCCTGCCCGGCCGGGAGGTCGAGCTTCGCGAAGGCCGGCTTGCCGTCCTGCTCGGTGTAGCGGTAGTAGTGCGTAGCCATCTGGTTCCCCCTGGAGTTGTTACGCCGGGCCGAGGTACAGCGCGGACAACCGCGTGTTCGTACGGCCGGGCATGGTCGTGCGGGTCGCGCCGGATTCCTGCTGGAAGAACAGGGCCAGCACGTCGCCCTTCTTCAGCACCAGCGAGTCGGTCCACGTGATCCCGGGCGAGATGTTCGCCGTCGGGAACTCGACCGGCGCGGCGACCGAGATCCGGCCGTCGACCGATGCGTCGCCGGCCTTGCCGAGCCACGCGAACAGGCGCTTCACGGGCGCGGGCACGTCGACCCGCACCAGCATCGAGAACACGTAGGCGCCGTCCCACGGGATCTCGATCCCCGGCCCGAACAGCGGGCCGTCGTCGATCGCGTCCCAGTTGATCGCCGTGGGCGTCCCGTCGGGGATCTCCTGGGCTTTCGTCTGGTACAGCAGGTGCCACGACATCGGGGACGCGGCGCCGCCGTCCTGGACGAACAGGCCGTCTTCCCGGGTCGTGAGTGCGTTGCCGGAGGCCTTGGACAGGCGCACGTCGCCGGACACCACGGCGGGGTCCTGGCCCTCGGTGGACAGGTCCAGCGTGGTGGTGTCCTTGACGTCGACAGCGGGGCCGGTGTGGGCGAGGCTCACCGTGTACGGGTTGGTGATGGGGGTGCCGTCGCCAGTGACGACGACACCCTCACCAGCCGTCACGGCGCACGTGCAGGCAAGGTTCTGCCCGTTGTTGCAGCCGCAGCGAGGCATCTACTCGCCCTCGCCCTCTCCGAAACCGTCATCGGCGATGATCTCGGTGCCGTTGCTCGGTGCAGTCATGGTCACCGCCCCCGCTTCTTCGGAGCCGGGCCGTCCTCGCCGCCGCCTTCACCCTCGCCGTCGCCGAAGTCGTCGGTCTCGCTCTGCGGCTTGACCGGCTTGTCCTCGGGCGGGTCGGGGATCTTCGACAGCTCCTCGATCTTCTTCGGGTCCGTGACTTCCTTCCAGTCGCCGCCGAGCTCGAACTCCGGCAGCCACACGATCGGCGTGGAGATCGTCACCGTCTGGCCCTTGTCGTTCTGGAACACGCGCGGCGTGCCGTGCATGAGCTTGTCGAACACATCCCCGGCAAGCTCGATGATGTCCTTCGGGATGTCCTTGATGCCCTTGGGCAGGAACACCGGCCGGCCGAGCTTGTCGACCAGGTTCGCGATGAATTCGATCGGGTTACTCATCAGTTGCCTCCCCAGGCGGTGACACGGTGCCGAGCCTGGAACAGCGTCGACTTCCCGTCGTACAGGTAGATCGCCAGGTACGCGCCCATGGTCATCGTGACCTTGCCGCCGGGCGGGATGGTGAACGTGACGGGCTCGTGCGCGCCCATCGAGTCCCACATGCGGGGCCCGTTTTCGACGTTGTGGTCCTCGAACTGCTGGTGCGACTCGACGTCCATCGTGACGTCGCCCTCGATGTGCAGGCGAGTCCCCATGACGGCCTTGACGTTGCCGTTGAAGATGCGGAACTGGGCGTGCTCCAGCTGGTTGTCCACCACGACGTGCATCGGCAGGACCGGGCTCGGGTTCACGAACTCCAGCGGCGGGGCCTCCGCGATCTTGTGCCCCGTGCCGTCGACCGGGACGTTGAACGTGTTGATGTCCACCTCGTCGGTGATCGAGGTGAGGGCGATCTCCGCAGTCTGGAAGAACTTCTCCGGCACGAACAGGCCGTTGTCCTGCGCCTTGAGCGCGTTGCCCTTGTCGGGCGACACGATCACGTCGGCGGTGACGGTGCCGTCCTTGACGGTCGTCGTCGCGGTCGGGGTCTTCCCGCCCTGGAGCGGGGCGCCCCCGTCGCCGCCGCCCGTCGGGGCGGGGACGAACAGGCCGTCGTCGTTGGTCTTGAGGACGTTGCCGTCGGCCGCGGAGATCTTCGTGTCGCCAGTGACCTTGCCGCCGTCGACCGTGGTCTTGATCGTCGGCGTCTCGCCGCCAGTGACCGGGGCACCGTCGCCGGACGCGGGGGCCACGAACAGGCCGCCGTCGCCGTCGACCGAGAGCGTGTTGCCCTCCTTCGGCGACACCTTGACGTCGGCGGTGACCTTGCCGGCGTCCACGGTCGTCTTCGCCGTCTGGGTCTCCCCACCGGCGATGTCCGACGGGCCACCGTCGCCACCAGCTGGGACGTACAGGCCGTCCGCCTCGGCGGTGATGGCGTTGCCGTCCTTCTTGGACACCTTCGCCTCGGGCGTGACGGTGAAGGTGGAGCCGTCGGCGTCGACCTTGTTCACCGCGGTGGGCGACTCGCCGCCCTTGACGGTGGCCGCCGGGCCGCCGCCGGTGCCGGCGGGAACGAACAGGCCGCCGTCGTCGCCGAGGGCGATGGTGTTGCCGTCGTCGCCGGACAGCTTCGCCTCGAAGACACCGGTCTTCGGGTCGTAGGTGAGGCCGTCGCCGGCCGAGACGCACTTGCGCATCTCGTCGCAGTCGACCGCGCCACCGCCGTCACCAGCGGGCACGTACAGGCCGCCGTCACGGACCTCGAGCGCGTTGCCGTCCTCATCGGACAGCTTGACGTCGGTCGTGACCACGCCGTCCTTGACGGTGTCGGCCGCGGTCTCGGTCTCGCCGCCCTTCAGCTTCGGGGCGTCACCGCCGCCGGACTCGCCACCGCCGCCGAAGCTGACGATGTACGGGTCTTCCCAGGTGCCCGAACCGGTCAGGTCCGCGCCAGCGCCCGCTTCGATGCGGGTCTCGGACCCGTCTGCCGAACGGCAGTCTTCCTTGCGGACGAGGAGACCGTCACCGGCGACGGAGAGGAGGTTCTCAGGGTGCTTGGAGATCTTGACGTCGGTGGTGACCACGCCACCAGCCGAAACGATGTCCTTCGCGGACGGCGTTTCACCGCCCTCGACGTTCACCGGCTTGCTGTCGCCGCATCCGCAGCCGCAGCCGTTATTGCCCAGGTATGCCATGGGACGTTTGAGCCTTTCGGTTCGGGTTCCCCCACCCGATGCCGCCCATGACTATGCGTAGATCGTACTTGGCCGGTGGCCGGCTACAGGCCCTGCCACTCGGAGTCGACGACATATCCGAGAGCCGCGGTCAGCTGCGCGAGCGCGGCGGCCAGCGGACGCCACTCCTGCGCGAGCCGGGTCATCTGCTGGCTCTGGTACGTCGGGTCCGGGCCGCGGTCCTTGATCGCGACCATGACGGTGTCGACCGCGTTGTTGATCACGTCGAGGTTGCTCGCCCCGATGTCGGTGCCACCCATGTTGTGTCCCCTCTCTTACTGTGCTGGCGGTGTGCCAGCAAGCTCTACTTCGGTGCCCGTCTCCGGGTGGGAGAGCACCACGCGCCCATCCGGCGTCTGCTGCAACAGCCAACCGCCGAGCGAGTACGACCGCGCCGCTTCCAGGCGCCGGATCTGGTCCTGCATCCGCTGCAACAGCGCATCGAACGTCTGTGGGGACCGCCCCAACGAGCTACCCAACGCCACCACTCCCCGTCAGCTGCTCGGACAACGCGGTCCCCGGCGCCAACGTGACCGCGACCCGTTCCCCCTGGTCCGGGCTCACCGTCACGTCGAGCTTGGTGAGCACGAGATTCTGGTTGACCTCGCGGCACGTCCGGCTGGACCAGACCGGTACCTCCGTGCCCGGCACGAGCTCGTCGATGTCGACCGGCGCGTCCGGGGCGAGCTGCACCCCGTCCGGCACGGAGATCACCAGCGGCGGCCAACCGTTCGTGTCCACTTGGGCCTGAGCGAGCGTCTGCGCGTCGAACTGCGTGGTGACGGTCTGGTCCTGGTAGATCTGCTCCAGCAGCCCGTAGTACGGGTCTGTGCCCCCGGCAGTCGCGGTCACGGTCTGGCCAGCGACGTAGGCGCGAGTCACGGCGGACAGCCCGTCCTCGACGACGGTCAGCTCATCCATGAAGTCCTTGTCTTGCAGCATCGCCGTCCGGCTCAGCGGCTTCGGGCCGAACAGGACCAGCCGCCGGCCAAGGAACGTCGCGTTCAGCGGCCCGCGGGTGAGGTTGCGCAGCTCGGCACCGACCATCGACTGCAAAGCCTTGAAGTCGCGGGAGCCGTACACGCCGCTGGGGATGGCTTCGAGGAACGCGAGGATGCAGGTTTCGTCGTCGAAGTCGCCATCGGGGTGGGTGAGGCCGTGCTCGATCAGCCGCACCGCGATGTCGGTCAGGTCGCCGGTGAGGGTCATGTCCGCGCGCACAGCACGGAAGTCCAACCACGCCCACCGGTCGCGCGCGGGAATGGTGGTCTCGCCCGCGCCGAACACCGGGCGCACGATGGGCCCGGACCACACCTGCCGGTTGTTGCGCCAGATCACCAGCTCGTGGCGCCACGACCGCATGTTCGTCAGCAGGTCGCAGCACGAGCCGGCGCGGCCGACGGTGACGGACGCGGACGAGTAGGTGTCGAGGGCCCGGCCCCACGACAGTGCGGTGATGTCGTCGAGGTCGACGAGTTTCTGTCCCTCGCAGCGGTCGTAGATCGCGGCTTTGTGCTCGCCGCACCCGAGTTCAGCCATCACAGCTCCCTGGTGATGGTCGAGATCGTCAGGCTCGCCAGCGGGTCGATGTAGGTGGTGTCGACGTCGGCGCAGATGGTGTGCTTGACGCCGCAGGACAGGGTGATGTGTTCGAGCGGCCCGCCGCCGGACCCGTACACCTGGGTCGATGCGTTGGTCTGCACGAACCCCGGGCACCGCAGCGTCGACTTCTCGGTGACGCCGTCGATGGTGAGGTAGCTGTTCGCCGGGACGTAGGTGATGTAGTACGTGCCCAGCGCCGCGCACCCGTCCAGCTCGGCGGCGGTCTTGTCCTGCGGGTTCTGCCACACCCGAACCGACACGTTCCGCAACGGCGCTTCCCCGGAGTACACCTCGATCCGCAGCGCGGAGTCCAGCCACGCGGGGACCTTGTTCGAGGGGATCTCGATGCACTGGCGCACGACCGTGAGCGGCAGACACACACACGCCGCCGACGCCGCCGGCAACCGCGGCGGTGGCGGAGGCGGCGGGCACAGCTCGTCGGCGATGCACCCGCGCAGCGGCACGTTGCTGCCGGGCAGGCAGTCGGGGTTGGCCGGGTCGCACTCGTCGAGGTCGTTCCAGGTGATGTTGCAGACCGCGTCCTCGGTGGGCAGTGGCCACGGCTGGGCTTCGACCATCGACACGGGCTGACGCCACATGTACGGGTCGGTCGAGATCTGGAACGTCACCTGGTAGACCGGGCGGGCGCCTTCGAGACACATGCCCTGGTGGAACCCGGGCGCCACGGCGACGACGTCCGGCCCGGACACGAGCGCCGAGTTCTTCAGCGTGCGCAGCTGGACGTCGGTGTCGTAGACCGGGTCGCAGTCATCTTCGCCGCCGCCTTCACCGTCACCGTGCTCGTGTTCGCCTTCGCCGTCGCCGCGGCAGCCGATCTGGTTGGGACAGCACGCGAGGAAGCACAGGTCGTCGCCGTTGCAGCCGGCGCACTGCGAGCCGAGCAGCGCCGAGCGCAACCACACCAGCCCGTAGTCCGCGCCGCACTCGTCCTGCGCGAACAGCCAGCCGGTGACGGTGAGGGTCTTGTCCTTGGCGCGCAGGCACCCGCGCACGGCGCCGTCGCCGATGCGTTGGGTGATGGTGCGCTCGATGGGGGTGTTGTTCAGGCCGTCGATCTTCTCGATCCACAGGCCGGCGAACCGTGTCGAGCGCGGGTCGCTCTCGTCGTACCAGGGCGCCGGGTCGAGCTCTGGTGTCGTGTACGGGGCATCGTCGATCGCGTCGGGCAGGGTGTCGCAGAAGCACTGACCTTGGAGGGTGCCGCCGGCGCCGCTGTCGACGAGATAGGACGCCGTTCTGGTGTTGTTGGCGATCTCGTTGCCAGCGAAGGTCAGATAGGTCTCCAACATTGCTCTACACCACCCCTGCGGCTGCGACGTCGAGCCGCGCCTTCATCAACGCGACCGTCGCGTGCGGATCGGTCGCCGCGGTCTGCACGTGGAACACCGGCGCGAAGGTGGTCGATCGGCTGTTGAGCACCGACGTACCCACCCGGCCGGGGCCACCGCCCACACCGGGCAGCCCGGCAACCAGCGATCCGGCATCGGCACGGCCGCCGAATTGCGGCTTCGGCAGGCCGCCGGCCATCTGCCCGTTCATGCCGCGCAGCGCGGTGCGCCCCAGGCTCTTCGACGCAGCCATGACGTGCCGCGCGTGCTGGTCCATGCCGAGCACGAGACCTTCGCCGACGGAGTGGCCGATCTTCGCCATCTCCTTACTCGGGCTGTTGATCCGCAACACGCCGGAGATCGCACCGATGATGCTCGATCCGATCGAACGCACCGTCCCGAGCAGGCCGCCGAGCGCGCCGGTGATGCCGCGTCCGAGGCCGGCGACCACGTCGCGGCCGGCCTGCACGAGCAGCGCGCCGAGGTTGCCGAGCGCGGAACGGATCCGGCCGGGGATCGACGCGACGACACCGGCCACTGTGGACAGTGTGTTGCGTACGGAATTTGGCAGCAGGTTCCAGGCGGAGTCCCAGAGAGCACGCACCGCGGCGACGCCACGATCGATCAGGCCGCGGACCAGCGAAATTCCGTTCGTCACGAACCCGGAGATCGCGCTCCAGGCTTTCGAGACGGTGTCGCCGATCGACGACCAGGTGCTGTTCCAGCCGCCGATCACGTTCGAGAAACCGGTGATCAGGCCGCTGATGAAGGTCACGGCAGCCGACATCGCGCTGACGGCGCCGTTGATGATCGGCGACAGCGCCTGCCAGGCTGCCATGAAGAGCTTTAGGACCGGGATCGCGTTGGAGGCGATGAAATTCGCCAGCAGCGGCAGGGTTGCCGTGGCCAGCTGCGCCAGCGGCGGCACCAGCGGAAGCACGGAGTTCAGGACCATGACGATGGCCTGGCCGAGCTGCTGCCACACCGGCGCCAGGGCCGCGGTGACCTGCTGGAGCGGCGGGAGCAGCTGCTGCGCGACCTGCGCCAGCGGCGGGACCAGCGCCTGAATGATCGACGTCAGCGGCTGGAGGATGTCCACGCCGAGCTGAAGCAGCGGCCCCAGCAGCGGCGTCACCGCCGTGAGCAGCTGCCCGGCCGAGACCACGAGCCGGCTCAAGATCTGCGCGACCTGCGGCAGGATCGGCGCGAGGGTCGAGGCGAACACGGACGCGAACTGACCCAACACCGGGCCCAGGCTGGCCAGCACCTGCCCCAGGGAGCCGCCGAGGATCCCGACGAGCTGCCCCAGCGGGCCGAGCGCCGGGGTGATCCCCCGTAGGGCCAGGGCGAGCCCAGCGCCGAGCGCCTGAATCCCGGGTGAGGCGGCCTGGAGCGCGGACGCGAGTGCGTCGACGACCGGCACGAGCGCCGGACCGAGGGTTTGCACCAGTTGCGATGCGGCCGGCGCGAGCACGGTGCCGATGGCCTTGGCGATCGCGAGGATGACGGGCATCGCCGCCGAGGCCGCGTCTCGGATCGAGGAGAAGAACGATCCCAGCGCCTGCTGCCCAGCCACCCCCGACAGGGCCGCGTTGACCTGTCGCAGCCCGTCGAGCAGGCCGCCGAACAGTCCGCCGCCGCTGGCGGACGCGCCCTTGAAGACGGCGCCGATGATGCCGCCGACCTGCACGGCGAGTTCGCCGAGCTGCCGCAACGCGCCGAGCGCGCCCTCGATGAAGTTCTGGAGGCTGCCGGTCTCGCGCGCGGTTGCGATGAAGGCGCCGAAGCGTTGCGCGGCGCCGGCCAGGCCGGCCGCGAGCGCGGGAAGGAAGCTGGAGCCGACGGTGGCGAGGTCGCCGAACGCGGCGATCACCGGCGCGATGGCGGGCACGAGCGCGTCGGCGGCTTGGGCGATGTTGGTGAACAGCGTCGCGAAGTTGCCGCTGTTGGCCTGTTGCGTGATCCCCTGGAACAGGGCCTGGAACTGCCGGTTGAGGCTCGTGGCCACCTGCGAGAGCCCGGACGTCAGCTGAGGCAGCAGGACTTTCGACAGGCGGATGATCTGCTGGTCGATCCCGGCGAACAGGTTCTGTTGGACGGCCGTCCGGATCGACGTGAGTGCGGGTCGCAGCGCGAGGAACGACTGCACCGCCGAGCGCGCGGACGGTGCGAGCTTCGCGAGGGCCTGGGCGAGCTTGTCGGCGTCGCCGGTCATGCCGGCCTTGAGCGCGTCACTCACGCCGTGGAACCCGACCGCGAGCGTCGCGGCGGCGACTCCTGCCGCGGCGAGCACGGCGGGGAGCAGCGCGATCGCCCCGGACGCTTGCGCGACCACCCCGACGATCGCGCCGAGTCCTGTGCCGAGCACCGAGATGGCGCCGGTCAGGGCAGTGACGACGCTGATGGTTTTGATGAACGATGCGGCGAACGAGGTGATGCGGCTGGCGCCGCTGCCGATGGCGCGGCCGAGTCGGTCGGAGAAGCTACGGCCCGCGTTGTCGCCGCTCTTCGCGAACTCCTTCTCCAGGTCCTTGCCGGCCTGCTCGGCAGGTTTGCGGATGGCGCTGCGCAGGCGTGAGGAGATGTCGTTGACGTTGAGCTCGACGTCGACCCGGACACTGCCCAGGTTTGGTGTGGTCACTGCACCCCTTCACAACCGCCGCAATAGCGCGCCGGCGAGTGTTCGCCGGCGTTGCGTCGGTTGCGCCCCCCAGCGCAACCACCACAACTGTACCGATCAAGATCGTCCTACTTGGACATACCCGACGGTTTCTGCTGCATCGCCGCCATGAACGCGCGGCTGTCTTCCTCTGCCGTGGACCAGAAGTCATCCCGATCCCGCGCCACCTGGCCGGGGATCGGCTGGTTCAGCTGCGACTCGATCCGGAACCGGTCCTTCTCCTCGTGCGCCGAGGACATCAGCACCGAGTAGACGACGTTCAGCGCCCGATCCATGGGCAGGCTGAAGAAGTCGATCCCTTGCAACAGCAGCGTTCCGTCAAGCTCATCCCAGGTCGTCGCAACCCACGCGATCAGGCGGATTGCGACGTGGTAGGGCGGCCCGACAGCTCCTCGATGCCCCACTCGATCACTGGCGTGAGCTCGTCGAACGTCAGCTGCCCGGCGCGGATCTTCGCCGTGAGCGCCCGGTAGGTGTCCTCGGTGAACATCGCCTGAATCAGCTCCAGGAACGTCGCGGTGAGCTTGACGCCGTCCTTGCTGTCCTCGGCCTGCGCGAACTCGGCGGACAGGATCGCGAGCGCATCCTCCGATGTGCTGCTGTTGAGGTGGTAGACGGTGGTGTCGCCGGTGAGCTTGAACGGCTCGTTCGTCTTCTTCTTCGCGCCCGACCCGGCGCGCCTTGCGGCGACCTTGAACGTCTTCACTGCCATGGGTTCCCCTTCTCTACTTTCCGCCCGAGGGCTTCTTGCCCGTGACCAGCTCCGCAGCGCGCGTCAGGAATGGGCGGCCCTTCATCGCCCGGACACGCTTGGCGAAGATCCACTTTCCCGACTTGTCTTTCCAGGCCAGGAACTTCTTCCGCCGCGGCACGATGGGGCCGCGGCCCTCATGGACCCAGCGCGCGTAGCGGGCGCTGAACCGGATCCGCGCGGCGAGGCGCGGATACCTCCCCCGCATCTCGACGCTGCCGGACTGGCGCAGCCGGCCGGTGTCGACCGGCGCGAGCTGTGCCGCGACGCTCTGCACGGTGCTGCCGATCCGCGCCATCTGCCGATACGTCGTCGTCGACGGGTCGTTCACCAGCCGTGCCATGCCGGCCCGGTTCACCTTGAACCGCCCGACCTTCACCGAGTTAGCCATTGCACACGCATCCCCAGGCGTGCACGGTGACGGTCATCGTGCCGCCCTGGCAGCCGCCCTCGCCGCCGAGCGGGTGCCACGCGCCGATCACGTACTCGGGATCGTCGCCGAGCGGGTCGTTGTTCTGGCCCCAGCCGCAGCACATGATTGCCCGGCGCATCGCGTGCGCATCGTTGGCGGCCTTCTCCGCGGCGTTGGTGATGTCCCAGCACTTCGGGAGGTTGCCGCGCTCGTCGATCGACGGGGCGCAGCGCACGACGCCGAGCTCGACCATCACGGCCCAGCCGTTCTCGCCGCCGCAGTTCCCGATCCGGGTTGCGTCCGCCTGGGGAAACACGCGCGTCGGGTAGACCGAGACGAGCCGCGCCCACGCCATGCCCTCGCGGTCGCCCTCGCGCGAGCAGTCGTCGAGCGACACCTCGGACCCGTACTGCACGCAACAGCACTTCACCGGCGCCTCTTTGTCGAGGATCTCGCACAGGCACTCGGCGAGCCCATTCACGATGGGCCACGCGATCGGGTCGGCCACCTGCGTCATCGTCGCTCCCCCACTACCGGCCCCACGTCGTCACAACCGGGTGCGGCACGTCCGGGCTGTACACCTCAACCGGGCGCAACAGTCCGGTCGGGTTCGCGGCCTGCACCCATAGGTCCACGCTCGGGACGTTGAACTTCCCGGATGCGGCCACGGTGGTGTCGAAGTCGATCGTCACGCCCTGGCGCGTCACGGAACGCACGTTGTCGGGCAGCTTGCAGCCCTCGGAGTGCGCGGGGTTGCACGCCTTCAGCAGCTCGCACGCGAGGTCACTGGCCGCGGTGTCGCCGCCGGCCGGGACCGGCAGGCCGCTCTTGAACTCGACCGCCCACGTCCCGGGCTCCCCCAGCCGCTTCGAGAGGTCCTGGCACAGGGGGAAACAGTCGCCGCCTTCCCATACGAGGCGCCGGCCATTGTCCACACGGAACTCGATGAGCGGGATGTCGCGGCCGTCGATCTCGACCCGCACGGGCTCCGGGAGCCAGCCGGGGAGCTCGATCTCGCACACTTCGGTGCACGAGCAGCGGTGAGTGTTGCCGCAGAGGCAGTCGAGGTTGTACCACCGGCCGCCGTCGAGGATGGGCATCCACCGGTTACCGCTCCAGCTGCCGCGAACCTGGGTGGAGACGCAGGATTTGCGGCAGGGGCGGATGATCTGTGGGCAGCGCCCGAACTGGCGTCCGGACGCCGACCACAGCAGGAACACCGCGAGCCGTTTGGCCCGGTCGCGTTCCTCGTCGGTCGCTTCGTCCCACGCGGGGCAGCAGGCGGGGTCGCAAACGTCCCACTCGCAGGGAATTTGCCCCTCACCGCAACCCATGGCGGGAGTCTAGCTGAACCGATTCAGGCTGTTGCGCCACCGACCGCAACAGGCATGCCGTTGACCGAACCGGCCGCAACCACCGGCACGTCCGACACCACCGAAGCGAGAGCGTAGCTGCGCGACAGGGCCTCACGCACCAGCCCAGCAACGCGGCTGGCCGGCATGGGCGAGTCCACTTCGAGGTCCACGCGGATCGCGTCCGCCTTGGCCTGCACCCACTCGGTGTGCACGTCGAGCGCGACCGAGCAGCGAGCACCGGTCACCGTGACGTTCTACTCCTCCGACACCTTGCGGACCATCGTCAGCACACACGACGCAACCGCGCCCGTGAGGTACGCCAGCGGCGACGGCGCCTCACCGTCGTGGTCGCCGTGGGTCTCGTCGCAGATGTACTCGAACCCGCCGGCCGAGACCTGCTTCTTCTGCCCGTCGAGCATCACCGCCTGCGCGTGGATGGTGTTCTCCCAGATCGACCGGTGCTTGAAACCGGCCAGAGGGTTGCTGTTCTTCATCGGATCTCCTTCTCCAGGGCGTCGGCGATGGCACCAGCCATGTCGAACCGTTCGCCGTCTTTCGCGTCGTGGTGGGCGATGATGTCCGGAGTGGAGTTGGCCTCCAAGATCCAGTAATCGCCCTTGGTGGTGAAGTCCGGGGCGATGATGTCGAGCCCCGCAACGCCGAGGCCCGGGAACGCCGCGACCGCGCGCTCCGCCTCGCGCTTGTAGAACGGGTGGACCTGCGAGGTGATCCCCTCGTGGGACTCGTCGATCGGCTTGCCGGTGACGGGGTCGATGGTCTTGCGCAGCACCGAGACGCACTTGTCGCCGATCACCAGGAACCGCGCTTCCTGCCCGCTCACCATGGCCTGGACAAGCGCGCGGTGCGACATCGACAGTGCGACGCGGAATGCCTCGGTGAACTCGCCCTCGCCGACGTTGACCATCACCCCCGCCCCAGCGCCCGGGGACAGGTCGGGCTTGACGACGACGGGCCAACCGATCGTCTCGGCGGCGTACTTCATCGCCTGCTCACCCATGGTCGCGGTGAACGTCTTGAACTCGGGGATCGACAGGCCGGCCGCGGCGAGCAGCCGGTTCGTCTCCCCCTTGCGGAACGCGATCGACGCGGCGACCTGGGTCGTCAGCTCCGACGTCACGCCGCGGAACATCACCTTGCGGCCCTTCACGTCGGTCGTGAACGACCCCCACGAAAGCCAGTCGACCGGGTAGCCCCGGCGTTCCATCTCGTCGGCGATGAGTTTCGCCTTCGGATCCCTTGCAGTCACTTCGAACCCCCTCGTGCCGTGGTCACGCGACCACGGCTTCTACTTCGTCCACGATGTGTTTCGCGACGTTGACTCGTTCGCCGAGTTGCGCGGTGTGGTGGCCGCGGATGCCGGGTGCGGAGTTGACCTCCAGCACCGCGTACGGGCCGGGCACGGTCCAGTCCCGGACGATCACGTCCAGGCCGGCGAACCCGAGTCCTGGGAACGCGGCTACGGCCCGTTCGACCATGGCGAGGTAGAACGGGTGCACCTGCGGTGTGATGCCCTCGTAGCCGCTCCCAGGCAGCGGCAGCCCGGTCGCGGGGTCGGGAAGCTTCCGCATCACCGACACGCACCGGCCACCGACCGCGAGCATCCGAAGTTCGTGGCCCCGGGCGGTCTGCTGCACCATCACCCGAGAAGACACCCCCAGTGCCTTCTCGAACGCGGCAGCAAACTCGCCCGGTCCGGTCACGCCGATCGACGCGCCGGCCATGCGTCCCGGCGACACGGCCGGCTTCACCACGACTGGCCAGCGCTGGCGCGCGTACACCAGGGCATCGGCGGCCTGTCGACGCGAGTACACGCGTCCTTCCGGTACCGATACCCCCGCGACGCGCAACAGCCGATCGGTCATGTCCTTGCGTTTGGCCAGATGAGACGCGACCTGCGTGTTGAGTACCGAACGGGTCGCCCAGAACGGCACAGCTCGAGAACCGATCACGGCGACGAAGCACCACTTGTTCAGCCACGTCACCGGGTAGCCGCGGCGAGCGAACTCGACGGCGATGAACTCGGTGTGCGGGTCTCGAATCGACAAATCTGCCTCCCTCCGGAGCGCCCCGGGCGGCGCGCACCGACGAACGATGCGCGCCACCCCGGGATCACTCAGCGGTTGCGGCGCTTCCGCGCCAGACCGTCGGAGACCTGGCGGCAGGTGAAGCACTCGTTGCAGGTCTGGTACGTCGAGCCCATCCGGATCGGACGGCGGCAGTACCAGGCCAGCTTGAGCAGCTCACCCGGGCAGGCGTCGATCACGCCGGCCTTGTCGAGCTCCAAGATCGGGTACTCGATCTTGATGTCACGCCGCGACAGCAACGACGGAAGACCCTCCAGCGCCGAGCTCGCACGCTGCGCGGCCTGCTCGAACGACTGCCCCGGGCGCAGGTTGAACGCGTCCGAGTGCCGCGGGTGCAGCATCGAACCGATCTCCTTGTTGCGCGGGTCGGACAGGATCACACCGGCGATGAACGAGTAGATCCAGTAGTCCTTGACCAGGAACCGGATCGACCCGTAATCGAAGGTGTTCTCGGTGTAGGTGAAGTTCGTCAGGCCGTTGCGGCGCAGCCACGCCAGGACACGCTGCACGGCACGCTTCTCCGCCTCAACGCGCCCCTCGCGGTTGATCAGGTGGATGTGGTGGATGTGCAGCGGCCGACCCTCAGCAAGGGTCTTGTACGCAACGTAAGTGGAGTCGATGCCGCCAGACAGCATCAACAGAGCGGGCTTCTCAGCCACGGTATTTCCCCTCAGCCAGGGCTCCCCCAGAACGCGGAAAACCGCGCCCCCACCCTGTTGTCACGCACCGTCCATTCTAGATCAACTGGGTCACAAACAGACGTGCTCCCCAGCCCGTTTCGTTCGTGGGCTTGGGGAGCACGTCTGTTGAGGTCAGGCAGCGATCGGGAGTGCGTCCTCGCCTTCGCCGCCGCCGGGGGCGCCGTGGTGCTCGCCGTCGTCCTCGCCGTGTTCGCCGCCGCTGTGCTGGCGGTCGCCGAGCGGCTGGCAACCGCACTCGTCCTCCGGCGGCGGAACCGTCGTCAGCAGCATCCGGCCGAACATGTCCGGGTCCAGCCCCGGGTGCAGCGGCGCCGCGCCGCCGGCGTGGTCCTGCACGTCGTACGGGCCCTCACCCCACCCGCTGCCGGTACGCGCGGTGCCGGTCACGCCGAACGTCAACGCGTCGTTCTCCACCGTGAAGTCGTTGAGCACGCCACCGGAGATCCACGGCAGCACGAGATACCCGTACCGGGCCTTACCCGTGGTCCCGTCGCACGCGGTCTCGGAAAACACCCCGGTCCACAGCTCGAGCGCGAACCCGGCGGCACACGGCATGTCGCCGATGTCGAAGCCGATGTTCTCGCCCTGGTCGTTGGTGATCGGGTCGCGGCCGGTCATCATCGCGAACATGTCGGTGTCGACCGAGCAGAAGTTGATCGTCACGTCGATGCCGGTCACGCGCTTACACGACGGCACCGACACGCAGATGTCGCCAGCCGCGTTCCGGACGGTGATGTCGTCACCGTCGTCGGTCTGCGGCTGGAACTCCACGGACACGAACCCCTTCGAGACGACCTGCGAGCAGTCGCCGTAGATGGGTGCGCCGCACTCGTTGACCTTGGTGATCCGCATCATCCTGCCGCGGATCGGTGTGAAGCAAACCATTCCCCTCGTACCCTTCTACCCGCGTGCGGGCGCGAAAAGCGCAGCCAACGTCAGGCAGTCCCACCCCACGAGGAATTGCCGCTCAGCGAGCGCCACATAGTCGTTTGTCCGGGTGTTGAAGCCCTGTTCCGCGGGATCCGGCACGTCCATCACGGGGCCTCGCCACACCGTCACCGGGCCGGTTGCGTACACCCAGAACGCTCCGGCCGGTGCCTTTGAACCGTCGGGGCCGGTGTTGGCTTCGGTGTAGCCAGTTCCGATCGCGACGGGGATTCCTTCGGCGGTGACGACCCGCCCGCCCTGGGCATGCATCAGGTGCAGCCGCATGTGCGGCGCGGCCGCTCTGGGGATGTGCAACACCGGATCGCCGGCCAGGTGGATATCGCTTGCCTGGTACAGCTCCGACAGCAGCGATGCCGCGTCGTGGACGGTCCCGAGGCTTGGCGTGTTGGTGTCGGCGAGCCGCGGCACGTTGTCGCTGGCCCCGGTCCACACCCCGTACTCGACGGCGTGCTGCTCCCCCAGCAGCAGGTGTTCGCGGGCGCGGGCGGTCGCCTCGGGCATGTTGTAGCCGACGAGCTTGCAGTCGAACGAGCCGTACACGTTGATCGGTGTGGCGGTGACGGTGGCCGGCTGCTCGGTGAGTCGCTTCTCGCGCGGCTTGTCCGGCGGCGGGCAGTCGTGCCGCCACAGCGATGGGTTGTCGCACGGGTAGGGCTGCCACTGCACGCCCATGAACATGTGCGGGTCAGCCACGTCCACAACGGACGCCACGCTGAACAGCCCAAACAAGTGCGGTGTCCGAGGCAACGGCGGCACCGTGACGCTGGCCATGTCGCTATCCGTTCGCTGGTAAGAAAAGTGGGGTGACCCGGTGGGGGTCTGTGGGGGAACCGTGTCGGGCGGCCGACCCCCACCGGGTCACGTTGTGGGTCAGCAGCAGTTCGCCCCGGAGAAGGCGAAGTGGCCACTGACGGGAGACGCGGGGATTCCCTCCGCGACCTCCAGGCGGAACGCCTGCGAGACCTTGCGGTCCTCGGAGACGTAGTTGAGCGTCATCGAGCCGAGCTCAATGTCGGGAAGCGGTCCCGGAATCGGCAGCGTGAGCGGCACCTTGGTGTTCTCGGGCAGCTCGACCGGGATGTCGATCTCGTGACCGGCGATCTTGACGTAGAGGCCACCGAGCTTGGAGCCGGTGACGTCCTTGCCGTTCTCGTCGACACCGCATTCGGTCTTGACGGTGTCGAGCTTCATCACGAAGGCGCCGTCGCCGATGTTGACGTCGATGTTGTCGCAGGTCGTGATCGCGTACGGCCGAAGCGGCGCGATCTCGTTGCGGAACGTCCCGATCGAACCGACGCCAGGCAGCACCATCCGGGGGCCGCGCACCAAGTCCAGGTGCCCGTCCTCGGTTGGCTGGGCCGCGAACATCCCCACCGGGTCCATTCGCATGTCCTTGCCGCCGACCTTCATCTCCATTTCGAGGCCATAGGAGATGGGCTTCTTCTGGTCCAGGCACGGAGCCGGGTCGGGCCGGTTCTTCTCGCAGCACGCCGCGGTGACGATGTCGATCTCGCCCTGAATCGGCGACTCGATCGGCAGGTCCTTACCAGCCTCGATGTGGATGAGGGTCACCCGATCGTAGGTCTGGTAGTTCAGCACCATCTTCCCGATGATCCCGAGCGGCGTGATCAGCGGAATCGTGGTGTTGGGCAGGACCTCGGCCGGGATTTCCAGCGCCTGGCCCAGGAACTCGGCCTTGAACCCACCGAAGCTCGCGTTCTTCTCGGTGGGCGTGCACGACGCCTTCCACACGTCAGCGGAGAGCTTGAGCCCGCCGATCTCGAACGACACGTCGAGGCACGACGCCTCGGCGGTGCCGGCCTTGACGTCCACAGTGGCCTTCTCTTCACCGACGGACCCGAACCCGGGCACGTTGATGTTGATCGCGCTGGCGTCCGGGTTGTCCGCAGTGGCGCGCGGCAACACCGGCAGCTCGATCTTCTTGCCACCGATCGTGACGTCCGCCGACAGCATCGACGCCGACAAGCACGAGTTGTCGCCGCCGGGCGCCGGTGGCTCCGGTGTCGGCTTGGGCTCGGGCTTCGGTTCGGGCTTCGGGGCTGGCGGAGGAGTCGGCTCAGGCTTGGGCTCAGGCTTGGGTTCCGGCTCAGGCTTCGGTTCCGGCTTGGGCTCTGGCTTCGGCTCGGGCTTCGGCTCCGGCTTGGGTGCCGGGGGCGGCGTCGGCTTGGGCTCAGGCGTCGGCTTCGGCGGCGGAGTCGGGGCCGGCGTGTCGCCGTCCTCGCCTTCGCCGGTCCCTGTGTCGTTCCGCGGCGAGCAGCACGACACCGCAACCGCCTCGTAGGACCCGGAGATCGGCGACGCCGGAACACCTTCCAGCAGCTCCCACCGGAACACCGCAACATGCGAGTCGTCCTGGTAGTTCATGATCAGCTTGCCGATGGTGATCGGCAGCGGACCAGGCAGTGTCAGGGCGATCTCGGTGTTCGGGTCCGGGTTGCCCGGGATCTCGATGTCCTTGCCGGCCACGGTGAACGTGAGCCCACCGAAGTCACCGTTACGTCCGTCCGGCCCACAGTGAGCCTTCAGGAAGTCGGCCTTGACCTTGATGAACCCGTCGCCGATGTTCCAGTCGATCAGGTCGCACGTCGAGACGGCCGTACCCGCCTTCGGGTCGACCTCGTTGCGCCAGCTGCCCACGGTCCCGATGTCCGGGATGTCCATGTGCGGACCGTCCTGGCGCGGGTTGTCCGGCGTCGCCTCGTACGTCGGCCCGAGGTTGATCGTCTTCCCCAGCACCTTCATCTGGGCGTGGACGCCAAACGCGGACAAGCACGAGTCGACCGGTGCCGGGTCAGGCTCCGGGGTCGGCGGCTTCGGCGTGGGCTTCGGCGGCTTCGGCTTCGGGGGCTTCGGCTTCGGCGGAACAGGCTTGGGCGGCTTCGGAGGCTCCGGGGTCGGCTCCGGAGTCGGGGCCGGAGGGTCCGGAACCGGCGGAGGCGGCGGCGTCGGCTTGGGCGGCACAGGAACCGGAGGGCGCGGAGTCGGGTGCGGCGGGACCGGCTCAGGGGACTCCCCTTCGCCTTCTCCATCACCACCGCCGTCATGCGGGCCCTGCGGGCTGTCCGGGCAGCACGACGCGGTGACGAACTCGAACCGCCCGGCAACCGGGTAGCCCGCCACGTCGTCGTCGAACTCGACCACAACAGCCGTGGTCTTCATGGCGTCCTGATAGTTCAGGATCGCCCGCCCGACGACCTGCCCACCCGAGGTCAGGTCGACCGTGGTGTTCGGTGCCGGGTTCGCCGGCAACTCGACCTCGTGCCAGCCCACCTCGATCTTGAGATCGACGAGGCTGGTCGTCATCTCCTGCTGCGTGCAGTCGACGTCGATGCTCGTGGCCGAGATCGTGAAGAACCCGTCCGCGAACGACAGCCGCATGTCCTTGCACGCGGCCGTCGCCATTCCGGCGGTCACGTCAACCTCCGATGTCACCAAACCTGCGGTGCCGAAGCTCGCTTCGGCGTGTGCCGCGGATACGCGGGGGTTGTCGGCGGTCGCCTGCCAGAACGGGCCAGACGACAGCTCGACACCCCCCACGGCCGCGTTGAAGGCCGCGATCTGCGCGTATGGGCAGTCGGGCTTCGGGTCACCAGCCGGCGGGTCAATCCGCCCGTCGCCGTCCCCACCGTCTTCGCCCTCGCCATCCCCGTTTCCGTCCGGAGGCGAGGGCTTAGGAGGGTTTGAGCCTCCCGCAGGCAGCTCGGTGAAGCATGCGATCGGGTTGCCGCAGTGCGTCGCACCGCTCGGGCACACCGGCAGCGTCACCACGCGCGAGTTGGTGCACAGGTTCGCGACGAGCATGGCCTGCTCCGTGAACAGGCGCGTGAACTTGTTCCGCTTGATCGTCACCGAGTCGTAGAGGGTGTCCAGCTCGATGACCGGCTCGAGACCCCGGACCCACGAGCCATCGCGGTAGAGCAGGTACCGGATGTCGGACGGCCATGCCTGGGAGACGCCGGGGGCGCCGACGTGGTCGGTCTGCCAGCCCTTGACCCACTGGATCTGGGCGATGCCGCGCTCGGCGAACAGGCCGTCGATGTACTGGTCGGTGACGTTGAGCAGGTCGACACCGGTGCGGTTGGCCAGGTCGGCGCGGATGATCCCTCGCACCCACCGGGGCAGGATGATCACCAGCCGGTCGCTCTGCCCGAGGAAGTAGTCCCCGCGCAGGTCTTCGACCTGGTACTCGATGCTGTTGAGCAGGGCCGCGGTGAAGCCGGAGCCGGCCAGCAGGTCGTGGTTGTACACGACCGGCGTCGAACCGGCTTCCATGCGGGCCAGGGTCACGGCGGAGATCCGGACCGCGTGTGCCACGAGGACACCGCGGACGAACCGCTCGACCCATTCCGGGAAGGCCTTGGCCATGAGGATGCCGGCCTGGATGCAGGCACCTTCGACGCAGGCGCGTTCCTCGATCGGGTCCGGGCACGGGATTTCCGGGCACGGCTTGTCGACGCCGCGCATCAGCTCCTGCTCGCAGAAGCCCCAGATGAACGGGTCGAACGCCGACATGTCCGGCGACGGGAAGAACTGGATACCGCCGCGGGTGATCGGGATCTCCGGGAGGCTGACGAGCTGGTCAGCGACCTCGGGCTCGCACAGGTCGTAGATCGTCTCCGACGGGGCGCACCATCCGCCGGCGGCGGTGAGCACGTCGCGCGGCTGCTCGCGGTTGTCCTGGTACTGGCGGACCGCCTCCAGCATGCGGCGCGTCACTGCGGCCGACGAGTCGGAACGGGTCACCGGGGCGTCGAATGCCTCGATGTGCGCGCGGGCGACCATCGCGGACCGTTCGCCCTCGACGACGGCGATCGACTCGGTGCGGCGGATCAGGGCGTCGGCGACCTCGGAGCCGGAGCCGAAGCGGGCACCGGCCGAGAGGCCGGAGATCTCCGCGCCAGCGGTGAGGACGCGGTACCACTCGCCACGCTGCGCGACTGCCGGGGCGGTCGGGGCCGGGGCGTTGGCGGCGATCTGCGCGACCGACGGGCGGTCAGCCGATGCGGCGACGGTGACGCTTGTCGGGCCGGGTGTGGTCGTGGTCAGTGTGAATCCCTGGCCCGGAGCGGCGGGCGTCTGAGGCATGGCCGGTTCGACCACGGCGGAGGCGTCGGGTGCGGTGGTGATGTCGGCAGCGACCTGCGGTTCGCCCTGGGCGGTGTCGGTCTCGATGACCGGTGCCTGCTGGGCCTGCTCGGTCTGCCGCTGCTGCACTTCGGCGCGGCGCCGCTGGGCATCCTCGAAAGCGTTGATCGACGAGGCACGTTGGGCCTGGGCGTCGTCGCCTTCCTGGATGATGGTGCCAACCTGCGGGAGCGACTCGGCGATCTTCGCCATCTCGGCGTTGATCTCCGGCGTCGGGTCTTGCTTCGTCAGCTGCTCGAACCGTGACAGGAGCTGGTCTTCGAGTGCGACCAGCTGGTCACGTGTGAGCGCGCTGAGATTCTCTGGAATCTCGGGGGGCATTTTTCCCTCACACGTCGGGGCGCGTACCCAAACCCGAGTTTCACGAGGGCAAATAGGAGCCTGGGCACGCAAGAACAACAACACTTCTTGCTGTGCGCCCGGCTCCATAGAGAGTCCAGCAGCGCTGTCTTGACCTGCGACCATCAGGGTTGCTGGAAGACTGCGGAAAGCATACAGCCCGGTTGCGCGGGAATGCGCAACCGGGCTGTATGCGGCGTTTTCGATCAGGCGTAGCTGGAGACCACCCGGCCACCGTTCCACAGTTCGGCCTTCATGAGCCGAGCCTTGGTGTCGGCGTCCGTCTGGCTCTTGGAGCGGTAGCGCACGACGCCGCCGCGCTTGACCTCGAAGTACGGGTCATCGCTGGCGCCGGTGCTGGCGGCGGCGGCGCCGGCCGTCGTGGCGGGCGCGGCCTTCTTGCGGCCACCGCAGTTGCATCCCACTGCTTAGTTCCTCTCATCCTTACCCGGCAACGGGTTGTGCCGGTCGTGTCCCGGGCTGGGCACGTGCGGCAGGTGCACGTCCGGCGCCTTCGGCAGGTGCGGGTGCGGCACGTTCACCTTGGGCGGCTCGACGTGCGGCAGCTTCGGCACGTGCACGTCCGGCAGGTCAGGCTTGGCTGGCAGAATGTCCCCTGCGGTCTTCTTCACCAGCCAGAGCAGACCCTTCTTGTAGGCGTCTTTCGCCTTTTCAATCAGGTCATCCAACATCGTTCATCCCTCGAAATCATGGCTCCCCCACACCCCCAGGGTAGATACCCCGGATTTATCCGGTTCGAACTTCCTTGTACCGGCGAACCTTGCGCACGAATGCGTCACGCTTCGCAGCCGTCACGGCCGCGATCGCGTCGGAACGGTTTTTGTCCGCCGCCATTTCCGCTTTCAACTCGGCAAACAGTTCCTTCGCCGTGGCCTTGACGTCGAGCGAGCGCGCACCGTTCTCGTCGACCAGCGGGATGTGCGCCACGAGCGCCAGCGCCCGTGACTCGCCCTCGGAGTACACCTCGACGTCGGCGGAGGCGGTCACGGCGACGTTGGTGGCGTCGAGCGGGGCGACGGGGTAACCGGGGTCGTCGACGCCGACCGCGGCCATCAGCTCCAGCGACACCGTCCGCCACTCGCCGGAGATGTGCCGCAGATCGGCCACCTGCTGCTCCGTGACACCCGGCATGAGGTGCCCGGCGACCTGGATGCCGTGGTCATCCTCGTAGGCGCGCACGGCAGCGACGCGAGTGCAGGCCTTCTCGTGGTAGTCGCGGGCCTGGTCCTCGCTGACGTCGATCGGGGCGTGGTCGCAGCCGGCCAGCAGGTATCCGACCTTCACGACGCCCGGGTTGGCGCCGTCCGTGCTTGCCGAAACCGCGTGGTCGTACTGGTGGAAGGCGGCGTAGTCGATGCGGGACCGCGGCGGGCGGACACATTCGCCGCCGATGCCCCGGTGGCACGACGCCCACAGGGCGATGTTGCCGTACAGCTGCCCGTCGGGGGTGACGGTGATCGGAGTCGGCTTGGTCAGGTTCCGCTTGTCGAACACCGACAGGTCCGGCCGTTCGGGGGCGTTGGCGATCGCGCTCGAGATGATGTTCGCGGCTTCGGCCGCCGCGGCGAGCGTGGTCTGCGGGCCGGCTTCTCGGTCGGTCGCCTTCGCGCGCAGGTAGGCGGTCGCTTCGGCGGCCACGTCCGGGTCCACGGGCGGCGCGGTGTTGCCTTCTGTCTCGGCGTCGTTTTCGGTCTCGGTGTCGGGCTTCTCAGCGGTGTCGGTGTCTGGTTCGGCCACCGCGACGGCGGCGGTCACCGCCTCGGCATCGGCGTCGGCGGATGCCGTGGTCACTGGGGTGTTGGTGTCGTCCATCGTGCTGTCCTCGTTCTCAGCGGGATCGGTCGTGTCGGTTGCGGCCCCGCCAAGGGGGTAGTCCGCGGTGTCGCTGGTGAAGGAGACGCGGAGCCGGTCGAGCGTCATCGGCCCGGTCTGGTCCAGGGCGCTGGTGTCGCTGCTGTCGTAGGCGGCCGTCACGTGCGGGATCCACGGCGAGTGCTGCTCAGGCAGGGCCATGTTCGCGCCGGCGAGGGCGTCCATGACGGCGTCGTGGAGGTCGACCAGGCCGCCGCTGTTGTCGCCGATCAGGTACGTGACGCACGGGGAGTCGCCGGTCGGGTTGAACGCCGACGGCGCCCACGCGTTCGCATCGACCGGCTGGGCCTGCGATGCGATCTGCTGCACGATCTGCGCGACCGCCTGACGTTCCTCGTCGGACCAGTCGGCGCCGTCGCCCAGAAACGCCAGCGTCACGTGCAGCTCGTCGGCGGGGATCCCGCCGTCGACCGCGAGCCGGGCCGCGTCCTGCTCCGAGGGCACGAGCGCGACCATCGCTCCTTGGCGCGCCTTGTTCATCGAGTCGCCGGCGGGGTCGTCGCTCGCGTCCGGGCTGTCCACAGTGTCGGTCTGGGCCGGCTGGTCACCGCTGGCCGGGTCACTGCCGACGTTGAAGGCCGCGGTGTGGCTCGCACGGTTCCACGGCGGCTCCATGGAGTCGTCGCCGAACTCGCGCGCCATCTTCGCGTACCAGGCCGTCAGGCGTTCCCGCAGAGCCGCGGCGTCGTCTCCCTCGACCGCGTGCAGGGCGTCCGCGGCGGCGAACACGGCCTCCGGAACCGCGACGAGATCGCCATCGACGACGTCGGCGTATCCGACGGCCGGCTCGTCGCCGTCGCGCCTGAAGTAGCCCCGGTTCTCCTGCTCGGCGTCTCCTGCTGCCCAGTCGGCCACACGCTGCGCCGCGGCCTCCGGGTCCCACGGGTGGTCTCGGGCAGCGAGCGGCAGATCATCGCCGATGACCGCCGCAACGATCTCGGCGGCGTCGTCCTCGGTCGTCTCGCACGGGCATCCCACGTCGGCGGTCCTTCCTTTGTCCTCCTGCCCTGGAGACACGCCGAGAGCGATCTTGTGCAGATTCGCGCACAGCCCGGCGAGTTCGTTGGGCTTCTTCACGTACTTCCGGAGCTGGCGTTCGCACCGGTAGAAGTCCTTGGGCTCGCCCCAGCGGATCTTGGCGGCGCCCTCCCCCTTGGTCCAATAGCGCACCAACTGGGCAGGGAGCCGCGTCAGCGCGACCAGCGCATCCATGTCGGTGGTGTCGGCGGACGCGGTCTGCGTGTCGCCGCGGAACTCGCGTTCCATCGCTTGACGCTCCTGTTCGATCAGGTGATCCGAGATGTCCACGGGCTGGTCGGCGAACACCGGGACCACGGTGCAGCGGCACGAGATGACCTCTTCTGCGGGACCAGTCGGGTCTCCCGGGTAGCGCAGATGCGCGCCGCCGACGGTGAACCGCTCCCCCGATTTGACGGTCTGGCGGTGGGCGGCGCGGTGGGATTCGCGGGTGCGGTCGTCCATTGTGGCCAGCCACATCCGCTGCAACGGCTCCCCCAGCTCGTGCTCGGCGATGCTGATCGAAGCGTCCTGGGCCGCGTTCCACGACGCGGTGGTTTCGGTCCGGGCGATCACCGACGCGCGCGGCGCCCACCGATCGATCCCGAGCGCGCCGGCGACCCGGTCCCGCAGGTCGGCCGGAGACTCGTTCAGCCTGTACCCGGCGTCGAGCTCGTGCTTCACGACGTCCCACACGTTGTCCGGCACGTTCTTCAGCCGGTTGGAGGCGTCGCGGGTGTACTCCTGCGCCATCTCCCGCACCTGGCGGCGCCGGGACATGGCGACCGTGCGCCACTGCGGCTTGTCGTCCTCGCGGGGCAGGTTCCCAAGCCGGTCGATCGCGAGCCGCTTCACCGCACCGGTCAACCAGGTGATGACCTTCGCGAGCGCGCGTTCCCATGCGCTGCGCGCCGCGGCCCGGACATCGTCGGCGTTCGGGTTGCCGGCCGCTCCGTTGACCGCGGCCGTGGCTGCGCGGAGCATCGCGGTGACCGCGCGCCGGACCACATCGGCGATCTGCTTCTCGAGCTTCGCGATGGCGGCTTCGTTGCGGGCGTGGAGGCGCTGAAGGTCGTCGGGGTCAGGCATGGACGCATTCCCCGAGCGTTTCGGTCAGCCGGTTCGTGCAGTGCGGCTTGCGTTCCACGATCAGCTCGGCCGTGTAGTTGACCAGCGTCGCTTGCAAGCATTCGGGGTTGCAGTCGTGCAGGGCGGCGATGCGCTGAACGGCGCTGAACCGCCCCCCGAACGCGGCGATGGCGTGTTCCTGCGGCGTCTCGTGCTGCTTCCGGTCGCCGCAGATGGGGTGTTCGAGGTAGATCGCCTGGGTCTCCAGGCTGCGGGTGGCGTTGACGCGGGACCGCTTGCGTTTGCGCCACGCCGCGCCCGCGCGGCCGAGCGCGCCGGACACCACGACGTCGCACGCCGCCACGAGCGCATCGGACACGAGAGGCTGTGGCTTGCGTGGGGCGAGCGTCTTGGCGTTGTTGTCCGTTGGCGTCCGGGGCTGCAAGTCGGGCACCGGTGGGGCGTCGGCGTGACGCTTGTCGGTGCGCTGCGCCGCTGCCTCGGCGCCGCCGGTGTCGGCCGGGTGCGTCCCGGCCGGCTGCTCACGCGAATCCGTGGCGTCGTCGGCCTGGCCGGCAGGGTGGGTCAGCTGCTCGGTGATCTGCGTGACCGAGTCGGGCACCGTGACTCCGAGAAGCTCCGCCATCGCGGGCAGCAGCGCGGGGTTGACCGTGACCGCCCGGTACGCGATCTGGCGCAACAGCTCGTCACCCTCGGGCGCCTGCCCGTCGCGGAGCCCGGTCGCCTCGCGAAGGGTGTCGCCGTCGATCTCGCCGCGGTCGTAGAGCTGGATCGCGTTCTCCGACCGGTCCGGCTTGGCTTCGAGCTCCGCCAGGTCCCATCGGACCAGGAACTCTTCGCCCAGGGCCGGGACCACGTAGGCGCGGGTCAGGGCAGAGGCGATCGCGGCGACGCGGCGGACGATGTGGGTGCGGGTCGATTCGTCCTGGATGAACTCGGCGTTGCTGTACTTCACCCCGGAGAAGCCGGTCATGACCTCGGGCGCGAGGTCCATCGACATCGCGACCCGTTTGAGGTTCAAGTTGCGGAACTCGTTGATCACCCCGGTCAGGGGGTAGTCCAGCGTGAGGTGTTGCAGCGCCTCCCCGGGCGGCATCGTGAGCAGCACCGGAAGCACCGCGGCTGCGGTGCCGGGGTCGGTGATGTTGGCCTGCCCGACGGTGGCGAGGACGTGCATCAGCGGGTCCATGCCCTCCGGGACGTCCATTCCGGGCGGCGCGGCGGTTGAAGCTCCCTGCGGGACCTGGAGGATTCCGGCCGACGCGATGCGGGACAGAAGCGTGGACTGGACGTACTCGTCGAGGCGGCACAGCTCCCGCAGGTAGGGCATTGCCGGGCGCGTGGAGGAGTCGACTTGCCATGCGCGGCCGGGGTGCCGGTCCCACATGTGGATGACCAGGGTCCCGTTCTGCAAGCGTTCCTTGCGTGCCCCGCCGCGGTCGACCAGGTACGGCGATACGCCCTTCTTGCCACCGCCGGATGCGGCGCGGCGCAGCTCGGCGTTGTCGATCTTGAAGTCCTGGTCCGAGTACACCGCCCACCCGTCGGTGTCGGACACGGTGATCAACGACTGGCCGGCGATCATGCCCTGTACCCCGAGCGCGAACTTCAACTCGGAAGACATGGTCTCGCCGCCGAGGAGGTCACGCGACAAGGCGGCAGCGTTGCCGGTCTCAACTTCGCGGGGGATGCCTTCGTCGTCGTACTGAGCAATGAACATGCGGGCGAGCGCGACCGCGCGCCCGTTCTGGCCCGCGACGTAGTGCAGCTCACCGACGGTGTCGTAGTACTGCCAGCACTCGGATTCCCAGCCTTCGGCGTTGTTCGGCCTGATCAGCCGTCCAGTCGGGGGGTCGCCGATGCGGTACGCCGCGGCGGTCGAGATCAGCGCCTTGTTCGCGGCGTCGCGCCACATCTCGGTAACGCGTCCCTGCGTCTCGGCGTCGGCGTTGATCTCGGACGCTACCCGTGCAGCGCGGTCAAGCTCGCCGTTGGCCCACGCGTTCTCTGGTGGCTTCTGGCGAGCCACGCTTCACCCCCTCGCCCGGTCGGATCAGTCGTTGGTTCGGTTCACCAGAACGGATGCCAGGAACGAAAGTCCGAAGGCGTCTGCGGCGACCTTCCACATGCGACGGTCACCGAAGGCGTGCGCGGAGGCGGCGACGGCGGCCGACACCCAGAACCCGGAACACCAGGTGCAGGTGATGAGCTTCGCGATCGGGTGCGGGTCGTTCTCGGCCTGCTCGGCGGAGTAGTTCTCCCCGTGCTTGCGGGTGTTTGCCCAGATCTCGACCTTGGAGCGAGGGACGTCGAGGAGACTGTCCAAAGCGACCAGACGCGTCAGTCGCGCGGCGGCTCCTGCGGCACGGATCGCGGTTTCGAGCTTCATGGCCAACCCCCACATGAATCGATACAGATGGCTGGCGATGATCTTACGCGCGGCCTTCTCACCCCAGCGGGCGCGACGGCCTATTGCCCCCCAACGGAAACGGCCCGCCAGGTCGGGAAAACCTGTTTGCCAAAGCCAAAGCGGGGTCCGCCGCGTTCGCCATCGCCGGATGTGGTGACACGACCGACGGCTGATTCCGCATCGCGAGCAGCTCGTAGGCGAGGTACACCGACGCGTCGATCCGGCCCGGTGACTCGATGTCCGTCGGCCGCCACGTGTGCCACTCGTCGAACAGCTCCGGCAGATGCGCGCCGAGCCGCAACCGGTCGTCGACGAACTGCTGCGCGATCGGCTCCGCGCGCAACAGCTTCCCCTTCTTCGCCCGCACCGACTTGATCTGAGGCATCAGCCGCTGGAACCGCTCGTCGTTCGGATGCGTCCGCTGGGCCGTCTCCCACGACGTCTTGATGACCACCTCGCCCTGATCCCCGCCGAAATTGGACTCGAACACAATGAACTCCGCGTCGATCTCGGCCGCGAGATAGGCCGCGGCCTTCCCCCACTGCGCGGACGGGCCAACCAAACTGACGTCGTGGGTGATGTACACCCGGTCGTCGTCGCCGAGGAACCCTCCAACGACACCGGCGACGTCGCGGCCACCGCCCGACGGGTCAATCGCGACCGCCGACTTGCGGGGAGCGGCCGGCGGCGGCCGGTGAGTGCGCTCCTGAAGCAGTGTCTCCGATACCAGCGCAGTCGTGGTGGGCTTCGGGTCGCACAGGTAGAGGCTCACCCAGTCACGCGCCGAGATCGACCGGCGACGGCCTTCCCAGAACGCGCGCAGCGCCTCGGTGTCATCCTCGGCGATCTTCGGGTGGCTCAGCGGCTCGCCGGGCTCGCGGCCGAGCGGATCGCCGCCGCCGGCGAACGCGGGCAGCTTCACGACCCGCCACGCGCCGCCCTCGTCGGTGGTGCCGTCCTGCTTCATCACCCGGTGCGCAAGGTCGTCGTGGTGCCACGGGGTCATGATCAGGATGACCGGAGCGCCCGGCGCCAACCGGGACTGAAGGTCCGAGGAGTACCAGTCCCACACACCCTCGCGCACGGTCGAGGATTCGGCCTCGGCACGGGATTTGTGCGGGTCGTCGATGACCAGGCAGTCCGCCGGATTACCGGTCACACCGGAGCCGACACCGACCGACCGAACACCTCCCCCGGTCTCCAACTGCCAATCGTTGACGGTGCCGGAGCCCCACTCGACCGCGAGGTTGTACCGCCAACCGTGAATGTGCACCAGCTTGCGGACCTGCTTACCGCGGCTCGTCGCCAAGTTGCTGCCGTACGACCCGATGATCAGGCGATGCGCAGGGTTGCGAGCCAGCCACCAGAAGCTGCCCCACACCGCGGCCAGCGTCGTCTTCCCCGTCTGCGGGGGCACCATCACGATGAGCCGGTTGAACTCGCCCCACCCGATGCGCGCCATCTCCCGCGAGATGAGGTTCGTGTGCGGGCGCCGCACAAACCGCTGGTCACAGAACTCCGCCACGCCCGCCGGCTCGACCAGCGACCGCTCTGCCAGTCGTTCGTGCTCTTCGGCGATCGCGGCCTCGTCCTCGGGCGAGTAATAGGCCACGGCGGTCATGACGCCTTGCCGCCCTCGATCACCCGCAACACCGAGCGCGCCATCTCCGACACCCGGTCTCGGCGCTGCTCAGGCGAAAGCCCTTCCAACTCACGGATCTCGCCCCCGCCGTTCACTGCGGCGACTTCGATGATCTGGTCCGGCCGGTTCAACGCGATGTCGCGGAACGTCTCCAGCATCTTCGCCCACGCCGGAGCCAGCTTCGGATCCAACGGCTCCCCCGAGGACAGCACGGCGCCGATGGTGCGTTGCAGCACCCCAGCGGCGGCCTCGGCCAGGACCATGACCCGCTCGGCGAGCGCGATGTCCCGCTGCATGACCGCGTCGCGACGCACCTTGTTGCGATGGTTGTCGTACAGGGCGGCCCGGTCGCGCCACCGGAACGCCTCGGCGACGGTCTGGATGGTCGAGCGCTCGACGTCATGCGCGCGCGCGATCGCAGCGAACGACCGCTGCCCGGCCGGGGTCTCGATGTACACGGTGAAGCGGCCGAACTGCTTCTCCGTCTCCCCGGGCTGCCGCTCCCATGGGTCACCCTCGTACGGTCCAGTGAGGCGTTCGGACATCAGGGCTCCGCGATGGCCGGCGGCGCGTACTCGAAGGACTGCATGATGAACTGCCGCGGGTTCAGCATGGCCGCGCGCAGGCTCTTGCTCTTCGACGTGCTGGCCAGCCTCAGGCTGGTCTTCTTGTCGCCGACGTTCCGCCAGCGGGGCGACTTCGTGAACATCGCGATCATCGCCGGGTGCGACACGGAGTACCGGAACCGGTAGCCCTGCTGGTACAGGCGCTGCCCCATCCAGTCGCTGAGACGACCGGCGATCCCCAGACCCTGGTAGTCGGGCAGCACGACGACCCGGTGCGCCATCTTGATGTTGCGCGCACGCGGGTGGGGGAAGTGCCGGTAGGAGGCGAACGCGACGCACTGATCGCCGATGTAGGCGCCGAAGCACTTCGCCGACGACGCGAGCACCGCGCTCAGATAGTGATACTTGCTAAACACTCGCCATGCGGAGCGAGGAATGGGGTGGATCCGGAGCTCGAGCGGCGGGTGGGGTTGAACCGACCTCCACTGGAACTCGCCGCTGGCAACGTGGTACACCCAGTCGGCCTGGAGCCACTCTTCGATGTCGTAGTGGCAGGACACCGCGACCATCTGCCGCCCGGCGCGCCGGATGGCCTTCTGCACGGTGTGGGACGCCACTTGCGCCACCTGTCGGTCCACAACGGACGTGAACTCGTCGATCACGACCAGCTCTTTGGTCTCTAGCAGGGCACGCGCGATCGACGCGCGGAACGCCTCACCGTTCGACAGGGTGTGGAACGGCCGCATCCACGTCGGGGCCGTCCCGAGTCCGACTGAGGTCAGCATGTTCGTGATGTCGCGGATCGACGCACCCGCCGGGAAGTCGTCGAGCAGCGCGCCGTCTCGGTTCCAGGGGAAGTCCGACACCACGCTCTCCGGCCACAGCCGGTTCGCGAGCACCGACTTCCCGGCACCGGATGGGCCGACGATCAGGCCGACGTTCCACGGCTTGGCTTCGATCGGCAGGTTGTGGCTCCACGACGATCGGGTCTTCTCCTCGATCGGCACGTCGAACAGCGACGCCATCTGCATGACGCGCGGCGTCTTGGTGACGCTGGATTCCAGCTCGATATCAACGTTCACGGCACACGCTCACGACACGATCGCGCGGACATTGAGGCCGTCTTCCCCGAACCTGCGCAGCATCTCGACCTGCTCGGCCTCGTCGCGGCAGGTGACGATCACACCCCACACCTGCGGCATCTCGTCGGTGTCGGCGTCGCCCGGTTCTGGCAACGGCCCCATGCCGGTGTCGGCGGCGTCTTCGTCGAGCATCCGAACGAGCTTGTCGAACTCGGCTTCGTCGTAGCCGGTGCCGGTCAGGTCCGGCAGTTCCCCCAGCAGCTCGGCGAGCAGCCGCTCATCCATCGACCCGAGCTGAGAAGCACGGTTGTCGACCGCAACGATGCGGCGCGCGCGTTCGTCATCGACGTGCAGCATGTCGGAGCGCAGCTCGGTCCAGCCGAGGTCTTTCGCCCCCAGGTACACGTGATTCCCGGCCAAGACGGTCCCACCCTCTTCAGGGTGTTCGGGGTCATCGGCCTGCACGACGATGGAGCGGTACTGGTCGTTGTTCGCCAGGGACTCTTTGATGGCGGGGAGGTCACCGCGCCGCGGGTTCCCGGGGTAGCCGCGGAGCTTGTCGATCGGGATGTTCAGCGTGCCGAGGTAGATCTGCGCGGCCGTCTCGTCCGCTCCTTCGCCCTGTCCGAAGTCGTCGGGCACGGTCGGATTCCCCACGTTTCCCCCTGTGGTGTTGCGGCACGTTGCGGTACTTCCGGTGATTCTATGCACACCCTGCGTAACCCGGACGCAACGATGCCCCTTGGTCTCGGGGGTGACCAAGGGGCATCAGTTGAGGTAACGCGAGAGTCGCGCGGCAGGGAGCCTAACCGATCTTGATGAGCCCACCAACCGGGCCAGTGAGTGCGACGAGGATCTGCAACCACCATGCGAGTGAACGATTTTCGCCGTCATCGCCGTTCGGCGCGGGCTGTCCACACGGGACGCACGTGTCGTGGCAGGCGCCGCAACCGGGACCGGGCGCGGGGCGATCAGGCGGAACGCTCCCGGTGGTTGTGCTGGGCGGCACGCTCGTGGTCGACGGCCCCGATCCGGGCACCGGCGGGGTGGGTGTCACTCCTCCGGTGGGTTTGGTTCCAGGCGTCGCCACACCCGTATTGCCGGGCGCCGCGTTGTGATGGCCGCCGGAGACACCGCCAGCCACGCCGCCGGCTTCTTGCCAGTCCTTGCCGCCCACGCCCTGCTTGTCCTCGGTGCCGTCACCCGGCGCGGCAGGAACCTGTGCCGTGGACGACGTTTCCGGGATCGTGGTGGTGGGCTGTCCGGTGTCGGGCGGGACCAGGATGACCGTGTCCTGGGGCGGCGCCGGGGGTGCCGTGACCACGCATGCACCGCCCGGTCCGAACAGCGCGAACCATGCTCCGGTAAGCAGCGCGAGCAGAAGCAGCAGCAGCCACAACCAGTTCCGCGCCAGCCACCCCGGACGGCAACCATCGTCGTCGTCCTCGTCATCGTCGTCCACGTCGCCGATAGGGCCGATGGGCGGCGAAGGCGGTACCCGGCCGGCGATGCCCCCGTGGCCGGTGTCGGTCTCGCAGTCGTCCGCAACCGTCGACGCACCGAGAGAGCCACGGAACGTCCCCGCGTCGTCGGTGTCCTCGAGGATCGGCCCGGTCTGATCGTTCAGCTCGGAAAGGTCCTGCTCGGCGATGACTCGCCGGTCCTGCGGATCCGTTGCCGCGACCGCAGTCACCTCCACCGTCTCGACGGTTTCGGTCAGCCGCGCGACGTACCCGTTCGGCAGGTCGATCTCGACGGTCTCGTCCGGTCGGTATGAGCGCGGATCCCACCGCTGCGGCTCGTCGTCGTAACGTCCACCCGCCATCGGCGATCACTCCCCCAAGGGTGGGGACGCTCCACGGCCCCCCTCGAATCGTGCAGTGGAGCGTCCCCGGTCAGTTGGTCAGTTGTTGCGGTTGCCTGTGAGGGCCCGCATCATCCGGCGCACGCTGGCCGGCTCGTTCTCGGGCACGACCTCGCCCAGGCTCTCGCCCTCGCCGGCGCCGCCGTCGTCCTCGATCGGCGCGGGAAGCGGGATCGGGATCGGCTCGTGGCGCGGCGTGACGCTCTGCGGGAGGTCGGGGCGCGGCTGCACATCACCGGCGCCGGAGGGCAGCATGTCCTCCAGCAGCTCGGAAACGTGGTCGACGGCGGCGAGCTTGTCGGCCTTCGCCTCGGCGGCAGCTTCCTTCAGCGCCTTCACGATGACGTCCGAGGTGGCCAGCTCGGTCACGATGGATTCGGTCACCGAGTCCACGGCGTCGGTCACAGCCTTGCGGATGGTCTCGTTGTCCCGCAGGGTGTCGATGATCTTGGCCGAGATGTCGTTGACGACGGACGTGACTGCGGCCTTCTCGACAGCGAGCTGAGTCTTGACGGCGTTGACGACCCGCTCGAGTTCGTCACGGTTGACGGTCTCGTGGTGGCCGGTTTCGCGGCTGGTGGTCGGCGTCGGATAACGCGCCATGGGTACAACCTCTATTCGTGTGTGCTAGCAACACGACACGATTCCCCCGCCGCGAATGGTACGGGACCGCGCTCGATCGGGTTGCGCAACCCAGGGCTACCTTAGGCACACTCAGCGCAACATCTGAGGTATGGTTGTACAACAACAGCGCACAGCCAGCCGAAATGGACACCCACCATGTACATCTCGTATCTCCGCGCGAACCTTCGCGACGTCATCAACGAAGTGAACGCGGACAACACCCCACGCCCCGTGTTCGACTCCAACACCGACAAGCGCGTCCGGGCCCTCATCGTCCCGCCCCGGTTGTGGCGCGAATTGACCCAGAAGGCGCAGGAGCTGGAAGAGCTCAAGACGCGCATGCGCGAGCTCGAAGCGACTGCTGCCTGACCCAGGGCAAAAGAAAACCCCGCCGCGTTCTGGCCGGATCGCGACGGGGATATCGATTCTGGGAACCCTCTCCAAGGCTCCATCACTCACGGGAATTTTAGCACCCAACAGGGCGAACAGCACCCCCGGCATCGGAGAGGGTCCCCTCACAGCGGAGGGCACCCACCTTGAGCAACTTCCACCTGTCACTCGTCGACCGAGTGCACCTGTTCGACATCGAGTCGACCAAATGGCTTGCCTGCAAGGCCGTCCTGCACGCCATCGCCAACCACGCAAATGAGGCCGAAGCCGACCTCGCGTGGCCCGGCGTCGAGCTGCTGATGCTGGAGACCGGCGGCAGCGAGTCCGTCATCGTGCGCACGACCACGCTGCTCGCGAAGAAGAGCTGGATCACCAAGAAGCGCCGCCCCGGGACCTCGAACCTGTACCGCCTCAACGTGGCGAAACTCGCCGCCCACCAGGAGGAACGTGCCGCGCCGCGCGCGGTGTTCATGGCCGAGCACCTCCAGGGGATGGAGTTCGAGGGCGAGGACCTGTCGAAGATCCTGAAACCGCAGGTCAAGGGCCGAAGCACAGCCCGGCACCGCGCGAAAAAACGCGCTGACCAGCGAACACGTCGATCTGACGTGTTGGACACGTCAGATCGACCGGATGAACACGTCAATCTGACGAGCAAACCCTTAGAGAAACCCTCAGTGAAGCCCACAGATGGTTTGGCCTCCCGCCGCGGGCGCGAGGCCGGCGCGAGTCGATCGACGAAGCCTGTCGATGCCGAGACGACGCAGCAGTTCTCCGTGGGCGAGGTGTGGTTCGCGAGCTTCCCGGCGAAGACGGCCCAGGTCGCGGCCGTGCGGGTCGATCGCCTGCTGGCTGCTGGCTGGGACCCGGAGGCGCTGTATCGGGTGCTGACGGAGGGGCTGCCGAAGACCTTCGACCGTGCCCGGTTGATGGTCGGGCGGCTGAACATCCTGCTGGAGCAAGACGTCGAGCGCGGCGGTTGGGTGTGCAGCCTTCTGGGCCGGATGTGGGACGGGGGCCCGGTCGACGTCGGGGACTTGGTTCCGCTTGCGTCTTGATCCTCACCGTTGCCCTAAGTTGCGTTCGTGACGTATAGTCAGACACAACAACCGCAACCCGAGAGGACCCCATGGCCACCAGCGCACAGCAGCAGATCACCGAGGCCGCCGGCCGTAACGGCTGGACCGCCAAGCACCCGTCGCACTCCCTGACCAACGAGTACCGCAAGGGTCACGTGATCGTCGTGGTCGGCTTCAGCTTCACGGGCTCGCTCACGCAGGTGACCGTGACCGACCAGAAGGCCCCCCATGGCACCCCGTTCGGCTGGGGAGTCAGCCACGCCGACCGTGAGGACTTGAACGAGACCCTCGCGACCCTCGCCAAGAAGTAGCTCTGGCCGTAACACACGCCGCAACCCGAAAGGAACCCCATGAGTAGCTCCGCCCGAGAACTGATTACCAACGCCGCCGACCGTCACGGTTGGACCGCCGACCATCACGGCGACGCCCTGGCCAACGTGTACCGCAAGGATGGCGCGGTCATCGTGGTCGGCTTCACCACCACCGGGTCACTCACGAAGGTGACCATGACCGGCCAGCGGGCCGACAACGGGTCCGCGTTTGGCTGGGGCACCAGCCAGGCCGACCTTGATGACCTGAACTGGACCCTCCACGTCCTCGCGAACCGCTAGCGCTGAGAGGAGTCCATCGTGGACGCCACCGACAAGCTGATCAGCTTCATGCGCGCGAACGGACTGGGCGCTTGGGTCGTCGACGACCTTGGTCGCAACGTCACGCTGAACGACTGGGCGGACGAGTTCTTGGGCGAGGTCGCCGAGGTGTACGGCGAGGAGGATCGCGACGAGGCGGAGCGCATGCGTGAGCTGCGTCGCGAGCTGGAAGCCAAGCCGCGCAAGTCGATCACGGTCACCGCACTGAAGAAGATCATCGACGAGGATCGGTAGGGTTTCCCCCTGTTGCGTTCTGTTTCGACGGTACGTATAGTCGAGAACAACGACGTTGGATCGTCGACACGCAACCCGGAAGGAACCACCCGAACATGAGCGTCATCAAGTCCATCGGCAAGGCCGTCAAGACCACCCAGAAGGCCATCGACGCCACTGACCGGATGATCGAGCGGGCCACCCCGAAAGCCAAGGTCGTTGCGGCAGCGACACCGCCGGTCGGCCAGTGCATCGGCTGCGGCACCCACCGCAAGCTGACGACCTACCCGTACGGCGGGAAGTTCAGCTACTGCAACAAGCCCGCCTGCGTCGCCAAAGCCGCCGCCCGCATGTAACTGGGCAACGGCCCACCTCAACACCCCAGCGGGGCCATCGCAGGTCAGTGCGATGGCCCCGCCCTCACATCGAAGGACGAAGCCACCATGAGCACCACGATCACCGCCGGCGCGATCGACAAGGCGCGCGCAACGAACCCCGCAGCTGGCTACATCGCCTACGCGGCCAAATACGAGGCGGGATTCCCGATCGTGGCCATCACCGAGGTCGGACCCATCGTCTCAGGGTTCCAGGCCGACACGATCGGTCGTCTCGTCCGCACCGGCCAGTCAGTCGACATCGTTGGTGACGTCGACTGCCGCATCGAGTTCGCCCGCAAGCTCGGAGACGCCGCGGGCACGCTGGTCTTCGGCCACGCCAGCGTGAGCGCAACCGCCAGGGCCCGGTTCTTCTCCTGAGCAGTGAGCGCATTCCACCTGGACCACCCACCACATCGAACGGAACCCGCCATGAGCGAACGAACCTACGATCTCTCCGACTTCGCCAAAGACGGCGCCGACAAGGACTTGCGCCTGCTCGACCGGCACATCCCGATCGTGTCCAACGAGTGGCCGAGCTTCAACTACATCACCTCAGTCGTGGTCTCACTCGGCGACTTCGGCGGGTGCTACGTCTCCCCCTCCGATGACGAGCTCGCCATGGTCGCGAGCTTCCACGACGAGTACACGGAGCACTACTACGGAGGCAGCGGCTGGTTCAACCGGATGCGGAAGCGCACCCCGTTCGACCTCGACGGCGGCGCGAACGGCCGGTTCCTGTGCAAGTACGAGCACGGCGGGTGGGCACTCAAGGTTCGGACCTGGGAGCACGGTCCCCGACCGATGCGCAACGACAAGCCGATGTCGCTCCTCGCGGTGCTGGACCGCCACCACACGATCGGCAACGAACCGATGCCGCGCTGGGTCGACTGGAAAGCCGCCCGCCCCAAGATTTTCGGCAAGTAGCAGCCATCGTGACCAAACCCGCCACCAACCTCACCGCCGAGCAGCTCGCCGCGCTCCGCGAGCAGGCCGAGCGCGAGACCAGCCGGTTCGTCGACCCCCGCCAGCTCACCCGCGTCGAGAAGTTCATCGCCGGTCGACCCGCCTGGGTACGCGCGATCATCGGGCACGGGGTGACCGTGCGCACGATGACCGGCGTCGAGCTCACGCTGCTGGACCTCGCCGCCACCGCCGAACCGAACCCGCCCACACCGCCGCGTGAACCCGCCCCGTGGGATCCCGGCTACCAACCCACCGACGCCGAGCGCGCCATCATCTCGCGCCGCCAGGCTGCCGCCGCCGAGTGGGTCGCGCTCCGCAACGAACTGCCCGTGGACGTCACCGTGGAGCACAACTACACCAGCCACCGTCACATTGACGGCTACGTGCAGGGCGTGGACCACATCCTCCTGCGCGACAGTCTGCGTCTCGGGCGTCTGTACCGACCGGCGAACGAACCGTTGTGTTTCGTCCCGTCGAACGCCCACAACCTCCGCCACTTCGGCGGCCCAGAAGACCGTGTGCCGACCTGCAAGCAGTGCTTGGGCCTCGCCTACCGGATCACCGGCCGCGGACCGTCCATGGCGCTCATGGGCCGGTAAACAGGGCGCCCACACCATCACAGTCGCCGTACGCTCCACCCCTCGAAACCGAATAGGAAGAACGATGCTGGAAGCCCAGATCATCAAGCGGACCCGCCGCGTGCCCCGGCCCACCGGACCGGCCGGCGACGGCGCTGCCGCCGCCCGCCAGCTCGACGCCGCACTCATGCAGGTCGGGTTCAAGCTCTCCGGCGAGCTTCTCGAGCAGCTGTCCGTGCTCGACACGGGCACGGTCCTCGACACCGGCGTCCGGGTCCTCGCCGCGGTGCGTGAACTGGTTGGCGACCACGTGCAGCACAACGTGTACTTCCGGGACTTCCCGCGCAACATCCCCGACACCGTCGAGTTCTGGCTGACCTGCCTCGTCGACGCCCTGGCCACCCCCGAGGCCACGCGATCCACGAGCGTCCGCCTCGCCGAGGGCCTCGTCAGCCTGCTCGACCTGCCCGCCTACGGGCGTTACCAGCACACCTACGCCGAGATGCTCGCCGCACACGACGACCTGATCCCCGCCACCACCGACCGCGTCACGGTGCTGCACCTGGGCGGCACGCCGGAGATGGAGATCGACCTCCTGTTCCGGGACATGGCCAGCAGCCGGATCCCGCTGTCCGCTGACGATCTCGACCTGCTCGGTGATCTGGCATTGCTCGCCAACACCGAAGGAATCGGCGCCGACGAGATCCCGGTCCGGGAGAACCGTGCCGTGATCAACCGCGTGTTCCTCGCCGCCGGTCGCCCCCTGATCGTCGACACCGTCACCGACGTCCTTCGCCTGGCATGCCTCATGTCCGACGGTGACGTCACCCTTGAAACCCCGACCCGGTTTCGGAACTTCACCCGGCGTGAGCGGCGCGCACTGCTTGGGCGGCTCGGTGGAGTCGTGGCCGTCAACTCCACGAGCCTCGGTGACGTCAAGCAGCACGCCCGTGCCTGGACTCGGCTGGCGGGTGCGCTGCACCCCGACGAGTACGCCGACCTGTACCCGAAAGCGTGCGACGTGTTTGCCGTCGCGCGCGGCGACATGAGCGTCACGCCGCTGACCGCCCGGTTCGAGACCGCGTTCGCCGCCGGGGACATCGTGGGCGCCGCGCGCCTGCTGGAGAACGCTCCCGGCCGGCTCATGCGAAGCCTGGACCGGTTGCTCCGCGCGGCCGACACGATCGCCGACACCACCGAAGTTCTGCGCTCGGCGGCCACCGTCGCCGACAAGGTGTCCGGGCGCGTGCTGCTGTCGGTGCGCGAGCACCTGGCCAACCAGGCGAACGCCGACACGGTGCGGCTGTTCGTCAACCGCAAGGGTCGCGCGTGGGTCACCCCGGACACGCGCCCGACGCTGTCAACCGCCGTCGCCGGCCGGGCCGTGGCGACGCTCGACGCCGCCATCGCCCGGCGCCTGCCCACCGAGGGCACGTTGCTGATCGACCCGGCGATGCTGCGCACCGCGCTGCCGCTGTCGAGCAAGACCACCCCGACCGGCATGGGTGTCATGCCGCGCGGGTCGGTGCAGCAGATTCACGGGAATGTCGTGAGCTTCTTCATCCACTGGCACCAGGACCAGCAGCGCACCGACTACGACCTCAGCGTGCTGTACCTCGACAAGGATTTCCTGCCCGCTGGTCAGGTGTCGTACACGAACCTGCGAGACCGCGGCGTGGTGCACTCCGGCGACATCACCGAGGCACCTGATGGCGCGAGCGAGTTCATCGACCTCGACCTGAAGGTGGTGAGCAGTGACGTCCGCTACGTCGTGCCGCAGGTGAATGTGTACTCCGGCGAGGACTTCGCCGAGGTCAAGGAAGCGTTCTTCGGGTACATGACGCGGGACCGTGCGCAGATGGGCCAGCCGTATGAACCCCGTACGGTGCGCGCGAAGTCGGCGCTGAACGGCGCCGGCCGGGTGGCGCTGCCGATGGTGTTCATGCGCCGCGATGACGGCAGCTGGCGGGCGAAGTGGATGAACCTGAACCTTGCCGGTTTCCTGCGCTTCAACCAGGTCGAGAACAACCGGCTCTCGACAACGCTGCTCGCGCGCTCGATCGTCGGCCGTGACTACCTCGATGTCGAGTACCTGGCGTTCCTCATGGCCGGCAACGGCGTGAAGGTCGGTGCGATCGGCGACGGGACACCGCATGAGGGCCCGGTGACGTTCGTCGGTCTCGACGCGCCCGAGCACCTGCCCGAGGAAACGAAGGTGATCACCCTGAACAGCCTGAACAACCTTGTCCCGGAGTGATCGTCCCGTGTAGACTCACTCGTGAGGCATTGAGGCAGCTTCCTTCTACTTCAACTGGATGAGATTTAGCGGCTTCCACTCCCTCACGAGGACACCGAAACGGGCCCGGAGCAGACACTGCTTCCGGGCCCGTTTTCGTATGGTCAGACGCCGAGCAGCTGCTCAGCCATCCTCGTTCCGTCCACGCGTGCCTTGATCTTCGCGAACGCGACCTCGCGCGCCATCGAGCGATCATCGGCGAACGGGGAGAACCCGCAGTCGTCGCAGGTGCCCAACCGCTCGACCGGGATGTACTCGGCCGCCTCCAGCACCCGGTCCCGCACTTCTTCGGCGGTCTCGATCTCCTCGCTGTTCGGGTCGGTCACGCCGACGAAGATCCGCTGCTCGTCGCGTGAGTGCTCGCGGATCACGTTCAGCACCTTCGCCCGGTCCGGCTCGCTGGCGAGCTGGATGTAGAAGTTGCCGGCCTGCATCGTGAACAGCAGGGGCAGCAGCTCGGTGTAGTCGACGTCCGCGCTGTGCGTGGCGCCCTGGTCGGCGCCGGGGCAGGTGTGGACTCCGATGCGTGCCCGTTCCTCGGGCGAGAAGCGCAGGAGGACGCTGTTGTTGAGCTCGATCATGTCCCGCAGGAGGCCGCCGCTGGGGTCGAGCTTCAGCGACAGGCGAGCTTCGGTGAAGTCGAGCTGCACGACCGACGCGCCGCGGTCCAGACAGAGCCGGATGTCGTTCTCCGCTTCGTTGCGCAGGTCCGCCAGGAACGCCTGACGCGGGTAGTCCGGGATCCCCGCCGGCGGGTAGATCAGCGACAACGCGGACGGTGCGATCACCGCCTGCTTGAGCGGCCGGGCGGTGTACTCGCGGGCGGCGCGCATGTAGGTGACGGCGTTGGTGGCGTAGCGGAACGGGCCGTGCGTCAGCACCGGAAGCTGCCGGGTGTGGCCGTCGGCGAACGGGATCTGCGCACCTTCGGGATCGAGGTTCTCGAGCCCCGCCAAGGGGTAGCCGACGAAACTGGGCTTGCTCTGCTCCCCGTCCGTGAGGACCGGGGACCCGGTGGAGGCCAGCATCGCGATCGTCGCGGCGATCGCTTCGTTGTGCACGTTGGCCAGCTGCGACCGGTCGATCAGGCCGCGTTCGAACTCGTCGACCGCGTGCGCAAGGTGGGTTGGTCGGGGGATGCTGCCGATGGGTTCGGTTGGAATCACCGCAACAGCATTCCAGGTTGCGCAACCGCTGTAACCGTCCCGAACGGGGGAAACAGGGATTGAGGTGCCCCCGCGAGCCAAAAGGGTAAAGCTGCTGGTCAACCACTCGCGGGGGCGTTTCTCAAGTCCGAACCACAGCCGAGAGGGGTTCGTGCGGGCGAGCCTAACACCGACAGCGAGCACCCACATCCAGCAACACACGGTGACGCTACTGTTACGCCCGTGAGCACAACCCGGGTTGCCGTGATCTACGGCGGCAGGAGCAGCGAGCACGCCGTGTCGTGCATGTCGGCCGCGAACGTCCTCGCCAACCTCGACCCCGACCGCTACACCGCGGTCCCGATCGCGATCACCAAACGCGGCCAGTGGACCACCGGCACAACGACGCTCGAGGATTTGCGGCCGGGCGCCGACGGTTCCCTGCCGGAGGTCGAGGCCGGCGAGCGAGTCACCACGCTGCCACCCGTCGATGTGGTGCTGCCGCTGCTGCACGGCGTCAACGGCGAGGACGGCACCGTCCAAGGGATGCTCGAACTCGCGAACGTCCCCTACGTCGGGTGCGGCGTGTTCGCCTCCGCCGCGGCGATGGACAAGGAGTACAGCAAGAAACTCCTCGCCGCCGAAGGGTTCGCCGTCGTCCCGTACGCCGTGCTCGGCCCCACCGTCGACACCCTCACCCCGGGCGATCAGGACCGGCTCGGGCTCCCGGTATTCGTCAAGCCAGCACGCGGCGGCTCGTCGATCGGCATCACCCGCGTGGAGGACTGGGACAACCTGCCCGAGGCGATCATCTACGCCCGCACGATCGACCCGAAGGTCATCGTCGAAACCGCCGCGACCGGCCGGGAGATCGAAGTCGGGGTGCTGGAATACCCGGACGGGATCCTCGCGACGTCGCTGCCGGCAGAGATCCGCGCTCCGAGCGACGGTGGTTGGTACGACTTCGACAGCAAGTACTTCCGCCACGACGAGCTGCGGCAGGTGCCCGCGCACCTCGACCTGGACACGGTGCGGCTGGTGCGGGAGTTCGCGGCCGGCGCGTTCGTCGCGCTGGGCTGCCGGGGCCTGGCCCGCGTGGACTTCTTCGTCAGCGAGCACGGCGACCCCGTGGTGAACGAGATCAACGCCATGCCTGGCCTGTCGGCCGCGTCGATGTACCCGCAGATGTGGGCCGCGACCGGCCTGGAGTTCCCGAAGCTGCTGGACATCCTCATCCACCGAGAACTCGGGCAGCCCTACTGACCACGCGCATCCGGGTGCCGGCTTCCCCCGAGGAGGCCGGCACCCGGATGTTCAGCAGAGGTCGGTGAAGTCGAACTCGTCGAACGCCGCGGCCTGGGGCGGGTCTTCCTCCCAAACCCCGCTGGCGCAACTGGCGCAGATGTCCCACTCGACGAGGGGCTCGACGTCGCCGCAGATCTGGCACTCGCCCTGACTGTCTTCGGAACCACGCTGAATGGGGATGTTGGGGTACATCGGCGACGCTCCTTGCCTGTGCCGACCCCTCAGCGTTTCCGCAGTCTAGCCCACGTGTTCGAGCTATTTGCCCAGTTGGCCGCTCCACGTGTACGCCTGCGACCCGTCGGCCGACGCCACGGTCACCTCGTACTTGGAACCCTTGCCGATCCACCCGCTGCTGATCGTGACGCTCTGGCCGGGCGTGAGGGTGGGCCGGTCGAACTGGAGCCCGTCGTCGAACACCTCTTCCGCCGAGTGCCCGTCGACGGCGGCCGAGATCTGGAGGACCACCAGCGGGAACGGCTGTGTGGTGGTGTTGGTGAAGGTGATCTCGGTCCTCCACGCCGCGGCGTTCGACTTCGGCGACGCCGCCAGGCCCGTGGTGAACGCGGTCGGCGCGGCGACGGTTGTGGTGATCGCGTCGTCGTGCTTCTGGCCCCACTGGTAGCTCTTGGGTTGTGGCGTACTGGCGGCCACCTGCGGAGATGGTCCCGGGCCAGTACCGGCCATCTGGCCAGTGCCCATCGTGGGCGCTGGAGCGGAGCAGCCCGCGACGACCGCGCCGGCGAGCACAATCACCCCCGCGACGAAGCTGTTACGCAGGTTCACCCGAGTGGGTGGCACTCCAAGGTGAGGACCGGTGCTACCGACGGTTGTGCCAGGTTCCCCCTGGTCGACGGCTTGTTTACCCATGTCGGTCAGTATGGGCGTTGCGCCCTGTTGCGCCACTGTTTGGCACCATGGCGCAACAGTGAGTGATGATCTTGTTCTCGGGGTTGAGGGGGTTTCAATGGGTACCGTTCCGGCACTGACCAACGACCAGCGACGCGAGGCCATCCAGAAGGCCGTGCAGTACCGCGTCGACCGGGCCGAGCTCCGCCGGCAGCTCCGCTGCGGCGCCGCCACCATCTCCACCGTCCGCGACGTCGTCCAGACCCTCCCCGACAGCCCCGCCGCGCGCATGCGCCCCATCGACCTGCTCACCGCGCTCCCCGGCATTGGCGAGGTCAAGGCCCGCGAGATTATCGCGACCGCGCGCATCCGGCCACAGCGACGGCTCCGAGGGCTCGGCTACAAACAGTGGCGCACCCTCATCAACGCAACATCCGTGTGCCGGACAGAACCGATGACCTCACCGGACACCGACGTGCCGGCGGGCGTCAGCTGACGGCATCCGCCGCACCTGTCGAGGTGTTCCCTTCGAGCGCGCGAGCGATCGTCTCGATCCCTTCCTCAGGGAAGAGCTGCTTCATGCTGGCGATGGACCGAAGACGATCTCGCGCAGCTCTCCCGTCCACTGACGCGAGCACGTCCAGTGCCCGTCCTAGGCTGTCAGCCTTGTCCAGGTTCGTTGCCGCCTGGCCAAACCAGTGGGTGGAGCGCTTATCGGCGCTGTCCGATGCGCGGTAGAGCAGCCCGGATGCCGAGCCTGTGATCATCGTGGCAAACCCCGACGCGACGGCTTCGCTGACACCGCCGGCGACTGCAAACACCACCGTGAGGATCACTGCGACGAACCCGACGGCACCGAGAACCACAGCGGTGTAGAAGGACCTCTGCGAGCGCTTGATCGCCTCTTCGGCGTACTTCACATAGAGCTTGGCGTCACGCGACGCGGAGATCTGCGAGCTAAGTCGGGCCTCCCGCGCACGTGCGAGCCCATTCCGGCGAAGCAACTCACTGAGCAACCCGTCCTCGGCGACGTTCTGGACGTCAGTGAGGTCAATGACCCGGCCACGCGCAGCGACGGGGTCGCGTTCGGCCTTCGGGCCGCCTTCTTCGGTGTCCCCTTCGTCCTGAGGCTCCGGGTGGGCCGCGGCCTTCGCCTCGGCTTCGACTTGCTCGGCTTCCTTGCGAAGCTCGTTGGCGGTCCCGGACTTGATCTCGTCACTGGTTCTCTTTGAACGAACGAGGTAAGTAGTGGACGCCGCTACGGCGGTGGCAGATAGCAGCGTTCCAAGACCCGCGGAGATTTGTGTGAAGTCCCCAAAATCGAACAGCACAGCTGGTGGCACCTCGTCTCTGGCATCCCCGCGGTGTCACGGGCCGGCACGCCTATGTCGTTCCGAGCGCACACGTCGTTACGTGCGGATGCCTGCCGAAACAGAGCCTGGCCGCGCGCACGAAAACGGCGCTCCAGCAGACCGCTGGAGCGCCGTTGCGCCGATGTCGTTGGACTGTCAGGGGTGCCGGCCGTACCGAACCCGGATCCGGACCCTCGACTGCTCCGCGCGCCGCCGATACCAGCCCCGCAGGGACAAGTACAGCGCTCCGGCCACGATCGCAACGAACACGACCAGCGCGGCGAAGATCATGCAGATCCAACCGACGACCACGATTGCCGCGCTCACGCCGTAGCCTTTCCACGGGCCTTCGCGCGGTGGCGCTGCACGGTCCGCTCCGCGACTTCGACCTCCTGGGCGATCTCCCGGGCCGTCCACCCGGCCGCCGTGAGCCGGGCGATGCGGTTGACCAGGGGCCACGAGGCCTGATACGGGGCATGACCGTTTCGCCGTTCGCGGTAGTTCAGGCCGCCCCACACGCCGGGGGGCACGTCGAGGCTGTTCGCCTCCTCAAGGCAGAGGTCCTGGACCGGGCAGCGGGCGCAGACCGCTTTCGCCTCGGCCTCCGCGTCGGAGTCGATGCCGGCGAAGAACAGCTCAGGGTCCTCGTCGCTGCACGCGGCATCCCGGTCGAGCGACAACGCAGGTTTGCCCATCACTTGCCGTCCTTCTTGGCGGCGGGCTTGGCGACCTTCTTGGGCTTGCGGACCTGCGCGAGGTGGGCGTTGCAGCGGCTGATCAGGTCGGCCACGACGATCGTGTTGATGTCGGTCAGGGTGGGTTCGGTGGTGGTCACTGTGCGACCTGCCCCGTCAGGGCCTTGCGGAGCAAGTGCTGCGCTGCCTCCAGCTGGAGGATCAGGAGGTCGACCTCGCCGCCGTCGGGCAGATCGAAGGTGCGGGACTCTTTGCCGTCGAGGATGTTCAAGGCGCCGTTGATCTCCTCGCCGATCAGGGTGAGACGACGGGCCGAGAGGGTGACGGTATGGGCGTCGTGCGGCCCGAACGGGCAGGTCTCGTTGTCGAGGATCGGGTGGTCGTCGAACCGGCAGCGGGTGACGGTGGGCTGGTGATCGATGGTGGGGCTGGTGGTGTGGTTCACGGTGTGGCTCCAGTGGTTGCGGTGTGTTCTCGAGTTCCGTGAAGGGAAGGGGAAGTCAGCGGGGTGTGCGGGTCAGCTCTGGTGGTTGAGCTGCATGTTGGCGTTGTCGAGCCAGGCGTTAGCGCGCTTGAAGTCGCGGTCGATTTCTTGCTGGGGCTTGTACTCGTCTTGCAGGCCTGCGATGACTGCCTTGACCGCCATGCGCAGGGGTTCCGTGATCGCGCCGGGATCGTCCTGCCGGCGCGCGGCCCTTTCGGCGCGAGCGATGATGACGGAGGCGTCCAGTGCCCGCTTGGCCGTGTCGTAGGCGGAATGCGCTTCGGCGCGGGTCAGGAGCGCAGTGTGCAGGTCGAGCAGGAACGTCCTGTCCAGGTCGGCCGGAACCTCGGCCTCGCCGAGGATCAGGTCATACAGGGAAACCATGAGAGTCCTTTCGGGTGCTGAGTGGGTGCTCATGTGGCCTTCTGCGGGGCGCTGGCGGGATTCGAACCCTGCATCTCCCACTCCAGGCCGATGGGCGAACAGTGGCCTGAGCAAAGTGGGTGTCCTGCCGATTGGACGACAGCGCCGGCCTGGTTCCTTCCTGGTGTTGTGGGTGGTCAGTGGGCGTGGGCGCGCCGCTCTTCGGCGGTGAGGCCGCCGGCGATGGAGTGCGGGTCGTCGCGCCGGAACTCGATGCACTCGGGCTTGACGGGGCAGGGCTTGCAGATGCTCTTGGCCTTGGCGACCTGGTTGCGGTAGGCGCGGGTGCCGATCTCGGCCAGCGGGTGAAACACCTCCGGGTCGGTGCCCCCGCAGTTGGTCCTTTCCATCCAGTGCGTCATGGTGTTCCCTCCTTTTCAGTGGTTCCGTGCGTGTTCGTCACATGTGACTATACGCGAGTTGCGCAACTCAGCGCAACACGTGAAGGCATAAGAAAACCCCCGCCCATGAAGGACGGGGGTTATCCAGGCGCTACCCGATCAGTGCGTCGCCACCTTGATCAGACTGTCGCCGTTCGGCTGCTGGAGCACACGCAGGTCCAGACCCAGGTTCAGGTCCAGCAGCGTGCCCTTGCCGCCCGGGTGCACGATGTGGCCATCCTGGAAGTCGCCCACGTAGAGCAGACCACCAGCCGGCTGCACCAGGTAGCACTTACCCTCGCGCACCAGCACCTTCGTGTACGTCGCGGTCTCCTGCTCCACCGTCTTGGTGTACGAGCTGGTCTCCTTGACGACTGACTGGGTGTAGCTGCCGGACTGGCCAACCTCGGCCGCCGACGCCGTACCCGCGGTCACGACCACAGCAGCCGCACCGAGCGCGGCCACAGCCGCAACCTTCTTCGCGATGCCCACCGGGCAATCTCCTCCACAACGCCGGTTCCCCCAAACCGCGCAGGCAAATCGTACCCGAACCGGACACAGCAAGAGGCCGCCCCGGCGTAACACCGGGACGGCCTCCGAAAAGCAGTCGAGCTCTACCTCAGCGCGTGAGCGCCGCCTTCCGCAGCTCGCGCACCGACACCATCTTGCCGTTGGCCGAGCGCTTGAACGCCTCCTCCGGCAGGTCCCACGGCGCCACGCGAAGCGACTGGCCGAACCGAGCCGCCGCCAGACGCGGGTCCTCCCCGGCCTGCACCGCGCCGACCATGCCGCCCAGCTCGCCGACCAGAACCCAATCGTCCTCGCCGTACTCGCCGATCGCGCCCAGCACGTCAGCGACGACCACCGGCGTGGCCTCGACGTCGTCGCCGGTGCGCTGCTCCGGCACGCCGTCGCGCTCCTCCTCGAGCTGCCGGCGGATCGCCGCCTTCAGCACCTCACGGTCCCAGCCCAGCTTGCCGTCTCGCGTCTCCGGTGGCGCGTCGAAAGCCTCGTCGGAGTAGTACTCCACCAGTTCCTGCACGACAGCATCCAACTCCTCGTCGGACACGTCCGGAGCCGCGAGCTTCGACGCGATCGCCAGCATCCCTGCCGGCATCCACGCGGGCGCGTTCGACGCGGTGATGGCGTGCAGAACTTTCGAGCGCAGGTCCAAGAACCGCTGCTGCTGCTCCCGCGCGGCCTCGGCCTTCTCCTTCAACCGAGCGAGACTGTCCTTCACGGGGTTGCCATGCACAATGGCGCTACCCATCGAAACCTCCTGGTGAGCGACCCCGGCAGGAGGGTTGACCTGCCCGGCCGTATTGGTTCGCACAACCGGCAGTGTCCCCCGATCAGCGGAACCGGTCAACTCACCTGGGGAATCACTGGCCGCAACCGCGCCAGAACCACCCTCACCGAGCAGCGCAACACCCGACACGTCCGCACGCACGTGCGGGTACGACAGGCCCTTGAATTCCAGGAAGTCGGCGAGGTCCTGCTGCCGGTCCTTGTCCCACCGGCCCGTGTACGACTCGCCCATCTCCTCGACAAGCCACTTCGGCATCGACGGCCGCCGAGCGGTGTACGCCACAGCCAACGGAGCGATCTGCTCCGGCTCGTCCAAGTACAAAGCCTTCGACGGGATCGCCCGCGGCCTCTCCTGGTCGGGCTGCACGTACGCGGTGTTGTTGTACAGCTGAGTGGTGTCGACGTTCCGGATCCCGTTCAGCGTGTACTGGCCGTCGTGGGCCGTGTTGGTCTTGCCCACGATGCGGATCGTCACGTTTCGCAGGATCTTCGTGCCCTGCTCGCCCAGCGCGTCGACCAGCCCGTGCTGACTGATCAGCACCACCCCGTTCCCCGATGAACGAGCCACCTCGCAGATCGCGTTGATCAGCTCCGACGCGGTCCACGTCTGCCCGTCGAAGGTCGTGACCTTCGGTTCCTTGATGCGGCACAACGACGACGACTCGTCGATGAACAGCGTGATCGCCGGTTCCTCGCGGCCGACCTTCCGTTTCGACTCGAACCCGTTCCGCTTGTTCTGCAACGAGCAGATCATGTAGAAGTCCGCCAGCATCAGCAGAACCTCGTCGACGTTCTCGCCGCCGATACGGTCGATCACCGGCCGGTCGGTCTGCCCCGTCAGCCACGGGTACAGCCACGGGCCCACCAGCGGGAGGATCTTCTTCACCCCGCACAACCACGCCAAGCTGTCGACAGGCGCCAAGACGTTGTCGATCAGGTTGTGCGCCCACACCGACTTGCCCGAACCCGTCCCGCCGAGCAGGAACACGTGCCGGCCGAGCAGCGACAGCTTGATCGGATGACCGTCCTCGAAGATGCCCGGCTCAGCCTCTTCGTTGATCGACCGTGGCTCACGCGGCCCCGGGTGCGGGATCGACTTCTTCAGCGGCTGCTTCGTCGAGACGTGCAGCAGCCATTCGTGCGCGGTCGTGGTCTCTTCGAGGCGGAGCTGGTTCACACCGACCTCGATTCCCTCCTTCTTGTAGTGCTTCGACGCAAGGATCGCGAGAGGTTCGATGGCGTTGAGGAGGGTTGCCGTCGTGGGGATGGTGGTGTTGCCCTTGGTGTCCTCGACCAGGTCAGCGGCCAGGGTGAGCGTGTACCCGGCCTTGGTCTCGATACCGTCCTCGACGTCGATGCCCTTGACCCCGGCCTTGCGCAGCCACGGCTCCCACAGTTCGAGGTAGCCGCTGACGCGCCGTTCCCGGGCGACCTCGGCGATGTACTCCTCTGTCTGGACTCGGGTTTCCTCGTCCTTCATCGCGCGCGCGGCCTTGCGCTGCGGCTCCTTGGAGCGGAACAGGGCGTAGAGGACGCCGAAGGTCATGATCCACATGACGAGGGCGCCCAGGGCGGTCGGGGTGAACGGCTTCTCGCCGTTGAGCCACACGAGCCACGCGGTGGCGCTCGCGCCGGCCGCGGCGGCGAGGTAGATGCCGTGCTTCTCGTGCCGGGCGCCGTAGGTGCCTTCGTCGATGGCCCACCGTGTGGCGACCATGCCGGCGGCGGTGAGGGCGAGGCCGGTGGGGAGCATGACGAGGCCGGAGAGGTTCATCCAGTGGGGGATGAAACCCATGCCGTACACGCACAGGCCGGTGACGGCGGGGTGGAACCACCGGATGTCTGGGTTCCACGCTTCGGTGGTGTGTTCGTCGACGATCTCGGCGTCGATGATGTCGGGTTCGGTGGGGGCGCTCATGACGGTGGGGTCTCCTGGTGGGCGTCGTTGCGATCGACGCACAGGGACTCGTCGATGCTCCTTACTTGCTCTCGGGTGAGGACCACGTACCCGGCTTCGGCGAGGCGACGCACGAGCGCTTCGGGGTCGATTTCGGCGAGCGGGTCTACGGGCTCGACGACGATGGTTCCCGACTGCTGTTTGCGTGCGTTGACACCAGGAGGCAACTTGCCCTCCCGGAACCACCGGTAGGCGGTGGAGGTCGCAACAGGCGGGTTCTGCGCTTTCGCCCATTGCGCGAGGTACATGGTCGGCATGGCGAGGATATTGCCACACTCACCGCAACTCACGCTAGCCATGTTGCGCAACTGGTGGCGATATCTTCACCATGTTCGCCGTTGTTGCGCTAGGCTTAGCGCAACCCACCGCAACCCGACACACTCACCGGCGAGGACCCACCACCCCATGAACCAGGAACCCGAAATGGCCAAACACCACGCACCCGACCCGCCCCAGGTCGACCCAGACCCTGCGAAGTGGCGCAGCCGGCGAGCCCAGCGCAAGGCCGAAGGCGCCCACGCGATGAACCTCGACACCGAAGCCCAGCGCAACCGGCACGTGCTGCGCGCCTACCTCGCGAAGGATGAGCCGCCCACGCCGGCCACTACCGACGACGACGCGCTCCCGCTCGCCACGCGGCTGCTGATCAGCTTCACCGCTGTCGTCGTGCTCGGCGTCGCCGCCGTGATCGCCACCGTCGTCATCGGCACTCAGATCGCGTTCTACCGCGCCCAGATGAAGGTCCCCACCGTCGACTTCTCGGGTCTCGGCATCCAGCAGACGCTTGACCTGCCGACGTTCACCCCGATCGCCACCGAAGGCGTCGTGTGGGCCTGCACCCTGATGGCCGTCGTGCTGGTCCTGCTCAACCGCTCCTCGGCGATGTGGACCCGCGCGATGTGGCTGTTCTCCGGGATCGCCGCGTTCGTCAACACCTTCCACGCGATCCAGGACGACGGCGACTTCCTCGGCGGCGTCGTCAAGGGCGGCCTGTCCATCGCCGGACCGTTCATGGTCCACCTGTTCATCTTGTGGGTCCGCCACGTCCGCACCGGCAAGACGCTCACCGAAGCGCGCCTGGAGATCGCTGTCCGCTGGCGCACGCTCGGCGCGACCGCGGTGGCCGTGCTCGACGTGATCGCCCAGTTCGTGTTCCACCCGGTGATCTCGTTCACCGCCCTGTCCATCCGGCAGGGCCTCACCGGCGCCACCTACCGGCAGGCGCGGATCGTCGCGTCCCGCCGGTGGCGGATGAAGCTGACGGCGAAGCTGTACGCCACCGACGAGCCGAAGAAGAAGGCGACGAAGGGGGCCGACGAGGAGCCGAAGAAGAAGGCGACGAAGGGGGCCGACGAGGAGCCGAAGAAGAAGGCCGCGGGCAAGGGGGCGACCCACGAAGGCGGCGCGCCGGCGAACGGTCCAGACGACGCCGCCGAGAGCGGCGCTCCCGGGACGAACACCGACCCCGAGATGGCGTCCGAGGCGAAGGGTCCGGAGCGTTCGCCGGAGGCCTCCGAGGAGCGTTCGTCCGAGCGTTCACAGGAGCTCGACGAAGACCGTTCACAGGAGCGTTCGGAGGACCGTTCGGACCGTTCGCCGGAGGTCGCCGAGGAGCGTTCGCCCGACGAGCAGGACCGTTCGCCCGAGCGTTCGCCGAAGCGTTCGTCGGTGTTCCCTGACCCGGCGTTCGACCCGGAGATCACCGAACTGTTCGCGCTCCTCAACAAGCAGATGGAGGAAGCGTTCACCGGGGACCGTTCGCACCCTCTGACCAGCGGCGAACACTCCGAACACCCGGAGGCGAACACCGCGAACACTGGGGGCGAACACCCCGGGCGAACACTCGCGAACGGTGCGAACACTCGGGGCGAACACCCCCGCGAACACTCGGACGAACACTCGACGAACGGTGCGAACACCCCCGCGAACACTGGGGGCGAACACTCGACGAACACCAGCGAACACTCGGCCGCGAACGCTCGCGAACGGTCCGGCGAACACCCCGCGAACGCTCGCGCGAACACTGCCGCGAATGGTCCGGCGAACACTCGCGGGCGGGGCGCCCAGCGCCCAGCGAACACCCCGCGCGAACAGTCGAGCGAACACCGGGCGAGCACCCGCACGGCGTCCGCGAACGGTGTCGACGAACGGTCGAAAACGGACCGGGTCGTGGAGCACTACTGGGCGCTGAAGAAGACCCCTGAGATCGTCTTCAAAGACGTCAACCTGGCCGACGTCGCTCGCCATCTGGATCTCGCGCCGGGCACTGTTCGCCGGGTATGGAGGGAGTGCGAGAAAGGCAAGCACCCGGACCCGCACGCGGCCGGTCGGTGAGGTTCTCGAGCTGAGGTGAGTGGGTCCGGTGTGGTAGCCGGGCCGGTGTTGGGGCGAAAACGAAGGGGCCCGTCTCGCAGTCGCGAGGCGGGCCCCTTCTTCGTGTGGTGATTGTGGCGATATGTGCGCCAGTGCTACCTCTATGCAACGTCTGACCTGCGGAAATGCAACCTCGTGCAACCCCAGTGCAACCCCGAAAGGGGCTTCGAGAGGCCCTGGTTGCACTGCCAAAACGGCCGTGCAACCCCCTCTGCTACCCCTCGTGCAACCCCCGTGCAAGCCGCCACCTGCGGAAACAGCTCGCAGTGCTACCAGTGCAACCCTGTGCTACCCCCGGGATGCCGGACCCCGCCGGCCGATCGTTTCCGCAGGTCGCACCCCGGCACCCCCTCCCACCAGCGGATGTAACCCGCGCGGTTGCACAGGTTGCACTAGGTTGCACACCCATCGGAGCCCACGTCACGGGTGCCGGCGCGCGCGCCCTGCCCGGTAGGCCGCGACCAGCCGGGTCCCGGCCCGGTCGTGGTTGCCCTCGCCGCCGCACTTCGAGCACACCAGCGAGCCCCGGCGGAACTTCCGAGGCCGCTGGCCCGTGCCCTTGCAGCGTCCGCACGTCTTCTTCTTGAACCGTGCGCAGTGGACGAGGTAGCCGGCCAACGCGAACAGGCCGAACAACACCAGATAGCCCATGTCGAGACTCCCTCTCGTCGTCGAGCCAAACCTGGTGAGCGTAACCGGGCGCAACCCGTCGTCACGCTGAAGCCGCAACCGGGATCAGCACATGCAGAAGGGGCGCCACCGGCATCGGTAGCGCCCCTTCCATACCTGGTCAGGCACGACAGCTTGTTACCCAACCGGGTCGATGTGCTCGCAGCCCAGGATGATCAAACCGCCGAAGTTGTTATTGCCGGTGCACAGCACGTTCGCGAGGGGATGTTCGCCGCCTTCGCCGGTCGGGTTCGAGCAATTGAGGCCCGCAAGACCGATCTCGGGCAGCGCGATGCCAAGCTTTTCTGCGATCTGGACCACCTTTGGGTCGTTGGTGGCCACCACAGCGTCACACGCGTACGGCTGGCCGGAGGCCTGGCCAGGTGCCGCGTTCGCGCTGCCAGTGGTGATCGTGGTGCCGGCGATGGCGAGGCCAGCCACGGCGAGTGCAGCAGACGCGATGCCGGCGATTGTTCGACGCATGGTTGCGGTTCCTTTCGTTCGGTTGTGCCGCAGGACACGGTATCGGCGGCGGGTTGGGATGGAGCGCGCGTGACACGGCCGGACCAGTTGATCAACCCGTGTGGGCGACGGGGTGTCGACGGTGCGTACCGCAACAGGCCAAACACCCGGCCGCAACACGGCAGAGAGCACACCTGAAAGTGCGAGAGGCCCCGTCGAGCGATCCGACGGGGCCTCTCCTGTCTTGCGTCGATAAATCAGCTGGACGACCCGACCTGTGACAGCGCGCCAACAGCACCGATCACCAGCGGCAGCACACCGGGGATCAAGGCCACGGCCAGCACCTTGAACAGGCGCCACACGATCTTGTGCTCGATCCACCCGTCCACGGGGAACCGCAGGTACTCCGGCGCGTGGGTCGGGTACCAGCGTCGGCCGTTGATGGGGATGGGCCACAGCATCGGCACCGGCGCTTCGGTCACCCAGTCCCCCAGGATGTGCGTGACGCACCCGATGGTGACCGCGACACCGAGGCGCCACGACACCCCGCTCAACCCCTCGTCGCCAATCGCCCAGCCGATCGCGCCGGCCGCGGCGACGAGCAGCATCCACCGGCCGAGCGCGTCGCTGCCGAGCGCGATGAGGAAGACGACGATCCCCAGCGTCACCGGCCAGTCGAACGCCGACGCGCACCCGCCGACGATCAGGCCGAGGACGATCGCGAAGGCGATCGTGTGGGTGAGGGTGCGGTGCGCGTCGCGCCGGTTCGAGTCGTGGACGCTCGCGGTGTGGTTGTAGGCGAAGCGGGACAGGCCACGCAGCCGCTTAGAGACGGCGCCAGTGATCCTGCCGAGGAACTTCGTGGCGCGGGCGTTGGGGTGGTCGAAGTCCGGCAGCAGCGCGGCACCGGTCGTGACGGTGGCGTACAGCAGGGCGTCCCCGATCGACGTCAGCCCGACAACCGGCGCGGTGGCGAGGCCGATACACCAGCCGGACAGTGCGTGGGTGCGTCCCATCATGGGGCTACTCGCCCCCGAACTGGCGGTAGACCTGCTCGGCGATCTCGGCGGGCATCAGGCCCTTGTCGACCGCGGCGAGCTTGGCGTACGCGTCTGCGATCGCCATCCGCTGGTTGTACAGGGTGCTGGAGTAGTCCCGGTTCGTCTTCTCGTTGCTGTCGGCGGCGCGCTCCAGCAGTTCGGCGGCCTTGGCGAGGTACTTCGACATCGTGTGTCTCCTTCAGAGGTGGACGGGGTTGTCGTCGGGTGGTTTGAGCGGTCGAGATACGGCAGCTCCCCGCCGTGCGTGGCGGGGAGCTGCCGGTTGTGGTGGTCAGTGCAGGGCGGCGGCGATGTCGTCGTCGCTGGCGTCCAGGACGGTCACGTACGCCTGGCGTACCTGCCGGCTGTCGACGACGCTGAGGTCCGACCTGGACATCTGAGTACGAGCGCAGGTGATCGCGGCGCGGTCGTCCATCTTGGGGTCGGTGCACTCGCGGGTGTGGTCGGCGACGATCTTGACGGCGCGGGTGAGGTGCATGATCGGGTGTTCTCCCTCGGGTTGTGTGGTGTTGGAACGTCGAGCTGGGCTGGGTCAGCGGCCGGCGAACGCCCACGGCACGTAGCCGACGGGGACGTCGTCGCTCTCGGCGGCCAGCTGCGCCGCGGCGCGCTGCTCGTTCACGCAGCCGCTGACGCCGTACAGGTGGGTTTTGGCGCGCCCGCCCGCGTACTCGCGGCAGCGGCAGTCGCCGCGCAGGCGCTTCTTGATGCCGGTGGTGCGGCTGCTCATCGCGTGCCTCCGAGGCCGAGCAGGCGGAGGGTGGCCAGCAGGATGTCCTTGTGGTCGAACGCCAGGTCCATGCCGATCGCGACCTTGACCGGGACCCACACGGCTTCCACGGCGTCGTCGGCGGCGGTCGCGGGGACCATGCGCGGCAGCGTCGCGGTGTAGACGATGGCGACGAAGCGCCCGCGGGCGTCACGGCCGGGCTTGTCCCACGCGCCGACCTGGGTGAGCGACTTGGCTGGCACCTCCACGGTGGTCTCTTCGGCGAGTTCGCGGACGGCGGCGTCCAGGCTCCACTCCCCCGGTTCCACCTTCCCGCCGGGCAGCGCGAACTTCCCCTTGTCGGGGTCCCAGCCGCGGCGCACGAGCAGCACGTGGAGGGTGCCGGCCTTGTTGGGTGCGAACAGGGCGACGTCGGAGGCGAGGGTGATCCGTTCAGGCATGGTGTTCTCCTTCGTTGTGGTGTGGCGGTTCATCGCGTGCAGGTCGCGAGCATGGAGACGAGCGCGCTTTTCTCGGCGCGGTCGACAGTCAGGTGATAGGTGGTCTTGTCGGTGATCCACAGCACGGCGTAGGTGCACCAGCTGGTGCGCAGCAGCGGCTGCCAGTCGGCCGGGTCGCCGTCGGACTTCTGCTCGTTGCTGTGGACGCTGGCGGCGACGAGGAAGCGGGTGTCGTTCGCGAACCGTTCCCGGTCGGCGCGCGACCAGCTGCGGGTGCCGGACTGGGCGGCTTCCTTGAGCGGGACCATGTGGTCGATCTGGATCTGCGAGGTGCGGGTGGCGTTGAGTCCGTCGTAGGGGCTGGTCCAGGTGCCGGTGATGGTGCAGCTGCCGTCGGTGCTGGTGTGGATGTTGTGGCCCTGCTGCTGGAGGACCTTGTCGCGGATGTCGCAGCCGCGGCCGGCGTCGCGCGCGGTGTCCCAGTGGGGCCAGTCGGCTTCGCGGTTGTAGTGGTTGCCGGTGTCCTCGACGGCGACGGTGAGCTTCTCGAGCTGGGCGCGTGCGGTGCTCGCGGAGGTCGGGGCCGCCCAGACGTCGGTGGCGGTTGTGGTCGCGTGGCCCGGGTTGCAGGCGGTCGCGACGACAGCGACGGCGAGCGCGAGCACGACGGCCAGGACAGTCCTGTGGACGCGAGTGGTCACGGCGGCCACCCCGTCAGTTCCCGAACCGGCTGGCGTGCTTGCCGCAGCGGCACGAGCCATCGGAACGGCGCTCGTGCACGGTCTCGAAGACGTCGAAGACCATCGTGTCGTAGCAGGTCCTCGCACGGTCGGCGGCGGTGAACGGGAGCGGCGTGGTGCGCTCGATCCGCTCGAAGAAGTTGTGCTCGCGGTTGTGGGTCATCGCCCAGCCGGAGCCCTTGAAGACGTATTCGCCGCCGGAGATCTCCACGTACGCGACCGGGCGCCCCATGTAGCCCTTGGCCAGCCACCGGTTGGCCGTCTCGCGGGCGCCTTCGACGGTGTCGGCGTTGGCCCATGCCTGCCCGTCGGCCATGACGCGGTCGTTCGGGGCGTAGGCGGTCATCTTGTAGGAGACGGTGGTGTCGCCGTAGCGGACGGGGGTGCGCTTGCTGGTCATTCCGGGGCTCCTGGGCTGTGCGTGGCGGGTGGCGGGTGGTGTCCGGGCGGCGCGGGAGAGGTCGGGGCTCGATCCCGTGCCGCCCGGAAGATCAGGGGGTGGGCTACTTCGGCTGGCCGACGGGTTCCATCTCGTCGGCCCACGCCTTGACCCACTCGGGGCGCTTGGTGTCGGGGTGGGTGATCAGGAGGTTCCACTGGTTGTCGTAGTCGCCGCTGCGGCTCTTGACCTCGCCGATGACGCGGCGCGGGGCGGCGTTCGGGACGACGCGGAACGGGATGGTGAACAGGCAGCGCCCGGCGTCGACGAGGGTTTCGACGTAGCGTCCGGATGCGGTGAGGGACGACATCGTTGGTGTCCTTTCTGGCCGGGGCGGAGGTGTGCCGCCCCGGCCGGTTGTGGGGCTATTTGGCGTGCGCAGCGCGTTCGGCGAGCTGCTGGAACTTGCGGTCGGCGGCGCCCCGTTGGAGGCCCTTGAAGGCGATGTACGGGCTCTTGGTGCCGGGAGTGTTGTCGTAGGCGTGGACGCTGCCGGTGCCGTTGCGGTGGTAGGTGCGGTGGATGGTCACGAGGCCGATGGTGGTGACGACGGTGTCCGCGTCGTCGGTGTTCTCGGTCCGGGTGATGGCCATCGGTGCGGCTCCTTCAGGTCTGTGGTTCCTTCCGTTGTTCTCGACTATACGCACTTGACGCAACACTGCGCAACACGAAGTTGTGTTCCGGTGCGTCGCGCACCCGAACCGCGCTCACGCGGGTGAGATAATCGAGGCACCACAGCGGCCGAGTGGGGGAACCGGGGCTGAGGGGTAAGACATGGCCGCAATCCTGCGGATCCTGGGTATCGGCGTCCTGGTCGTCGTACTGCTGTTCCTGACCATGGCCGCGTGCGGCGTACACGAGATCGGCAAGCTGTTCCACGACGACCCGCCCGCAACCGTGACGGTGACCGCGCCGCCGCCGGCACGGTGAGCCGGCCGGGCTGCAACCTGAGGGGGTGACGTGAACGCGAAAGCGATCGCCATCATCGTGCTGCTCGCGCTGCTGATCTACATCGTGAAGAGCCCGAACAGCGCGGCAGACACGGTCTCGCACCTGCTCACGGCGGCGACACGGTGGGCGGAGCAGCTCATGCTGTTCTTCCGGGGCGTGGCCCGGAACATGAGCTAGCCCGGGACGCAAAAAGGCCCCGCCGGGAGTGTGCGACTTCGGCGGGGCCTTCGTCATCCCGGATCCCCAGGACCGACGTCAGCGTATCGGGGTTGTGGTGATGTTGCGCGAACCGTGACCCGACCGGTGGACGCCAACCCCCGGTGTTGCGCTTCGTTGCATCGCGGCCGTATAGTCCGAAACAACGCACGCAACCACCAGGAGCAACCCCATGAACTGGCGCCGCATCTTCTTCGTCTTCGCCCCCATCGCCATCGCGCTCATCTACGTCATCGACAACCCCGCAGGCGCATCCCACCTCGTCACCAACATCATCGACTTCCTCCGCGACGGCGCCGAGGCCATCGCCGCCTTCATCGGCAACGTCATCAACCAGAACCTCTGATGAGCGACGACTACATGGCTGCCTACGGCGACCGCGTGCGCCTCACCGAACACGGCGCCGTGTGGAACGTGGTTGGCCTCAACGGCAACTACGGCGAGTGGCTCACCCTCCGACGCCCGGAGACCGGCGCGACGCGACGCCTCATCCCCACCAACACCGTGATCCCGGTCCACGACGACGGAGACACCGATCGATGACCCTGTACAGCAGCGGATCGCCTGAACCAAAGGGGCTCCGCGAATGCACCGGCCGCAGCGGAACCCACTACAAGCTCAGCCAGTACGGCTACTTCTGGTACCCCGCCAGCGGAGGCCTTATTTATCACTGGCCCGAGCTGCTGCGCGTCGATGGCCCCCTCACCCCCGGGCGCCGCGAACCCGAACCCCTCGCACTGTTCGACCTCGACACCCTGACACCCGCATGACCCAACCAACCAGGAAACGAGAGATGACCAAGCAGAACGAGCAACTGATTGAGCGGGCTGTAGAACTCGCGTCGTCCCGGGTACACGAGCGCTGGATGGAGACCAAGCGTTCCCAGGGCATCGCCTCGCGCTTCTCGGAAACCGGCGAGGAGCTGATGGTCCCCTACGGCCAGCTGTCCGAAGCCGCCAAGGACCTCGACCGCAACTCGGTACGCGCCACCGTTGAAGCCATCACGGACGCCGGCCTGCTCGCTGACCCCGAACTCCGGGACGAGCGGAACGAGCTGGAGGCCGAGGTTGTGCGCCTGCGTAAGGAACTGGCGGGCATGGAGAAGATGGCAGTCCAGACCCTCGACTTCAACACGCGACAGATCGAGGCGCTGCACGGCGCGATCCTCCACGCGATCGGGCGGCCTCGGGATACGCGGTGGCCGGGCAACACCGAAGCATTCGAGAAGCTCGCGCTGACGCGTGCGAATGGCCGGTGGACGGAGGCCCAGCCGTGACTGCGCAAGTGCCCTACGACAGGCATGAGCAGGAAATACTCGGCGTAATCCAGGAACGCGACGAGGCCGAGGCGTGGTCCGACCGGCTCGCCGCTGCGATCGCTCCCGCCTTTGTGCGAGGCGAGCACTCCAATGGCAACAACCCGTGGGCGAACGCTGCGGATTGGGCACGGCAGCTCAACGCGACCGTGGCGCGGTTGGCGGTCGAGCGTGACGCGGCACTGGCCAAGCTCGCGGCGGTCCGCACCGTGATTTACGAGGGTGGCCAGGACGAGGGATCCCGGTGTCGGCGGGTTCGGGAGCTGGTGCCGTACGCCAGCGGCCCGGCGCGCTATACGCCGGACGCTGACGAGGAGCCGGAACTGCCCGGCCCCGGCGGGTTCCCCTACCGCCAGCATCCGCACCCGTACTGCGGCAGCAACTCCGAACGCCAGAGCGTCGGCGACCCCGGGCACTGCGAGGACTGCTGCTCGGTCGGCCACATCGTCGCCCACCCCGACTACGGCTGCGCCGACGTCGGCTGCAACAACGACCACACCGACGACTCACCCGAGCAACGGAACACCTGACCCACAGAGAAAGGAACCGATCATGGCCGACCCCGACACCCGAACTGATGAAGAGATCCTGGAAGAACTCATCCGCCGCGACGGACCGCCCAAGGCGGGGCAGCGATGAACCTGGCCGAGTTTGACCGGGACATCCTCGGAATGGACCACCACCGGGCCCCCGCGGCCGACCTGCCGACTCTCTCCGCCGACGAGCGGCCGAATGGCAGCCACTACGGCGACCTGTACGCCGAATCGACGGACAGCGCCTACGTCCACGACGCCGTGAACGGCCTGTGGACTGCCTTCGAGCGCGCCGACGGCGAAGACCTCTACGAGGACGAGTTGCCCGACGACGCCGTGCCACTGCACGGCATGACGCACAACCTCCACGACGTGCGCGAGATCGAACGGCTCCGCGCGAACCTGCGCGCCATGCAGTCACAGCGCGACGAAGCAATCAAGTCCGGGCTCGGTGTAGTGCGACAACTCGACGGGATCCGCGAGGTGCTCGCCGAGCGATACAAGTCCATCGGCCAGCTTGACCGAATCCGCACGATCGTCGACGGCGGCGAAGACCCGGCCTCGTTGATCGAATCCGCAGGGGAGGACTGGTGAGCATCGAGAAGCACCACCAGGATGCCCGCGACGCCGGCGACGGCGAGGGTTGGAACGACGCCATCGACTGGCTGTTGAACAGCCGCTACATGGACCTCGAAGCCAACACTCACTTCTGGCACATGGTCGACCAGGTCAAGGACTGCTCCTGGTGCTACGAGGAGCTGAAGGGCACTAACCACGAGATCCCCAAGCCGAAGGGATACGACCTGTGAGCGACCAGACGCCCCGCATCGTGGTCCCGAGCGAAGAGCTCGACGAGGCTCGTGCCGATGTCGAGAAATTTCGCGACTACCTCGGCATGGCGCAAAGGCTGGTGGAGCGGCGCGGACGTGAACGCGACGCCGCACGCGCCGAGCTGGACGCGCTGAAGCGCCAGATCCGCGAGGTGCTGGCCACGAAGCGGGAAGGCTCGATCGACGACGCGAACTTCTTCATCGTGGAGTCGGTCCGCGCCATCGTGGGACGGGAAACACCCCGCGAGGAGCCGAATCCGTGCGACTGCGCGAAGGGCTACGCGGTGTGCGACTCATGCCGAGCGAAGCACTACCCCCGGGGGATGATTGAGACGTCCGCGCCCCGCACCCTGCTCGGCTGGACCGTGCCCGAGCACATCGAGTTCGAGATCAATGGGAACCGGTCCTGGGCGCTGTGCATCACGTGCAACGTCCATTTCCGCGACGACATCGACTACCCGAACGCGATGCACGCCGCTGGCGCGTTCTTGACCCGCCACCGTCACGGCCGCGTCGTGGAGCACCAGCCGGGCAGCGAATCGTGAGCATGCCGCAAGGTCCACGAGGCGCCGCCTTGCAGCTGATCGTGTCCCTGAAGTGGGATATCGGCTGTGCACGGTCGGAAGACGTGTCGGCAGACGAAGAGTGCTTCTGTCAGGTGCGGTCCGGTCACGCGGTGGTGTGGTCGCAAGTGATGAGCCGGCCTGAACCGCACCAGCCGGAGGGGGCCTCGTGACCGGACAGGAGCCGGCATTGCCCAAACGGATCAACGTTGCGGTGAACCCCGAGACCGTGGAGGCCATCCTTCGCACCGTTGGCCGCGACAAGGTGAGCGTGACCGAGGCAGTACGTCGCCTCATCGGAATCGGTGACGTCGTGATGCACGCGGTGAAGGTCGACGGTAGCGAGGTGTTGCTGCGCAACGGTGACATGACACGAGAGGTCGTGATCTTGTGACTGAGCAGGACCAGACAACCCAGCACGAAGAGGGCCAGGCGTACTACCTCCCGGTGGACGCTGAGAAAAGGTTCCGCGAGGTGGTCCGCGGCGTCGTCTTTGGACAGATCGATGAACGTCTCCGCATGTCCTGGTCGATGTTCGAGAAGGTTCTCACGCACTTCCCGGCTGAGGTGCAGCGCGAGCGCGACGCCCTGTGGAGGCGATGCGAAGAGCAGCAGGCCCGAATCGACGCGGCACTCGCACTGTGCGGCCCCGAAGGCGTCGAGCTGTTCCACCCGCAGCCGACATCGATCCGTGAACACCCGATCCCCGGCTACGCACGCGACCGGCTGAGGGCCGCACTCACCGCCCCTGTGACCACCCAGACGGAAGGCGGGTCATGACCATGCACGCCACCGAGGTCGGGTCTGACGCTGCCGCGCGGGTCGCGTCCGCATCCTGCGAATGCGGGTGGGCGAAGGTCTTCGGCTTCGCCCGGTCCGCCGGTGAACCCGTAGCGCTCCGACTCGCTCAACTCCACGCCGCCCGACACGCGTCCGAAACGGACGGTAACGCCAACCACTGGGCCGGCATCCCATTGGATCGCATGGCGGACGAACTCGACACCGTGGCCACCCAGACGGACAGTAAGGAGCAGCGATGAAGCGGTTCGTGGTCGAGTTCGACGACGACACTGATGCGGAGATCTTCGCCGAGGCGGCGGAAATGGGCGGCCGTTTCGACTTCAACCCACTCGGTCACCTCACGGACGCGGATGGCTGGGTTTGCCACTACCGGGTCTCCGACGCACAGAACCTGACGCGGCGGGGCCCGGACGAGGAGCAGACCCGTGGCTGAGACGCGACTACCGCCACGCGTCCCGTCGGCGGACACCGCCTACGTAGACGACGGGTTGATCGCCAGCCGTTGGGACAACGAAGATCTGCTCGATGCCGGCCGCGGCGCCATCGTGATGGGCACCCACGACGTAGAGCAGGCCCGGCACCTTGCGAACCAGGCGATCTGCGCCTGGTTCGGTTCCGATCTGGCCGCGCGCCGTCCGGAGCGAGGTTGGTGGCTCTTCGGCGAATGCTCCGGCGTCCTGGCGTGGCTGAACGACCCCGAAAAGGGACGTGAAGGCGTCCTGTTCACCGCTGAGCCCAAGGAGCAACAGTCATGACCGAACCACCGAGGAAAACCTGCGGAGGCTTCTCCGTGGACGCCGACGCTCTGTGCGTCTTGAGCGCCGGCCACCCCGGCGACATTCACACCGACGGGGAACGCTTCAACTGGAGCGAGTTCAGCTTCTCCGAGTCGCTCTACTCGGTTGCCGAGCTGCTGTACCGGTCCATCGATCCCGGTGAGGAACACCCCGAAGTGCTGGTCGAGGCCGACCGTCGGCGTAGTCAGGAACAGGACGGTGCACACCACGATGACTGACGTCACCTACCACCGGGGCCCCTGCCGCGACTGCCAGCGCCGCATGGTCACTTCGGGCGCCTACGACCGACACCCGCATCTGCGAAACCAGGGGTTCGTGCGGCACGGCGGACGCGGCATGTGCCTCACGTGTGGCCAGCACGCTCGAGCGAACGGGACCCTCCCACCGTTGAAGCCCCGCCGGCCGCGAGTCGTAACCGTGCACGTCGTTGTCTGCGATACGTGCGGCGAGGTGGGGCGATCTGATGACCGGATCGAAGCGGGCCGGATCCGTCGCACACATCGTGACGATGTCCACCCGGCACCGCGCCCAACGCCCCTCTCGGAGAGCGAGGTCGCACGACTGCGCGCCGCGATCGGGTTGACGGGTGTCGCATGAGCCATCGCAACCGGTCCCGTTGCCAGCGTGCGCGACGGTTCGTATAGTCGTTCACAACAGCACGCGAGACACCCGGAGGAACCATGGCCGAGCCCTACACCATCAGCATGATCAAGGTCGTCGAGCTCGTTCGAGAACAAGGCTTTCCTGCGGAGATGGCCGACGCCACGCGTGAACCGATCATCGCCGCCGGTCCGGTCGACGAGGACGGCTACTACGCCATCGTCGCCGGTCCCGGAGAGTGGATCGATGACGTGCCGTTCGGCAACCCGGGCGACTTCTACGCCTACCCCGAGTCCACCAGCGGAGCCGACTGCGAGGCAGTCGCCACACTGGGCGCAACCACGGACGCCGAGGTCGCCGCGCTGATCGTGCGCCTGCTCAAGAACGTCGCGCGATGACGAGCACTGAGGCGAAGGTCCTGCGTTACTTCGGCCGCTGCCCCACGAAGGGGTGCAAGCACCGGCGCGTGGTCGAGCAGGGAAGCCACCCCCAGGTTGCGCGTGTGCCGCACGGGTTTGGGCGCGGCGAGGTTCTGGTACTGATGGCCGAGGCCGGGCGAGACTGGCCGCTCTACGAGATGGGCGACCGGGACCACAACACGGCGATGCGCGCGGCGGGACTTGTGTGCCCGGAGCACGACCGGATCGTGTGGTTCGTCGGCGGCCGGTTCACGTTCAACCCGGAGAGGGTGTGCAACGGGGTGTGCATGTCCGCGTCGGGCCCGTCGTGCGAATGCTCGTGTGGTGGGGCAAACCATGGGAGCAATCACCTGTAGGTCGGGCAACCGTGGGGCCCCGTCGGTGCGTGACACCGGCGGGGCCTTTGTTGTACTCAGGGGTGAGTTGCGGCGGGTTCCGCCCAGTGTTGCCGTGTTGCGATCGCGTATGTATAGTCATTTACAACAGCGACGCAGGAGGAGCCCGATGAACACCACCGCCACCCCCACCCAGACCATCGAGACCGGCGAGTGGACCACCATCGGCCGCATCGAATGCCAGCGCACCGCCCGGCCGATCACCCTCACCACCGGCACCCGCAAGCGCGTCCTGTTCGAAGGCCGCAACGGCGTCATCTACGACGGGTGTGACCGCTGCGAGAACGGCACCCGCTGGGAGTACATGGGCATCCACGGCGGCATCTGCTACTACTGCCACGGCACCGCCGTTCGCCTCGCCTTCAAGGACGGTATCGAGCAGGCCAAGAAGCGCGAACGCACCAACTGGAAGGCCGACCGCCGCCGCGAGCAGAAGGTCGCCGAGCAAGCCGCCGCCGCTGCCGCCGAGCTCGTCACCTGGAAGGCCGCCAACCCGGAGCTCGCCCGCGAGCTGGACGCCATCGTCGAAGCCACCCAGAACGACCCCTCCGCCGTGGACGGGCACCTCTACGAACTGGCCTACAAGTCGCAGCGCCAGCCGCTCACCGCCAAGCAGGCCGCTTACGCGCAGCGCCTGATCGACGAGGAGAAGGCGCACGCCGCCTACGCCGCCACCTGCCGCTACGCCGGGGTGATCGGCGACAGGGTCACCGTGACCGGCAAGGTCGTCGTCACCAGCTTCAACGAAGGCGGCTACGGCCCCTACGGCCCCCGCAGCGCCAGCATGTTCCTGGTCGTCGAGGGAACCGGCGCCGACGAAGGCGTGGTCGTGACGGTCAGCTCCTCCGCGAAGGCCGCGTTTGATGCCCAGCGCGGCGACGTCATGACCATCACTGGCGCGGTGAAGAAGCACGACACCCGCGACGACGTCCCCCAGACCAAGCTCGGCGGGCGCTGCACGTTCGTGACCGTCAGCAAGGTCGAGACCGAGCCCGCCAAGTGACCCCGGGTGGGGGCGCCCACAGCGGGCGCCCCCACCCAACCACCGCCCGCGCCTTCGAACACCCCACCCGTGACGACACCACCGAGGAGAACCGATGACCACAGAGTCGAGCTCGAAGATCGGGCGCCCGCCGATCCTGACGTACGTGCCGCTGATCGCAGCCGCGTTCATCGCCGGCGGCGCGTTGGCAGGTTGCGACGTGTTCGACAGCCCGGACGCCACCTACGGCGGTGTCTGCGTGGACCAACGGACACAGCAGCGCCTGCCCGATGACCGGTGCGGCGACTTCGACGACCGCGGCATCGGCTCGGGCGTCGGGTCGTACTGGATGTGGATGCCAACCGACAACGACCGGTATTCGGTCCCGTCGGTGGGGCAGCGCGTCGACACGAAGGCCGGCACTCGCACCGTTCCGGCCGGGACACCGATCTCGAAGGGCGTTCCGCCGAAGGGTGGGCAGTCGATGAAGACCGTTCAGCGCGGTGGGTTTGGCATCAAGTCCGGGTCGACGTCGGGCATCGGCGCCAAGTCCAGCGGAGGCAGCGCCGGGAGCTGAAACCCCGGGGTCCGCTTACCTCTCCCCCGCCAACTGGTGAAACGATCAGCGGTGTGTGGAGGGGTGAGCGGGCATGAACATGAACACGACGTTGGCGGCTTTCATCGGCGCGGTGCTCGGTGGCACGGGCACGTTGCTGGGCACGATGGTAACCGGGTGGATGACCGGCCGGCGTGAACGTACAGCCCGGAACTACGAGGCCAAGGCCAAGATGTATGCGGCGCTTCTCGAACACCTCGACGAGCTGAATGTATCCCAGAAGGCAGGCAGCCCGACCATGTCAGCTTTCGCGAAGGACCCGGAGAAGTTTGGACGGCACAAGACGTTTGTTCCCTGGTACTTCGACCTACAAGTTCAAGCGCCCATGGCAGTTCAGAGGACGGTCAACCAGCTCATCGAACTGATTACGGACGTCGGAAACAAGCGCACGCTCACATTGTTGGCTACCGGCTTGGATCCCTACACGGTATGGGACGAGCCAGCGCTGGTTGCGGTGGTGAAGGAGTACAGCAAGACCCACCAGAAGCTCCTCGACCTGATCAGGGCTGACCTCGGAGCGTAGCGACAGATCGACGGGTCGTGACAGCCGTTGCCGGCCCGTGGGGGATGCTGGCGGCCATGCCGCCTTTCGTCATGCCTGTCACCGGCCTGGTGTTCGATCCGTTGCTCAGCCATCCGATGCTGTCGAGGTTTCCCGTCGCGTGCCCAGCTCCGGACCCGGCGCGCGTGGCGAAGGTCGGGTGGCAGGAGGCGGGCGGGACGGTGCTTTCGCTCGATCACGAGTTCCCCGAGGTGCCGAGCATCGAGCCGGAGACGCGGTTTTCCGTGGTGGCTAACGATGTTTTCGCCGATCTGGACAACGCGCCGCCGGCCGCGCTGGAGCTCATGTCGCAGTGGAGCGGCCGTGTGATCCGGCTGCTCGTGGACTGCGATGTGCAGGGACGGCCGGCGCGCCTGGAGTTCCCGCGCCTGGCGCTCGTGATGGCAGAGCCGCGGTTCCTCGGGTGGCAGGTGCTGGCTGACGAGGCCGGCGAGTTCTACCGCGCGACCGCGCGTGGGTGACTGTCCACACTGCACCCGAACGTGCGGTTGCGTTGAGTTGCGCAACCGTGGTGGCGTTCGTACCGTGCGGGCTGGAAGGAACCAGCCCGAACGTGACGGAGTCCCGCCTATGCCCAACCAGCCCGATCCAGTCGTCGACGACCGCGGATGGATGACCATCGGCGTGAACCACGCGCGCCGGTCTGTCCGGCTCGTCACCATCACCATCGGGGACCGCGAGCGCCTGTTCTACGAGCTCTCCGACGATGACCTGTTCCGCCCGTGCACCGGCTGTGGGAAACGGTCGCGCACGCTGCCGGACTGTGACCGCTGCGCCGGCACCGGCCTCGGGTACCGCGTGGGGCGCTTGGAGAAGGCGATCGTGCTGGAGCGCGCGAACTGGGCCTCGTCGCAGCGCCTCGCGGCGCTCGCGTCGGTCCGCTCGACCACTCGCCTCAACACCGGCGAGCACTGGCGCGAGCTGCACCCGCACCTTGCCCTCAAGCTCTACCCCCTCGCCGCCGGTGTCGATCCCGACGTCAACCTGCGCCTGTACGGGTACGCGCTGAAGGTCGCGGCGGGGCAGGCGTTGACGCACGTCGAGACCACCGAAGCGGCGCGGCTGCTGGTCGACCATGACGAGGAACGGTCGATGATGTCCGGGCGCCGGCACGCGGGCACCGTCGGGTTCCCGGTGACGATGCTCGGCGTGGTGACGTCGTCGAAGCCGTTGAAGTACGGGCGCGCGGGCAAACCGCGTCAGGTGGCGCTCACGATCGCCGGCAGCGGGCGTGATGACGGGGTGACGGTGGCGACGGTCTCGGCGACGCTCGGAGCGTGTTTGCTGCGCGCGGGCGACCGCGTCGAGGTGACCGGCACGGTGGTCGGGCATGACCGCCGCGGCGACGGACTGGTGACCGTGCTCGAGAAGGCGTTGTTCGCCGCCCGCGAGGAGGTGGCCGACGATGACGCCGAGGAGCTTGTGGGAGCACTGCATGAGGTGGATTGACGGCGTGCCGCTGGCGCGTTGGATCGTCGGCACGATGTCTGCGGGGGTGTTCTTCGCGTTGTGGGTCGCGTGGCTGGTCCTGCCGACCGAATGACCTCACTGGGCGCGGAAACGACAGCGGCCCTCACCCGGGAAGGGGTGGGGGCCGCTGTCGCGTGTCAGGGGGTCAGTGCGCGGCGACGGGGACGCGGTGGTGGGTGCTGGCCGAGTCGAAGCCGCCGAAGTCGGGGATGGTCATGCGCTGGTAGCCGTCGCGGTACCAGCCGCAGGCACACAGGACGCCGGCGTCGGGGTGGGCGGGGCATCCGGCGCGGTAGGTGTTGACCGCGGCGAGCAGGGTCGGGTGGACGGGGCTGCCGAGCTGCACGGTGCCGGTCTCGAAGGGGTGCCCGTTCCAGCGTTCGACGACGGGGTAGCCGTAGAAGGATCCCATCATCCGCAGGATCGCGGTCAGCTCCTCCAGCTCGTTCTCATCCAGGGCGGAGAGGAGGAACCCGTTCTCGTCGTACTCGCGGCGCACGACGTTCACGATCACCAGCGGGAGGTCTTTCGGGCCGCAGGGGACGAAGGTGTATCGGCGGTCGTTCAGGGCGCCGGTGATGATGCCGTGGTGGGTGATGACACCGCCCGGGGGCTGTTCGGTGCGGTACAGCCAACTCAGGCCCGTTTCGAGGGCTTTCAGGAACGATGACTCGGTCACGGGGTTCCCTTTCGGTGGTGGATCCGGTCGCCGGCCGGTTGTGGTGGGTTGTACGGCGGTCGTGTGATCGGGTTGGCCCATCCGGCGGGTTCGTGTGTCCGCCGTATGGGCTTGTCGCGGCCGGTTGGGTAGCGTCCGGCCGCATGGGTTCACGGGGGTGGGAGTCTCGCCGAGCGGGTTGGCACGTCGCCGCGGTCACTGCGAGCGCAACAGCGGGTGATCGGGTGCCGTGTCCCGTGTGCGGCAAGGGGGTGCGCTGGTACGTGGACGGCCCGGAGCGGCACATGGAACCGCGCGACAAGCGGGGACGTACCCGCAACTGCGCCGGCCCGCAGTGACCGGGGGGCTATTCGCCTTCGCCGTTGTGGGGGACGTGCAGCTGGAGGGCGATCTCGATGACTTCGCGCCAGCGCTGCCCGTAGCGGGTCGCGATCTGGGCCGCGATGTGCTCGGCCTGGCGGGCGTAGTGGCCGGAGACGATGTAGGAGACGTCCGACAGGCCCCGCATGGTCTCCAGCACGAGCTCTTTGATGCGCCACGGGACCGGGGAGCCACCGGCGTAGATCTCGGTGTCCTCGCCGTGGATCTCCGGCAGAGACGGGGACGAGACGTGTTCCTCGTGGGCTTCGTCGCCGCGGGCCCGCCACACTCGGGCGGTCTCTTCGGACTGGTGGAGCTTGTGGGCGAGTTCGGCGACGTCGGCGATCTCGGCCTCGGTGAGCATGTCGGCGATGGGGCTGGGGTCGACCGCGGTCATCGGTGGAGTCCTTTCCGGTGCGCGTCGTGACCGGAGCCGCGTGTGTGGCTCGGTTGCGCAACCGGAGATCATCCTGCACAACGCGCGACCAGCCGTCACGCTGGGTGCGTGGTTGGCTGGTCGCGTGAGCGTGTCGGCCCGGCCGGCGTCAGGCGGCTTGCGTGTGGGCGCAGCTGGTGCAGGTGGAGACGATGCCCTTTCCCTGCCAGCGCCACACCCGGCGGCGGATTTTGGGTTCGACGATGAGCGTCCGGCAGTAGGCGCACGGAACGGCCGCGTGCGTGGTGACTTCTCCGAACCTGCCCGCGACGGGGTGGACGTGGCGCCCGAACTGGTATCCGGTCTCCCACAGCAGCGGGGCAGGGATGTCCAGGTGTCGCGGCGCGGTCGGGGTCTCCAGGTTGTAGAACTGCCGCGCGGTCCAGTCGATGTTGATGTGCGTGGCGTTGTCGGTGACGGCGCGGGTCCAGGCGTGGAAGCCGGCGAGAGGGTGTTCGCTGTGCTCGGCCTTGACCAGCTCGACGCGCCAGACGCCCGCTGCCGCGAGGTGGCGGGCGAACTCCTCTGCCACGTGCAGGCATTCCCAGCTGTCGAGCTGGTCGTACTCGGCTTCGGTGACGTCGGGAAAGGCCTGCCAGATGCGGACGCTGGGCTGAGCGTCGAGGAACGTGGCGACGGCCCGGTGCACGTCGGCCGGCAGATCCTTGGTGCTGGTCGGATTCAGCATGTTCGGCGTCCTTTCGGAGGTGGGGTTCCCCGGGCGTCGTGGTGACGCCCGGGGACCGGGTGGTCAGGCCGTGGTCGTGCGGGTGAGGGTGTAGACGACGGCGATGTTGCGCAGGTGGTTGGACATCGAGGCGAACCGGGCGCACGCGAGGTCGTAGCGGTGTGCCTTGGCCTGGAGTTCGCCGGCGTGGTTGAGCACGGGCAGGGCGGTGCGGGTGAATCCGTTGTCGACGCGCTGGAGTTCCTCGGTGAGGGCTCGGCCTTCGGCGTCGATCGACTTGCGCAGGCTGTCCAGTTCGTAGATGGCGGAGATGAGCAGGGAGCCGACCTTGTCCTTGCGGACAGTGGCGGGGTCGTCGGTGATCTGGAGTTCCTGGAGGTAGGTGTTGAGGTCGGTCATGGTGTTTCCCCTGTCTCGTCGCTGTTGTTTCTGACTATACACAACACGCGCGAGGCCTGGCAACTCGCGGCATGACCTGGGCAATCAGAACTTGACACCAGGCAAACAGCGACGAACGATGGCTCCGTGACCACCGCAACCATCCCCATCCCACGCGGCCCCACGATCGACGCCGCGCGATTCGCCGCGGCGCAACACACCCTCTTCTCCGACAGCAACCTGCACGTCGGGCGCTCCGGCGTCGTCCACGCGGTCGGGTGGGTTCCCTGGCTCGACAACCTGGAACTCCCCTCCCCCGCCTGTCACCAGGGCTACTCAGGCACCGGCGCACACGGGGAGCTGCTACCCACCCGCTTCCCCGTCACGTGCATGAAGTGCCGGCGAGCCCGCGGCCTGACCTACATCGACGACGACCAGCAGGTCCTGTTCATCTTCTGACGACAACGAAGCCCCCCAGCCAGGCTGGCTGGGGGGCTTCGTTCGTACCTTGCCGCGGTTCCTTACCGACGAGGCGGAGTCACGCGGGTGATGCTCACCCTGTCGTCAAACGGCACGTCTTCGTCGTCGACGAACGTCAGGTCTTCGGCCTTGCGAGCCTCTTCAGCGGTAGCCCAGCTGTCGCCGGTCTTCTGGCCGAGCATGTTCCAGGTCGCGACCTTGTGGTCCTTCTTTGCCATCAGTTTCCTTCCAGGGTGTAGGTCTCTACCGAACGGGTCTCAGCACTTCTTCCCGGGGCTCCACGACTTGCCGTTGTCCAGGCGCAACACCTTGACCTCACGACTGCGGGCCAGGTGGGCAAGGATGTTCTCGTTGATGGCGTCGACCTTGTCAGCCCCCTCCTTGTCGGCGAAGGCGTCGAGCATCCCGGGGTAGCGCCCAGAGCGCGTCACGTACAGGACGTCGTGGTTGGCGGAGTAGAACTCGGCGAAGAGCTTGTCGTCGTAGGTGAGGGCGGGCATGGGTTCCTTTCGGGCGTGTGTCGCTGGGTTGTTCTCGGTTGGTGGTGCTTGTGCCGCTCGGGTTGTCCGCGCGGTCCCGGCCGCCGCCGTCCAGCCAAGGGGCGGAGACGACCGCGACCACGCGGGCTAACCGAGGTCCTCGCGGACCACGTTCACCGTCACGTCCTCGGGTGCCTCGACGCGGACGTTTCCGTCGGCGCCCACGAACACCGTGACCTTGCGGCCCTGGACGTGGACCACCTCCGACTCCGCGCAGCGGAGGTGGAAGTACTGGAGTGAGTTCGGGTCGTCGCCGACGGCGTACGCCCGAACGGTCATCTCCCCTTTGTCCTGGAACACGTCACAGGTGAAGCACTGCGCCATCCGCTCGTCGGGTGTCAACGGCGAGACGCTCTTGATGACGACGCCGGGGTACAGCTCGTTGCCGGGAACGAAGTCCATGGCTGGTCCTTTCATGTCCGTGCGGTCACGGCGTCGGCACGCTCCCGTGGGACCGTGCCGCGCCGATGTCACGCGCGGGCGTCCGTCTCCTCGGCGGGGTGCGCCTCGCGGAACGCCTTCATGGCGCTCTCGAAGGCCCGGTCGGTCTCCTCGCCGGTCAGGTAGCTGAGCATGTGCGCGGCGGCACGCAGGTACTGCATCGCGCCGGTCACCCTGTAGTCGGCGACGTTGAGGTGGCGGTTCTGCCACTGCTCGACGTGCGCGAGGGCTTCCCGGACGTGGACGACGGTCCCGCCGGCCATCTCCGCCGAGCTGTCGTCGCTGTCGCTGGTGCCGTCGTGGCGGTACACGGCGAGGGGACGGCCGTCGCGGCTCATGCAGATGACGTCGCCGGTCTCGCGGTCCCGGTACCACAGGTTCCCGGGCTCGACGTCCCAGAGCTTCAGGCGGGCGGCAATGCCGCTGTCAGGCAGGGTGCGGCCGGTGGGTTTCGCCTTGGGGCCGCCGGACTTGTACTCGATCCACATGGCGAGGATCCCTTCGTTATTGGGGTGGTTGGGGTCGGTCGTCAGTAGGTGGCGCGAGGGGTGGAGAGCAGGGTGTTGGCCTTGGCTCGGAGCACGTCGGCTCGGTCTTCGGCGGCCATGATCGATTCGCGGTCGGCCCAGGCGCAGCGGAGCTGGTAGACCTCCGCGTCGGCTGCTGCGGCGGCGCGTTGGGCGGCTGCGATGACCGGGTGGCGGGAGATGATCCCTGGGCGGAAGTCCACAGTGGTGGTCCTTTCTGGCGGGGGCGGCTGTGGTGGCCGCCCCCGCCGTGGTGGGTCAGGCGGCGATGATGGAGGAGCGCCGCACGTGGTGGATGCGCTTGCCGTTTCCGACGAGGACGTAGCGGATGTCCGCGGTGGTCGGGTAGAGGCCGAGGCGGCGGCGCTCGTCGTCTTCGACGTCGCACCCTTCGCACTCGCACTGCTCAAACACCCGGTAGGTGCCGTGCAGGGCGTCGAGGCTCCCCCGGTATTCGACGGTCGCCCCGTCCGGGATGACGACGAACGGTTCGGTGAAGTGGTCGAGGCAGGTGCAGCGGTTGATGGTGATGGGCACGGTCCAGCGGGCGCGGTAGTTGCGCTCGATCTGGTCGAGGCTTCCGGTAGTGCCAGGGAAGCGGGGGTAGGTGGTGTCCATGACGTACCAGCAGCTGCCGAGGTTGTAGGACGCGGTGCGTGCCGGTGTGGAAAGGATGTCGCAGTTGTAGTGGTGGATGGTGGAGAAGCCGGTGCTGGTGTCGCGCTCGTTGAAGTAGTCGCGGACGACGAAGGTGGTGGCCTCGTGGGTGGTCGTGGTGGCCATGGGGTCCTCCTGGGGTTGTGGTGTTGGGCTCGTCGTCCTGTTGTTTACGACTATACACATCACCACAACCCAGGGCAACACGAGGGTGTCGCGTCACGCCACCTCCGCCAGGAACCTCACCGCAGATCCCTGCCCATGAGGCCCCCCTCCACGATCAGTCGCGGCGCAAGCTCCTCCAGTACGTCACGCTTCCGTCGAAGGATCTTCCGCGCCGCCGCCTGCGCCTGCTCTTCGGAGAAACGACGACCCTGCACCGCCTCACGGAAAAGCTCGTAGTCACGCTGGCTGGGGCTCTTGCAGCCAAACCAACCGTTGTGGTGCTTCTCCCAGAGCTTTTCAGCCTCCCACCCAGCCATGCAGGCGATCGCATACTCGCGCCACTGATGGTCATCCGCGTGTACGCGGGTGTAACCGAAGTCGATCTCCAGCACGATCTTGACGACACGCAGGCCCAGCTCGTCGTCAACCAGCGCGTGGCCGAGCTCGTGCCACGCCGCGCGCTGCTGGCCACGATCCTTGGGATTACGGCGTGCCATCGTGCAGCTCCAGAAACTTCACGATCCCCGGGTGCTCCTTCCTCCCCGACGCCACCACCTTCTCCATCTGCACCCGCAGCAACGCCACCGCCTGCCGCCAGCGCTCCGTGTCGCGCGGCGCGTGGTCGCGCAGCTCGTGATACTTCGCCGTGTCCGACCACGTACCGCCCACAATGGACGGGATCGACACCGACTTGTCGTTGACCCGCATCACCGGGTACCAAGTGCCGCCGTACCGCACGAAGTCGCCCTTGCCGATGGTGTCGCGGCTGTAGTTCGTGGCCACACCGTCGGCGATCTGCTGCTCACGAACACCACGCCAGTACGTCAGGTCGGTCTCGTACTTCGCGCGCCACTCAGGGGCCAGCGACCGCTGCCGCAGATCGGCCTCCAGCTTCTCGATGCGGTTCGCGACCGTGATTGGTGCGTAGCGGCGGTCCATGTGCTGCGAGGCAGTGTCGGCGCGGGTGGCGTGATACTCCGCAGCGCTGCGCAGCTCCCGCGCCTTGTCGTCGTGCCCCGTCGCACGCTCGCGCTGGCGCTTGATCTTCGGGTAGGAGTAGTGGTCGACCAGATCAGGCTGCCCAAGCGGAATGTTGTCGAAGAACTGGTCCGCGGCTTTCTGGTGCCCCTCGGCTTCCCGGGCGCGCCGCTGAGCCTTGTCGCTGATCGCCTCGACGCGATCGTCCATGTGGGCAGCGCGTTCAGCCTCGGCGGTGGCCATGTCGCGCGGGGTGTTGTCGATGTTCACCGTGACGTCGTGGCCCAGCTCGCGCAGCGCCTCGGCGGTGGCGTCGATGGTGGCGCGCACGGCCGGCTGGTCGCGGCTGTTGCGCCGGAACCAGCAGTCGATGGAGCGGCCCCACTTCCAGCCGTAGCGGTCGAGCACGGCGCGCGTGGGCGTGCCCTTGACGCCTTCCGCGCGGGTGGTGCCGTCAAGGAGGGTGCCTTCGGCGTAGGTGTGGGTGATCGCGATGGACAAGGTGGTTCCTTACAGGTTGTCGGCGTGCTGGTTGATCCAGTGGTCGGCGAGGTAGCCGATCGTGGCGTCGGGTCCGGCTTCGTTCGCGATCCGCGCGACCAGCGCGCACAGCTGGTACGGGCTGTACTGCTCGCGGACGCGGCGGGCGAGGTGGATGTTCATCCGGCCGGTCGTGAACGCCTTGTAGAGGCCCATAGCGGCGATACGGACGGCGTGGTCGAGATCGGGTGTCCGGTCGGAGCGCTGGAGGGCTGCGAGAACGTGTGTGGATCGGTTGCCGTCGTAGGCGATCCCGTACTCGTCGCGGAGGACGTAGTGCTTGGTGCGGGGTGCGATTCCGGCCGCGTTGGCGACAGTTGCGGCGGTGACCATCGGTTGCTGCCCTTCCCTTCGACGGGACCCGGCGGGGGTTCCGCCAGGCCCCGGGTGGTCAGTAGGTGAGTTCGATGTCCTCGCCGAGGACGGCTTCGATGTTGCGGCTGCCGTCGTCGAAGCGGACGACGTAGCGGGTGTAGGGGTGGCTGCCATGTGAGGTGACGGAGGTGATTTCGCCTTCGAGTCCGGGTTCCTGCGGGAGGAGGAAGTCGGTGGCGTTGTCGGCGCCCCAGCCGGGGAAGTCCTTGGCGAGGCGCCGGCCGCGAGCGGTGGGCAGGGTGGCGACTCGCTGGCCTTTGAGGTGGGCGTTGATGTTCATGCGGGGCCTCTCTCGCGTTGTTGTATTTGACTATACACAGAGGTCGCGAGTCAGTCGCTGACCCGAACGTGTGTTGCTCTGTTGCGCTCCGTTGCGTATAGTCGATCACAACACGCCTGAGGGAGACACACCACATGCCTGACACCGTCGAAACCACCATCGCCACCTACACCGCCGCCCACCACGGGGTCTTCCCCACGTTCGCTGCCCGCGTCGACGCCATCTGGGCCGAAGCCGCCGCACACATCGACCGCTACCAGACCCAGATCGCTGAGGCCCTCGACGACTTCCGCCTTGACGAGGCCAAGAAGCTTCGCACCGAGATGCGCCCCCACTGGGCCGTCAAGGACTGGACCCACACCGCCCGGAACGTCCTCGCCGACGCCGCCTGACGACGAACGGAGAAACCATGGCGGCCAAACACCGCAACCTCAGCGAGTTCCTCCACGAAGAAGAACTCTTGTGGCTGATCTACGAGCGCCTGAAGGACCTCCACGACGGCCTCGCGGACGTCGATGACAACACCCTGACCCTGCGCAACTACGACGGCAACGGACACGCCTTCCGCATCACCGTCAAGAAACTGGAGGACCCGCGATGACCACCACCCGCGAGCAGAAGATCGCCAAGGGCAAGGCGCTCATCGCGGCCCAGCCCACGAGAATCCTCGTCGGCACGCTGCTTGAGCTGAGGACGAAGCCCGACGACAGTCTCAGTGCTGAGGAGCGGCTGGTGCACGCCTGGGTCTGCGAGGCACTGGAGGAGCGATACCCCAAGGCGTCCGAGGCTCTCGACACGGCTTTCGCCGAATTTGAGACGGCGGTCGAGGCGGCGCCGGACGGCACGGACCCCGCACAGTTCGACTTCGACTTTGACGCCGTCCTGATCGCGAACATCCCCGCCGAAGACCTGGCCTGACGAGAGAGCGAGACACCAATCGTGCTGACAACCAAACGGCACTTCCCGGTCACCGAGGCCGAGGCCCTGCAACTGTTCGAGCGCTGTGCCCCGAATCAGGGGCCCGTGATCCGCTACCGCAAGTCGGAGCTGCTGCTCGACGTCGAGGCGCGCGGCGGGGAACAGGCGCTCGCCGACCTCATGGCGATCCGCTACGCCGACGCCCCGATCGTGCACGGCGAGGTCATCACCGGCCATGTGGGTTCCGGCCGCATTTTGACCGGCCGGTACGAGTACAGCGACGGGGAGCACTGGGTGGCGCCCATCAACGACCCAGATAGCCCGTACCCGGTCCTGCCGGAGACGTTGCGCGTCGGCGAACCCGACGTGACGACGGGCGGGGTTGCGTCCGAACGTCCGGACGAGGCTCCCGCCCCCGAGTGCGAATACCTGGTGACGTTGTCGCCCGGCGACAGTGGCGGGAACTACACGTACATGACCACACGCGCCGAATCGCCGGCGCACGCGCTGGAGCTGGTGGCCCGCCTTCTTGAGTCGGGGCAGCGGATGTTGGCGGTGTTCGCGGCCACCGGTGTGGTTGTCGAGCACGAGGAGCGGTGACCGTGGATTGGGCGAAGATCCAGAACTTGCAGCTACTGGAGGTCGCGGCTGGCCGCCGCCGCTACGTGAGGGGCTGGAAGACCGACCAGGGCGCCGCGGTGGACATGCTCGATGCGTCCGCGTTGGACGAGCTCTACGAGCAGGGCTTGATCTGGCTGAACTGGGTGGGTGCGGACACCGACGGCGTGCCGTTGCACCGGGTGGAGCTGACCGAGGCCGGCACTGCGGTGGTGAAGGACTGGTGAGCGACACGACTGCGCGCAACCGGGACCTCGACCCGCCGAACAGCTGCGCCGACTGCGGCATCGAGCAGCAGTCCCACTTCACCCGCGTGACGCGGACCGGCCTGCACACCTGGATTGAGCCCAGCAACGAGCAGCGCAAGCGGCGCATGCTCGCGCGCCGGGCGGCAAGGAGCGTCTCGTGAACGAGTTCTGGCACTTCCTGGGCGAGAACTGGGCCTTGCTGCTCGTGGCCCTGTTCTTCTTCGGTGAGGGCATCGCCGAGTTCTTCGGCCGGGGCTTCAGCAGCCTCATCGTGGTCTTAGCCGAGCGCCGGAAACTCACGGCCGAGAACAAGGATCTGCGCCGGCAGCTGAAGGCCCGCGGCGCCGAGTTGAAGCGCGCGCACGGGCTGCTGGCTACCAGCCGGCCTGCACTGCCCGACAGCGACGCGCACGCGCGCATGTCGCTGCTGTTGTTCCGCGTCCAGGCCACCGACTCCGCGATGCCTCAGCTGCCGTTGGACCTGCGCCAGGACATCGACACCGAGTTGACCCGCCAGCACACACCCAAGGAGAGCGACTGATGATCCGTTACGTCTTGCAGGGCAAGGAAAGCATGATCCACTCCGAATGGAAGCTCACCGCGCATACGCCGGGCGAGGAGCCTAAGGTGTGGCGAGAACAGAACCTCACGGTGAGTGAGGCGCTGGAGTGGGCGGACTCGTGCGTGGGCCCGTACGTGGAGCTGGACTGGAAGTCGGCCGACGGGTCGGCGTTGTCGCTGAAGTGGACGGCTGAGCAGCTGGAGATGGGCGAGGACGACGACGTCGAGGTCCTGACGTGAGCTGGTTCCAGTTGTCGGCCGGGCAGCTGTCCGGGAGGGAGAAGCGCTCGGCGGATACCGCGTTGACCCGGGCGGTGTCCGCGCACCACGAGGCCGGGCATGCGGTCGCCCACAAGGCCGCGGGGGGCACGATCCGGAAGGTCGTTCTCGATGCCCGCGGCCATGGCGTGACCTACACCGTGGAGCTGTCACCGGGTGGACGCCTGTCGGAGCTGGGGTTCGTGGCCATGCTGCTCGCTGGAGAGGAAGCGCAGTACCGGTTCCTGACTGGCATCGGTTACGGCAGCCGCGAGGCTCGGCGCTGGGCGAGCGTGGGCGGTACTCGCGATCGCGCGGACTTCCGCAAGTTGCGGAAGCTTACCCGGTACAGCGAGGCCGAGGCCCGCGACGAGGCGGCGCTGGTTGTGTCGCGCAGTTGGGGCCGTATCGAGCGTGTGGCTTGCGATCTGTACGAGCGTGGACGTCTCGGCGACCGGGACGTTTGACGGGCCGTGGTGGGTGTTCGGGGGCTGCCGTTTGGTGGCCCCCGTTTTTGTGTCGTCTCCCGTTGCCACACCGCAACCCATGTGTGTATAGTCGTAAGCAACAACGGAACACCGGGACCGACACCAGGAGAACACAATGGCCCTCGACCTCACCCCCTTCAAGACCGTCGACCGCATCACCTGGACCCGCCACACCGTCTTCGAGCCGCACCGCGGGGACGACGGCAACCTCCGCGCCTACAACGGCGACGGCCAGATCGCCAGCATCCCCCTCGACACCTGGACCCCCGACAGCCCCGCCGTGTCCCGCGGCTACCAGCCCATGACCGACAACGTCGGCATCGTCGTGGTCGACCCGACCACCCTCGACGACGTCCACAACGCCATCCGCGACTGGTGCCGCGACCAGCTCGGCCGCAACGACGTCACCTTCAGCTGACCCGCCGGGGTGGACACGCACCGAGCGCGTCCACCCCTCGACCACAACCACGACAAGGAGCCCCGCCATGGCACGCCTCAGCGACGCGTGGACCGTCATCGGCACCGCCACCACCCGCAAGGTCCACATGGCGTGGGGCCACAACGGCAACGCGCTCTGCGGCGGCGGGATCGTGGTCACCGACTCGCTCGGGGACCTCGCCGATGGCCAAGAGACCACCATCGCCGCGCTACTGGCCGCGAAGGTCGCACCGACCCGACTGTGCGGCAAGTGCTTCTACCCGCGGTTGCGGGCCATCTACCGGGCCACCTACAACCGCTGACCACGAGAGGGGTTCCGTGCCCAACTTCCGCATCAAGACCATCATCGGCACGTCCAGCACGGGGAGGGTGCACAGCGCCTTCGAGCCCAGCGGCTTGTCCCACTGCGCCCGCGCCCGCGTCACCACCCATCTTGCCGACGTCAACAGCCACACAGAGGCGGACCTCTTCGCCGCGCTGGAGAAGGCCGGCTTCACCACCACCGACCGGTTGTGCCGCCGGTGCTTCATCGACCACGTCCGCGCCCGCTTCGAGGCCCACATCGCCGAACACGCGAAGGAGAACCAGCAGTGAAGGAAGAGACGATCCAGCACACGAGCCCGACGCAGAGGCTTGGGACCGCGCTGGAGCGGTTGGATCGGTTCGAGCGGCTGTCGTGGGTTACGCCGGCGGCTGCCGAGGCCATCCGGGACATGCTCCGTGACCTCGGCGCACCGGAGGTAGCTGGATCGAAGCCAGTCCCCGTGGTGGTCACTATCCATACCGACGACGAGGTGACGGTGGCCGCGCCGTCGTGGGTGGACGTGACCATCCGCTATGCGCTGGCCGAGGGCGACACGTTGTGTTCGTGCGGCCGTCCGTTGCGACGCGACGACGAAGGGGACTGGTACCACATCGATGGTGCCGAGATCTGGGGCGGCGACCACTCCCCGAACCCGGACGAGCGCTGATGGCGGGCATGCGGGAGAAGTGCCGCGAGTGCGGCCATTCGTGGGGTGTGACGATGCTGCCGCGTACGGACGTGCTGTGCTCCGAATGTGCGCGTCCTACGCCGTCGCGCCGGCCGGCCCACTACTGGGCGGCGCGAATGTGGAACTTCCCGACGTCGAACCCGTGGCCGCGTTCGCCGGAGTGGTGGGACGAGCAGACGTCGCGGGCTGACTTGCGGATCGCAGCCGAGTTCGCGAACAGCTTGGAGGTGCGGGCGTGATCGGCATCGACGTGTTCCAGGACGATGACGGTGACGTGTACGTGGTCGGGACGCATGACGTCGCGCGGGCTCGCGATACGGCCGAGCGGTACGCGCTGGCCGAGGACTTCGGTGACTGGGGCCCGGATCTCGCGGATGAGCCACGGCTGTGGTGGTCTGTGCCGAAGTTCGACGCGAGGGCCGAGGAGCACCTCTTCGCGGTTGTGCCGGCGGGGACGTTCGGTGCCGTGGCGGTGGCTAGCTGGCATTGCTGAGAGTGTGAAAGACCCCCGCAGGCGGTGTGGTTGCCTGCGGGGTCTTTTTGGGTTGTCCAGTCTTCTGTCCCGGGTCACCCGTGGGCTGACTGTAGCGGGTGGGCGTGGGGTTGGGTTCACCCTTCGGGGTGGCGTCCTCAACGTTGCCCAGGTCGTGTTGCCTTCTGTTTTGCTCAACGTGTATAGTCGATAACAACAACGACGAACACGGGAGCCAGGCCAGACCATGACCCACATGACCGTCCTCGCCAACCAGCAGCACACCCTCGACAACGCCACCGGCAAATGGACCCGCGTCGCCAAGGGCGTCTACGAGAACTTCGACGGCCGCCAGATCCGCAAGGTCAACCCGAACCGCAGCCTCTGGGCCATCTTCGACACCGATCACACCACCCAGCTCTCCCCCACCAACCCCCGCCAGGCATGGCAGTCCCTGATCATCGCCAAGTACGAAGCCGACCTCCTGCCCCAGCCCACCACCACCGCCTGACCACCCCTTCCCCACGAAACAAGGAGAACCATGACCGCGACCCACGTCGATGGAGTACTCGTCGTCGGCGACGAGCCGACCGTGACCCCGATGAAGACCAACAGCGGCAAGAAGACGGTCGTCTGGGAACAGACCCGCACGCTGCGGCTGGAGGACGGCCGCACCGTGTACGGCTGCCAGCACTGCGACTACACGAGCCCGAACCAGTACAGCGTCCGGCCGCACCTCATGAAGCACAACCGCCGTCGCCCTCACTCGGCGCACGTGCCCTCGGCCGCCAACATGACGCTCGCGAACCTGCTCGAGACGGCCACGCAGATCGACAAGCTCACCACCGACATGGAGGCGTGGAAGGCCCGCGCACTGGACGCCGAGGACAAGCTGCGCGCGCTGAGGGCGCAGACACGATGACCGGGCACGGGAAAGAACTGTTCGTCGCCGCCTCGAACTGTGAGGGCGGCACCAGCAGCTGCACCAACACCGACGTCGACCTCGTCGAAGATCCCTACGACGCAGACGTCTACAACACCACGGTCATGCGGTGGCTCTGCCCGAGCTGCGTGGAACAGATCGCAGAGGCCATCTGACCCGCCAACACCAACCGGGCGGGGCCGGTCAACTCCGGCCCCGCCTAGAAAGGCCCAGGACGATGGACAAGAACCTCCGCGACGGCGCCAGCCGCCTCAGCAAGTTCCTCGACGCCCGCGGCGCAAACGCCCCCGTCCCGCCGGCTGACGTTCTCGCCCGCACGATCACCTACGCCGACGTCCAGGCCTACCCGGATTACTTCATCCTCGGGCCCGGCCAGGCCGTCGCGAGCACGACGGACTGCGGCCACGGCTACAACCTGACCGACGGCTGCCCCAACTGTGGCACCGACGACTGAGGGAGCGGACGTGCCCGACTGCGGCTGTCTCGAACACTGCTGCGCGGGGTTGTGCTGCCCCGACGAGTGCGCCTGTGCCCCGGAGTTCTGCGACTGGCAGGACGCGCCCGAGTCGGACCCGGACGGCGACGAGACCGCAACCTCGTAACACCCTGCAACCGCAACCCATCACCCGAGCGTGGTTGCAGTGGTTGAGCTAACTTGCCCGGGTGAACCAAACCGAGTTGGCGCGGCGCGTTGCGGCGCTCGAAGAGTCGCTGAGCAACGAACGCAATGCACACCTTCAGTTGCGCTCAGAGCTGGCCCGGATGACCGGGTACTACTCGGCACCCGGCGAGATCCCGGTTACCGCGCTCCGGCTGGTGCTGAACGGCGAGCAGATCGCGCACGCACCGTGGAACCGCCACCTGTGACCCCAGACCGAAAGGAACCCTGTTGAACGAGAATCAGGCCACGGCGTCGCGGCCGGCTCCCCCGCCGCTGGAACCGCTCGCGCCCGACTGCTCGCTGTGCGGCGAAACGACGGTGTGGGAGGACGGCTGGCACTGCGAGCAGTGCGAGGCGTTCTGGCCGGCGGACTTCCAGGACGAGCCGGGCGAGTGGGTTGAGCCGGCCGCGTCGCGGTGCCGTTGGGCTGTGCGGCCGAACCCTAGGACGAAGCGCCCTGAGGTTGCGGCGGCGACGTACCGGTGTTTGCTCGCGGAGGGGCATGAGGAGGACCCGAACAAGTTCCCAGACCAGCAGCTTCACGTTGGGGATCGTACGGATTGTTCGCCTGAGGACGTAACCGACCGGTTCAGCTGGTCCCACGGGTCGTCCGAGCGGTTCGACGCGTTCCAGGTCCCGCGGCCGGCGTCGGCCGCGTAGGAGCGAGCTGGGCGCGGGGCCACGAGTTCTGCTGACACACACGCGAAAGGAACCAACCATGGCGATCAACACGCCAACCGAGATGGCCAAGCACTTCCGTGGCCGTCTCAAGCACCACAAGATCAAGGCTCACTGCCGGGTCATGTTCGGCGGCACGCTCGACGGCGCGATCCGGATCACGGCACCCGCCTACGAGGTGACATTCACCGAGGACGAGCAGCGCACGATCCGCACGATCGCCAAGGTGAACGGGATGACGTGGGTGCGCGGTATGCCGATCGACGTCGAGCAGATGACGGACCCGCAGGAGATGTTCTTCTTCATGTCGGCGGTGGCGGCGTGACCGAGCTGGACCAGGAGATGACGGAGCTGTTCCGTCGCGCGGCCGAGGGTGATCAGGCGGCGGCGGATCGGTTCTGGGAGTTGCGGGCGTTGCGGATGGATGCCCGGGAGCAGGTGACTGCGGCTGGCCGCGCGCACGCGTTGGCGATGCTTCGACGGCCGTTCGACTGAGTGTCCGCTGTAGGTGTGCGTTTGGCCCCCTGGTTGCGTCCAGGGGGCCTTTTCGTGTCCGGGGTGAGGGTTTGTGTGCAAATGAGGGTCGGGGGCGTTTGGGCTTGTCGTGGGCGGGCGGCTGGCGGTGTTGTGGCGCGGGTCGCTCGGTGGTGCAAATGACGGGGCAAGAGACCTGGTTGCCACTGTTGCGACGCGTGATGTATAGTCGTTTACAACAGCGACGGAGGGGCACACGATGACCGACACCACCACCTACTACCGCACCGGCAAGGGCAGCCACCGCCACGCCAACCCCCACTGCGCCAACTACCGCCGCTCGATCTTCACCGGCGACATCACCACGATCCCCGCCAACGAGGTCAACGACTGGGCCCCCTGTGAAGCGTGCTGCACCCCCGAAGCCATGAAGGCGTACCAGGAGCTCAAGGCGTCGGCCAAGGCCGCCAGCGACAACGTCTACTGCGAGAACAAGTCCGCGGTGCGCGGCAGCTACAACCCGCGCCTCCTCTACCCCCGAGGCACCTGCCGCGACTGCGGCGCCACCAAGGTCTCGATGACCAAGACCATGAACCTCCGCAAGCACAAGCGGGCCGCCTGACTCCCTGGGGGCGCCAGACCGGCGCCCCCCGTCCGACACAACGAAAGGACCCGACCATGTCCGACTTGATCCCCGCCGCCAAGACCACCAACGGCAAATGGATCGACGTCCGCGTCGACAAGCTCAACGCCACCGTCACGGTTCTCACCCCTGGCACCGGCCAGGCGCTGCCGATGGACCCCGCCCAGACGCGCAAGCTGATCCAGGCGCTGACCGACGGGCTGAAGACCATCCGCAAGTAGCAAGGCGGGCGACACCACGAAATCATCCGTCCAGGAAGGAACACCATGTCCCAGAGCAGCCCCCCGGCCTGGATCACCCCCGGCACCAAGGTCGTCCTCTACAGCAGCCACCCCGGACACCGCGAACCCGGCAGCGTCGTCGTCACGACCATCACCAAGGTCAACAAGCAGTCGTTCAACGTCGAGAGCGCCAACGAGCCGCGGTTCTCGATCGACGGCCAGATCTACGCCAACCGCAAGAGCCGGTGGGGCGCGACGCGCCACTGCATCCCGTTCGACTCTGAAGCCGGCCGCGCCGCGCTCGCGGGCGTCGAATACCGCAAGGCCGTGATCCGTGCCGAGCACGCTGTCGACCTGTGGAAGCGCGAGAAGACCGCCACCAACCGCGCCGCGGCGATCGCCGCACTCCAGGCCCTCCCCGACCAGCCCTGACGCTCCCACCCGCCAGCAGAACCCACCACCCCGAACAGGAGCCCGTCATGCCCCGCCCGACCATGCGCGAAGCCCTCGGCGACGAGATCGTGCGCAACATCAACAGGACTGCCGCGCAGCTGCGCGAGCTGGCCGACCAGATCGAACGCGACGGCGCCTCGGTGGCCCGCATCGGCACGCCCGGCGTTCCTACCGCCGGCTCGATCGCCGCGCGCGTTGTGCATGCGGTCCACAACGGCTTGGCCGGCATGGCGCTGGATGGCCTGATCCGCGCCGCGGGGAACTTCGACACCCACGCGAAGGACGACACGTCGGCCGGATGAGCTCGGCGCGCACGACCGCAACCGGTGATGCACACTTTCCGCAACAGCGAGTTTCGGCGCCGGACGGGGACGGTGGCATGTACTACGACCGCGAGGGCAGGGCGATCGGCCGTACCGAGTGGCTGGAGCTGCAGAACGACGACGCGTATCGGATCGTGCAGCACACGACGGTGACGCCCGTGGCCGGCAACGTGCCCATGGCGGAGGTGTGGACGTCGTGGCTGGGCGCGGACCCGAACCCGTTCCACGGCGACGATCCGACGATCTTCGACACGGTGGCGACCCGCTTCGGCCAGGGTTTCGGGTTGGATCGGCGGCTGTACGGGTCATTGGACGAGGCGCGCTGTGGGCACGCGGAGGCTGTGGCGTTGATGGTGGATGCGGTGGGTCCGTGCGTGGTGCGTGACGTGCCGGCGCCTGCTGCGCCGGCGGTGGGGCGTGAGTTCCGGTGGGTGCAGCGGAACGTCGACAAGCCGCAGCGGTGCCCGGAGTGTCATGCGGTGCGGACGTGGGATCGCACACGGTATGCGCCGCGTACGCGGTTGAGTTGCCCTCGGTGTGGTGTGCGCTGGCGGGTGGGTGATCGTGCGTACCCGTTGCGTGTGAACGTCTGGTAGCCGGTCGAGTTCTCGCACATACGCCCTCACCCGTTTGGGTCGAGGGCGTTTTGCTGTGCGCACCCGCGTTGCCCTGTTGCGCTGGTGTTGTGTATAGTCATTAACAACAGCGCGAGAGAGGAACCGAAATGGCCACCTACACCCTCAAGTACAACCGGACCACCAACCACATCGACGGCCTCCAGATCCGGACCCACAGCTCGGACGACAGCCTCAACTACTCCCTCAACGCCTGCTCGGCCCTCTCCCGCACCGTCCGCTGGGCCATCGGCCCCACCAGCGACAACCTCACCGAGATCCTCGAGACCGCCCGCCTGCGCGGCGGACGGAAGCTCTGCAAGAGCTGCGAGAAGGCCGCCCTCGCCGAACTCGGCAAGTGATCCGCCGGCCGCGCCCCGGAAGCCCCGGGGCGCGGCCAGAAAGGCCCGCAACCCCTCGACCCCCCGGAGGCCACCATGGCGCCCACCGCCGCCCGCCAGAAGCTGATCGACGCCGTGCGTGACTACGCCCTCGGGCAGGCCTTCCACGACGACGCCCACCGTGCCAACTGGGAATACGTCCACCACGAGATGGGCGACTGGGAGATCGACCTCACCATCGGCAAGGCGCGCAAGGCCAACACCGCGCAGGCCGCGATGACGGCTTACGTGCACTCCTTCCACTGACGCAAAGCCCCGTACGCGCTGTTGCCACGGGTTACAGTCTATGTGTATAGTCACAAACAACAGCAGGACGGGACACCAGGAGGAACCCAGTGACCACCCACACCGCCACCCTCGTCGCCAGCCACTACAACGAAGCCGACTACTGGGACACCCCCAGTCAGTACAACCCCGCCGCGGACGGCACCTGGGTCACCTACCGCATCTACAGCCGCTACCAACGCCGCACCCTCAACGCCGACCTGATGTACGTCGGCCCCGACGGCGAAGCCCGTCACGAGTCCGGTGGCCCCATCCTCCCCGGCCCCTACGTCGCCGTCATCTCCCACCCGCCGGTGATCTCGGCTTACTCGCAGAAGCGGCCGGTGAAGGTCATCGAGCTCAACGAGGGCGACATCGTCACCTTCAACGGCCAGCCGATGGTCCTCAAGGACGACCGCCGCGGCTACAACCCCTACTTCGCCCCCGTCACGCACACCGCCGAGCACGACGACTGCGCCGAGTGTCTCGCCCTGATCGGCGCCGCCTACGGCATGGCCAAGGCGACGGGCAGCACGAGCGCCCAGCACATCGAGAACGGCCACGCGGCCACCGTCACCCGCTGACCACACCGGCCGGGCCGCCAGCCGCGGCGGCCCGGCCCGAAACCCGGGAGCAGCACATGAAGTTCGACAAGATCCAAGGTTTCTCCGGCTCCGTGAGCGAGTACGTCAACGACCTCGGTGACCTGGTTGGCCGCATCTACGCGTTCGACACCCCTGCCCGTGAGGTGATCGTGGTCGAGGTGCACGACTTCGACGGCGACACCGACGGCAAGTACGACCCGGTCATCGCGGGTTTGTTCGCCGACTGGGACGAGGCGTTCGAACGGATGGAGAGGCATTTGCGGGAGGCGCAGGCGCCGGACACCGTCCCCCTGGGCTGAGCCGGGCTCGCGGCACGTCGAAGCCCAACCCCATCAACCAAGGAGAACCCGTGCAGATCGACTTCCCGCCCGTCAACACCGAGACCTGGGAACTGAACAACCTGTTCACCGGCGCCGCCAACCACTACCTCTACGGCGACCGAATGAAGCCGCTCAACGCGAGCGTCGCCGCGATCACGGACATGCTCGCGGCGGGACACGCGCCCATCGACGTGCGGCACGCGGCCCAACGCTGGCTGCACAAGAACGACAAGTAGCAAGGCGGGCGACAGGAAGCCACCCGGGGTTCGAGGCCCCGGCGCCCACGTAGGAGACCAGCAGGCGGGTAGGCAGGCCGGGGACGGTATCCCGGATGCCTCTGGCGCAGCGCCGCACAGGCGCGGAGAAGCCCGCCCCCCACCGACCACGACGAAAGGCCGTCAGCATGTCCAAGTTGCCCGCCGTCCAGATGCGCGACGGATCGTTGGTCTGTCCGCGATGCCAGGCAGTGGACCAGATCCGCGAAGTAGATTCCGCCATCCGTTGGAACGAGCTCCACGTTGACGAGCAGGGTGACGTGATCTCTGTGGGCGGCGGAGACGCCCACTTCGAGACCGACCATTACGAATGTCGAGCGTGCAAAGGCGTCGTCGGCTTCCCGTTCGAGATCACCGACTGGAAATGACCGCAAGCCCGCCCTGCCATCCATCACCCACGCGAAGGGACGACTGCCGATGAAGCTCACCGTCACCGATGTCAAGGCGCTCGACCTCGACCGGTTCGAGCTCAACAACGAGTACCGCGAACGCAAGGCCGTCAACGACGAGTTCGACCCGGCTTCGCACGCGTACTACACCCACTGTGGCCACCGCATCCACCTCGAGCCCACCGCCCTGGACGGCAAGCACGCCATCTTGGATGCCAACGCGACGACCCGTGCCGCCGTCCTCGCGATCGAGGCCGAGGTGAACGCGGCGATCGTCGAGGCCGGCGGCCGGAGCGCTGAGCTTGGCTGGACGTTCTCGCGCTTCGCCGGGTGCGGCATGTGCCCCTGCTCCCCGGGTTTCCTCGTCGACGGCGGACACCGGGGGGTGGAGAAGCAGGTGTTTGTGTCGGTCACCGTCACCGACTGATCGGCAGTGCCCCGAGGGCGAGTGGCCGTGCCCACTGTGGCAGCGTGACAAGGCGAAACAGCGAGGGAGGAGCGCGATGGCCGAGGAACAGGCAGTGCCGGACTTCAGCAAGGCGTCGGTGTTCGTGGAGGTCGCTGAGCGTCCGGTCGCGGGTGGGCGGTGGCTCGTGCCGGCCGACAAGGCCGGAGTGTGGTGGCAGAAGAGCCGCGACGACCAGCCGACGGCGTCGGTGATCCGCGACCCGCAGACGATGCGCGAGAACCCGACGTGGCGGCCGGCCACGAAGACGGAGCTGGCTGATTGGCCGATGCCGGCCGCGAACTGACCCTGGAAACACGGGTGCCCCAACACCCCCGAGCGGGTGTTGGGGCACCGTTGTGTCGATCGTCAGATGCGGGCGAGGAACGCCGTCCACGCGTCGCCGTCTACTGCGAGTGTCCCGCCGGCGCGGTCCTTCGTGTCGCGGACCTCGACCAGTTCGGGGTCCGGTTTCACCTCGACACACTCGCCTTGCCCACCGCTGTAGGACGATTTTCGCCACTGCGGTTCCGTCATTAGGTACGCTCCATCTCATCGACAATCTCCCCGATGAGCTTCACTGCTGCCACAGGGCTCATCGAGGCACGGCGGAGTCGTTCCGCCGCGTCTGTGTAGTCCTTCACGTCTCGCGCGTTCGTGAGCGTGGAGGCTGACCGGTACTGCTCGAGATGCACGACCGGCTTGGACTCGTCGCCCTCAATCAAGACGAACGAGCCCTCGCGCCCAGGGTCGTAGCCGAACCCGAATCGCAGCACACGGATCGTCATGTGCGGCAACTCCGCCGTCTGCATGAGGTCGTGCAACTGCGGGATGGCGATTTCGCGTGAGCAGGCGGGGTAACGCAGGGCGTGCTCGCCGATGATCGCCTCGTACCGCACGGGGCCTGCCAACACCGCCTCGCGACGCTTCATTCGCACGTTCGTCCAGTCCTCGACCTGCTGTTCGCTTGTTGCACCAGCAGCGGCGATGACGGATCGGGCGTACGCCCATGTCTGCAACGGGCCGGGGATCATCGTCGGCTGGAAGTTGGTGATGTGCTCGGCGAGCCGTTCGTACTCCGTGACGACGGCGTATTCGCGCCCGATCCCGGGTGTGAGGAAGTTGGGGTCCGCTGCGTCCCGCCACAACTTCAACGCGAGGACGGTCTGTTCGCTCGTGGCGCCGAGCATCCGCAGGTAGTCCGCGAGCTCTTCCTCTTCGGGGCGCAGCTTCGCGTTCTCCCATCGGGAGATGTGCGACGAAGCGCGCCCGAGCGGCTCGGCGGCTTCGCGCTGGTCGAGACCTGCGGCTTTCCGCAACTTCGCCAACAGCAGGCCGAGTTCGACGAGACGAGGCGTATCCCGTGTGCTGGACATGCATCAGATCCTAGAGTATTTGGCCCGTTCAGGTGACGACTGCACGCACCCCTTGCGCCGAATGCATGCATCGGCAAGTGTGATGCACGCAAATCGTAGCGTTGATGCATTCACGAGGGGGCTCCGGATGTACGTCTGGCAGGACGCCGAACCGAGCCGCCACGGACGCGCCAGCCGCGACTCCAAGCCGCTTCCGGCCGGCACCGCGTTCAGCACCGTGTGCGGCCGGCGCGTCACCGCGGTCTCGGTCCCCACCGGCAGCATCTGCCCGAACTGCGACATCCGCATGGCCAGGTTCCAGGCCAGCGGCCTCGTCGACTGACCACACGGTGACCTCATGACCCGATTACTGCTCGTCCCCGACCAGACCACCCGCGACACGTGCGACGACCAGCTCACGCGCTGGCTCCCCCGAGCCCCGCGGCTGCTCGTCTCGTTCTGGCCGGAGGCCGGCCCCGAGCTGCCTCCGGGTGCGGGTGTCCCGACTACCCCGCACTTGGAGGCATTCCATGGCTGACAAGAAGCTGCGTGACCTGCTCGACGACGCCGAAGCGATCGTCTACGGCCTCACCGTCGCCGTCGCGCAGCTGGTCGGTGAGCTGCGTGCGAAGCGCGGCGTCGCCCCGGGCGACATCGACGACCTGCTGAACCGCACAGACCGCCTCAAGAAGGCGCTCACGAGCGCCCACGCCGAGGCGAAGAAGGCGTCCGCGTAAGTCCTGCCGGACCTGCGCGGCGGTCCAGCCCCGCTCTCCCCCTCCTGGGGCTGGACGAGGTCGCATCAGTCCCATCACCCGAGCGGGACTGATGCGACCTCCAGAAACGCGACACCCACCAAGGGAATCCACGGCGCTCGCCGACGAACTCACCGAAGGACAGGCATGACCACAGCCACCAGCAACCAGGCCGACTACCTCCGGCGCGAGTTCGCCGACCGGCTCGCCCGCGCTGGCTACCTCGACAACCCGCGCTGGTTCGACGCGTTCCGCACCGTGCCGCGCGAAGCGTTCGTGACAGCGTTCACCGTCCCCCACCGCGGCGGCCAGCTCCACCACTACGACCTGACCGACCCCGCCGAGGCCGGCACCGCGCTCTCCGCCGTCTACACCGACAACACGCTCATCACCCAGGTCGACGCCGGGGGCACCGCCACCAGCTCCTCCACCGCACCGTCGCTGATGGCGCTCATGCTTCACCAGCTCGACCTCAAAGGCGGGCACACCGTGCTGGAGGTCGGCACTGGCACGGGCTACAACGCGGCCCTGCTGTCGCACTTCATCGGCGCGGGAACGTCACCAGCATCGACATCCACCCGGACCTCATCGCAACCGCGCGCGCCGCGCTGGACGCCGCCGGGCACCGGCCGCACGTGGACGTCGCCGACGGGCGCCTCGGATACCCGTCTCGAGCACCGTACGACCGGATCATCGCGACCTGCGGTCTCGACCGTGTCCCCGCCGCGTGGCTCCAGCAGGTACAGACCGGCGGCAAGATCCTGGTCAACCTGTCGTTCGCGCTGATCCTCCTCACCGTCGCCGACGACGGAACCGCCACCGGACAGTTCGGGGAGACCGCCGCGTTCATGGCCATGCGCGACGACCCGACCGACGTCGCCGCGAACACCGCCGATGTCCTCGCCACCTGCCTCGACGACAGCTCGGAGACGGCGTGGCTGGCCCCGTGGCACGAGCACGCGACCGCCGAACCCGTGGCGTTCCTGCGGAAGCTCCAGATGCCCTCGGTGAAGGTCGTGACCCTCCACGCCCCCGACGGAGAGCAGCTGCTCCTCGTCGATCCCAACACGGACTCCTGGGCTCGTGCTCGACGCGCCGACGGTGGCGCGGAACTCGTGGAGCATGGCCCGCGTCGGCTCTACGCCGAGCTGGGCGCCATCGTGGCCGAGTGGGACCAGCACGGCCGCCCCAATCCCGACCGGTACGGCCTCACCGTCACCGCCGACGGACAGCACACCCTGTGGCTGGACGAACCATCGACGGCGGTCGCGGCACTGTAGACCCACCTCGAATTCCTCAGGACAACCCGGGAGGCTCACGTTGACCACACCAAACGCCTACGACGACCGACTGCGCGAACTTGCTCTTGAGCACCTGCGGACCGCAGGCGTGGTTGATGCCGAGCAACAGGCCGCGGACTTCGTCGAGCGGGTGCAGGCCGGCCGAGCGAACACCCCAGCGGACAACGACGCGCAGCTGTGGGGCGCGACTGTGTCCGCGCTGAGCACGTCGTTGCCGGATGAGCAGCCGCCGATCGTGGCGCGGCAGCTGATCGCGATCCTGCGACGCGTACGGGAACCGCATCGCCGGACCTGGGCGCCCGGCGACGAGCTGCCGACGCCGCCGCCCGCGAAAATGGCCGACCTCGACTGGGATGTGTGGATGCACCAGCAGGCCGGGAACGGGTGCTACCGCATGAGCTCGAAGGATCGCCGCAGGAACGCGGACAGCATCCACGATTACGCGGGCGTCCAGGTCTGGCCGTTCCTGCTCGACGCCGAAGGCCCGTTCACGGAGGTCACCCCTACACGGTGAGTCCGGCCGACTCCTGCCGTGCCTCAAACACAACGGCCCACCATCCGACTGGATGGTGGGCCGTTCCTTTGTGACCGCCGGTCTACCCCAGCGCCTTCGCGAACGTGTCGACAGACCCTTCATCGAGCCCCGCAACTCCCCACAACACCGGGGCGTCCCCCGTCCGCGTCGGCCCAACGGCCTGATACTGCTTCACCCACGCGTCCCTCTGCGCCGCATCGGTGAACACCGCGACGTACACCAGGCCATCCCCAACCTGGCAGCGCGCCGCGCCCGCGGTTCCGTCTTTCGCGGCCGGCGCCGTCTTGCAGCCGGCCTTGTCCAGCATCGTCTTCAGCTCGGCGAGGTGATCCCCCGCGGCCGGCGCGGACGGTGCGGCACTCGTCGTCGCCGGTGCGGGTGCGCCCGAGGAGGCAGGAGCACCCGGCAGGCCCGGCACAGGCAGACCGGGCAGCGACGACGGGACAGGCAACTGCGGGACACTCGGCAGCCCCGGCAGGCTCGGCAACGCCGAGCTACACGCGGAGAGCGCGACACACGCCCCGACAACCAGGGCCAGACGAACGAACCTCACGCGCCATATTGAACACCGCCCACAGTGGACACCCTCCACCGGAGCACCACATCACAGCCCGGATCCCGTGCAGGGCAGACGTTTCCCAAGATCACGACAAACGAAAACCCCCGCACCCCGTGGACTGGGGTGCGGGGGCCTCGATCCCCGGAAGAACCGGAGAGCCTCTACCGAGCGTTGCGACCGACGTCCCACGCCAATTCCTGCTGGCCGCCACGCTCGATCCGCTCGAAGTCCTGCTCGTGGACCCGCTTGAACGTGGTCTGACCCTCACGCAGGGACTCGGCAACACCGTTCGCGGCGGTGTTGAACTCGTCGAGGACGTCGCTCATGCCCGGGGCGAGCCGGACGGAGCCCTTGCCGGCGTCGGCGAACCGCTTGAGCATGCCGCCGACGTTCTCGACGGCCACCGCGGCGTCACCCATGCCGTCGTGCAGCTCGGTCGCGGACTCGAAGTGGTCCATCGGCGCGCCGGTTGCCTCGATGATGCCGTTGAACCGGTTGCCTCGGGTTGCGGTGCCGGTGGCGGCGGTGTCGCTGGCGCGGACGATGGATGCGCGGTGCTTGCCGGAGTTGCTGGCCATGGTCGTTTCTCCTGTTGCTCCTGCGGAATTGGTGTCGTTTGGCCTGGTGACCATGATATCAGGACGGTCCGACTCAGTTGCATTGTCGGTTTGTCCATGTTTTCCGGTGTTTTGTTCGAGCTTGTCGAGGTCGCGGAGTGCCTTGGCGCTGGGGTGCTGTTGGCGGGCTGGGTCGCCGTTTGTCCACTTGGGCTGGCGGGGGTTGTGGAGGTTGCGGAGTTTGTCGGCGAGGTCTCCGAGGTTGCGGCTGGTGTTCTGGCTGTTCGGGTTCTTCTTGCCGGTGGTGTTGGTGTCTCGTCGTTTGGTGTTGCGTCCGGTGCCGTTGTTGCGGTTGCGGCCGAGGCCGCCGAGGAGGCCTTTGCCGCCGGTGCGGCCGGCGCCGCTGCCGCGGCCGTTGGTGCGTCCGGTCCCGCGTCCCGCGCCGCTGCCGGTGCTGCGGCCTTTCGTGCTGCGTCCCATGAGCCCGGCGAGGCCGCCGCTTCGGCTCTTGCTGTTCTTGCTGCCGGTGGTGCGGCCCTTGGGTGCGCCGCTGCCGGGGCGGGAGCTGCTCTTGGTGCTTCCGGCCGTGCGGGGGTTGGCGGAGCGCTTGGAGCGGAGCTGGGAGGCGATGCCGCCGCCACGGGAGCGCTGCATCGCGGCTGCTGCGGCACGGCGAGTGCCGAGGCCGGTCTTCTTGCCGCCACCACGGCCGCCGCCGAGCATGCGGGACAGGGAGCCTCCAGCGCGTCCGCGTGATCCGCCGATGCCGCCGCCCTTGCCCTTGCCGACGAGGCCGGACAGTCCCCCGCGACGCGCGCCCCCGCCTCCGCCGCTGCTGGTGGTGCGGCGGGTGGTGGTGCGGGAGCTGCCGGGGCGCGAGCCGAGGATCTTGTCGCGTTCGCGTCCGCCCTTGGAGCGGTCGGCGGCCTTGCCGAGCGCGTTGGCGGCCCGGCGGAGGCCGAGGCGGGCGGAGATGCCGGGGCCGAACTTCTTGACGGCGTAGGTGCCGCCGACGGTTCCGGCGGTGATGGCTCCGGCCGCGAGGAGCCCGGTGGGGCCGAACTGGGTGCCGATGGTGGCGCCCCCGGCGACGGTGGCGGGGACGGCGACGGCGAGCGCGCGCGGGGACTTCCAGATCTTCGGCTTGGCCGGGGTGGTGGGCTGGTCCGGGGTGGGGATCTTCGGTTCGGGCTTGGTGTTCTTGCTGTTGGCGCCGGTCTTGGCGGTGTCGGACATCGGGTTCCTTGGGGGCGTGGTGGTGCTCCTGGGTTACTGCTGCGGGTAGGTGTACTGGGCGGGCTGGTGGACGGGCTGCTGAGCGGGCTGGGGCTGGGAGTTGAAGGCGTAGCGCGCGTAGCGGCCGGCGACGAAGTCGGCGGCGGCGCGGGCGTCCTTCATGGCGGCGAGCACGGTCTTGCGGTCGTTGTCGTCTTCGCCGTCGTCGCCGGTGCCGTTGTCGATGGCGGGCTTGCCGTCGATCGCGGGGAGGTACCCGTCGAGGTTGTTGACCAGTTGGTCGAAGAGGTCGGCGAACTTGACCCACGCGGCGAGTGCCTCGTGCGGGGTCATTTCCTTGGGCTGGGTCATGGGGTTGCTGGTTCCTTCGCGGTGTGGAGAGGTGAGCGGCGGGGCGGGCGTTGGTGCCCGCCCCGCTGGTGCTCTCCTCTCGCGTGTGTTGGTGGTGGGTGTCGCTGTCGGGGGGCTTTCAGCGGCACTGTTCATGACTATACACAGTCACGCGAACTACGCGCAACACAGCGCAACTCGACTACTGGACGGTGACGCCGCCCGTGCGCGAGGACGCGACGATGAGGGACTTGTCCACGCCCGCGTCGGCGATCACGCTGATCCGCCCCGTCCGCGACTTCGCCGAGAGCTTCGCCGTGGAGGTGCAGGCATGGATCGAACCGGTCTGGGTTTCCAGGCTGCCGGCCACGGTGACCATGTCGACGTCGATCGGCCCGGTCCTGGTTTCGATGCGCGCGTCAGCGGCCAAGCGCACGCGCACTGCTCCGACCTGTGTGCGCACGACGGCCTTGCCAGTCACCGTCCCGAGCGACACGCGGCCGGTGCGGGTTTCGACCTTCGCGAAGCCCGCGTTGTCGATCTCGGCACTGCCGGTCTGCGTGGTGATCTCGACGTGTTCCGATGACTCGACGAACACACTGCCGGTGCGGGATTCCACGACGACGTGGGCGTACTCGCCAAAAATGGCCACGGGGCCGGTAGCGGACTTGACGCCCACCACGGGACCGATGCCGTCGGCGTTCTTGGGCAGCGCGACGGAGATGCGCATGCGGTTCGACGCGCCGCCGCCAACCATGCCGCCGATCGCCACGTTGCCGTCGCCATCGATGGTGACGCCGGTCAGCTCGCCGTCGACGACATCGGCGGTCTGCCTGACGTAGATATTGCCGTTCCCGGACATCACGGTGGTGCTGTTCCCCGAGGTCACTACGGACATAGCGGGGATCTGGAGACGGACGGTGCCGCCGATCTCGATGAGGGTGGCGTTCTTCGCGGCGGCTTCGGCCTGCGGGCCCTCGGCCTCGATGCGGATGGCGGCGATGTCGAGGGCATCCGAAGTGATGATCTGGACTTCGGCAGTGCCGGAGTCGAGCTCGAAGCGGACGGGTGCGGCGTTGGACGCCAGGTGGTGTGTGGTGGGCATGGGGGTCCTTTCGGTGGCGGTGTTCACCTCGCGACATCTGACTATACGCACGTGTTGCGTTTTGTTGCAACGATTGAGGGGAACCCATGTGAACCGTCGCCAACACCATCATCACCGTGACCATCTGGATCGCCGCCTACTACGTGCAGCTCATCGACACTGCACGCATGGGAAAGGCCCACACCCCCCACCAGGGATGCGGGCCCACTTCACAGCTCCACCAGCTATAGCTGTCCCCACACGGACGAACCCGAAACACCTCACGTCCGCGCTCACTGGAACGCACCGCAACTCTACCGTGCGCGCCGCAACCGCCTCACCCGGCCGAGGGCGTCCAGGTTGCGGTCACCGGGGCGCCTGGACCAGGCCGGCGCCGACGTCGCGAGACGGCGCCTCCAGCCGGCGCGCGAACCCTTGCAGCCGCGCCCACAGCTCCCAACCCCGTGCGCCGGTCGCCTGCGACAGCAGTGCCGCGACCCCGGCGACGTGCGGTGTCGCCATCGACGTGCCCGACAGCGTCCGGTACCCGCCGATCCAGGCCGAGAACACGTCTACACCGGGCGCGGCGACGTCCACGGCGCCGCCGGACAGGTTCACCGTCATGTTGCTGAACGGCGCCACCGTGTCGTCTTGGCCGATCGCGCCGACGGCGAGCACGCTGGGGCAGTTCGCCGGATGGTCGACCGGCGCGGCGAGGTTCTTCACCCGGTCCGAGTCGTTCCCCGCCGCGGCGACGATCAGCGTTCCGGCCCGCAAGGCGCGCGCGGCGACTTGCTCGAACACCACGGAGTAGAACTCGTCCGGCCGCACAGGCGACCCGAGGGAGATCGACACCACGGCGCACTTGTGCCGCACCGCCCACGCGATCGCCGACAGCACCGCACCGTCCTGCCCCTCCCCTGCCTTGTCGACGGTCTTCGCGACGTACAGGTTGGCCTCCGGCGCGACCCCGTAGCCGGGGAAAACCTCGAGCGTCCGGGGGCCGGTCGCGATGCCGGCACAGTGAGTGCCGTGGCCGATGACGTCCTGCGTGGTCTCGTCCGCCACGAACGACTGCGCGATCCCGAGCTTGTGCACGAAATCCGGGTGCTCCATGTCGATGCCGGTGTCCAGCACGGCCAGCCGCACGCCCTTGCCGGTCGCGCGCGTCGCGGCGGCGCCGACGGCCTGCAACCCCCACGTGAAGGGCAGGTGCGGCACCTGGAACTCTCCGCTGTCCTCCCCCGCCCCCGTGGCTGGCGGCGTGACCGGGCGCACGCGCAGGGTGCGTTCCGGCTCGATGAACGCGATCGGCCCGGGTTCCCGGGCGCCGCGGGCGAGCGCGGCGGCCTGGTCCGGGTCGGCGTTGACGACGGCGACGTCCAGATCGGACAGGTAGAACCCGCGTGACGCCCGGTAGGAGCGGCGGGCGGTGATCGGGCCGGACACGTCGGCGTCGTTGCCGACGCGGATCCCGGCCCGCTGGTTCAGCTCCCGGACCCCGTCGACCCCGGCGAACGGGTGCATCAGCACCAGATGCCGGGCTGGCACGGCAGGAGCAGGTGTTTTCCCCTCACGACTCACCGGGTCAGTATCGGTTGCGCTCAGTTGCGCCCCGCAGGCGGGCGCGCACACAGCGTCAGGGGGTGCGGAGCATCTCAGGGTGGACGGTGACGACGTTGACCGACAGCGACGCGGCCGTCTCCTCGCCGGTGGATGCGGTGACGAGGATGGTCCGCCGCGGTCCATTGCTCGACACGATCCGCGCGTCGATCTCGACCGGTGTGCCGGCCTGGATGAGGCGGTGGGCCTCGAACACCAGCCGGCCCTTCGGGACCCACCGCATCATCGGCCGGTGCGTGGTGGCCTCGATCAGGCGGCTCGTGGCGTCGACCATTGCGGTGCCGAGTACGGCGACTGGCAGCGCGGGGTAGCCGGGGAAGTGCCCGGCACAGTCCGCGGGGCTGGCGGTGACGGTCGCGGTGATCGACTGGGCGCCGATGTTCACGCTGGTCAGCTCCAGTCCGCGCGCGTAGGGACTAGAACCAGTTTCAGTCCCGGTTTCAGTCCCGGTGTCGGGGTGGTGCATGTGGGAGAACATCCGCTCGAACACCGGCGCCTTGAGCACGTCGTAGGAGAGGGAGAACGCGGCGAGCGCGACGCTGCCGGCGCGCAGGAGGCCTGCGGCGGTCGCTTTCCTGGACGTGGGCAGGGCGGCGGTGAGGCGGCCGGTGAGCGCTCCGCCCGCGGCGGCCGGCTTGGGGTGCAGCCACGTGATCTCGGCGCGGCGGGCGAGGTAGTAGCGGCGGGCGTCGTCCGGTGCGAGGGACGCGGCGGCACACAGCCCGAGAATGGCCATGTGCCGCCCGGCCTCGCCCAACCCGATCGGCGACACCACACCAGTCACCGGCTGCTCAACCGGGAGCTCACAGGTCGCGGTGCCGGGTTCGTCGATCCGGAGATCACGCAACGCGTAGTAGGGCTTGCGGACACAGATACGGGGAAAAGTGGCTGCCTCGGCAGTCAGGGTTTCGGTCACGTGGTCCGAAGGTTCCACAACCCGGTTGCGGTTTCAGCCGCCGTGCGGGGCGCCCGGTTGCGCCACTGGGTGAAACCGGATGTTGCGGAACGCAACTTGTCGTCACCGGCCGGCCGCGGGCGGGGAACCGCGGAGGACGCCAAGTATTCGGCGATGGCGTCCTCCGGGTCCATGTGGGCACGAGGCGGATGAACCCACTGCTCGCCGGTCATTCCTTCGCCATGCTCTTGAACTGCGCCTGGTTGCGGTAGTCCGCCACCGTCACCGGAACACCGGATTGGCCCTTACGCTGTTTGGCCAGCCAGATGTCCACCTCGCCCGTGCGCGCCTCGTCGTACTTCCCGGCGTCGTGCAGCAGGAAGATGACGTCGGCGTCCTGCTCGATCTGGCCGGAGCCGCGCAGGTCGGACGACTGCGGCACGCCGCCGGGGCGTTCCTCAGCCTTACGGTTGAGCTGGGCGACGGCGATGATGATGCACTGGAACTCGTTCGCCATCTCCTTCAGCGCTGTGGTGACCTCGCCGATGGCCTGGTCCTCACGATCGCGGCGCGGCAGGTCCATCAGTTGGATGTAGTCGACGACAACCAGACCAGGGTTCCCCCACTGGTGGCGCATCTGCGACAGCGTCGAGCGGATGTGCGCCAGGCTGATGTGCGGGGTGTCGTCGTAGAACAGCAGCGCCCCCTCCGCCTCGTACTTGGCGGCGGCCTTGACGAGCTTGTGGCGTTGGAAGTCGTCCAATGACACCTTGCCCTCGGCCGAGCCGAGCGGCACCCCGGCCAGCGCCGCAAGGTCACGCTCGTAGAGCTGGCGACGGGTCATCTCGAGCGAGAAGAACACGGCCGGCAACGCCTTGTCGAAGACGTAGTGCCGGGCGAGCTGCGCGGCGAACACGCTCTTGCCGACACCCGAGCGGGCACCGACGACGACCAGGCCACCGACGTTGACGTTCAGCAGGTCGTCGACGTCGATCAGGCCCGTGGTCATGGCCGACGGCGATTGCTGGCCCCACGTGTCGAGGATGTCCGTGAGCAGCCACGAGTCGTCCGATACTGACTTCAACGAATCCGCAGCCGAGCCTGCGATCTCCTGCATGAACGCCGTGTACGCGGTATCGGTCGCCTGTTGCAGCCGCTCCGGGTCACCGATCGCGAACTGCCGCACCCGCTCGGCGAACTGGAACGCCGCCCGCCGGTCCGCGGCGCCCTTGACCTTCTCGGCGTAGTAGGTCGCGTTCGTCGCCGTCGTCACCCGCGCGAACAGCGTGTGCAGGTAGGCGCCTTCGATCTTGCCGAGCAACCCGACCCGCTGGAGCTCGCCCATAACCATCACCGGGTCGATGCCGGTCTCCCCGGCCTGCTCCAGTCGCACAACGGCGGTGAAGATCGCCTGATGTGCGCCGGAGAACATCTGCTCCGCTGTGATGATCCGCTGGACTTCGGAGATCGCGGCCGAGTTCATCGGCACCGAATCACCGTCGCTGGTCTTGCGGCTCCACGCGCTCATCATCGCGCCGAGCACCATCTGCTCGGCCTCGCGCTCAGCTTCGTTCGGCATCCACCCCTCCGGGTCGACACTCGACCCGTCCTGTGCGATGCTCTCTTCCGGTGTCACGGTTTGAATGGTTCCTTTCCGTGGGATCGCGTGTGTTCGCTGCCCCCGCCTAGCTCTGACCAGTTAGGCGGGGGCGCTTTTCGTATCAGGGCAAACGCTTCTGCTGCGGGTGGTTCGGGTGGCAGGCGCACATCACACGCTCCTCGGTCTTCGGGTTCGTGTGATAGCGAAACCGCGGGTTCTTCTTCGCTCGCTCGTCCGGGAACTCCGACCCGCACTCGCCACACCACCCCGGAAGCAGCCGCTTCGTTCGGCGCTCCCGAATGAGCTGGGTGACGTACCGAGGCTCCAGGAACTTGCCCGGCGTGCCGACCGAGAGGTGTTCGACCACTACGGCCGCCGCCTCCTCGAACGACCAACCAGCGACCTCGGCGGCCTTGGTCCAGGCCCAGATGTCGCTCTCGCCCGCATTGCGGTGGTCGAACGACGTCACGATCGCCAGCAGCGCGGCCGTCTCCTCCTTGGTCATCACCGCATATCACCTCCCGCAATCTGCCTCGGCTCGCCGCCCGGGATGACACGAGCCGTCGAGTCGCCCGACATGAGCGCCCCGAGATCCATACCGGCACGGGCCAGCAGACCGCCCACCTTGTCGTCCGTCGATGGCTTACCGCCGTTGACGACCCGCAACCCGGACCGCTGCGCCTGGAGCCGCAACTGGTCGTAGCGGGTGCGCAGCTTCGGCAGCGACAGGATGTTCGCCCGCCAGAACTCGTCGTCCTGGCACCAGTCGATCGCCGTGTGCACCTGCTCCTCAGTGCGGCCGTCCGCATCCAGCAGCAGCCGGGCGGCGTCACGCCACGCCTTCGTGATCGTCGGCCGCTTCGAGCCGTGCTCCTCGATCCGCTTGGCCAGGTGCTCGCACAGGCGCTCGACGTCGTCCCTGCCCTCGTTCAAGTCCCGAACGACAGGCGTCGTCGACGCGCTCGCGCCGAGGCGCGAGTCTTCTTTCTCTAACTGGTTAAACATGATTGGTTTAAATGACTTATTCGGGTTGCTACTAGCGACGTCCTCTGTCGCTATTAGCAACGTCTCCGGGTCACTACTAGCAACCCCGTTGCTGTTAGCAACGCCTTCAGGCGCCTCGGGTGACCCGTTGCTGTTAGCAACCCCGTTGCTAGTAGCAACGTCCTCGCGGTTCTCCCGGCTCTTGCCGGCATCGCTGCGCTTGCGTCGGCCAACCTGTTCCGGCGCGGCGATGTCCGGTCGGGTTTCCGGGTCGACCGGCGCCAGGCCGCGCCCGGTCCGGGTCCGCTGGAACTCCGCCCACTGGGCGTCCGAGTACCACGAACGAGGGATCATGATGTCCCACACGACAGGCCGCGTGGCTGCGTTGATGTACTCGGCGAGACGCTGGTCTCCGCGCGCGATCACGCCGCGCTCTTCCATCGCCTTCAAGCGCTTGTAGAGGGTGGTCCGGTCGCACATGGCGGCCGTGGACAGCTTCTTCCAGCCCAGCCAGGTGCCGCAGCCCAGGTCGTCGGATGCCGTGGCCATGGCGGCGAGGATCAGCCGCTCGTAGGTGTCGGCGACCGGAGAGAACTCCAGCGCCCACTGCACTGATTGGAAGCTCATCGGGCCGCCTCCCCAGGTACGGCCGCGTTGTTGCTGTTCATGGTGCTGATTTCCCCTCAGCGTTTCTGGTGGTGTGGTCAGTCGGTGGTGCGGCCGTCGGCGTACTGGGCCTTGGGGAGGTCGCTGCGGCGGACTTTCTTGCGTCCGCTGGGCATGGGGACGAACGCCAGCTGGCCTTTGTTGATCCAGTTCTGCACGGTGGTGTGGCTGACGCCGCAGATCTTGGCGACCTGTGCGGGTGTCAGCAGGGGGTCGTTGGGGGTGTCGTTGGTGGCGGTTCGCGTGTTCATGAAACTGACTATACACACACTGTTGCGCAACTGGCAAAACCCACCGCAACTGTCCCAAGCGCGAAAGTGGCCTTGACCTGCTACGTTGTCGCCCAATGTGACCGCAACGCCACCGCAACGGAGCACAACGTGACACCCTCCCCGGGCCGGATCCGCGCCTACGCCGTCGCCGCCTACGTCGAGCGCAGGCACCAGTACCGCACCGAGCTGGAAGCCATCGTGCGGATCGCGTCAGAGCTGGATGTCTCGATCGCGCGCCTGGCGTTGTGGGTCTACAGCCATCTCAAGACCGCGAACTGACCAGGGAGTCAACCCTTGCGCCGTACCGCTTTCGCCCTCACCGTCGTCGCCGCGTGCCTCGCGTGTGCCGAGCCGGCCGCCAGCGCCGCCACCACGACCACGGCCGCGTCCGCGACGTGCAACGGCCTCACGACCGTCGACTACTCCCCCGGCATCCACGACTGGGCGGGCGACACGACCACGCGCGTCGAGACCGACCTGTCGTGCAACGCGGCCGACCCGGGCGCCTACTCAGTGTCGACGGTGTCCACCACCGCCGAGAACACGTCCTGTCTGGACCCTGGTGCCGTCACTGGCGCGCGTTACTGGGTCGTGTGGGGTGACGAGACCACCAGCGAGCTTGAAACGCCTGGGGCTGCGACCGCCCGCGGTATCGGTGGCGTCGCGGTCGAGACCGGCATCGTCCTCGACGGCCGGTTCGCCGGACACTCCTACTCGCTGACGCTGAACTTCGCCCCGTACGACGCTCGGGAGTGCAACTCCCCCAGTGGCTTGACGCGCGCGATGGGCGCGGCGTCGCTCGTCATCGCCTAGCACCAACAAGAACGATGGCGCCACGACCCAGCGGGAACCCGGGGTCGTGGCGCCATCGCGGCGATATGGCTGCTCACGCAGCGATTGTCCTGCACCTGGTGCTGGTGCTCAGCGGTCGCACTCTTCCCACGTGGTGCCCTCACTGGCCTTCCGCACCAGGCGGTTCGCAGGGTCGTGCTCGAGATGGCGCAACGCGGCTGCGCGGCCCTCATCGCCGGAACCGAACGACGCCCACGGCGAGTGGTCGTTGAACCGCTTCGTGCTTGCCGGGGCGAGACCGTATTCGTACATGTGCCCTCGTTTCTCAACGCGGCCGTGTGCCGGGCCGCTCGTAGCCGGTGTTCAGCGCGATCAGCAGGTCGCGAGCCGCGTCGAGCACGCCGGCACCGCGGAGTTCATTGACCTGGTCGGGGTGGATCGTCGCGACGGCGTCCTCGGACAGCCGGCCGGGAGTACAGTTGAAGCACGACGTCTTGATCTCGCCGGCGTCAACGCGCGCCACCATCGAGCTGCTGACCCACAGGCCAGTTCCGCAGCTGGCGCACGGCCGCGCCGCGACGGGAATCCTCGGGTTGGCGCCCACTCCTTGGCACAGCAGGGTGTACGTGTCGCTCATGGGTCGCTCCGATCCTGGACTGTCCACGGCAGCGTGATTCCGTCGCCGGGTTCCCTCAGCAGCACGTGCAGATGGGTGTGCTCGATGGTCTGGGTCGCGGCCGGGCCCGCGCTGGTGATGATGTTGAAGTCCATGCCCATCTCGGCCGCCAGCGTGGCGGCGAACCGCATGGCCACGGCAGCGCCGTCGGGGTCGGCACCCGCGTGCGGGGCGTGCCGGCGCGGGACGACCAGGATGTGCCGGCCGCGGATGACGGGCTTCAGCGGCTCGAACGCCACCGCCCACTTGTCGTGGCGTCCGAACAGGCCGTGCTCGATGCGGGAGCAGAACACGCACTCGGTCATGCCGTGTTCAAACGCCACGGCCCCCGCGGTCACGCCGCGAACCTCACGAGGGCGGCCGCGAGAGCTGATCGCGGTTCACGCTGATCCACGGCCGCACTGACAGGATGACGAGCATGGATGATGACCTGTTCGAGGAACTCCGCCACCTTGTGCGCCACCCGGTCCGGGCCAACGTCGAGATCGCGCGAGCCGTAGCCGACACCGAACTTGGGCGCGCGTGCGTCGACCTGGTGCGCCATCCGGTGCGCACGCTGCGAACCACTTTCGGCCCGATCCTCGATGACATTGCGCGCGGCCTGCGGTAGCCCGTTCATGCGGCGAATCTGAGCAGGTGCGCCATGGTGAAGTCGCCGTCGTCGCCGGCCAGCGTCGGTTTCCAGCTCGGCCGGATCGAGAACGGGTCAGCGCGCAGCAGACCGATGATCGTCTCGGCGACGATCCGGCCGCCCACGGGCCCGAGGTGGTGGCCGTCAGCGAGGACTTCCGCCTCCCGCAGGACGTACCACAACAGCGGGCACGGACCGTCGAACCCGAGCTGCTCGTCGGTGAGCGGCTCGACCGCCATCGCGCGGGCGATGTCCTGCCCGCTGGGGAGCTGGTGCACCTCCGAGCGGCACAGGTCCCGCATTGCCATCGACGACATCGGCTTGGACAGCGCGTCGGCCTTCGCGCCCGGGACCGACGACACCGGGAGCTCGAGGATCGGACCGGACATCGTCGTGCCGATGAGCCGTTCGTACTGCGGCTTGTGATCGCGGTCGACGTGGAAGAAGTACCGCCAGTCGATCGCGTGCTCCGGTTTCACCGGCCCGCCGCGCAGGTCCACGCGTTCCATGCCGGGCACGTCCGGGGCGGTGCTGAACATCGGGAACGTGTGGCCGTCGTTGACCTGGTACTCGCTGCGGATCACCGCGTGCGCATAGCGGAACGCGCCGGTAGCGAACTCGACGGGGATGTAGGGGTGCCGGCCGGGCTTGTAGTGGCGGGGCCCGTTGGTGAGCACGTCGTCGACGAGGTCCTGACCGCACACGAGCGGCAGGTATTCGTGCAGGACGATCCACTGGTAGTGCCACACCACGATCCGCTGTGCCTGCTCGAACAGCCGGTTCCAGTAGGCGTCGGTGCGCAGGAGCCCGCCGAGCGAGGCGTTGGGGTCCGCGGTGGCGCCGTCGTTCCCTGGGAACGCGGCGAGCCCGTCGCCGGCGCTGGTGGTGATCTCCCCAGCGGTCAGGGCGTCCACGACGGCGTTGTGGAACCGCATGAATGCCAGATGCAGTTGCGCCAGCGGCATGTTGTTGTCGTCGCGCGCGTCCGGGGCGACGATGGCGCCGTCGAGACCACGGGGCATGTCGTGCCCGCCGTCGGGGATCAGGAACTTGGTGCGGTGATCGGCCTTGGCGTACAGGGCCGGCATCACCCCGGGGCCGCCGCCGTAGACGTTGTCCAGGTCGAACCGCGGCGACCGGAACGACGTGAGCCCCTCCGGGAGGATCGCGTGGTCCGGCATCGGGGTCATGTCCGCGGCGACGTCGTGGGTGACGAACTGTCCGAAGACGGCGAACCCGGCTGGGACGTTTTTGTTGTCCTGCTTGTCGGTGGTGGGGCCGCCGTCCATCCGGCCGCCAGGTAGTCCGAGCTTTTCGGCTTCGCGGACGCCGCGCGGTGTTGCCGGGGTGAGCCGGGGGAACATGCGGTTGTACATCGCGGCCGGCTGGTCGTTGAACTGGCTGACCCCGGCAGCCACCGATACAGCAGTCATCCCGAAAACCCCTCGAAACTCGTAACGAAACGCACCGCAACTGTATGCGGTGAGTGAGTACGAGTTTCGCAGCGATGCCAACGGAGTGGTTTGTGTACCCGATCCGGGTGACCCCATGACTGCCTGCGGCCGAAGGAGGCTAGCCCGGTTACACGACAAAGCCCGGCTCCTGACTGTCGCCTGGCTCGGGTGAGTTGGGACCAACTGCTGATCATTGGGAAGACGGTGCCGGAATCGACCTGACCACTTCTGCTTCTTTTTTGCAGACGCAGCCAGGTCGACTCGCGCAGGCCCGCTTTCAAGAGCAGGCAAGTAGCAAAAGAAGAATCACGACACAAGGAAAGACTTACGCTTCTTTTGGACTATTCAATGTCCGGATTGATTTACGGCTAACGTAACACGTCGAAGCGAAAGCCCACTGTGCTCACCAAGGAACCGCTGGGGCAAACCGCGTGAGACACTACCCCTCCTACCGCGGATACCATCGGGCCGAAAACCAACGCACCATTGCTGCAAGTCAGCACTACCTGCTGGGTTCCACTCGTTTCCCAGCATTGGGAAAAGCCGCCCGCGAGATTGGCGTCCCGGCCAACTGCGCAGTTTGCGTTTGGCGACGCTGAAGCTGACTCTTGTATAGCGAAGGAACATCCTGCCGCCAGGGTCAATGCGCAGGCAATGGTCGCAATGGATCTTTTCACGTACATCTCCTCGACCTACTGAAATCGGAATCACCCTTCGAGGGAAGATCATGTCAGTAATCCGAGGCGTGATTTACCGCCAACAGGGCGACGCGTAGAGTACTTGTCTCTTACCGAACGTGGTCGATAGCTGCCCGAATAGCGTCCGAATTCGTAAAAACGGGCGGATTGTGTATATAACGGACTCGGCCGTCGGCGGTAATCAAGTAGGACGAAGGTAAGAGAGCCACAGTGAGCTTCTCTCGAACCGGGCCGGTCGCACCTTCGCCGTCGAACACAGACGGCAAATGCACTCCCAGGCTCTGGAGGAGAGCAAGGCCGTCAGCTTCCGAGCCGGCCACCTCCACCAGCAGTACTTGCACAGAGTGTTGCTCGGTTGCGTATTTTGCTAGGACGGGCAACTCCGTCTTGCATGGTTGGCACCACGGCGCCCAAACGTTGATGAGGGTGTCGCGCCCCGCGATCGCCTGGCCTAGTTCAACGCGACTGCCGTCGCCGAGACAGGTAGTGAGCACACCCTCAAGTGTGTGAACGTCCTGCCCGTCGCCCGAAGGGCATGCTGCAAGCGAGGTCGCCGCACGCAAGGCGGATAGATTCTCCGTGGAGCCGGCACCTTCATCTGTGCTCGCCTTCCGTGGCAACACTGCGATGATGGTCGCGATGACTAATAGCCCTACCGTGAGTGCTACTTTGGTGATAGTGCTCACACTCACCTCCGGTGTGGTAACCCTTCGCGAGAGGGAGCTTAGTACGGTAGCCGGAATGGGTGATCTGGTGGCATGCCAGCGACGACTTTGCGCTGTCCAAGGATGATTGGCGCGGGATCCTCACACGCGAGCGTCCTGCCCCGGTGCGCCTGCCTGGACCTGAGTCGCCTGGTCCAGGCAGGCGCGGGGGCTACTTGGCCCGATATTCCATGTCGGCGAGCGCGCGGACAAGCTTCACGATCTGCTGCGGCTCGATCAGCTCGCTAATCAAGTCGGTCTGCGCAGCCTCGGTGCGCTCGTCGAACTCGCAGGCGACGATGAGGTACATGCCGCTGGGGAACCGGCCGCGGAGGTTGAGCCGCACACGCGGGTCGCGCTTCTTCCACTTGCCGGATGTGGCGTCGATCAGGTCGATGACGTCGAGCCACCGCAAAAGGGTCTGCGCCTTCGCCGGCGAGGTCGGTTCGAGCACAACCAGCGCCGTCTCGCGGTCGCTGCCCGGCGAGAGCATGGTGACACGGGCGGGCCCGAGGTTGGCCTTGTCGATGGCGGCCGTCAGCTGGGTCTCGTCGCTGGTGGTGTCGATGCGGATGGTCAAGGTGTTGGGTTCCTTTCTCTGGGTCGCGTGTCGACGGTCAGAGCCGTGCCGAGTAGCCGTCGGCGGACGAGATGCTGGCCTGGATGGTGCTCTGCATCCCGGTGATTCCGTTCAGCGCTTCCGCGAGCAAGCCGTGGGCCTGGTTGATCTCGTGCTGCTGGCTGCCCTGCGTCGCCTGCGACAGCGCCAGCTGGGCTTCTTCGAGGGCCATCGCGGCCTGCTGCAAGGAGGCGATGCTCGTGGACGCCTTCTCGTTCGCGAGAGCGATACCAGCGCGGACCTCTTCAACTCCGGGCATTGTGGTTCCTTTCGTGGGTTGTGTGTTCTGTTGCAACAGCCCTCGTGTGGGGGCTAGATGAGGGATTCCTGCACGGGCCGGGCCGGCACGTACGGCCATTCGGTGGGGACGTCGCGGACGATGCCCATCCCCTGCGCGCGGGCGGCGAACTGGTGCGCCTGCTCCCGGTACGCGGCGGTCTGGCGTGCTTGGAGCTCCGGCAGCGGCATCGCGGCGAGCTTCGGGAAGCGGGACGCCATCCGATAGGCGAGCCGCGCGGCGGCGAGGCAATCGCCGTTGCTGGTGTGCGCGTCCTCGTCCGACAGGTCGACGCCGTAGTGCGCGCACACCGCCGCGAGCTTGCGCGATCCGGTGCGGCGGGGGTCGATCAGCCGGTCGAGAACGAGCGGGTCGATGAAGTAGGGCGTCAGCTGGTCGCGGGCGCACAGGTCGAACAGGGTCGGCACCCCGTGGCGGCGGCACTCGCGCTCGAGCATTGTCAGGTCGAACGGTGCGTTGTAGATGACGATCGGGGCGCCGTCGGCGACGTGGTCGGCCAGCAATGCAGCGAGCACCGGCACTGCCTCGCCGGCGGGGATCCCGTCCCGCTGCGCGTGTTCGGTGGTGATGCCGTGGATGTTCGTGGCCTGCTCGGGGATCGGCACGCCCGGGTCCATCAGCAACGTCGTGTCGCTGGCCTGCTCCCCTGGGCTGTACCGCCAGACGGTGCCGGTCACGATCAGGTCGTCCGTCGGCTTGGGGCCGGTTGTCTCCAGGTCGAACGCCGCCAACGGGCCCGTGTGCCAGGACATCAGTCGGCGCCCCTCACGGTCTCGGCGATGGCTTCGGGGGTGAACAGCAGGACCGGCGGCGGCTGGCGCCACTCCGCGCGTTCGCCGCCGATCCGGTGGAACTGCATCGACGTCTGCGCCGGCAACAGCTCAGCGGGGCGGATCATGAAGAACCCGGGGGTGACCATGGTCAACTTCGCGAGCTTCTTCAGCTGCTCCCACGTCGGGTATCGGGTGCCCGCTTCCCACATGTCCACGTCTGGCTCTGCGGCGCCGCACGCCTCGTCGACCTCGGGCCCGTAGAGGGCGTGTGAGTCGAGCGCGAGCGTGATTCGCCACGGAACGACCTTCCCGGCCCGCCACTCTCGGTACGTCCGTTGATCGGCAAGCACGCGCTCCGCTGCTGTCTTGTTGCGGCGGGCGTCGTTCCGGCGCGTCTCGGCGTCGGTGAGCGGCACACCGGCCTTTCCCCAGCGGCGAGTCACGAGACCACCGCCCGCACCCGGCCGCCGGCCAGCTCGGGCAGCACGAGCGTGTCCCAGTCGCGCGGGCGCCAAAGCCGCCAGCAGCCGTCGCCGATCGCGTCCCGCCACTCCTTCTGTTCTGGGCTCAGCCTCCCCGTGTCGGACTTCAACTCCGCCCACAAGACGACCCCGCCCCGGGCGAGGAGCAGGTCTGGTGAGCCGTTGTCGCCCTGCACGGGCGTGGAGTACTTGCCGGACTGACGCATGGCCTTGCGGAAGTGCACCACCATCCAGCCGTACGCCTTCGCGGTCTGCATCACCCTGGTCTGGAACTGGTCCTCGGTAAGGGGCGCGATCCGGTTGCGCGGTTTCTTCCCGGTCTTCGCGGGCGCGGCGGGTTTGCGGCCCTGCGCGTACACGACCTTCGACGCCATCAGCAGCCACCGCCCAGCGCGGCGAACACCGCGTCCCACCCGTAGTGGTCGGACTCCGTTCCGGTGGGGACGATGTCGTGTGACTGGTCGAGCAGCTCTTGAAGCCGGCGGCGCGGGAGGATCAGCTCGTCGTTCGTGGCGAGGCCGACCCGCTTGATCACCGAGACCCGTCCCGGCATTCCGCCGGTCGGGCACACGTGCATCTTTCCGGGCCCGGCCGGTTCGGTCATGCCCTCGACCAGCAGTTCCCGCGAGATCTCCCATCGGCGGTAGGTGCCGTCGCGGATGACTTCCAGCTCCACGATGTACGGGCTCGACGCGAGGTAGCTCAGGTCGATCGAGCAGCCGCCCATGCACTCGAAGCGTCGCCCAAGTGTGTGGTGGTGTTCGTGTCCTCGGAAGCTCACGAACGCGCCGCGCGGGGTCACGCCGCCTCCTCATCCCAGACGCGGGTGACGCCGCCGTCGTCGCGCAACAGGTACTTACCGGGGCCGACGTAGTTGACGTTGTGCATCAGCACCGGCACGTCGGTCGGCTCGCCCGGGTGCTCGACCAGCCATCCATGAACGATGGCGCGAGCGCGGTTGCCTTCGATCGCCAGATGGCAGGGCACGCACACGTGCAGGAGGCACGAGAGCAGGTGGGAGGTCTTGAGCATGGTTCCGCCCATGCCGCGGGGCTTGCGGTGGTGGGCCTGGACGGCGTCGGCCTCGTTGCACCGCTCGCACTTGCCCTGGGAACGCTGAGCGAGTAGGCGGCGGGTCGCGTCGGTGATCTGGGTGGCGGTCACCGAACCACCGCCAGCGACACGGCGGCCATGCAGCGGTGACATGAGTGGTCGCCGTCGTGCTGGACCGGTCGTGCACAGGGCACATCGCCACAGCAGAAGGTTGAGCAGGCACCCGCGATCAGCAGACCGGCCGACGGGTCGTGCTCGCAGGCACACGCCACGCACTCGACGTTGCTGAAGGGACGGTCCGTCTGGTTGACCTCATCACCGGGGAACGCCACGTGCCGCAGGTAACGATGACCAGGGGCAATTGACGGTGTCCCACGGCGCGAAGTCCAGTGGCAGCTGTCGCACAAGTGCGGAAGGCGGGCGGTGAGGGCCTTCACTGTGGTGGTCACTGAACCACCGCCAGCAGGACCGCCGAGACGGCGAGCGCCAGCCAGTGCAGGGCCTGATCGGCGGCGTACATGCCGTTGAGGCCGCCGGCGTTGAGCTTCGCGAACTTGGGCGAACGTGTCTTCTCGAGCAGGCACCGCACCGGCCAGCGCCGGTCGAGCAGGGCGTGGGTTGCGGCCGACCAGACGAGCGCGAGGACCACGCCCAGCACGGACCAGTGCAACGGGAGCACGAGCCACGCGAGCAGGCCCAGCACGACCATGGTCAGGTGGTACATGGCGACGTGGGCCAGGATCGCCGACCACCCCTGGTGGGGGTTCGCGCCGGCCGCGACCTCGTCGGGCTTGGGGGCGGCCTTGTTGTCGGCCTGCCAGTCGGTTTGGCCGGTGACGTGGTCGGCGAGGTTGTGCACGACGAGCAGGACAAACCCGCTCGCCGCGAACGTCGCCAGGGTGGCCGTGTCGTCCACGGTCATTCGGTTCCTCCGTGCTGTTCGATGAGGCGGGCGGCGTCGAGCCGGGCGACGGCGTCGAGCACCTCGGGCGGTGGGGTCCAGAACTGGAGCTGCCCGTGACCGGGGATGAGGTCGGGCAGGGAACGCGGGCGCTGCATGTCCCAGTGGAATTGGTTGTGCTCGCTGAAGTCGGTGCAGCCGCGGCAGTCCTCGTCGTGGTGGCATCCGGTGAGGTCGACGGCGCCGAGGTAGCCGCCGGTGGGGAACTCGTGGATGCCGTGCATCCGGGCCAGCTGGAGCGCGTGGCGGTCGATCTTGCGGCTGGCGTGGATCACCAGCGACCCGAGGTACTTCGTGGGCCACGACCGGTTCTCGACGGTCTTGATGCCGGCGAGGATCAGCGACGCCCACGGCTGACGGATCGAGAGCGCCCTCACGCGTTGGCCTCCTGCTCGTGGAAGGTGCAGGCGGGCCAGAAGGCGCGGCAGTCGGACGCGTCGGAGTGGGTCATGAGCAGACGGGTTCGCGTGCACTTCGGGTAGTTGCGGGCGCCGCCGTGGACAGGGCGCCGGAAGCGGCAGGTGCCGCAGCGAAGGCCCGGGGCGTCACGGTCGTCGTGGGGTGCAGCGTCGGCGTGCAACTTCAGCGCGCCGCGCAGGATGACGGTGAGCGGGTGCAGGAACGCGGCGGCCAGCTGAGAGTTGCGCTGGGTTCGCTTGGCACCCGGGGTGAGGGGTTCGGGTTCGACCGGCGTGAGGGCCGGGAACATGTCGATCTGGTCGGGGTCGCGGGGGTGGTCCTCGGACGGGGCGGCAGCGGTGTTGCTGCCGCCCCGTGCCTGGTCAGGCGTCCTGCTCTGGGTTCGGGTGGTCACGGTGTTGGGTGCGTCCACGTGGTTGGCTGGGTGTCTGTGGCGCGCGATCACCTCCATCCATTGACTATACATACGTTGCGCAACTCAGCGCAACAGAGTCACACGTTAACGCCCTTCTGGCGCAGCAGAGACCGCATGTTCGCCACCCCGCGCGGTTCACTCGGGGACATCGGGAACACGACCATGTCCGACCCGTTCGGGGACAGCAGCTTCCAGTGCTTGGTGCCCCTCTTCAGCTCCCAGCCCTCCCTCATAGCGGCTGCGACCAGCGGCTGATACTCCTTGTCGACCCCGCGCGGCGTGCTCACGCGGTACCGCCGTGCGATAAGGAGCAGCCGAACTTCTCGGCCCACTTCTGCGCCAGCTCGGCCGCGCGGGACTGCACCGCGTCGACGTCGAGCATCTCCATTGCCTTACCGCCACGGCAGAGAATGACCTGGAACCCGGCCCGGCTTGGACGCACTTCGATCGACAACTTGGAAGATGTGTTGATAGGCATGACGAATCACCTCACGATGAATTGGATGGCTACCAATACGAACGCGCCGACGACGCATTCGATGAAAAAACGGCGCGAGAAAACCTCAACGCGATCAAGAAACACGGCAATACGGCGCCGCACAGTAGAAGCCCCCTCGTTGAACCCTCAGGGTTCAACCCCATTTAAATCCGGCGGACCAGCCGCACCTACCGGCCCGCCGGACCCCTCACCACACGAGAGAAACGAGACCCTCGGCCACCGAACCGATCACGAACGCGACGATCAGGATCACGCCCACCGTGGTGGCCCACTCGGCGACGTCCACCAGGACATCACCGAGGTCACGCGGCCGGGCCTTCACCAGCGTCCCCTTCCATCTCCACGCCGCCGGAGACGTCGATGATCCGCGGCATCAGCTGCGTGTCCTCCGGACCAGGAACGAACAGCGGCGGAGCCTGAACGGTTGCCTCACCAACGACAACCGGCACCACCGGCGCCTCCGGAACAACCTCATCGTCATCCTCACCGTCGCCCTCTCCTTCCCCATCGCCGAACTGGTCCGTGACGTAGGCCGGCGGCTCATACCACCAGTCCGGCGCCACTCCGAACTCGGCGATGATGTCGCCGAAGATCGTGTCCTGCTTGTCCAGCGCCGTGATCGGCCGATCCGACATCGACAGGTACTTTCGACGCTCCATTTCCTCGAAGTACTGCGACATCAGCCACACCACGTCCTCCCCGAACGCGCGCAACTCGCCGTCGCTGATGTCCTGCAATTTGGACGCTGCGATCATGAAAGCCTCGGCCGGACCCTTCAGGTTCGGTGCATTCACGATGACTCCCTCTGCTAGTGCTGAACCAAAACGAGAGGTGGGCCCAGCCACGCACCGGGCCCACCGAAACCGCTATTCGCCTTCGCCGTCCTCGTAGGCCGAACCCCACGGGCCCTCGGCCGGCGCACCGGCCGTGGCCGGCGCCTCGTCCTGCCCGCTGGGCTCTTCGACCAACTCGGCGTCGATCACGTCGCTGGTGATCTCGTCGATACTCGCCCCAAGGTCACTGCGCACCGACTCGTCAGCGCTGAGCGCACGCGCCAACCCGGTCGACTTCGGCAGGAACGTCGACAGGCGCCGAAGGCAGGTCTTCTTCGCCATCGCGTCATAGTCGGTGTCCCACGGCGACTCCTTGGAGGACTTCACCGACGCCGAGCGGGCGCGGTACTGATTGACGTCCTCCGGCGACAGGACGACGGCAACGTGACCGCCGCTCTTGAACGACGCCACCGCGTAGTAGCAGACGGCGTCGCCACGGTTCTTCCGCGCGGGCCGGTGCACCAACTTCGGCTCGGCGCCCTTCTCGTACAGGAAGTAGTCGTTCTCCCGCACTACATCGGCGTCGATGTGCCTGATCTGCCCGGAGTTCCAGGCGAGCTTGATATAGCCCTGGTAGCCAACGATGAACTGGCAGCTTTTGCCGTAAGGCACCAGGTACGCCTCACCCAGTGGACCGGGCTCCAGCCCGAGCTGCGCCGAGGTCATCAGGGCGCCCAGGACCGACACCGCGTCGCACAGCATCAGCTTCGGCGTCTTCTTGATGACGGTCAGCGCAACCCGGGTGAACCGCTCCGGGTCGAGCGCGGTGCCGGTCAGTGCGCGCCCGATCTCGGTCTTCTGCTTGTCGATCAGGTCGCGCCACGGGTCCTTCGCCTTGACGACCTGTCCCCCGCCGTTGTTCGCCTCCTTTCGCTGGGCGATGGCGTTGCGTGCGGATTCGTTGCTCACTCGTGGTTCCTTTCAGGGGTGGTGGTGTGGTTCGCGTAGGTCAGGCGACGCGAGGCGGGTTTCTCGGTGACGACTGCGGCGTAGACCTCGGGGAAGTCCTCGCCGAGGATGTCGAGCAGCTCCGGATCGACCTTGCGGGTCGGCTTGGACGAGGCCTTGAACGTCGCGACCTTGTCGTCACCCACCCACGCGGTCTCTGCGTCGCCGATCGCGACGCGCATCCGGTTGTCGATCTGGGTCTTCTTCTCCGTGAGGTCCTTGATCTGCTGGACCAGCTCGCCGCGGAGGGTGAGGTCCTTCAGCCATCCGAGGTCGAGTTCCACCATGGAGCCCGGTTCGTAGTGGGTGGTCGCGAGCATCGAGCTGGTGTCGTCGTGCCCGTCGACCTCGGGCATGACGTCGTCGACAACCTGCCGCCAGAACTCGGCGCCGAAATCGACGAGGTCGGCGATCATCTCGTCGTCGCGCTCGATGACCTTCTCGATGTAGTTGTGGGTGTCGATCAGGGCGCAGATGAACGTGAGCGGTGCGCCGGTGATCCACATGGCCCACTGGCATTGGTAGTAGTAGGAGAGGGGGATTTCCTCGCCGTTCCAGTCGGCCAGGACGCGGTGGTTGCCGGTTTTGGCCTCGATGACGGCAGCGAGCGAGCCATCGGGGTTCCAGGCGAGGGAGTCGACGTTGACGCGCTGCCATTCGGCCTCAACGCGGGCGTAGGTGCCTGCACCGGGGGTTACGTCGTACTCGGGGTGGTTCTTGGCGAACCGGGCCACTACAACGGGCTCCAGGGCGTGACCCCAGTAGAACCGCTCCCGGTCCTCGTCGGTGAGTAGGTCTTCGGGGTCGATCCGACCGGTCTTGACCATCCAGAGCTGGAACGGGGAGCCGTACTTCGCGATCCCGGCCGCCTGGGCGATGTCCGACCCGCCGATGCCCTTGAGGCGTTCGGCGAGCCAAACGTCCTCAGGGGCACCGGCGGGAAGCACGACCCGCGCGATGTCGGGGTCGACTTGGTACGGGGTCACGCTGCGACCTTGTCGTTCTCGGTCTGGTAGCGGGGGAAGAGGCTGATCTCGACGATGGCGTCACGGTCGCCGAAGTGGGCGTCCTTGATGACGTCCTTGATGCAGGGAAGGCAGCTGTGGACGACGTACTCGTTGCCGTCGTAGTCGTCGACGTAGATGTTGGTGGAGCAGTCCGTGTAGTCCAGGTTGCACCAGGTGCAGGGCTCGCCGTGCTGGTCGGAGGGCTTCTGGATGAAGGTGACTGTGTGGTTCACGGTGTGCTCCTTGTTGTCGCTCGCTGTTGTAGTCGACTATACAGCTCGCCATCGCAACAAGGCAACACTAGTTGCGCAACCAGTCCACACACAATCAGGTCAGCGCCATCACGCGAACCGGGCGCCTGCCACTGCAACCTCGTCCGCACAGCGAGGCCAACCGCATGACGGAAACCAACTTCACCTGCGGAAACACAGTCCACGCCGTGCGGAACACGCGTTCGCGTTGCGGCCAGCCGGCGCTCAATGGGCGCGGACGTGGTCGCGCGAAACTCTGCCAAAGTTGCGCTACACGCCGCAACTGGCCACAACTCGACGACCTAACGGCCGATTACTAAACGTGCTAATTTTGCGCGGTTTGCCCGCAACAACCGCACACCCAACCGGGTTCTGAATCGTGAAAGATGAACTGTCGGTGTGCCGCACCCTGTTACCTTGAGTACGCTACGCCCGCATGGGCGAACTTGACTGGGAGAACCTCTCTCACCACATGGGCGAACGCCGTGTGGATCTTGATTTGCAGTGGAAAGACGTCGAGAAGGCAGCCGGCATCTCCGGCACCCTCCGACGTCGCATCATGTCCGGCCAAGCGCAAGGCGTCACACCACCGACCGCGCGCGGGTTCGAGCAAGCGCTGAAGTGGCGGAAGGGCAGCGTCCAAGCGGTCCTCGGCGGCGGAGAGCCAACTCCCGTGGAGGCTCAGTCTCAATCACAGTCCGTCTCAACAGCGGCCCCGCCTACTCCCCCGCCGGCAAGCTCCGCGCCAAGATCACCCAGCCGGGCTAGCGCGCCCGAGGGTGATCTTGAGCTCTCGAAGATTAAGTACTGGTCAAGCCGGGTAGGCCAAACGTTTACCCACGCCGACCTCGGTCAGTTGATCACTGACATCTTCGAAGCTCGGGGGCAATCAACACACGCCAGCGGCCATCTTCACTCAAACGGAGACCTACAGTCCGACGGCGACGACAGCTAGCTCCACCCAGGGTAGTTTCACTACTCGCTAGTACGCGCAGTGGTGCAAGTTGGCCTGTTCGATTACCAGATGTGGTCGTATTGTTTCGGCGGCTAAAGAAATCGAACCCACCTTCGAGGGGAGCAGGGGTGCGCACAGTCGGCACTCTTCTCGCCGCATCGACCCTGGCTGTTGCTGCTGCGATCTACATCATCGACCGCCGAATTGGCGCCCTACTGGACAGTAAGGCCGAGGCTGTCACAGTGCGCAGATTACGGAAGGACATGGAAGCGATGCGCGAGGAGAGATTGAGCTACGCCACAGCCTCCTGAACAGCGTAAACAAAACCCCCGGCAGCCCTGGACCGCGGCTGTCGGGGGTTTTTCTTGCCCGCAGAAAGTTGCCTGGCGAGAATTCAGGATTTCTTTGTCCGATTTCCCGTCTTGGACTTCACGGCGCCGAAAAGATCGTAGGGGTCATGCTTCAGCGCGGGCTTCTGCCGTTGCATTTCCTCATGCATCTTCCTGATCTCTTGCACGTGCTCAGCGGTAAATCGGATCGCGTTCTTGGCCATCCGCAGACAAGGGTACTTCCCGGCACGGACGCCATCACGCAGCCAGCGATCCGACGCCATGCCGAACATGCCGGCCACTTCCTTCGGCGTGTACGCGGTGAGGGGCATCAGCTCGGTTGCGGTCACGGGCGCAACTCTAGCAAACCCGTGCGCAACTCTCCATAACAGCGCAGAACGTCTTCAGAACCGTTCGCCAGGTGCCAATCCCCTCGGGGGGACGTCACGGCGACCGCCCGCCAACCCGGAATCGGCAGGCTCGATCTGGCCGAATGGCGTCCCCCGGAGCTGTCCCCCCGGGGGATCTGACGCTGTTTCGGACCGCTCTGGACGGGATCGGAACGAACGGGTCTGAACGGGTCACCAGCGAGAACACCCCATCCACCTGGCGTGGGTGGCCGAAGCGGCGCCGGTCGTCCCGGTCGCGCCGGTGTCCGCTGGTGTCCACAGCGGACTGGTCACCAGCCGAAGAGCGCGGCCATCACGCGGGCGCAGCGGTCGGTCATCGCCGCGGCGGTTTCGCCGGGCCGGTCGATCCACCAGCTGATCAGCGAGTCCACGACACCGGTCCAGACGTGGGCGAGAGCCTCGACGTCCAGCGCGTCCGACGGCCCGCGCGAACCCAGCAGCTGACCGGCGCCGACGAGGGCGAACGCGTCGAGGCGTTCGCGGTAGTCGCCGGCCGTGGCGGCGATGTCACCCGTCGCCGGCACCGTCGGGTCGCGCAGGAGCTTCCACGCGTAGCGGTCGTGGTCGAACGTCGCGAAGATCGCCGCCAGCACCGCGAGCGGCATGCGCTCCGGGTCGCTGCCGGCCGCCATGGTCTCGGCCACGCCGTCCGTCAGCCGGTCCCCCGCACGGTGCAGGCACGCGAGGTACAGCCCGTCCTTCGAGCCGAAGTACTGGTACAGCAAGGGTTTCGTGACACCCACGCGGCGCGCGATCTCCACCATCGACGCGCCCGCGTACCCCGCCCGGCCGAACTCCTCGGTGCCCGCCACGAGGATCTGCGACTCGCGCTCGCCGCGCGGCACACCCTTCGTCCCGACGGCCCTTGACCCTGTCACAGGGTTGAGCCTACCGTAAGTGACCCTCAGGTAAGTTACCTCGGAGTTAGTTCAGTTCGGGAGGAGACGACGTGGCCGACTTCCTGGCGCACCTGCGTGACCCGGTGCTGTACGCGATCCCGGTGTTCCTGCTGTTCGTGGCCGTCGAGATCGTCGCGGTGCACGTGCTCGGCCACGACGACGACGTGGTCGGCTACCGCCCCGCCGACACTCGCACGAGCATGCTGATGGGCGCGGTCGCGCTCGGCGTGAACGCGCTGTTCCGGCTCGTGATGCTGGTGGTCTTCGCCGTGCTCTTCGAGCTGGCGCCGGTGAAGTTCGACCCGCGCGACTGGTGGACGTGGGCGCTCATGCTGCTGGGCCAGGAGCTTGTGTTCTACGCCTACCACCGCGCGAGCCACCGCGTGCGGCTGCTGTGGGCCGGGCACCAGGTCCACCATTCCAGCGAGCACTACAACTTCTCGACGGCGCTGCGGCAGAAGTGGACCCCGTACTTCCAGCTGCCGTTCTGGTCCGTGCTGGCGCTGTGCGGGATTCCGCCGTGGATGATCCTCACCGGCCTGTCGATCGACCTCGTGTACCAGTTCTTCGTGCACACGGAGAAGGTGCGGAAGCTGCCGCGCTGGTTCGAGTACGTCTTCAACACCCCGTCGCACCACCGCGTCCACCACGGCAGCGACGCCGAGTACCTCGACGCGAACTACGGCGGGATCCTGATCGTCTGGGACCGGCTGTTCCGCAGCTTCGTCCCCGAAGGCAAGCGGCCGACCTACGGGCTGACCACGAACATCGACACGCACAACCTGCTGAAGGTCGGGTTCCACGAGTACGGCTCGATCCTGCGCGACCTTCGTGGTGCGCAGGGTTGGCGGGACCGGGTGGGGTACGTGGTCGGCCCGCCGGGCTGGTCACCTCGCCACGAGCTTGCCGACGAGCCGGGCGAGCCCGGCCGCCGCGGCCGCGTCGTCCGCGCGGCGGCTGATCACGAACAGCGGACCGGCCCGGTCGAGGGTCACGCCGTCGCTCGTCAGTAGGTGGTACGCGGCGAGCATCGCCGCTCGGCCATTGCCGTCGGGAAACGGGTGGAAGAAGCAGACGTCGAGGTACGCCAGCGCCACGCGCGCCGGCAACGGAGCCGTGCCGTGGGCGTCGGCGAGGTGCGCGCCGAACTCCGCGGGGGTGGTGGGGCCGTAGCGTTCCCGGCCGCCCTTGGCGAACGCGGCGGTGGTGCGGAACGCGGCCGGCTCACCGAGCACGAGCTCCTGCCAGCCGGCGAGGAGTTCGAACGTGAGGGGGCGGCCGGTGTCGGCCCGCACCTGGGTGAGCGCGGCCAGCAGCCGCTCGGCCCGCTGCTTGTCGCGACGGCGAACGATCGTGTCGACGAACGCGACCACGCCGTCAACCGTCCCGGTCCGCGGCGTGACTTCGGGGACCTCGTCCCAGGCGACGCCGGAGCGGACCGTGAGCCAGGCCCGCAGATCGTCACGCACCCGGGTCGGCGGCCGCGATCCGCCGCGCGAGGTCGGCGACCTCGGAATCCTCGGGCGCAGTCCAGGACTGGAACCGGCCGCCGACGGCTTCTTCGACGAGCCGCGCGTCGGCGATCCCGTGGTAGGCCAGGAACCACTCCAGCACCTGCGCACAGTGCCGGTACCACGCGTCACCCGCGCCGGTCCGGTCCACGACTTCTTCCACGAGCACCGGCACGGCCCGCTCCCACGCGGCCAGCCGCGCTTCGGGGGAACCGGCCGGGAGTGCGTGCGTGGCGAACAGCTCGGCGAGCCGCTCCAGCCAGCCGCGCCATTCGCGCAGCGCGGCGAGAGCTCGCGCGGACGTTTCGGCCGGCGTGGTCACGGAATGCGCGCCACAGCACCACGAAGCGACCGGCCCGCCGCCGAAATCCCCTTCGTCGCGGGCCCACGCCCAGCCGCGGGTCCACGAGCCGAGCTGCCGGTCGAGGGCGGCCAGCACGCCTTCGGTCCAGTCGTCGCCCTCCGCCCACGGAACCGACGCGATGATCCCGGCCGCCGCTTCGGCGTCGAACGCGTGCTTGGCGGGGTCGACCTCGGCCCAGGTCAAGCCGGCCGGATAGTAGTCGTACAGCGACACAGGTGTAAGGATCTCGCAGTCCACTGTCGACTCGCAACCGGTTTTCGCGGGCGAATTCGGTTGCGCCGCATGGTGTTCTGGAGGGGTGACCGAACCGAATCGCCCGCATCGCTGGGATCTCGTGCGCCCGGACCAGCTCGGGAGCCTGCCCGCCGGGGCGCCCGTGTTGTGGTTCCTGGACGAGCTCACGGCGTGTGCGGCGAAGGTGCTGGCGCGCAGCGAGGACGGGGATCTGTACTTCGTCGGGCGGTCCGGGGACAGCGTGTACGACCTGTTGAGCGGCGCCCTCACCGACCGGAGCCGGCTGCACCTGCTGCCGTTGTCGTTGGGGATAATCGACAATCCCTTGCTCGGACCGATGCGGCGCGGTGAAACGGCCCAGCTGCGCGCCAACCTCACCGAAGCCGGGCTCTCCCCCGCGGCGCTCGCGGGTGGTGGGCCGCCGGTGGTGCTCACGGACCTCGTCTCGTCCGGTGGCACGTTCGGGTGTTTGACCGGCATCCTTCGGCAGTGGGCGGAAGACGACGGAGCCGCGTGGCCGGAAGTCCGGCGGCGCCTGCGGTTCCTCGGCATCACGTTGCGCCGCGCGACGAGTCCCAAAACCTGGCGCTGGCACCAGCACGCGGGCTGGACCGCCGGCCTGCCCGCCGGCGCCGTCAGCAACGTCTCCCTCGACGCCAACGTCTGGAGCTACTTCGGCAACTGGCAACCGAAACTCACGCGCTCGTTCACGCGCGAGCGCTGGGGCGCCGAGGACGCCCGCGCGCCGCAGCACGACGACAAAGCGCGCGAAGCCCTTGCCGAAGCGCTGGCGGTCGTCGCGGCGGGACGGACGGCCGAGGTGCGGGACCGGATGGTGCGCGAGATCGTGAAGGAACCGGCGATCGCGCAGCCGTGGCTGCGCGCGCTGGTGACCGAACTCAAGCTGCCCCGGCCCCGACTCCGAACCCCACCGCCGCCGGGAACGACCTAGGCTTCCTCGTCCTCCAGCATCTCCGGCGTCACCGCGGACTCCGTGTCCGGGATGTTCAGGTCCTTCGCCCGCTTGTCCGCCATCGCGAGCAAGCGCCGGATCCGGCCGGCGACCGCGTCCTTCGTCATCTGCGGGTCGGACAGCTGGCCGAGCTCCTCCAGCGACGCCTGCCGGTTGGACAGCCGCAGCTTGCCGGCCGCCAGGAGGTGGTCGGGGGCGGTGTCGCCGAGGATGTCCAGGGCGCGTTCGACGCGGGCGGCCGCCGCGACGGCCGCGCGGGCCGAGCGGCGGAGGTTGGCGTCGTCGAAGTTGGCGAGGCGGTTGGCGGTGGCGCGCACCTCACGGCGCATCCGCCGTTCCTCCCACTGCAGCACGCTCGAGTGGGCGCCGAGGCGCGTCAGCAGCGCGCCGATGGCGTCCCCGTCGCGCACCACGACCCGGTCGGCGCCGCGGACCTCACGCGACTTCGCCTGGATGCCCATGCGCCGGGCCGCGCCGACCAGAGCCAGCGCCGCTTCCGGGCCCGGGCACGTGACCTCCAGCGACGACGAGCGGCCCGGTTCCGTAAGCGAACCGTGTGCGAGGAACGCGCCGCGCCACGCGGCTTCCGCGTCGGCGACTCCGCCGGACACCACGGCTGCGGGCAGGCCGCGCACCGGCCGCCCGCGCTGGTCGATCAGCCCGGTCTGGCGGGCGAGGCCTTCGCCGTCCTTCACGACGCGCACGACGTACCGCGTGCCCTTGCGCAGGCCACCGCTGGCGGTGATCACGTGCACGTCGGACTGGTGGCCGTAGAGCTCGTGGATCTCCTTGCGCAGCCGCCGGGCCACGGAACCCGTGTCGAGCTCGGCCTCCACCACCACGCGGCCGGCCACGATGTGCAGCCCGCCAGCGAAGCGAAGCAGCGACGCGACCTCCGCCCGGCGTGGCCCGATCTTCGTGATCTCGAGCCTGCTCAGTTCGTCCTTCACCGCGGCGGTCATCGCCATGTACTGCCCCTCCTGCCTTCCGCTGCGCGCCCGCCGTCAGCCACGGTGCCCGCTGTGTCCCCCATCGAGGCCGAGAGCCTCTCGCATGCACCGGGCGAGCGCATCAGGATCATGCCGTCCCTCCACGACCGGGTCGGCCACCGCCCCCAAATGGGCGCGACCACCCAGCCGCTGCGCCGCCCGGCGCAGACTTGCCGGGTCCGGCACCGAATCGCGGTCCGCGATCACGGCGTCGACCCGCAGCGCGGGGGCGTGTTCGAAGAGTACGTCGAGATGCCGCTCCGGTGAGAACCCGGCAGTTTCCCCCGGCTGGGGGACAAGGTTGAGGACCACGACCTTGGTGGCCCTCGTGCGCACGAGCGCGTCGTACAGATCCGGCACGAGCACGTGCGGCAAGACGCTGGTGAACCACGAGCCCGGCCCGAGGAACACCACGTCGGCGCCGAGTACGGCCTCGATCGCTTGCGGGCAGCCCTGCGGCGGCCGCGCCTGGCGCCCGACCGGGTGCAGGCTGATGCGGTGCACCTGCCCGGGTGTGCTCGCCACCGCGACCTGCCCGCGGATCCGGCGGACGGCCCCCGGGTCCTCGCTGTCGAGGCCGCTCACCTCGGCCTCGATCTCCAGCGGCTCCGGCGACATCGGCAGCACCCGTCCGGAAATCCCCGTCAGGCGGCTCGCTTCGTCGAGCGCCGCCACGGGATCGCCGAGCACCTCGAACAGGCCGGCCAGCAGCAGGTTGCCCACCGCGTGGCCGGCCAGCGCGCCGTCGCCGCCGAAGCGGTGCTGGAACACCTCGGCCCACAGCGTGCCGCCGTCTTCGGCCGCGAACGCCGCGAAGGCCTGCCGCAGGTCGCCCGGCGGCAGGAGGCCCAGCTCACGCCGCAGGCGCCCGGACGAGCCCCCGTCGTCGGCGACGGTGACCACCGCCGTGACTTCCCGGGTGACCCGCCGCAACGCGGTGAGCGTCGCGTGCAGGCCGTGTCCGCCGCCGAGCGCGACCGCGCGTACGTCACTCACGGCCAAGGTCGCGGTGCACCACCTTCACGGCCATTCCGTCCTCCTTGGACAGTCGGTGCGCGAGCTCTTCCGAGATCGCGACGCTGCGGTGCTTCCCGCCCGTGCAGCCGACGGCGAGCGTGAGGTACCGCTTGCCCTCGCGCTTGTAGCCGGCGCCGATCAGGCGCAGCAGCTGGTGGTAGCGGTCGAGGAACTCCTCCGCGCCTTCCTGCGACAGCACGTAGTTGCGGACCTCGCCGTCGAGCCCGGTGTGCTCGCGCAGCTCCGGAATCCAGAACGGGTTCGGCAGGAACCGCACGTCCATCACCAGGTCGGAGTCCATCGGCAGGCCGTACTTGTAACCGAACGACAGCACGGTCACGCGCGTCTGCGTGCTCGCCTCGGAGCCGAAGGCGTCCTCTATTTTCGCCCGCAGGTCGTGCACCGACAGCGCGGAGGTGTCGAGCACCAGGTCCGCTTCCTCGCGCAGCGGCGCGAGCAGCCTGCGCTCGGCGGTGATGCCGTCGGCGAGCCGGCCGTCGCCCTGCATCGGGTGGCCGCGGCGGACGGCCTCGAAGCGGCGCACCAGCACCGCGTCGGTGGCCTCCAGGAACAGCACACGCGGCTTGTACCCGCGCGCGTCGAGGTCCTTGATCACCGAGGCCAGGTCGTCGGTGAACGCGCGCGAACGCACGTCCATCACGACGGCCACCTTGGTGATCGCGCCGCGCGCCTGCGCGCCGAGCTCGACCATGGTGGCGATCAGCTCCGGCGGCAGGTTGTCCACGACGAACCAGCCCAGGTCCTCCAGGCACTTCGCCGCGGTGGAGCGGCCCGCTCCCGAGAGGCCGCTGACGACGGCGACCTCCATCCCGGTTCCCCGGTTGTCCTCTTGCGCACTCACGATGGTTCCTTCCCCGATCACGACCCCTTGTCCCCTCCCGAGCCGGCACCGGTCTCCCCGGCCAATGCCGCCACCACGGCCTCCGCGGTGCGCCTGCCGAAGCCGGGCACCGCCTCGATCTCCTCGACCCTGGCTTGCTTGAGCTTCTTCACCGAGCCGAAGTGCTTGATCAGCGCGGTGCGCCGAGCCTGCCCCAGCCCGGGCACACTGTCCAATTCGGACGCCGACAGCCGCTTGGACCGCTTCTCGCGGTGGTAGCGGATGGCGAACCGGTGGGCCTCGTCACGCAGGCGCTGCAACAGGTACAGCCCTTCGGACGTGCGCGGCAGGATCACCGGGTCGGGGTCCGCGGGCAGCCAGACTTCCTCCAGCCGCTTCGCGAGCCCCACCACCGCGATGTCGGTGATCCCCAGCTCCGCCAGCACGTCGGCCGCCGCCGTGGCCTGCGGGCCCGCGCCGTCGACCACGAGCAGGTTGGGCGGGTAGGCGAACTTGCGCGGGCGGCCCGTGTCCGGGTCGATGCCCGGACGGGCGGGTTCGATCGCCTCGCCGTCAACGGCACTGTCGCCGTTCGTTTCGCCACTGATTTCGGGAATGATTTCGGTACTGATTTCGCCGGTCTCGGCCGGGCTGTCCTCGGCGGTTTCCTTGAGGTAGCGGTGGAACCGGCGGCGCACGACCTCCGCGATCGACGCGACGTCGCCCTCTTCCGCGGCCTCGCGCAACGCGAAACGGCGGTACTCGGACTTGCGTGCGAGACCGTCTTCGAAGACCACGAGCGACGCGACTACGTCACTGCCCTGGATGTGGCTGATGTCGATGCACTCGATGCGCAGCGGCGCGCTGTCGAGCGCGAGGAAGTCCTGCAGCTCCTGCAGCGCCGCCGAGCGCGCGGTGAGGTCGCCGGCGCGGCGCAGCTTGTGCTGGGTGAACGCTTCGGCCGCGTTGCGCTCCACCGTCTCGGCGAGCGCCTTCTTGTCGCCGCGCTGGGCGACGCGTACGCGCACCCGCGAGCCGCGCATCCCCGAGAGCCACTCCCCCAGCGCTTCGGCGTCGGCGGGCAGCTCCGGCACGATCACTTCGCGCGGCACGACGGGACCGGTGTCGACGCCATCGCGCGCGGCCCGCTCGGACTCCTCGCCGTAGAACTGCGTGATGAAGTGGTCGACCAGGTCCGGGACGCCCATTTCCTCGGCCTTGTCGATGACCCACCCGCGCTGCCCGCGCACGCGTCCGCCGCGCACGTGGAACACCTGCACGGCCGCTTCCAGCTCGTCGTGGGCGAAGGCGACCACGTCGGCGTCGGTGCCGTCGCCGAACACGACCGCCTGCTTCTCCATCGCACGGCGCAGGGCGCCGAGGTCGTCGCGCAGCCGCGCGGCGCGTTCGAACTCGAGCTCGTCGGACGCCGCGGACATCTCCTGCTCCAGGCGGCGGATCATCGCGTCGGTGCGGCCGGCGAGGAAGTCGCAGAAGTCCTCGACGATCCCGCGGTGTTCGTCGGCGCTGACCCGCCCGACGCACGGCGCCGAGCACTTGTCGATGTAGCCGAGCAGGCACGGCCGCCCGATCTGGCCGTGGCGGCGGAACACGCCGGCCGAGCACGTGCGCGCCGGGAACACGCGCAGCAGCAGGTCGAGCGTCTCGCGGATGGCCCACGCGTGGGAGTACGGCCCGAAGTAGCGCACGCCCTTCTTGCGCGCCCCGCGGTAGACGTGCAGGCGCGGGTACTCCTCGTTCAACGTCACCGCGAGCACCGGATAGCTCTTGTCGTCGCGGTAGCGGACGTTGAACCGCGGGTCGAACTCCTTGATCCAGTTGTACTCGAGCTGCAGTGCCTCGACCTCGGTGGTGACCACGGTCCACTCGACGCTCGCGGCCGTGGTGACCATCTGGCGCGTGCGCGGGTGCAGGCCCATGAGGTCGGCGAAGTAGGAGTTCAGCCTGCTGCGCAGGCTCTTGGCCTTGCCGACGTAGATGACCCGCTTGGCGGCGTCGCGGAACTTGTACACGCCAGGGGCGTCCGGGATGCTCCCCGGCGAGGGACGGTAGGTGGTCGGGTCAGCCACCTCCCAAATCTACGCAGTGGCGCGTAGCGCCTCCGTTGAGGGTGGAGGCGGGGGCATGGATGGACTATGGCGCGGCCCCGACAGATTTGCGAGGCCCCGGTACACGGGAGCCATCCAGTGCACGGCTAGGGCGCAACCCTTGCCCGCCCGATGCCCGATCCCGGGCCCACCGCGCTCCCCCGGCCCGACGGAAGTCGGGTGATTCGGACACGCGCGACCTTCGTCGGTTCCCCGCCGGGTGACGCGCTGATTACGGTCCGTCCCAGCCGAGACCCGGCTCTTCCGGTCCCCACCGAAAGGATCCTCCCTTGAGAAGCATCCGTTTCGCCGGCGCGGTTACAGCCGCAGTGGCCGCGTTGACCTTGGCCGGCGGCACCGCCGCCACCGCGCAGACGAACATCGTGGGCGGCGGCACCGCGCCCGCCGTCAGCTGGGGCGCCCAGGTCTACGTCAACACCCCGGGCCGCGACTTCCAGGGCTTCAACTGCTCTGGCACGGTCGTCGCGTCGCGCTGGGTGATGACGGCCGTGCACTGCCTCGACGAAGACGGCAGCGGCATGTACGTGCGCGTGGGCACCAACACGCTCTTCGGCGGCACCAAGATCGCCGTCGACCGCGAGGAAGAGTCACCCAACGGCGACATCGCCCTCCTGCACCTCGCGCAGGCCACCACGGCCAAGCCGATCACCCTCGGCAGCGCCGACCCGGCCACCGGCAGCACCAACCAGCTCTACGGCTGGGGCCGCACGACCCCGACCGGCCCGCCTGCGTCGGCGCTGAAGGTCACCAACGTGCAGGTCACCGGCCGCTCCACCGACGCGTACGGCGGCCGCGCGATCCAGAGCGTCGGGATCAACGGCGCCGCGTGGAAGGGCGACTCGGGCGGCCCCGAGGTCTCGAACGGCGTACAGGTCGGCGTCGCGTCGACCGTGCAGAACCAGAGCGGCACGAACACCCGCGGCACCAACAACTACGCGAGCGTCGCCACCAGCCGCTCGTGGATCCGCACCACCGCGGGAGTTTGAGCCGGGCTTGTTCGAGACACCCCGAGCGGGGGTGCGTGGCCGGGTGCCCCGGGCCACGCACCCCTATCCTGGCGGTCGTGAGGATCGCGACCTGGAACGTCAACTCGATCGTGCCGCGGCTGCCCCGCGTGCTCGACTGGCTCGAGCACTCGGCACCCGACGTGCTCTGCTTGCAGGAGCTCAAGAACACCACCGAAGCGTTCCCGGCCGACGAGGTGAAGGCGCTCGGCTACGACGTCGCCGCCTACGGACTCGGCCGGTGGAACGGCGTCGCGATCGTCTCGCGCGTGGGCCTCGACGACGTGGTCCGCGGCCTCACGGGCGAACCGCGGTTCGAAGGCGCCTCGGAAGCCCGCGCCGTCGGCGCCACCTGCGGCGGCGTGCGGGTGTGGTCGGTGTATGTGCCCAACGGCCGGGAGCCCGACAACCCGCATTACGCGTACAAACTCGAATGGCTCGAAGCCTTGCGTACGACCGTCGCGGCAGAGCTGTCGGAGACACCGTTCGCCGTGCTCGGCGACTTCAACGTCGCCCCCACCGACTCCGACGTGTGGGACCGGTCGCTGTTCGACGGCTCCACCCACGTGACCGAACCCGAACGCGCGGCGCTGGCCCGCCTGCGCGACCTCGGGCTGGCGGACGTGTTCCCGCGCCCGCTGAAGTACGACCACCCGTTCACGTACTGGGACTACCGCGCCGGGAACTTCCCCAACAACCGCGGCATGCGCATCGACCTCGTGTACGGCAACGAGCCGTTCACCAAGGCCGTACACGATTCCTATGTGGACCGTGAAGCCCGCAAGGGCAAGGGCCCGTCGGACCACGCTCCGATCGTCGTCGACCTGGAGCCGTAGTCCGCCGGTCAGGAACCCGTGGCCGCCTTGTGCAGCTTGCGCAGCGCACGCACGGCGGCGACCGCGCGATCACGGTCGACGGCCTGCACGGCCATCACGGAGAAGTACTCGTCGTCGGGCAGCTCCAGCCGGGCCCACGAAGCACCGTCGGGGAAGCTGACCGACAGGACGTCGCTCCACAGGAACCGGCGGGTCGTGATCACGTTGCGGACCTCGATGCCGGTCGCGTCCGCGCGCACGCGGGCGTTGGCGAACAGCATCGTGCCCAGCGCCAGCAGCACGCCGATGCCGATCATCGCGGCCTGGTCCGACTTCTCGAACACGACGCCGGTGTGGGAGTTGCGCAGCAGGATCGCCACGACGATGAACACGGCGAGCAGCAGCACGGCCAGCACGCTGCACATCACCAGCGCCCGCCGGGGGCGGATCACCAAGGTCGTCTCCTGCTGCTCGCTCACGGCGGGGCTCACACGAATCCCCGCTCGGTCCACGGCTGGCGCAGGCCGCGCAGCACGTGGGCGGAGTCGAGCGCCGCGACCGTGGCCTCGTAGCCCTTGTCTTCCTTCGAGCCCGGCAGGCCGGAGCGGTCGAGCGCCTGCTGCTCGTCGTTGACCGTCAGCACGCCGTTGCCGACGGGAGTGCTCTCGTCGAGCGCCACGCGCGTGAGGCCGGCCGTGACCGAGTCGCACACGTAGTCGAAGTGCGGGGTCTCGCCGCGGATCACCACGCCGAGCGCCACGACCGCGTCGTGGTGGCGGGCCAGCGCCTGCGCGACCACCGGCAGCTCGACGGCGCCGGCGACGTGCACGACGGTCGGCTCCTCTTCGAGCTCCGCCGCCTTCGCGGCCGCCAGCGCCCGCTCCAGGAGCTTTTCGGTGATGTTCGCGTTCCACCGCGTGGCCACGATGCCGAGCTTCAGCGCCTTGCAGTCGCTCAGGTCGAGCTCGAACTCGGGCCGTCCCTCACCGCTCATCGGGTGCTGTCCCCTTCTCCGCCTGGTCGGCGGCACCCACCTGTTCGTAGTGCTCCAGCTGCGCGAGGTCGTGCCCCATGCGGTCGCGCTTGGTGCGCAGGTACCGCAGGTTCTCGGGGTTGGGCGAGATGGGCAGCGGCACACGGCCGGTGACCCGCAGGCCGTACCCCTCGAGACCGACGCGCTTGGCCGGGTTGTTCGTGAGCAGCCGCATCGACCGCACGCCCAGGTCGCACAGGATCTGCGCGCCGGTGCCGTAGTCGCGGGCGTCGGCCGGGACGCCGAGCGCGAGGTTCGCGTCGACGGTGTCGGCGCCGGCGTCCTGCAGCTGGTAGGCCTGCAGCTTGTGCAGCAGCCCGATCCCGCGGCCCTCGTGGCCGCGGATGTAGAGCACGACGCCGCGGCCTTCGTCGGCCACGGCCTGCAGCGCGGCTTCGAGCTGGGGACCGCAGTCGCAGCGCAGGGAGCCGAAGACGTCACCGGTCAGGCATTCGGAGTGCACCCGCACGAGGATGTCCTCGCCATCGCCGATCTCGCCGTAGACGAACGCGATGTGCTCGATCCCGTCCAGCAGACTGTCATACCCCACCGCGCGGAACGTGCCCGCCGCCAGCGGGATCCGGGCCTCGGCGACCCGCTCCACCTGCTTCTCGGTCCGACGGCGGTAAGCGATCAGGTCAGCGATCGTGATCACCCGAAGGTCATGATCCGCGGCGAAAACCTCAAGCTCGTCGCGGCGAGCCATGTCGCCCTCGTCCTTCTGCGACACGATCTCACACAGCACACCGGCCGGGTTGAGCCCGGCCATGCGGGCCAGGTCGACCGCGGCCTCGGTGTGACCCGGGCGGCGCAGCACGCCACCCTCCTTCGCACGCAACGGCACCACATGCCCCGGGCGGCGGAAGTCCTTCGCCGACGCGGCCGGGTCAGCCAGCAACCGCATCGTGTGCGCACGATCCGCCGCCGAAATGCCCGTCGTGATGCCCTCCGCCGCGTCCACCGTGACGCTGTACGCGGTGCCGCGCACATCCTGGTTCGTGTGATACATCGGCGGCAGATCCAGCCGGTCGGCCTCGGCCTCCGTCAACGCGACACACACATAGCCTGAGGTGTAGCGGACCATGAACGCCAGCAACTCCGGCGTCGCCTTCTCCGCCGCGAAGATCAGATCGCCCTCGTTCTCACGATCCTCGTCATCGACCACCACCACGGCTTTGCCCGCCGCGATGTCCGCGACCGCCGCCTCGATGGCGTCCGCGTCGAACACCGCGCCGGCACCGCAGGGCGTCCAGCCCGTCCGCGGCTCGGCCGCCTTCGTCTCGCTCACGGCTGCTCCTTCGTACCGTCGGACCGAACGTCAGACATTGTGCGCGCTCGCGGCCAGATGTGGGATCGCGAGCTTCTCGACGTACTTCGCGACGACGTCCACTTCGAGGTTCACGAGGTCGCCCGCCTCACGCCGGCCGAGCGTCGTGGCCTCGAGCGTGGTGGGGATCAGCGCCACGGAGAACTGCTCGTCGGTGATCGAAGCCACAGTCAGCGACACACCGTCGACGGCGATCGAGCCCTTCTCGACGACGTACTTCCCCAGGCCCGTGGGCAGGGCGAACGTGGTCACGCCCGTGTCGTCGCGGGACAGGAAGACGCCCGTGCCGTCGACGTGACCCTGCATGATGTGCCCTCCGAGGCGGCCGCCCGCGGGGGTGGCGCGCTCGAGGTTCACGGCGTCGCCCACGGCCACCTTGGCGAGGCTGGAGCGCGCGAGTGTCTCGTTCACCACATCGACGGTGAACCCACCCTCCGAGACGGCCACGACCGTCAGGCACACCCCGCTGACGGCGATCGAGTCGCCGTGGTTCGCGTCGGACGTGACCAAGGGGCCACGCACCGTGAGCCGCGCCATGTTGGTGTCCTGCTCGACCGCGGTGACTTCGCCGATCTCCTCGACTATCCCGGTGAACACTGCTGCTGCCTCCTCGCCGCCGTCACCGTCCGAACCCGGTGATCCCTCCATCCAACACCCGCCCGTACCCCGGTGCTTCCCCGGGCGCGGGGTCAGTTCGCGCGGTGGCGCGCGGCCTGTTCACGCAGCGCCGCGACCGCCAGGCCCGGGTTGTCCGCTCCGTAGACGGCGGACCCGGCGACGAAGCAGTCGACGCCGGCTTCGGCGGCCTGCTCGATGGTCTCGGCGTTGATCCCGCCGTCGATCTCGACCACGAGCTTGAGGTGGCCGGTGTCGACGAGGCGGCGCGCGGTGCGCACCTTCTCCAGCACGTCGGGGATGAACGACTGGCCGCCGAACCCGGGCTCCACGGACATCACGAGCAGCGTGTCGTAGTGCTTGAGGGTCTCGAGGTAGGGCTCGATCGGGGTGCCGGGCTTCACCGACAGGCCTGCCTTCGCCCCGGCCGCGCGCAGGTCCTTCGCGAGCTTGACCGGGTCGTTCGCGGCTTCCACGTGGACCGTGACGTTGTAGGCGCCGGCCTCGGCGTACCCGATCGCCCAGCGGTCCGGGTCGTCGATCATCAGGTGGCAGTCGATCGGCACGTCGGTGGACTTCAGCAGCGCCTCGACCACGGGCAGCCCGAGCGTCAGGTTGGGCACGAAGTGCGCGTCCATCACGTCCACGTGGACCCAGTCGGCGCGGGTCTCCCCGGGGTGCGCGATCGCCGCGATCTCCTCGCCGAGCCGGGCGAAGTCCGCGGACAGGATGCTGGGTGCGATGAGGGGTCGATCGGCCACGCCCCGAGTCTAGGTCGGGCCTGTTAACCGTCGTGAACCGGCTGCGGCGGCCCGCTGTTCTCTTTTCGGACATCCAACGATCATCCGGATGATGCGCGCGGAACACATGCACGCGGACTAATAGCCCGAGCCGGAGTTTCCGGATTAATCCCCATCCGAGGAGAAACTGCATGAGAACGCTCTTCGCCGGCCGCCGCAAGTGGCTGACCGCGGGCGCGCTCGGCGCCGCGCTGATCGCCGCGGCCCCGGTCGCCCTGGCGACTTCGGACACCGCGACGTCGCGCACGGCCTCCGCGGGTGACCGCACGCAGGACGTCCGCAACGCGATCCAGGGCGGCACCGCGCGCAACGTGATCCTGTTCATCGGCGACGGCATGGGCCAGTCGGAGATCACGGCGGCGCGCAACTACGAGCGCGGCGCGGCCGGGCGGCTCGCGATGGACGAGCTCCCGCTGACCGGCGACTACACCACGTACGCCGTGGAGCAGAACAACCCCGGCAAGCCGAACTACGTGACCGACTCGGCCGCGTCCGGCACCGGCTGGGCCACCGGCACCAAGACCTACAACGGCGCGATCTCGGTCGACGCGTACGGCAACCCCGTGCCGACGATCCTCGAGCTGGCCAAGCGCGGCGGCCTGCGCACCGGTGACGTCACGACCGCCGAGGTCCAGGACGCGACCCCGGCCGTGCTCGGCTCGCACGTCGTCAGCCGCGACTGCAAGGGCCCGGTCGAGACGACCGCCAAGTGCGCGCAGAACGCCAAGGAGAACGGTGGTGCCGGCTCGATCTCCGAGCAGCTGGTGCAGACCCGCCCCGACGTCCTGCTCGGCGGCGGCGCGGCCTTCTTCGACCAGAAGGTGACGGCCGGCAAGTTCAAGGGCAAGACCGTGCTGGACCAGGCGAAGGCGGCCGGCTACAACGTCGTCAATACCGCCGCCGACCTGGCGAAGGCGAAGAAGGACAAGCCGGTTCTCGGCCTGTTCGCCGCGAACAACATGCCGGTGAACTGGACCGGCCCGGCCGCGGTCCACGGTGGCACCCAGCCGGCCCGCTGCACCCCGAACCCGGCGCTGCCGAAGACCCAGCCGAAGCTGGCCGACCAGACCCGCAAGGCGATCGAGCTGCTCGACGACCGCCACAGCGACAAGGGCTTCTTCCTGCAGGTCGAGGGCGCCAGCATCGACAAGCAGGACCACGCGGCCGACCCGTGCGGCCAGATCGGCGAGACGGTCGACTTCGACTCCGCGATCGCCGCGGGCCTGGCGTACGCCCGCAGCCACCGCGACACCCTCGTGCTCGTGACGGCCGACCACGGCCACAGCAGCCAGATCGTGGAGCCCACCGCCACCCCGGGCCTCACCGCCACGCTGGTCACCAACGAGGGCTCGAACATGACGATCGCCTACGGCACCGCCGAGACGGGCGGCTCGCAGTCGCACACCGGCACCCAGGTCCGCATCGCGGGCTACGGGCCGCAGGCCGCGAACATCGTCGGGTTGACCAACCAGACCGACGTGTTCTCGACGCTGAAGCGTGCGCTGCACCTGCGCTGACGTTCTGCTGACGGGTGTGTCCTCGGTTTCCGGGGACACACCCGTTTTTCGTTCTTACGCGCCAGGCAGGAGGTCGAGGACTTCCGACCACGGCCGCCGGGGGTCGAGGCGGTGAAGGCGGACACCCGCCGACTTCAGCGTGTCCAGGTGACGCTGCCAGGCCGGGTGGTGCACCCGCGTGTCCTGGATCTGATAGGCCACCACGATCGTGATCCCGGGCGCCCCGAGGACGTCGCCGAGCAGGGTCAGCGCCTGGTTGTCGGCGATGCCCAGGGCGAGCTTGGCCAGGGAGTTGGCCGACGCGGGGGCGAAGAGGAACACCGACGGGTCCGGGTGCGGGCGCGGCTCGCCGGGCAGGCGCGAGACGCTGCGGACCGGCAGGTCGGTGGTGGCGGCCAGCTCGGTCAGCCCGCCCGTCGCCTCCAGCCAGCGGTGGGCGACGGGCGTCAGCGTGACCGCGAGGCGCCAGCCGCGCGTGGCGGCGGGGCGGGCCAGCTCGGCGGTGAACCGGGTGTCCAGCCCACCGCACGAGCTCGCGACCAGGCCGAGGTCTCTCACGGTTTGCGCAGGGTGGCGCAGAACATCGCGTCGGTGCCGTGGCGGTGGGGCCACAGCTGCACGTACGGGCCGTCGCCAAGCTGCGGCACGCCCGGGAAGAACTCGCGTGCGTCGAGGACCTCCGACTTGGTGCGGCGAGCGATCTCGCCGACGACGCCCTCGGTCTCGGCGAGGTGCGGCGAACACACGACGTAGGTGACCACACCGCCCGGCCGGACCAGGTCCAGCGCGGCCGTGAGCAGCTCGGCCTGCAGCTTCGTCAGGTCGGAGACGTCGCTGGGCTTGCGGCGCCAGCGGGCTTCCGGCCGCCGCCGCAGGGCGCCGAGGCCGCTGCACGGCGCGTCGACGAGCACGCGGTCGTAGCCCGGTTCGAGGCCGGACTCGCGGCCGTCGGCGACGTGCACCTTGACCGGCAGGCCGCGGGTGGCGTTCTCCACGAGCTTGGCGCGGTGCGGGGCCTTCTCGACGGCATCCACGCGGGCGCCGCTGATCGCCGCGAGCGCGCCGAGCAGCGCGGCCTTGCCACCGGGGCCGGCGCACAGGTCGAGCCAGCGTTCGTCGGAACCTTCGAGCGGCACCTTCGTGGCGGCGATCGCGCACAGCTGGCTGCCCTCGTCCTGCACGGCGGCGAGGCGTTCGCGCACCGGCTCGACGTCGGCCGGGTCACCGGCGCCGGCGGGCAGGCGCACGCCGTAGGGCGAGTACGGGGCGACGTCGCCGCCCGTGATCGCGGCCAGCTCGTCGGCGCTGATCTCGCCGGGGCGCGCGACCAGGTGCACCTCGGGGCGGGCGTCGTCGGCTTCGAGCGCCGCCTTCAGCTCCGCACCCTTGTCGCCCAGCGCTTCCGCGAAGGAGCGCGCGACCCAGCGCGGGTGCGCCGTGCGCAGTGCGTACGAGCCGATCGGGTCGGCCGACTCGTCGGGTGCCAGCTCGTCGAGCCAGGCCTGTTCGTCCTTTGCGGACACCGAGCGCAGGATCGCGTTGGCGAACCCCGTTGCCCACGAACCGGCTTCGGCGCGCACGAGGTCTACAGTGGACCCGACGGCCGCATGCTCCGGGATGCGCGTGCGCAGCAGCTGGTAGACGCCGAGGCGCAGCGCGTCGAGCACCATCGGGTCCGTCTTCTCGATCGGCCGCTCGGCGCAAGCGCCGATCACGGCGTCGAGCAGGCCCTGGGCGCGTGAAGCGCCGTACGTGAGCTCGGTGGCCAGCGCCGCGTCGCGGCCGGTGATGCGACGTTCGCGAAGCAGCTGCGGCAGCACGAGGTTCGCGTACGCGTCCTTCTCGCGCACCGCGCGCAGCACGTCGAACGCGGCCTGGCGGGCCGGATCGACCTCCGGCGGACGGCGCGGTCCCTCTTTGCGCGGAGCCGGCCGGCCCCGCTGCGGCCTGGACGGCCGCCGTTCCCCACGCTCGTTCACCGCAGGCGCTCTCCCTCTTCGATCCGTGTACCGCGCGCCCAGTCGGTGGCCGCCATCCGTTTCTTGCCCGATGCCTGGACCTCGCCCAGCCGCACCGGTTTCGTCGCCGTGCCCACGAGCACGCGCTTGCGCTCGACCACGAGCTCGCCCGGCGCCGGGCCCGGTTCGTCGACCACCGTGACGGGCCCCAGCTTGAAGCGCTCGCCGCGGAACTCCGCCCACGCGCCCGGCTCCGGCGTCACCGCGCGGATCTGCCGGTCGACCGCCGCGGCCGGGTCAGCGAACGATACGCGAGCGTCTTCGACCGTCACCTTCGGCGCGTAGGTCATGCCGTCGGCGGACTGCTCGACGGCCCGCAGCGTGCCGTCCTCGATGCCGTCCATGGTGGACAGCAGCAGGTGCGCGCCCGACTCGGCGAGCCGGCCCAGCAGCACACCCGAGGTGTCCGCCGGGCCGATCTTCTCGGTGACGACGCCGAAGACGGGCCCGGCGTCGAGCTCCTTGACGATGCGGAACGTGCTGGCGCCGGTGATCTCGTCACCCGCGCGGATCGCCGACTGCACCGGCGCGGCGCCGCGCCACGCGGGCAGCAGCGAGAAGTGCAGGTTCACCCAGCCGTGGACCGGGATGTCGAGCGCGGACTGCGGCAACAGCGCCCCGTACGCGACGACGGGGCACGCGTCGGGCGCCAGCTCCGTGAGGCGCGCGAGGAACGCGGGGTCCCCGGCGCGCGCGGGCGTGAGCACCTCGATGCCGTGCTCGTCGGCGAGCGCCCCGACGGGCGAGCGCACGACGCGGCGGCCGCGACCGGCCTGGGCGTCGGGGCGCGTCACCACCGCGACGACCTCGTGGCGGCCGGATTCGAGCAGAGCGCGCAGCGAGGGCACCGCGGGTTCGGGGGTACCGGCGAAAACGAGCCTCATCACCGCACCTCCGGAAGCGATTCGTACTGGTTGGACATCACGGTCGAGTCTAGAAGACCCGCGCGTCGCCGCGGCGGTGGTGCCAGGATCGGGGGATGACCACGCTCAAGCAGACCCTCCACGACGACCTCACCACCGCCATCAAGGCGCGCGACCAGCTTCGCTCCGCGACGCTGCGGCTCACGCTCTCGGCCATCGGCTACGAGGAAACCGCGGGCGACACCCACCGCGAGCTCTCCGACGACGAGGTTCAGAAGATCATCACCCGCGAGGTGAAAAAACGCCGCGATGCCGCCGAGGCCTTCGCGGGCGCCGGCCGCGCCGAATCTGCCGACCGCGAACGCGCCGAAGCGGAGGTCCTCACGAGCTACCTGCCGGCGCAGCTTTCGGACGAGGAGCTGACGGCCTTGGTGACGGACGCCGTGGCGAGCACCGGCGCGTCCGGGATGGCGGGGATGGGCGCGGTGATGAAGGCGGTACAGCCGAAGATCGCGGGGCGCGCGGAGGGCGGCCGGGTCGCGGCGGAGGTGAAGCGGCAGCTGGCCGGCTGAGCGGCTGCCATCGGCGAAAGGTTCGTGCGTCGGCGAGCTGGTCGAGCAGATTCCTTCGCCAAAAAGAGAAAACCCGGTGCCCGCCGCGTGCGGGACCGGGTTCCCGGCCGCCCGGGAATCGTGGCGTGGCAAGGAGAACGAGGGCGGCCTACTGAAGGGCGAGCACGGCCAGCGTCGTCAGTCCGCCGAGTCCGCCGACCGCCATGACGACGCCGGCGAGCGCGGCGGCCGACGCGGCGGTCTTCACGACGAAGCCGACGATCCGCCGCACGATCCGGACCGCGACGATGAACGCGACGAGAGCGACAACCAGCACGACCGTCGACGTGTCGGGGCCGCTCTCGGTGGCGGCGGCCGCCAGCGCGCTCATCGACGGCCTCGCCCGGCGCCGATCCGTTCGGCCGGCGGGGTTTCGCGTGCGGCATCACGCCAGGCCTCGAACTCGCGGCGGGTTTCGAGAGCGCGCCGGCGTTCGGAACCCAGGCGCCAGGCCCACCGCCAGCCGACGGCGAGCGAGACCGCCGAGCCGAGCACGAGCACCAGAACCGCTTGTACGACAAGGCCGCTGAAGTCGGCGAGACTCAGGAGCACCAGCAGCGCCCACAGCTGCATCACGGTGAACGGGATCACCAGCGCCGCCGCGTAGACCCCTCGGCGCCATCGAATCGGTTGCGGGGCGGGAAGAAACGGGTCCATGGCTGCCTCCGTCGTGAGTGTGTGCTACCAGGATTCCCCTGTGGCGCAGGGAAATCTGTGTCTGCAGACACGTTCGGGCAAAGTTCAGCGAGCGAGCCGGCCCAGTTCCGCGAGCCGGTGGATCACGACCTGCCCGCGCGCGGTGCTGAGCACGCCGAGCCGGCGCAGTTCCCGCGTCACCCGGGCCCACGATTCGCGCGAAACCGCCGCGGTGGTCGCGAGTTCGGCCTGGGTGCCGGGGATCGCGATGACGATGTCGTCGCCCCGGCGCACCCCGTGCTGCACGGCCAGCTGCATAAGCTGCGCCGCGACGCGCCGGGTGATCGTGCCGCCGCCGACGTCGAGCCGCTGCCGGCCGATGTCGCGCATGCGGTCGGCCAGGACCAGCAGCAACGCCCAGGAGATCGCCGCTTCGCGCCGGCACAGCGCGGCGAAGCGGGCGGCGGGAACGACGAGCGCGTCGAGGTCGTCCAGCGCCGACACGGTCGCCGAGCGCGGGCCGCCGTCGATGGCGCCGAGCTCGCCGACCACGTCGCCCGCGCCGCGCACGGCGATCACGACCTCGCGGCCGTCGGAAGTCGCGTTGGTGATCCGGACGTGGCCCGACAGCAGGAGCACCACCACCGCGGCGCGGTCGCCTTCGCGGCACACCACGTCGCCCCGGCGGTAGGTGCGGCGGACCGCCAGCTCCGCCACCTTGCCGCGGTCGGCCTCGCCCAGCGCCGGCCAGAATCCGGTCGTCTCCACGCCGGTCACCTCCCGGCTCGTCAGGCGGTGAGCCCCGTCCTGGGGCTGCCGGCCCCGGCCCAGTCGGCGGTGCGGAGCCAGCCCCGCATCCGTCTCCCGCCCACCCGCACGTGGAATGCGTCGGTGAACGCGGTGCGGTCTATCCCGTCGTAGTCGTGGCGGACCACCGACCAGTGGATGGCCTCGGAGACGGCCAGCGCGAGCGGCCCGTCGGCGGTGCGCAGCCGGCGCCGCAGCTCGGTGGCGTCGAGCAGCCGGCAGGCGAGGTCGACGTCCTCGCCGTAGGGGCCGTGGAGGTCGTAGTGCACCTCGCCGGCGTGGATCGCCACCCGGAGCCGGAAGGCCTCGTCGGGTCTCTCGGCGTTGTGCCGCGCGAGCAGCTCCGCCAGGGCGGGCACCACCTCGGCGAGCAGGACCGTCTTCGGCGCCTCGTCGACCGGCCGGACCAGGCACAACGCGCCATCGCCGCGGTCCACGAAGGGGTCCCGGAACCCCTCCGCGATCCCCCCGGCGCGGAACGCCTCGTCGAGCAGGTCGAACAGAATCGCGCGCAGCCGGGCCCGAGCGGGGTTGGTGCGGGTGGTCGACCCCTCGATGTCGACCACCACGATCGCTCGATGCAGTGGCACGTGCAGAACGCTGGTGTCCATGGCCGACCCCCTGTTCAGGTGGTTCCTGAAATCCAGTAGACTTCCATAGATCGAACTATAAAGGCTGCGACTGAACCTGAACAGAGCCTTAGACTTAAGTTCTCCCTAAGAGTTTTGCCGACAGACGGACTGAACAACCCCTCAATCTCCTGCCTGACCCTCCCGGCGAGCCTCTCAAGCCGACCCCGTACTCTCCGTGTACAATCTTCGTCACTCGCGTTCCAGTGGACTTCACTGAAAGGTCTGAAGTCGTGTCCCAGCCGAGCCCCGCCCTCGCCGGACGCCTCCGCGCGCTGCGGAAGGAGACCTGGTCCGGGGTGCAGATCACCCAACGCCAGCTCGCCGACGTGTTCGGGGTGAGCAACACCCTGCTCTCGTCGTGGGAGAACACCAGCAACCCGGTGTCGCCCCCCATGCTCCGGCTCGACGCGTACGCCACGTTCTTCGCCACCCGGCGGTCGATCGAGGGGCAGTCGTTCCGCCTGCTGGCGGCCGAGCAGCTCACCGAGCAGGAGCAGCGCGGGCGCGAGGACCTGCTCGCCGAGCTGACCGAGCTGCGCGGCGGCTCCCACGAGGCGACGGGCTCGGCCGATTTCGCGCCGGGCAACGTCTGGCGGTTCCCGCCGAACGAAGACGTCGTGATCGTCGACGCGCAGCTGCCCGAAGACATGCGGATCGGCTACGCGGATCCGGCCAGTCCCGACTACTCCCGGCTCTTCAGCTATGCCGACCCGGACGCGCTGATCGAGCTGTACGGCCACATCCGGGCCTGCAACCCCACCAGCAACGTCTCCTTCCGCACCGCGAACCCCCGGGTCCCCCTGCGCCCCAAGGACTACACGGCGCACCTCGTGCTACTTGGCGGCGTCGACTTCAACCCGCAGACCCGCGAGCTGCTCAACCTGATCGACGCGCCGGTGCGGCAGATCGGCCGCGGGGGCCCTGGCCAGGACGTGCCGGGCAGCTTCGAGGTGACCCGCACGGACGGCACGACCGAACGCTTCAAAGCCCAGACGTCAGACGCCGACACCCTCGTCGCCGATGTCGCGCTCTTCTACCACGGAGTCAACCCGCTCAACCGCAAACGCACCGTCACCGTGTGCAACGGGATGTACGGCCGGGGAACCCTCGGAGCCGTGCGAGCGCTGACCGACCCGCGTTTCCGCGATCGCAACCAGGCCCACCTGGACGCCCGATTCGCCCACGCGGACTCCTTCAGCATCATCAGCCGCGTGCCGATCTTCAACAACCAGGGGCTCACGCCCGACTGGACGCTGGCGGAGCACCGGCTGCACGAATGGCCAGAAACGAGCTGAGATGACCACTGCCGTCGGAGCGCCGGCGCAGCACACCACCCACCGGCGCCTGTTGGCCGAGGTCGGCGCCGGGAGGACTCCCGAGGCCGAGCTGGACGCGATCGTCGTGCCCAACGGCCGCGACGAGCACGCTCTGGACCACACCTGGACCATCGCCCGGGAGCTCGACGCGCCGGTGCTGCTGCTCTGCAGCCAGAAGGCGAGCGCCGACCGGGTCGCGCTGGCGGCGAAGAAGGCCGGGGTGCGGGCCTTCGCGATCGACACCGACGGTCTCCCGCCGGGCGTCATGCCCCGCTTCGCCGCGTCTCAGCTGTTGTGGGAGCACGAGCTGCTCCGCGGCGCCGACACCAGCCTCAAACGCAACCTGGGCCTGCTCGTCGCCGGCCTCGCGAACTGGCAGCGCGTGCTGTTCCTCGACGACGACATCACGCTGCCCCGCCCGGCCGACCTGCGCGAGGCCTCGGGTCTGCTCGGTGCCCACGCGGCCGTCGGCCTGACGAACACCGGCATGCCCGACAACTCCGTGGTGTGCCACGCCTACCGCGAGTCGGGCGGGCGGCAGGACACGTTCGTCGGCGGCGGTGCGCTGGTCGTGGGCGAGCGGTGTTTCGACTCGTTCTTCCCGGACCTCTACAACGAGGACTGGTTCTTCCTGCTGGGCGACAGAAGGTTGCGGCCGACCGCGCTCACCGGGACCGCGCACCAGGCGGAGTACGACCCGTACAACCAGATCCGGGCCGAGTCCGAGGAACTGGGCGACACGCTCGCCGAGGGCGTCTACGGCCTGCTCGACCAGGGCCTCGGCCTCGAAGCCGCGACGGAGGGGTATTGGACGAGCTTCCTTGAGGTCCGCCGGAACTTCATCCGCGCCGCCATGCTCCAGGTTCAGGTCGCGGCCGGGCTGGATCCCGACCGTCGCGACAACATGGTCGAGGCGCTGCGCACCGCCTTGCACCGCAACGAGGAAATGATCACGCCGAAGCTGTGCGCGGATTTCCTGCGAGCGTGGCAGGAAGACCGGGTGACGTGGTGCGCGCACGTGGCCGGCCTGCACGACCAGCACGTGACCGGCGGCGTGGATGCCGCTTTCCAGACCCTCGGCATCGCCGAGCTGGTGCTGCGGAGCTGACTCAGAGGGTCTTCACCAGCACGTGGCACAGCTCGGCTTCGGACACGGTGCGGCCGTCCGGGAGGAAGTGCTCGGCGTAGCAGACAACCGTGCCGTGCCCCCAGTCCCGGTAACCGAGCCTCCGGTACAGCCGGGCCGCGTCCGCGTTGTCCGTGCGCACGGCCAGCGCGGCGCGCCGGTGCCCGAGACTCGCCAGCCGCCCCTCGGCCGCGTCGACCAGCGCCCGGCCGACGCCGCGATTGCGCGTGGCCGGCAGGACTTCCACGTGCGTCAGCAGCGGGACGCCCGGCAGCCGGCTGCGGATGGGCGGCTCCTCGGCGTCCTCGAGCCACAGGTACAAGGCCCCGACCGGCCGATCCGCCCACCACGCGGTGAGCAGGACGCCCAGCCCCTCGGCCTGCCTCCCGAGCCGGTCGGCGAAGTACTCTTCCGCGCCGAGCGCGGTGCTCAGCGCGGTGACGTCGGTCGGTTCGGCGGCCCGGATCGTCGCCTCGGCCGCGGGCTCCCCTTCGCCGGACGGGCAGCCGTCGGCGTCGCGCGGATCGGTCCTGAACATCGCGCCTCCAGCGTAGGGGGACCCGGTGAAAGCGCGCAGCCAGCGAAAGGAGCAGTCCCGGCGCGCGCACGGAGCAGCGCCGCGGGCGTGCTTCATCCCGCCGGGCCCTCCCCCGACCGCCTTCCACATGCCCGATCAAGGCCGAAACGAAACGGGGTGGGCCGGACAGTGGTCCGGACAACGTTCGCGAACCCGACCTTTCGACCGTCGTCCGGCGCCCCTCGCCCGGGGGTGTGGGAGAGGACTGCACCACCACGGCCGGCTCGGAAGGTGCTGGCGGATCCAGCTGAATCCGCGCCGGCTCGGCCGCCTTGCGAGCGTCCCAGCGGGCCGCGGCGTCTCGTAGCCCGGCAGACCCCGGTTAGCCCTCCGGCGCGCCACACCCGCCGGACCGCGCAGCCAAGAGACTGGGCGGAACTACCTGCCCGTCGGCTGAAACGGTGCTAGATCAGCTCCAGCGGATCCAGCTGAATCCGCACCGGCTCGGCCGCCTTTCGGGCGTCGCGGCGGGCCGCGGCGTCGTGGAGCAGAGCGGCCAGCGTTTTGCCCTCCGGACGCGCCACACGGACCAGAGCGCGTTCGCGGGAGGCGTTGCCGTCGGCGTCGAAGTCGCCCAGGGGGACGGGGCCGAGGACTTCGCCGGTGTCGGGCAGGGGCAGGTCGTCGAGGACGGAGGCGACGGCGTCGGGCGTGCCTTCGACGCTGGCCATGCGCATGGCGGGCGGGAAGCCCAGTTCGCGGCGCTGGCCGAGCTCCAAGGCGGCGTGCCAGGCCGGGTCCCAGCGGACCAGGGCCTGGACCACGGACAGGCCGGCCTCGGCGCCCACCACGATCCGGCCGCCCGAAGCGGCCGGGCGCACCAAGGCGCCCGCGGCCATCCAGCGGCGCAGGGTTTCCTCGGCGGCACGCAGGTCCTGGCGGCCGAGCAGGGCCCAGCCGTCGAGGAGCAGGGCGGCGCCGTAGCCGCCCTCGGCGACCGGTTCGGCGCCGGGGGTGCAGACCACCAGCGCGGGGCCTCCCGGCACCGTTGCCAGCACCTCGGCCGCGCCGGAAGTACGCACGGGAACGCCCGGGAAGGCCCGGCCCAATTCCTCCGCGGTGCGCTTCGCGCCCACGATCACCGCGCGCAGCCGCACGGAACCGCAAGCCTGGCAATGGAACGCGGTCTCCGGCACGCCGCACCAGCGGCACGCGGGCGGCTTCGGCGCGCCGTCCACCGAGCCGCCGGGCAGCGCCAGCGGACCGGCGCAACGGCGGCAGTGCGCGGGCGTGCGGCAGTTGCCACAGGCCAGGCCCGGGACGTAGCCGCGCCGGGGCACCTGGATCAGCGCCGGGAGCCCGGCGGCGAACGCCTGGCGCGCCGCCTCGAAGGCCACCGCGGGCAGGCGGGCGACGCGCGCGGCCTCGTCGCGGGCGACGTCGAAGTCCTCCCCCACCGGCGTCACCCGCGGGGCGGCCGCGCGCAGCTCGGCGCGGTCGGCCAGCACGGCCTGCGCCCAGCCCGACTCCACGAGCAGCTGCGCCTCCGCCGTGCGCGCGAAACCGCCGACCAGCAGCGACGACTTCGTGGCGTGCGCGCGGTCCATGAGCACGTCGCGCACGTGCGGGTAAGGCGCGTGCGGGTCGAGGTGCAAGTCGTCGCCGTCGTCCCACACGACGAACAGGCCCGGGTCGGCCACCGGTGCGAACATCGCCGCGCGCGTGCCCACCACGACCCGGACGCCGCCGCGCAGCACGGCGAGCCAGCGCCGGTACCGCTCCGCGGGCCCGAGCCCGGCGATCAGCGCCACCACGGCGTCCTCGCCCATCAGCGCCGCGCACGCCTCGTGCACCCGCGTGAGGTCCCGATGGTCCGGCACGACGAGCACCGCGCCCCGGCCGCACGACGCCGCCACCGCCGCGGCCTCCGCGAGCCGGCGCGGCCAGTCTTCGCCCGGCAGGGCCTGCCACACCGCGTTGGCCGGCTTGCCGTCGGCCACGGCGTCCAGGAACGCCGGACCCCACTGGTACCGCGACCACGCCGACACGTCCGGCACGTCCGGCGACGGCGCCGGTTCCGAAGCGGGCTCGGCCTCGGCTTTGGCGTGCCGCGGCGGCAAAGCCAGCCGCAGCACGTCGGACAGGGTGCCGCCGTAGCGGTCGGCCACCGACCGGCACACGGCGTGCAGCGAAGGCGGCAACACCGGCTCACTCGACGTGACGCGCTCCAGGTACGCCAGCTTCCGCTCGTACTCCGTGGTGTCCGTGCGCTCCACGAGGTAGCCGTCCACGAGCTGCCCCGCGAACCGCACCCGCACGCGGCAACCCGGCACCGCGGCGTCATGCAGCTTGTCGGGCACCTGGTAGTCGAACGTCCGGTCCAGGTGCGCCAGCGGGATGTCCACCACGATCTTCGCGACGGGCAGCTCGGGCGCCGGCTGCTGCGCCCCCTTGCGCGACGGAGCCTTCTTCGCGGCGGCCTTCTTCGCCGCAGCACCGGACGCAGCACCAGACTTCGGCACAGCAGCTTTGGCCGCACCGGCACGCGACGAAGAAGCCTTCGGCTCCGAGGCGGAGCGCGAAGGCTCCGGGAGGTCCCACAGCGGGGCGGGTTCGGAGCTGCTCACCCCGAGATCTCTACCAGACCCCACCGACGGTCCCACCGCCAGAACGCCCCAACGCGGCGTTCGGTGCGCTCACCGCACCCCATGCTGCATCGGGGTGCGGTGGGCAGGTGGTTCGAGCGTGCCGCCGCCGGAAAGCAGTGAAGGGCTCCTTGAGGGAATTCCCCAAGGAGCCCTTCACCGGCAGTCAGAGCTACCGAGAAACTCAGGCGCCCGCGAGCGAACGCAGCGCGTCGGCCCGCGCGGTGCTCTCCCACGGCAGGTCGAGATCCGTGCGGCCGAAGTGGCCGTACGCGGCGGTCGGCGCGTAGATCGGGCGCAGCAGGTCGAGGTCGCGGATGATCGCGGCCGGACGGAGGTCGAAGACCTCGCTGATCGCGTCCTGGATCTTCGTCGGGTCCACCGTCTCGGTGCCGAACGTCTCCACGAACAGGCCCACCGGAGCGGCCTTGCCGATCGCGTAGGCCACCTGCACCTCGACGCGCCCGGCCAGCCCGGCGGCGACCACGTTCTTCGCCACCCAGCGCATCGCGTACGCCGCGGAGCGGTCGACCTTGGACGGGTCCTTGCCCGAGAAGGCACCACCGCCGTGGCGGGCCATGCCGCCGTAGGTGTCGACGATGATCTTGCGGCCGGTCAGGCCGGCGTCGCCCATCGGGCCGCCGATCACGAAGCGGCCGGTCGGGTTGACCAGCAGGCGGGTGCCGGCCGTGTCGAGACCCAGCTCGGCCAGCTCCGGCTCGACCACGTGCTGCTTGACGTCGACGCCGAGCATCTGCTCCAGGTCGATTCCGTCGGCGTGCTGCGTGGACACGACCACCGTGTCGAGGCGCACGGGCTGCTCACCCGCGTACTCGATGGTGACCTGGGTCTTGCCGTCCGGGCGCAGGTACGGCAGCACGCCGTCCTTGCGAACCGCGGTCAGCCGGCGCGACAGCCGGTGGGCCAGCGCGATCGGCAGCGGCATCAGCTCGGGGGTGTCCGAGCAGGCGTAGCCGAACATCAGGCCCTGGTCGCCCGCGCCCTGACGGTTGATCTCGTCCTCGTCGCTTTCCACCCGCGACTCGTACGCGGTGTCGACGCCCTGCGCGATGTCCGGCGACTGGGAGCCGATCGCCACGTTCACGCCGCACGAGTTGCCGTCGAAGCCCTTGGCCGACGAGTCGTAGCCGATCCGCAGGATCACGTCCCGCACGATGGTCGGGATGTCGGCGTAGGCCTCGGTGGTCACCTCGCCGGCCACGTGCACCTGGCCCGTGGTGATGAGCGTCTCCACGGCGACCCGGCTGCGCGGGTCCTTGGTGAGCAGGCCGTCGAGGATCGAGTCGCTGATGGCGTCACAGATCTTGTCGGGATGGCCCTCGGTCACCGATTCCGACGTGAACAGCCTTTTGGTGGACGCAGTCACGACCTCGTCACTTCCCTCGATTTCGGCTCGGTACCCGTGAACTTAGGTACCCCTTAGACAGCCCTACATTACCCAGAAGGCCTAGTGCTGGAGTCGACGTTCGCGCAAGCTTGTTACAGCGTCCCACACTGTGGCCGCGAGCCGCGCCTTCGCGCCGAGCGGGATCGCCTGCTCGGTGCCGTCGGCGGCCAGCAGCCAGCCGGAGTTGTCCTCCGTGCCGAACGCCTTGCCGTCGCCCACCGCGTTGACCACCAGCAGGTCGGCGCCCTTGCGCCGCAGCTTCGTGCGCGCGTGGTCGAGCACGCTGCCGTGCTCGTCGCCCGTCTCGGCGGCGAACCCGACCACCGTCTGGCCCTCGCGACGGCCCTGGACCAGCTCGGCGAGGATGTCGGCGTTGCGGTCGAGGGTGATCACGGGGTCGGGCGAGTCGTCGGACTTCTTGATCTTGTATTCGGCCCGCATGGCCGGCCGGAAGTCGGCGACGGCGGCGGCCATCACGACCACGTCGGCGTCGGCGGCGGCCGCGTGCACGGCCTTGCGCAGCTCCTCCGCGCTCGACACGCGCTCCAGGTGCGCACCGGCGGGCTGGGGCAACTCGACGGTGTGGGCGGCGATCAACGTCACGTCGGCACCGCGCTGGGCGGCGACGCGAGCGAGCGCGAAACCCTGCTTGCCCGACGAACGGTTGCCCAGGTAGCGGACCGGGTCCAGCGGCTCGCGCGTGCCGCCCGCGGAGACGACCACGCGCAGGCCCTCGAGGTCGCGCGGCAACGCGCGGGGCTCGTCGAGCAGCAGGCGGGCCAGGTCCACGATCTCGGCAGGGTCGGCCAGCCGGCCCTTGCCGGTGTCGACGCCCGTGAGGCGTCCGGCTGCGGGCTCGGTCACGACCATGCCGCGCGACCGCAGCAGCGCCACGTTGTCCTGCGTGGCCTGGTGCTCCCACATCTCCGTGTGCATCGCCGGGAAGAAGGCGACCGGGCACCGGGCGGTGAGCAGGGTCGTGGTGAGGAGGTCGTCGGCGATGCCGTGCGCGGCCTTGGCCAGCAGGTTGGCGGTCGCCGGGACGATCAGCACGAGGTCGGCTTCCTTGCCGACGCGCACGTGCTGCACCTCGGGCACCTCTGTGAACACCCCGGTGTGCACCGGGTGTCCCGAGAGGGCCTCGAAGGTGGCCGCGCCGATGAAGTTCAGCGCGGCCTCGGTGGGCACCACGCGAACGTCGTGCCCGGACTCGGTGAGGCCTCGCAGGACCTCACAGGCCTTGTAGGCGGCGATGCCGCCGCCTACGCCCAGGACGATCCTGGGCTTGGTGTCACTCACCCTCGGTGTGCTCGAGCAGGCCACCGTGGATCTCGCGCAGCGCGATCGACAGCGGCTTCTCGCGGGGGCCCGGCTCCACGAGGGGGCCGACGTACTCCAGCAGACCCTCGCCCAGCTGGGCGTAGTAGTCGTTGATCTGACGCGCGCGCTTGGCCGAGTAGATCACCAGCGCGTACTTCGAGGAGACCTTTTCGAGCAGGTCGTCGATCGGCGGGTTGGTGATGCCCTCGAGCTCTTCCAGCATCGCCTGTTGAACAGCCACTCGTGCTACTCCGTATCGTCCAGGATATCGGCGGCAGAGGAATCGCCACCGGTAATCAAGTCTAGCAACCGCGCCGCGGCGGTCCTCACGTCGGCGTTCACGAGCCGGACGTCGAACTCGCCCGCGGCCGCCAGTTCGCGTTCCGCCTCGGCGAGCCGGGCGGCGACCGCCGCCTCGGATTCGGTGCCGCGCCCGGTGAGCCTGCCGACCAGCTCGTCCCACGACGGCGGCATCAGCATCACGAGCCGGGCCTCCGGCATGGCCGCCCGGACCTGCCGCGCGCCCTGCAGCTCGATCTCCAGCACGGCGGGCCGGCCGGCCGCCAGGGCCCGCTCCACGGGCTCGCGCGGCGTGCCGTAGCGGTTGCCCGCGAACTCCGCCCACTCCAGCAGCTGCCCGTCTGCGACCATCCGGTCGAACTCGGCCCGCTCCACGAAGTGGTAGTGGCTTCCGTCGACTTCTCCGGGCCTCGGCTTCCGCGTCGTGACCGAGACGCTGAAGTAGATGTCCGGTTCGAGCTTGCGCAGCTCCCCCACCACGCTCGACTTCCCGACCCCGGAAGGCCCCGAGACGACGGTGAGCCGGTGTCGGGAGGTATCCCCCGCCACCGGCTCACCGTCGCGGTCGGTGCCCCGGATCACCGGGTAGTCCTGACCGACGCCGCTCACTCTCCGCTGAACTCGGCCAGCAGCGCCTTGCGCTGCCGGTCGCCGAGTCCGCGGAGCCTGCGGCTGGGCGCGATCTCCAGTCGTTCCATGGTCTGCTGGGCACGAACCTTGCCGACGCCGGGGAGAGCCTCGAGCAGGGCCGAAACCTTCATCTTGCCGAGGACTTCGTTCTCCTCGGCCTGCTTCAGCACGTCGACCAGAGTGGTACCGCCCCGCTTCAGCCGCTCCTTCAGCTCAGCACGGATGCGGCGGGCGGCGGCGGCCTTCTCCAGCGCCGCAGCACGCTGTTCCTCTGTCAGCTGGGGAAGTGCCACGTTTTCCTCCGGTAGTTCTCAAATCTGGGTGGGTGACGCGACGGTACCCACCCTTGAGCAGGCGCCACAATGCGGGGGTGGCTGGTGGAGGCCGATTCCGGGGCCTGCTATTGGTCTTTTTCGGCTGTGTGGCCCAGCAGCGCCGTGACCCGGACGACCTCGCGGCGCATGGCCTCGGGGTCCGGACCGTGGCGCAGCAGGTCGCGCGAAGACGCCGGCAGCACCCCCGGCAGATCGGGCCCGAAGACTGCCCTTAAGTCCGCCACAGTTGCCCCCTGGGCGCCGAACCCGGGCGCGAGCACGGGCCCGGCGAGCCGGGAAAGGTCCAGCTCACCGGGGCTGATCGTGGCGCCCACGACCACGCCGACGTCGCCGAGGGGCTCGGCACCGGCGTTGTGGTCCGCGGCCGCGTCGACGATGCTCTGGGCCACCGTGCGGCCGTCCGCCAGCCGCGCGCTCTGCAGCGCGTGGGCCTCCGGGTTCGACGTGCGCGCGAGCACGAACAGGCCGTTGCCCGCCGCCGTGGCGGCCGCCACGGCTGGATCCAGCGCGCCGAACCCGAGGTAGGGCGAAACGGTGGCCGCGTCGGCCTTGAACGCTGCCCCCTCGGCCACGTAGGCGGCCGTGTAGGCCGCCATCGTGGAGCCGATGTCGCCGCGCTTGACGTCGAGCAGCACGAGGGCACCGGCGTCGTGGGCCGCGTCCACGACGCGTTCGAGCACCGCCACGCCGGGCGGGCCGAACGCCTCGAAGAACGCCGACTGCGGCTTCACGATCGCCGTGGCGGCCGCCAGGACCTCCGTGGCGCCCAGCGCGAACCGTTCCAGACCACTGACGTCCAGGGGCAGGCCCCAGGACTCGATCAGGCCCGGATGCGGGTCGATGCCGGCGCACAGCGGCCCGCGTTCCGCGACCGCCTTCGCCAGCCGGGCCCCGAACCGCTGCCCGCTCACTTCGTGGCCTTCAGCGCCGCCTGGAGACTCTGGAGGCTGCGCACCCCGATGTCACCCCGGATGAGCGCTTCGATGCCGTGCACGGCCGCCGCCGCGCCCTGCACGGTGGTGATGCAGGGGATGTCGCGCGACACCGCCGCGGTGCGGATCTCGTAGCCGTCGATGCGCGGGCCGCTGTTCCCGTACGGCGTGTTGATGACCATCTCGACGCCACCCGCGAGGATCACGTCGACGATGTTCGGCTCGGCTTCGGTGGAACCTTCGTAGTGCTTGCGCACCACCGTGCAGTCGACTCCGTTGCGCCGCAACACTTCGGCGGTGCCGGACGTCGCCAGGATCTCGAACCCGAGGTCCGCCAGCCGCTTCACCGGGAAGACCATCGAGCGCTTGTCGCGGTTGGCCACCGAGACGAACACGCGCCCGGACGTCGGCAGCGAGCCGTACGCGCCGCTCTGGGACTTCGCGAACGCCTTCCCGAAGGACACGTCCACACCCATCACCTCGCCCGTGGACTTCATCTCCGGGCCCAGCAAGGAATCCACGCCGTGGCCCTCCGGCGTGCGGAACCGGTGGAACGGCAGCACGGCCTCCTTGACCGCCACCGGCGAGTCGGCCGGCATCCGGCCGCCGTCGCCCTCAGCAGGCAGCACACCCGAAGCGCGCAGGTCCTTGATCGTCGAGCCGGTCATCACCAGCGCCGCCGCCTTCGCGAGCGGCACCGCGGTGGCCTTCGAGACGAACGGCACCGTGCGCGAGGCGCGCGGGTTGGCCTCCAGCACGTACAGCACGTCGTCCTTGAGCGCGTACTGCACGTTCAGCAGGCCGCGCACACCCACGCCGCGGGCGATCGCCTCCGTGGAGCGGCGCACCTCTTCGAGGTCGGTGGCACCGAGCGTGATCGGCGGCAGCGCGCACGAGGAGTCACCGGAGTGGATGCCGGCCTCCTCGATGTGCTCCATCACGCCGCCGAGGTAAAGCTCCTCGCCGTCGAACAGCGCGTCGACGTCGATCTCGATCGCGTCGTCGAGGAAGCGGTCCACGAGCACCGGGTGCTCGGGCGTGACCTCGGTGGCGCGGCGGATGTAGCCGGCGAGGGTCTCCTCGTCGTAGACGATCTCCATGCCGCGCCCGCCGAGCACGTAGGACGGGCGCACGAGCACCGGGTAGCCGATCTCGTCGGCGATCCGCTTGGCGCCCTCGAACGACGTCGCCGTGCCGTACTTCGGCGCCGGCAGCCCGGCATCGCCGAGCACCTCGCCGAACGCGCCGCGGTCCTCGGCCAGGTTGATGGCCTCCGGCGGCGTGCCGACCACCGGCACACCGGCGTCGGCCAGGCGCTTCGCGAGCCCCAGCGGGGTCTGGCCGCCGAGCTGCACGATCACGCCCGCGACGGTGCCCGACTGCTGCTCCGCGTGCACGACCTCGAGCACGTCTTCGAAGGACAGCGGCTCGAAGTACAGGCGGTCGGAGGTGTCGTAATCGGTGGAGACGGTCTCGGGGTTGCAGTTGACCATGACGGCCTCGAACCCGGCCTCGCGCAGCGCGATCGCGGCGTGCACGCAGGAGTAGTCGAACTCGATGCCCTGCCCGATCCGGTTCGGACCGGAGCCGAGGATGAGCACCTTCGGCTTGTCACCCTGCGCCACGACCTCCGACTGCGCCGCCGGGTCGGTCTCGTAGGCCGAGTAGTGGTAGGGCGTGTCCGCCTTGAACTCGGCCGCGCACGTGTCCACGGTCTTGAACACCGGCCGCACACCGAGACGGTGGCGCAGCGTGCGCACGCCGTCCTCCCCCGCCAGCTCCGGGCGCAGCGCGGCGACCTGGCGGTCGGACAGGCCCGTGCGCTTGGCGCGGCGCAGCAGCTCGCCGTCGAGCACCGGCGCATCGCGCACCTCGGAGCCGACCTCGCCGATCAGCGCGATCTGGTCCACGAACCACGGGTCGATGCCGCTGGCCTCGTGCACCTGCTCGACGGTGGCGCCCAGGCGCAGCGCCCGCTCCACCTCGTACAGCCGGCCCTCGTGCGGCACGCGCAGCGAGTCCAAAGTGGACTCCATGGTCACGCCCTCGGGATCCGGCAGCGTCCAGAAGCCGGTGGCCTTGGTCTCGATCGACCGCATGGCCTTGCCGAGCGCCTCGGGGAAGCTGCGGCCGAAGGACATCGCCTCGCCGACGCTCTTCATGGTGGTCGTGAGCGTCGGGTCGGCGCCCGGGAACTTCTCGAAGGCGAAGCGCGGGATCTTCACCACGACGTAGTCGAGCGTCGGCTCGAAGGCCGCCGGGGTCTCGCCGGTGATGTCGTTCTGGATCTCGTCGAGCGTGTAGCCGATGGCGAGCTTCGCGGCGATCTTGGCGATCGGGAAGCCGGTGGCCTTCGACGCGAGCGCCGACGAACGGGACACACGCGGGTTCATCTCGATCACGACCATGCGCCCGTCGTCCGGGTTGATCGCGAACTGGATGTTGCAGCCGCCGGTGTCCACGCCGACCTCGCGCAGCACGGCGATGCCGACGTCGCGCATCACCTGGTACTCGCGGTCGGTGAGCGTCATCGTGGGCGCGACGGTGACGGAGTCGCCCGTGTGGACGCCCATCGCGTCGACGTTCTCGATCGAGCAGACGACCACGACGTTGTCGCTCTTGTCGCGCATCAGCTCGAGCTCGTACTCCTTCCAGCCGAGCACGCTCTCCTCGATGAGCACCTCGGTGACCGGCGACTCGCTCAGGCCGGTGGACGCCAGGCGCTCCAGCTCCTCGGGCGTGTAGGCCAGGCCGGAACCCAGGCCGCCCATGGTGAACGACGGCCGGATCACGACCGGCAGGCCGAGCTCGGCGACGGTGGCGCGCACGTCCTCCATGGTGTTGCAGACGCGGCTGCGCGGGACCTCGGCGCCGATCGTGCGCACGATGTCCTTGAACTTCTGCCGGTCCTCGCCGCGCTGGATGGCGTCGATGTCGGCGCCGATCAGCTCCACGCCGTACTTCTCGAGCACGCCGCGCTCGTGCAGCGCGACCGCGCAGTTGAGCGCCGTCTGCCCGCCCAGCGTCGCGAGGATGGCGTCGGGCCGCTCCTGCGCGATGACCTTCTCCACGAAGTCCGGCGTCACCGGCTCGATGTAGGTGGCGTCGGCGAACTCGGGGTCGGTCATGATGGTGGCCGGGTTCGAGTTCACCAGGCTCACGCGCAGGCCCTCGGCCCGCAGCACCCGGCAGGCCTGCGTGCCCGAGTAGTCGAACTCGGCGGCCTGCCCGATCACGATCGGCCCGGAGCCGATCACCAGCACGTGCTGGATGTCCGTCCTCTTCGGCATCAGGCCTTCTTCTCCATCAGGGTCACGAATTCGTCGAACAGGGGCGCCGCGTCGTGCGGACCGGCCGCGGCTTCGGGGTGGTACTGCACCGAGAACGCCGGCACGTCGAAGGCGCGCACACCCTCGACGGTGTCGTCGTTCGGGCAGTAGTGGCTGATCTGCGCGGCGCCGTAGGGCGACTCGAACCGCTGGCCCGGTTCGCCTTCGAGCGCGAAGCCGTGGTTCTGCGCCGTGATCGCGACGCGGCCGGTGGCCACGTCGATCACCGGGATGTTGATGCCGCGGTGGCCGTAGCGCATCTTGTACGTGCCCAGCCCCAGCGCGCGGCCGAGGATCTGGTTGCCGAAGCAGATGCCGAACAGCGGGATCTCGTGCTCCAGCACGGCTTTCGTCAGCGCGGTGGCGTGCGTGGTGGTCGCGGGGTCGCCGGGGCCGTTGGAGAGGAAGACGCCGTCAGCCTCGACCGCGAGCAGCTCCTCGACTGTGGTCGCGGACGGCAGCACGTGGACCTCGATGCCGCGCTGCGTCATCAGGCGCGGGGTGTTGGACTTGATGCCCAGGTCGAGCGCGGCGACGCGGAAGCGCCGTTCGCCTTGCGCCTCGACGACGTAGGGCTTGTCCGTGGAGACCTCGCCCGCGAGGTCGGCGCCCTTCATCTGCGGGCTCGCCAGGACCTCGGCCACCATCTGCTCTTCGCTGCCCAGCGCGTCGCCGGAGAACACGCCCGCGCGCATCGCGCCCTGCTCGCGCAGGTGGCGGGTGAGCGTGCGCGTGTCGACCTCGGAGATACCGACGATGCCCTGGCGGACCAGCTCCTCGTCGAGGCCGCGCTTGCTGCGCCAGTTGGACGGCGTGCGGGCCGGGTCGCGCACCACGTAGCCCGAGACCCAGATGCGGGCCGACTCGTCGTCCTCGTCGTTCCAGCCGGTGTTGCCGATCTGCGGCGCGGTCTGCACCACGATCTGCCGGTGGTAGGACGGGTCGGTCAGCGTCTCCTGGTAGCCGGTCATGCCGGTGCAGAACACCGCCTCGCCGAGCGTCCGCCCGCGCGCGCCGTAGGCCGCGCCGCGGAAGACCCGGCCGTCCTCCAGAACCAGGGCGGCGGGGACGCGAGTGCCGTTCGCGGTGCTCACTGGGCACCTCCCTTGATGTCGTGATCCGAGTTGTCGGGGGAAAGCTGTTCGATCCACTGTGGATAGTCGTCGAGCTCGTCACCGCGGAAGCCGGTGTCGAGGTCGGCGTCTCCCAGGCGCCAGGTGATGACGAGCAGCGCGTCGGTGCCCATCACCTTCCCGGCGATCTTCGAGTCGCGGCGGATCCCGGTGACCGCCTCGCGCGGGATCCAGAAGTCGGGCGCGCCGCCGCGTTCCACCGCGATGCCGCCCGGGTACAGGCGCCAGACCGCGCCGGTGCGCAATCCCGCGCCCCGCGTCACGACGCGGTCCTGCCAGTGGCCGGCGGTGGTGGTGCTGACGTAGAGCCCGGTCGACTCCAGCAGGATCTCACCGGGATCCCCGGGAATTCCCGGGAACGGCGGCACCTGCGCGCTCTGCGAGCGCGACTTGCGCCGCCAGCCCACCCACATGCCCCACAGGCACAGGAGGAAGAAGGCGACGATCCCCAGAACGAGGAGGAACCGGTCCATCAGCAGATCTTCCCTTCGCGCGCGGTGATCCGCCCGCGCAGCACGGTGGCCGTCACCACGGCGGGCAGCCGCATTCCCTCGTACGGGGTGTTCGCGGAGATGCTCGCGAGCTCAGCCCCGCGCACCGTCCACTCCGCACCGGAGTCCACGAGGGTCAGGTTGGCGGGCTCGCCGACCTCGAGCGGGCGGCCGTGGTCGGGCAGGTTGCCGATCGCGGCGGGCCGCTCGCTCATCACGCGGGCGACGCCGCGCCAGTCGAGCAGGCCCGGCTCCACCATCGCGCGGACGACGACCGAGAGCGCGGTCTGCAGGCCCAGCATTCCCGGGCGCGCGGCGCTCCACTCGGTGTCCTTGTCTTGCACGGCGTGGGGCGCGTGGTCGGTGGCGACGCAGTCGATCACGCCCTCGGCCAGCGCGGTGCGCAGCTTCTCGACGTCGCCGCCCGTGCGCAGCGGCGGGTTCACCTTGTTCACCGGGTCGTAGGTGGCCAGGCGCTCGTCGGTGAGCAGCAGGTGGTGCGGCGTGACCTCGGCCGACACCTTGGTCCCGCGGTCCTTTGCCCAGCGCAGGACGTCGACCGTGCCCGAGGTGGACACGTGGCAGACGTGCAGGCGCGCCTTGGCGTGCAACGCGAGCAGGCAGTCGCGCGCGACGATCGACTCCTCGGCCGAAGCCGGCCAGCCCGGGTAGCCCAGGCGGGCGGAGTTCTCGCCCTCGTTGGCCTGCGCGCCGACCGTAAGCCGCGGCTCCTCGGCGTGCTGCGCGATCACGACGTCGAGTGCGGTCGAGTACTCCAGCGCGCGGCGCATCAGCAGCGGGTCGGCCACGCAGACGCCGTCGTCGGAGAACACGCGCACGGCGGCGGTGCCCTTGGCCATCGTGCCGAGCTCGGCGAGCTTCTCGCCCTTGAGCCCCACCGTGACGGCGCCGACCGGGTGCACGTCGACCAGGCCGGCCTCCTGCCCGCGGCGCCACACGTGGTCGGTCACGAGCGCGTTGTCGGCCACCGGGTCGGTGTTGGCCATGGCGAACACGGCCGTGTAGCCGCCCAGTGCCGCGGCGGCCGAGCCGGTCTCGATGGTCTCGATGTCCTCCCGGCCGGGCTCGCGCAGGTGGGTGTGCAGGTCGACGAACCCGGGCAGCAGCACCTGGCCCTCGGCTTCGACCACCTCGGCGTCTTCGGGGACCTCGACGGCACCGATGGCCGTGATCACGCCGTCCTCGATCAGGACGTCGACCGGTTCGCCCTCCCCGTAGGGGCGGGCGCCCTTGATCACCAAGCTCACGCTGCGGCTCCTTCACTGGCCAAGAGGTGGTAGAGGACCGCCATGCGCACGTGGACGCCGTTGCGGACCTGTTCGGTGATGGCCGAGGCCGGGGAGTCGGCGACCGCCGAGGCGATCTCCATCCCGCGCAGCATCGGGCCGGGGTGCAGCACCACGGCGTGGTCCGGCAGCAGCCGCTGGCGCCGCTCGGACAGGCCGTAGGAGATCGAGTACTCGCGCGAAGACGGGAAGAAGCCCCCGTGCATACGTTCGGCCTGCACTCGCAGCATCATCACGGCGTCGACGGCCGGCAGTTCGGCGTCGAGGTCGTGGGAGACCGTGACCGGCAGTGTCTCCACCCCGACCGGCAGCAGCGTCGGCGGCGCGACGAGCACCACCTCCGCGCCGAGGGTGCTCAGCAGGTGGATGTTCGACCGGGCGACGCGGCTGTGCAGCACGTCGCCGACGATCGCCACCCGGCGGTCCTTCAGCGAGCCGAGCCGTTCGCGCAGGGTCGCGGCGTCGAGCAGCGCCTGCGTGGGGTGCTCGTGGGTGCCGTCGCCCGCGTTGACCACAGCGGTGCCGGCCTCGGCGAGCCAGCCCGACAGCCGGTGCGCGGCGCCCGAGGCGGGGTGCCGGACGATCACGCAGTCGGCGCCCGCGGCGGCGAGCGTGAGCGCGGTGTCCCGCAGCGACTCGCCCTTGTTCACCGAGGAGCTCGACGCCGAGACGTTGATCACGTCGGCGCTCATCCACTTCCCGGCGATCTCGAACGACACGCGCGTGCGGGTCGAGTTCTCGTAGAACAGGGTGATCACCGTGCGGCCGCGCAGCGTCGGCAGCTTGCGGACCTCCCGGCCGAGCAGCGTGTGCTTCAGCTCGTCTGCGGTGTCGAGGACGGCCGTGGCGGTGTCGGCGTCCAGACCGTCGGTGGCGAGCAGGTGCTTCACCGGGACTCTCCTTCCGGTGCGCGGAGCAGGACCGCGTCGCGCCCATCCGTTTCGGACAGCAGCACGGACACGCCCTCGGCCCGCGCGGTGGGCACGTTCTTGCCGACGTAGTCGGCGCGGATCGGCAGCTCGCGGTGGCCGCGGTCGACGAGCACGGCCAGCTGCACGGCGCGCGGGCGGCCGTGGTCGCGCAGGGCGTCGAGGGCGGCGCGGATGGTGCGGCCGGAGAACAGCACGTCGTCGACCAGGATCACCACCCGGTCGTCGATGCCGCCGGGCGGCAGCTGCGTCTGCTCGAGCGCGCGCGGTGGACGGCGACGCAGGTCGTCGCGGTACAGGGTGACGTCGAGGGCCCCCGTCGGGGGGACGACGCCGGAGAACTCGCCGATCTTCCCGGCGAGCCGGGTCGCCAGCGGAGTACCGCGGGTGGGGATCCCCAGCAACACGGGTGGGGCGAGTGGTGCGGATGAGGCATCGCCCGAAGTACTCGCACCGAGTGCGGTCTTCTCGATGACCTGATGGGCCATCCGGGCGATGGTGCGCGCGACATCGCCGGCCGAAAGAAGCTCGCGCTCCCCGACCGGTTCCGCCGCGCCACGCGGACGTGACGACAAGGCGGACCTCCTTCCCCGCCTCTCTGGACGGGTCCTTAAAGGACGTCGACTCCCAGCTCGTGCCGGGAAATCGCACCGACAGTAGCAGGCGAGGTCAATCATCCTTCCGGGTGGTGTGCCCACGTCCGCGACCAGGTACGGAGACCTTCTGCTTGACCTGGTGACAACTATGCGTAACCATTACTCTGAGTATTCGACTCGAGGAGTCCCCTGACCGGTCACCACGACCGGCGTGGGGGTGAGGAAACGGAGAACCACCAGATGGGCGATTACGCCAAGGCGCTCGGGGCCAAGCTCCGCGGGATCCGTCAGCAACAGGGCCTGTCCCTGCACGGCGTCGAGCAGAAGTCGGGCGGCCGCTGGAAGGCCGTCGTCGTCGGCTCGTACGAGCGTGGCGACCGCGCCGTCACCGTCCAAAAGCTCGCCGAACTGGCCGACTTCTACGGTGTACCGGTGGTCGAACTGCTGCCGGAGGGCCGTGTGCCCTCGGGTGCCGAGCCCGCCACGAAGATCGTGATCAACCTCGAGCGGCTCCAGCAGTTGCCTGCGGAGAAGGTCGGCCCGCTCGCGCGGTACGCGGCCACGATCCAGAGCCAGCGCGGCGACTACAACGGCAAGGTACTCTCCATCCGCACCGAGGACCTGCGCTCGCTTGCGATCATCTACGACATGACCCCCGGTGAGCTCACCGAACAGCTCATCGACTGGGGCGTCCTGCCGCCCGAGGCCCGTCCGTCCAAAGAAGACTGATGGGCGGCGGTTGCCCGACGCGGTGGGTGTTTTCGGCGGGGCACCGGAAACACCCACCGAGCTTCGGACACCGCCGGACCGGCTGCGGACGGTGATCAACACCACCCCGGCCGTCCCCTCGCACCCGCGTCTGCCGTTCCGGCGCGTGACCCGTTCGGGCTAGCGCTTCCGGGTTGCTGTGACGGTGAACCCGGTTCACCGAGCGACGCCCGGGCGGGCTCGAGCACGGCCCGGAGCCGGCTCTGACACGCTCGGTGTGACGAAGACCTCTTCCGGACCCCACTCGTGAGGCTTCCTGGGGACACCAGCACAACGCCGAAGGCCGCGGCTCCAGTACGGAGCTCGCGGCCTTCGGCTGTTTTCGACTACGAAGTCAGCGGGTCAGAGCACGGCCCGCAGGCGGTCGGCGATCGTCCCGATGCGCCCGAGCACGCCGTTGACGAAGCGCGGCGAGTCGTCGGTCGAGAGCTCCTTCGCCAGGCCCACGGCCTCGTCGATCGCGACGGGGTCGGGCACGTCGGAGGACCAGAGCATCTCGTAGACGCCCACGCGCAGCACCGCCAGGTCGACCGGCGGCATGCGGTCCAGTGTCCAGCCCTGCGAGTGCTCGGCCAGCAGCTCGTCGACCTGCTCGCGGTGGGTCGTGACGCCCTCCACGACGGTGATCGTGTAGTCGGCGACCGGGTCGACGTCGGTGGACCCGACCCGGTCGGCCAGCAGCGTGACCGGGTCGGTGCCGCGTTGCGAAGCTTCGTACAGCATCTCGACGGCACGCCGGCGGGCCTGCCGCCTGCTGATCGCGCCGCCGCGGTTCGGGTGCGGCTTCTGTTTGTCCGCCATCAGCTGGAGACGCGGCCGAGGTACCGGCCGTCACGCGTGTCGACCTTGATCTTCTCGCCGGTCGAGACGAACAGCGGGACCTGGATCTCCGCGCCGGTCTCGAGCGTCGCCGGCTTGGTGCCGCCGGTGGAGCGGTCGCCCTGCAGGCCCGGGTCGGTGTGCTGGATGACGATCTCGACCGAGGTCGGGAGCTCGATGTAGAGCGCCTCGTTCTCGTGCACCGCGACCTGGACCTCGGTGTTCTCGAGCATGTAGTTGGCGTTGTCCGACACGACCTCGGCCGGAACCGTGATCTGGTCGTAGGTGTCGCCGTCCATGAACACGAAGTCCTGACCGTCCTTGTACAGGTAGGTCATGTTCCGGCGGTCCACGGTGGCCGTTTCGACCTTCGTGCCGGCGTTGAAGGTCTTGTCGACGACCTTCCCCGTCAGCACGTGCTTGAGCGTGGTGCGCACGAACGCACCGCCCTTGCCCGGCTTGACGTGCTGGAACGCGGTGACGGTCCAGAGCTGGCCCTCGAGGTTGAGGACGAGCCCGTTCTTCAGGTCGTTGGTGGTGGCCACGAGCTTTCGGTCTCCTGTGTCGATCTCTTCGTCCGCGGCCCGTCTCAGACGGCCACGAGGTCCTTGGTGCTCAGGGTGAGGAGTTCGGGCCCGGAGTCCCGCACGACGAGCGTGTCCTCGATGCGCACGCCACCGCGCCCCGCGAGGTAGACGCCGGGCTCGACGGTGACCGCCATACCGGCGGACAGTGTACCGACGCCCGTGGTAGCGAGGCTGGGCGCCTCGTGCACCTCGAGCCCGACGCCGTGGCCGAGGCCGTGCGCGAACTCGTCCGCGCGGCCCGCGGCGGCGATCACGGAGCGGGCCGCGGCGTCCACTTCGGACACGTCGGCGCCCGGGAACACGGCCGCGGTACCGGCCGCCTGGGCGCGGTGGACCAGGTCGTAGAGCTCGCGCTGCCAGTCGGCGGCCTTGCCGAGCACGAACGTGCGGGTCATGTCGGAGTGGTAGCCGTCGACGGTCGCGCCGAAGTCGAGCTTCACGAAGTCACCTTCGCGCAGCTGTGCGCCGGTGGGCTGGTGGTGCGGGATCGCCGAGTTGGGCCCGGCGGCCACGATCGTGGCGAACGACGGCTCCGACGAACCGTGCTCCAGCATGCGGTTCTCCAGGTCGCGTGCCACTTCCAGCTCGGTGCGCCCGGCGCGCAGGCCGCCGGACGCCAGCAGGTCGGCGAGCGCGCGGTCGGCCGCCGCGCAGGCCGAGCGCAGGGCCGCGACCTCGACCTCGTCCTTCACGGCGCGCAGCTGCTCGATCAGCCCGGGCGTCCGGACCAGCGCCACCTTGTCGAAGCGCACCTTGAGCGCCTCGTGGTCTTCCACGCTCACGTGCTGGCTCTCGAACCCGGTACGCCCGTAGGTCGCGTGGGCGCGGGCCGCGAAGTCGGCGAGCACACGGTCGCTGGCGCGGCCCATCACGCGTTCGAGATCGGGCACCTCGGACGCCGACTGGGTCGTGTAGCGGCCGTCGGTGCAGAACACGGTCTGCGCCTCGCCGCCGGCGTGCACGAGCAGCGCGGCGTTCGACCCGGTGAACCCGGTGAGGTAGCGGATGTTGAGCAGGTCGGTGACCAGCAGCGCGTCGACCCCGGAATCGGTGATCAGGGACCGCAGCGCGCCGCGACGGTGAGCGTGGGTTTCAGGCACCCGGCCAGCTTAGCCACGCGGATCGCCCGGTTCGGGGACGCTCGCGGCGGTCACCGTCCGCAAGCGGCCGGGCACCCGGAGCCGCTGCTCCGGGTGGACCACACGGCGTTCACCCGGTGGCACCTACACTCCGTCCATGCTGGGTGCCTGGTTGACTCGCGGGCTGGTCATGGCCGTCGTCCACGCCGCCGCCATGACGCTGCTCGCCAAGTGGTCCGTGTTCCACCCGACCGACCAGACTGTGATCACGTCCGTCACCCTCGCCGTGCTGGTGGGCGTCGCGGCGCTGTGGAGCGCGGTCGACGGCTGGCGCGGCAAACCGGACCGCGGCCGGGCCTGGTTCATCGCGTCGCTGGTGGCCGGCGTCGTCTCCGGCATCCTGTATGTGATCGGGCGTGCGGTGTTCGTCGACCAGACCGGGACGTCGGAGCTGGGCGCGGCGCTCACCGGGGGTGCCGCGTTCTCGGCGCTGCTGGTGCTGGTGCCGGCCGGGCTGGGGCTGTTCGTCGGCTCGCGCGTGCGGCGGCCCGCGCCGGAGGACGAGGAGCCGGAACCCGAGGACGACGAGGACGACGGGTCAGGCAGCCAGTCGGGTCAGCTGGAGCTGCCGGAGGCCGAGCCGGCCGGCGCGCCGCGGCCGAAGCCGTCGCCCGTCAGCCGCCCAGCGGGAGCCCGGGCGCGTAGGCGTCCCACTGTCGCGGGTCGATCTCCGTCACCTCGGCCCCGTTGAGGTCCACGATCGTGGTGTCGGGCAGGCCGTAGAGCTCGTTGCCGAGCACCACGCCGTACCCGTGGCCGTACGAGTGCACCACGTTCATGCCGGACTTCAGCGTCGTCTTCACGGGCAGCCCGGCGACCGGCGTGAGCGGCCGGTCCACCACTTCCCCGGCCAGCGCGGTCGCGACGGAGCGGCGGTCGACGCGGATGCGCACGCCGCGGCGGAACAGGTCCATCCGGCGGTCCGGTGACGGCATCGCGACGCCGTCGAACGTCGTGGTCACGCGGTCGGGGCTCGAGCAGCCGCCGGCGCCCTGCACGTCGAGCCCGAAGTGCTTCAGGCCCGTCGGCGCACCCGCGGAACCGATCGCGGTCGCGCGCACGACGTCGAACGAGACGGTGTCGCACGGGTCGGTGACCGACGTCGGAGCGTGGCCGTCCGGGCGGCGAATGAGGCCGGGTCCTTCCTTCCACGCGCCGGGGATCACCAGCGGCGTGTAGGGCTGGAGGGTGAAGTCCTTGTCCCAGAAGGTGAGCGTGGTGCCGTCCGCGGTCTCGTGGGCGATCACGAACGCGTCGAGCGCGCCGACCCATTCGAGGTCGGCGCTGAACCCGTCGACCACCGAGCGCTCACGTGGTGCCGAGGTGCTCGATACGGGCCCGAAACCCTTGTCCCCCAACGCTTCCACGCCGCTGCCGAACGCCGGGTCGTGGGAGCGGATCACGAACTGGCCGGCACCGTTCCAGCCGGCGGCGCGGCCGGTGGTGTCGGTGAACATGAGGTAGTACCAGCCGTCGAGGAACACGACCGAGGGCTGGCCGGCGCCGTAGACGTTGTCGCGGTGCACGTCGTGCGAAGGCCCGAGGATCGGGCGCCCGCCCGCCGCGCGGGTCCAGTGGACGCCGTCGGGGCTCGTCGCGAGGCCGACGGCGTTGCCGAGCGCGTGGTCGCCCGCCGCGCCGGTGTAGTACAGGTAGTAGGTGCCGCCGACGCGCAGCACGGACGGGTCGCACGTGTGCACGCCGTCGAACGCACCGGGCGAACCGGACAGGACCGCGATCGGCGCGCCGCCACCGGGTCCGGTGAAGGGACCGTCGGCGGAGGGCGCCTCGGCGTAGAGAATGTCGTCGCCGGGCGGGGCCGCGCTGCCGTACTGGCTGCACCACCACAGGCGGGTCTTGCCGTTTTCGACCATCGCCGTGGGGCCGTAGTTGTAGACCGCGTCGGCGGCTCCGGCGGCGACCACTCCGTTGCTCTGGCGGGCTTTCGCGGTCTCCAGGGGGACGTTCGCCACGCGCGGGGGCTTCGCCGGAGCCGGCTTGCCGCCCGCGATGCCGCCGTGGTCGGGTCCGTCGGCCTGGGTCTGCGCGTAGCTGTCGCTGCAGCCCGCCACGACGACCCCCGACAACGCCAGGGCGAACAGGGCTCGCGCGGGTCGCCGAACCCCGCCACGAAACGGGTGCATGATGGTCGAGTCTAACCAGTCCTAACCCGGTTGGGTGAACGCGTCCCCGTCTCGCGGGTGTTCGAGGGCAACAAGCTCGACCTCGAAGCCGTCGTCGTTCTCGAGGTAGGCCGCGTAGTGCGGTTTCCCGCCCGCGTAGGGAAAACGGTCCGCGAACAGGGGCCGCCAGCCGGGCCCGCCGGCCGCGAGCTCGTCGACCTCGGCGCGGGTGGCGACGTGCAGGGCGAGGTGGTTGAGGCCGGGGCGAAGGCGTTCGTGCGGTCCGGCGGCCATGGCGGGCGAGGCCTCCACCACGAGGTACGTGGGGCCGAGGCGCCAACTGACGCCGTCGGGCCAGCGCTGGTACTCGCGCCAGCCCAGCCGGCCCAGCAGCCAACCCCAGCTGCGTTCGGCGCGCGCGAGGTCGGGGACCCAAAGCTCGAGGTGGTGGGGCCGGCCGTGCGCGGTGGGCAGCGCAACGAGCACGCGGTGCACGTCGCCGTAGTGCACGCCGGAGCCGACGTCGAGGAAGCCGAGCCGGCGGGTGATCGCGAGGCTGGCCGCGTTGTCCTCGTGGACGAGCGCCCATACGGCGGGCAGGCCGAGAGTGGTGAGGCCATGGTCCACGAGCGCGCGGGCGGCTTCGGTGGCGAAGCCCTTCCCCGCGTGCTTCGCGGCGACGAAGTACCCCACCTCGGCGCCGTCGCCAGGCAGCTCGGACGACGGGCGCAGGTGAGCGACGCCGACGACTTCGCTCTCGTGCTCGACCACCCAGTGGCCCTGGCCTTCGGGCCCGTCGTAGGCGAGGCGGCGGGCCACCATGGCGCGGGCGTGGTCGGGGTCGGAGAAGTCGGCGGCGAAGAACCGGCTCATCTCCGGGTCGGTGAACACCGCCACCACGGCGTCGGTGTCGGCCTCGGTCAGGGCCCGCAGCCGGAGCCGGTCGGTGATGAGCTCCTGGGTCACTTCACGTTCGCTGCGACCCAGCGCAGCGCGAGGCCATAGCCGTCGACGCCGAGACCCACGATCACGCCGGTGGCGACGTCGGAGAGCACGCTGTGGTGGCGGAACTGCTCCCGCTTGTGGACGTTGCTGATGTGCAGCTCGATCAGCGACGCGGACAGCTGCGCGGCGGCGTCGCGCACAGCGATCGAGTAGTGCGTCCAGGCGCCGGCGTTGAGCACGACCGGGTGACCGCCGTCGGCGGCCTCGTGGAGCCAGCCGACGAGCTCGCCCTCGTGGTCGGTCTGGCGCACCTCGACGTCGAGGCCGAGCTCGGTGCCCGTCTTCACGCAGAGGGCGGCGAGGTCGTCGTGGGTCGTCGAGCCGTAGACGGCGGGCTCGCGCTTGCCGAGGCGGCCGAGGTTGGGGCCGTTGAAGACGAAGACCTTCACAGCAGCACGCTCCCGCCGCTCTTGGGGGCGTCGGCCGCGACCGCGGAGTACGCGGCGGCCAGCAGCGCCGGGTCCGGGCCTTCGAGGCGGCCGGGCTTGGCGAGCGCGTCGAGGACCACGAACCGCAGCACGCCGGAGCGGGTCTTCTTGTCGCCCTTCATGCTTTCCATGAGCTGGCCCAGTGCGTCGGCGTCGTAGGTGGTCGGCAGGCCGATCAGCTTCAGCACGGACGCGTGGCGCGCGGCGGTCTCGTCGTCGAGGCGCCCGGCGAGGCGGGCGAGCTCGGCGGCGAACACCAGGCCCACGCTCACGGCCGCGCCGTGGCGCCAGCGGTAGCGCTCGCGGCGCTCGATGGCGTGGCCGAGGGTGTGGCCGTAGTTGAGGATCTCGCGCAGGTCGGACTCGCGCAGGTCGGCGGCGACGACGTCGGCCTTCACCTGGATCGAGCGGCGGACCAGCTCGGCCAGCACGTCTCCGGTCGGGTCGAGGGCGGCTTCGGGATCCTGTTCGATCAGCTCCAGGATGCGCGGGTCGGCGATGAAGCCGGTCTTCACGACCTCGGCCATGCCGGCCACGAGTTCGTTGCGGGGCAAGGTTTCCAGCGTCGCGAGGTCGACGAGAACGGCACTCGGCTCGTGGAACACGCCCACGAGGTTCTTGCCGGCCTCGGTGTTGATGCCCGTCTTGCCGCCGACGGCCGCGTCGACCATGCCGAGCAGCGTGGTCGGCACGTTGACCAGGCGCACGCCGCGCATCCAGGTGGCGGCGACGAAGCCGGCCAGGTCCGTCACGGCGCCGCCGCCGAGGCCCACCACCACGCCGCGGCGGTCGAGCCCGATCCGGCCGAGGACCTCCCAGCAGAAGCTGGCGACGGAGAAGGCCTTGCCGTCCTCGGCGTCCGGGATCTCCACGCGGTGCGCGTCGAGGCCCGCTTCGGCGAGCTCCTCGCGCACGGCCTCGGCCGTGGCGGTGAGCGTGGGCGGGTGGATCAGCGCGATCTTCGACGCGTCGGCGAGCTGCGCGGTGAGCTCGGCGAGCAGGCCACGGCCCACGAGCACGTCGTACGGGTGCGCGGTCGCGACGCGGATCCGGACGGGTTGGGACACGGGTTTTCCTCACTACTCCTGGAGTTGTGGCACTCCGGGTCTGTGTTGCTCAGCGTCCTACTGCTTGCGGACTTCGGCCGGTTCGATCGCGGCGACCGCGGTGGCCACCACCTCGGCGGGCGTGCGCTGGTCGGTCTCGATCTCGACGGTCGCCACCTCCCGGTACACCGGCAGGCGCGCGTCGAGCAGGGACTTGAACGTGGCGCGCGGGTTCACGCCCGCGAGCAGCGGACGCGCGCTCGACAGGCCGGTGCGCTGCACGCCGGCGGCGAGGCCGACGCTCAGGAACACCACGGTGTGCTTCGCCAGCAGCGCCCGCGTCTCCAGGGTCAGCGGAGCGCCGCCGCCGAGGGAGAGGACACCGTCGTGCTCGTCGAGGGCGGTGGCGACGGCCTGCGCTTCGAGCGCGCGGAACGCCGGCTCGCCGTCCTCGGCGAAGATGTCGGAGATCCCGCGGCCGGTGCGCTCGACAATGTCGTCGTCGGTGTCGCGGAACGCCACCCCGAGCGCCTCGGCGAGCAGCGGGCCCACCGTGCTCTTGCCCGAGCCCGGCGGTCCCACGACCACGGCGCGGGGGCTCACCAGCGCTCCTCGAGCGCCTTCAGGTAGCCCTCGGCGTTGCGCTTGCTCTCGGCCAGCGAGTCGCCGCCGAACTTCTCCAGCGCGGCGTCGGCCAGCACCAGCGCCACCACGGATTCGAGCACAACGCCCGCCCGCGGCACGGCGCACACGTCCGAGCGCTGGTGGATCGCGACGGCCGGCTCGCCCGTGCGCACGTCCACCGTGGACAGCGCCTTCGGCACGGTCGAGATCGGCTTCATCGCCACGCGCACGCGCAGGGGCTCGCCGTTGGTGATGCCGCCTTCGAGGCCGCCCGCGCGGTTGGAGCGGCGCGTGACGCCGACCGGGCCGGTGCCGCGGTCGATCTCGTCGTGGGCCTGGCTGCCCCAGCGCCGAGCGGTGGTGAAGCCGTCGCCGACCTCCACGCCCTTCATGGCCTGCACGCCCATGAGCGCGCCCGCGAGGCGTGCGTCGAGGCGGCGGTCCCAGTGCACGTGGGAGCCGAGGCCCGGCGGCAGCCCGTAGGCGAGCACCTCGATCACGCCGCCGACGGTGTCGCCCGCCTTACGCACGGCGTCGACCTCGGCGACCATCGCCTCGGTGCCCTCGGCCGAGAACGCCCGCACGGGGCTCTCGTCGATCGCGGCCAGGTCACCCGGCTGCGGCAGCGGCCCCTCGGGCGCGTCGGCACCTCCGATCGACACGACGTGGCTCAGCACCTCCACACCCAGCAGCTGGCGCAGGAAGTTGCGCGCCACCGTGCCCAGCGCCGTGCGTGACGCCGTCTCGCGGGCGCTCGCGCGCTCCAGCACGGGACGGGCCTCGTCGAAGCCGTACTTCTGCATGCCGGGCAGATCGGCGTGGCCGGGGCGCGGCCGCGTGAGCGGCTCGTTGCGCGCCAGGCCGGCGAGCACCTCGGGGTCCACGGGGTCGGCCGCCATGACCTGCTCCCACTTTGGCCACTCGGCGTTCTCGATCTGCACCGCGATGGGGCCGCCCTGCGAGATCCCGTGGCGGACGCCGCCCAGGAACTGCACGTGGTCGGTCTCGAACCCCATGCGCGGGCTGCGACCGAACCCGAGGCGTCGCCGCGCGAGCTGCGCGGTGAGGTCTCCGGTGGTCACCTCCACACCAGCGGGCAGGCCCTCGAGCACAGCGGCGAGGGCGGGTCCGTGCGATTCTCCTGCGGTGATCCAGCGCAACACCTGGCAATCCTGTCACGGCTCGCGGGGCGCCTGACCAGCAGCCCCTCAGCTCGGCACCACCCCCGAACCCAACCCGGGGAACACGGCGCACGTCCAGGCCGCGACCACCAACGCCGGCCCGTGGGGCACACCACACCGAATCGCCCGATGGGCGCAAGGCCCGTCCCTGGCTTGTGGTGGGGATGTCTCCTGGGTGGCCGATGCCGGATGCGCGCCTGGCGCGTCCTTCGGTGAGGTGGCCGATGCCGGATGGCTACCTGCGCGGGATGCGCCCTTCGGCGAGGTGGCCGATGCCGGAAGGCCGCTCGCTCGTTGGGTGCGGCGCGCCCGCTCGGCGATGGCCGGCACCTGCGCTCCCACGGCCACGACGGCACTCAGGCCGGCCGCCGCGACCGCCGCGACCGCCACCGACGCCCAGCCGAGCGCACCCAGCACCGCGCCGAGCACGCCGGCGAGCTTCACGTCTCCTGCCCCGAGCTGCGCCGGCCTGACCCGGTGGACGACGAGATGGACGCCGCCGAACACGAGCACGCCCTCCGCCGCGCTCACGAGCAGCGTCGCCCCGCCCCCGCTTACGGCGGCGACGGTCATCGCGGTCGCCATGACGGGGTACGCCGACAACGTCAGCACATCCGGCAACCTCCGATGCCGGACATCCGCCAGGCACAACGGCACCCCGACCACCGTGAGCACCCACGGCACCGGCCACCACCACTCGGCCCAGCGCCCCTCCTGCCACCGCCACACGACGACGAGCAGCGCAGCCACCACCACGGCGACAGCCACGACCGGCGACACGGGCGCACCCGCCCGCCTCAGCAACCACACCAGGAGGGGCACCACCGCCCCACCCACAACGACCATTCCCCAGGACATGCACCCACGTTCGCAGCCCCCGCCCACCACGCCAAGCCGCGCCTGTCGCGAGTGGACCGCTCGCGCCGAAAACCCGCTCGATTCACTCGACCGGGCAGCCCAAACCGGCCGGCACACAAAGAACCCGAGCCCGTCAGCAGCTACGCGCCAACAACTCGAGCCGGCCACTCACAGCATCCGGAGGTCGCGCCAAGCGCCCCAATGCGGCATTGGGTGCGCTGGGCGCACCCAATGTGGCGTTCGGTGCGTTGAACGCAACCAACGCCACATTGGGGTGGGCCGAAGCGAGCCCGTGAGTCAGCGAGTCATGGATAAACCAGGCGCATCAACGGTTTCCCCGTCCGTACGCTCCGGATCTCCAGCGAGGCGATGTCCTGGGACTTCATCGGTGTGCCCACCACGACGTTGGCCGTGTTCTCCGGAAGGGCCTTCCAGGTGGCGAGTTCGGTCGCGGTGCCGTCGCGGCCGAGGGCGACGAGCGAGTAGTCCCCGCCCTTGCCGCCGCGGTAGCTGCAGGACATTTGGACCTCGGTGCCCCACGACTGGGGGTCGATGCGGGCCGCGGCCTGGATCGGGTATTCGCCGAGGGCCGACATGGCGAGCGCAGGCGGTGGCGGAGGCGCGGCGACAGCGGGCGGCGGAGACACGTCCGGCAGCGAAACGGACACCGCCAAAGCCACCCCGGCAGCGACGGCCAGCGCGGCCACTCCCCCGGTCACCCCGTCCCGGATCCGCCGGCGGCGCCGCACCTTCCGCATCAGCACCGGCAGCAAGTCCGGCATCGGCAGCAAGTCCGGCATCGCCTGGGAGCCCGGCGTCGACGACATCGCCGACAGGTCAGGCACCGACCGCGAGCCCGGTCCCGGCATACCCGGCGCATCCGAGCCCAGCACACCCGGCACATGTCCCGGCACATCCGATCCCGGCACACCCAGTACAAACCCCGGCACACCCGGCACATCCGAGCCCGGCCCCGAACCCGGCCCCGAACCCGGCCCCGAACCCGGCACGATCACCAGATCGGGCACCGGCCCCGGATCCGGCGGCGCCCCCGCGCCGCCGCGCTCACGTTCGCCGGGCCCGAAGGCTCCCCCCGGCGAACCACCTCTGGTCTGCGCGAGCAAACCCGGGAGCCCGGCCAGCTCGCGGACCGCGGCGGCGCACCGGTCGCACTCCTGGAGGTGCTCCTCGAACGCCTGCCGGTCCTCCGGTGACAGCGCACCGAGCACGTACGCGGCGTCGTAGGTCGCGAACTCGTCGGCGGTCACTGCGTCACCCCCCGCTCTTCCAAAGCCAGGCGAAGCGCCCGCAGCGCGTAGTGCGTGCGGGACTTCACCGTCCCCTCGGCTATCCCCAGGCGGTGGGCCGCGTCGGCCACCGAGTACCCCTGGAAGTAGCACAGTTCGAGCACCTCGCGGTGGCGCACCGAGAGCTCGCCCAGCGCCTCGGCCACCAGCCATCCCTGCACGGCCCGCTCGGTGCCGTCGGCCACCGCGCGCTCGGGCGGAGCGTCGGTGACGACCTCCGAGCGCGAGGTCGCCGACCGCCACCCGTCGATGGCGATCCGGCGCGCGACCGTGAACAGCCACGCGCGGGCCGAGCCCTGTGACTGGTCCAGCACGTCGGTGTGCCGCCACGCCCTCAGCAGCGTCTCCTGCACCACGTCCTCCGCGTGGTTCCTGTTGCCGCCCGTCAGGTGCAGGGCATAGGACCAGAGCGCGGCCGCGTGTTCCTCGTGCAGCGCGCGCATCAGCTGGTCCTCGACGTCACTCCTCGCCACGGAAAGCCCCGGTCAGCGTCCGGCCGGCACCGCGTGCCCGCCGGAAGACTGCCTGGCGCGCACCTCCTGCACCAGCAGCACCAGGCCGCAGATCACGCACAGCGCCTCGGTGACCACGCCCCAGTACTCGAACTGGCTGTTGAACTGGTCGTGCACGCCGTAGAGGCCCACGGTCACCGACAGCAGGTAGGCGAGCAACGTCACGCCGCCGAAGCCGAGCGTGAAGAACGGCGGCACCCAGTGGTGCCAGAACAGCAGCGCGACGGCGATCACGATCCCGGCGATCCCGTTCACCAGGAACAGCGGACCGACCACGGCGATGTCCGAGTAGCCGCTGCCGAAGTACAGGTAGAAGTGGACCGCGGCGGACCCGACCAGCCCGATCGCGCCCAACCCTCGCATCCAGTTGGCCAGCATGATGTTCTCCTTCACCCCGTCTGAATCCTCTCCCCCATTACACGGGGACACGGCCGATCCGGTTCACCGGACAACGCTTTGCGGTGAACGGGTGAACCAGCCGGGCGATCATCTCGTTAGTAGGGGCATGACTGCCGAACTGCACACCCGCCGCTCCGTTCTCACCACCGGGGCCGCCGTCGCCGGCGTCGCCGTGGGCACCGTCGCCCTCGCGGCCTGTGGCGCCGGCTCGGACTCGGGCTCCTCGGGCGGCGACGCCCCCAAGCCCGGCGGGAAGGTGATCGCGCTGTCCGACGTGCCCGTCGGCCAGGCGAAGTCCGCCAAGACCCCCGACGGCCAGGACGTGATCGTGGCCCAGCCGACCGCCGGAACCGTGAACTGCTTCAGCGCCATCTGCACCCACCAGGGCTGCACCGTGAACCCGCCGCAGGGCGCCGAGATCCACTGCCCGTGCCACGGTTCGGTGTACGACTCGCTCACGGGTGCGGTGAAGAACGGCCCGGCCGAGAAGCCGCTGCCGAAGATCAACGTGAAGGTCGACAACGGAGAGGTCGTCACCGCCTGACGACGTAAACCACCCAACGCACGCGAAGGGCCCCTTGTGGACGATCACCGTCCACAAGGGGCCCTTTCGGCGTGAAACTCCTCAGCCGTTCCAGCTGAACAGCGGGTCGCCCGCCGCGACCGTGCGCCCGGGCTCGAGGCCCGCGAGCACGTCGGCCTGGGCGTCGAGCCCGACCACGGGCACGATCGGCGAGTAGCCGGCGGCCGTCACGGCCTCGGGGTCCCAGCCGATCACCGGCTGGCCGGCGCGCACCGACTCGCCCTTGACCACGTGGAGGGTGAAGCCCTCGCCCTTCTCCTTCACCGTGTCGATGCCGAGGTGCACGAGCACGGCGCGCCCGTCCTCGGTCGCCACCACGAAGGCGTGCGGGTGCAGGGTCACGACGGTGCCGTCGACCGGCGCGACGGCGTCGGAGCGCCCGCCGCTCGGCTTCACGGCGATGCCGGGGCCGACCATCGCCTCGGCGAACACCGGGTCGGGCACCTCGGTGATCGCGACGACCTCGCCCGCGACGGGGCTCAGGATTTCGAGGCTCACATCAGGTCCTCGATGTCGCTGGCGATCGTGTCCGCCTCGGGGCCGACGATCACCTGCACCGCGGAGCCCATCTTCACCACGCCCATCGCGCCCGCGGCCTTGAGCGCCGCCTCGTCGACGAGGCTGGTGTCCTCCAGCTCGCAGCGAAGGCGCGTGATGCAGCCTTCGATCTCGACGACGTTGTCCACGCCGCCGAGCGCCGCGAGAATCTTCTCAGGCCTGTCATCCGCCATCGCGGCCTCCTCGTTTCCCGTTGGTTCCCCACGTGAGCCAGTGCGCTCCACCAGTACTACGCCGTTCGTCGGCATGCACGTCGCCGCAGGCCACGAACGTATAACGGTGGTTGACACCCACTCGCGAGGCGGAGCATTCTGCCCCATCGGAATTATTGGTCTAGACCGGAACGTACCAATCTTCCGGCGAAGACGCGAGCACCGGTCGCCCGGTGCGACGACACGAGGAGGGTGACATCGATGAGCGCTGCCGCGCACGTCCCGCCGCCCGACGGCGTCGACCGGGTCGACCGGGTGATCAACGGGCCCACGCCCAAGCACGCCCAGCTGCGCGAGATCCTGCGCCGGTCTGTGGAGCGCGAGCTCCCGCCCGGTTCGCCGATCCCGTCGGAGCGGGAGCTCGCCCAGCGCTACGGTGTCTCGCGCCTCACGGTCCGCTCGGCGATCGGCAAGCTCGTCGAAGAGGGCCTGCTGGCCCGGGTGCGCGGCAAGGGCACGTTCACCGCCGCGCGCCGCATGGAGTTGCAGCTCTACCTGATGTCCTTCACCGACGACATGCGCCGGCGCGGGCTCACCCCGACCACGGAGGTGGTGTCCACGTCGCTCGAGGTCCCGCCGGTGACCTCGGCGCACGCACTCGGCCTCGCCGAGGGCGTGGCGGCCCACCGGCTTGTGCGGCTGCGGCGCGCGGACGGCGTGCCGCTGGCCGTGGAACGCGGCTGGTACCACGCGGGCCGCACGCCCGGACTGCTCGACCTCGACCTCACCCGTTCCCTGTACGCCCAGCTGGCCGAGGCCTACGACCTGCGGCCGGACCAGGCGTACCAGACGGTGTGGGCCGAGTCCGCGGATCGCGAGACGGCGCGCCTGCTCGGCATGCGCACCGGCACTCCGCTCCTCGTTTTCCGCCGGGTCTCCAGCGCAGGCGGAGAACCGGTGGAGGACATGACGTCCTGGTACCGGGGAGACCACTACCAGGTGACCATGCAGTTGGACCGGAACACCCCGGATTCCGGCCACCAACCCCACCACGGAGGTACCCGACGATGAGCGCCACCACCACAGAGGGGGCGAAGGGCAAGAAGAGCGGCGGCGGGCTCGCCGGGCTGCAGCGCTTCGGCCGCAGCCTGATGCTGCCCATCGCCGTCTTGCCCGCTGCCGGTCTTCTCAACCGGCTGGGCCAGGACGACGTTTTCGGCAGCAAGGGCCTGGGCTGGGACAAGGTCTCGGCCGTGATCGGCGCAGCGGGCGGTGGCCTGTTCGACTGGCTGCCGCTGCTGTTCGCCATCGGTATCGCGGTCGGCTTCGCGCGTAAGGGCGACGGCTCGACAGCCGTCGCCGCGGTCGTGGGTTGGATCGTGTTCAACAAGGTGATCCAGGCCATCGCGCCGATCAGCAGCCAGCAGGGTTACAAGCCCGCGTGGGACGCGTCGCCGATCCACTGGCCCTACAGCGTGCTGACCGGTGTGATCAGCGGCATCGTCGCCGCCCTGCTGTGGCAGCGCTACTACCGGATCAAGCTGCCGAGCTGGCTGGCCTTCTTCGGCGGCCGCCGCTTCGTGCCGATCGTCACCGCGTTCGCGATGATCATCCTCGGCGTGATCTTCGGCCTGGTCTTCAAGTACGTCGACGCCGCGATCAACGACGTCGGCAAGGCTGTGGTCGGCTCCCCGGTGGTCGGTGGCGGCATCTATGGCGTGCTCAACCGCCTGCTGATCCCGATCGGCCTGCACCAGCTGCTCAACGTGCCGGTGTGGTTCGTCTTCAACGGCGGTGACATCCCGAACTTCCTGAACAACCACGTCCAGGGCTCGGGCATCTTCCAGACCGGCTTCTTCCCGATTTTCATGTTCGCCCTGCCCGCCGCGGCGCTCGCGATCTGGCAAACCGCGAAGCCGGGCCAGAAGAAGCTCGTGGGCTCGATCATGATCTCGGCTGCGCTGACCTCGTTCATCACCGGTGTCACGGAGCCGATCGAGTTCGCGTTCATGTTCGTGGCGTGGCCGCTCTACATCTTCCACGCGATCATGACCGGTGTTTCGCTGGCGGTCTGCAACGCGCTCAACATCCACCTCGGCTTCTCGTTCTCGGGCGGCGCGATCGACTTCGCCCTGAACTCGTCGCTGGACACCGCGCACAACGTCGTCTGGCTGATCCCGATCGGCCTGGTCTTCGCCGCGATCTACTACGTGGTCTTCCGGTTCGTGATCACGAAGTGGAACCTGAAGACACCGGGCCGCGAGGACGACTCCATCGAGGCCGACCTCGACCGCACGGCCGCGAAGTAAGCTCGACCACAAGAAAACCGAGAGAGGACGACCATGCCGGAGAAACGAGTCACCGTGGCCAGCAAGGTGGGCCTGCACGCCAGGCCGGCCGCGCTGGTCGCCAAGGCGGCCGCGGCGCAACCCGTCGCGGTGACCATCGCCAAGGCCGGCGGCGACGCGGTGGCCGCCGGCAGCGTGCTCAACCTGATGACGCTCGCCGCCGCCTTCGGCGACGAGGTGGTCATCAGCGCCGAGGGCGAGGGCGCCGACGCCGCGATCGAAGCGGTGGCGGAGCTCGTCGCCACGGATCTCGACGGCAACTGACAGGCTGCTCGGGCGGGGGCGGATTCACACTCCGCCCCCGCCCTTTGCGGCTTCAAGAACCACTGGCTACCAGCGTTCAAGCCAACTCCGCCTGAGGCATCCGAATTCTCGATGACACGAAGAACATGTCATCCCAGGGCGCACACATATCCCGGTATCGGTCAGCCTCGTCGCCTCCGTATCGCGCCTCAATTCCGGCCGCGATAACCGCATCCAAGTGCCTTCCCTGCGGACAGAGGGTACTCTTCGCTACGATTCGGTCATCCTTACGAATGCGAATGAGCTCGCTCAACGAGGAATCAGGCAGACCACCTAGCCAGAGATCCGAAATCCTGCGTAAATACTGTGCATCTGGACTGCATTCGCCGTCCAACTCGTCAAGTATGACACAGTTCCGTTCCACCTCGCTCCACCAGCCGTGGAACCCCAGGTTCTGAGACGCGAGAGGAAGAGCGCGCCGGAGATACTCGCCGGCGTTCGTACGGTCACCGCCAGACGACTTGTGATCAGCCATTTCTACGAGTTTATTGCAGGCCTGCAGGAGAAATTCAGGACTGTGCAATGGAAGGCCGTCGCGGATACTAAAATACAGCCATCTCGGGTTTTCAGGGTCGCGCTCTCGCGCAGCCGAAAGCAGCGCCAGATTTCTCTGCGTCTTTCGCTTCCGGACAGCCACCTCCCTACCGTAACCGTCATGATTGAGCGTGAAGTTGAGTTTATGCAGGCGAACCGGCGAGTCACCATCAGCCGACACCACCGGATACTCGTGAACTTCACCTCGGTACTCTATGCAGCCGCTTGCGAAGAACACACGCGGCACTTCATTTACCCAGGAATCGCGGTCGACATCGTAAATAACCGGCGCGATGGCCAGATCTTCCCGAGGCTGATTGGCAAGTGCGCTCAATCCGCCAAAGAGTTTCTCAACCTCTCCCACGGGGAGCCATTCGTCAGCATCAACGAAAAAGACCCAGACGCTGTCAAATAGCTCAAGTGCCCGATTTCTGGCGGCCGCAAAGGATTCCATCCATGGAATCCGAACCAATTGCACGCCATGTGCCTCGTAACTTGCCGCCAACTCGCAAGTACTGTCCACCGACCCCGTGTCCAGGACCACAATGCTCGAGAACCCGCGCCCGATGACACTGTCAAGGCAGCGGCCAATACAACGCTCTTCATCCTTGGCCAGAATCACCACGTGGACCGGCAAATATCTCATATTGTCCCCCTTCGGCAGGCGGGCGTGAGGCAAGACGTGAAAACTCGCCCCACGCCCAGAAAACCTGGCGGTCACGCGGTCACGCGGTCACGCGGTCACGCGGTCACGCGCATGCTTCCTTCTCTCCAACATGAACCGTGCCGCCGCACGGCGCATTATAGACAGTGAGATCGAAAACATAGCAATACACGATTCCACCATTGGGCGAATAGTCGTACTCATAGGCAAAAACGAAATTGGCCAGGTTGCACCACTTCGACTGCGTCCGCGGAATCGGATCAGGCGTCGAACAACTCGCGGGAGCTGCGGCCGAGCTCGCAGACATCGACTCAGCCGAAGCGACACCACCAAACCCGGAAAGCACCGCAGAAGCAGCCAAAGCGCCCACAGCCAGCCCAGATTTCAAGGCGCGGCGTCCCGATCCCGACCGCCTCGCCGGCACTGGGGCGGCAAGATCTTCCTCAATGCGACCAAGAAACCCTTCCCTCGCATCGGTCGACATAGCGCTTCCTTCCCAAACGTTAATGTAAACCTACGACGGGAGATTTTCAGGCGACAATCCACAGAACTGCGTCGACAGACACAGCGAAAATTGCATGGCCAGCCCAGTGGCTGTTATTCCAAGCCGCCAATGAAAGCACAGTTTAAAATCTGCGACGGCAGTAAACCGCCACCTCGTCCCCTCCCCCTGCGATCTCGACAGTATCCGGCAATCTCACACGCGAAAACCCGCCAATCGAGTGATCAAGTCACCACTGCCCGATCGCCCTGACCAGCACCGACCAGACGATGCAGGCAGCCGATCCAGGCCCGCAGAGGACGCCCGACACCGGGTGGCCCCTTCGCGCGTAACCGGGATGTTTAAGCTGGCTACATGGAAAGCCTGCGCCTGATCGACAAGTGGCCGGTGGACAACGCCGCGGCCGGGGTGGTTTCCGCCGACGGCGCGGTGCGCGACCGCCGCGGCGATTCCGCCCGCGTGTTCCGCCTGGCGTCGGTGACCAAGCTGCTCACCGCGTACACGGCGCACATCGCGCTCGAGGAGGGCGTGGTCGAGCTGGACACGCCCGCCGGCCCCGAGGGCTCCACCGTGCGGCACCTGCTCGCCCACACCTCCGGCCTCGCCTTCGACGCGCACAAGGAGATGGCCCCGCCTGGCACCCGCCGCCTGTACTCCAACGCCGGCTTCGAGGTCCTGGCCGAAACCCTGACCGAACACTCCGGCATCGCCTTCGCCGACTACCAGCGCGAAGCCCTGCTCGACCCCCTCGGCATGACCACCACGGCCCTGGACGGCTCCCCTGCCTCCGGCGCCGCGTCCACTGTGGACGACCTACTGCGCTTCGCCGCCGAACTGCAGTCCCCGAAGCTCCTCGCGCCCTCCACCCTCGCCGCCGCCACCGACGTCGCCTTCCCCGGCCTCAACGGCGTCCTCCCCGGCTTCGGCTACCAGAAACCCAACGACTGGGGCCTCGGCTTCGAGCTGCGCGACCACAAGTCCCCGCACTGGACCGGCTCCGCGAGCTCCCCGCGCACCTTCGGCCACTTCGGCCAGTCCGGCACCTTCCTCTGGGTGGACCCCGAAGCAGGCCACGCCTGCGTCGCCCTGGCGGACCGCTCGTTCGGCCCGTGGGCAGCCGAGGTGTGGCCCCCGTTCACGGATGCGGTACTGGCAGAACTGAAGGGCTGACTCACCGCCCCAATGTTGCGTTCGGTGCGCTCAACGCAACCAACGCCACATTGGGGCGTTTTGCCCCACCACCCAAGGCGACGGACCTACGCAACCAGGCCCACCACCCAAGGCGACGAACCGAAAACCTCACTCCATGACGCGGATCGGTTCCCCAGCCTGAAAAGCCGCAATATCCTCCACCGCATCCCGATAGAAGATCTCGTACGTCTCCCGGCTCACATATCCGACGTGCGGCGTCAGAATCACATTGTCGAGACCACGAACCGGATGATCGGCCGGCAACGGCTCCACGTCATACACATCCAACGCCGCCGCGGCGATGTGCCGCGAGCGCAAGGCATCCACCAACGCGGCTTCATCCACAATCGGCCCACGAGACGTGTTCACCAGCAACGCCGTCGGCTTCATCCGCGCCAGCTCCGCGGCCCCGACCAACCCGCGGCTACGGTCGGACAGCACCACGTGCACCGACAACACATCACTACGCTCGAACAGCTCTTCCTTGCCGACAGCCGTCACCCCGTGCTCCGCGGCCTTCTCGGGCGTCAGATTCGGGCTCCACGCGATCGTCTCCATTCCGAACGCCTGCCCGATCTTCGCCGAAGCACTCCCCAGGCGCCCCAACCCGAGCAGGCCCAGCGTCTTCCCGCTCAACACGGTCCCGACGCCGACCTGCCACCCACCTTCCTGCATGGACCGCACATCCGCCGGCAGGTTCCGCGCCGCGGCCAGGATCAACGCCCACGTGTGCTCCAGCGTCGGCGGGCCGAGGTACCCCGTCGCCGACACGACGACCCCGTTGCGCTTCGCCGCCGCGACATCGATCGCCGCGTTGCGACGGCCGGTGCTCACCAACAGGCGCAAATCCGGCAGTCGATCGAGCACCTCCGAGGGAAACCGCGTGCGCTCGCGCATCGCCACGGCGACGTCGAAGCCGGCCAGCTTCCGGACCACGTCGTCGGGGCCGGTGAAGGCCTCGGTGATGACCTCGATGTCGGCACCGAGGGAGTCCCAGTCGGCGTAGCTGAGCGCGACGTTCTGGTAGTCGTCGAGGATCGCGATCTTCATGCGCCCCACCGTAGTCCGCTCAGGCGCGCAGAACAGCGTCCACCCGCAAGCCGGCGCCGGTCCAGCGGATCCCGGCCAGATCCTGGACCACGGGCGCGGCGGGCGAGTCCAGCGCGCCGCGGCCCACGCCCACCACGGCGGCGGGGCCGGCCGCCACCGCGGCGGCCAGGCCGTTGCCGCTGTCCTCGAAGATCGCGCACTCGCCGATCGGCACGCCGACCCGCCGCGCCCCGAGCAGATAGCCCTCGGGGTCCGGTTTGCCCCGCGACACGTCGGCGGCCGTCACCACCACGGGCGCGAGCGGCAGGCCCGCGGCGGCGAGCCGGGCTTCGAGCAACGGCCGCGACGCCGAGGTCACCACGGCCCAGTTCCCTGCCACGCTCGCGAGCAGCTCGGCCGCGCCGGGGATCGCGACGGTGGTGCCGGCGTCGCCGATCTCCAGCTCGTCGATCCGGCGCAGGCCTTCGTCGGCCTGGGCTTCGGGCAGGTGCATCCGCACCGTCTCCGTGGACCGGCGGCCGTGCACCCCGTCGAGCACGACGGCCGGGTCCAGCCCGTGCTCTCGCGCCCACCGCGTCCACGACCGCTCGCCCGAAGCCGTGGAGTCCACCAGCACCCCGTCGACGTCGAACAGCACCGCACGGCACTCCAGGATCATGCTTCTCCTGCCACACAACGGAAGTACAGGAACCGCGGCTTCGTCCGCAGCCCCTCTGCGATCCGCGGGTCGGCCGCGTCGGCCTCGGCCACGGGCATCGGTTCCACCAGCCGGTCGACGGTGAACCCCGCGTCGCGCACCGCGTCGAACGTCCAGCTGAGCGGCCGGCGGTAGAACTGCACCGCCTGACGGTGGGAACCGAGCAGGAACTCGTCGTCGAGCAGCTCGGTCTCGAAGTAGTTCTCGCGCTCGAACCAGTGCCAGTCCTCGCCGGGGTGGTGCACCGAGAACACGAGCTGTCCGCCCGGGCGCAACACGCGGTGGAATTCGCACAACGTCGGTCCGAAATCTGCCAGGTAGTGCAGGACAAGGGACGCGGTGATGACGTCGATCGAACCGTCCTCAAGGGACAGTGGCTTCGCGATGTCGGCGACCTCGAACTTCGCCAGGTCACCGAACTCCTTGCGCGCCAAGGAGATCAGGCCTTTGCTGATGTCAACACCCAGCACGTCGGCACCACGGCCGGCGAGCAACGCGCTCAGATGACCGGCCGCGCACCCGACGTCAAGGACCCGCTTGCCGGCCACGTCACCGGCCAGCTCCACGATCGCCGGGCGGTCGTACAGCGCGTTCGTCACGCTTTTCGCCGCATGCTCGGCGTAGGCCTGGCTGAACCCGTCGTACTGCGCCGTTTCGAGCCGCGCGGCGCGGGCGCGGCCGACGATCTCGTCGATGACCTCACTCTTCGCGTCCGCGTAGTGCTGGATGTACGTCCAGGTTTTCGCAGCCAGTGTGCGTTTCTTCGCAAGGTATGTCGCCAGCTCCTCAGGATGTGTGCGCATCCGATCACGAAAGAGCAGGTATCGCTCGGTCTGGCCGTTGCCCGGGGAATGGACGTGAAGGTTGACCTTCGGGTCGGTCCCGGTGAAGCAGCGGTGCTTCTCCCAGTCCGGCTCGCGGATCACGAGCCGGTAGCCCGCGGCTTCGAGCGCCGGCACGTAGGCGTCCTCGTCGTCGGAGTCCGGGACTTCCAGCAGGATGTCGATGATCGGCTTGGCGGCGAGGCCGGGTACCGAAGTGGACCCGACGTGTTCGAGCAGCACCACGTTCTCCCCCAGAGCTGTGCGGATTCGCTCAGCTTCGCGTTCGAACAACACCGGCCACTGTGAGTCGTACTCGGCAAGCGTCACCGTGGTGTCGAGGCGCGGCGGCTCGTCGACCCAGGACTCGCGGATTTCGTCGTCGGTGTGCGGCTGCTGGCTCGTGGACGGCAAGGATCCCCCTGATCAACGGCGAATGGGCAGTCGGCCAGGATAGCGATTCGGCAGCCGGCACGCCTCAGGAAATCGGCAGCGGCAGGATGTCCCCGGTCGCCGCCCGCAGGGCAGCGCGCATCTCCTCACGCGGCGCGGGCCGGCCTGTGAAGTGCTCCGCCTGGCCGAACGCCTGGTGCAGCAACATGTCCAGCCCCGTCGCCAGCCGGCCACCGCGAGCGGCGACGGCTTCGGCCAGCGGCGTCGGCCACGGGTGGTAGATCACGTCCAGCACGCTGGGCACGCCCGCGAGCGCGGAGATGTGAGCCAGCACCGCCTCTGGCGGCACGGTGTTCACCAGCACGGCCGTGCGCGCCGCCAGCGCCGGGAAGTCCACTTCGGACCACCGGAGCACCTCGACATCGAGGCCCGCGCGCTTGGCCGCGTCGAGCGTCTCCCCCGCCCGCCTAGGCTCCCGCACCACGAGACTCGCGGACGCCACGCCCAGCGCGGCGAGCCCGACCACCGCGGCCGCCGCCGTTCCGCCGGCTCCGAGCACCACCGCCCGGTCGCCCGGCGAAGGTGCGTACCCACCCGCGGCCCGCAGTGCGCCCGTGACGCCGTCGACGTCGGTGCAATCGGCGAGCCAGCCGCCCTCGACGCGCACCAGCGTGTTCGCCGCACCGACCGCCGCCGCGCGTGGCGTGACCTCGGCCGCGTGGTCGAGCGCCCGGCGCTTGCCCGGCATCGTCACCGACAGGCCGACCCACTCGGGGCCGAGCCCGTCGACGAACCCGGGCAGCTCGTCGGCCCCGGTCTCCACGCGCTCGTACGTCCAGCCCGTGAGCCCGAGCGCGTCGAACGCCGCGCGGTGCAGCACCGGCGAAAGCGAGTGCTCGACCGGCTTGCCCAGCACCGCGGCCTTGCGGGGCCCGTCAGAAGACGCCACGGGAATGCGCCAGATCAATGTTCTTGTTGTGGTCGGTCAGCGTCGTGGCGAAGCAGGAGTGCCCGTCCTTCTCGCACTTCACGAAGTACAGCTCGTCGCCGTCCGGCGGGTCGAGCGCCGCCTTGATGGCGTCGGTGCTGGGCACCCCGATCGGGGTCGGCGGGAGGCCGTAGTTCAGATACGTGTTGTACGGCCCCGGGGCTTCTCGATCCGCCTTGTTCGTGAGCAGGGTCGGTTTGTCGACCACGTAGTTCACGGTCGAGTCGAAGCCGAGTTTGATCCTCTGGTCGAGCCGGTTGTAGATGACCCGCGCGATCTTGGGGAAATCGGGGGTGATCGCCTCGCGCTCGATGAGCGACGCGACGATCAGCGTCTGGTACGGCGTCTGCTTGGGCCCGGTGCTCTGGGCGCTCAAGCCCGCGGCCTGGATGGCCGAGGCCGACTGCTTCACGAGGTTCGTGATCAGCTCCGACGCAGTCCAGCCCGGTTTGACGTCGTAGAGCCCCGGCGCGATCAGGCCTTCGATGCGCTTGTCCTTGCTCAGGGCCTTCTGCGCGGGGTCCACTGCCCAGTCGGGCACGCCGAGCGTCTTGAGATCGGCGTCCGCGACGGTCTTGCGCAACGCGTCCGTGGAGACGCAGGTGCTCTTGCCGTCGAGCTCGGCGCACGAGGCCTTGGAGATCGCCGAGTAGATACCCGGCGCGACCTTGTCGCCGGGCTGCTTCACGTCGTCGAGCTGCGTGTACGGGCGGATCTCCAGCCGGCCGACGTGCGCGCCCGGCGAGGTGATCAGCGACACCGCGCTCTCGCCGGACATGTGCTGCTTGAGCAGGTAGTAGCCCTGCTGGATCCGGCTCAGCGCGGTGTTCTCCGCGCCGGCCTTCACGAACGCCGAGGTGCTCGCGACGACGCCCGCGTCCACCAGCTTGCCGCCGATCGCCGACGTGGTGTCGCCGTCTTCGACCTGGATGAGCGCGCTGCCTTCGCCGGTGCCGTCGAAGTCGTTGTAGCCGAAGATCTTCTGGTAGCCGTAGTACGCGCCGCCGGCGAACACCACGAGGACCAGCAGCGCCGCGACCCAGCCGAGCGCGCGTTTGCTGCGCTTGCGCTTCTTCTTTTTCTTGGCGGGCGCGGGTTCTTCGGCGTACTCCTCGTCTTCGTACTCGGCGTCCTCGTATTCGCCGTACTCCTCGTCGTCGTACGCCTGGTCGTACTCGCCGTCTTCGCGGTACTCGTCTTCGTAGTCATCGTCGCCGAACAGGTCGTCGAGCTGCTCACGCTCCTGCGGCGCCGAGTCCGGCACGGCCGGGATCACGTCGGTCGGGTGCTCGACCGGCTGCGGCCTGCGCCTCGGCGACGGACCCGGCCTGCCGAGCCGCGGGTCGGGCGGCATGGAGCCGTCGGGCGGGCCGGCGAAGCGCGGGTCAGGCGGCATCGAACCGTCAACGGGACCGGCGAAGCGGGGGTCGCGAGGCATGGAGCCGTCAGGCGGGCCGGCGAACCGGGGGTCCGGCGGCATGGAGATGGAGCCATCGACCGGGCCGTTGAAACGCGGGTCGGGCGGCATCGAACCGTCCACCGGGCCGGCAAAGCGCGGGTCGGGCGGCATCGAGCCGTCCACAGGACCTGCGAAACGTGGATCCGGCGGCATGGAGCCGTCCGGAGGGCCGGGACGGCGGACCGGGCGCGAAGGGCCGGGGTCGCCGGGCAGCGGCAGGTCGCCGGTGTCCGAGCGCGGACGGCGGCGCGGCGGTGCCGGAGGCACGTCGCCCGGCTCGGCGCGGCGACGGCGGCGCGGCCCGGTGGGCGGGCCCGGCGGCGGAGGCGGCATCTCGCCGGCACCCCGCGGGTCGCCGGAAGGCTGCGGCGGATCGCCTCGGCGAGAGTCACCCGAGGGCTGCGGGAAGTCAGGCGGAGGCACGTCGGCGGGATCGCGTCGGCGGCGACGGCCGGTGGCGGGCGGAGAGCCCGGTGGGCCCGGCGGAGGGGCCTGAGGAGGAGGCGGCACCTCGTCCGAGGCCTCGCGACGGCGCCGTCGGCCGCCGCTCGGTGGGGGCGGCGGGGCGTCGTCGTACGGCTCGGGGGCGGCGTGGTGGGAACGCGGCGGCTGCTCATGGGCGCCGGACGGCGGCGGCGTGCGCCGGGCTCGCCGCGGCCCGCCCGGCGGTGGGGTGCCGGGATCGCGCAACCGTCGGCGGCCGCCTTGGTCTTCGGGACCGCGGGGCTCGGTCATGACTCGCCTTTCCGGGCGCGCTGCGCGGCGGCGGCGTCGAGCCAGGCCTGCAGGATCTCGACGGCGGCGGCCTGGTCGACCACCGCCCGCTGCTTGCGTCCCTTGACCCCCCGCTGGGAAAGCATTCGGGACGCCGTGACCGTCGTCAACCGTTCGTCGGCGAGGCGCACCGGCACGTCGCCGACCCGCGTGGCCAGCTTGTCGGCGTACTCCACCGCGATCTGCGCGGCGGGTCCGGTTCGGTTCGCCAGTGTCTTCGGCAAGCCCACGATCACCTCGACCACCTCGTGTTCGGTGACGAGTTCGGCAAGCTTGTCCAGATCGCTGTCGTCCTTCGCATCACGGGAGAGGGTAACGAGCGGGCTCGCGAGGATGGGGGCGGGATCGCTCAGCGCCACCCCCACCCGGACAGACCCGACATCGACCCCGAGCCGCCTGCCGCGGCCCGGATCGGACTCACCGGGTCGATCCGGGCCCCGCCGCGAGCTAGCGGCCAACGCCGGCGACCGCCGCACGCAGCGCCTCGACGGCCTGCTGCGCGCCGGCCGGGTTGCTGCCGCCACCCTGTGCCATGTCGGGCTTGCCGCCGCCGCGGCCACCGATGGCCTCGGCGAACGACGGCACGAGCTTGCCCGCCGCGATGCCCTGGTCGCGCGCCGCGGCCGTGGTCGCGACGACGAACGCCACTTTGTCGCCCGACGGCGCGAACAGCGCCACCACGCCGGGCCGGGCGCCCAGCCGGCCCCGGACGTCGGACGCGAGCGCCCGCAGCCCGTTGCCGTCGACGTCCGGCACGACCTCCGCGACCACCGACACGCCGCCGGCGTCCTGCGCTTTGTCGGCGAGCGCGCCCGCCGAGCCGAGCACCTGCTGCGTGCGCAGCTGCTCGATCTCCTTCTCCGCGTTCTTCAGCCGCGAAAGCACGTCCTCGATGCGCGAGGGCAGCTGGTCGGTGGGCACCTTGAACGTGTTCGCCAGCTGCGACACGAGCAGCTGTTCCTTGCGCACGTGCTTGAGCGCGTCCGGGCCCACCAGCGCCTCGACGCGGTGCACACCAGACCCGATCGATGAGTCGCCCACGAGCTTCACCAGGCCCAGCTGGCCGATGCGGTCCACGTGCGTGCCACCGCACAGCTCGCGCGAGTAGTCGCCCATGTCGACGACGCGCACGTCGTTGCCGTACTTCTCGCCGAAGAGCGCGACCGCGCCCAGCTCGAGCGCCTTGTCCTTGGTGGTGATGTAGCTCTGCACCTCGACGTCGGTCTGCAGGTAGTCGTTCACCTCTTCCTCGACCTCGGTGAGGATGTCGGTCGACACCGAGGCGGGCGTGGTGAAGTCGAACCGCATCCGGCCCGGCGAGTTGAGCGAGCCGGCCTGCGCCGCGCGCTTGCCGTACGCCCCGCGCACGGCCGCGTGCACGAGGTGCGTCGCCGAGTGCGAACGCTCGATCGAGAGGCGACGCGCGCCGTCCACCGAGCCGGTGAGCTCGGTGCCGATGCCGACCTCGCCCTCGGCGACCTCGACACGGTGCACGAACAGACCCGGCACGACCTTCTGCACGTCGAGCACGTTGATCTTCACACCGTTGCCGAGCAGCACGCCGATGTCGGCGACCTGGCCACCGCTCTCGGCGTAGAACGGCGTGCGGTCGAGCACCAGCTCGGCCTTGTGGCCCGCGGCGACGCTGCGCACCGGCTGCCCGTCTTCGAGCAGGCCGACGACCTTGGCCGAGGCCTGCAGGTCGGTGTAGCCGAGGAATTCGGTCTCGCCGTTGCGCTCCAGCAGCTTGCGGTACTCCGACAGGTCGCCGTGGCCGTGCTTGCGCTGGGCCGCGTCGGCCTTCGCCCGGGTGCGCTGCTCTTCCATGAGCGTGCGGAACCCGTCCTCGTCGACGGTCAGGCCCTGTTCGGCCGCCATCTCGAGGGTGAGGTCGATCGGGAACCCGTAGGTGTCGTGCAGCTGGAACGCCTTGTCGCCCGCGAGGAGGTCGCCGCCGGACTTCTTCGTCTCGGCCGCCGCGAGGTCGAAGATGCGCGAACCGCTGGTGAGGGTGGCGAGAAACGCCTCCTCCTCCACGCGCACGACCTCGGAGATGCGGTCGAAGTCCGTGACGAGGTTCGCGTACGTCGGGCCCATCGTGTCGCGCACGACCTCGGCGAACGCCTGCAGCACCGGCTCCTGCACGCCCAGCAGGCGCGTGGAGCGGACGATACGGCGCAGCAGCCGGCGCAGCACGTAGCCGCGGCCGTCGTTGCCCGGCGTCACGCCGTCGCCGATCAGCAGCACGCCGGTGCGCGCGTGGTCGGCGATCACGCGGAAGCGGACGTCGTCGGTGTGGTTGGCGCCGTAGCGGCGGCCCGAGAACTCTTCGGCGCGGCCGATCACCGGGCGGACGAGGTCGGTCTCGTACACGTTCTCGACGCCTTGCAGGATCGTCGCGACGCGCTCGACACCCATGCCGGTGTCGATGTTCTTCGCCGGCAGGTCACCGAGGATCGGGAAGCTCTTCTTGCCCGCGCCCTCGCCCCGGATGTTCTGCATGAACACCAGGTTCCAGATCTCGATGTAGCGGTCCTCGTCCGCGACGGGCCCGCCCTCGCGGCCGTACTCGGGGCCGCGGTCGTAGTAGATCTCGGAGCTCGGGCCGCACGGGCCGGGGATGCCCATGGACCAGAAGTTGTCCTCCATGCCGCGCCGCTGGATGCGCTCGGACGGCAGGCCGGTGAGCTTGCGCCACAGCCCCGCCGCTTCGGCGTCGTCCTCGAACACGGTCGCCCAGATCCGGTCGGGGTCGAGCCCGTAGCCGCCCTCGGACTGCGGCCCGGTGATCAGCTCCCAGGCCAGCTCGATGGCGCCTTCCTTGAAGTAGTCGCCGAACGAGAAGTTGCCCGCCATCTGGAAGAACGTGTTGTGCCGCGTGGTCTTGCCGACCTCGTCGATGTCGGGCGTGCGCACGCACTTCTGCACGCTGGTCGCGCGCGAGTACGGCGGCGGCGCCTCACCGAGGAAGTACGGCTTGAACTGCACCATGCCGGCGTTCACGAACAGCAGGTTCGGATCGTCGAGGATCAGCGAGGCGCTGGGCACGCGGGTGTGCCCCTTCTCCTCGTAATGGCGCAGGAATCGTTCGGTGATCTCGTGTGTGTCCACGGGTGTGTCCTCGGGCTGGGGTCCGCGCACCGCTCGGCGCGAAGATCGGACCGGGAAAAGGGGGAGGCGGCGACGGCGGAAGGCACTGCTCGCGGACGCGAGAAGATCAGCCTTCCGCCCGGCGAGCTCGCCGGACCGGGCGCGCGGCGGCGTGCCGGCCCGCGCCACCCGGCGGCGCGATGTAGCCGGTCCGTTCCTCGACCATGTCGTGCAGCTCCTGCTCCCGTTCGCTCATCCCGGCGCGCACCTCGGCGCCGAACGAACCGACGGCGCCGGCCAGCTCGCGCACGGCCTCGCCCAGGTTCGATGCTAACCCCGAGGGCGTGGCCTGACGAACCGTCTCGCCGGCCTTGCGGGTGAGCGCGACGCCGGCGAGCACGCCGACGCCGAGCCAGAACAGACGCTTCACTTCTTCCTCCGGCGAGCGGGTCGCTGGGCCTTCGCTTCCTGCTTCTTGCGGCGCGCGCGGATCGCCTTGCTGATCCCGTAGGACAGCGCGGCGGTCTTCACGAGCGGGCCGCCGAGGGTCGCGGTGAACACCGAGGACAGGGCCGAGACGTTGCCCGTGACGGCCTGCGCGTTGGCGGTGATCCCGTCGACGCGCTCGAGCTGGGTGTTCACGTGCGTGATCGTCTCGTTGGCACCCAGCAGGATCGGGTCGGTGTTCTCGTGGGCCTTGCGGATCGCGATCGTCGCCTCGTCCAGCGTCCGGCCGAGCTTGAGCAGCGGGATCGCCAGCAGCAAGACCAGCACCACGAATGCTCCTGCGGCGATCAGCGCGGCGATCTGCCCTGCCGACACGGGCCCTCCTCGGGGTTGCACGGGTCTTCGGTGTCAGTGAGGTTACCGCCTGGCCAGCCGTTCGGCGGTGTCGCCCCGCCGGTCGGTCACTCAGCGCAGCCGAACCGGTTCCGACCTGCGGTTGTGCCCCGTGCGGAACCTCCACCGGGCGAGCCGGCGCAGCGTTCGGGTGGTGGCGATCAGTCGTCCTGTTTGGCGACCGCCCGGTACAGCACCGCCATGTCCTCCTCGCCGTGGCCGGCGTCGACGGCGGCCTGCAGGTGGGCGAGCGTCGCCGCGGCCCCGGCCACGTCGACCGCGTCTCCCGCGGCCTCCACCACGAGCCGCGCGTCCTTGGCGGCCAGCGCGGCGGGGAAGCTCGTCGGGTAGTCGCCCGAGAGCATCAGCGGGCCCTTCATACGCGCGTAGCCGACGTCGAAGCCGGTCCCCTCCATCACGTCGAAGAACAGCTGCGGGTCGACGCCGAGAGCGCGGGCGAGCGCGAGGCTCTCGGCCGTGCCGTTGGTCAGCGCGAGCACCCAGGCGTTCATCACGAGCTTCAGCCGCGTGGCGGTGCCCGGCTCGGTGCCCAGCCAGCGCGTGCGCGAGCCGACGGCGTCGAAGATCAGCGCGGCGGTCTCGTGCACGTCGTCCGGCCCGGCGGCCAGGACCTGCAGCTGCGCCTGCTCGGCGGGGACCTTCGTGCCCATCACCGGGCAGTCGACGAACACGACACCCGCCTTCTCGGCGGCCTCGGCCAGCGTGGCGATCCACTCCGTGCCGACCGTGCTCATCTGCAGCCAGACCGTGCCGGCCTTGACTTCCGCGGCGGCGAAGACCTCGGCGACCGTGGGCCCGTCGGACAGCATCGTGACGAGCACGTCGGCGTCCGCCGCGGCCTCGGCCGGGGTGTCCGCGACCGTGGCGCCGTCGGCGGCCAGCGGCTCGGCCTTGCCGCGCGTGCGGTTCCACACGCGCAGCGAGACGCCGGCGCGGACGAGGTTGGCGGCCATCGGGTGGCCCATGATTCCGGTGCCCAGGAAGGCGACAGTGGTCATGGCTCCATCGTGCCCGTCGGTACCCCGGCCCGCAGACGGGGTCAGTGCCGTCAGTGGCTCAGCGCGGGCCAGGTCGACGCCCGCCCGGCCACCAGCTCGTCGAAGCCGGGGAACCCGGTGGCGCGCAACGGCTCGGCCGACGCCGTCCCCGAGCCCGACGCCGGGTGGCGCACGCGGACGGTCACGTGGCCGGGGTTCGAGCCGCCGTCGTGCCAGTGGCGGGTGTGCGCCGGGATGCCGAGCAGGTCGCCGGGCTCGCACAGCACGGCGTGGACCTGGCGGCCCGCGTGCAGGTACCAGACGGCGGAGCCGGTCACGAAGAACCGGTCCTCGTCGCGCGGCAGGCTGCGTTCGGCCGCGCCGAAGTCGCCCGTCAGCACGTCGACGGCGTGGTAACCCACGGCCGTGGTGCGCGAGTCGATGCGGTCCTGGAAACGGGCGAGCACCTCGGACTCACTGGCGCCGGGCAGCGGCCCGTCCACCGGCCAGCGGCCGAACTCGACCCCGACGCGGGCCAGCTCGGCCGTGATCGTCCCCGGGTCCTCGGTCCTCAGCAGCACGTGCCCGGGCTGGTCGTCGGGCCACACCGTCAGCAGCGTCATCGCCACCCCCTCCGTCACCGGGAATCAACCGACCTGACGGCCGGACATTCCCGCTCTCGCCGTTATACGGAAGAACGTGGCGACGTTCACGGGAGTTTCACCGAGCGGGATCGAAGGGGGAACCAACACTGCCCTGGCGGGGCAGATGATCACTCCACGCGCGGTGAACTGCGCAAACTCGACTATACATCGCGGGTATACCTGGCATGCATAGTCGCCGGCATGTCGATCAGTCACGCTCTGCTCGGGCTGCTGGAGACCGACCCGCGCCACGGCTACGACCTCAAGCGGACCTACGACGAACGGTTCGGCCAGGACCGGCCACTGCGCTACGGGCAGGTCTACTCGACGTTGTCGCGGCTGTTGAAAAACAGGCTCGTCGAAGCCGCGGGTGTCGAGGCCGGCGGCGGGCCGGACCGCAAGCGCTACACGATCACCGACGCCGGGATCACCGACATCGAGACGTGGCTGCGCACGCCGGAAGAGCCGGTCGCGCACCTGCAGAACATCCTCTACACGAAGGTCGTGCTCGCGCTGCTGTCCGGCCGCGACGCCGCCGACGTGCTCGACGTCCAGCGCGCCGAGCACCTGCGCGTGATGCGCGAGCTGACCCGGCGCAAGCGCGCGGGCGACCTCGTCGACGCGCTGATCGGCGACTACGCCCTGTTCCACCTCGAAGCCGACCTGCGCTGGCTGGAGCTGGCCGCGGCCCGTCTCGACCGGCTCGCCGAGAAGCTCGCCGCCACTCGCACTTCGCACGGATCACCCGAGGGAGGGCAAGCATGAACGCTTCGGCCGAATGCACGGAGGTGCTGCTGCGCGGGACAGTGCTGGCCAAGTCGTTGCTCTGGCAGACGGCGGTCCCGCTCGTGCTGGCCGTGGCCGCCGCGATCGGCACCGGCATCGGCCTCGCCGCGCCGGTGACGCGGCTGCTGGGCGCGTCGGTGACCGTCGACTGGGCCACCATCACCACGCTCGCCGACACCGGCGTCGCCCTCGTCTTCCTCGTGACCGCCCTCGCGCTGCCCGCCCTGCGCACCGCCATGCGGCCCGACTCCATCCGGACCGAGTGAGCCCTACTGCCGCTCGTCGCGGATGGTGCGGCGCAGGCGGGGCACGCGCTCGGCCAGGGGGCGTTCGCCGCCGCGCTGGGTGGGTTCGTAGTAGTCGCGGCCGACGAGCTCGTCCGGCGGGTACTGCTGGGCCAGGACGCCTTCCGGGACGTTGTGCGGGTAGCGGTAGCCCTGCGCGTTGCCGAGCTTCTTGGCGCCCGCGTAGTGGCCGTCGCGCAGGGGCGGGGGCACGGTGCCGGCCAGACCGGCGCGGACGTCGGCCAGGGCGGCGTCGATGGCGGTGACCACGGCGTTGGACTTCGGCGCCGTGGCGAGGTGGATGGTGGCCTGCGCGAGGGCGAGGCGGCCTTCGGGCATGCCGATGAACTGCACGGCATGGGCGGCCGCCACCGCCGCCTGCAGTGCGGTCGGATCGGCCAGGCCGACGTCCTCGCTCGCGTGGACCACGAGCCGCCGCGCGAGGAAGCGCGGGTCCTCCCCCGCCTCGATCATGCGGGCCAGGTAGTGCAGCGCGGCGTCGACGTCGGAGCCGCGGATGGACTTGATGAACGCGCTGATCACGTCGTAGTGCTGGTCGCCGTCGCGGTCGTAGCGCACGGCCGCCTTGTCCACAGTGGACTCGACGGTGGCGAGGTCGATCGTCTTGGCCTCGGTTGCCGACGCGGCGTCGGCGGCGGCCTCCAGCGCCGTCAGAGCGCGGCGCGCGTCGCCGCCGGCCAGGCGCACGAGGTGGTCGCGCGCCTCGTCGGTCAACCTGAGCGAGCCGCCCAGGCCGCGTTCGTCGGTCAGCGCGCGGTCGAGCAGCTTCACGATGTCCTCGTCGGTCAGCGGCCGCAGCTGAAGCACCAGCGACCGAGACAGCAGCGGTGACACGACGGAGAACGACGGGTTCTCGGTCGTCGCGGCCACCAGCAGCACCGTGCGGTCCTCGACCGCGCCCAGCAACGCGTCCTGCTGCGTCTTGGAGAAGCGGTGCACCTCGTCGATGAACAGCACGGTGTTCTCGGCGTTGTACTGCCGGCGCCGCCGCGCCTCCTCGATGACGCCGCGCACCTCCTTGACGCCCGCCGACAGCGCGGACATCGCGACGAACCGGCGGCCGGTCGCGATCGAGACGAGGTTCGCCAGCGTGGTCTTGCCCGTACCCGGCGGACCGTAGAGCAGCACGGACGCCGGCGCGGCCCCCTCCACGAGGCGACGCAGCGGCGCGCCCTCGCGCAGCAGGTGCTGCTGCCCGACCACCTCGTCGAGCGTGCGCGGCCGCATCCGCACGGCCAGCGGCGAGCTCGCCGGGTCGGCCTGCGGTTCGGCCGACGAACCAGCGCGCGTCGGTTCCGGCGGCGGCCCCAGGTCGGGGTTCACCGTGAAGAGTTCGTCCTGTGCCACACCGTTGACGTTAACCGACCACCCCGACAACTCCGCTTGCCCGGCCCGCGTACCCGCGCTACCGTTGACCCCGTGACCAGATGAGCAAATCTGGTCACGGAGTCAACGATCAAGGGAGACGAAGGTGCCGGACGAGCCGAACCGCGACCGCGCGGACCGGATCCTCGACGCGGCGGCCGAGCTGCTGGTGCGCTGGGGCTCGCGCAAGGTCACGATCGAGGACATCGCGCGCCGCGCCGGCATCGGCAAGGGCACCGTCTACCTGCACTGGCGCACCAAAGACTCACTGTTCGGCGCGTTGCTGATGCGCGCTTCGGTGCGGCTGCTCGAAGCGTCGGTGGCCGAGCTGCGTGCCGACCCGCACACGGTCGTGCCACACCGCTACTTCCGCTCGACGTTCCTGCTCACGACGCGAGACCCGCTGCTGTCGGCGATGCTCGCGAACGACACGGAGCTGCTCGGCGACTACGCGATCAGCGCGGCCGAGACCCAGCGGGAGGCCGCGGAGGCGGTCGAGCGCACCTTCGAGCTGTTCCTCGGCAGCGGCCTGCTGCGCGGTGACATCCCGGATGTGCGCTTCGCGCTCGGCGCCGCCTCCAGCGGTTTTTACCTTTACGGCAACATCAATCCCGAGTTCGCGGACACGCCGCTCGAGGCCAGGGCCGACGCGCTGGCCCGCGTGATCCGCGCCGCTTTCGAACCGCCGGGCGAACCCGACCCGGGGATGGTCGAGAAGGCGGCCGACGAGCTCCGCACGGTGTTCGAGGCCTACGCCTCGGCCGCCCGCGCGGTGATCTACCCGGGGAAACCCACCACCGGCGCCGGCTGATCCCGGCCAGTAGTTGAAGACAGATTGGGGCTGTCGCACCATGAGCACCGCACTTCCCGAAGCCTGGACCATCCACAAGGAACAGTTCTGGCTGCGGGGCCACCGTCCCGAAAACGCCGTGGAGTTCAAGCCCGAGCTGGGCACGTGGAACGTCTACGGCCACCCGGAGGCCCACGCCATCCTGTCCGACCCGGCCACGTTCTCCTCCGACACCGCGCGGCTGCTGCCCGAGAAGACCCTAGGCGACACCAAGGAGCTCTCGGCCGGCAACCTGCTGCAGCTGGATCCCCCGCTGCACAACAAGATGCGCAAGCTCGTGAGCCGCGCCTTCACACCGAAGGTGGTGGCCGACCTCGAGCCGCGGATCGCCGAGCTGACCCACGAGCTGCTCGACGAGGCCGCCGGGCGCGACCACCTCGAGCTCGTCGCCGATCTTGCCTACCCGCTGCCGGTGATCGTGATCGCCGAGCTGCTCGGCGTGCCGGCGAGCGACCGCCACCTGTTCCGCGAGTGGGTGGACCGGCTGTTCGAGAGCCCAGAGCAGTTCTCGCTCACCGACGACTCCGAGGAACAGCAGAAGCGGCTGCAGGAACAGCTTGCCGTGAGCCGCAAGTTCACCGACTACCTCGGCGAGCACGCGGACGAACGCCGCAGCAACCCGCGCGAAGACCTGCTCACCAAGCTCGTCGAGGCGGAGGTCGACGGAGAACGGCTGACGCGTTCGGAGATCGTGAACTTCGCCCAGGTGCTGCTGCTGGCCGGGCACATCACCACAACGATGCTGCTGGGCAACACCGTGCTGTGCCTCGACGCGTTCCCCGAGTGGGACGAGCGCGTGCGGGCGGACCGTTCGCTGCTGGCGCCGGTGATCGAGGAGTCGCTGCGCTACCTGTCGCCGTTCGGGGCCGTGGCGCGCGTGACCAACCGCGAGGTGGAAGTCGGCGGCACCACGATCCCGGCCGACCAGATGCTCATGATCTGGGTGGCCGCGGCCAACCGCGACCCGCGCGTGTTCGCCGAGCCGGACTCGTTCGACCCGACGCGCGAGGACATCGCCCACGCGCACCTGGCGTTCGGGCGCGGCATCCACTTCTGCATCGGCGCGCCGCTCGCGCGGCTCGAAGGCCGCACGGCGCTGAACATCCTGCTCGACCGCTACCCCTCGCTGCGCACGATTCCCGGTGAGCCGCCGGCGTTCCAGCCCAACCCGGCGATGACGGGCGTGACGAAGCTGCCGCTGAGCGTTTGACGATCTGCGCGTCTGGACCGTTGCGCCGCCGGCGAACACCGCTCGCCGGCGGCGTCCCGGCGGGCAGACTGAGGTGATGGTCTCCTCGATCGCCGTGCTTTCGGACATCCACGGGGTGCTGCCCGCGCTCGACGCCGTGCTCGCGGAGCCGGACGTCGCGGCGGCCGACGTGGTCGTGCTGTGCGGCGATCACGCCGCTGGTCCCCTGCCGCGGCAGACGCTCGACCGGCTCGGGGCGCTCGGCGAACGTGCGGTGTGGGTGCGCGGCAACGCCGACCGCGAACTCGTGTCACTGGCCGGCGGTGGCACCACGCAGATCCCCGACCCGATCGCGCCGTGGGCCGCGGCTCAGCTGCGCCCGGACCAGGTCGAGCTGCTCGCCGCGCTGCCGCTGACCGTCACGCTCGACGTCGACGGGCTCGGCGAGGTGCTGTTCTGCCACGCGACCCCACGCGACGACGAGGAAGTCGCCCTCGTCGACAGCCCGCTGTCCCGCTGGGCGGAGGTGCTCGGCGGCGTCACAGCGGAAACCGTGGTGTGCGGCCACACGCACATGCCGTTCGTGCGGCTCGCGGACCGCACGCGGATCGTCAACCCCGGCAGTGTCGGAATGCCGTACGGCACAACGGGTGCGCACTGGGCCCTGCTCGGCCCCGGCGTGCAGCTGCGCCGAACCCCTTACGACACCGCGAAAGCGTGCGAAGTGCTGGCTGGCTCGGGGTACGCCGACATCGAAGAATGGGCGGACTACTTCGTGCGCAACCCGGTGTCGGACGCGGAAGCGTTGCGCGTGTTCAGTCCACGCGCTCGCGGAACGACCGCCACATGATCGCCACCGCGTAGGGCAGGAACTCGCGCCCGCGGCGCCATAGCCACGGCACGCCCCGCGCGACGAGCCACACGACGTGGCTCGCGGTGCTCGGCTGGACGCCGCCCGAGCAGGTCAGGCTCACGGGTTCCGGCACCGCGAACCCGGCTTCGGCCAGCAGTGCGGTGTAGCCGAGCGCCAGCATCCGGTGGCCCAGCTCCGACGGGTGCAGCCGGTCGACACTCCACGACGGCAGGTCGTAGGCGCCGGGCATCGCGTCGAGGTCCAGGCACGGCACGCATTCGGCGGCCACGACCGCGTCGATGACCTCGTTGAGCTCCGCGACGCGGGCGCTGAGCGCGCGCTTGATCGACGGCGGGAGGCGGAACACCTTGCCGTGGTCGTGGAAGCGCACCGGCACCAGCAGCGTGCCATGGGCGGCGAGCGTGCGGATGAGCTCGGTGAGGTCGGCGGCGATCTGCTCGGCGTCGAAATCGGGCCGCAGCGTGTCGTTCATGCCGACCACGAGCAGCGCGACCTCGGGCCGGAACTCCAGCACCGCCGGCAGCTGCTGGGTCAGCACGTCCTTCATCCGCGCGCCTTCGAACGACGGGTTGAGGTACCCGTCCTCGTCCACCCCGAGCGCGGCGGCGACCAGCGGCCCCACCCCGCGCCAGCCGCCTCGGTTCGGCAGCGGATCGCCCAGACCCACGGCGGTGGAGTCCCCCAGCATGGCCAGCCGGCGCGCGCGGCGCGGCTCGTCGGCCGGCGCGGCGTCGGTGGTCTGCCGCTGCGGCGCGGGATCGGCGGGTTCGGGGAAGCGGGTGACTTCGACGCTGATCACGGTCACGCAGAAGACCATCCGGCACCGAAACTCACCTGCGGTGATGACCAGGTAACGCGGCATGGACGGGGGCTGAAACTCTTGGCATGTCCTGTCCGCCCGGCGGGGTCGGGATTGCCGGTTCCCGTGTTCACCCGCGCGAAACGGGATCTTTCGGGTAAATCGGGCCATCCCCCACCGCCGCGGGAGTCGCCGATCGCATGGTCAGGCGCCTCGGTGAGCCGATCCGGGTAGTTCGACCCAGCCCCGTGTGCCGCCGGTGATGGTGGTGGCGGGCTAGCGGAAAGCGGGGTAGAACGCGAGGTCCGCGTGCGGTCCCAGCCGCGCGCCGAGCGCCGCCGCCACGCGCTGTGCATGCTCGGCGATGTCGGTGAGGCGTGCGTAACCCGCGTGCTTCGCCAGCTCGCGCCACCACGTGACGAGCGCCGCCTCGCGGCTCACGGGCGTGGCGTGGCGGCTGAGGTCGAGCTTGGGCAGCGTCTCGCGCGTGATGAGCCAGACCATGAGCAGCTCGCTGATCGTGAGCTGCGCGGCGAGCTCCTCGTCGTCGGCGAACGAGGGCCACACGGACACGACCTCGGCGCGCCAGGCCGCGATCATCGCCTCGCTCATGCCTGCGGGCAGGGCCAGCGCGTCTTCGCAGGAGGCGAACGGCAGGCGCAGGTACGCGGCGTCGACCAGGGCCGTGCGCACACGGCCGCGTTCGAAGTCGAGGAACCGCACGCCGGAGCCGGTCACGAGGTTGTTGTCGGGGCTCAGGTCCACGGGGCTGAACGCGCGGAACGACGCCGAGCGCGCCTGCGCGACCGCCTGGGCGACGCGGTCGTGGACCGGCTCGGCGACCACCACGTCGAGCAGGTCCGCCAGCATCGGCGGCACCTCCGCGGTGAAGTCGGCGAGACCCGCGTCCTGGTTGCGCACCGGGCCGCCGAGGCGGCGCAGCAGCGCGTTGAAGTCGGCTTCGCGGCTGGCGGTGCTCGCGTGCAGGCGCCCGAGCGAGCGGGCCCACGACAGCAGCGCGCGCTCGGCCGCGCGGGAATCACGCGAGGCGAGCTTGTCCTGCAACGTCGGCGCACGGCCGAGGTCCTCGATCACGAGCACGCGGTGACGACCGTCGTGGGCGAGCAGCTCGGGGCACATGCGCTCGTCGGGCGCCAACGCCGTGAAGAGCTGGTAGCTCACGGCTTCCTGCGCGAACGGGTCGGCCTCGCCGGGCTCGGGCGGGTCGGGGTAGTACTTGATGACCAGCGTGCGCGGCAGCGCGAACGACGACGACACGACCCGGGCCCGCACGACCGTGGCCGGTCCGCTGCCCTCGAGTCCTTCCGGTGACACCAGGGTGATCGCGCTACCGAAGCGGCGCGAGAGCACCGCTTCGCCCGCCGCGACCGCCGCGGCAACAGCGAGCTGCCCGGCTCCTGCCCCGACGCCCGCGTCGCCGGCGGAGGAGGTGTCGACTGTCATTGGCACCGACCCTACTCGTGACTGAGCAACCATGACCACAGTGATCCGGGCGAGAACACGCGAACCGACGCGTAGTTCATCACCCGCGTGAAAGCGGACGTAACAGGGCGCCGGAACGTTGCTTGCGCCGTCGAAGTATCAGCACAATAGCCGCAGCGAGCACGATCCCGAGCAGGTTCACGAACAGCTGCAGCAGCGAATATCCCGCGCGGTCCCAGCGTCCGGCGACCGCCGCGACCATCACGTAGCCGGCGGCCGGCACGGTGGTCACGGAGATGAACACCCCGACCAGCGCGGCGGACTTCGCCGACGTCATCGCGAGCATCCCGGCGGCGCCGGCGAGCAGCGCGACCACGAACGACGCCGCGCCGACCTGGTAGACGAAGTCGACGTTGTAGTTGTCGACGATGCTCGTCGGGTCGAAGAACCCGGACACGCTCCCCAGCAGCACCGCCACGCCCGTGATCACCATCGCCACCGGGAACCCCACCGCCAGCGCGATCGCCGCCCGGCGGACGAGGTCCCAGCGCCGCAGGACCAGGCCCACGGCGACGGCGGCCAGCGGGCCGAACTCGGGGCCGACCACCATGGCGCCGACGACCGTGATCGGCGAGTCGGTGATCACGCCCGTGGCGGCGAGCAGGCAGGCGATCGTCAGGAACGCCTGGAACGTGACGCTCCACCGCGACTCCTCGCCCGTGCGGCCGAGCAGCTCCTGCCACACCATCGCGTCGGCACCCTCGCCGGGCGCGGCTTCCTCGGCGGCGTCGGCCGCGTCGGATACCGCGGTGTCGAGGTTCTCGAGCGTGATCCCGCCCGTGCGGTCGAGGTGCAGCGCGCACAACGCGTCGACGATGTCGCCCGCGGCTTCACGGGCGACGTCGGCCTCCACGAGGTCGCCCTCGGGCACGAGGGCGACCCCGTGGTGCACCACGAGGTGTGCGGTCCCGGAGTGTGCTCGCAGGTACGCGAGCACCTCGGGGGTCCGATCCGGCGGGCACAAGGCCCTGAGGTGGAGCATCAGCCCTGGGGCTGTGCCGGTTTCGCGCTCTGGGGCTCGGCGGCCTGGGACTTGGCCTCGGCGTTCTGGGGCTTGGCGTTCTCGGACTTCGCGCCCTGGGGCTTGGCGTCGATGCCGGCTTCCTTGCGCTGCTGTGCCGTGATGGGCGCGGGCGCGGCCGTGAGCGGGTCGTAGCCGCCGCCGGTCTTGGGGAAGGCGATGACGTCGCGCAGCGAGTCGGCCTTCGCCAGCAGCATCACGATGCGGTCCCAGCCGAACGCGATGCCGCCGTGGGGCGGCGGGCCGAAGGCGAAGGCGTCGAGCAGGAAGCCGAACTTCTCCTGCGCTTCCTCCTCGCCGAGGCCCATCAGCGCGAACACGCGCCTCTGCACGTCGCCGCGGTGGATACGGATCGAGCCGCCGCCGATCTCGTTGCCGTTGCAGACGATGTCGTAGGCGTAGGCCAGGGCGGCGCCCGGGTCCTGCTCGAACTTGTCGACCCACTCCGGCGTGGGCGAGGTGAAGGCGTGGTGCACGGCGGTCCACTTGCCCGAGCCGACGGCCACGTCGTCGCCGATGTCCTCGACCGGCGCGAACAGCGGCGCGTCGACGACCCACACGAACGACCAGGCGTCCTCGTCGATGAGGCCGAGGCGCTTGCCGATCTCGTCGCGCGCGGCGCCGAGCAGCCCCTGGGTCGTGGCGGTCTTGCCGGCGGCGAAGAAGATGCAGTCGCCGGCCTTCGCGCCGGCGGCCTTGGCCACGTTCTCGCGCTCGGTCTCCGACAGGTTCTTCGCGACCGGGCCGCCGAGCGTGCCGTCTTCGTTCACGAGGATGTAGGCGAGGCCGCGGGCGCCGCGCTGCTTGGCCCACTCCTGCCACGCGTCGAGCTGGCGGCGCGGCTGGTCGGCGCCGCCTGCCATCACGACCGCGCCCACGTAGGGCGCCTGGAACACGCGGAACGGAGTGTCGGCGAAGAACTCCGTCATGTCGGTGATCTCGAGGTCGAAGCGCAGGTCCGGCTTGTCGGAGCCGTACTTGGCCATGGCCTCGTGGTAGGTGATGCGCGGGATCGGGCGCGGGATCTCGTGGCCGATCAGCTTCCACAGCGCGGACACGATGTCCTCGCCGAGCTTGATCACGTCGTCCTGGTCGACGAAGCTCATCTCGATGTCGAGCTGCGTGAACTCCGGCTGGCGGTCGGCGCGGAAGTCTTCGTCGCGGTAGCAGCGCGCGATCTGGTAGTAGCGCTCGAGGCCACCGACCATGAGCAGCTGCTTGAACAGCTGCGGCGACTGCGGCAGCGCGTACCAGGAACCGGGCTTGAGGCGCGCCGGCACGAGGAAGTCGCGGGCACCCTCGGGGGTGGAGCGGGTCATCGTCGGCGTCTCGACCTCGACGAAGTCCTGCTCGTCGAGCACGGCGCGCGCGGCACGGCTGACCTGGCTGCGCAGGCGCATCGCGGCCGCCGGGCCGCTGCGGCGCAGGTCGAGGTAGCGGTACTTCAGGCGCACCTCTTCGCCGACGTCCACGCGGTCGTCGATCGGGAACGGCAGCGGCGCGGCCTCGGACAGCACCACGAGCTCGGTCACGAGGACCTCGATCTCGCCCGTGGGGATCTCGGCGTTCGCGTTGCCCTCGGGCCGCTTCGACACCTCGCCGACGATCTTCACGCAGAACTCCGACCGCAGCGCGTGCGCGCGCTCGGCCATCTCGCCCTCGCGGAAGACCACCTGGGCGACCCCGCTGGCGTCGCGGAGGTCGATGAAGATGACTCCGCCGTGATCGCGCCGCCGCGCCACCCAGCCGGTGAGGGTGACGGTCTGACCGGCCTGCTCGGCACGCAGGGTGCCGGCTTGATGAGTGCGGAGCACTGCGACTGCTCTCCTTAGCCCACGGGTTCACGGGTTCGTCGACGGGTTTTCGCCGAACACAGAGGCTAACGAATGGTGGGGAGAGCGCGGCGACCAGGTTTGACTCTCAGTTTGAGTCGCCGTGAGCCGGGATGGCGGAGAGCCGGTTGTGGGCATCGGCCGGGGGAAGACACACCCCGCCCTCCCCGGGGGGCGTCCCTTGTCCAGTCTATCCGGCACCCCCGACAAAAACGGCGAGAACGCCGCTGGGCCACCGAGCTGTCCACATCTCGGGGCAGGTGTGGACAACTCCGCCGGCGGTCATGCGCGGAGCGCGCCGACCGCCGGGAGAGCAGGCCCGAGCGCGAGAGGGGGACGGTGACCCGGCCGTTCGGGGGGCGGCGCGGCCGGGTCACCGCTGCTGACCGCGCCGGTCGGGGAAGGCCGGGTGGCGCGCTCAGAGCAGGCGGAGCTGTTCGGCGGGTGGTGGGGCTTCCACCCGGGGCTCCGGGACTTCCGGTTCGGCGGCTGTGCGGGGGTTGTAGCCCGTTTTGGGGGCCAGGCCGTGGCGGCGCAGCAGCGGGCCGACGCGTTCGCCGAGTTGCTGGCGGTAGGCGCGGTCGACGTAGCTGCCGCGCGCGTAGAGGCGTTTGTAGCGTGGCACCAGCGCGGGGTGGTTGCGGCCGAGCCACGACGCGAACCACTCGCGCGCGCCGGGGCGCAGGTGGAGGGGGATGACGCTGACGCTGTCGGCGCCCGCGTCGGCGAGTTCGGTGAACAGCGCGTCGAGGGCCTCGACCGAGTCGGTGAGGTACGGCAGCACCGGCGCGACGAGCACGGAACACGGCAGGCCGGCCGCGCGCGCCTTGCGCACGAGGTCGAGCCGCGCCTGCGGGCTCGGGGTGCCGGGTTCGAGACGGCGCTGCAGCTCGCGGTCGAGCAACGCGATGGACACCGCGAGGCTGACCGGGACGTCCTTGGCGACCGACTCCAGCAGCGGCAGGTCTCGGGTGAGGACCGTGCCCTTCGACAGGATCGACAGCGGCGTGCCCGAATCGGCCAGGGCGCGGATGATGCCGGGCATGAGCTGGTAGCGGCCTTCGGCGCGCTGGTACGGGTCGGTGTTGGTGCCCATGGCCACGTGCTCGCGCTGCCAGCTGGGGCGTTTCAGTTGCGCGGCAAGGACTTCCGGGGCGTTGACCTTCACCACGACCTGGGTGTCGAAGTCGTGGCCCGCGTCGAAGTCGAGGTAGGTGTGGGTGTTGCGGGCGAAACAGTTGTGGGACACCATGCCGTCGGCCACGAAATCGCCGGTGCCGGTGGTGATGTCGAACAGCGGCAGCTCCAGGCCGAGCGACTCGACGGACGTGACGACGCGCCGCACGGACCCGATCGTCGTGCCGTCGAGAGAGCGCTTCCACGCGACGGCCGGATCGGTCAGATGCAGGAACCGCAACACTTCCCCGGCACCGCCGGTCAGCCGCGCCTGGCGCCGGCCGGCGTACTCGCGGTGGCCGACCGTCTCGTGCTCGAACGAGAACCGGTCCAGCGCGGCGAACATCGCGTCGACCACGTCGGTCTCGTCGTGCGCGATCGACAGCACCCCGCGCCGGTACGCGCCCGCCAGGTCGAACAGCCCGGCGAGGAACCCGCGCGCCCAGTGCGCGTCGGGCTTCGCCGGCAGGCTCATGAAACCCACGGACGAACCGAAATCGGGCAGGTACCGCACCGCCCGCGCCGCCGCGTCCTTCTCCGTCGCGAAGCCGCCGGAGCGCAACATCCCGCACAGGTAGCCGGCGCGGTAGCCGAGCGTGTCGTCGGGTGTGCGCACGAACTTGCCGCCGCCGACGAGCTCCGTGCCCTCGACCAGGTGCGGCCGCTGCGCCGCGCCCAGCTTGCTGCCCGTGACGTACTTCCAGCCACGCGCGCTGAGGAACCGGTGGTCGGGCCCGGTGACGAGCGCGGTGCCGTCGTCGAGCGTCACGCGGTACGCCTCGCGCACCGTCGTCCAGTGCGCCAGCACCTCCGTGGGCACCAGCCGCCGCGCGACGCCGTGGCCGCGCGTGCCGAGGATCCGCTCCCCCACCTGGAGGTCGGCGATCGGCTTCGCGCGCCCGTCGGCCATCAGCACGGGTGTGCCGCCTTCAAGGCAATACGTGCACGCGTGGGAACACCCGCGGTACGGGTTCACGGTCCACCGGAACGGCACCTGCGACCCGTCGGGCACCCGGTTCAGCACGGACTTGGCGTGCACCTCGTGAAAGGTGACGCCGTCGAACTCCGGTGACCGCACGGACCGCACCAGCCCGTCCAGACCAGGCAGGATCGGCTCGCCCTCCCCTGCACGTTGTCGTTCCCATCGCACCCGTCCAGTCGAACACATGTTCTATTGTGTGTCAAACAGGTGTTCGAACGCTCACGCCGGCCAAGCCCGGCCGCGCCAGGAGGGCACACAGCGTGAACGGCCGTTACACGCAAGCGGCGATCTCGGCAGACTGAGACCCGAATGCCACCAAGATCATCAACGTGAGTTTCATGATCAAAGAGACGTTCTCCGCTGTGGCGCTACTCTTTTCGCTGAGCCCCGCGCCGGCAACCGTTTCCACCGCCGCGCCCGCTCCACACTGTGAGCTGCAAACGGGCAATACCTACCTGAGAACCTCCGGGGCGAAGAAGGTCGTCGGGTTCAAGCCGAAATTCACCTGCTCTGAACCCATGGACACGATCTCGCTGACCGGGCAGATGTTCGCCATCGCCGACGGAAGCCCGACCGCTCGCGGCGATGGGCCGACTTCCACCAATGTCGGCCAAGTGTCAGTCGAAAACAGGCGAATCGGTTTCAGCTGCTCTGACACCACAACGACCACGTGGTTCGGACGGGCGACGGTGAGCGCGGTATGGCACGGCATCCCCCAGGCCGCCACGGTCGACAGCCCACAGGCGACGCTTTCCTGCGGAGCCTAGGATCATCCGATGAAGGTATCCGAGGGCTACCACGGCTCGGGGAACGTCGTGACTGTCGAGTCGCCGGTCTACTTGATCGAGTTTTGGACAAGGGTTGCCGAGCCCGGCAGCGGTGAACAATGGAGTCTGGCCGAGTACGAGCTGACGAACTGCGAGGCCACCGAAGCCCTCGAGTGGGCGGGCCACCACAAACCAGTCGACAGCAAAGCAGTTGTCTATGCCTGCCAACGACAGCCGGCCGGCTCGCCGAGCTCGGACGTGCACATCCTTCTCGTCGGCACGGATCCGAGCAGCAACCCGTCGCGCAAGGCTTCACTGAGCTGGTCACCTCGGCGGTGAGCGCCGCCGGGAGAAACCCGGCGGCGCCCGCAAACCCCCCAAGACCTCAGATCGGGAACCGGTCCAGCGCCCGGATCTTGTTCGTCGCGTCCAGGGCCGCGACCTTGTACGCCTCCGAGAGCGTCGGGTAGTTGAACACCGCGTCCACCAGGTAGTCGACGGTGCCGCCACAGCCCATGACGGCCTGGCCGATGTGGACGAGATCCGTGGCGCCCGTGCCGAAGACGTGGACGCCCAGCAGTTTGCGGTCCACTGTGGACACCAGGAGTTTCAGCATGCCGTAGCTGTCGCCGGTGATCTGGCCGCGCGCGAGCTCGCGGTAGCGGGAGATGCCGACCTCGTACGGCACCGAGGACGACGTCAGCTGGGCCTCGGTGGCGCCGACGTAGGAGATCTCCGGAATCGTGTAGATGCCGATGGGCTGCAGGGCGCCGAGGCCGTTCGCGGGTTCGCCGAACGCGTGGTACGCGGCGAGCCGGCCCTGGTCCATCGAGGTGGCGGCGAGTGCGGGGAAGCCGATGACGTCGCCGACGGCGTAGATGTGCTCCACCTCGGTGCGGTAGTGCTCGTCGACCGACAGGCGCCCGCGCTGGTCGGCCAGCAGGCCGGCGTTCTCCAGGGCGAGCTCATGGGTCATGCCCTGGCGGCCGGCGGAGTACATCACGCCGTCGGCCGGGATGCGCTTGCCGCTGACGAGCGTGGTCACGGTCGTCTCGTCCGAGACCGCGACGTTCGCCACCTTCTCCCCGAACCGGAACGTGACGCCGAGGTCGCGGAGCTGGAACTTCAGCGACTCCACGATCTCCGGGTCGCAGAAGTCGAGCATCTGGTCGCGCTGCTCGACCACTGTCACGCGCGAGCCGAGCGCGGCGAACATCGACGCGTACTCGATCCCGATCACCCCCGCCCCCACCACCACGAGCGACGACGGGATCGCCTCGAGCCGCAGGATCTCGTCGGAGTCGAGCACGCGCGCGGCGTCGAAGTCGACGTTCGCGGGGCGCGCGGGCCGCGTGCCCGTGGCGATCACGATGTTGTCGCCCGACACCGTGCGCCGGTCGCCGACGTGCTTGCCCTCGACGAGCACCGTGTGCGGATCGGCGAACGACCCCGTGCCCGGCACGAGGTCGATGTGGTTGCGCAGCAGCTGGGCCCGGACCACCTGGACCTCGCGCCCCACCACGTGCTGGGTGCGCGCCATGAGGTCGGCGATGGTGATGTCCTGCTTCACGCGATAGCTCGCGCCGTAGAGCTCGCGCTGGTTCATCCCCGTCAGGTAGAGGACCGCCTCGCGCAGTGTCTTGGACGGAATGGTGCCGGTGTTGACGCACACCCCGCCCACCATGTCGTGGCGATCGACGACCGCCACCTTCTTCCCCAGCTTCGCGGCCGCGATGGCGGCCTTCTGCCCACCCGGGCCCGAGCCGATGACGATCAGGTCGTAGTCGTGTTCGCTCACCGTGTGAGCCTCCGCACTCACTCCCCGCGCCGCAAGCCCTGGCCCGCGCCCGCCACGCCGCATTAACGCTGTGTTCGCGCGCGGCCGACCCGAACGGCCCAAGATCCGGTGGCGAAAACAGCGGTGCCCCAGCATCGTCGGGAAGCTGGGGCACCGCTGCTCACCTGGTGCGACTAGCGGACGGACGCGTTCTGGGTCAGCTTCGCCAGGAACCCTCGCCAGCCGGCCGGCGAGAGCGCGAAGTGGCCCCCTTCGGGATCCTTGGAGTCCCGGACAGCCACCTCATCGAGCGGACCCGCCACAGGGAACCCGACCTCAACGCATTCTTGCTGCGCGTTCCCTGAGAACGACGACTTCCGCCAGTGGAAGTCACTTGTCATCTCTTGTCTCCACCTCCTCGATCAACTCGCCGATCAGCCTGACCGAATCGTCAGGACTCATCGCATCACGGCGGAGCTGTTCCGCCGCTTCCTTGTACCCACGGATGTACTGATCCGCAGTCAATGTGGAACTACTCGCATACTGCTCCAGGTAAACCACATCGGCGCCAGGTTCGGCACCCTCGATCAACACGAACCCACCATCGCGAAGCGGCGTGTACAGCGCGGCCATGGGAACGATCTGAATCGAGATCTGGGGCAGCTGCGCAACTTCGATCAGGAACCGCAACTGCTCGGTCCACGCTGTGTCGTCGCACTCCGGGTAGCGCAGCGCGTACTCGCCGATGACGAAAGTGGCTTCGACCTTCGAGGCGAGCATCTTCTCCTGCCGGCCCATGCGAAAGTCAGCACCGGCCTTGACCTGCTCCTCGGTGTCACCCGTTGCGCGCATCAAGGTTTCAGCGTAGGTCCGAGCCTGAAGCAACCCGGGAATGCGCTGCGCCTGCGCAGTGAAGATCAGCGATGCCGCAGCTTCGTATTCACTCAGCACGGCGAGCTGCCGGTTGACCCCGGTGACCCAGTTGGGGTCGGCGGCTTCCAGCCGAATCTGCAGCAGGGCCTCGAGAGCCTCGCCTTCGATGCCGAGGTGCACGCAGATCGCGCCAGTCTCGGCTTCCGAGGGGATGAGCAATCCCTGGAAGTAGCGCGAGACATGCGAGCCGTTGCGCCGGATCAGGGTCCCGAGGTGCCTGGTCGAATACCCCTTCGCTTGGGCGGCATTGCGCAGGATCGAACCGAACTCGCGCGATCGCGGCGTGGGCATGTTGCTGGCCATGCAGCAGATAGTAGCGGCTGAGAGTAGTCGGTTATTCACCCGATCGCGGCCTGCGTGAGGGTTGCGCAACCGATGCATGCATCGCATCCTTGCTTTGCTGCATGCAACGATGGCCTGCAGCTGATCAGCCGGGGAGGGCTTCGTGTACGTGTGGCAGCAGGCAGCGGGAAAGCGGCACGCCAGGCAGGCCGTGCATCGCGGGGTGCTGGACCTCGGCGCGACGTTCAAGACGCTGTGCGGCTACCGGCTGGAGGTCGGCGAGGCGGATGTGCACACGCCGGACAAGCCGTGGCTCGATCCGACGTGCGCGGGGTGCGACTACAAGATCCGGAAAGCCCTGGGGATCCCGCTGGCGTCGCGCGAAAACGCGGAGCCGTTGGTGCTGGAGGACTACGAGGACCGTCAGCGGCCGAAGGTGAAGTGCTGAGCCGTGACTGCTCACGCCCAGACCCCTGCCGCCACGTCGGGTGGCGGCAGGGCCCCCACGTCCGGGGACAGTCCTGCACATCGGCCGGGGCTTCCGGCCGGTGAGCGTCGAGCGTTGCAGGAGCTGGTCGACGCGGCCGACGCGGTCACGTGGGGGCTGTCGCTGAAGATGTCCGGAATCGTGTGGCGGCTCAGGGAAACCACGGTGCCGACGGTCCTGGAGCTCGAACTCGTGCTGGAGCGAGCGCAGAGGCTCCAGGACGCGCTGGAGAAGTGCCGGGTGTTCGTCCACGAGCGGGTCAGTGAACCTGAGCGACCCGCCTGACGGATCCCGCACGAGGACCCGCCGGGGCCTTCTCGAAAGACCGTTCTCAATACCGGTCGAGGTCCCGTTCACAACGCAGCCGAAGCGTCGTACTCCCCTGCGCGGCAGCCAGCTCCACCGCCGTCTTCAGGCGGATCCGGCCCTGCTCGCGCCCGTCGTAGGCGGAGCGCAGCCGCAACACCTCGGGGAGCCACCAGAGGTCGTCACGGGCTTGGCCGACGACGAGGGCCGCGTCGAGGGCGGCGCGGGCCGGGCCGGGGCGGTCGTGGCGGGCCAGCAGGTCGGCTTGCAGTGCGAGCCAGTAGGGCATGCGGGCGAGCGAGCCCTCGGCCTTGAGGTTGGCGACGCCGCGGCGGATGTCGGCGAGGCCGTCGGCGTCGCCGCGCACCCAGCCGCCCAGGACGAGGCCCCATTCGCGGTAGTAGGCGAAGCCGTAGCGGTCGCAGAGCTCGCGCAGCTCGGCCGAGCGTTCCTTCACCTCGTCGAGGTCGCCGCGCATCTGGTGGGTGATGCCGGCGTACGCGAGGGCCACGGCGAGGCTGTACGGGTGCGTCTTCGTGCGCGCCAGGCTCACGGCTTCACGGCTGCTGCGGAGCGCTTCGTCCTCGTGCCCCAGCAGCCAATGCGCGTGCGCGGCCCAGGCCGGGCTGTGCACCTCGGGCCGCGTGCCGATGGGCAGCGACGGCGCGCCGCGCGTGAGGCGGGCGGCGAGGTCGAAGTGGCGCAGCGCCTCCCCTGGCCGGCCGAGGCTCACCGACGAGCCGGCGAACGCGAAGTGCGCGGAGCCGTTGAGCTCGTCTTTTGTGCGGTCGTCGTCGACGAGTTCAAGCGCGCGTTTCGCGGCCTCGTGCGCACGGGCGGTGCGGCCTTGCACGAACCGCGACGTCCACAGCCCGACCAAGGCGACGAGCGTGGAATCCTGCTGCCCCAGGCGTTCCGCGAGCACAATCGAGCGTTCGAGGGCCCGCTGGAGGTCGGGGGACGCGTAGCCGAGCCGGGCGTTGAGGGGTCCGGAAAGGGCTTCGAGCACCGCCAGCTCACGACGGTCGGTCTCGGGGCCGGCGGGGGCGCCGGCGAGCAGCGACAGGGCTTCGCGCAGCAGCCGGATCGCCTCGCCGTGGGCGAAGGTGCCGGCCGCGAGCTCGGCGGCCCGGCGGTAGAACTCGACCGCACGATCGGGGCGGCCGCCGCGGGCGTACTGCTCGGCCAGCTGCGCGGAGACCGAACTGGTGTCGCCGGGGTGCAGCAGTTCGAGGCTCTGGGCGAGCCGGCGGTGCAGCAACCAACGCCGCGCGCGGGTCACCTGCCGGTAGGCGGCGTCGCGGAGCAGGTCGTGGGAGAAGTCGTAGCCGTCGCGGAAGTCGCGCAGGATCCGCAGCCGCCACAACTCGTCGACGGCGCGCACCACGGCTTCGGCGTCGAGGTCGCTGGCCTCGGTGAGCAGGTCGAGCGTGAAATCGCGGCCGACGGCGGCGGCCAGGCCCGCGATCTCGCGGGCGTCCGGGGTCGGCTGTCGCAGGCGTTCGGTGAGCACGGCGTCGAGGTCTCCGGGCGGGCCGCCGGAGCGCAACGCCTCCACCACGGACAGCGGGAAGCCGCCGGTCGCGACGTGCAGAAGGGTGAGCTCGTCGCCCGTGGGCAGGAGGCCGGAGACGGATTCGGCCAGGCGCGCGGTGTCGTCGACGTCGAGCGGGCTCAGATCCACTTCGGACAGCCGGCCGGTGGCGCGCAGGCGTTCGGTCCAGCCGGCCAGGGTGCCGTCGCCGTGATCCGACCGCTGCGTCGCGGCGAGCAGCAGCGGCGCGCGCGGTTCGAGACCGAGGCAGAAGAGCAGGAACGCCAGGGTTTCCTGATCGCACCACTGCGCGTTGTCGAGCACGAGCAACGTCGGCCGGCCGGCGCCGGTGAGGGCGCGGGCGAGGCCTTCGAAGAAGCGGTGCCGCTGCCACGCGTCGGCCACCGCGCGCACTGTGCGCACAACGGGGGCCGGTCCGCTGTCCTTGCCGGCCGGGACGAGCCGATCCACTTCGGCGCGCCACACCGGCGCGAGCGTCGCCAAAGACGGCTGGAGCACGGGGTTGCGCAGCCAGTCCGCCACCGGTGCCAGCGCGAGGCGGCCCGACGTCCCGAAGCACTGCGTCCCTGCCACCACCGCGCCTTGGCTGCGCGCGAGCCGGGCCAGCTCGACCACGAGCCGCGTCTTGCCGACGCCGGCGTCGCCCCGCACGAGCGCCACCGACGGCTGTCCGCGCGCGGCTTGCTGCCACCGTTCCCGCAGCTGCGTGAACTCGCGGGTGCGGCCGACGAGCAGGGATTCGCGGCTGGGCACGGCATCGGCCAGGAGCCGCCGCAAGGCCGCCTGCGTGGCGCGGTCGGGCACCACGCCCAGCTCGCGTTCGAGCACCGACGCGCACTGGTGGTAGGTGCTCACGGCCCCGGCGCGGTCGCCGAGGTCGGCCTGCAGCTCCATGAGCGTGCGGTAGCCCAGCTCCTCCAACGGCCGCAGGCGGATGCGGCGGCGGGCCGTCTCGGCGGCGCCCGCGAGGTCACCCAGGCGGCGCTGGGCGTCGCCGAGCAGGTCGCACAGCGCCACGCACTGTTGTTCCAGCTCGTTGCGGGGTTCGAAGAGCCACTCGTCGTCGAGACCGGGCATCAGCTCGCCGCGGTACTCGGATAGCGCGGCGCCCGCGTGGGCGCGGACTTCCTCGTCTTCGCCGGCGGCCAGGGCAGCTCGGCGTTCGGCGTCGAACACGCGCACGTCGACGCGGCAGCGGGGAGTGTCCTGCCAGGACAGATCCGTCGCGGTCGCGAGCAGAGCCGAGTCCTCGCCGAGGACCTGGCGCAGGTGGTGCAGCTCGCGGCGCAGGTTCGTGCGGGCCTGCGCATCGGAGGAATCGGGCCAGAACAGCGACGCGATCCGCTGCCTCGGCTGCGGCAGCCCCGCGTGGGTCACCAGGTAGCCGACGAGCGCGATCGCCCGCGGCGACCGGGTCACCGCCGGCCCGGTCGCACCGTGGGTGACCGACTGCTCGCCCAGCAGCGACACGTAGAGCATCCCGGGGTGCCTCCTGCCCAGGCACGGTAGTCGGGCGCACGCCGACGGTGGGCACACCGGATGACTCCCGCGCCAGGTCGGCTCGCCAGCCTGCGGTGCGCGTCGTTGAGAAGTCCTTGTGGACCGCCAAAAAGATCGGCAGCCGTTCCCCGGTACCGGCAAAAAACTCGTCGCCCCGAACGCCGCGAACGGGCCCCTCGGCGAACCCGAACGCTGCGCGAACGCCCCGTGCCTAACTTCGGTGGGGCAGGCAGCCCGACCGGGAGGCCGTTCCACATCAGGGAGAAACCGCATGACCACCATCACCGCACCGTTCCCCGAGCTGGCACTCGCGCTGAGGGGCGAGCTCGTGACGCGCGGCGACGACGGCTACGACCAGGCGCGCGCCGTCTACAACGGGATGATCGACAAGCACCCGGCCGCCATCGCCCGGTGCGCGGATGCCGCGGACGTCGTCACGTGTGTGAATTTCGCGCGGGAGAACCGGATCGACCTCGCCGTGCGCGGCGGCGGGCACAACGCCGGCGGGCTCGGCATCGCCGACGACGCACTGGTGATCGACCTTTCCGCGCTGCGCAGCACGACCGTGGACCCCGAGACGCACACCGTGCGCGTCGACGCCGGGTGCACCTGGGGCGACGTCGACCACGCGACCGTGGCCTTCGGCATGGCCACCCCGTCGGGGATCATCGGCTCGACCGGCGTCGGCGGGCTCACCCTCGGCGGCGGGATCGGGTACCTGGCCCGGCGCTTCGGGCTGACCGTGGACAACCTGCTCTCCGCGGACGTCGTGCTCGCCGACGGCAGCTTCGTGCACGCCAGCGAGAAGTCGCACCCGGACCTGTTCTGGGCCCTGCGCGGAGGCGGCGGGAACTTCGGAGTCGTCACGTCGTTCACCTTCCGCTGCCACGACATCGGCGAACACGGCACGATCATCGGCGGCCCGGTGCTGTACTCGCTGGACGACACCGAAGACGTGCTGCGCTGGTACCGCGAGCTGCTGCCGTCGCTGCCCGAGGAGCTCAGCGGCTGGTTCGGCCTGATCACCATCCCACCGGCCCCGCCGTTCCCCGAGGAGCTGTGGAACCGCAAGGCCTGCGCCATCGTGTGGTGCTACACGGGTTCACACGCGCGGGCCGACGAGGTCCTCGAGCCGGTGCGCTCCTTCGGCTCGCCGCTGCTGGTGGGTCTGCAGCCGATGCCCTTCACGGCGCTGCAGAGTGCGTTTGACGCGCTCTACCCGACGGGTCTGCAGTGGTACTGGCGTGCCGACGTCACCACGGAGATCTCCGACGAGGCCATCGCCATCCACCGCCGCTTCGGCGAGGCCCTGCCGACCATGCACTCCACCATGCACATGTACCCGATCGACGGCGCCGCCGCCCGTGTCGCCGCCGACGCCACGGCGTTCCCCTACCGCGACGGTGGCTGGTCCGGCGTGATCGTGGGCGTCGACCCCTCGCCCGACAATCGGGAGAAGATCACGCGCTGGACGAAGGACTACTGGACCGAGTTGCACCCGACCTCGGCCGGCGGCGCGTACGTCAACTTCATGATGGAAGAGGGCGACGACCGCGTGAAGGCCGCCTACCGCGACAACTACGAGCGGCTGGCGCAGGTCAAGAACCGGTACGACCCGGAGAACCTGTTCCACATCAACCAGAACATCCGGCCGTCCGGTTCGTGAGCGGCCCGGCCGGGTGGCTGCGGCGCGGCGGTCGGGGCCGCACCGCAGCACTGGGCGGTCAGGAACGGAGGGAGCCGCGACGGCGCTGGAAGTCGGTGACGGCGTCCAGCCCGGCGTGGAGTTCCTGACGCAGCAAGGCGAGCTGCTGGGTGGAGACGTCCTCCCCCAGCAGCTCGCTCACGCGGCCCTTTTCCAGCTCCGCCAGCGCTTCCCACGGCGTCGGGGCGAGTTCGCCCACGACCGTGCCCGGGTCCGGGGGCGTCAGGCCGTCGGCGACGCCGGCGTTACCGGCCGCCACCAGGGCGGCCACGACGAGGTGCGGCTGGGCATCGGCGCCGGCGAAGCGGAACTCCAGCCGCGGCGACGCGGAGGTGCCGCAGAGCCGGACGGCGGCGGTGCGGTCGTCCAGGCCCCAGCGCAGCACGCGCGGGGAGAACGACGCGGTGCGCAGGCGGACATAGCTGTTCCACGTCGGCGCCCACACGGCGGTGAGCGCCCGCGCGTCGCGAAGCACGCCCGCGAGGAAAGCGCCGAGGCCGAACGGGAAGCCCGCGGGGCCGTCCGGGGTCGACAGTGACAGGTGGACGTGACACGAGTTGCCCTGGCCGGTCTCCGGAGCGGCAAGGTAGTCGGCGCTCGCGTTGTGCCGGGTCGCGACGCGGCGGGTGAGCAGCTGGAGCAGCAGGGCGTCGTCGCACGCGGTGAGCGCGTCACGGTGGCGCAGCACCACCTCGTACTGGCCGGGGTGGCATTCGGCGCGGGCGGACTCCACGCCCAGGACCGAGGCGGCCGAGCGCAGGTCGGCCAAGAGCGGGGCCAGGCGTTCGGTGCCGCCCACCGCGTAGTCCACACCGTGGCCGGTCAGCGGGGTGCCGGAGTCGTCGCGGAACACGACCTCGTGCTCGATTCCCACCGACGGCACCAGACCGAACTCCTCGAGCGCGGCCAGCTGCGTCCGCAGCACCGTGCGCGGCGCGAGGCCCGCCGGTTCGCCCGAGGGCAGTTCGGCGTCGCACACCACGGCCCAAGTGCGATCGCCCAGCGGCACGGCCGTCGCGGCGTCTGCGCGCATGCGCAGGTCGCCGAACCCGCCGAGGTAGGCGCTCAGGGAACCGTTGTCCGGCAACGGTTCCCGCTCCGGGGTCCAGGCGAAGACGTAGCTGCACACGCCGTAGCCGTCGTCGAGCACCGACGCGGCGAACGGCGCCTCCAGCTCCACCGCTGCGAACCGCGCGTGCGGGTCGGGCACGAGCAGCACCAGCCGCGTGCCCTCCTCGGCCAGCACGTGCCGCAGCACGGCCGCCGCGGCCGAGCCCGCCTCCGCGCGCACGGTGAGCGAGCGCGCGCCGACGGGCCGGTCGAACGGCGTCACCACGCGCCGTCCGGATCCGGCGCGTGCAACGGGTTCGGCACCCGGCCCCAGCGGACGTCGAACTCGTCGTCGCGCTCCACCTTGTCGAAGCCCTGCCCGGCGAAGTGCTCGCGGTTGAGCGTGACCCGCTCCACGTCCGGCGCGAACAGCCGGCACGCGTCGAAGCGCTCGGCCACGTCGGGGTTCTCGTCGCGGTAGCGGCCGACGACCTCGCGCACCAGGGCCCAGAAGTCGCCGCGCGCCAGGCCGACGTCGTCGAGCAGGACCTCCGCCCAGAACCGCAGCTGGCCGGAGAACACGGAGCTGAACAGCGACTGCGCGAGCAGGTGGGCGGGCCAGCGGAGCATGTCGGCGTCGGCCTCGGGCGGGAGGTCGGCGTAACACGGCAGGTCCTCGTCCATCAGGTCCACGCCCTGGGCGAAGTCCTTGATGGCCACGCGCACGGGCCGGCTGTCGGCGTCGACGACGAGGATGAGGTTCTGGCCGTGGGGGCAGAACCCGACGCCGTAGCGCAGCAGCCACTGCAGCAGCGGCGTGAGCAGCAGGTCGAACAGCCACGACAGCCACACTTCGGCGCCGTCGCCGGCCTGGGTGATCAGCCGCGTGAGCACGGCCTCACCCGAAGCGTCGCGGTAGGGCAAGGCGGCGAACGAGATCGCGCGCTCGCCCTCGGCCAGCGTCGCGACGAGCGGCTCGCGCCAGAGCGCGCCGAGCGTCTCGTGGAAGCGGTAGGGCAGCTCTTCGAGCGCGCCGAACAGCGGGTGGCGCACGGACACGCTCGCCACTTCGCCCAGCAGCGCGAACCGGTACTTCTCCGACAGCAGCGGGTCGGCCGCGTCGACGCGCCGCAGCCATTCGGTGACCGACGGCCCGGCCAGCGTCGCCGCGGAGTTCAGGCCGCGGTAGACCAGCGTGTTGCGCACGGACACAGCGGTTTTCACGTCGTGGCGATCGGGGCAGCTGCGGTTGGCGAACGTGCGCACCGTCTGGTGCGGCCGGTAGGCGTCGGCGCTCTCCCCCAGCTCGATCATCCGCCCGGTGGCCAGCTCTGCGGAGTACAGCGTGCCGAGGATCTCGTCGGCCTGCCACGGGTGCACGGGCACCCACACGTAGTCGGCCGGGTCGCCGACGGCGGCGACCCGCGTGGTGAACTCCTCACGCTGGGCGTCGTCCAGTTCCTGGTGGAGCAGCGCGGCGGCGTCGAGGTCGGCGCCGGAGCGGAACTGCGCCAGGTCGCGGTGCACGGCGTACCAGCGCAGGCGGACGTCCTCGCCCGCCTCCGGCGCGTAGCGGGCGCGGTCAGGCGCGGAGAACCCCACGCGGCCCTTGTTCAGCACGAGCCGCGGGTGGCCGGTGAGGTGACCGTCGGCGAGGTTGTAGTCCATTGTGGTCAGTTCGGCGGCGGTCGGGGCGCGGCGCAGGCGGGCGGCCTCGTTGGTGACGGTGGCGGTGAGCTCGGCGAGCACGTCGGCCAGGCGCAACCCGGTGAGGCCCAGGGTCTCCCGCGCGTCGACGACCAGGGTGCGCGGGTCGTCGGCGGGCGTTTCGGCGCCGTCGGCGAGCCGGACGGCGCTGCCCGGCAGGACCGTCCACGACTCGAACGCGCCGCGGCGGGCCTCGAAGCGGTACGAGACGTCGCCGGGGAGGTCGAGCAGCCAGGTGCGGTGGCCGTCGCGGGTCGGTTCGCCGGGCCGCGGGCGCAGCATCGCCTCGTAGGACAGCTCGCCGAGCATCTTGTGCGTCACGAGCGAGCCCGCGGCCCGCCAGGCGGCGGCATCGGTCAGGGTCACTGCTCCTCCGTGGTTTCTGATCCTGTGTTGTTCAGGCCGAACGTGGTGAACGCGGTGCGGTCGGGCAGGTCGTAGACGGCCTTTCCGCACACCGCGTTGAGGATCGCCGCGGCGCGCCAGGCGCCGAGGCCGAGGTCGGGTGCGCCGGGGCCGTGGGTGTGGCGCTCGGCGTTCTGCACGAACACCGCGCCGGTGACGCCGCCGCCCAGCTCCAGGCGGTGGTCGGCGCCGACGACGAGGCGGCCGCGGTCGTCGCGGCGCACGTCGAGCTCCCGGAGCAACGGAGCCGTCGGCGTTTCCGCGTAACCGGTCGCGGAGACGAGGGCCGCCGTGCGGTGCGTGGCGGCGCTCCCCTGCTCGGCGTGGCGCAGGCCCAGCTCGATCCCGCCTTCGCCGGCCGTGGCCGAGACGACCTCGACGCCCGGCGTGAGCGCCGCGCCGGGCCAGCCGCCGCTGATGCTGCGGCGGTAGAGCTCGTCGTGGATCGCGGCGATGGTCTCCGTGTCGATCCCCTTGTACAGCTGCCATTGCGACGGCAGCAGCCGGTCGCGTGCCGCCGCGGGCAGGCCGTGGAAGTAGGCCGTGTAGTCCGGCGTGAACTGCTCCAGCCCCAGCTTCGAATACTCCATCGGGGCGAACGCGGGCGTGCGCGCGAGCCAGCGCAGGCCGTCCACAGTGGACCGCGAGCGCAGCAGGTCGAGGAACACCTCCGCGCCCGACTGTCCCGACCCGACCACGGTCACCGTCTCCGCGGCCAGCAGCTCGGCGCGGTGGGTGAGGTAGTCGGCCGAATGCAGCGCGAGCACGTCCGGCGCCGCGACGAGGTCCCGCAACGGCTCAGGCACGCTCGGCCGGGTCCCGACGCCGAGCACGACCGACGACGCCAGCACCGGCTCAGTGCCCGACACGCTCAGCTCGAACGCCTCTTCCGCCGCCACCCAGCGAAGGCCGGTGACCTCGTGGCCGAAGCGGCACGCGGTCAGGCGGGCGGCGGCCCAGCGGCCGTAGTCGTCGTACTCCGCGCGCGGCGGGTGGAAGCGCTCGGCGAAGTAGAACGGCAGCAGGCGGCCGCGTTCGCGCAGGTAGTTGAGGAACGAGTGCCGGCTGGTGGGGTCGACGAGCGACACGAGGTCGGCGAGGAACGGGACCTGCAGCGTCGCGCCGTCGACCAGCAGCCCGGGGTGCCAGCGGAACTCCGGGCGCGCGTCGAAGAGCACCACGTCGAGCTGGTCGAGCGGGTCGGCCAGTGCGGCGAGCGACAGGTTGAACGGCCCGATCCCCACGCCCGCGAGGTCGAAGCGCTTCACGAGGCGACCGGGCTTTGCGGTGCGGTCACTGCGCGCTCGGCCGCGGCCGTGGCGACGACCTGGTCGAGGAGGGCGACGTAGTCCTCGGCGGTGGTGTGCGGGTGCAGCAGAGTGAGCTTGAGCCACAGCTGCGAGGCGCCGTCCGGGCCGGTCGGCAGGGCGCCGCGGCCGATCACGGCCGTGCCGGCTTCCAGCAGTGTGCGGCGGACGCGGGCGACGAGGTCGTCGTCGGCGCCGCGCGGGCGGAAGACAACCGTGGACAGCTCCGGTTTGCCCCACGACTGCAGCGCCGGGTGGCGTTCCACCAGCTCGTTGACCTCGGTCGCGGTGGCGCAGCAGCGTTCGACGAGGGCGCCGAGGCCTTCGGTGCCGAGCGCGCGGACGGTCACGGCCATGCGGAACGCGTCGGGGCGGCGGGAGGTGCGGATCGAGCGGCCGAGCAGGTCGGGCAGACCGGCTTCGGTGTCGTCGTCGGCGTTGAGGTACTCGGCGCGGACGGTCAGTGCGGAGAGATCTGCCGCGTTTCTCGCGCCGAAGAGGCCTGCGGCGACGGGTTGCCAGCCGAACTTGTGCATGTCGAGGGCGACGGAGTCGGCCAGTTCCAGGCCGGCGACGCGGGGGGCGAGGGATTCGCTGCAGAGGAGCAAACCGCCGTAGGCCGCGTCGACATGGAGGCGGGCGCCGGAGAGGCGGCAGATGCGGGCGATTTCCTCGAGGGGGTCGATGCGGCCGGTGTTGGTGGTGCCGGCCGTGGCGACCACTACGGCGGAGGCGCCGAGGGGGGCCAGGGCTTCTGCGAGGGCGGCGGGGATCATGCGGTCGTCTTGGCAGCGGACGACGACGGGCGCGGGGAGGCCGAGGAGCCAAGCGGCGCGGGCGACGCTGTGGTGGGAGTTCGCACCGCAGACTGGGCGGATGGTTCCTGCCGTGGATTCTCTCGCCAGGAGGAGGCCGAGGAGGTTGGATTCGGTGCCGCCGGAGGTGACTACTGCGTCGGCGGTCGGGGTGTTGGGGAAGCAGAGGTGGGCGATGCCGGTGAGGAATTCTGCTTCGAGTTCGCTGGCCATGGGGGCTTGGTCCCAGGAGTCCATGGAGGGGTTCATGGCTGCGGCTACTACGTCTGCTGCGACGGAGACGGCCAGTGGGGGGCAGTGGAGGTGGGCGGCGCAGGCCGGGTCTGACGGGTCGGCGGTGCCGGCGGCTAGGAGGGTTGAGTAGTGGTGGAGGGCTTGTTCGGCGCCGATGCCGGTTTTGGGGAGGTGTTGGGTGCCGCCGGAGGCGGCCAGGGAAGCGGCGACGGTGGCGGGGCCGCCGGAGGGGATGGGGCCGTTGCGTTCGGTGATGCCTGTTGCCATGCCGTGGACGGCGATGGGGAGGAGTTCGGTGAGGTGTGCTGCGCCGTCGCGACCGCCGGCCAGCCAGGTCGCTGAATCTCCACCCATGGAGCCGCCTTTCTTAGGGTAACCTTGCCTACCCTATGCAACAATACGGATACCCAGTGGTAGAGGACGGGGTGGGTCCTCTGTGTTCCTGCGTGTTCAGGATGGTGGGGCGGGTGGGGTTGTTGCGTCGGCCGATTGGGGGGGTCGGAGGGCGGTTTGGGGACGGCTCGGCGCGCGGAGCGCACCATTGCCGGTTTTCGGGCGGAGATGGGCACCCCGATTTTTGATTGTCACGACGGTAGAGATCGGGGGGCCGGGCGGGGGAAGGATGCGGGGAGGGGTTGGGGAGTTCGTGGGTTGCGTTGCCGGGTGGGAGTTGCCGAGGGCAAGAGCGCGGGAGGTTGGGTGGGGCGGTGAGTTGCGTGGCCGGGTGGGGGTTGGGTAGAGGCAAGAGCGCGGGGAGCTGGGGTGTGGGCGAGTTGCGTTGCCGGGTGGGGGTTGAGGGGTGACAAAAGCGCCCCAATGTGGCGCTCGGTGCAGTGGGTGCAACGGATGCCGCATTGGGGCGTTTGGGTGGTGCGGGGGTCAGCGCTTCGGGGCCAGGCCCTTGGCTAGGTCGAAGGGGTCGTTGCCGGTGGGGAGGAGGGCGATGATGGGGGTAGTGAGGCCGTTGTCCACATAGGACTGGATCTGGTCGCGGCAGGAGTCGACGCTGCCGTGGATGACCAGGGAGTCGACGACGGAGTCGGGGATGACTTCGTTGGCTTTTTTGCGGTCGCCGGCGGCCCAGGCGGTGTGCATGGGGGCGAGGGCGTCGCCGCGGCCCAGCCAGTCGTGGAATTTGGCGTAGACGGGGACGGTGAGGTAGCTGGAGATCATCATGCGGCCCAGGGCGCGGGCGGCGTCTTTGTCTTCGGTGGGGCAGACGAAGATGCGGGCGGCGAGTTCGACGTCGGGGCCGATGACCTTGCGTATCTGGGGGACGTCGGTGGCGGCCAGCCAGTTGGTGATGGCGCCATCCGCTTCCGCCGCGGCTAGGCGGAGCATGCCGGGGCGGAGGGCGGCGAGCATGACCGACGGGGCGGGGTCGGGGGCGCGTTCGAGGCGGAACTTGTTGACGGAGAAGGTCTCGTAGGACTCGGTGACCTTCTCGCCGGCCAGGGCGCTGCGGAGGAAGTGCAGGGTGTCGCGGGTGCGGGCGAAGGGGTCCTTGAACTCTGCGCCGTTCCAGCCTTCGACGATGACCGGGGAGGAGGCGCCGATGCCGAGGACGAAGCGGCCCGGGGCGAGTTCGGCGAGGGTCGAGGCGCTCATGGCGAGGAGGCCGGGGCCGCGCGTATACACGGGCACGATGGCGGTGCCGAGGCGTAGCTGCGGGGCCCACTGCGAAGCCAGCACCAGCGGGGTGAAGGCGTCGGTGCCGGCGGTTTCGGCCGTCCACGCGTCGGTGTAGCCCAGGTCGGGCAGTTGTTCCACGAGGGCGCGGTGCTCGAGCAGCGGCACCCCCGTGAGCGGGATGGTCAGGCCCCACCGGTTCATGCGTTCTCCTTGTCGACGGTGACGGCGGCGAGCTCACGCAGGATCCAGTCGACCTGCGTGCGCATCAGGTTTTCCGCGACCTCCTCGGCCTGCGGGGTCATGTGGGTCGCCCCGGCCAACGGAAGGAAGACGTGGGGGCGGCCCTTCGCCAGCAGCGCGCCGGACAGGCGCAGGGAGTGCGCCGGGAAGACGTTGTCGTCGGCGAGGCCGTGGACGATGAGCAGGGCGCGGGACAGCTCGCCGGCGTCGGCGATCAAGGAGTTGTGCTCGTAGACCGCGGGGGCGTCCTGCGGTGTGCCCAGGTAGCGCTCGGTGTAGTGGGTGTCGTAGAGGGCCCAGTCGGTGACGGGCGCGCCGGCGACGGCGGCGTGGAAGACGTCCGGGCGGCGGAGCACGGCGAGGGCCGAAAGATAACCGCCGTAGGACCAGCCGCGGATGGCGACGCGTTCGAGGTCCAGCTCCGGGTGGTCGGCCGCGGCGGCGTGCAGGGCGTCGACCTGGTCGGCGAGGGTGACGTCGGCGAGCTTGCCCGCGATCTCCCGCTCCCAGGCCGGGCCGCGGCCGGGCGAGCCGCGGCCGTCGGTGACGAGCACGGCGAAGCCCTGGTCGGCGAGCCACTGCGGGGTGAGGAAAGCGTTGCGGCTCTGGAGCACGCGCTGGGCGTGCGGGCCGCCGTACGGGTCGAGGAGCACGGGCAGCTTGCCCTCACTGGGTTCGTAGCCGCGCGGGAGCACCAGGGCGGCGCGCAGGCCGCGCTCCCCCAGCGTGAGCCAGCTGAGGTTCGGGTCGATCTCGGGGTCCACAGTGGACGACGAGATCCGACCGACCTCGGTGCCGTCGCGCAGGACGGTGACCACCGGGCCACTGTGCGCGAGGCTCCACTCCGTGAGCACGGTCAACTCCGCGCTGCCGGAGCCGCCGTGCACGCCGTCCTGAGTGGACAGCCGCTGCACGCCGCCGGAGCCGGTGCGGTAGACGTGGATCTGCGTGGAGTCGGCCTCCGACGCGGTGAAGAGCACCTGCTCGCCCGCGTGCAGCACCGCGCGCAGCTGCGTCCCCGGCGGAGTGGCGGGCTCCCCCGCCACCACGAGCCGGTGATCGCCGTCAGCCGCGCTGGCGGTGACGAGCCGGCCGTCGGAAGTCCACGCCGGCACGCCCTGGACGATGTCGACCCAGTGCTCGTCGGACTCGGTGTGCAGCTCGCTCACGGAGCCGTCGGCCGGGTCGAGCGCCAGCACGGTGAGACGCTTCTGGTCGCGCGGCTGCACCGCGAGCAGCGGCGCGCCGCCGGCCGACCAGTGCACCGTGACCAGGTACTCCCAGTCGCCGCGCTCGACGTCGATGCGGCTGCCGTCCAGGCCGAGCACCGCGAGCGACACCACGGCGTTGGGCGAGCCCGCCGACGGGTAGGCCACGACGTTGGCCGGGTGGTCCGGGTTCGCGGGGTCGCCGATGGTCCAGCGCGGCACGGGGCCGCGGTCGGAGCGCTCGGCGATGAGGCTCTGCCCGTCCGGCGCCCACCAGTAGCCGCGCGTGCGGTCCATCTCCTCGGCGGCGATGAACTCCGCGAGGCCCCACGCGATGTCGTCACCGTCTTCCCCGACGAGTGCGCGGTCGGTACCCGTGGCCAGCTCGATCACGCGCAGGCGGCGGTCGCGGACGTAGGCGACGTGCGTGCCCGTCGGATTGGGCCGCGGGTCGACGACCGAGCCGTCGACGAGCACCGCGGTCGCGCCGGTGGCCAAGTCGAGCGTGTAGAGCTTGCCGGACAACGTGAAGGTGACGACGGTGAACGCGTCGTCCACGCCGTAGGCGACCACGCCGCCACCGGTCTCCCGCGCGCGCTCGCGCCGCGCCCGCTCCTCCGGCGGCAGGTCCTCCTCGCCGGGCAGCAGCTCCGCGGCGTCGACGAGCTTGGACTCCGCACCACTCGCGAGATCGAGCGACCACAGGCTGTGCCGCGGGTCCGTGCCCGTCTCGCTGCGCAGGAACAGCACGCGCGAGCCGTCCGGGGCCACGCGGAACTGCTTGGGGGCGCCGAGGGTGAAGCGCTGCGTGCGGGCCTGGCGGCGGAGGAACGGAACGTCGTCGAGAACAGAGTCGGTCACGCCCGCACTCTTCCAGACGATCAGGCCGGCACGCCATCACCCTTCAGCATCGCCAGCTGCTCGCCGACGTCGAAGTGCGGCTCCGGGAACTGCGGCGCCATCTCCGTCATCGTCTCGATCAGCAGCTCGGCGACAGCCCAGTTGCGGTACCACTTGCGGTCGGCCGGCACGACGTACCACGGCGCGTGCTCGGTGGACGTGCGCGCGAGCAGGTCGGCGTACGCCTGCGCGTAGGCGTCCCAGCGGCCGCGGGCCTCGACGTCGGACGGCGCGAACTTCCAGATCTTCTCCGGCCGTTCCAGCCGCGAGACGAGCCGGCGCAGCTGCTCCTCGGGCGAGATGTGCAGGAACACCTTGACGATCGTGGTGCCACCCGCCACGACCTCTTCCTCGAACGCGTTGATCTGCGAGATCCGGCTGCGCCGTTCGGCCGCGGTCAGCAGACCGGACACGCGGGGCACGAGCACGTCCTCGTAGTGCGACCGGTCGAACACGCCGATCTGGCCCGACGCCGGCAGCTCCCTGCGGATGCGCCACAGGAAATCGTGGCGGCGTTCGGCGGGGGTGGGCACCTTGAAGCCCTTGTAGCGCACGCCCATCGGGTTCACCAGGCCCAGCACGTGCCGGACGGTGCCGCCCTTGCCGGAGGTGTCCATGCCCTGCAGCACGAGCAACACGCTGCGGCCGCCGCCGCTCGTGCCCTCGGCATACAGCGCCTCCTGCAAGGCGTCGAGCCGCTCGCCGGCGGTGGCAAGTTTCTTCTCGCCCTTGCCCTTCTTGCCCGGCCCGACGGGTGAGGACCCCGGATCCGGCAGCTCCGCCGTGGCACGGAGCGCGTCGCGGACCCGGGTCCCGTTGTCGTTCTTCGCCATCCGGCGACGATAACCTCAGGCAGCGGCCTTCGCGGCGAAGAGCTTCAGCAGTCCGTTCCAGCCACCCTCGGTGTTCACGCCGTCGCGGACCTTCTCGGCGGTGGCGCCGTGCCGCTCGAACGCGCGGTGTTCGACCTCGACTCGCGTGGTCCCGGGCCCCTCCTCGGTGAAAACAACCTCGATCTCGCTCGCGCGTGTCGGGTCCGGATCGATCTTCCAGTCCCCGTCGATCTGCCACGACAGAACCACTCGGCCGGGTGGCTCCCAGACGAGCACGTGACCCCAGACGCACTCGGACCCGTCGGTGAGCCGCTCGTACCAGCGTCCACCTTCTCCCGATTCGAGGACCACCTCGGCGAGCGAGCCCTCGCCCAGATGGTGCTCGCGGGGCCACCAGCTGTCGAAACCCTCGGTGTAGACCTTGAACGCGTGCTCGCGCGAGCAGGCGACGGTGATCGTCTTGCGGATCGGTTCGAGTGTCATGGCTCTTCGCTTCCTCGCTTGGGGGCGGTGGCTTCAGCTTGCTTCGCGAACGAACTCAGCGCGTCCGACCACATCTCGTCGAGGTAGGCGCGCAGCGCGGCGATCCCTTCGGGGCGAAGCCGGTACAGCCGTTTCGTCCCGGCCGCCTGGTCGACGACCAGGCCCGCCTCCTTGAGCACCTTCAGGTGCTGCGAGACCGCCGGACGGCTGATCGGCAACGTCGCGGCCAGCTCCCCCACCGCGCGCGGCCCGTCGCGCAGCGCTTCGAAGATCGCGCGCCGCGACGGGTCGGCGAGGGCGGAGAGCTGGTTGCTTCCGTAAGTCGCCACGAACGGTAAGTTACAGCTTACCAATGACGGCCGTCAATGCCACGCATCGATTCGCCGGTCGAACCGCCTGACTGCGCAACGAACGCCGGGTGAAAGCAACGTTTCCCGGCTGAAGTCCCCGCCAGTTGGATCTAGCCTGAACGCATGACAACGCTCGCCGGTCGGGAGACCGCCATCCCTGCCTCCGCCGACGGCTTCATCGAGCTCGACGAGCGGTGGAGCACGCACAACTACCACCCGCTGCCCGTCGTGATCACCGAAGCCGAGGGTGCGACGGTGACCGACGTCGAGGGCAAGCGCTACCTCGACTTCCTGTCCGGTTACTCCGCCCTGAACTTCGGCCACCGCCACCCCGCCCTGATCGCCGCGGCCGTGGAGCAGCTGGGCCGGGTCACGCTGACCTCGCGCGCGTTCCACCACGACCAGCTCGGGCTGTTCTGCCGCGAGCTCGCCGAGCTGACCGGCACCGAGATGGTGCTGCCGATGAACTCCGGCGCCGAGGCCGTGGAGTCGGCGGTGAAGGTGGCGCGCAAGTGGGCGCACCAGGTCAAGGGCGTGCCCGACGGCACGGCCGAGATCGTGGTCGCCGGCTCGAACTTCCACGGCCGCACCACCACGATCGTCTCGTTCTCCACCGACGAGACCGCGCGCGCCGGCTTCGGCCCGTTCACGCCGGGCTTCGTCACGGTCCCCTACGGCGACGCGGCCGCCCTGCGCGCCGCCATCACCCCGCGCACGGCCGCGGTCCTGCTGGAACCGGTGCAGGGCGAGGCCGGCGTGATCGTGCCGCCGGCCGGCTACTTCGCCGACGTGCGCCGCGCCTGCGACGAGAACGGCGTGCTGCTCATCGCCGACGAGATCCAGTCGGGCCTCGCCCGGACGGGCACCGTGCTGGCCCTGGACCACGAGGGCGTGCGCGCCGACGTCTACACCCTCGGCAAGGCCCTCGGCGGCGGCATCCTGCCCGTGTCCGCCGTGGTCGGCAGCCGCGACGTGCTGGGTGTGCTGAAGCCGGGCGAGCACGGCTCGACGTTCGGCGGGAACCCGGTGGCCTGCGCCGTCGGCCGCGCCGTGGTGCGGCTTTTGCAGACCGGGGAGTACCAGCAGCGTTCCATCGAACTCGGCGCGCACCTGCATGAACGGCTGTCGGCCTTGGTCGGCCACGGCCTGTCGACGGTTCGCGGCCGCGGTCTGTGGGCGGGCGTGGACATCGCTCCGGGCGGCCCTGCGGGCCGGGCTGCTTCCGAGGCGCTCGCCGGGCTGGGCGTGCTGTGCAAGGAGACGCACGACCACACGCTGCGCATCGCTCCCCCGCTGGTGATCAGCCGCGAGGAGCTGGACCGTGGCATCGACGCGATCGCCCAGGTGGTGCGCGGGTAGTCCGCTCGCGGGAGCGTTTCGCCCGGTTCGCTCGTTGAGTCCGGTATGGGACGAGGGGACTGGGTGGAACGACCGCTGGTCGGCACGGACGACGTCGACCCGGCGCAGCTGTACGCCCGCGGCAAGCAGCTGCGGGCGCGGGCGCCGGTCGACGCGCACGACCACGCGGCGGAGGGCGCGGGCCGGCCGGGCGTGCAGGAGTACTTCGCGGCGAGCAACTCGGGGCGGCTGCCCGAGCTGGTGGAGCTGCGGCGCGAGCGGATGGCGGCGTCGCCGTTCACGTTCTTCCGCGGGGCGGCCGGATTGATGGCGGCGGACCTCGCGGGTTCGCCGTCGTCGGGGCTGACGGCGCAGCTGTGCGGTGACGCGCACGCGGCCAATTTCGGGCTGTACGGCACGCCCGAGGGCCGGATCGTCATGGACGTCAACGACTTCGACGAAACCGCGCCCGGGCCGTGGGAGTGGGACCTCAAACGGCTGTCGGCCAGCCTCGTGCTCGCCGGGCGTGAGGGCGGGATCGGCGAGGCGGCTTGCCGCGAAGCCGCGGAGGACGCGGTGAAGTCCTACCGGCGCACGATCCGCGCGCTGGCGCAGCTGCCGTTCCTGCAGTCGTGGAACGCGCTGCCCGACGCGTCGGCCGTGTCGCGGGCGCGCGCCGACGAGCTGATCGACGACTTCGCCGAAGCCGAGGAGAAGGCGCGCCGCAACACCAGCGCCAAGGTGGTGGCCAAGTGGACCCGCCACGTCGACGACCACGAGACCGGCCTGGCGCGCCACCGGTTCGTCGAGGACCCGCCGGTGCTCACCCACGTCGACGACACGACGGCCGCCTCGGTCGTGGCCGGTCTGGCGTCCTATGTGGACACCCTGCGCGAGTCGCGGCGCACGCTCGTGTCTCGCTACCGCGTGGCCGACGTCGCGTTCCGCGTGGTCGGCACGGGCAGCGTCGGGCTGCGCAGCTACGTCGTGCTGCTGCACGGCAACGAGGACGAAGACCTGGTGCTGCAAGTGAAACAGGCGCAGCCTTCGGCGCTGGCGCCCTACCTCGGCGTCTCCCCCGCCGACCACGAAGGCCGCCGCATCGTCGACGGCGCCCGCCTCGTCCAGGCCGAGACCGACATCCTCCTGGGCTGGACGACGATCGACGGCATCCCCTTCGTGGTCCGCCAGTTCCGCAACCTCAAGGGCGCCATCGACCCCGCCGCCCTGCGCGAGAACCACCTCGACGACTACGGCCGCCTCGCCGGCGCCCTGCTCGCCCGCGCCCACACGCGCTCGCTGCACCCCCAACTGCTCGCCGGGTATTTCGCCGACGACGAGGACTTGGACGAGGCGATCGGGGCGTACGCCCTGCGTTACGCCGATCAGACGGAGGCTGACCACGCGGAGTTCACCGGCTGAGGCGGAACCGGCCAATGCCGGTGTCGAGCCGGCGGAGGGCCGCGGCGAGGCAGAGGGCGGCGTGGTGGTTGTGGGCGTATACGCGTGCCGGATGGCGGCAGCTCAGCCGAGGTTGTTGATGCCGAGGGAGAAGTCGAAGTTCCCCACGCCGTAGCGGGCCAAGCCCATCGTCAACACGCCCGCTCCCTCCACCCAGTGGGCCATGCTCAGGTCGCCGGTGTCCCGCGGGCGCAGTCCGAGGCTCTCGATGAACGTTGACACGCTCGCCTTGGCCTGCACATCGTCGCCGGCCATGAACACGTCCACGGGGCCGCCTTGGGCCAGGACGTGGCGGAAAAGGGTGTTGAACGCCTTCACGACATGGGCGCTCGCGGGCGCGGCCTCGGCCACGCTTTGGGCGACGGAGGTGTTGTGGGGGACGGCCAGCCCGGTGCCGGTGGCGTTGAAGGGGTTGGTGATGTCGACGATGATCTTGCCGGCCAGCGCGTCCCGGAACTCGCGGACGACAGGCACGGCGCCGTCGGACAGCACCGCGAGGATGACGATGTCGCCGGCCGGGGCGGCACCGAATGTCCCGGCCGTGGCGCCGCCGCCGAGTGTCTTGGCCAGGGCCGCGGATTTGGCCGCGTCGCGGCCGATCACCTCGACGGTGTTGCCGCCCGCTACCGCGAGCGTGCCGATGGTACGGGCCATGTTTCCCGTACCGATGAGGGTGATGCTGCTCATGAGGTGTGCTCTCTTCTGTGTAGGTCAGATGGCGGTGGCGCCGCCGTCGGTAACGAGTTCCAGGCCGTTGACGTAGCTGGAGTCGTCGGAGGCGAGGAACAGGGCGACGGTGGCGATCTCTTCGGGGCGGCCCATCTCTCCGCGGGGGATGAGGGACTCGAATGCGGCCTTGGTGGCCTCGTCGAACAGTTCTTCCTGTTTGGCGGTGGCGACCTGGCCGGGGGTCAGGACGTTGACCCGAATCTTGCGGTCGCGCAGTTCGTTGAGCCAGACGCGGGCCCAGGCCTGCTGGACGGCTTTGCTTCCCGCGTAGAGGCTCCAGCCGGGGAAGGCGCCGAGTGAGGCGTTGGATCCGGTCATGAAGATCGACCCGTTGTCGTTGATCAGTGGCAGTGCCTTCTGGACGGTGAACAGGGTGCCGCGCGCGTTGAGCCAGAAGGCGCGGTGGAACTGTTCCTCGGTGATCTCGCCGAGGACGGCGGGTTCGCCCGTCCCGGCGCTGGCCCACAACACGTCGATCGAGCCCTTTTCCCGCTTGACGGTGTCGTACAAGCGGTCCAGGTCGTCCAGGTCGGCTGCGTCACCCTGCACGGCGGTGACGTTGCGGCCGATCAGCTTGACGGCGTCGTCCAATGCTTCCTGCCGCCGAGCCTGGATGAAGACGTGAGCTCCTTGCTCGACGAACAGCTTGGCGCCGGCCAGTGCCATGCCGGTGGATCCGCCGGTGATCACCGCTACCTTGCCATCGAGCTTTCCCACAACCACTCCATTTCACTTGCCCTGCCGATGTTATGTACACCGATCTGCGTACTTAACGTATCGAACCGACGCGCAGGGTGCAAGCTATGCACACCGATCGGTACCCAGGTGGGCTACGCTGGGCGTGTGACAGATTTGGAGAAAGGGCCGCGGGGCCTGCGCCGCGGCAGGGGCGCACGAGAGCGCATCCTCAGCGCGTCACAACAACTGTTCCGAGATCAGGGCATCAACTGCACCGGCATGGACCAGCTCTGCGCGGTGGCTGAGGTATCCAAACGCACGCTCTACCAGCACTTCGCCGGCAAGGACGAGCTGATCGCCGAATGCCTGCACCGATTTGATCCCGACATCCTGCCCGAAGTGTTCGACCGCACCGACCTCACGCCTCGCGAACGACTCCTTGCCGTGTTCGACGTGCACGCACCCCTGTGCCCATTCATCCAGGCGGCCGTCGAAATCCCCGACCCGGGCCACCCGGCACGCGTGTACGCCAGCGACTACAAGAAAGCCTTTGCCGCTCGGCTCGCCGAAACCGCCCGAGAGGCCGGCGCCACCAACCCCGAACAACTCGGCGAGCAACTGGCGCTGCTCCTGGACGGCGCCGCAGCCCGCACCCGAGTCCTCAACACCGACGTGTTCACCGCCGCCACCGCCATCGCTGCCGTCCTCATCGACAACGCCATCCCCGCGGCAGCCCGGCGATGACGGTAGAAGTCCAAGTTGCCCGCGTTAGGCGACCAGCGAAGCCACATCCTCCGCGCAGCCCCACGCCAGCGTGATCCCCGCGCCGCCGTGGCCGTAGCAGTGGACGACGTCGCCGATGCGTTCCAGCCGCACGCTCGGCCGCCCCGGCCGCAGCCCCACGCGCGTGCCGAGCACGGCGGCGTCGGCCAGCCGCGGCTCCAGCTCCCGGGACCGGCGCACGATCGCGGCCGCCACGGCGGAGTCCGGCTCGAGGTCGTTGCGGCCGATCTCCTCGGTGCCACCGCACACGACGTGGCGGCCGTGCGGGATCACGTACGTCAGGTCGCCGTCGGCCTCTTCGACCGACCACGACGTGAGCCCCGGGTCGGCGAGGTGCACGACCTGGCCACGCACCGGGACGAGCGTGTCGTCGCCCGCGAGGGTGCCGCCGGCGAGGCCGGTGGCGTTCACGACCACGTCGGCGTCGAGGTCGGCCAGCGAGGTGACCGTGCGGTACTCGGTCCGCACGCCCAGCGCGGCAACCTGCTCGGCCAGCCACGTCAGGTACACCGGCGTGTCCACGAGCGCCGTGGTGAAGGCGAGCACCGAGCCCTCGCGTGACACGTCGGTCATCGCGGTGAGCCAGCGCGGGTCGGGCACGTCTTCCGGGACGCGGATCCAGCCCGGCAGGAACCGGATCCCGGGCGCGGCGAGCAGCGAGCGGTACACGCCGACGGTGGTCTCGGTCCAGCGCACCACGCGCTCGTCCGGCCGCACCACCGGCGGGTAGATCAGCCCGCCCGCCACGGCCGACGTCGTCTCCGCCGGTTTGCCCGCCGTCACGACCGTCACGCTGTGGCCCGCCTCGGCCAGCCGGTACGCGCAGCTCAGCCCGACGACCCCGCCGCCGGTCACGGTGATCCGCATGCCGCTCCCTCCGCTGGTGCTCCCGCCCGTGATCGTGGCCGAAGCCGGGCCATCGGCGCCACCCGCCATCCGCGTAGGCTCGCTCCGGGGAGGGGAGAAACCGTGAGCCGCATTCTGGCGCTCGTCGCCGTGCTCGGCGCGCTGGTGACCGTCGCACTGGGACTCGTCTACGCGGGCGGGCACTCCCCCGGCGCACTCGACGCGGGCGCCGCGCAAGCGATCGCCGGCCTGAGCCACACCACACTGAACGTGCTAGTGCTGCCGACCGAACCGTACGTGCTGATCCCGGCCATCGTGGTCATCGCCGGCACCTGCCTCTACCTGCGCCGCCGCACGGACGCGCTGCTGGCCGTCGCGGGCCCGGCGCTCGCCCTCGCGCTCAACACCTGGGTGCTCAAGCCGCTGTTCGACCGCTGGAAGAACGACATCCTCGTCTACCCCAGCGGCCACACGGTGAGCCTGGTGACCGTGCTCGTGGTGCTGATCCTGCTGGCAAAGCCGAAGGTGGTCACCGTCGTGGTCAGCGTGGTTCTCCTGTGCTGCGCGGCGATCGGCATGATCGGCCTCGGCTACCACTACCTCACGGACATCGTCGGCGGCACGTTCTTCGCCACCGCCGTGGTGACCGGGCTGCGCGCCGTCACACCGCGTCGCGTGCCAGCGCCGTCAGCCGGCTGACCGCCCGCAGGTACTTCTTGCGGTAGCCGCCGTTCACCATCTCCTCGGTGAACAGCTCCGGCAGCGGCACGCCCGACACCACGACGGGGATCGCGCGGTCGTAGAGCCGGTCGGCGAACGCCACGAGCCGCAGCCCCACGTTCTGGTCCGGCGCCGGCGTCACGTGCTTGAGGTGCACGCGCCGCACTCCGTCGAGCAGCTTGCCGTAGCGCGACGGGTGCAGCTTCGCCAGGTGCGCCACGAGCGCGTCGAACTCGTCCACAGTGGACCCCTCGTGCGCGGCGGCCGACGCGTCGAGCTCCTCGTCGCTCACCGGCGGCGGCGCGTCGGGCAGGCCGCGGTGGCGATAGTCCGGCCCGTCCACGCGAACCACTTCGAAGCGACGGGAGAGCGCCTGGATCTCACGCAGGAAGTCCTCGGCGGCGAAGCGGCCCTCGCCGAGCTTGTCGGGCAACGTGTTGGACGTCGCGGCGATGTACACGCCCGCGTCGGTGAGCTCCTGCAGCAGCCGGCTCACGAGCGTGGTGTCGCCGGGGTCGTCGAGCTCGAACTCGTCGATCGCCAGCAGCCGGTGCTCCGACAGCCGCCGCACGGCCTCGGCGAACCCGAGCGCGCCGACCAGGTGCGTGAGCTCCACGAAGGTGCCGTACGCCTTGGGCGAAGGCGCGTCGTGCCACACCGACGCGAGCAGGTGGGTCTTGCCCACCCCGAACCCGCCGTCGAGGTAGAGGCCCATCGGCCCGGCCGGGGCCGCCTCGCCGCCGCCGAAGAGCGAACGCAGCCGCGACTTCTTCGCCGGCCGGTCCCCGATGCGCCCGGCGAACGCCGAACACGACTTCACGGCGGCGGCCTGGCTCGGCTCGTCGGGGTTCGGCAGGTACGTGGAGAACCGGGCCTCGCCGAACCGCGGCGGCGGCACCAGCGAGGAGATCAGCTCGTCGGCCCCGAGCTCGGGAAACCGGTCCGTCAGGGCAGCTGCGGGCATGGCTGCAGAGCCTAACCAGGCCCCGCGCGCGGGCGGTCCGGGTGTCCGCACCCGCGTATCCCCCGGTCGGGGCGGGGTCGGTGCCCGTGCTGGGATAGCGGACGTGCGGAGCGTGTGGCCACCATCACCGGGCGGGACCGGGCCCTTGTCCGACGAGGATCTGGAGCGCGTCTACGGCTACCCCGAAGACCTGACCGACCTGGCCGGCCCGTTCGTGCAGGTCAACTTCGTGGCGTCGGCCGACGGCGCGGTAGCCGTGGACGAGCTGTCGAAGGGCCTTTCGCACCCGGCCGACCGCCGTGTGTTCCTGCTCGCGCGCGACCTCGCCGACGTGATCCTCGTCGGCGGCGGCACCGCGCGCGCCGAGAACTACCGCGGCGCCCGGACCAACGCGGTGCGCTCGGCCCGGCGCGCGCGGCTGGGTCTGGCGCCGGCGCCGCCCATCGCCGTCGTCACGCGGACGGGTTCACTCGACCCGGCGGGCCCGCTGTTCACCGACACGCGCGTGCCGCCGTTGGTCGTCACCACTTCGCGCGCCGACACCGCTGCGGTGCGGGAGGCCGGAGCCGACGTGCTCGTGGCCGGTGACGAAGACGTGGATCTGCCGAGAGCACTGGCGATGCTGGCCGAACGCGGCCTGCGGCGCGTGGACTGCGAAGGTGGGCCCGGGTTGTTCGCGGCGATGATCGCGGCCGACCTCGTCGACCAGCTTTGCCTCACCGTCGCCCCGCTGCTCGTCGGCGGCGACGCGAGCCGGATCGCGGCGGGACCGGCCGCGCGGCCGCCGCGCCGGATGGAGCTCGCGTCGATCCTCGTGGACGACGGCTTCACGCTGCTGCGCTACCGGCGGGGCCGCGGCTGATGGCCGACAGCGAGGCGCTCGTCGCGGCCGCGGCGGCGGGTGACCACGCCGCGTTCGACACGCTGGTGCGCCGGCACACGCCGATGATGTACCGCGTCGCGCTGCGCATCACCGGCAGCCCGGCCGAGGCCGAGGACGTGGTGCAGGAGGCGTGGCTGGCCGCGTGGCGGTCCCTCGCGACGTTCCGGCACGAGTCGGCGGTGTCCACGTGGCTCTACCGCGTGGTCACCAACGGCGCCCTCGATCTGCTGCGCCGCCACCGCCCCACCGTGTCGATCGAAAGCGTGTCGATCGCCGAGGCACCGGACCTCGTCGCCGACGGCACGCCCGAACGCCAGGTCGTGCACGCCGAGCAGGTGGACGCCGTGCTGCGGGCGATCGCCCGGCTCGACGTGGCGCAGCGCGTACCGCTCGTGCTGCGCGAACTCGAGGCCTCAGCTATGAAGAAGTGGCCGAAGTGCTCGAAGTCGGCGTCCCGGCCTTGCGCTCGCGCCTGCACCGGGCCAGGGTGGCGCTGCTCGGCCAGCTGAGGGAGCGGTGATGACGGACGAGGGCGCCGGCGGCCCGGAGGACCCCGAACGGGATCCTCGCTGGGACCTCGTGCGTGCCGCCGCCCGCCGTCACGTCGCGACGCCGCCCGGCCTGGTCGGCCGCGTGCTCCGCTCGCTGACCGCCGTCCGCCAGGGCCCGCCGCTCCAGCTGCCGTGCGACGACGGCGTGCTGACCGTTTCGGAAGCCGCGCTGGTCCGCTTGGCCCGCACCGTGGCCACCGATCAAGCCGAAGACGTCGACGGCGTCACGGTTTCCGCCGTCGCCCTGGCCGACGGCGAGCTGCAGATCCTGGCCACGATCCGGTTCGGCGTGATCGCCGACGAAGCCGCGCGCGTGCTGCAGCACTGCCTGACCGCGGAGCTCACCCGGCTGCTGCGAGCTCGGCCGCCGCGGGTCAACGTCCACGTCGTCGACGTGCGTCCCGGCTGAACAACCAGCGCTCACCGGCCAAGCGGAGCAACCCCGCGCGGTCGACTTTCCGCCACGAGGCCGAGCGGATCATCGCCGCGATGCCCGAGGTGCCCGACGTTGCCTGGGAGAACCGCAACTTCCTGACCCGCGTGTGCCGCTTCCTCGCGAACAACACCGAGGTGCGCCAGTTCCTCGACTGCGGCTCGGGCCTGCCGACCGCCGAGAACGTGCACCAGTGGTGCAGCGGATCCACCCCGAGGCGAAGGTCGTCTACGTCGACTACGACCCGGTCGTGGCCGCCCACGGGCGCGCGCTGCTGGAGGAGAACAACAACACGAAGTTCGTGCGGGCCGACATCTTCGAGCCCGAAAGCATCCTCGACAACCCCGAGGTGCTCGGCGCGCTCGACTGGTCGCAGCCGATCGCGCTGCTGTTCGTGGCCGCGCTGCACCACTACAAGGGCGACCGGGGCCGCCCGGCCGAGGTGACCAAGCAGTTCATCGACCGCCTGCCGCCGGGCTCGTTCGTGGTGATCAGCCACGTGCTCGACCCGGACGACGGCTCCGAGTACGACTCGACGCTCCAGGCGACCCTCGAGGTCATCCGCCGGGGCTCCATGCGGGACATCACCGCGCGCACCAAGACCGAGATCCGCGAGCTGTTCCACGAGCTGGAGATCATCCCGTCCAGCGCCGTCGGCGAGGCCGACATCGTGCCCGTGGCCGAGTGGTGGCCCGACGGCCCGCGGTACACGAAGCCGACGATCGCGCAGCAGATCATCGCGGGTGGCGTGGCGCGCAAGCTCTGAATCTCCGAATCGCTGTTCCGAGGCCGCATCCCCTGGCGGCCACGGTCGTTCCCTCGCCCCGAACCGACCGCTCACCGGGCCGAACTCACCCGTTCGAGTGACCCGCCGTGAGCTTTTCCCCGGTTCGGACATCGTAGGAGTGGGCAAGCTTCCGGCGCCGACACCAGCGGCGCCGTCCCCCACCGACAGCGAGGAGCGAACTCCATGGTGCAGCCGAGCCCCCGCCGGACCGATGTTCCGGGAACCGCGATCACCACACCGCTCAACGAGGAGGGGTCCGCCGGCCGGACCACGATCTCGTCGCTGGTGGTGCAGAAGGTCGCCGGGCTCGCGGCACGCGAGATCGCCGGCGTCCACGCGCTGGGCGGCGGGGTGTCGCGCGCGTTCGGCGCGCTGAAGGAGCGGATTCCCGGCTCCGGCACGACGTCCACCGCGGGCGTCGCCGTGGAGGTGGGCGAGAAGCAGACGGCGATCGACCTCGACCTGGTCGTGGAGTACGGCGCGCGGATCGTCGAGGTGTCACGAGCCGTGCGGCGCAACGTGATCGAGGCCGTGGAACAAATCACCGCGCTCGAGGTGATCGAGGTGAACATCGCGGTCAACGACGTCCACCTGCCCGACGAGGACGACGAACCCGAGTCCTCTCGCGTGGAATAGCGCCGCGCGACTCTCCGACCACCCAGCACCAGGAGGAAACGTTGAACGCAACGCAGACCGGGATCCTCGCCGGGCTGATTCTCGGCCTCGCCGCAACCCAGGGGTTCACCGCCTTCCTGGTCACGTTCGCCGTGGGGGTCGTGGGGCTGGTCATCGGCCGCGTCGTCGACGGTGAGCTCGACCTCGGCGACCTCTTCGGCCGGGGCCGCGACAAGTGACCGGGCAGCCGCTCCCGGTCGACCTGCCGCGCGGCGACCTGGCCGAACCCGAGGAGCGCGGCAGCCTCAGCATCGCCCACGCCGTGGTGCGCAAGGTCGCGCAGCACGCCGCGGACCTCGTGCCCGGCACGGTGCAGACCGAACGCCGCGTCGCCGGCCTCACCCGGGGCCGATCCGGCGCGAGCGCGAAGGTCGACGGCGAGGACAACGACGTGGACCTGGCGCTGGAGCTCGCGTTGCGGTACCCGGCGCCGGTCCGGACCGTGACGGGTGACGTGCGCGCGAAGGTGACCGAGGAGGTCGAGCGGATCACGGCGTACCACGTGCGCTCGATCGCCGTGACGGTTTCCGCGCTGCTGCCCGACGTCCGGGCGCGGGTGCGCTGATGCGGTTCCTCGTGCGGTTCCTGTCCACTGTGCTCGGTCTGGCAGTCGCGGTCGGCGGGGCCCTGCTGGCGATCGAGGTCGGGTGGCGCTGGTGGCAGCCGGGCCGGGCACCGCTGATCGTGCCGTGGGAACGCTGGCGCGAAGACCTCGCCGCGCTGTCGTGGACCAGCACGTCCGTGCGGGTCACGGCGGTGGTCGTGCTCGTGGCCGGGCTGCTGTTCGTGCTGTTCGCCCTCACCGCGGGCAGCCAGGCCGTGCGGATGGCCGACCCGGCCGACGGGATCTGCGTGAGCACGTCGCCGCGGGCACTCGCGCGCCTGGTCGGGCTCGCCGTGCGCGCGCAGGCCAATGTCACCGGCGCGAGCGTGACGGCGAGCGCCCGGAAGGTGCGCGTGCGTGCGACCAGCCGGCTGGAGAACGAGGAACAGCTGCGGCCGCGGCTGCTGGAGACCGTCGCGACGGTGCTGGACGACGTCCCGCTCGAGCGCCGGCCGAAGGTGTCCGTGGTCGTCGACTCACCGAAGGACCGCCGATGACAGGCTCCACCGCAAGCCGTACATCGGCCCGTGCGCTGGCCCGTTCACACAGCGCCGAGCGCACGCTGACGTTCCTGCTCGGACTGGTCGCGGTCCTCGCGGGCGCGGCCGCGCTCGTGGTCGGACAGGGCTGGCTCGGCGAGTTCCGCGCACAGCGGCCGCTGCTCGACCCGATGGCCGTGAGCTGGCTGGCCGGGCACCAGCTGTCCGCGCGGATCGGCGCCGTCGTGCTCGGCGTGCTGCTGTTCGTGCTGGGGCTGTGGTGGTTCTTCCGCTCGCTGCGCCCCGAACGCCGTCCCGACCTGGCGCTCGACGAGACGCCGGGCGCCGAGCTCACCGTGACCGCCGGCGCGCTCGCCGGCGCGGTGCAGACCGACGCCGAAACCATCGCCGGCGTCACCCGGGCGAGGGCGCGCGCGGTCGGCACGTCCGCCGAGCCGGCGCTGCGCGTGACGCTGTGGCTGAGCGAAGGCACCGACGTCCGGCGCATCTGGACCGACCTCGACACGTACGTGCTCGCCCGCGCCCGCGAGGCGCTCGGGCTCGACTCGCTGCCCACGGCCGTGCGGCTCGAACTCGACACGACGGGCCCGGCACGCGTGCGCTGACCGCGCGTTTCGCACAGAATGCCCGCATGGCCCTCCCCGTGCAGGCTCCGATCAAGCCCATGCTCGCCAAGCCGGCGAAGGCGATCCCCGACACCGGCGGGCTGCTGTTCGAGCCCAAGTGGGACGGGTTCCGCTGCCTGGTCTTCCGCGACGGCGACGAGCTCACCCTGCAGTCGCGCGCCGAAAAGCCGCTCAACCGCTACTTCCCGGAGGTCGTGGAGCGGCTGCTGGCGACGCTGCCCGAGCAGGTCGTGCTCGACGGCGAGCTGGTCGTGGGCCGCGGCGGCAAGCTCGACTTCGACGCGCTGACCGAGCGCATCCACCCGGCCGACTCCCGCGTGCAGCTGCTGGCGAAGGAGACGCCCGCCGAGTTCGTGGCATTCGACGTGCTCGCGCTGGGCTCGGAGTCGTTCATGGACGAACCGACGTCGGCGCGGCGTGCGCGGCTGGAGGGCATCGCGGGTGAAGGCGTGCACCTCACGCCGGCCACGACCGACCCGGACACCGCGCGGCACTGGTTCGAGCTGTTCGAGGGCGCGGGGCTCGACGGCGTGATCGGCAAGCCGCTCGACGAGCCGTACTCGCCGGGCAAGCGCGTGCTGTTCAAGTACAAGCACTCTCGCACGGCGGACTGCGTGCTGGCCGGGCTGCGCTGGCACGTCGACGGCGAGCCGGGTGAGGCCGTCGGGTCGTTCCTGCTCGGGCTGTACGACGCCGACGGGCTGCTGCACCACGTCGGCGTGGTCGGCTCGTTCCCGGTCAAGCGGCGCCGTGAGCTGGCCGAGGAGCTGGCCCCGCTGATCACCGACGGCGAGGGGCACCCGTGGGTGGGCGACGCCGTGCGCGAGGGCCAGCGGATCCCCGGCGGCATTACGCGCTGGCGCTCGACCGAGCACGCGTGGGTACCGCTGAAGCTGGAGCGCGTGGTCGAGGTGGGTTACGAGCACACCGAGGGCGGCGAGCCCGCGCGGTTCCGGCACACCGCGCAGTTCAAGCGGTGGCGCCCGGACCGGGAACCGGCGTCGTGCGGCTACGCGCAGCTGGACGAACCGGCGCGCTACGACCTGTCGGCGGTGTTCCGCGGCGAAGTCGTGCGGACCCGCTAACTTCCGCGTCACACCCGGCGTGCCAAGCTCGTCGGACAGCTCCACCGATACCACGTGAGGACCAGCCCGTGCGCCGCCGTTCCACCAGCCGCCCCCGTCTGCGTGCACTGGTGGCAGTGCTGGTGGCGGCGTTGACCGTCGCGGGCTGCACCACGGGACCGTCGGTGCGCCCGGCGGTGGTGGACAACGACGGTCAGGCCACGCAGCCGCCGGCCCCCAGCGCCGCGCCCGTGCCGCTGCCGCCGCTCGCGCAACCGCAGGGGTCCAGCCTGCGCTGGACCGACTGCGACGACGACACCCGCCAGCGCATGGGCTCCCCCGCCGCGCCGGACTCGCTGCACTTCACGTGCGCGCGCCTGACCAGCCCGCTCGACGCGCCCGACGACACACAGCACCTGCTCGCGCGCATCCTCGTGCTCAAGGCCGGCGACGGCCCGATCCCGCTCGTGGTCGTGAACGACATCGGCGGCGAACCCGGCTCCGTCTTCGCCGCGCGCCTGGCCTCGCAGCTGCCACCCGCGTTCCTGCAGAAGTTCTCGCTGATCGGCGTGGACCGCCGCGGCACCGGCCTTTCGGGCGGCGTGCAATGCGTGCCCCCGGAAGCACGCGAAGCGCTGCTCGGCGCCGACCCGGCCCAGGGCGACCTCTCGGACGTCCTCGACGCGTCTCGCCGCGCCGGCCAGCAGTGCGCCATCGACCTCGACACGGCCCAGACGGCGCTGGACAGCTGGCGCACCGCGGGCGATCTCGAGGTGCTGCGGACCCAGCTCGGCGTGCCGCACCTCAACGCCCTCGGGCGCGGTGATGGCTCGAAGGTGCTGTCGGAGTACGCCGTGCGCTATCCCGCGCAGGTGGGGCGGATGGTTCTGGACGGCCTGCCGGATCCTGGACAGGATCGTGCTGCGGTGCTGGACGCTGTCGCGGCGGGTGCGCAGGCGACGTTGGATGCGTTCGGGGCTGATTGCGCGGCTCGTGGGTGTTCGATGGGGGATCCGAAGGCGGCGTTGAAGGCCGTGACCGACCGCTTGCGCGCGGCGCCGGAGACGACTCCGGACGGGGTCACGGTGACTCCCGGTATCGCGACTTACGCCGTGTATCTCGGGTTGGCTGACCGCACGCGGTGGCCTGCGCTTGCCGATGCGCTGGCTGCGGCCAAGTCCGGCGACGTGACTGCGCTGGAGTCGTTCGCGGACCCGGTGATCGTCGATGCGCAGGGGCGTACGTCGCGGATCGGCGGCGTGATGGCGACTCGGTGCAACGACGCGGCTACCCGGCTGCCTGCTGATCAGATCAACAAGGTCGACGAGGGCATGCGGGCCAAGTATCCGCAGTTCGGGTCGGCTGTTGCGCAGGAGCTCGCGTGGTGTGGGGCGTGGCCGGTGCGTCGGGAGCCGTTGCCTGCTGCCGGGGCACCTGGCGCACCGCCGATTTTGGTCGCTGCGACGGCTGCTGACCCGGTGACGCCGGAGATCGGGACCACGCGGGCTGCGGATCAGATGCCGAGTGCGGTGACCATTTCGTGGCAGGGCGCTGGGCATGGGGCGGTCGGGCAGTCGCCGTGTGTGACATCGGCTGTTCAGGCGTTTTTGATCGATGGGAAGGTTCCGACTGACGGGACTCTGTGCCCGGCTTGACAGGGGGTTCACCGTGACCGACAGCACTGTGGCCGAGGTGCTGGCCGAATTGGCCGCCCTCGAGGACCCGAGATCTCGTGCGGTGAACGAGAAACATGGTGATGACCATGGGGTGAATCTCGGTAAGTTGCGTGCGCTGGCCAAGAGGTTGAAGACGCAGCATGAGCTTGCTGTTGAGCTTTGGGCTACTGGGGACAGTGCTGCGAGGCTGGTGGCGGTGCTGATTTGCCGGCCGAAGTTGTTTGAGCCTGTTGAGTTGGACGCGATGCTGCGCGGGGCTCGGACGCCGAAGGTGCATGACTGGCTGGTGGGGTATGTCGTGAAGAAGTGTCCTCATGTTGAGGAGCTGCGGGTTGCGTGGTTCGGTGATTCGGATCCGGTGGTGGCCAGTGCTGGGTGGGCGTTGACTACTGATCTTGTGGCGAAGGCTCCTGATGGGCTGGATCTTGGTGGGTTGCTGGATGTTATTGAGGGTGAGATGAAGGATTCGCCCGAGCGGTTGCAGTGGGCGATGAATCATTGTCTTGCGGAGATTGGGATTGAGCATCCGGGTTTGAGGGGTCGCGCGGTGGGGATTGGGGAGCGGTTGGGGGTTTTGAAGGATTATCCGACGCCGGCGAATTGTACGTCGCCGTATGCGCCGGTCTGGATTGCGGAGATGGTTTCTCGGAAAGCCAAGTAGGGACGGCTCGGCGCGGAGCGCACCATTGCCGGATATCGGGGGCGGAGATGGGCACCCCGATTTTTGATCGTCACTACGGTAGAGATCGGGGGGCCGGGCGGGGGAAGGTTGCGGGGAGGGGTTGGGAGAGCTTCGTTTGCGTTGCCGGGTGGGGGTTGGGTAGAGGCAAGAACGCGGGGAGGTCAGGTAGGCGGTGAGTTGCGTCGCCGGGCTGAGGGTGAGTAGAGGCAAGAGCGAGGGGGGCTTGGGTGGAGGGTGAGTCGCGCGGCCGCGAGGCAGGCGGGTAGAGGCCAGAGCCCGCAGGATTGAGGGGGTGGCGGGTTCTATGTGCGGCCGGGAACTGAGAGGTCGCAAAAGCCGCCGAGGTAGGTGCGGTGCAGGCGGGCGGCAGGCGGGGCGCAGGGTATGGGCTGGGACTGGGACTCAGCGTTTCGGCGCTAGACGTCCGGCTAGCCGAAGGGCGCATCACCAGCCGGAAGCGGCGAAAATACTCAGAATTGAGCGAACCGGGGCCGCATAACTGCGCGCGATTTCAAAGGCAACCACACCACCCGAATTGCGCCGCTCTTGCCCCCAGTCAACCACCACCCGGCAGCGCAACCCACCAGCCCACCTATCCCCTCCCCGCAACCTTCCCCCGGCCGGCCCCCCGATTCTTTTCCACAACACGGTCTGGGTCGGTTTGTCAAGGTACTCTTTCCCGCCTTGACAAACCGACCCAGACCGTAGTGACAATTAATAATCGGGGTGCCCACCCACACACCCTTATATCCGGCAATGGTGCGCTCCGCGCGCCGAGCCGGCACCCAAAAACCTACTGCCGATACCCCTCAACCTCACCCACAGACCGCACCGACGCCTCATCCGGGTTCTCGTGGAACTCCGTCCGAGCGCGCCGCTGCCTCAACAGGTCCCAGCACTGGTCGAGCTCCTGCTCCACCTTCGTCAGCTTCGTCTGGTCGTCACCGGACAGCCCGGTACCGACTGAACGCGACCGCAGCTGGTGCTCTTCCGCGATGAGCTCGTCGATGCGGCCCAGGATCTCGCCGTTCGCCATGGGTGGTCCTCCTCACCTCGTACTAACCGGCCCATGACGCTACCCGCCGCCGGGGAATTCCCGCCCGGCGCCGTCCGTTGACCCCATCATGAGCACCGTTGAGCTGACCACCGCCAACTTCGACCAGACCGTGACCGACAACGACTTCGTCCTGATCGACTTCTGGGCGAGCTGGTGCGGGCCGTGTCGCCAGTTCGCGCCGGTGTATGACAAGTCGTCGGAGAAGCACTCCGACATCGTCTTCGCCAAGGTCGACACGGAGGCCGAGCAGCAGCTGGCCGCCGCGTTCGACATCCGGTCGATCCCGACGCTGGCCGTGATCCGCGACAAGACGCTGATCTACGCGCAGCCGGGCTCGCTGCCGGAGCCGGCGCTGGAGGACCTCATCCGCCAGGCCCGCGAGGTCGACATGGACGAGGTCAAGAAGGCCGCCGCAGAGCAGGCCGAGCAGGCCGCCCCGGAGCAGGCCTGACGCACCACCCCCGAGCAAGGGGCCACGAACGACGAAGGCCCCCTCAACCACGGATGACGTGGTGGAGGGGGCCTTCGCAGGTCCTCAGGAGCGGGTGACGAGCCCGCGCAGGAAGAACGCCAGGTTGGCCGGACGCTCGGCGAGCCGGCGCATGAAGTAGCCGTACCACTCGTCGCCGCACGGCACGTACACGCGCATCGTGCGCCCCTCGGCCGCGAGGTTCTTCTGCTCCTCCGGGCGGATGCCGTAGAGCATCTGGAACTCGTGGTCGCCGGGCTTGCGGCCGTTGTCGGCGGCCAGCTTCTTCGCGATGGCGATCATCCGCGGGTCGTGCGAGGCCACCATGGGGTAGCCCTCGCCCGCCATCAGCACGCGCAGGCAGCGCACGTAGGACGTGTCGACCTCGGCCTTGTCCTCGAACGCCACCGACGAAGGCTCCGCGTAGGCGCCCTTGCACAGCCGCACGCGCGACCCCGGGCCGGACAGCTCGCGGCAGTCCTGCTCGGTGCGCTTGAGGTAGGCCTGCAGCACCGCACCGACCCACGGGTACTCGCCGCGCAGCTCCCGCAGGATCGCGAGCGTCGAGTCCGTGGTGGTGTGGTCCTCCATGTCGAGCGTCACCGTCGCGCCGACCGCCTCGGCCGCCGCGCAGATCTTGCGCGCGTTCTCCAGCGCCACGCCCTCGCCGTCACCGGGCAGGAACTGCCCGACGGCGGAGAGCTTCACCGAGACGTCGGCACCGGCGGCGAGGCCCTGATCGGCGAGCGCCGAGAGCAGGTCCTCGTAGGCCCGGACCGTGGTGGCCGCCTGGGTGGCGTCGGTCGTGTCCTCACCGAGATGGTCGATGGTGATCGACCGGCCGTCGGCGGCCAGCTCGCGCGCGGCGCGCACGGCGTCGGCGGTCGTGGACCCGGAGACGAAGCGGCGCACGACGGATCGCGTCGCGGGCACTGCTTCGATCAACGCGCGCATCCGCCGGGATCGGGCGGCGGCGAGCAGCGGGGCACGCAGCATGGCGGTCTCTCCCTCAGCCCTGGTGCGGGTAGCGCACGGTGGTCGGCGGCACGAACGTCTCCTTGATCGAGCGTGGGCTCGTCCAGCGGAGCAGGTTGAAGATCGAGCCGGCCTTGTCGTTGGTGCCCGAAGCGCGGGCCCCGCCGAACGGCTGCTGCCCGACGACGGCACCGGTCGGCTTGTCGTTGACGTAGAAGTTGCCCGCCGTGTAGCGCAGCGCCTGCGAGGCCTTGGCGACGGCGGTGCGGTCGTTGGCGATCACGGAACCGGTGAGCGCGTACGAGGCCGTCTCGTCGATGACCTTGAGCAGGTCGTCGAACTGCGCGTCTTCGTACACGTGGACCGACAGGATCGGGCCGAAGTACTCGGTGCTGAAGATCTCGTGCTTCGGGTTGCCCGACACGAGGATGGTCGGCTGCACGAAGTAGCCCACGCTGTCGTCGGCGGTACCGCCGGTGAGGATCTCGACCTCGGCGTCGCCCTTCACCCGCTCGAACAGCGACGCGTGCTTGTCGAACGCGCGACGGTCGATCACAGCGCCACCGAAGTGCGACAGGTCGCTGACGTCGCCGTAGGTGATGGCTTCGGTCTCGCTGACCAGGCCGTCCTTCAGCTGCTCCCACAGGCTGCGCGGCACGTACGCACGCGAAGCCGCGGAGCACTTCTGGCCCTGGTACTCGAAGGCGCCGCGGACCAGCGCCGTGCGCAGCACGTCGAGGTCGGCCGACGGGTGCGCGAGCACGAAGTCCTTGCCGCCGGTCTCGCCGACCAGACGCGGGTAGCCGCGGTAGCCGGCGATGTTCGCGCCGACCGTGCTCCACAGGTGCTGGAACGTCGGCGTGGAACCGGTGAAGTGGATGCCTGCCAGGTCACGGTGCGTCAGCGCCACCTCGGACACGGCCTTGCCGTCGCCGGGGAGCAGGTTGATCACGCCCGGCGGCATGCCGGCTTCTTCGAGCACCCGCATGGTCAAGTGCGCGGCGAAGCTCTGCGTCGGCGAGGGCTTCCACAGCACGGTGTTGCCCATGAGCGCGGGCGCGGTGGGCAGGTTGCCGGCGATCGCGGTGAAGTTGAACGGCGTGATCGCGTAGACGAAGCCCTCGAGCGGGCGGTGCTCCATGCGGTTCCACACGCCGGGCGAGCTGGAGGGCTGCTCGGCGAGGATGCGTCGGCCGAACTCGACGTTGAAGCGCCAGAAGTCGGCGAGCTCGCACGCGGCGTCGATCTCGGCCTGTGTGGCGGTCTTCGACTGGCCGAGCATGGTGGCGGCGTTGAGCGTGGCGCGCCACGGGCCGGTGAGCAGGTCGGCGGCGCGCAGCAGCACGGCGGCGCGGTCGTCGAACGACAGCGCGCGCCACTCCGGGGCGGCCTTGCCGGCGGCGGCGATGGCGTCCTGCGTGTCTTCCTTCGACGCGCTGGTGATGGTGCCGAGCACGTGGCTGTGGTTGTGCGGCTCGACGACGTCGATCTTCTCGCCGCCCCCGGCGCGCTGCTCGCCGCCGACGGTCACGGTCAGGTCGACCGGACCGGCCTGACCCAGTTTCTTCAGCGCCCCTTCCAGCTCGGCGCGCTCGGCGCTGCCCGGTGCGTAGGTGTACACCGGCTCGTTCTTCGGGGTGGGTGTCTGGGTCACGGCGTCCACGGCGGCTCCCTCGGGTCTTTCTTCTGCGGTGCTTCTAGGTACTGGTGCTCTGTACTGCTGGGATGCCCGAACGGTAACTCCGTAACGCGCCGGCAGGTTTGTCCGACCGGCTAGAATCAGGGTGATGAACTTGTCCGATCGGATGAAGGTGGCCCGGTGACAGCCGAAGCTTCCGATGGCCTGCCCGCCACCTCGCTGCGCCACGTGCTGGCGACGCTGGGCGAGCCGCTCGTACGGGTGCTCGTGGCGCCTCAGGGGCTGGGCGTGCGGGTCGACGACGTGGTGATCCTCGACCCCGAAGACCCGCCGGAAGCCCACCCGGGTGACCTCGTGCTGGTGATCGGCGCGCGCGGCCGGGCGGCGGCCGCGGCCATCCGAGCGGCCGGGCGCGGCGGCGCGGCCGCGGTGGCGGTGAAGGGCGAGGGCGGCACGGACGTGGCGGCCGACGCGGGCGTCGCACTGCTCACGGTGGGGGCCGAGGCGCGGTGGGAGCAGGTGGAGGCGCTGGCGCGCGGGGTCGTCGACGCGGCCCGCGCCGGCGGCGAGGCCGAGACCGGCGAGGTGCTGGGCGACCTGTTCGCCCTGGCCCAGACAGTCGCGACGCTCACCGGCGGCCTGGTCAGCATCGAGGACACCGCGAGCCGCGTGCTGGCGTACTCGCGATCGTCGGACGAGGTCGACGAGCTGCGCCGGCTGTCGATCCTCGGGCGCGAGGGACCCGAGCGGTACCTGGCGATGCTGCGGGAATGGGGCGTCTACCAGCGGCTGCGCGCGGGCGAGGGGATCGTGCGGATCGACGAACGGCCCGAGCTGGGCATCCGCCGGCGCATCGCGGCCGGCATCCACGCGGGGTCGCAGCCCCTGGGCACGATCTGGGTGCAGGAGGGCGCCACGCCGCTCACCGAACAGGCGGAGGTGGCGCTGCTCGGCGCGAGCCGCACGCTGGCGCCGCAGCTCATCCGGGCCCGCACGCTGCCGAGCCCCCAGCTGCGGCTGCGCGAAGACCTGCTGGCCGGGCTGCTTGAAGGCCGCGTCGACGCCGAGTCGGTGGCCGACGACATCGGCGCCGATCCCGCGCGGCCCGCGCAGGTGCTGACGTTCGCGTTGTCGTCGACCGGTCCCGCCGCGTCGGACCGGCTGCTGCGGCGCGCGGAGCTGGTGCACCTGATCGCGGTGCACACCGCCGCGTACCGGCGCAGTGCCCTGGTGAGCGTGCTGGGCGCGCGCGTCTACGCGTTGCTGCCCGACCTGCCGGAGCATTCGGACGCGGCGGTTCTGGCTCTGGCCAAGGAGATCGTGACGGCGGCGGAGCGGCACCTCGACGTGCCGGTGCGTGCCGCGCTCGGCGGCGTGGTCCCCCGGCTGTCCGAGGCGGTCGCGTCTCGCGGTGACGCGGACCGCGTGCTGCTCGCGATGGCGCGCGGGCGCTGGCCCGAAGCCGTCGCGTCGCTGGCGGATGTGCGCGCCGACGTGCTGCTGTCGGAGGTGCTGGCGTACCTCGCGGACCAGCCGCGCATCCGCGACCCGCGGCTGACCGAACTGCTGGCGCACGACGCCGACCACGGCGGCATCCTCGTGCCGGCGGTGCTCGCGTACCTCGACGCGTTCGGGGATGCGCGCGCGGCCGCGAAGGCGTTGAACATCCACCCGAACACCGTGCGGTACCGCGTGCGGCGGGCAGCGGAGGTATCCGGTGTCGATCTCGGGGATCCGGCTCAGCGGCTGCTCACACAGCTGCAGCTGCGGCTGTAGAAACCTTGTGCGGGGCGGAGTGCGGCCTCGCTAGGGTGCGGCATGGATCTTTTCCCCCGGGCCTGGGGCGCCCTGCAGGAAGCCGTCCACTCCCTCGACGACGCGCAGTGGGTCGCGCCGTCCGGCTGCGCCGGGTGGCTGGTGCAGGACCTCGTGTTCCACCTGGTCATCGGTGCGCAGGACATCCTCGTCACGCTCGTGACGACCACCGACGCGCCCGCGACACGCGACGCCGTGACCTACTGGGAGCCCGGCGAACCGGGTGCCGGCACGGACGCGGAGTCGGCGTTCGTCCGCCGCGGCGCCGTCGCGTACTCCGGGCCGGCCTCGCTCACGCACCACTTCGACGACCTGGCCGTCGCCGCCGGGAAAGCCGCGGCGGCCGCGGATCCCGCCACTCGCGTGCAAACCCGCGACGAAGTGCTGACGGTCGCGGACTTCCTCACGACGTACGTGGTCGAAGCGACGCTGCACCACCTCGACCTGACGCTGCACCTGTCCGGTGTGGACGGTCCGCCGGCGTCGACACTGGCTGCGACGCGGGCGATCGTGGAGGGCGTCGCCGGTCAGCCATTGCCGTCGGAAGACGACCGGGAAGCGCTGCTGTATGCGACGGGCCGGCTGCCCGCTCCGCCGTCGTGGGACGGTTTCGGGCCGGTGGCGCTGGGATGATCGTCTGATTGAACGGCACGTTCGGCGCCTGCAAGACCACGACCGCGCGTGAGCTCGCCGGGCAGCTGGATTGACCGCTCGTGGCGCCGCAGACGATCCTCGTCGAGCGGTACGCGCGGGAGATCTTCGACGGGCTGGCCGCAAGCGGCATAACGGTGCACCACTTCGTGCTGCACGCCGACCGCGACGAGCTGCGCCGGCGCATCGAGGCCGACGAGCCGGGTATTCGGCAGTGGCGGCTCGATCACCTCGACGCGTACGAGAAAGCCCTGCCGTGGCTTGAGAAATCGGCCACAGTGGTCGACACGGCGGGCACGCCGCCGGCCGAGGTGGCGCGCACGATTTCGGCCGCGGTGAACTGAAGAAGGTGAGCTGAGGGCTGGGGCAGCAGCACTTCTGCCCCAGCCCCGCGCGTCACGCCGTGACGAGGCTGAACCGGCGGCGTTCGACGTCGATCTGCTCGATGCGCACCGACAGGCTCGCACCGACTTCAGGAGCGGCGCCGCGGTCGGTCACGAGCAGGCCCTGGATGCCGGGCGCCACCTCGACGAACGCGCCGAACGGCAACTGCTGCACGACCACGCCGTCGAGCACTCCGCCCGTGGCGTGCTCGGACAGCCAGGAGCGCCAAGTGGTTTCCGCGGCGCTGGTTTCCGATGTGGACAAACGATTTCACCTCCCTTCGCGAACCGCAGGAATGTCCTCGGAAGTTCGCTTCAGGAGGGTGGGCCACGGGCCCACCGGGGGGTCACGGCAAGGCCGGGTACCCCGTCTGCTCACGGCTCTCGGCCGACCCGGCAGTCATGCGTTCACCGTAGCAGTGTGTTCCGCCGCGGGTAAGCGTTTTTAGGCTGAGACCGAAAGCCCGGCCAGCTCCGCGAGCGCGGCGAACGATTCGACGCGGGCAACCTGGTCGTAGGTGCTCGTGCTGACCAGGAGCTCGTCGGCCCCGGTGGCCTCGACCAGCTCGCCGAGCCGGCCGGTCACCTCGGCGGGGGTGCCGCCGATCTGGCTCGCGACGATGTCGTCGAGGCGCGTGCGTTCGCGGTCGGTCTTGGGCAGCGCCAGGATCTCGTCGACGGGCGAGAGCGGCGGGAAGACGCCGTGGCTGCGCGAGTACACCGTCGACCACGCCTCGGGCACCAGCAGCCGGCGCGCCTGTTCGTGGGTATCGGCGACGGCGACCGATGTCGACACGACGACATACGGCTCGGTTCCCGCTCCTGCGAATGTGTCCCGGTACCGACGGATGGCCTCGACCATCGCCCGCTCCCCGCGCGCCGGCGCGATCACCAGCGGCAGGCCCAGCTCGGCGGCGAGGTCCGCGCCGGAGCCGGTGGCCAGCAGAAACGTCGGCAGGCTCAGCCCTTCGGCCGGGATCGCGTGCACGCCGGGGTAGGCCGTCTGGTCGCCGCTGAAGAACGCGAGCAGCTCGCGCACCTGGCCGCCGAAGTCCTCGGCCGCCTCGCGCCCCTGCCCGAGCGCTTGCCGCACGCCGTCGGTGAAGCCCACGGACCGGCCCAGCCCCAGATCGATCCGACCCGGGAACAGCGATTCCAACACCCCGAACTGCTCCGCGACCACCAGCGGCCGGTGGTTCGGCAACATCACGCCGCCCGTGCCGACGCGGATCCGCGACGTCACCGAAGCGACCGCCGCGACCAGCACCGTCGGCGCCGACCCGGCCACCCCGGGCACGCTGTGGTGCTCCGACACCCAGAAGCGGTGGTACCCGAGCCCCTCGATGTCCCGCGCGAACGCGACGGTGTCCCGCAGCGCCTGCGCGCTACCCCGCCCGCGCCTGGCGGGCGAACGGTCGAGCACGGAGATCCGGAACGTCACGCTTGGATCAACACGGCCGCGTGGCCGCGGATTCCCCGGCGTGACGAGCTACGGCCGCCAGCGTTCGCTGTAGTCCGGGTGCTCGGCGTGCGGCAGGGCGAGCAGCCGCAGCGTCAGACACCAGTTCGAACCCGCCTCGTCGGCCGGGACGTGACAGGTCTCGCACCAGTATTCGCTGCCGTACAAAGGAAAACCGGGGACCTTTTCCGACACCGTAGTGCGGTGGGCGAGCATGATGCGGCGCGTGACCTCGACCTCGTTGATCATCTGGTTGACGACGTCGAGGTCGGTGTCGCCGAGCGCGCGCACGCGTTGTTCGACCGCGACCTTCGTCTCGCCGCGGTTGAGCGCCTCGCCGGTCTTCGCCTTCTGCACCGCCTGCATGATCAGCGCCTGCCGCTGACCCACCCGCGCGGCGAGGAACGCGATCAGGTCGTCCACGAAAGGCCTCCCTCCTCGAGCCGGACTCCTCCGGCGCGGGATAGTCGCCGCGCGGCGCCGGGGCGTTACGCGCCGGATGTGCCGCAGGGGACAACCCGAGCCCGCCGGACGCTACTCCACTCCCAGCCTGACCTGCGGGAACGTTACGCAGCCGTAAAGGTGGGAATTCTTCGCGTTCGCCGAAGTTGATCACGGACGGTGAGCACCCGCGGCGACGAGACGATCACTCGGTGTCGGGCCGCGCCTTGCTCGGCTGCACGCGCTTGGGCTCACCCGGCATCTTCGGGTAGTCCGGCGGGTACGGCAGTTCCGCGCCGCCGAGGTCGCGGTCGTCGCGTTCGTACCACTCCAGCAGGGTTTCGAGGCCGAACGCCGTTTCGTCCATCGGCGCATGGAGGTCGCCGTGCTCGGCCAGGAAGGCCGGCACGGTGAGCACGTCGAAGTCGTCCGGGTGCACGTCGTCGAGCATTGCCCAGGTCAGGGGCGTGGACACGGTCGCGCGCTGCGTCCCGCGGACCGACCACGTGGAGGCGACGGTGCGGTCGCGCGCCGCCTGGTTGTAGTCGAGGAACACGCGGCCGCCGCGTTCCTCCTTCCACCAGGAAACGGTGGCCTTGTCCGGGATGCGGCGTTCGACCTCGCGCCCGAGCGCGATCACCGCGTGGCGCACGGCGATGAAGTCCCACTCCGGCCGGATGCGCACGAGCACGTGGACCCCGCGTCCGCCGGACGTCTTGGGGTAGCCGGTGAGCCCCGCGGCGGCCAGCACCTCGCGGACCACGCGCGCCACCGCGACGGCGTCGTCGAAGCCGGCCGAGTCCGGCGGGTCGACGTCGATGCGCAGCTCGTCCGGATGGTCCACATCGGACCGCCGAACGGGCCACGGGTGGAAGTCGAACGTGCCGAGGTTCGCCGCCCACGCGAACACGGCGGGTTCGGTCGGGCAGACCTCGTCAGCGGTCCGTCCGGACGGGAACGTGATCCGCGCGGTCTGGACCCAGTCCGGCGCGCCCTTGGGCACGCGCTTGGCGTAGAACCACTCGCCCGCCACGCCGTCGACGTAGCGCTTGAGCGTGGTGGGCCGCTCGCCGATCGCGCGCAGCAACGGCTCGCCCACCGCGAGGTAGTGCTCCACCACCTGCCGCTTCGTGATGCCGCGCTCCGGGAAGTACACCTTGTCCGGGCTCGTGACCCTGACGGTGCGCTCCCCCACCTGGTACTCGACCGGATCGCCGTTCTTGGGCATGGGCCCACCGTAGCCGGATCCACGCTGCGCGCCTGCCGATCACGCTTTCCTCTACCGTGGACCGGGTGTCCGGCAGAACCAAGCTGATCCTCGCGCTCACCGTGCTCGCCCTCCTCGCGGCGGCCGCGGTGTTCCTGCCGATCCCCGGCCCGTCGGACCTGCGCCGCTGGGCCCAGGCGACCGGTCCGGCGACGCCGCTGGTGCTGCTGGTCGCGTACTCGTTGCTCACCGTTGCACCCATTCCGCGCACCGTGTTCAACCTCGCGGCCGGGCTGCTCGTCGGCAGCGTCGCGGGGATCGCGATCGGCCTGGTGGCGACGACGATCGCGGCGGGCCTGTCGTTCGCGCTCGCGCGGCTGCTGGGCCGGGACCTCGTGCTGCGCCACCTGCACCGGGCGCCCGTGCGCATCGTGAACGAACGGCTCTCCGGCGGCGGTGTGCTGGCGATCACCTCGCTGCGGCTGATCCCCGTCGTCCCCTTCGCGCCGCTGAGCTACCTGTGCGGAGTGTCGACGGTGAAGCTGGTGCCGTACCTCGTCGGCACGCTGCTGGGGAGCGTGCCGGGCACGGTCGCCGTGGTGGTGCTGGCCGACGCGCTGACCGGCGACACGCCGCCCGTGCTCCTGGCTTGCTACGCCGTTTTCGCCGCGGCCGGAGCCGTCGGCCTGGTCAGGGTGCTGAAGAAGCGCACTCCCGCCGTCGGCGAGGAAGAGCCCGCCGTCTCCGCACCGGCTGGCTGACGGCGGCAACATCCACTCGACCGCTACACTCGTTCGGGTGCGCGAGGGGTATCCGCGCTGAGTAAGGCCACGATCACCGGGATTTCGTCAGGAGCGGTCGCCATCGACACCGGTCAGCTGATCGCGGGGCACTACCGCCTCGTCGAGCACATTGGTAGCGGTGCCATGGGTGTGGTGTGGCGCGCCGTCGACGTGCGCCTGGAACGGTCGGTGGCGATCAAGCAGATCCTCCCCCAGCCGGGCGTCTCCGAGGCCGAACGCGACAACATGCGCCAGCGCGCCATGCGCGAGGCCAAGAACGCGGCCCGCTTCCAGCACCCCAACGCGATCGTGGTCTTCGACATCGCCGAACACGGCGGCGACCCCTGCCTCGTGATGGAGTTCCTCGACGGCCCGAGCCTCTCGGCCGTGCTGGCCGAGCAGGGCACGCTGCCCGTCGGCCAGGTCGCGCGCATCGGGGAGCAGGTGGCCGCCGCGCTCGTCGCCGCACACCGCTCCGGGATCGTGCACCGCGACGTGAAGCCCGGCAACATCCTCATCGACGAGACCGGCACCGCGAAGATCACCGACTTCGGCATCTCGCGCGCGGCCGGCGACATGACGCTCACGCAGACCGGCCTCATCGGCGGCACCCCGGCATACCTCGCGCCCGAGCTGGCGCGCGGCGCCGACCCGGTGCCCAGCTCCGACGTGTTCGCGCTCGGCGCCACGCTCTACCAGGCCATCGAGGGCCAGACGCCCTACGGCAACACCACCAACCAGCTCGCGCTGCTCTACGCGGCCGCCAACGGCCAGATCAACCCGCCGACCCAGGCCGGCCCGGCCACCGCGCTGCTGATGAGCCTGCTGCGCAGCGAGCCCGGCGAGCGCCCGAGCATGGCCGAAGCCCGCGAAGGCCTGGCGAAGCTCGCGTCGGGCGAGCCGGCCGGCCCCGAGCTGCTGTCGTCGGGCCCCACCGAACGCCTCGACCGCGGCGGCTCACGTCCGCCCTGGCAGCGCGTCGACGGCCCGAAGCCCGGCGCCCCGATCCCCGCGCAGAAGGCCCCGTCGAACCCGCCGCGCACCCCGACGGCGGCGTTCATGCCGATGCGCTCGCCCGCCGCGCCGCCCAACACGCCGCCGCGGCCCCAGCCGGCTCCCCCGGTCCGGCCGACGCAGCAGCAGCCCCGCCCGGCCCCCACGGCCGCCGCGCCGAACTACCGCAACGCGTCGAGCACGCCGCCGCCTCCGCCGTCGGACAACAAGCGCAAGTTCGCCCTGCTCGCGGGCGGTGCCGCGGCCGTGGTCGTGATCGCGGTGGTGGTGTTCCTGGTGCTGAGCTCGGGCAGCGATGACCCGGGTGGTTCGAACACCGCGAACCAGCCGCAGCAGACGAACTCGACCGGCGCGCCGAACACCCCCAGCGCCGGCCCGTCCGCATCGCCGCCGGTCGCCGGGCTCGGCCAGACGCCGAACGACGGCGGCAAGCTCGCGCTCTCACCCGCCGGCCAGCGGGTGATCGACTTCTACAGCTTCCCGCAGGACACGGCGGCGGCGTGGGCGATGCTCACCCCGGCCGCCCAGCAGGTCTACGGCAACCAGGCGGCGTTCGGCCAGTACTGGCAGCAGTTCGGCAACGTGAACAGCAGGGTCGCCCGTGGCAGTTACAACGCCGACAACTCGGTGACCATCTCGGTCACCGTGGTGTTCCCCGACCACTCGGAGCCCCGCGTGTTCCGCGTCGTCAACTCCGGCGGGCAGATCCTGATCGACTCGAACACGAAGAGTCAGAAGGACGCCACCCAGGGCTGATTCGCGCCCGCGCCGACACGGGATTCCGCTGACCGCGACACAAATCGGAATTGTCACCCGTCCGACGACTTACGCCGCTACAGCTCGATGCAATAGCTTCATTTGGTGATCAATCGGACGAATTCCCGAAACCGTAGATCCCTCGCAAAGCGGGCATTGGCTGTCGCACTTTCGGCCGCCGCGCTGACGGTCGGCCTCAGCAGCCAGGCCGACGCCTCGCCCCACGCCGTGACCAGCGGAGCTCCGGGCACAATGGTGACCACCTACGAGGCCGTCAACATCCGGCAAACTCCGTGGTCGACCAGCAAGAAACAAGGCAGTTACCCCGCCAACTACACGGTGTTCGGCATCTGCTGGGCACACGGGGAACCCATTTCGGACAATGGTGTCGTGAGAAATGACGTCTGGGTTTCCACCGGCGTCGAGAACGGCGTGCATTCCTTTTTCATCAGTGCCGTTTACCTCAAAGGCGATTCTCTGGGCGGAATGCCCGTAGGCGCTCAGTGCCCTTGACGCGCCGGGCACCGCCGTCACCAGGAGCTACACCACGGTGGCGAACCAGTGAGACTCGCCGCGCGGGGAGTGTGGTGAACAGGGGTGATGGCCTACCGTGGAGCCATGGCCGAGAGCGGAGCTGTACAGCCGGGCTGGAATCCTCGGTTCCACGAGGATCTCGTCGGGCTGGATCCGTACGACCCGGAGGCGCGCGCGTTCGCCGCGCACCTCGACCGGATGGAGCGCACGGGCCCGACGTTCACCGTCGAAGCGTGCCTCGACCAGGTCTCCGACTTCGCCGATTCCAGCAGCCGCGCGGGCGGGCTGCGCTACTGGGTTTCGGCGCTCATCGCGGCGTTGATCGTGCTCGGGGTGATCGTGACCGCATGGCAGATCGTGACCCACGCGATCGCTTTCCTGGCGGGGTAACGTGGGCGACGTGAAAGGTATGAAACCCGTGGTCGGCACCACGCCCCGTGTGGTGAAGTCCGAGCAGGAGTGGCGCGAGCAGCTCAACCCCGAGGAGTACGCGGTGCTTCGCCAGGCCGGCACCGAGCGGCCGTTCGTCGGCGAGTACACCGACACCAAGACCACCGGCGCGTACGAGTGCCGCGCCTGTGGTGCCGAGCTGTTCCGCAGCGACACGAAGTTCGAAAGCCACTGCGGCTGGCCGTCGTTCTTCGACCCGGCGGACTCCGACGCCGTGCTGCTGCGCGAAGATCGCACACTCGGCATGAAACGCATCGAGGTGCTCTGCGCCTCGTGCCACAGCCACCTCGGCCACGTCTTCGAGGGCGAGGGCTACGACACGCCGACCGACCAGCGCTACTGCATCAACTCGATCTCGCTGAAGCTCGTTCCCGAGACCGAGTAACACCGACGATCACCGAAGAGCGCCCTCCCCCACCGGGAGGGCGCTTTTTTCTGTCTTCGGGCAACCACAGCGCTTTCTCCCGCGTGCATCAGGCACGACGCACCGGGGAGGCGCCATGACACTCATCGCCACCATCGCCGGGACTGTGATCGGCGTGCCCAGGTGCGCGGCCTCCGCTGTTCTCGAGCCGCGAGCCGGCGGCAGGCCGCGCCACGGAACGTCTCCTCCGCCCGGCCGGAAACCCAAGCCCCTTCAGATCGGTTACCGGCCCGCCCGTCTCGGCGGTGGCAGGCTTTACCTCGGCTCAAGCTGCGGTGGCGGCTCGGGGTGCGGCGGCGGTTCCGGCAGCTGTTGACGGAACCGAGGCGCCGCGGACGGCGTCAGTTGTGCCGACCCACCCGGTGAACCGGGTCGGTAGGGTCCGGCGATCGCGAGGGTGAGGGAGGCACACCGTGGACGAAACCTGGGGGATTTCAGGACCGCAGTTCCTGGCGTGGTACGGAATAGCGCTGGCTCTCGTGCTCGCGGTGCAGGTGGTGTGGCCGCGCGTCGCGCGCACGCGGGCGGTCGAGCACACCGGTGAACTGCCGGACGTCTACCACCTCGCGTACCTCGCCGGCGGGCCCGAGCGCGTGGCCGACACGGCGATCGCGGCGCTGGTGGACCGCGGCCTGCTGCGCGTGAACAGCGAAGGGCTCGTGACGGCCGCGGGGAAACACCCGTGGCACAAGATCGAACGCTCGGTGCACGAAGGCGCCAAGGGTGCCAAGGGCGGTACCACGCGCAGCCTGCGGGCCAAGGCCGCCCGGTCGAAGGCGATGAGCGACCTCGAGGCCGAGATGCAGCGCGCCGGCCTGCTCACCTCCGGCAGCGAAGCGCGTCCGTTCCACACCACGATCTTGCTGGCCTTCCTGGTTCTCCTGGCGATCGGCGCCGTGCGGTTCGTGACGGGTGCGTCGCACGGCCGGCCTGTCGGCTGGCTCTTCCTGCTGCTCGTGGTGGCCCTCGTGCTGACGGTGGTCGCCTCCGTCGTGCGCGGCCGCAAGCGCGTGGGGATCACGCCGAGGGGCCAGGGGGCTCTGACGCACGCCCGGTTCTCGAGCCGCACGCAGGGTGCGGTGCGGCCGGCCTTGCTGCTCGCCGGAGCGGCCGGCGCCGTGGCGCTGGGCGGGCTCGCGATGTATCCGGACGACGAGCTGAGTGCGGCGCTGATCCCGCCGTTCCAGCCGTTCGCCGGGTCCGGCGGTGGCTCGTCGAGCGGTGGTTCGTCGTGCAGCACCTCGTCCTCCTGCAGCAGCGGGTCTTCGTGCAGCGGTGGTTCCTCGTGCAGCAGTGGTTCCTCGTGCAGCAGTGGTTCCTCATGCGGTGGCGGGGGTTGCGGTGGTTGACCGGCTGGGCGTCGGCATCGGCTGGCGGGCCGAGCTGGACCTGTCGATCGCGCGGCTGCCGGGCGTCGACTGGGTCGAGGTCGTCGCCGAGAACCTTCACGCGCCGCACCTGCCCGAGAGCCTGCTGGCGTTGCGGGAACGCGGCCTGCCCGTGCTGCCGCACGCCGTGTCGCTCTCGCTCGGCGGGGCGGAGCCGCTGGATACGAAGCGCGTCGAGCACCTCGCCGAGCTGGCCCGGGCGCTCGACGCGCCGCTCGCGAGCGACCACGTGTGCTTCGTCCGCGCGGGCGGGCTCGACTCCGGGCACCTCATGCCGCTACCCCGCACGCGCGAAGCGCTCGACGTGCTCGTGGCCAACGTCCGCCTCGCCCAGTCCATTGTGGACGTCCCCTTGGCACTGGAGAACATCGCGGCCGTGCTCCAGTGGCCGGAGAACACGTTGTCGGAGGAGCAGTTCCTCGCCGAGCTGACCGAGCGCACGGGGTGCCTGCTGATCATCGACGTGGCGAACCTGTATGCCAACGCGCGCAACGTCGGCACCGACCCGGTGGCGTTCCTCGACGGGATTCCCTGGGAACGCCTGGCCTACGTGCACATGGCGGGCGGCGTCGAGCGCGACGGCGTCTACCACGACACGCACGCGCACCCGGTGCTGCCCGAGGTGCTCGACCTGCTCGCCGAGCTGCGCCGCCGCACCGACCCGCCGGGCGTGCTGCTGGAACGCGACGACGACTACCCCACCGACACCGAGCTGGCCGCGGAGCTCGCCGCATTGCGCGCGACGGTGACGGCGTGAGCCGCGAGGAGCTCGCCGCTCGGCAGGCCGCGCTGCTCGACGCGTTGCTCACCGGCGCCCCGCCCCCGCCGGGTTTCGCGCCGGACCGGCTGCGCGTCGAAGCCGACGTCCTGCTCACCAAACGCCGCCGGCTCATAGCGTATCTGCGCCCCGACCTGGCCGAAAGCCTGGGCGAGCGCTTCGGCCCGCTCTTCGACGCCTACGCCGGCGCGCACCCGAAAACCGACGCGATCCGGGCGCGCGAGTACGCCGACGCGTTCGCGGCCTGGGTCGCCGCCCGAGAACCCGCGAAGCGGCGGCGCTGGTTCAGGAGCTGACCGGGTGCCACACCGCGCTGTCGGCTCCGGGCAGGTGTGACGCGTGGTCCCAGTGCGGCTGGGCGCCCGGCAGGTCGCCCGCCATCTTCACGCGGGTGAGCTTGCCGAAGTCGCTGTCGACTTCTTCGACGAGGTCGCCGTAATCCGCTGAGTCCACACTGGACACAGCCGACTCCTTGCGCCCCAGCGAATCCAGCCACCGGCCCGTTCCCGCGAGCGACAACCGCACGTTCCAGCTGCCACCCTCGACGACCGTGCGGCGCACCGCCGTCATGATCGCCGCGGCCGCGAGCCAGCCCGTGGTGTGGTCGAGCGCCTGCGCGGGCAGCGGCGTCGGCCGGTCTGTGCCGGCGACGCGAGCGCCTTCCTCGGCGATGCCCGACGCCATCTGCACCAGGCTGTCGAACCCGCGACGGCGGGCCCACGGGCCGGCCCAGCCGTAGGCCGACAGGTCGACCGTGACGAGACCCGGCCTCAGCTCGGCCAACACCTCCGGACCGAATCCGATTCGCTCCAGCGCGCCGGGGCGGAACGACTGCAGCACCACGTCGGCGCGCGCGATGAGCTTCTTCAGCCGCGCGCGGCCGCCCTCGGTGTCGAGCGCGACGAACCCCGAACGCTTGCCGTGGCCGGTGTCCATCGTGAGCGCGGGGATGCGCGGCAGGTGCGCGGCGCCGACGTGCAGCACGTTCGCGCCGTGGGCCGCGAGCACGCGACCGGCGACGGGCCCGGCGAGCACGTGCGTCAGCTCCAGCACCCGGACCCCGCCCAGCGGCCGGTCGGAGTCGAACAGCGTGTTCTTCGGCGCGTCGCCGATCTGCCGGATCTCGGCGAGCGGCAGGCCTGCGACGGCCTGGCCCTGCGGGTGCGCGAGCCACTCGTCGCGCGAACGCATGAGCGCGGCCGCGCCGCCCGCTGTCACCACGGCGGACTCGACCTCGGCGGCCGTCTTGGCGGCCACGGTCTTCGCGACGGACTCGCGCTGCGCGGGCACGCCGAGCGACCAGCACACGGCGGCCTCGTGGCGCGGGTAGTTCGCGTGGAGCTTGACCCAGCCGTCGGACGCGAGGTAGTCGCCGGCGATCGGACCCCACGGGCTCGGAGGCAGCTCGCCGTTCACGCGCACGAAGGCTTCGCTGCGCACGGCGGCCGCGGCGTGGCGCGTGTCGGCGCCCACCGTGCCGGGGTCGATGCCGCGCAGGCGCAGCAGCTCACCTGCGGCGAGCGTGGCGGCCGCGATGCCCGCCGTCGCGGCGGCCTCGACCCGGAAAGTGCCGGGCAGCAAGGATTCGTCGCCGGTCAAGGACACGGCCGGGAGGGATTCTCCGGTGAGCGTCTGCCACACCCCGGCCAGCACGTCCTGCACGGCGGTTACGGCAGTGCCGCGACGAGCTCGGCGGGCGCCACGCGCGTGCCGGTGTAGAACGGGATCTCCTCGCGCACGTGGCGACGGGCCTCCGTCGCGCGCAGGTGGCGCATCAGGTCGACGATGCGGTGCAGCTCGTCGGCCTCGAACGCGAGGATCCACTCGTAATCGCCGAGCGCGAACGACGCCACGGTGTTGGCGCGCACGTCCGGGTAGTCACGGGCTTCCTTGCCGTGGTCGGCGAGCATCTTGCGCCGCTCCTCGTCCGGCAGCAGGTACCACTCGTAGGAGCGGACGAACGGGTACACGCAGATGTACTTGCGCGCTTCCTCGCCGGCGAGGAACGCCGGGATGTGGCTCTTGTTGAACTCCGCCGGGCGGTGCAGCGCGACCTGGCTCCACACCGGGGTCGACGCGCGGCCCAGCGGCGTGCGCCGGAAGCCGTTGTAGGCGGCCTGGACCTGCTCGATCTCCTCGGCGTGCCACCAGACCATGTAGTCGGCGTCGGCCCGGAGCACGGACAGGTCGTAGACGCCGCGCACCACCACGCCCTTGTCGGCGAGCCCGTCGAGGAACTCCGCCGTCTCCTGCCCCGCGGTCCCGCGGTCCTCGCCGAGGCGGCCGGGCTCGACCCGGAAGACCGACCAGGCGGTGTAGCGGATGCTGTCGTTGAGCTCGTTGTAGTTCAGCCGCGCCATGGCTCCATCCTCGCACCGCGCGGCATTCGGGCGCCAAGCGCCTCCGTCACGTCACACTGTGAAGCTCGCCGCGATCCGCTTCGCGGCGGCGTCGGCGGTGGCGACGCACGCCGGCAGCCCGACGCCGTGCAGCGTCGCGCCCGCGACGGCCAGGCCCGGGAGCTCGTTGACGGCGGTTTCGATGCGCGTCACGCGCTCGAGGTGCCCGGCGCCGTACTGCGGCAGGCCGCCGCCCCAGCGGGTGACCAGCGTGTCGAGCGGCGCGGCGGTGACGCCGGTGAGGCGGGCGAGGTCGTCGCGGACGGCGTGCACCAGGGCTTCGTCGTCGCCGTTCAGCGCGCCCGGCTCGCGGAAACGGCCGACGGAGCCGCGGACGAGCACCGGGCCGGCGGCGCCGTAGTGGGCCCACTTGTTGGCGGAGAAAGTGAAGGCCTTCGACGCGTAGGGCACGCCCTCGGCGTCCTTCTCGCCTGCGCCGATGAGGATCCCCGACGCGTCGGGCAGGTCGGTGCCGGGCGGCAGCGCGAGGGCGACCACGGCCATCGACGCCAGCTCGACCTCGCCGAACGCCTGGGACGCGGCCGGGACGAGGTCGGCGAGCAGCTTGCGCGCGGCGGGGGCGGGCACGGCGAGCACGACGGCGTCGACGTCCACCGGGGTGTCCTCGGGAGCGTGGGCCGGGGCGGCGGCGCCCACGTCGAGGCGCCAGCCGTTCGCGGTGCGGGTCAGGGCGCGGACGGTGGCGGAAGTGCGCACGGTCGCGCGGGACAGCTCGCGCAGGCGGTCCAGGAGTGTGGTCAGGCCGCCGGTCAGCGTGCCGAACACGGGCGCGATGCCGGGGGTCTTCGGCAGCAGGGCGGCCGCGGCGTCGGTGAGCGACCCGGCGCCCTCGGCGACGGCCTTGGCCAGGCCGGGCATGGTCGCGCGCAGGCCGAGGCCGTCGGCGCCGCCCGCGTAGACACCGCCGAGCAGCGGGTCGACGAGCCGGTCGACGAGCTCGTCGCCGAAGCGGGTGCGCAGCAGCGGGCCGAGGGCCACGTCGGCGGCGGTGAGCTCGACGGGGCCGAGGGAGCGTTCCTTCTCGACGGCGAGGCGGCCGTCTTCCGAGAGCACGCCGGCCACGGCGTCGGCGGAGGCGGGCACGCCCATGACCGTGCCGGGCGGGAGGCCCGTGACGGTGCCGCCGGCGTGGATCTTGGCGCGCGCCTTCGTGGGGTGGACCAGGTGCTCGCCCAGCCCGACCTCGGCGACCAGCGCCGTGACCTCGGGCCGGCGGGCGAGGAAGGCTTCGGCGCCGACGTCGTAGGGCACGCCGCCGACCTCGGCCGTGCGGAGCTTGCCGCCGACTGCGGGGGCGGCTTCGAAGACGGTGATCGCGACGGCGTCGCCGAGCAGCGTCCGCAGGCGGTAGGCCGCGGTCAGGCCGGAGATGCCGCCGCCGACGACGGCGACGTGCTTCACAGCGAGTGCACCAGCTCTGCGACGCGGGTGAGGACCTCGGGCTCGACGCTCGGCAGCACGCCGTGGCCGAGGTTGAAGATGTGCCCGTCGGCCGCGCGGCCCTCGTCGACGATCCGGCGGACCTCGGCCTCGATCACCGGCCAGCCCGCGTAGAGCAGCGCCGGGTCGAGGTTGCCCTGCACCACGGCCGTGCCGCCGAGCCGGCGCACGGCCTCGTCGAGCGGCACGCGCCAGTCGACCCCGACGACGTCGGCGCCCGCGTCGCGCATCGCCACGAGCAGCTCGCCCGTGCCGACGCCGAAGTGGATCCGCGGCACGCCGTAGCCCGCGACGCCGGCCAGCACCTTCGCCGAGTGCGGCTGGACGAACTCGCGGTAGTCGCGCTCGGACAGCGCGCCGGCCCACGAGTCGAACAACTGGATGGCGTCGGCGCCCGCGTCGAGCTGCGCACGGAGAAACGTGAGCGCGATGTCGGCGAGGCGGCCGGCGAGCTCGTGCCAGAGCTCGGGTTCGGCGTGCATGAGCGCCTTGGTGTGCTCGTGGTTGCGGCTCGGGCCGCCCTCGATCAGGTAGCTGGCCAGCGTGAACGGCGCGCCGGCGAAGCCGATCAACGGCGTGTCGCCCAGGCGTTCCACCAGCAGGCCCACGCCCTCGGCCACACGCTCGACCTGCTCGGTCTCCAGCAGCGGAATCCCCCGCACGGCTTTGCGGTCGCGCACCGGCTCGGCCACCACGGGCCCCGTGCCGGGCACGATGTCGATGTCCAGGCCCGCGGCCTTCAGCGGTACGACGATGTCGCTGAACAGGATCGCCGCGTCCACGCCGTGCCGGCGCACCGGCTGCAGCGTGATCTCGGCGAGCATCTCAGGGTCGAAGCACGCGTCGAGCATCGCGACGCCCTCGCGCAGCTTCCGGTACTCCGGCAGCGACCGCCCGGCCTGGCGCATGAACCACACGGGCGTGCGCACGGGCTTCTCCCCGCGCGCCGCGGCCAGGAACGGCGACTCCGCCAGCACACGCCGCGCGGCGACAGCCGGGGCGGTTTCGGACGCGAAGGACTCAGACACAGACGAAAGCTCAGGCACGAAGCCCATCGTCCCACGCCTGGTGCTCCCGCCTGGGCGGGGCGGCCCCAGCGCCGGGTTCGGGCGCGTTCGTCCTCCGTTGCTCGCGGGCGGCGAGCAGCCGGCGGGCCACTCGGCGGCCTGCGCGCCCAGCCCTTCGGATCCGGTCGCCGAGCTGCGTTCCGCCCTCGCCGGGTCGGCTCCCATTGTTCCCCGACCCCCTCGGCCCGACCGCCGAAGCCGCGACCAGCACTGCCGGCCTGCTCAAGCCTCCGCGCCCGATTCGTCCGCCCCGGCGACGCGCCGGCGGGCCACTCGGTGGCCTCCGGGGTCGTGCTGTCGGACCGGCCGCCCGACCACCACTCCGGCCGGATACAAGCCGCGGCGGCCGGAGTGGTGGTCGGGCCAACCGAGCGGCCGGAAGGTTCGGCCGGCCGGCACCGATCACGCCACCGGACCGGCCGCACAACCCCAACCGGCGCTCCGGCCGCAAGCGGCCGCTGACCTCCGGTCAAGCCACGCCTGCCCACACACGCGGTCCTCGCGCTCCGCCGGCCTGCCCCGGCGAAGTTCGACCAGCCTTCCGGCCGGTTCAAGCCGCCGCGCCCGAATCACCCCGCCGGACAAGCGGCCGGCGGACGACGCAGTCCGGGCGCATCGGATCCGATCGCAGGAGTTCGGTCAGCACACAGACGCGGTTCCCGCCACGACGAAGCTCCGACCAGCACTGCCGCGAAAGCCGTCCTGATCAAGCCTCCGCACCCGATTCGTCCGCCCTGGCGACGCCCCGGCGGACCACTGGGCCGGTCGGGTCGTCCCTCGGCGCGCCTGCGTCCGCAACGGGGCGTCGCCGCCCTACAGTCGTTGCGTGACCGCGATGACGCCAGTGCCCGAACTCTTCCGCGAAGCTGTCGCGGCGCTGAAGTCCGTGCGGCCGCGTCCCGAGGTGCGGCTGGAGACCATGCGGGCGCCGCAGCGGCTGGCGCCGTGGTCGTTCGCCGTGAGCTGTGAGGTGGAGGGGCCGGCGGACGTGCTGGCGTCGGGGCGGCTGGTGCTGCTGCACGACCCCGACGGCCAAGAAGGCTGGGACGGCGTCCTGCGGCTGGTCATGTACGTGCGGGCGGAGCTCGACCGCGAGCTGGCGACCGATCCGTTCCTGCCGGCCGTCGGCTGGTCGTGGCTGACCGATGCGCTGGAATCTTCGGGCGCCTCGTGGACGGCACTGGGCGGCACGGTCACGGAAACCTCGTCGGCGCGGTTCGGCGAAATCTCCGGACCCTCGCGCACCGACGACCTCGAGCTGCGGGCGTCCTGGACGCCCACCGACGCCGCGCTGCGCGCCCACGGCTACGCGTTCTGCCAGGTGATGGCGAGCGTCGTGGGGCTGCCGCCGGTCGGCGTAACGCTGTTCGAACAGCGCCAGAGCTCCTGATCCACCGAAGTTCACCCGGACGGGCCGCCCGTCCGGCGCCTTCTCGCGCCCTCAGAACGTTCAGAAGCGCCCGAAGTGGTCTGGACAACCGACGGCACCGGCGGCGGACCGAACGCGATTCTGAGAGCCGTTCACATCCGTCCACCTGGGACCGCACGCGCTAGCACGCGCGGACGCCCACGTTCGTGAAGACCCCATGATCACGGGCTGTCATGCCCTGGTCACGCCCACAAAGCCACCCGAGACCCCCGGAGCCCCCGACACAGCCTCGCCCGGAGCCCCTCGAAGACCCTCTGTGCAAACGTGAAGAAAGTTGATCTTGCCCCGGAGGAGGGCGATTTCCGGTGTCTGGTGGACTGCTCACGAGACGTCCGAGCGGAAGCACCCGCAGGTGCACGGCCCACCTGCACGGGCGTTTCGGGTTCGGTAACTCTGTTGCATCGCCTCCGGAAGCCGTTCCGTTAGCAACGGGCTCAGCACTAGCCCGATCGTGTGACGGTGAACGCCCTGAGTGACGAGTCGTTTCAGATAGATACCCATTCGATCCCCCCGTAACGGCCCTGGGGCGGCTACAGTGCCTTCGACGACACCACTTTCGGTCTAAAGCTGGCGCGGCTGAACGGCCGAAGGTCCCGGTGCCGGTCGGGGGGCACGACCGACTCCAGGGAGGTAGTGACGTGGCTACCGTCGGCATTTCTCAGGCCGTTCGATCCACGCCAGCCGGTGCATTGCCGGCGAGCATGGTTCCGCACCCGCGGGAAGAGCTTTTTTCCGTGTTGGTGGTCGATGACCACCCGCTGTTGAGGGAGGCAATCGCAGCACGACTCGCACAGATGGGTGCGGGCACGGTCCACGAAGCCGCCACGGTGGCCGAGGCGAGGGCGCGAGCACAGGCCACCGGCCCGTGCGACCTGGCGATCCTCGATCTCGGACTGCCGGACGGCAGCGGCATCGAGCTGGTTACGGAACTCCGTAGCCACGGATGGCCGCGCGTGGTGGTGCTCGCATCGTCCGACGACCCGTACGCGGTTCGGTCGGCGTTCCAGGCCGGTGCCCAGGCGTACCTGCTGAAGTCCGCGTCGCCGGTGGTTGTCACCGACGGCGTGCGCAGGGTCCTGGAAGGCGGCGTATACGCCGACCCGAGCGTGGCCCCGGTTTTGGCGACCGGCACGCGGGTCGCGGGTACCGACAACACCCCGCGTGAGCTCTCCGCCCGTGAGGTCGAGGTGCTCCAGCTCGTCGCCGACGGGCAGTCGAACAAGGAGATCGGGGAGGAGCTTTCCCTCTCCGCGCTCACCGTGAAGTCGCACCTCTCCCGCATCGGGCGCAAGCTCGGCACGGGTGACCGGGCACAGATGGTCGCATTGGCTATGCGCGCCGGTGTGATCCGCTGACGAAGGCAGACAGAGGCCCTGCGGGGCGGGCGGACCAGGCGCGGTACGCCCGTCCCGTAGGGTCGTCAGCTATGGGAAGTGCACAGGCGGACGGCGCCCGGACCGGAGAGACCACCACCGAGGACGCCGGATCGCCCGTGCTGCTACGCGAGCCCGCCGAAGGCACACCCCCCGTGGTGACCGATCCGGCGGCGCTCGCCGAGGCGTGCGCGCGGCTCACCGCCGGAACCGGTGCCGTGGCCGTGGACACCGAACGGGCGTCCGGCTACCGCTACTTCCCCAAGGCCTACCTCGTGCAGCTGCGCCGCGAAGGCTCCGGCACGGTGCTGCTCGACCCGATCGCGCTGGCCGACGACCTCGCGCCCCTGCGCGAAGTCCTCAACGACACCGAGTGGGTGCTCCACGCCGCGTCCCAGGACCTGCCGTGCCTGGCCGAGCTGGACCTGCACCCCAAGAGCCTCTTCGACACCGAGCTGGCCGGCCGGCTGGCGGGCTACGAACGCGTGGCGCTGGGCACGCTCGTCGAACTGCTGCTCGGCTACACGCTCGAGAAGGGCCACAGCGCCGCCGACTGGTCGAAGCGGCCGCTGCCCGTCGACTGGCTCAACTACGCCGCCCTCGACGTCGAGCTCCTCAACGAGCTGCGCGAACGCCTCGAGGTCGAGCTGGAGTCCCAGGGCAAGCTCGAGTGGGCACGGCAGGAGTTCGAGGCCGTGCGCACCGCGCCGCCGCCCGCCCCGCGCGCCGAACCCTGGCGCCGCACGTCGGGCGTGCACAAGATCCGCAGCCCGCGCGGCCTCGCCGCCGTGCGCGAGCTGTGGCAGGCCCGCGACGAGCTGGCCCGCAAACGCGACCGCGCGCCCAGCCGCATCCTGCCCGACAGCGCCATCGTCAACGCCGTGACTTCCGACCCGAAGACCGTCGAGGAGCTGCAGGCCCTGCCGGTGTTCAGCGGCCGCGTGCAGCGCAAGTACACCGCCAGCTGGCTGCGGCACCTGCAGGCGGCCAAGACGCTGCCCGCGAGCGAGCTCCCCAGCCCCACCCAGCCGTCCGACGGCCCACCCCCGGTCAACCGCTGGGCCGACAAGGATCCCGACGCGGCCGCCCGCCTCTCCGCAGCGCGCGCGGCCCTTGCCGCCATCGCCGAGGACCGCCGGCTGCCGGTGGAGAACCTCATGCTGCCCGACCTCGTGCGCCGCACCTGCTGGCGCCCGCCGGCCGACCTGTCGGAAGACGGGGTGGCCGCGGTGCTGCAGGCCGGTGGGGCCCGGCCGTGGCAGGTGGAGCTGACGGTGGGGGCGCTGAGCAAGGCGTTGCACACGACGGCTGCGGCCTGAAATTCACGTGCGCCGGTGGCTCGTGAGCTACCACGCTCATGGCTGTGAACGTGCTTTCCTGCGGGCACCCGGGTCCGGCTTCGGCCACCCGCCGGTGCCCGCACCTGGGTTTTCCTGATTCCCCGCGCCATTGTCTGGTCTTCACTGGAGTCGCCAGTGAATTCGACCTGCTCTGTGAGCCCTGCGCCGACGGGCCTGCCGCCGAGCTCCGAACCATCTGCCCGCGCTGTGTCGCGGCCACGCACCAGCCCATCCACGTCGAACGCCTCGTCGGCACCCCGCAGCCGATCCATCGCGATTCACCTCTCGGCGGCACCTGGTGCACCCGCCCGTGCGCGGTCGTGCTGTGGGGTGACGAGTGCCTCGCGCCCCTGCCCGACGGCTGGCTCGCGCTGACCGCCGAGGGCCTCGTGGCTCTGCCGGACGACGGCGATCCCGAACCACTGACCGGTCCGATCCAGTTGCCCGCCGAGAAGCACAAGGCGCTGCGGATGCGCGAACCGCGTCCAGCGCTGTCCACGTCGGCCGACGGCGAACGCACCGCGGTGGTGACCGACTACGGCAGCCACGGAGTGGTTCTCGCGACGCGCACCGGCGAGGTAATCCGGTGGCTCGACATCGGGGACTACAACAGCGAGCAGGTGCCCTTCCCGTTCACCTTTCTCCCGGGGTATTTCGTCGCCGCGAGCGCGTGGAACCGGCTCGACCTGTACGACGCCGCCACCGGAGACCGGCTGCCGCTGGACGACGAAGACCCGGACTACTTCCACGGCCGTCTCACCGCGAGTCCGTCGGGCCGCTGGCTCGTGGACGACGGTTGGGTATGGCACCCGGCCGGCGTCCCGGCCGTGATCGACCTTTCGGCCTGGCTCGGCGGCGATGCACGGGCACCCCGCGACCTGCCCGTGCTCACCGACCGTGGATACGTGTGGGACACGCCGATGGCCTGGATCTCCGACGACCTGCTCGCCCTGCAGAAACCCGGCCCGGACGAGGGCGAGACGATCGACGGAGTCGAGCTGTTCGACCCGGTCACGCAGGAAAGCCGCGGGCTGTTCGCGGGGCCGAACGGTCCGATGTGGGCGGTCGAGAACCTGCTTTACGTGACCGCAGCCGGCGGCTTCGAAGTCTGGGACCCCGCTGACGGCGCCCGGATCGCGTTCGTCCCCGGGTTTCGGCCCACCGCGGCCGATCCCCGCACCGGCCGGTTCGCCGAGCTGCGCGACGGGGCCCTTCGCGTGTGGACCCGCTGACCTCAGCCCAGGCGGTCCAGAACCTCCTGCGCCGCAACGACTTCCGGATGGCCCACCGGCCACGCCACCGCCGCGAGGACCGCGCGGGCGTGGAACGCCGCCACTTCCGGGTCCGGGTGAATCTGGGCCAGGGTCCCCCGGTTGCGCAGCGTCTGGCGCCAGCCACTCCAGGACTCGGCGACCAGGGACGTCAGCAGGGAGGCCGCTTCGGGGTGGTCGTCGGTCAGAACCAGCACGTCGGCGAGGCATTGGCGGAAGAAGCCGTGGCGCGGGTGCCGGGCGGCGAGTTCGCGCAATGGCGGTACCGCAAGGGCAGGGTCGCCCTGCTCGGCGGTGATCTCCAGGCGCGCGGCCTCCGCCCAGTCGAGGTCGAAGGGCTTCTTCAAGAACGGCACGATCTTCTCGGCCAGCTCGCGCAGCGCCTCGTCCTGGCGGTCGACGTCGCACAGGGCGATGAGGTCGCCGAAGCGGGCTTCGCGGGTGAGCGGGTCGGCGTCGCCGAGTTCGGCGGCGCAGTAGCGAACCACCGACGCCGACGCGGCGACGCGTTCGTCCATGCGGTTGGCCACGCCGAGGGCCTCGACGAGCATGCGGCGGCACCAGATCGTGGCAGCCTCGGCGCCCCAGGTCTGCTCGTAGACGTCCTCGGTCTCGGCCAGCAGCGGCACGGCCTCGTCGGGGCGGCCCTGCCCGGACCACGACATCGCGAGCTGCACCCAGAGGCCCAGCGTCTCCTTGCTGCGCGGGCCGAACTCGCGGGTCATGGGCGGGACCAGCTCGCGGAAGACCGGCTCCGCGTCGCGCCATTCGCCCAGTTCGCCCAGCCGGACGGCGACCCCGAAGCGCTCCAGCAGGTCACGCGCGCCTTCCCGGCCGCGCGACCACGCGACCGATCCACGCAGCGCGGACGCCTCGTCCACCGGCCGCGAGCGGAAGAACTTCACGAGCGCCACCCCCACGACGTGTCCACAATGCGCATTATGTCCGACCAGGCGGATTGAGCAGCGCGCGGGCCGCCGCTCGCAGCGTGTCGTCCGGTTCGCCGAGGCCGGCCAGCCGGACGACGGCGTCGGCCGCTTCGCGGGCGTGGGCCTCGACGTCGAGCGCCGGGTCGTCGCGGCGCGTGATCGCGGTGCTCTCCACCAGGCCGAACACCAGGTCAGTGCGGATCGCGGGCGCACCGGCGATCCGCACGAGCGTGCCGTACGCGGCCTTGAGCTCGGCCCGCTCCGCGCGGAACCCCGCGAGGTTCGGCGACGACACCTCGGGCAGCAGGTACAGCGCGCCGATGTTGTGCCGCGCCCCGCCGAGCAGCCGCACGTCCGCGTAGGCCAGCGCCCACAGCCGCACGCTCGCCGGCTCAGCCGAGGGCGACGAGACCAGCCCGACCGCGACCGCCAGGGAAGGCCGGACCGTGGCCGCCAGCAGCTCGGCCAGGATGTCCTCCTTGGCCGGGAAGTGGTAATACAGCGACGCCTGCCGCAGGCCCGCCCGCTCGGCGATCGCGCGGGTGGTGGTCGCCGCGTACCCGGCGCCGGTGAACAGCTCCCCCGCCGCGTCGAGCACCGCCTCGCGCGCGTCCTGGCGGCTCGCCGCCGCGCCGCTCGCGCGGGGCCGCCCCACTCCCGTCGCCTTCCCGCCCACCCGACCGATCCTGCCAGGCGCCCCGCCGTGTTACGCGCGACAGCCCCTTCCGGAAACACGCGTTAACACTCGCCTTACGCGGGCGAGACGGCAGCGACCCACCGGCGGCTTAATTTCGGTCAACCGATCGAAATACCCGCCAGCAGACGGGAGCCTCGCATGCCCGCGCCCTCGGTCCCCTCCGACGACCTCACGCAGTTCGGCTATCGCCAGGAGCTCCGCCGCAGCTTGGGCGGCTTTTCCGCCTTCGCGGCCGGCTTCTCCTTCGTCTCGATCCTCACCACCGTCTTCCAGCTCTTCGGCTTCGGCTACACCTTCGGCGGCCCGCTGTTCTTCTGGTCGTGGCCGTTCGTGCTCGCCGGGCAGATCCTCGTCGCGCTCGTCTTCGCGGAGCTGGCCGCCCGCTACCCGCTCGCCGGATCCGTCTACCAGTGGGCCAAGCAGCTCGCGCGCGGTTTCGCCGGCTGGCTCGCCGGCTGGATGATGCTGCTCGGCTGCGTCGTCGCGCTCGCCGCCGCGGCGATCGCGCTGCAGATCGTGCTCCCCTCGGTGTGGAGCGGGTTCCAGCTCGTCGGCGGCGACCCGTCGGTGACGTCGCCGACCGGTGCCACGAACGCCGTGCTGCTCGGCACGCTGCTAATCGTCTTCACCACGGTGGTCAACGCCGCCGGAGTCCGCGTGATGGCCCGGATCAACGACGTCGGGGTCGCCGCGGAGCTGATCGGCGTCGTCGTGCTCATCGGCGGCCTGGCGCTGTTCGCCGTGCGCGGGCCGCAGGTCGTGGTGCACAGCGTCCCGGTGAGCGACGGCGCCTCCGCGGCCGGGATCGGCGGCGTGCTCGCTTCGGCGCTGATGGCCGCGTACGTGCTGTACGGGTTCGACACCGCGGCCTCGGTCGCGGAGGAGACGCGCGACGCCCGCCGGGCCGCACCGCGAGCCGTGCTGCGCGCGGTGCTGGTGTCCGGCCTCGGCGGCCTCGCCGTGGTGCTCACCGCGCTCATGGCCGCACCGAGCCTCACCGACGGCGAGCTCGCCGGACACGGCCTGCCGTACGTGATCACGGCCGTCTTCGGCGACACCTTCGGCCGGGTCTTCCTCGCCGACGTCGCGATCGCAGTGATCGTCTGCACGCTCACCATCCAGACCGGCACTATCCGGCTGATCTACGCGATGGCCCGCGACAACGCGTTGCCGTTCTCCGCACGCCTGTCCGGCGTCAACCCGCGCACCGGCACCCCGCTGTGGCCCGCCGTCATCTCCGGCGCGCTGGCGATCGCGCTGCTCGGCGTGAACGTCGGCAACCCGACGCTGTTCAGCACGATCACCGGCACCTCGGTGGTCGTGGTCTACCTCGCGTACCTGCTGGTCACCGGCCCGTTGCTGGTGCGCCGGCTGCGCGGGCGCTTCCCCGCCGAGCCGGGTCTGTTCTCGCTGGGACGCTGGGCGGTCCCGGTGAACGTCGCCGCGGTCGCCTACGGCGTGGTGATGATCGTGAACATCGCCTGGCCCCGCGCGGAGATCTACGACCTCGCCGGTTCGGGTTCGCCCTGGCTGCTGCTGTTCCCCGTCGAGTTCGTCGGCGCCGCCCTGCTGATCGGCTGGTTCTGCTGGCTGCGGCTGCGCCGGACCACCGCCCCCGCCCTCGAACCCGCGGTCTGAGAGGACGTCCATGAGCACCACAGCAACCACGCACGGTGCGCGCGACCACGCCCGCGCCCAAGCCGGCACGGTCGTCGACACGATGCCGACGATCCCGGCGACCGGGTGGCCCGCGCCGCCCGGAGTCGAGCCCGCCACGCTGACCTGGGCCGAGACCGTGGCGGGCGGCGGCTACACGCACAAGGTCCTCGCCCGCGGCACCCGGCTGCGGCTCACCGACCTCGAGGGCGACGCCTGCGCGCACCTCCTGCTGTTCAACGCCGACGGGCCCTGGGAACGGCTCAACGTCGCCGACACCGTGAAGGTGCAGTGGAACGCCTACCTCGGGGAATCCGTCGCACTGCTCTCGGACCAGGCCCGGGTGCTCGCGACCGTCGTGGCCGACACCGGCGGCCGGCACGACGCGTTGTGCGGCACGTCCACTGTGGACGGCAACACCGAGCGCTACGGCGACGGCGCACCTGAAGGACCCTCGCCGGCCGGGGTACCGCTGTTCACGCTGGCGGCGGCGAAAAACGGCCTGGGGCCACGGGATCTGCCGCCCAGCCTGTCGTTCTTCCAGGGCGTGCGGGTCGACGCGGAGGGCGGGCTCGAGTTCACCGGCTCCGCGGGCGCCGGGGCCTCGGTCGACCTGCGCGTCGAACTGCCGGTGGTCGTGCTCCTGGCCAACACCGCGCATCCGCTCGACCCGCGCGAGGACTACACCGTGACGCCGCTGCGCATCCTCGCCTGGCGGGACCGGCCCAGCACTCCGGACAGTCCGGAGTGGACCCACACTCCGGAAGCTCGGCGGGCCTTCGAGAACACCGCCGACTACCTCACCGCCCGGGGGCTCGCATGACCACGACCGTGCTCGACGTCGAAGTGCCCGCGCGGGCGCCGTTCTCCACCGTGCTGCGCCGCGGCCAGGAGCTCACGATCATCGACCTCGGCGGCAACCAGGCCGTCGACTTCCTCTGCTACGACGCGAACGACACCTCCCGCCGCTACAGCGCCGCGGTGACGATCGCCGCGCAGCGGAACATCTTCCTCACCACGGGCAGCGTGCTGCGCACCGGCGAGGGCGCGCCGCTGGTCACCGTCGTCGCCGACACCTGCGGCCGCCACGACACGCTCGGCGGCGCGTGCAGCAAGGAGTCCAACAGCCTCCGCTACGGCCAGCACACCCGGTTCCAGCACGCCTGCGCCGACAACTTCCTCATCGAGGGCAGCAAGTGGGGCCTCGGCAAACGCGACCTCGTGAGCAACGTCAACTGGTACATGAACGTGCCCGTCGAGGCCGACGGCACGCTCGGCATCGTCGACGGCCTCTCCGCGCCGGGCCTGGAAGTCCGGCTGCGCGCCGAGACCGACGTGCTCGTGCTCGTGTCCAACTGCCCGCAGATCAACAACCCCTGCAACGGGTTCGACCCGACGCCGGTGCGGATGGTCGTGACCGAACCGGAGCGTGCGGCGTGAAGCTGCTGGTCGCCAACCGCGGCGAGATCGCCGTGCGCCTGCTGCGCGGAGCCCGCGAGCTGGGCATCCCCACCGTCGCCGTGTACTCCGACGCCGACCGCACCGCACCCCACGTCCGCCTGGCCGACGAGGCCGTGCGGCTCGGCCCGGCACCCGCGGCCGAAAGCTACCTGCGGGCCGACGCGATCATCCGGGCCGCGCTCGACACCGGGGCGGACGCGATCCACCCGGGGTACGGCTTCCTCAGCGAGGACACCGCGTTCGCCCGTGCCTGCGAGAGCGCCGGGATCGCGTTCGTCGGCCCGGCGCCGGAGCACCTGGAGGTGTTCGGCAGCAAGCACACCGCGCGCGAGGCCGCGATCGCGGCCGGGGTGCCGTTGCTGCCCGGCACCGGGCTGCTCGGCGACCTCGACGAAGCCCTGGCGGAAGCGGCCGGGATCGGCTACCCGGTGATGCTCAAGGCGACCGGGGGCGGCGGCGGGATCGGGATGCGCGCGTGCGCGTCGGCCGAGGAGCTGTCCGCCGCGTGGGACACCGTGCGCAGCGTCGCAGCCAAGAGCTTTGCCAGCTCCGGCGTGTTCCTGGAGCGGCTGGTGACGAGCGCCCGGCACGTCGAGGTGCAGGTCTTCGGCGACGGCGCCGGCGAGATCCTCGCGCTGGGCACGCGCGACTGTTCGCTGCAGCGGCGCAACCAGAAGGTCGTGGAGGAGTGCCCGGCGCCGGATCTGCCGGACGCGGTGCGGCGGCAGCTCGCCGACGCGGCCGTGGCGCTGTGCTCGTCGGTGCGCTACCGCTCGGCCGGCACGGTCGAGTTCGTCTACGACCCCGTCCGCGAGGAGGCCGCGTTCCTCGAGGTCAACACGCGGCTGCAGGTCGAGCACCCGGTGACCGAGGCGGTGTACGGCATCGACCTGGTCGGCTGGATGCTGCGGCTCGCCCAGGGCGACCGAGGGATGTTCGCCACCGCACCCGGAACCACCGCACCCGAGCCGCGCGGGCACGCGTTCGAGGCCCGCGTGTACGCCGAGGACCCGAGCGCGAACCACCGGCCGAGCGCCGGACTGGTCACCGGCGTCTCGCTGCCGCCGGGCGTCCGCGTGGACACGTGGATCGAGGCCGGCACCACCGTCACCACGCACTACGATCCCCTGCTGGCCAAGGTGATCTGCACCGGAACCGATCGCGCGGACGCGCTGGCGAACCTGCGTGCGGCCCTCGCGGCCACCGCTGTCGGCGGGCTGCGCACCAACCTCGGCCAGCTCCGCGCCGCGGCCGTCGATCCGGCGTTCACGAGCGCCACTCACGACACCGCCACGCTCGACGGCGTCACCGACGACGAGCCGCGGATCGACGTCGTGCGCGGGGGCACGATGACCACCGTGCAGGAGTGGCCGGGCCGCACCGGGTTCTGGCACGTCGGGGTGCCGCCGTCCGGCCCGATGGACGACCTGTCGCTGCGGCTGGGCAACCTGGCGCTCGGCAACCCCGAGGGCGCGGCCGGCCTGGAGTGCACTGTGGACGGTGTCACGCTGCGGTTCTCCACCGACACCACCGTCTGCGTCACCGGCGCCACCGCACCCGTGCTGCTCGACGGCGCCCCGGCTCCCGGGTGGACGCCGATCGTGGTTCCGGCCGGCGGCACGCTCGATGTCGGCGCGGGCACGGCCGGGCTGCGCAGCTACGTGCTCGTGCGGGGCGGGCTCGCCGTGCCCGAGTTCCTCGGCAGCGCGGCGACGTTCACGCTCGGCCGGTTCGGCGGCCACGGCGGCCGGGCGCTCGCGGCGGGCGACGTGCTCACGCCCGGCGCCGAGCCCGCGGACCCGGTCGCCGGCGCCGTCCCCGCCGGCGACCGGCCGCGGCTGGGTACACAGTGGACGATCGGCGCATTGGAAGGACCGCACGCCGCACCGGAGTTCTTCACGCCGGCCGACATCGAGACCTTTTACCGCACCGACTGGCAGGTGCACTTCAACTCCGCGCGCACCGGCGTCCGGCTCGTCGGGCCGCGCCCGCAGTGGGCGCGGGAGGACGGTGGTGAAGCCGGGCTGCACCCGTCCAACATCCACGACACGCCCTACGCGATCGGCGCCGTCGACTACACCGGCGACCTGCCGATCCTGCTGGGCCCGGACGGCCCGAGCCTCGGCGGGTTCGTGTGCCCCGCGACGGTCGCCACCGGCGAGCGCTGGAAACTCGGCCAGCTGCGCCCGGGTGACACCGTGCGCTTCGTCCCGATCGACACCGACCACGCCGCGGCCCTGCGCCGCCGACCGGCGGTGCCGCTGCTCGCCAGCCGAGACGCCCTCGACGACGGCGGCGTGCTCGCCCGGCGGACCGCGCAGGACGGCGAGCCGTCGGTGACCTACCGGCGCAGCGGCGACGACAACCTGCTCGTCGAATACGGCGACATGACCCTCGACCTCGCGCTGCGGATGCGCGTCCACGCGCTGGCCGAGCGGCTGGCCGCCGAAGGTGTGCCGGGGATCGTCGACCTCACGCCGGGCATCCGGTCGCTGCAGGTGCACGTCGACCCGGACGCGCTCCCGGTCGGCAAGGCCCTCGGCCTGGTGCGCGAGCTGGAAGGCGACCTGCCGGGCACCGCGGACCTGGTGGTGCCCAGCCGCGGGGTGCGGCTGCCGCTGTCGTGGGACGACCCGGCGACGCGCGAGGCGATCGAGCGGTACATGACGGGCGTGCGCGACGACGCCCCTTGGTGCCCGTGGAACATCGAGTTCATCCGCCGCGTCAACGGTCTGTCTACTGTGGACGAGGTCTACCGCACGGTGTTCGACGCCGAGTACCTCGTGCTCGGCCTCGGCGACGTCTACCTCGGCGCGCCCGTCGCCACCCCGCTGGACCCGCGGCATCGGCTGGTGACCACGAAGTACAACCCGGCCCGGACGTGGACGGCCGAGAACTCCGTCGGCATCGGCGGCGCCTACCTGTGCATCTATGGAATGGAAGGGCCGGGCGGGTACCAGTTCGTCGGCCGCACCGTGCAGGTGTGGAGCGGCTGGCACCAGCGCGGTGCGTTCGAGCCGGGGTCGCCGTGGCTGCTGCGGTTCTTCGACCGGATCTCGTGGTACCCGGTGTCGGCCGACGAACTGCTGGACCTGCGGGCGCGCGGCTCCGCCGGGCAGCTGGAGCTCGACATCACCGACGGGGAGTTCCGCCTCGCCGACTACCAGCGGTTCCTCGCCGACAACGCCGAGAGCATCGCCGGGTTCCGTGCCACGCAGTCGGCGGCGTTCGAGGCGGAACGCCGCGCGTGGGCCGCCGCGGGCGAGTTCGACCCGAAGCCGGAACCCGTCACGAGGCCGCCGGCCCGCGTGCAGGCACCGCCGGGCGGCCACGTCGTCGAGGCCCCGTTCGCCGCCACGGTCTGGCGGGTGGACGTCGAGCCCGGCACGCGGGTGGACCACAGGCAGTCGCTGGTCACGCTGGAAGCCATGAAAACCGAGGCGCGCATCCCCGCGCCCGCCGACGGAAAGGTGCTCGAGGTGCTCGTGTCCCCCGGTGACCAGGTCGCGCCCGGTACCCCGCTGGTGGTGCTCGGATGATCCGCGAACGCGTGCACGCCGCTTACCGGCGGATCGAGCAGGTCGACCGGCCCGAAATCTGGGTCGACCTGCGCCCGGAGGCCGAACTGCTGGCCGAAGCCGAAGCACTCGAGGTTCGGTACACCGCCGGGGATCCGCTCCCGCTCTACGGGCGGCTCGCCGCGGTCAAGGGCAACATCGACGTCGCCGGGTTGCCGACCACCGCCGGGTGCCCGGCGTATGCCTACGAGCCCGAAACGGACGCACCCGTCGTCGCCCGGCTGAAGGCGGCGGGTGCGCTGGTGCTCGGCACGACGAACCTCGACCAGTTCGCCACCGGGCTGGTCGGCACGCGCAGCCCGTACGGCGCGGTGCGCAACGCGATCGATCCGGCGTACGTGTCGGGCGGGTCGAGCTCGGGGTCCGCGGTCGCCGTCGCGCTGGGGATCGCGGATCTCGCGCTCGGGACGGACACGGCGGGCTCGGGCCGCGTCCCGGCGGCGTTCAACGGGATCGTCGGGCTGAAGTCGACGCCGGGGCTGCTGCCGACGGACGGCGTTGTGCCGGCCTGCGCGAGCATCGACTGCGTGTCGATCTTCGCGCGCACGGTGGGCGAGGCGGAGCTCGCGCTGCGGTGCCTGTCGAAAGAGGGCGCGGTCCGGATCGGTGTCCCGGCTTCCCTGGGCCCACTGCAGGACGGCTGGGCCGAGGCGTACGCCGCCGCGGTGGCGGACTACGCCGCGGCCGGCGCGGTGGTGACCACTGTGGACTTGTCGCCTTTTCTCGCCGCGGCGCGGCTGCTGTACGAGGGTTCGTTCGTCGCCGAGCGTTACACCGCCGTCGGCGAGTTCGTCGAGAAGCACCGCGACGACGTCGACCCGACCGTCGCGGGCATCATCACCGCCGCCCGCCACCTCCCCGCGCACCGGGTGTTCGCCGACCGGGCCACGCTCGCCGGGCTCAAGCGCGAGGCCGATGCCGTGCTCTCCACTGTGGACGCCCTGTTGCTGCCGACCACCACCGGGCACCCGACGCTCGCCGAGGTGGCCGCGGACCCGGTCAGCACGAACGCCGCCCTCGGCCGCTTCACGAACTTCGCCAACCTGCTCGGCTTGTCCGCGCTCGCCGTGCCCGCGGGGACGGTCGGCGGGCGACCGTTCGGGGTGATGCTCGTCGGCCCGGCCAACGCGGACTCGAAGCTGGCGGCGCTGGCCCGCGGCGTCGAGAATCGTGTGCGCTTGGCCGTCGTCGGGGCGCACCTGCGGGGGCAGCCGCTCAACCACGAGCTGACCTCGCGCGGCGGCCGCTTCGTCGCCGAAACCGAGACCGCGCCCGAGTACCGGCTGCACGCGCTGGCCACGACCCCGCCGAAACCGGGGCTCGTGCGCGTGGCCGAAGACGGTGTCGCGATCGCGGCCGAAGTGTGGGACCTCCCGGTGGCCGGCTTCGGCGCGTTCGTGGCGGCGGTCCCGGCACCGCTGGCAATCGGACGGGTGCGCCTGCACGACGGTTCGGAGGTCTCGGGGTTCCTGTGCGAGCCCGCGGCGCTCGCCGCCGCGGAGGACATCTCGGCGAAAGGTGGCTGGCTCGCCCACCTGCGTTCCTGAGGGCCGGGGCCGCCCGGGAGTGTGCCGTCGCCCACTCGTCCGGGCCACTCCCCTGGTTACCCGTGGGTAACAAGGGCTATCGTGCGGACAGGATTTCTGTCTACTTCAGGAGCATTCGTGGCCGCACCAGCAACGCCGCCTCTTGCGCCGACCGCGCGTGGGGTACGCAACGTCGTGTTCGTCGAAGGGGTACGCACCCCCTTCGGCAAGGCGGGTGACAAGGGCATCTACGCCGGGACCCGCGCGGACGACCTGGTCGTCAACGCCATCCGTGAGCTGCTGCGGCGGCACCCCGAGCTGCCGCCCGAGCGCGTGGACGACGTCGCCATCGCCGCGACGACCCAGATCGGCGACCAGGGCCTGACCATCGGGCGCACGGCCGCCCTGCTGGCCGGCCTGCCGAAGTCCGTGCCGGGTTTCGCGATCGACCGCATGTGCGCCGGCGCGATGACGGCCGTGACCACGGTCGCGAGCGGCATCGGCTTCGGCGCCTACGACATCGCCATCGCCGGCGGCGTCGAGCACATGGGCCGCCACCCGATGGGCGAGGGCGTGGACCCGAACCCGCGCATCATCGCCGACAAGCTCGTGGACCCGACCGCGCTCGTCATGGGCCAGACCGCGGAGAACCTGCACGACCGGTTCCCCGAGATCACCAAGGAGCGCACCGACGCCTACGCCGCGCGCAGCCAGGAGCGCTACGCCGAGGCCGTGAAGACCGGCAAGATCGGCCCGGAGCTCGTGCCGGTCGCGATCCGGTCGAAGGAACTGGGCTGGGGCCTCGCGACCGAGGACGAGCCGCCGCGCCCGGGCACGACCGTGGAGCAGCTGGCGAAGCTGAAGACGCCGTTCCGGCCGCACGGCCGCATCACCGCGGGCAACGCCGCGGGCCTCAACGACGGCGCCACCGCGTCGCTCCTCGCCGACGAGGAAACCGCGCGCGAGCTGGGCCTGCCCGTCGCGATGCGGCTGGTCGGCTACTCGTTCGCCGGCGTCGAGCCCGAGGTCATGGGCATCGGCCCGATCCCGGCGACGGAGAAGCTGTTCAAGCGCACCGGGTTGTCGATCGACGACATCGGCCTGTTCGAGATCAACGAGGCGTTCGCCGTGCAGGTGCTCGCCTTCCTCGACCACTTCGGCATCGACCAGGACGACCCGCGCGTGAACCAGTGGGGCGGCGCGATCGCGTGCGGGCACCCGCTGGCCTCGTCCGGCGTGCGGCTGATGACGCAGCTGGCGCGCCAGTTCGCCGAGCGCCCCGACGTGCGCTACGGCATGACCACCATGTGCATCGGCATCGGCATGGGCGGCACTGTGATCTGGGAGAACCCGGCGTTCGAGGGGGCGAAGTAAATGACTTTCACCGCTGAAGAGGCCAAGGCCGCGTTCCCCGACGAGGTCGTGACCACCGCCGTCACGCGCCTGGTGAAGGTGCCCGGGCTCGCGAAGCCGGTCGCGCTGATCACGCTCGACAACGGCCACGACCACACCCGGCCGAGCACGTTCGGCCCGCAGGGCCTCGTGTCGCTCAACGCCGCGCTCGACGTGGCATTCGAGGCCGAACCCGCGGCGATCGCGGTCACCGGCAAGCCGTTCATCTTTGCCGTCGGCGCGGATCTGTCCGGTGTGGAGGCCGTGTCGGACCCGGCGCTGGCCCGCAAGATCGCGCAGACCGGCCACGACGTGTTCCGCCGGCTCACCGAGTCGACGATCCCGACGTTCGGCTTCGTCAACGGCGCGGTGATGGGCGGCGGGCTCGAGCTCGCGCTGTCGTGCCACTACCGCACGCTGTCGGAGAACACCGCCGCGATCGCGTTCCCCGAGGTGTTCCTCGGCCTGTTCCCGGGCTGGGGCGGCACGCAGCTGCTGCCGAACCTCATCGGGGCCGACGCCGCCGTGACCGTGATCATCGAGAACGCGCTGGCGCAGAACAAGATGCTCAACGTCAAGCAGGCGGCCGAGCTCGGCATCGTGGACGAGGTGTTCGGCTCGGCCGACTACCTCGAGCAGTCGCTGCTGTGGCTCGCCAAGGTCGTGAACGGCGAAGTCACCCCGGCCCGGCGCGACATCGACCGGGGCGCCGGCTGGGACGCGGCCGTCGCGCGGGCGAAGTCCATCGTGGACGGTCGCACGCACGGCGCGTCGCCGGGCGCGACGAAGGCCGTGGAGCTGCTGGAGCTGGCGCGGGAGAACGATCTCGACCGCGGGTACGCCGCCGAGACGGACGGGCTGGCCGAGCTGCTGATGTCCGACGTGCTGCGCGCCGGGCTGTACTCGTTCAACCTCGTGAACAAGCGCGCTAAGCGGCCGGCCGGTGCGCCGGACAAGTCGTTGGCGCGCAAGGTGAACAAGGTCGGCATCGTGGGCGCGGGCCTGATGGCGAGCCAGCTCGCGCTGCTGTTCGTGCGCCGTCTCAAGGTGCCGGTGGTGCTCACCGACGTCGACCAGGCACGCGTCGACAAGGGCGTGGGTTACGTCCACGACGAGATCGACAAGCTGCTCGCCCGCAAGCGCGTGTCGCCGGACGGCGCCAACCGGCTCAAGGCGCTGGTGACCGGGTCGCTCGACAAGGCCGCGTTCGCCGACGCCGACTTCGTGATCGAGGCCGTGTTCGAAGAGCTGGGCGTGAAGCAGGCGGTGTTCGCGGAGCTGGAGCAGCACGTGTCGCCCGAGGCGATCCTGGCGACCAACACGTCGTCACTGTCGATCACGGCGATGGCCTCGAAGCTGCAGCACCCCGAGCGCGTGGTGGGTTTCCACTTCTTCAACCCGGTCGCCGTGCTGCCGCTGCTGGAGATCGTGCGCGGCGAGCAGACCGATGACGCCACGCTCGCCACGGCGTTCTCGGTCGGCAAGCAGCTGAAGAAGTCGAGCGTGCTGGTAAAGGACGCCACGGCGTTCGTCGTCAACCGGCTCCTGCTGCGCTTCCTCGGCGAGGTGCTGGTGTCCGTCGACGAGGGCACGCCGTTCGAGGTCGCGGACTCGGCGCTGGAGCCGCTCGGCCTGCCGATGTCGCCGCTGAACCTGATGCAGCTCGTGGGCCCCGCCATCGCGCTGCACGTGGGCGAGACGCTGCACGGCTCGTTCCCCGACCGCTTCACGGTGAGCGAGAACCTCGCCAAGTTCGTGCAGGCGGGCAAGAAGGGCGTGTGGACCTGGGACTCCTCGGGCACCGCGTCCGTCGACCCGGAGGTCGACGCCCTCTGGACGCGCGGCGGGTCGCCCTCCACGGCCGAGCAGGTGCGTGACCGCGCGCTGAACGCGATCGCCGAGGAGATCCGCATCATGCTCGACGAGGGCGTGGTCGCGGAAGCGCAGGACATCGACCTGTGCCTGCTGCTGGGCGCGGGCTGGCCGTTCTGGAACGGCGGCATCACGCCGTACCTGGACCGCGCGGGGGTTTCGGAGCGGGTGAACGGTAAGCCGTTCCTGGCTCCGGGTGTGGCTTCGGTGCCGGTGGCTTGATGTTCTCGGGGCGGCTGTCCTGTGTGGACGGCCGCCCCGGTTCGGCGCTTACGCGCAGACGTCGCCCTGTGCCTCCGGGGCGTACTTTTCCTGCGCGGCCTCGAGGTCGAACGTCTTTGTCTTCTGCGCGTCCGGGAACCGCTGCTTCAACTCCGCGGCGTAAGCATTGAGGTCGGTGCCCGGCACCGGAAGCACGGCCACCGTCGCCGGCATGGCGCTCTCACTCGTCGCGGCGATTTTCGCCGGATCCTGCTGGTAGATCTTCTTGAACTCCATCCAGGTCAGGGCCTGGGTGTCGAGGTAGACCCGGCGGGCCTTCGGGTCGTTCCGGAGCACGGCGGCGGCGCTCCGCATCGCATCGTCGTCGCGGAAGTAGACCTGCACGGCCATGCAAGACTGATGTCCGGTTGTCGGCGGCAATGTCCGGTTCGCCGCCAACACCACGGGCCGCACCGCCCCGGCGACGAGGAACGCGGCACCGGCGCCCACCCCGAGCGCAACCACCATGACGGGCGCGAGCCAGCGCCACAAACGAATCCCCATGCGCCGATTCTTCCTGACCCGTCAGAACTCTCCCGCGCGCGGGCAGGCCGGGCCCCTTTTGTCCGGCTCCAGCTTGTCCCTGACGGCATTGATGTCGAAGGGCTGGGCGTTCTTCGCGGTCGGGAACCGCTTGCCGAGCTCTGTCGCGTAGGCGGTGAGGTCGGTGCCCGGCACGGGGATCACGGTCACCGAGGCCGGCATGTTCTCCGGGCCTGCCTCGGCCAGCAGATCGGGGTGGTCCTTGAACAGCTCCTGGAAGCGCACCCACGCCTCGGCCTGGGTCTCGGTGTACACGCGCCGCGCCTTCGGGTCGTCGGCGAGCGCGGCGGCGGCCCTCCGCATCTCCTGGTCGAGATCCCGCCCGGGCGCACCGGCGTCGAAGAACACCTGAACGGCCGCGCACGGCCGATGCCCTGCCAGCGGCACCGGTGTGCGATCCACCGGCAGCGGAGCCGGCCGCACGGCCGCCCCGACGACGAACGCCAGCCCGACGCCCGCGCCCAGTGCGAGCACCAGCACCGGGGCGAGCCAGCGCCAGATACGAATCCCCATCATTCGATCATCACCCACGCGGCCGGGACCGGTCCCCGTCAGTACTCGCCCGCACGTGGGCAGGTCGGGGCGTCGCGAGGTTTGCCGAACTTCTCGTTGAAGGCGTTGACGTCGAGGGAGTAGACCTCCTGCGCGTCCGGGAAGCGGGTCTTCAGGCGGGCGGTGTAGGCGACGAGGTCGGTGGCGGGCGGCGGCACGACGGTGACCACCGCGGGCGAGCTCTCCTCGCCGCCCAGGCCGTTCAGGATCTCCGGATGGTCCTTGAAGCCGTCGCGCAGAGAGAGGAAGGACTCATGTTTGGTCTCGACGAAGACCAGCCGCGCGTCGGGATCGTCGTGGAACGAGCCGGCCGCGCGCCGCATCTGCTCGTCGGTGTCGAAGTACGCCTGCACATCCCGGCACAGCTGGTGTGCGGCGAGCGGCACCGGCGTGCGGTCGATCGGCAGCGGATCCGGCCGCACGGCCATGCCGACCACGAAGGCCAAGCCGACACCCGCGCCGAGCGCGGCCACGAGAACAGGCGCCAACCAGCGCCACAAGCGAATCCCCACGCACGATCATCAGCGCGGCGCGCGGGAACGTTACCGGGCGGGAACTCCTTGCGGACCCGCCGGAAGGTGCACTGTCACCGTCAACCCGCCGCCCACCACAGGTTCCGCGGAGATCGCGCCGCCGTGGGCCTGGACGGCGGCGCGGACGATCGAGAGGCCCAGGCCCGCGCCGGAGCGGGCGGTGCGGGCGACGCCGGCGCGGCGGAAGGGTTCGAACAGCTCCGGCACAGCCGCCGGGTCCAACAGGCCGCCCGACGAGCGCACGCGCAGCGTGGACCACTGGGGGCCCGGTGTCGTGGTGACCTCGAGCCAGCCGTTGTCGACGTTGTGGCGCACAGCGTTCTCGACGAGGTTGCCGGCGATGCGTTCGAGGAGCGCGGGGTCGCCGAACGCGGGCGCGGCGACGGTGGCGAACTCGGCCCGCAGGCCACGCGCCGAAGCCTCCGCGCGCACAGCCGCCCACGCGCGTCCGACGAGCACCGCCAAGTCCACCGGCTCCCGCAGCACCAAGCCGGCGCCGTCGGTGCGGGCCAGGAGCAGCAGGGAGTTCACGAGCTGGCCCGCGCGTTCCGTGGCGTCGCGGACCACGCCGCCCATCCGCCGGAGTTCCGCCTCGTCGGCTTCCTCGTCAGACAGCGTGACGTCGAGCTCGGTGCGGATGACCGAAAGCGGCGTGCGCAGCTCGTGGCTCGCGTTGGCGACGAAGTGGCGCTGCGCGTCGAACGCGGCCTGCAGGCGGTCGAGCATGTCGTCGAAGGTCTGGGCCAGCTCGGCCAGCTCGTCGCGCGAGCGGATCTCGCCGATGCGCTCGCCCATCGACTCCACCGACAGCCGCCGCGCGGTGCCGGTGATCTCGCGCAGCGGCAGCAGCACGCGCGAAGTGAAGGTCCACGCGAGGATCGCCGCCGCGGCCACGACGAAGCAGAACGCCAGCGAGCCGAAGATCAGCACCCGGTTCACGGCGTGCGTGCGCAGGTGCTGCGCGAGCGTGGACGCGTCGACGTCGACTCCGTCCACACGCACGATCGTGCCGGGCGGCATGTGCGGCACGGCGTCCACCGCGTCGCCCACGAGCGACCACGCCAGCCACAGCAGGAGCAGCCCGGCCGCGGCCACCAGCACGGTCGCGAGGATCGTGACCCGGGCCCGCAGGCTGCGTGTGCCGGGCAGGTTCACTACGCGCCGGCCTCCGCGACCGGCACGCGGTAGCCCGAGCCCACGACGGTCTCGATGATCCCCGGCTCACCCAGCTTCTTGCGCAAGGTCATCACGGTCACCCGCACCGTCGTGGTGAACGGGTCGGCGTTCTCGTCCCACACCCGTTCCAGCAGCTCCTCGCTGCTGACCACCGAACCCGAAGCCGACAGCAGGACCTCGAGCACGCCGAACTCCTTGCGCGTCAGGTCGATCGGCCCGCTCGCGCGGCGCACGATGCGCTTCGCCGGGTCCAGCTCCACGTCGCCCGCCGTGAGCAGCGGTGGCGCGGCCGGCGTCGCGCGGCGGCCGAGCGCGCGCACGCGGGCGACCAGCTCGGGGAACGCGAAGGGCTTCGCGAGGTAGTCGTCCGCACCGAGGGACAGCCCGTCGACCCGGTCGGAGACGGAACTGCTCGCGGTGAGCATGAGCACCCGCGTCAGCTCGCCCGAAGCGACGATCTCGCGGCACAGCTCGTCGCCCGACATCCCGGGCAGGTCGCGGTCGAGCAGCACCACGTCGTACCGGGTGACGGACGACTTCTCATGCCCGTCGTCACCGGTCAACGCGACGTCCACCGCCATGCCCTCACGGCGCAGGCCGCGGGCGATCGCGTCGGCCAAGGGCTCTTCGTCTTCGACTACCAGAACACGCACGAGACCACAATCCCACAGTTTCCTGAGAGCACCTGAGAGACCTGAATGGACACTCCGGTCACCTCACGCGCAGCTCACGGCGAACGTCGAGCCGGCGTCACGACCAGCGCAACGCGAACCAGAGCCGCATCCTCGTCTCCGGGTCCGAAAGATCCACGCCGAGCGCCCGTTCGGCCTGCCCGATCCGGTGCCGGACGCTGTTGCGGTGCACCCCGAGCTCGGCGGCCGTGCGGTCCCAGCCGCCGTGGTGCGCGAGCCAGGTGCGCAGCGTCGGCACCAGCTCCCGGTCGTGCGCGCGGTCCAGCTCCCGCAACGGCGCCAGCACCCGCTCGGCGAACCCCGCCGCGGCACCGGGCGCGACGAGCGCGTCGAAACCCAGCGGATCCGCGGCCACCACCGGGCGCCCGAGGGCCTGCGCCCGGGCCAGCAGCAGCTCCGCCTCCGCGAGCGCGCCCGGCAGCCCGTCCGCGGTCACGGGCGAGCCTGCCACCGCGAGCCAGCCGTGCTCGCGCAACCCGTCGAGCTCCGGCGACGCACCCACCACCGCCAGGAACCGCGGCCCGGCCAGCACCTGCACGAGCGGGGTGTCGAGCCGCGCGCGCAGCCAGTCGTGGCGCACGGCGACCTCGTCCGGACCCCGGCGGTGCGCGACCCCGGCCACGAGCCGGCACTCCCCCGTGCCCAGCAATGTCGCCAGCACGTCCGCGCCGCCCTGCCCCAGCAACAACCCGGTGGCCGCCGCGCCGAGTTGCGCGGTGTCGGACCCGGCGCGGCCGACGAGCCCGAGCAAAGCCGCGCCGACAGCGAGGATCGCGCGGTCACCACCGTCGAACCGGCGGCGACGCCCGAGCACGAGCAGGTGCGCCGCCGTCGCCTGCGGGTACACCGGCTGCGCCACCACGTACGTGCTGTCGGGCAGCTCGGTGGTCGCGCTGCGGATGCCGGTGCCCGCGCGCAACGTCGTGAGCAGGTCCGTGACTTCGCGCGGCAACGGCTGCGGCGCGTCGTGCCCCGCCACGAGCGCGTCCGCGGGCCCGACGAGCGCCACCCAGCCCCGCAGCCGCTCGGCCAGCGTCGTCACGAGCGCCCCCATGCCGTCGCCCGCAGCGCGCGTGAGGGCCTCACGCGCGACGGCCGTCCGGCGCTGTTCGCGTTGCCCCGCCTCGGCGAGCTCGACGGCCACGGCCCGGCTGATCGCGAGGAACGGCGTACGCGGCGGCACGACGACCAGCGGCAGGCCGTGGCGCACGCACGCGTCGCGCAGCGGCTCCGGCAGGGTCTCCGACACCGTCGGCGTGAGGCCGAAGCCCAGCGCGGTCACGCCGGCGTCGCGCAGGCGGCGGACGTAGTGCCCGGGCTCGCGCGGCAGGTTCACCCCGGCGGTGAGCACCAGCTCGGCGCCGAGCAGGTAGGGCGCGGGATCGTCGAGCTCGCTCACGTGGGCCCAGCGCACGGGCGCGTCGAGCGCACCCGGCCGCAGCGTCTCCCGCACGAGGTCGAGCGCGAGCTCCGGGTTGCCGACAACCGTCCGTAACGGAACATTCACTTCCGCGGACTCGTGCGCGAGATTCTGGGTCATTCCATCCCGGCTTTCGAAGGTTCTTGGCCGGATCGTCCCATGCCGCAGCGGTGGCGCACGAACCTACGGTGGCCCGAACAACCCCGCAGAGAACCGAGGAGGACCCCGTGGGCGGCGACTACGCGGTGATCGCGCTGTACATCGCGGGCATGATCGGAGTGGGCTGGATCGGCCTGCGCCTGGCGAAGACGAAGTCCGACTACCTCGTGGCGGGCCGGCGGCTGGGCTGGTTCATGTACTCCGGCACGATGTCGGCCGTCGTGCTCGGCGGCGCGTCCACGGTCGGCGGCGTGAAGCTCGGTTACACCTACGGCGTCTCAGGCGCTTGGCTCGTGGTCACCATCGGCGTCGGCATCCTCGTGCTTCACGCGGTGTTCGCGCGGCGGCTGGTGAAGCTGCGCGTGTACACCGTCGGCGAGATGCTCGACCTGCGCTACGGCGGCCGCACCAGCGCCGTGTCCGGGGTCGTCATGTGGGGCTACACGCTCATGCTCACCGTGACCTCGACGCTGGCGTTCGCGTCGATCTTCAAGGTCCTGTTCGCCATCCCGAGCTGGGCCGGCATCGCGATCGGCGGCTCGATCGTGGTGCTCTACTCGGTGCTGGGCGGCATGTGGTCGATCACGCTCACCGACATCGCGCAGTTCGTGATCAAGACGATCGGCATCCTGTTCGTGCTGCTGCCGATCGCCCTCGTCTCCGCCGGCGGCTTCGGCGGGATGGCCGAGAAGCTCGACGCCACCTACTTCGAGTTCACCTCGATCGGCGGCGAAACCATCCTCACCTACTTCCTGATCTACACCTTCGGCCTGCTCATCGGGCAGGACATCTGGCAGCGGGTGTTCACCGCCCGCACCCCGCGCATCGCGACCGGCGGCGGCATCATCTCCGGCGTCTACTGCCTCGTCTACGGCGTGGCCGGCGCGCTCATCGGCACCGCCGCGAAGGTGCTCTACCCCGACCTCGGCAGCGCGCAGGACGCGTTCGCCACCATCGCCGAACGCCTGCTGCCGACCGGCGTGCGCGGGCTGGTGCTGGCCGCCGCGCTGTCGGCGCTCATGTCGACCTCCAGCGGCGCGCTGATCGCGTGCGCCACCACGACGACGTCGGACCTGCTGCGCAAGATCGGCCTCAAGGGCGGCGAGGTGCTGCGCAACCGCGTCACCACGCTGGTCCTGGGCATCGTCGCCATCGGCATCGCGATGGTCGTGGACGACGTCGTCAACGCGCTGACCATCGCCTACGACATCCTCGTCGGCGGCCTTCTGGTCACGATCCTCGGCGCGCTGTTCTGGAAGCGCGGCACCCGCCAGGGCGCGTACGCGTCGATGGTGGCCGGCACCGGGTTCGTGGTCGCGTTCATGATCATCGACGGGGTCGCGGCCAACAGCCCGATCTACTGGGGCCTCGGCGCGAGCCTGATCGTGTACGTCGCGGTGAGCCTCGCGACGCCGCGCACCCCCGAAGCCATCCTGTCGGTCTGGACGCGGCGCCTGAACGGTTCCGCGGCAGACGAAGAGAAAGCGGCAGCGGAGACCCCGTCCGCCGCGAAGGCCTGAACACCCCCAACCACGAGGAGCACACCGCAGTGAGTGACCTGCCCCCGATCGGCCCGCTCGACTCGTCGCGCGTCCCGCGCTTCGCCGGCTTCGCGACCTTCGCGCGGCTGCCGCGGATCGACGAGGTGGAGCGCGCCGACGTCGCCGTGGTCGGCGTCCCGTTCGACTCCGGCGTGTCGTACCGGCCGGGCGCGCGCTTCGGTCCCGCCGCCGTGCGCGAGGCGAGCCGGCTGCTGCGGCCGTACCACCCGGCGCTGGACGTGTCGCCGTTCGCCGAACGGCAGGTCGTGGACGCGGGTGACATCGCGGCGAACCCGTTCCACATCGGCGAAGCGATCGAGAAGGTGCAGCAGGACGCCGAGGCGCTCATGGCCGGCGGCACGCGGCTCGTGACGGTCGGCGGCGACCACACCATCGCGTTGCCGCTGCTGCGGGCGACGGCGAAGCAGCACGGTCCCGTCGCGCTGCTGCACTTCGACGCGCACCTCGACACGTGGGACACCTACTTCGGCGAGCCCTACACGCACGGCACGCCGTTCCGCCGCGCCGTCGAGGAAGGAATCCTCGACACGGCAGCGCTTTCGCACGTCGGCACGCGCGGCCCGCTGTACGGCAAGCGCGACCTCGAGGAGGACCGCCGGCTCGGTTTCGGCATCGTCACCTCCGGCGACGTGCTGCGCCGCGGCATCGACGAGACCGTCGACGCGCTGCGGCAGCGCATCGGCGACCGCCCGCTGTACATCTCGGTGGACATCGACGTGCTCGACCCCGCGCACGCACCCGGCACCGGCACGCCCGAGGCGGGCGGGATGACGAGCCGCGAGCTGCTGGAGATCCTGCGCGGGCTGCGCGACCTGCACCTGGTGGGCGCCGACGTCGTCGAGCTGGCCCCGGCGTACGACCACGCCGAGATCACCGCCATCGCGGCCTCGCACGTGGCCTACGACCTCGTGAGCCTGCTGGCGCTGGAGAAGAGCGAATGACGCGCATCGGGGGCGACGTCGTCGTCGAGACGCTGCGAGCGCTCGGTGCGGACACGGTGTTCGGCCTGCCGGGCCAGCACGCGCTGGGGTTGTTCGAGGCGCTACGGCGCGCGGACGACGTGCGCGTGGTGAGCTCGCGGGTGGAGAACAACCTCGCGTTCGCCGCCGACGGGTTCGCCCGCGCGCGGCTGGCCGCGGACCCCCGCGGCCCGGTGCCGGTGACGCCGATGATCGTGTCGACCGGCCCGGGTGCGCTGCTGACGCTGGCCTCACTACAGGAGTCGCGCGCCGCGTCGGTGCCGGTGCTGGGGATCTCCAGCCAGATCCCCGTCGCCGGGCTCGGCGGCGGGCGGCACGGTTACCTGCACGAACTGCCGGACCAGCAGGCGAGCTTCCGCGACGTCGTGAAGTCGGTGCACGTGGTCCGGACCGCCGGCCAGATCCCGACGGCGCTGCGCGAAGCGTGGACGGCGGCGGCAACCGCGCCGTACGGGCCGGTGTGGGTGGAGATCCCGCAGGACGTGCTGCTGGCGCCGGCTTCCTTGCCGCCGCTGCACGACGTGACGGCGACGCCGGTGCCGCTGGAACCGTTGCCGGAGCTGGTGGCGGAAGCTTCCCGGCTGCTGGCCGCGGCCGAGAACCCCGTGATCCTCGCCGGCGGTGGCGCCCTGCGGTCCGGTGTGCGTGCGGAATTGCAGGCGCTCGCCGAGGCGTTGCGGGCGCCGGTGGTGTCGACGTTCGGCGGGAAGGGCGTGTTCCCGTGGAACCACGAGCTTTCGGCGCGCTCGTGGCTGGAGGACTGGCACACCACGGAGTTCCTGGCCGGCGCGGACGTGCTGCTGGTGCTCGGTTCCGGGCTCGGCGAGCTGTCGAGCAACTACCGCGAGTTCGCGCCACGCGGGCGGGTGATCCAGGTGGAGGCCGACCTCGGGAAGCTGGAGTCGAACTACCCCGCGCTGGGCATCCACGCCGACGTGCGGCTGTTCCTGCGGGCGCTGGAAGTTCCCCCGAGGACCGCGGACGGACGCGCCGAAGCCGCCGTCGAGGACCTGCTGGCCCGCGTCGAGTCGCGATTGGACAGTCAGAACCTGGCGGCGGAACGCAAGCTCGTCGACGACCTCCGCGCGGCGGTGCCGGACGGCACGCAGACGTTCTGGGACATGACGATCGCCGCCTACTGGGCGTGGTCGGCGTGGCAGCCGGACGGCGCGCCGATCCACACCGCGCAGGGTGCGGGCGGCCTCGGCTACGGCCTGCCCGGCGCGCTCGGCGCGGCCGTCACGGGCATCCCCACACTGGCCGTCTCCGGCGACGGCGGCGCGATGTACGGCCTGGCCGAGCTCGCCACCGCGAAGCAGCACGCCCTCGACGTCACGTGGCTCGTGATCGACGACGGCGGTTACGGCATCCTGCGCGAGTACCTCACCGGCGCCTTCGGCGAGACGACCGCGACCGAGCTGGCGCGGCCCGACTTCGTGGCGCTGGCGAAGTCGTTCGGGGTTCCGGCCGTGCTGTCCACACCGGACTCCGTCGGCGCCGACCTGGCGAAGGCCCTGCGCACGCCCGGACCGTCGGTGGTCGTGCTGCCCGCCGTGCTGAAGATGTTCGCCCCGACCCACCTGGAGCGGCGGTGACCCCGGGGGGCATTCGGCACGGTCGACCTCTCCGGACAGTCCGAAGTCGACAAGGCGATGACCGCCGGACGCCCGCAGTGGTCTGAACGCCGAACGGCGGGCCCCTTCACGAAAGGACCCGCCGTCGAAAAGCGAAAGACTCAGCCCCGCGGATTCTCCGCCGGTACATCCTGCGCCACACCCAACCGACCCGACGCCCACTCCGTGATGCGGCGCGCCACGTCCTGTGCGGTCAGTCCGACCCGGTCCAGCACCTCGTCCCGCGAACCGTGGTCGTGGAAGCTCTGCGGCACGGCCAGGTCGCGCAGCGGGACGTCGCAGTCGGCGTCGCGCAGGACGGCGGCCAGGGCGGAGCCGAAGCCGCCATGGCGGCCGCTGTCCTCGACCGTCACCACGAGCTTGTGCTGTTCCGCGAGGGCGACCAGTTCGGCCGGCACCGGGACGACCCAGCGCGGGTCGACCACCGTGACGCCGATGCCCTGGTCGGCCAGGCGGTCGGCGGCCGCGAGGCCCAGTTTGCCGAACGAGCCGACGGCGACGAGCAGCACGTCGGGGGTGCAGGACTCGCGCGGGCGGCGCAGCACGTCGACCGTGCCGAGGCGTTCCACGGCGGGCAGGTCGGCGCCGACGGTGCCCTTGGAGAAGCGCAACGCGGTCGGGCCGTCCTGTACGGCGACGGCCTCGCGCAGCTCCTCGCGCAGCGTGCCCGGGTCGCGTGGCGCGGCCACGCGCATGCCGGGCACCATGCCGAGCAGCGAGAGGTCCCACATGCCGTGGTGGCTGGGGCCGTCGGGACCGGTGATGCCGGCGCGGTCGAGCACGAACGTCACCGGCTGGCGGTGCAGCGCCACGTCCATCAGGACCTGGTCGAACGCGCGGTTGAGGAACGTGGAGTAGACCGCCACCACCGGGTGGTAGCCGCCCATCGCGAGGCCCGCCGCCGACGTCACGGCGTGCTGCTCGGCGATGCCGACGTCGAACCAGCGGTCCGGGAACTTCTCGGAGAACTTCTCCAGGCCGGTGGAGCGCAGCATCGCGGCGGTGATCGCCACCACGTCCTCGCGCTCGGCGCCGATCTTCGCCAGCTCGTCGCCGAACACGCCGGTCCAGCTGGGGCCCTTCACCGGCGGCAGGCCGGTCTCCGGGTCGATCGGGTCGGTCTGGTGCATCTGGTCGGCCTGGTGGTTCACCGCGGGCGCGTAACCATGGCCCTTCTCGGTGACCACGTGCACGATCACGGCGCCGCCGAACGCGCGGGCGCTCTGCAACGCCTTCTCCAGCGCCACCAGGTCGTGGCCGTCGACCGGGCCGAGGTACTTCAGGCCCAGGTCGGAGAACATCACCTGCGGGCTCAGCGCGTCTTTGATGCCGGCCTTCGCGGCGTGCAGCGCGGCGTAGATCGGCTTGCCCACCACGGGGGTGTTGCGCAGGATCTCGCGCCCGCCGTCGAGCAGACGCTCGTAGCCGGGCTGCAGGCGCAGCGCCGCGAGGTGGTCGGCGAGCCCGCCGATGGTCGGCGAGTAGGAGCGGCCGTTGTCGTTGATCACGATCACGACCGGGCGGTCCCGGTTCGCCGCGATGTTGTTCAGGGCCTCCCAGCACATGCCGCCGGTCAGCGCGCCGTCGCCGACGACCGCCACGGCGTGGCGCGGGGCACCGCCGGACAGCTCGAACGCCTTCGCCAGGCCGTCCACATAGGACAGCGCGGTGGACGCGTGGCTGTTCTCCACCAGGTCGTGCTCGCTCTCGGCGCGCGACGGGTACCCGGTCGGCCCGCCGAGCTGGCGCAGCTTGTCGAACTCGGTGTGCCGGCCCGTCACGATCTTGTGCACGTACGCCTGGTGACCGACGTCCCACACGATCGCGTCGCGTGGCGAGTCGAACACCCGGTGCAGCGCGAGCGTGAGCTCCACGACACCCAGGTTCGGGCCCAGGTGACCCCCGGACCGCCGCACCTTCTCGACGAGGAAATCCCTGATCTCGGCGGCCAGCTCGTCGAGGTCCTCGACGCTCATGCGCTTCAGGTCCGCCGGTCCGTGCACGGAGTCCAGCATCGTCACAGCTCCACCTCGCCTGGTTCCCTTCGCTCCCGCCAGTTCGGGCCAGTCTACGGATCCGCGCCACCACCGCCGCGCCGCCCGCGTCCCGGATCACACGCCGAGGCCCCGCGCAACTCCACGGTCGGGTGTGAACATGGAGTCTTCGGCCAAGTCGCGGCTACCGCGAGTGGCCCCGATAATCCGAACCGGACCAAGATCGAGAGGACCTCATGGCGGACCTGTACATCGGCGGCGAATGGGTGAACGCGAAGGCAGGTGGCCGGCGCGAAATCCGGTGCCCGGCCGACGGGTCGCCGGTCGCCGAGGTGGCCGAGGCCACGCGCGAGGACACCGAGGCCGCGATCGCCGCCGCCCGGCGCGCGTTCGACACCGGCCCGTGGCCCTCGACGCCCGCCGCTCAGCGCGGTGACCTGCTGCTGCGCACAGCCGACCTGCTGGACCGCGACGCCGAGACCTTCGCCCGCGCCGAATCGCTCGACACCGGCAAACGCCTGGTGGAGAGCCGCTACGACATGGCCGACATCGCCGCCTGCCTGCGGTACTTCGGCAAGCTCGCGGCCAACGACGCGGGCCGCGTGGTCGACACCGGCAGCGCCGACGCGTTCAGCCGGATCGTGCACGAACCGGTGGGTGTGTGCGGGCTCATCACGCCGTGGAACTACCCGCTGCTCCAGACCACCTGGAAGGTCGCGCCCGCGCTGGCCGCGGGCAACACGTTCGTGCTCAAGCCGAGCGAGCTGACGCCGCACACGTCGATCCTGCTCATGAAGCTGCTCACCGAGGCAGGCCTGCCCGGCGGAGTCGCCAACCTGGTGCTCGGCGCGGGCCCGGAAGCCGGCGCGCCGCTTTCGGAGCATCCGGACGTGGACCTGGTCTCGTTCACCGGTGGCCTGGCCACCGGCCGCGTGATCGCCGCCAACGCCGCCGCGACGGTGAAAAAGGTGGCCCTGGAGCTCGGCGGCAAGAACCCCAACGTGGTGTTCGCCGACGCCGACTTCGAGACCGCCGTGGACTACGCCCTCACCGCCGTGTTCCTGCACTCCGGCCAGGTCTGCTCCGCGGGCGCGCGCCTGATCGTGCAGCGCGAGTGGCACGACGAGTTCGTCGACGAGCTGGTGCGCCGCGCCGAGCGGATCCGCCTCGGCGGGCCGTTCGACGACCACGCCGAGACCGGACCGCTGATCTCGGCCGCCCACCGTGAAAAGGTCGAGCGCTACGTCGCCACGGCCCTGGCAGAGGGCGCGGTGCTGCGGACCGGCGGCAAGCGGCCCGACGACCCCGAGCTGCAGAACGGTTTCTACTACCTGCCGACGATCCTCGACAACGTCGCACAGGGCAGCCACGCCGTGGTCGAGGAGTCGTTCGGACCGGTGCTCACGGTCGAGACCTTCACCGACGAGGACGACGCCGTGCGCATCGCCAACGACACCCACTACGGGCTGGCCGGCGGCGTGTTCACCAACGACGCGGCCAAGGCACAGCGCGTGGCGAACCGCTTGCGCCACGGCACGGTCTGGATCAACGACTACCACCCGTACCTGCCGCAGGCCGAGTGGGGCGGCTACAAGCAGTCCGGCTTCGGCCGCGAGCTGGGCCCGACCGGCCTGGCCGAGTACACGGAGGCCAAGCACATCTACCAGAACCTCCGTCCCGGCCCGCAGAAGTGGTTCGCCGGCTGACACCCGCGCGCTGAAGAAGCGCTTTCAAGCCCTAGTCCGATCGAGAACCACCGAAAGGACCAGTGCCCGTGAGTACCGACACCGGCGGCCGTGGCAACGCGGACACCAGCGATCAGGAACTCGGCGAGTTCGGCTACACCAACCAGCTCAAGAGAACGCTGGGCAGCTTCCACACCTTCGCCGCCGGCATCAGCTACATCTCGGTGCTCACGGGCGTCTTCCAGCTCTCCTACCTGGGCATCTCGCAAGGCGGCCCGGCGTACTGGTGGTCGTGGCCGATGGTGTTCGCCGGCCAGCTCATGGTGGCGCTGAGCTTCGCGGAGCTGGCCGCGCAGTACCCGGTGGCCGGGTCGGTCTACAACTGGGCGAAGAAGCTCGGCAACGGGCACGTGGCGTGGCTGGCGGGCTGGATGATGCTGCTGGCCTCGATCGTGTCCATCTCCGCGACGGCGCTGGCGTACCAGCGCACGCTGCCGCAGATCACCTCGTTCTTCCAGTTCATCGGCGACGGGTCGGGCTCCAGCGACGCGGCCAACGGCGTGCTGCTGGCCACCTTCCTGATCGTGTTCACCACGCTGGTCAACGCGTTCGGCGTGAAGCTGATGGCGCGGATCAACAGCGCGGGCGTGTTCATCGAGCTGCTGTTCGCGGTGCTGCTGGTGGTGTTCCTGGCGTTCCACTTCGTGCGCGGTCCCGGCGTGGTCACGGAGACGAACGGCACCGGCGCCGGGCACGCGGGCGGCTACCTCGGCGCGTTCCTCATCGCGGCCATCGCGTCGTCCTACGTGATGTACGGGTTCGACACGGCGGCCTCGCTCGGTGAAGAGTCGGTGGACCCGCACCGCAACGCGCCGAAGGCGATCATGCGGGCGCTCGTGGCGTCCTTTCTGCTCGGCGGGCTGATCATCCTGTTCGCGCTCATGGCCGTCGGCAACATCCACGCGCCGGAGCTCGGCACGGTCGGCCTGCAGTTCGTGCTCACCGACGCGCTCGGTCCGGCGATCGGGCGGATCTTCCTGTTCGTGGTGTTCATCGCGATCACCGTGTGCGTGCTGGCCGTGCACACGGCGGCGATCCGCATCGCGTTCGCGATGGCGCGCGACAACGCGCTGCCCGGCGGTTCGCGGCTCGCGCGGGTGAGCAAGAAGACCGGCACGCCGGTGCTGCCCGCGATCGTGATCGGCGTGATCGCGATCGCGCTGCTCCTGGTGAACATCAACTCGTCGCAGATCTTCTCGGCGGTCACGAGCCTCGCGATCATCCTGATCTACCTGGCCTACCTGCTGGTGACGGTCCCGATGCTGATCAAGCGCCTGCGCGGCGGCTGGCCGCGCAAGGACTGCCCGCCGGGGCGGTTCTCGCTCGGGCGCTGGGGCCTGCCGGTGAACGTGCTCGCGGTGCTGTGGGGCATCGGGATGACCGTGAACCTCGCGTGGCCGCGAACGGAGATCTACAACGCGGCCCCGCCGTTCCACTGGTACCTGCGCTGGAGCTCGGTGCTCTTCGTCGGCGTGTTCGCGGCCGGCGGGTTCGCCTACTACTGGTTCGTGCAGCGCCACCGCATCGGGGTGCTGGCCGGCCACGCCTCGGTGCCGTCGTCTCAGAAGGAGGAGTCCCGGTGAACGAGTTCGACTACGTGGTGGTCGGCGGCGGCACGGCGGGTGCGGTGGTGGCGGCGAGACTTTCGGAGGACCCGGACGTCACCGTCTGCCTGCTGGAAGCCGGACCGTCCGATGTGGACGACGCCGCCGTGCTCGAGCTGACGAACTGGATGGCGCTGCTGGAATCCGGCTACGACTGGGACTACCTGGTGGAGCCGCAGGAAGCCGGCAACTCCTACCTCCGCCAGGCCCGCGCCCGGGTGCTCGGCGGGTGCTCTTCGCACAACTCGTGCATCGCGTTCTGGGCGCCGGCCGAGGACCTCGACGAGTGGGCCGCGCTGGGCCTGCCGGGCTGGTCGGCCGCCGACATCTTCCCGCTGTACCAACGACTCGAGACCAACGACGGCCCCGGCGAGCACCACGGCCGCTCCGGACCCGTCACGATCCGGTCCGTGCCGCCGCACGACCCGGCGGGTGTCGCGATGCTCGCCGCGTGCGCGCAGGCAGGCATCCCGACCACGGAGTTCAACTCCGGCAAGACGGTGACCCACGGCGCGAACTGGTTCCAGATCAACGCGCGCGAGGACGGCGTGCGATCTTCGGCTTCGGTGTCATACCTGCACCCGATCCTGGGCACCCGCGAGAACCTCGAGGTGCGCACCGGCGCGCGGGCCAAGCGGCTGCTGTTCGACGGCCGCCGCTGCACCGGCGTCGAGCTGCAGCACCCCGACCTGATTCACCGCACGACCGTGACGGCACGGCGCGAGGTGATCGTGAGCTCCGGCGCGATCGACACGCCGAAGCTGCTGATGCTCTCGGGCATCGGGCCCGCCGGGCACCTGCGCGAGGTGGGCGTGGACGTGCTCGTGGACTCCCCCGGCGTCGGCTCGAACCTGGAGGACCACCCCGAGGGCCTGGTCCAGTGGGACGCGCTGCAGCCGATGGTCACCGAATCCACGCAGTGGTGGGAGATCGGCATCTTCACGTGCACCGAGGAAGGTCTGGACCGGCCGGACCTGATGTTCCACTACGGCTCGGTGCCCTTCGACATGAACACGCTGCGCCACGGCTACCCGACCACGGAGAACGGCTTCTGCCTGACGCCGAACGTCACGCGCAGCCGTTCGCGCGGCACCGTCCGCCTGCGCACGCGCGACTTCCGCGACAAGCCCCGCGTGGACCCGCGCTACTTCACCGACGAGCACGACATGCGCGTGATGACCCGCGGTGTGAAGCTGGCCCGTGAGATCGCCGCGCAGCCGGCGCTGGACGAGTGGGCCGGCATCGAGCTCTCACCGGGCCGCGACTGCGTGAGCGACGACGAGATCGCCGACTACCTGCGCAAGACCCACAACACCGTCTACCACCCCGCCTGCACCGCGCGGATGGGCCCGGACGGCGACCCCGGGGCCGTGCTGGACGCCCGCCTGCGCGTGCGCGGCGTCGAGGGCCTGCGGGTGGCGGATGCTTCGGTGATGCCGTTCCTGGTGGCGGTGAACCCGTGCATCACCACGATGGCCATCGGCGAGAAGTGCGCGGACCTCGTGAAGGCCGGCCGCTGACCTGACCTGACCTGACCGGACGGGCCGGGCCGGGTTTCCGGTGAGCGGCACCGTCCACAAGCGTCCGTCCGGAGGCAGTGGAACCGGTGCCGACGCCCGTAGACTCGGGTCCCCGGGCCTGGTGGAGGTGTCGTGAGCGGTGGGTCGCTGCGCAGGACGCGGGCGGTCGTCGTGGCCGCCACCGCGGTGGCGGGCGTGGTGGCCCTCGTGATGCCGACAGCCCACGCCCTGTCCGACCGGCTGACCGACATCGCCCCCGGCCCGGAGCTCGACCTGGCGCTGCGGCTCGTGTGCGCGGTGGCGATGGCCGCGGCGTTCGCGCTGGCGTGGGTCACGCTGCGGCGGCACAGCGACGAGCCGCTGGCGTTCGCGACGCTGCCGGGGCTCATCGTGTGCGGCATCGCCGTGCGCTACCTCGTGCGGACGCTGCCGGCGGCGGCCGAGGTGTTCCCCTCCGCCGAAGTCCGGCCGGCGCTGGGCGCGTGGCTGCTGCTCGGCGTGGGCGTGCTGCTGACCGTGATGGGGCTCGCAGCCGGATTCGCCGCGAAGCGCCGCTGACGCATTGTCAGAGTAGGCAATGCTTACCTAATATCCCCGCATGACTTCTGGCCTGGTGGGGCGGCGTGGCGTGCTCAAAGCCGCAGTGGGGGTGTCGGCGGGACTGGCACTGGTGGCCTGTTCGAGCACCGGAGAGGCGGCTTCGCCGAGCGGCCCGTCCGCGCCGGGTTTCCCGGTCGACGTGAAGGGCGTCGAGGGCACCACCACGATCCCGGGGCCGCCGCAGCGCGTGGTGTCGGTGGGCCAGTACCGCGACTCCGACGCGGCCGTGGCGCTGGGTGTCGTGCCGCTCATCACCCCTGACCTGGGCAAGTTCCTGCCGGGCGGCATGTCTCCGTGGCTGAAGGCAAAGGCGGGCGCCCACCCGCCGGAGCTGTTCGCCGACACGCAGCTGCCCTTCGAGCGCATCGCCGCGCTCAAGCCCGACCTGATCCTCGGCACCGACCGGTCCACGCTGGCCCAGGACTACAAGACCCTCAGCGCGATCGCCCCGACGCTGTCGTCCGTCTCCGGGTACAACAAGGACACCTGGCAGGTCACCACGCGCCGCGTCGCCACGGCGCTGGGCCGGGTTGACGCGGCCGAGAAGCTCGTGACCGACGTCGAGGCCCAGATCAAGGCCGCCAAGGACGCCAACCCGAGCTTCGCCGGGCGCACGTTCACCATCGGCCCGGTCACCGGCGACGGCACGATCACCACGATCAGCAGCGCCCAGGACGCGTCCGCCCTGTTCTTCGCGCAGCTGGGCCTGGTGCTCTCGCCGAAGGTGACGTCGCTGCCCCAGACCTCGATCCCGGGCCGCTCGCAGATCAGCCCGGAACGCCTGGACCTCATCGACGCCGACGTCCTCGTGCTCACCTACACCACACCGGGCAGCCGCGCGCAGACCGAGGCACTGCCGCTGTTCCAGCAGCTCGCCGCCGTGCGCCGCGGCTCGTACGTCGCACTCGACCTGACCACGGCGATCGCGCTGGCATTCCCGTCGGCGCTATCGGTGCCTTACGGCCTGAAGGAGGTCGTGCCGAAGATCGCCGGTGCGCTGTGATTTGGCCCCGCCTCCGGCGGGGCGTGCGAGATCGCCTTTGAGCCGGCTTGTGGATCGAGCGGTCGGATCGGCCTGGCGGCCGATCGCACCACTCGATCCACAAGCCGGCGCGATCTCGCGCCGTGGGTGCGGAAGGGGGTTACTGGAGAAGCGCCACGCACTCCACGTGATGGGTCATCGGGAACGCGTCGAACGCCCTCAGGTCCGTGAGCGAGTACCCGTGGTCGGCGAAGGTCGCCACGTCCCGGGCGAGCGCCGCGGGATCGCAGGCGACGTACACGATCCGGTCGGGCGAACCCGCCGCGATCGCGTCCACCACCGCGCGCCCGGCGCCCTTGCGCGGCGGGTCGAGCACGACCACGTCGACGGGCTTCGGCGCGTCCGCCAGGGCGTGTTCGACCCGGCCCTCGCGCCACGACACCTGCGGCAGGTCCGCGAGGTTGCGCTCGCCGTCCGTCACCGCCTGGCGGCCGGACTCCACGGCGAGCACGTGGCCGTCCGGCCCGACCTGCTCGGCCAGCACCGAGGCGAACAACCCGACGCCGGCGTAGAGGTCCCACGCGACCCCGCCGCGCGGGGCCTCGGCCCACTCGCGCACGAGCTGCGCGAACGTGTCCGCCGCGAAGGGGTGCACCTGCCAGAAGCCGTGGGCGTCGAGACGCCAGTCGCGGTCTGCCGCGTGCTGCACGGCGAGACCGCCGGACAGCTGGCGCGACTTGTTGCGGCCGTGGACGGTGGAGAGCTCGCGCAGGTGCGTGTGCCCGTCGCCGTCGGTGGTCGTCTCGAGCTCGGTGCCCGGGCGCCAGCGCTTGGCCAGCGCCACTTCGAGCGTGCCCGGCACCGCGATCGGGCAGTCGTCGAGCGCGACGACGCGGTGGCTGTGGTGCGCGCGCAGCCCGGCGCGTCCGTCGCGGCCGGCCACGAGCCGCACGCGGCTGCGCCAGCCGAGCGGGCCGCCCTCGAGCGGCTCGACCACGACGTCGCGCGTGATGCCCGCCAGGCGTTCCAGCTGCTCGGCGACCACGGCCGCCTTCAGGGAGCGCTGGTACTCCGGGTCGGCGTGCTGCCAGTCGCAGCCACCGCAGCCACCCGGCGCGGCCAGCGGGCAGGGCGGCGTGACGCGGTGCTCCGAAGCGTCGAGCACCTCCACCGCGTCCGCCCGGCAGAACGAACCGCCCTTGTCCTCGGTCACCTCGGCGCGCACGCGCTCGCCCGGCAACCCGTGGCGCACGAACACCACCCGTCCGTCCACACGCGACACGCAGTGGCCGCCGTGGGCGACCGGGCCGATCTCGAGCTCGAGCACGCGGCCGAGCCAGTTTTCCGTCATTCAGCAGGTTCCTTGGCTTGTTTCGGGGTTTCCACAGGCTTCGCGGCCGCTGCGCCGCCGCTCGCCGCGAACCCGCGCCGCACGTCACCGGCCGCGGGCCGGGCCCGGCGACCGCGCTCGGCCGCCTTCGCCGACGACTCGAGCTGCCACGGCACGCTCGCGACGATGACGCCCGGCTGGAACAGCAGCCTTCCCTTGAGCCGCAACGCACTCTGGTTGTGCAGCACCTGCTCCCACCAGTGGCCCACGACGTACTCCGGGATGAACACGGTGACCACGTTGCGCGGATTGTCGCCGCGCACGCGCTTCACATAGTCCAGCACCGGCTTCGTGATTTCGCGGTAGGGCGACTCGACGACCTTCAGCGGCACCTTGAACTTGTGCGCCTCCCACTCGGCGGTGAGCCGGCGGGTGTCGGCGTCGTCGACGTTCACGGTCACGGCCTCGAGCACGTCGGGCCGCATCGCCTTGGCGTAGGCGAGTGCACGCAGCGTCGGGCGGTGCAATTTGGACACCAGCACGATCGCGTGGTTGCGCGAAGGCAGCACGGTCGGGGTGTCGCCGAGCTCCTTCAGCTCCTCGGAAACACGGTCGTAGTGCTTCCGGATCGCCGTCATCAAGGCGTAGATCGCCACCATCGCCGCGATCGCGATCCACGCGCCGAGCAGGAACTTGGTGATCAGCACGATGATCAGCACGGTGCCGGTCATCGTGAGACCGATCGCGTTGACCGTCTGCGAGCGCCGCATCCGCCGCCGCACCGCGCCGTCGGTTTCCTTGGCCAGCAAGCGGTTCCAGTGCCGAACCATGCCGGTCTGGCTGATCGTGAACGACACGAACACACCCACGATGTAGAGCTGGATGAGCCGCGTGACCTCCGCGTCGAACGCGATGATCAGCACCAGCGCGAAGACCGAGAGGAACAGGATGCCGTTGGAGAACGCCAGCCGGTCGCCGCGCGTGTGCAGCTGCCGCGGCAGGTAGCGGTCCTGCGCCAGGATCGAGCCGAGCACCGGGAAACCGTTGAACGCCGTGTTGGCCGCCAGCAGCAGGATGATGCCGGTGGCGAAGGAGATGTAGTAGAACGCCGGCGGGAAGCCGGCGAACACGGCCTGGGCGATCTGCGTCACGATCGTCTTCTGCTGGTACCCCTGCGGCGCGCCCTGCAGCTGCTCGGCCGGATTGTCGGCGAAGTTCACCTTGGTGATCACGGCGAGCGTGATGATGCCGATGAGCATCGTCACCGCGAGCACGCCCATGAGCAGCAGCGTGGTGGCCGCGTTCTTCGACTTCGGCTTCCTGAACGCCGGCACGCCGTTGCTGATCGCCTCGACCCCGGTCAGCGCCGCCGCGCCCGAGGAGAACGACCGCAGGATCAGGAAGACGAACGCGAACCCGGTCCACGTGCCCTCGGAGTGCAGCGTGAACCCGGCGCTCTCCGCCCGCATCGTCGTGCCCGTCGCGGCCTCGATCAGCCCCCATACGACCATGACCAGGATGCCGATGATGAACCCGTAGACGGGGATTGCGAAGGCTTTGCCCGATTCGCGCACTCCGCGCAGGTTCAGCGCGGTCAGCACCGCGACGATCACCACGGAGGTGATCACCTTGTGCTCGGCGACCCACGGGATCGCCGAGCCGATGTTGGCGACACCGGACGAAGTGGACACCGCGACGGTCATCACGTAGTCCACGAGCAGGGCGCTCGCCACCGTGAGGCCGAACTTGCTCCCCAGGTTGGTGCCGGCGACCTCGTAGTCACCGCCACCGCTCGGATAGGCGTGCACGTTCTGCCGGTACGACGCCACGACCGTCAGCATGACCAGCGCCACGGCCACCCCGATCCACGGCGCGAACGCGTACGCCGACAGCCCGGCGAAGCTCAGGGTCAGGAAGATCTCCTCCGGCGCGTACGCGACGCTGGAAAGCGCGTCCGAGGCGAAGATCGGCAGCGCGATGCGCTTGGGCAAGAGCGTGTGGCCGAGCCTGTCACTGCGGAACGGACGTCCGAGAACCAGGCGCTTCAACACGGTCGGGAACTTCGACACCACGGAAGCGTAACTGCCACCCCGCAGGGTAGGTTCGGCGCTGGTGCGCGAGGGTACCTACGGACGGGTTTACCCCCACCTACGAGGAGGCAAGGCGTGCACGTGGTGATCATGGGGTGCGGCCGGGTCGGCGCATCTCTGGCCGCGGCGCTGGAGCGTCTCGGCCACGAGGTGGCCGTCATCGACAAGAACCCCCAGGCGTTCCGCCGGCTGGGGCACGACTTCCACGGCCAGCAGATCGTCGGCGTCGGTTTCGACCGGCAGGTGCTGATCGAAGCCGGCATCGAAGAGGCCGGCGCGTTCGCGGCCGTGTCCAGCGGGGACAACTCCAACATCATCTCCGCGCGGGTCGCGCGCGAGAACTTCGGCATCGAGCACGTGGTCGCGCGGATCTACGACCACAAGCGCGCCGCGGTGTACGAGCGGCTGGGCATCCCCACCGTCGCGACGGTGCCGTGGACCACCGACCGCTTCCTGCGGACCCTGCTGCCGGACGGCGTCGCGTCGGTGTGGCGCGATCCGTCGGGCAACGTCGCGCTGCTGCAGCTGCCGCTGAACGAGGGCTGGGTCGGGCGCAGCGTGCGCGACCTCCAGGACGCCACCGGTGCGCGCGTCGCGTTCATCATGCGGTTCGGCAACGGCGTGCTGCCGGACAACAAGACCATGGTGCAGGCCGACGACGTCGTGTACGTCGCGGCCCGCTCCGGCACCGTCAGCGACGTGACGAGCGTGGCCGCTCGCGCTCCGGAGGAGGAGAACTGATGCGGGTCGCGATCGCGGGTGCCGGCGCCGTCGGGCGCTCCATCGCCGTCGAGCTGATCGACGGGCGGCACCAAGTGATGCTGATCGAGCGTGAGGCGGACCAGTTCGAGCCCGACAGCGTGCCGCAGGCCGACTGGGTGCTCGGCGACGCGTGCGAGCTCTCGAACCTCGAGGAGTCCGGCATCGAGCGCTGCGACGTGGTGATCGCCGCGACCGGCGACGACAAGTCCAACCTCGTGGTGTCGCTGCTCGCGAAGACGGAGTTCGCTGTGCGCCGCGTAGTGGCCCGCGTGAACAACCCCGCCAACGAATGGCTCTTCACCGACGCCTGGGGCGTCGATGTCGCCGTGTCGACCCCGCGCATGCTCGCCGCGATGGTCGAGGAGGCCGTGAGCGTCGGCGACCTCGTTCGGCTGATGACCTTCCGCCAGAGCCAGGCGAACCTCGTGGAGCTCACGCTGCCCGAGGAGACCCCGTTGGCCGGCAAGCCCGTGAGCGACATCGCGCTGCCCCGCGACTCCGCGCTCGTCACGATCCTGCGCGGCGACCGCGTGATCGTGCCGCAGCCGGAGGACCCGCTGGAAGCCGGTGACGAGCTGCTGTTCGTGGCGACGTCGGACGTCGAGCCGGAGATCCGCACGGCCCTGGGATACTGAGGCACACAGGAAAGGCCCCTCACGAGCGAGTGAGGGGCCTTTCCTGTGTCTTGGGGCAGGCCGTTAAGCCTCCGGAGTCGGCGTCTGCGCGTACTTCTCGCGCAGCCGGGCCTCGACGTCCGCGTCGGTCTCCGGCTTCGGTTCCGTCTCGGCCAGCGCCTTGAGCCGCTTGTCGGAGCGGCGGACCGCCCAGACGACCACGAGCAGGCCCAGCGCGTAGAGCGGGTAACCCATGGCGATCTTCGCGAACGCGAGCCAGCCGGTGTAGTCGCTGTTGTAGAGCCAGCGCTGCACCACGAACCGGGCGGCGAAGATCACGGCCAGCGCGAGCGTGGCGACGTCGTAGCCGTAGCGCGAGGGCTTGTCCTTGCGCCAGGCCTGGCCGGCGCCGTTGAGCGCGCTCCACACCACGCCGGCGATCGGCCAGCGCACGAGGATCGACAGCACGAACACGCCGCAGTAGGCGAGGCTCGCCCAGATGCCGAAGAGGAAGAAGCCCTTGGCCGAACCCGTGCGGAACGCGATGAACGCCGCGATCGCGACCCCGAAGAAGCCCGAGATCGCCGGCTGCAGCGGCTCCTTGCGCACGACCCGCAGCACCGTGATCGCCACGGCGCTGCCGACCGAGCCCCAGATGGCCGCGGTGAGCCCGAAGAAGGCGTTCACCAGCACGAAGACGATCACCGGTACCGACGAGTAGAACAGGCCCGACACGCCGCCCATCTGTTCCAGCAACGTGGGTTCGGGCTTCTCGGTGTCGTTGTCCGTGTCGTGCTTTTCGTCCCCGCCTTCGGGCACGTGCGTCTCGTCGCGGGGAGCGGGTTCAGTCACGGGAGTCGATCAACCTACCGGGCTCTGGAGTTCGTAGTACGGGTTGTACAGCACCTTCTGGCCGTCACGCTCTGCCATCCGGCCGCGGACCTTGATGGTCCGACCCGGCTCGATACCGGGGATCCGGCGTCGGCCCAGCCAGATTAGCGTCACGCCCTGTGTCCCGTCGAACAGCTCGGCCTGGAGCGTCGGAGTTCCCTCGCTCGGGCACAGCTCGACGCTGCGAAGCCTGCCGAGCACTGTCGCCTCTTCGCCGGACCGGCAGTCACAGGCGCGGCGAGCACCCTCGGCCCCGGACCTCTCGGACATCTCGTCGGCGTCGAGGTCCTCGACGTCGCTGGTCAGCTTGCGAACCAACCGGCTGAAGTAGCCGCCGTCCTTGGCGGACATGGTGTGCTCCTGTGCTCCGGGGCCTCCGACTTCGCGGCCCGTGCGTAATCCAGCGTAGCTGTGGTTCACATCAGCGAAACGGGTTTGCGCCAAGATCGCAACGTGACGTCCGCAATCCGGAACCTCCCCGTGGTCCTGCTGCCCGGTACGGGGTCCGACGAGGTGTTCATTCAGTCGGTGTTCACCGGCCCGTTGGCCTTGGTGGGCGCCCGGCTGATCGCGCCGCCCCCGCCACCCGGCGCCGCGCTCGCCGACGGGTACCTCGAAGAGCTCGACCGGCTCGCGCGCGTCCACGGATCGCTGGTCGTCGGGGGCGTCTCGTTCGGCGCGCACCTGGCCGCGGAGTGGGCGGCGGCGAACCCGGGCCGTTGCGAGGGGCTGGTGTGCGCGCTCCCGGCCTGGAACGGCGAACCCGGATCAGCGGCCGCGGCCGTCGCCGCGCGGGCCTCAGCGGATCTGGTGACCTCCCAGGGGGTGGACGGCGCGCTGGCCGCGGTGGCCGCCGGGAGTCCGGGGTGGCTGGTCGACGAGCTGTCGCGGGCCTGGCGACGGCACGGCGACGAGCTGGTGGCGGGGCTGCGGGTCGCGGCGGGACGGCGGGCGCCGTCGTTGACGGAGCTCGCGACGGTCGCCGTGCCGGCCGGGATCGGCGGGTGCGCCGGGGACCTGGTGCACCCCGTGACGGTGGCCCGCGAGTGGGCCGGGGTGCTGCCGAGGGGCGAGCTGGGCGTGGTCGAGCTGGCCGCCTTCGGGCGGGACCGCGAGGTGCTGGGGCGCGCGAGCCTGATCGGGTTCCTGAAGGGCTGGTTCGGGTCCGCCGGAGACCTGCGATGAAACCAGGTGGTGAAAAGAAATGAATGAAGGAAGGCCCCGGCACGGGTGAGTGCCGGGGCCGTCCTTCGCTTGGCTGTCAGCCTTCTTGCTGCTCGGCGATGTGCTGCGCGACGGCTTCCGGGAGCGTGATCGGGAGCGGGGTGCGCACCGGCATCGGGGAGTCGCCACGGTCGACGATGGTGTGGCGCACGATCATGCGCAGCACGTCGGGAGCCTGCGCGGACTGCGACTGCGGGCCGGCGATCACGCCGCGCAGCATCCAGCGCGGGCCGTCCACGCCGACGAAGCGCAGCGCGACGTCGCCGACGATGGCGGACAGCTCCAGGCCCCACTCGCCGCGACCGACCGTCACCTTCGCGCCGTCGGCCCGCAGCTGGTCGGCCAGCTCGGTGCCGACCTCGCGCCACAGACCGCCGGAACGCGGCGCCGCGTAGGCGCTGACCGTGATCTGGCCCTGCTCGGTCACCACGTGGACCGCGCGGACACCGCCGGCCTCCGGGTCCATCTCGACCTGCACCTGCGAGCCGTCCGGGACCGGGACCCGCACCGAACCGAGGTCGATGCGCGGGATGCCGTCCTCTTCGGCGTCGGCGACGTCGAAGGGCCCCTGCTCGGTCTCCGACAGCTGGTTCTCGGGTTCGATCGCGTCGTCGGCGTCCGCCCCGGTGTCGCCCGCGGCGCCGTCGGCGGACTCGGTCGCCCCGTCGACCCCGCTGTCGGACTTGCGCTTGCGTCCGAAGATCCCCACTACTTCTCCGTTCCTTCCCCAGTGCCCGCGTCCGCGCCGGGCACGTCCGGGACCAGTGTGGCGTGCCCGCCCGTCGAGCCGTAACCACCGGCGCCACGTTCGGTGTCGCCGAGCTCGGCGACCTCCACGAACACGGCCTGCTCGACCCGCTGGATCACCAGCTGCGCGATCCGGTCGCCGCGCGCGAGCACCACCGGCTCTTGGAGATCATGGTTGATGAGGCAGATCCGGATCTCACCGCGGTACCCCGTGTCGATCGTGCCGGGGGTGTTCACCACCGAAAGCCCCACGCGGGCCGCGAGTCCCGAGCGCGGGTGGACGAACCCCGCGAACCCCGGCGGCAGCGCGATCGCGACACCGGTTCCCACCACCCCGCGTTCGCCGGGCCCGAGCACGATATCCGAGGTGGTGACGAGGTCGGCGCCCGCGTCGCCGGGCCGCGCGTACGCGGGCAACGGGACGCCGGGGTCGAGCCGGGTGAGGAGTACCTGAACGCTGGACACGGGCGGCGAGACTACCCTTGTCGCGTGGCTGACACCGTGAACACCGCCGTGAAGCGCGGACTGGCGCACTCCGAACGGCTGTACGTGCCGTGGTGGGGCTGGCCGCTGCCGATGCTCGGCGCGATCCTGCTCGGCGTGGAGATCCACCTCGGGTACCCCTCGATCCCGGTATGGATCCCGCTGCCCATCGCCATCGTGGTGATGGGTGCGCTGGTGCTGTCGCTCGGCCGCTCCCGCGTGCGCGTGACGGGCGGTGACGAGCCGGAGCTGTGGGTCGGCGACGCGCACCTGCCGCTGCGCTTCGCCGGCGTGGTCGAGATCCTCGAGAAGGACGACAAGCGCCGCGCCCTCGGGCGCGACGGCGACCCGGCCGCGTTCGTCCTGCACCGCGGCTGGGTGGGCCCGGCGGTCCGCGTGCAGCTCACGGATCCGGCCGACCCCACGCCGTACTGGCTGTTCAGCACGCGCAAGCCGAAGCGCGTCGCCGAACTGCTGCGCGCCCGTTCCTGAGCGGACGCGCCTCTCGTTCGCGGAACCGGTCCCGCGGACGCGGAAGGGGGCCGGCCTGGTGGGCCGACCCCCTTTACCCAGCTCGCGAGCGAGCTTCCCCGGACCGCCGCGACTGTGTTTCCCCTGAAAAACCTGTGTTTCCCTGAAGTCCTGTACGAGATCCCCGTACGCCGTCAGGCGCAGGCTGTGCTCAGGCGCAGTCGCGACAGATCAGCCGGCCGCCGTTGTCTTCGGCGAGCCTGCTGCGGTGGTGCACCAGGAAGCAGACCGAGCAGGTGAACTCGTCAGCCTGTTTCGGCACGACCTTCACGGTCATGTCCTCACCGGAAAGCCCGGAAAGGTCGGCACCAGGAAGCTCGAAGTTCTCGGCGTTCGCGTCCTCGTCGACGTCGACGACGCCGGACTGGTTCTCGTTCCGCCGGGCCTTCAGCTCCTCCAACGAGTCTTCGGCCAGCTCGTCGGCTTCGCTGCGGCGCGGAGCGTCGTAGTCGGTAGCCATGTGTCCCTCACCCCTGCGAATCAGCTTGTCTTGTTCTTCCGGTCCCCCGGGCGTACCCGTGAGCCGGTCGTGCCGCTGGTCAACGTTCCAGGGCCCCTGTTTGTGCCCGGCGCCCGCAGTGACCGAGGTCTCAGCCAGGTGCCCCTCTTCCTGCGGCCGGAGCCCGGGAAGGGTAGCTCACCGTTCGCCGAGCTCCGCACCGAGTCGCGCATTGCTTGAATTTCGTCACCCGACAGGGGGAATCCGCAGGTGAGACGGCTGGCGTCCGTTGAGGTTGCCCACGGGTCGCGAAGATCACCCGGCAGCGTTGTCCGCTTGCTCCCGCGGAGGTCTCCGTGGTGCGATCGGCGGACCGGCGATTCGCGGCCCGGCCTCGGCGGGGACGGGGCGGGCACAGGGTGACCCGCGCCACCGGGTGCGGCGCGGAACGCCTAGGCTGGGCGGCCACGGCGGCCCTCACAGCGTCGCCTGGTACACCGGGGACGACACCGGGGGACGACATCGACCGGGGCGCGCGGCGCCACGGGGTTGTGGGGTCCTGCGGGGCGGGGTCCGCGGACGGGGTTTCCGCGTTCGGGAAGGGACGGGGCAGGTGGCGTCGGGGAACGGCTCGGGGGACCGTGGTGCGCGGCCTTATCGCAAGCACCGGCCGCTGCCCGCGCTCATCGTGATCGGGGTGCTCGCCCTCGGCGCGGTGTTCGTGTGGGTGAACGCCGTGGTCGATCGAGGGGACGTCGACGAGGCCGTGCTCTGCACGCCGGCCCCCACTCCGCCTCCGGGCACCACTTACACGACCGTGGCCCACAACGGCCTCGACGACCGCTCCCCCGTGCCGCCCGACAAGGTGGCGCTGAAGGTCCTCAACGCCAGCACCACGCGCGGCCAGGGCGGCATCACGACCACGGCCCTGCGCGAGCTCGGCTTCACCGCCATCGGCGACCCGGCCAACGACCCGGCCTACCCCAAGGGCGACGCCAGGTGCCGCGGCCAGATCCGCTACGGCGAGAACGGCGCCGCGGCCGCCCGCACGGTGAGCCTCGTGGTGCCGTGCGCCGAACTCGTGCGCGACAACCGCAAGGACGCCAGCGTCGACCTCGTCACCGGCACGCTCTTCGACGACGTCCGCCCGCGCCCGGAGGCGCGCCAGATCCTCCAGAAGCTCGCCGACTGGTCCAAGTCCCACCAGGGCGGGGGCGGCAACGAGCAGTCCTCGGGCCCCGGCGCGCCCGTGATCGACCAGACGCTGCTCGCCGCGGCCCGCGACGTCGCCTGCTGACCCTGGACCCCCGGGCGGGGGTCCAGGGCGGGCGTCAGACGCTCTTGGCGTCCAGCGAGGCCAGCACCTGCCGCAGCGGCTCCGCGATGCCGGGCGCCGCCGCGAAGGTCACGTCCTCGCCCAGATCGGGTGCCGAGCCCGGCAGGAGGATCGTCGCGCCGGCCTCGGCCGCGACGAGCGCCCCGGCGGCCCAGTCCCAGCGGTGCAGGCCGTGCTCGAAGTACGCGTCGAGCCAGCCCGCGCCGACCGCGCACAGCTCCAGCGACGCCGCTCCGCCGCGGCGGATGTCCCGCACGTGCCCGAGCAGCTCGCCCGCGAGCGCGCCCTGGCGCACGCGACGATCGCGTGCGTAGGCGAACCCGGTGCCCACCAGTGACAGGTCCAAGCGCGTCGGCGAGGACGCCGAGAGGCGCCGGCCGTCGAGCCAGGCACCCTGGCCCCGCGCGGCCGTCCAGCGGCGGCCGCTGACGGGTTCCACGACCGCACCGGCCACCGACACCCCGTCGACCTGCGCGGCCAGCGACACCGCGAACGCCGGCAGCCCGTAGAGGAAGTTCACGGTCCCGTCGATCGGGTCCACCACCCACGTCACGCCGGACCCGGCCGCGGCGCCGCCGCCCTCCTCCCCCAGCACCGGTTCGCCCGGGCGCAGCTCGGCCAGCCGCTCGCGCACCAGCTCCTCGGACTCCTTGTCGATCGCGGTGACCACGTCGGTGTCCGCCGACTTGGTGTCCACGCGGACCACGCCGCCCGCCTGCATGGCGGTCCAGGCCGCCCGCACCAGCCCGGCCGCCTCGACCGCCACCTGCTCCGCAACGCTTTTCAGCAACGACTCGTCAGCTCCCACGTCGGACATGTCACCACATCCGGTTAAAGTCTCCGGAGCAGACATCTGAATCGTGCGAGAAGGGACCACGTCAGTGACGGCGACCCGAGGTTTCGGAATCGACATCGGCGGCAGCGGGATCAAGGGCGCGCTGGTCGATTTGGAAACGGGACAGCTCATCGGCGAGCGACACCGGATCGAGACGCCGCAGCCGTCGACGCCCGAAGCCGTCGCGGACGTGGTGGCGGAGATCGTGCACATCGCGGAGTGGGACGGACCGGTCGGCGTGACGTTGCCGTCGGTGGTCAAGAAGGGGGTCGCGCACACCGCGGCCAACATCGACCACGCCTGGATCGGCACGGACGCCGACGCGCTGTTCGCCAAGCGGCTCGGCAAGAGCGTCGCGGACGTGGCGATGCTCAACGACGCCGACGCGGCCGGCATCGCCGAGATCCGCTTCGGCGACGAGGCCGCGCGCACCGGCGTCACCGCGCTGCTGACCTTCGGCACCGGTATCGGCAGCGCCGTGTTCCACGACGGCAAGCTCGTGCCCAACACCGAGTTCGGCCACCTCGAGGTCGACGGCCACGACGCGGAGAAGCGCGCCGCGGCGTCGGTGAAGGACAACGAGGGCCTGAGCTACCACCAGTGGGCCAAGCGGGTACACCGTTATCTGACCGTGCTGGAGAACCTGATCTGGCCGGATCTGTTCATCGTCGGCGGTGGCGTGAGCAAGAAGGCGGAGAAGTGGGTGCCGCTGCTGGACGTCCGGACCCCGGTGATCGTGGCTTCGTTGCAGAACAACGCGGGCATCGTCGGCGCCGCCGCGGCGGCGGTCGAGGGCATCGCGCACTGACCCGGACCCGCCCGTGAACGGCCGCGAAACCTACGCGCGGGTCACGGGAAGGTCACGTGCAGGTACCGTGCGGCAGGCCGGAGGGTGATCGCTTCGCGACGCACTGCCCGGCCGTCGTTACAATGGAACGCGGCCCACGGCTGCGGGAGTGAAAACCGCAGGCCGAGGCGTGTTCCCCGAATGTGAGGCAGCCGAGGTGGCGATACCTCGGCTCGTCATGATCGACCGCTGCGAAAGGGCGTAAGTGGCAGCCGCAAGAACCGCAACCCGAAGCGGGACGAAGACAGCGACCGCAGCCGGCGAGCCGGCCGACGAGGCAGCCACCGGCGCGGCGAAACCCAAGACCGCCGGCGCGAAGAAGGCTCCGGCCAAAAAGGCGCCGGCCAAGAAGGCCACCACCAAGGCGTCCAAGACCGAAGACGGCGACCCGGACGGCCCGGTCGACCTCGACGAGGCCGAACTCGACAGCCCGGACTTGTCCGACCTGGAAGAGGTCGAGGTCGACGTCGTCGACGAGACGGTCAACGACGAGGCCGCCGAAGAAGACTCCGACGACTCGGAAGAAGAAGCCGAGGGGACGGAGACGCCCGCCGCGCGCCGCCGTAGCAACGCAGCCGCCGAGAAGGGGCCGAAGTCCGCCTCGGACAACCCCGACTTCGTCTGGGACGAGGAGGAGTCCGAGGCGCTGCGCCAGGCGCGCAAGGACGCCGAGCTCACCGCTTCGGCCGACTCGGTGCGCGCCTACCTCAAGCAGATCGGCAAGGTCGCGCTGCTCAACGCCGAGGAGGAGGTGGAGCTCGCCAAGCGCATCGAGGCGGGTCTCTACTCCGCCGAGCGCGTGCGCACCGCCGAGGATGAGGGCGAGAAGCTCGTCACCCAGATGCGCCGCGATCTCAAGTGGATCGTGCGCGACGGCGAGCGCGCCAAGAACCACCTGCTGGAGGCGAACCTCCGGCTCGTGGTGTCGCTGGCGAAGCGCTACACCGGCCGCGGCATGGCGTTCCTGGACCTCATCCAGGAGGGCAACCTCGGCCTGATCCGCGCGGTGGAGAAGTTCGACTACACCAAGGGCTACAAGTTCTCGACGTACGCCACGTGGTGGATCCGCCAGGCGATCACGCGCGCGATGGCCGACCAGGCCCGCACCATCCGCATCCCGGTGCACATGGTGGAGGTCATCAACAAGCTCGGCCGTATACAGCGCGAACTCCTTCAGGACCTCGGCCGCGAGCCGACGCCCGAGGAGCTCGCCAAGGAGATGGACATCTCGCCGGAGAAGGTCCTGGAGATCCAGCAGTACGCGCGTGAGCCGATCTCGCTGGACCAGACCATCGGCGACGAGGGCGACTCGCAGCTCGGTGACTTCATCGAAGACTCCGAAGCGGTCGTCGCGGTCGACGCGGTGTCGTTCACGCTGCTGCAGGACCAGCTCCAGTCGGTGCTGCAGACGCTGTCCGAGCGCGAGGCGGGCGTGGTCCGGCTGCGCTTCGGCCTCACCGACGGACAGCCCCGCACGCTCGACGAGATCGGCCAGGTCTACGGCGTCACGCGTGAGCGCATCCGCCAGATCGAGTCGAAGACGATGTCGAAGCTGCGGCACCCGTCGCGATCCCAGGTCCTCCGGGACTACCTGGACTGATCGCTCGGTCTCGACGAGGAACCCCGTCACCGGAATCCGGTGACGGGGTTCTTTGCTGTGCGCGAAGATCCACTGGGCACTGATCGATCGGGCGCTGATCGATCGGCACTGATCGATCGGGCACGCTCCGCTCGGCACGCTTCGATCAAGCACCGGCTCGACCGGCCACTGTGGACGAAGAGGGGCCGGCGCACAGGACTGGACCTCTGCCGGCGGGTCACCGGCAGGCGCAAAGGTCCAAACCATGACCGGTATGTCCGTTTCCAGTGTTCCGCGGCCGTCTTCAACATTTCCGTCCGCCGCCGGAAACATTTCCGGAACGTGATCCGCGGTATTCGCCCACACACCCACCGCGACGAACCGCACGTAGTGAATACCTCGCGGCCCCTGTCCACCGCAACAGCCGAAAGTCGGTCCTTCACGTGCCTGCGGCGGAAATCGTGATTATTTGGTTGCCTGGGAACGAAGATCGGAGGGCCTTCTCCGGATTATGCTGCGCCGACAACGAGCGTCAGCAGCATTCGGAAGGCAGCACCGGCTAGTGTTTTCGACGAAAACTCAATGGGGCGAGAGTCAGGCGTGGCCGTCGGTACGGAGTGGAACCTCCGTTCCCGGTGAATCGAGGAAACCGTGATCGGCTTCCTCCTCCGCCGCCTCGTCAACTACGTGGCATTGTGCCTGGTCGCCACCTTCGCGGCCTTTTCCTTGGCGTCGCTGGCTTTCAGCCCGCTCGACGCGCTGAAGCTGCGGAACCCACCGGCTCCGCAGTCCACTATCGACGCCAAGGCGGCCGAGCTCTACCTGAACCAGCCCATCCCCGAGCGCTTCTTCACTTGGCTCGGCGGAGTGCTGCAGGGGAACTTCGGCCGCACGGTCGCCGACCAGCCGATCACCGACGAGCTCTTCCGCCGTGCCGGCGTGAGCCTTCGGCTGTTCTTGCTGGGCATCACGATCGGCATCATCATCGGCGTGCTCGTCGGTGTGGTGAGCGCGATCCGGCAGTACAAGGTGAGCGACTACGTGGCCACCACGTTCTCGTTCGTCGTGCTGTCCACCCCGGTCTTCGTGATCGCCACGATCCTCAAGGCGGGCGCCCAGTCGGTGAACGACAACCTGCTCGGCGGGTATCAGTTCTTCATCGTGCAGGGCGAGACGAGCGGGATCGACGGCAGTTTCGGCGACGTGCTGCTCGACCGGTTGCAGCACATCATCGTGCCGACACTGGCGATCGTGCTGACGCAGGTCGCGTACTACAGCCGCTACCAGCGTTCGGCGATGCTCGACGTGCTCGGCTCCGACTTCCTGCGCACCGCTCAGGCGAAGGGCCTCACCCGCCGGCGCGCGCTGTTCAAGCACGGCCTGCGCACGGCGCTGATCCCGATGGCGACGCTGTTCGCGTTCGGCTTCGGCCTGCTCATCACGGGCGGCATCTTCACCGAGCGGATCTTCGGCTGGTACGGCATGGGCGACTGGCTGGTGACCGGGATCCAGAAGCAGGACACCAACATCGTCGCGACCGTGACGCTGTTCATCGCGATCTGCGTGCTGCTGGCCGGGTGGCTGGCCGACGTGCTCTACGCCGCGCTCGACCCGAGGGTGAGGATCTGATGGCCGCTCCCGTGAACGAGGCCGACATCGCCGATTCCGCCGTGCTGGCGGTCGACCCGCGCAGTGAGGCCGAAAGCAAGTCCTCCAGCCGCGGAAAGCTCGTGCTGCGCCGCTTCCTGCGCAACAAGCTCGCGGTCATCTCGCTGGCCGTGATCGTGCTGTTCTACGTGCTGGCCTTCACCTACACCTGGTACTCGCCCTGGTCGTATGACGAGCTCGACCCGCTGTCGAACCTGCTGCCGCCGGACGGGAACCACTGGTTCGGCACGAACCAGATCGGCGGCGACATGTTCGCGCAGACCATGCGCGGGCTGCAGAAGTCGCTCACGATCGGCCTGCTGGCCGCGCTGTTCTCCACCGGCGTCGCCTCGATCGTCGGTGCGGCCGCCGGCTACTTCGGCGGCTGGACCGACCGCATCGCCATGTGGGTCGTGGACCTGCTGCTGATCCTGCCGCCGTTCCTGATCATCTCGATCCTCTCGCCCGCCTTCCGCGGCAAGACGTGGCTGATCCTGGTCGGCCTGATCGCACTGTTCCAGTGGATGATCACCGCCCGCATCGTGCGCGGCATGACGCTGACGTTGCGCGAACGCGAGTTCGTGAAGGCCGCGAAGTTCATGGGCCAGCCGTCGTGGCGGATCATCGCCAAGCACATCGTGCCGAACATGGCCTCGCTGCTGATCATCGACGCGACGATCAACGTCGGCGTCGCGATCATCACCGAGACCTCGCTGTCGTTCTTCGGGTTCGGCGTGCAGTCGCCCGACGTCTCGCTCGGCACGCTGATCGCGAGCGGCACCGACGCGGTGCGCACCTTCCCCTGGCTGTTCTACATCCCGGCGGGCTTCCTCGTGGTCACCGTGCTCGCGGTGAACTACGCGGGTGACGGCCTGCGCGACGCGCTCGACCCGTCGTCGTCGCGTTCGCGGCGCAAGGAACGCAAGCGCATCGAAGAGAAAACGAAGTCCCCCAGCACCACAGGAGTCACAGCATGACCGCCGCACTCACCCTGGGCGCGGAGACCGAGAAGCCCACCGGCACGGTCCTGGAAGTCTCCGACCTCGATGTGTCGTTCCCGTCCGAGTCCGGCCGCGTGCACGCGGTCCGCGGGCTCTCCTACCAGGTCGCGGCCGGCGAGGTGCTGGGCATCGTCGGCGAGTCCGGTTCCGGCAAGTCGGTGTCGTCGCTCGCGGTCATGGGCCTGCTCCCGCCGCAGGCGCGCATCTCCGGCTCCATCCGGTTCCAGGGCAGCGAGCTAATCGGCAAGTCCGACACCGAGCTGTCCAAGCTGCGCGGCAAGAAGATCTCGATGGTCTTCCAGGACCCGCTCTCGGCGCTGACGCCCGTGTACACCGTGGGCGCGCAGATCGCCGAGGCGCTGCTGGTGCACGCCAAGGGCTCGATGACCAAGCAGCAGGCGAACAACCGGGCCGTGGAGCTGCTCGACCTCGTCGGCATCCCGAACGCCGCCGCGCGCGCCAAGGCGTTCCCGCACGAGTTCTCCGGCGGCATGCGCCAGCGCGCGGTGATCGCCATCGCGATCGCCAACGACCCGGACCTGATCATCGCCGACGAGCCGACCACCGCGCTCGACGTGACCGTGCAGGCCCAGGTGCTGGAAGTGCTGAAGACCGCGCAGGAGGTGACCGGCGCCGGCATCGTGATCATCACCCACGACCTCGGCGTGGTCGCCGGGTTCGCCGACCGCTTGATGGTCATGTACGCCGGGCGCGCCGTGGAGCAGGGCCCGGTCGAGACCATCTACGCCCAGCCGCGGATGCCGTACACGCTGGGCCTGCTGGGCTCGATCCCCCGCGTCGACGCGCACGAGAAGCAGCCGCTGGTGCCGATCGAGGGCCAGCCGCCCTCGCTGGTGAACCTGCCCTCGGGCTGCCCGTTCGCGCCGCGCTGCCCGCTGGCGATCGACGCGTGCCACCAGGCCGAGCCCGAGCTGTTCACGATCACGCCGGGCAACCCGAACGCTCCGGTCGACACCACGCACCGGGCCGCCTGCATCCGTACCGAAGAGCTGGCCGGCCCCAAGGCCGACGCGGCCGAGGTCTACGGCGCCGAGGTGATCGAGGAGGCGGCAGTCGCGAAGCTGCCGCGCGCGCAGCGCACCGCCGTGCTCGACGTGCAGGACCTGCAAAAGCACTACCAGATCACCAAGGGCGCGGTGCTCAAGCGCAAGGCCGGTGTGGTCAAGGCGGTCGACGGCGTCAGCTTCGACATCGTCGAGGGCGAGACACTGGGCCTGGTCGGCGAGTCCGGCTGTGGCAAGTCGACCACGCTGATGGAGATCCTCGAGTTGGCCGCCCCCCAGAACGGGTCGGTGGCGGTGCTCGGCCGGGACGTCGCGAAGCTGAACGGCAAGGGGCGCAAGGAGATCCGGCGCGACCTGCAGGTGGTGTTCCAGGACCCGATGGCCGCGCTCGACCCGCGGCTGCCGATCGGCGACATCATCGCCGAGCCGATGGTGACCCACGGCTACGGCAAGGCGCACATCGCCAAACGCGTGCCTGAGCTGCTCGGGCTCGTGGGGCTGCGCGCGGAGCACGCCGACCGGTACCCGGCGGAGTTCTCCGGCGGGCAGCGCCAGCGCATCGGCATCGCCCGGGCGCTCGCGCTCGAGCCGAAGCTGATCGTGCTCGACGAACCGGTGTCCGCGCTGGACGTGTCGATCCAGGCCGGCGTGATCAACCTGCTCGACGAGCTGAAGGCGAAGCTCGGCCTGTCGTACCTGTTCGTGGCCCACGACCTCTCGGTGATCCGGCACATCGCCGACCGCGTGGCCGTGATGTACCTCGGCAAGATCGTCGAGATCGGCGACGTGGAGACGGTCTTCGACGCGCCGCAGCACCCGTATACGCAGGCGCTGCTGTCCGCGATCCCGATCCCGGACCCGATCAAGGAACGCGAGCGGACCCGGATCATCCTCACCGGCGACCTGCCCAGCCCGGCGAACCCGCCGTCGGGCTGCCGGTTCCGCACGCGCTGTTTCGTGTTCTCGCAACTGTCCGAACAGGACAAGCAGAAGTGCATCGACGTCGAGCCGCCGCGCGAGTCCCGCGCGGACGACCACGACGTCGCCTGCCACTACGCCAAGACCCGCGAAGTCGTGTAGCCACGCATCCGTTGGCACACAGGGAAAGAAAGGTAAACATGATGCGACGGAGAATGGCCGCACTCGTGGCTCCCGTTGCCGCTCTGGGGCTCCTGCTCGCCGCTTGTGGCGGCGGCTCCTCCAGCAGTGGTAACAGCGGACTGCAGGACGCCGGCACCCAGCAGGTCAAGACCGCGGACATCAACGCGATGCCGGTCGACCAGCTCAAGGACGGCGGCGACCTCAAGTGGCCGATCGACTCGCTGCCCGACAACTGGAACTACAACGAGGTTGACGGCACGGTGCTCGACGGCGCGAACATGTTCGGCGCCATCCTGCCCTACCCGTTCCCGCAGAACGCCGACGCGTCGGTGGGCCTGGACCAGAACTACCTCACCTCGGCCGAGGTCGTCAGCACCGACCCGCAGGTGGTCGAGCTGAAGATCAACCCGAAGGCCAAGTGGAGCAACGGCCGGCAGTTCTCGTGGGAGGACTACGCCGCGCAGGCCAACGTGCTCAGCGGCAAGAACCCCGCCTACCAGGTGTCGGGCACCACGGGTTACGAGGACATCGCCAAGGTCGAGAAGGGCGCCGACGACCTCGACGTGAAGATCACCTTCGCGAAGAAGTTCGCGGAGTGGAAGTCGCTGTTCAGCCCGCTCTACCCCAAGGAGCTGAACTCCGACCCGGACACGTTCAACAAGAGCTGGGCCGCGAAGCCGGCGATCACCGCGGGCCCGTTCAAGGTCAAGAGCATCGACCAGACCGGCAAGACCGCGGTCTTCGAGCGTGACCCGAACTGGTGGGGCGCGAAGCCGAAGCTGGACACCGTGACCTACAAGGTCGTCGACCGCGCCGCGCAGCCGGACGCCTTCGCCAACGGCCAGATCGACTTCTACAACCTGAACAACGACATCAACACCTTCAAGCGCGCCCAGGCCGACCCGAACGCGGTCGTCCGGCAGTCGACCTACCCGGACTACACGCACCTGACCTTCAATGGTGCGTCCAGCTCGATCCTGGCCGACAAGGACCTGCGCTTGGCGCTGATGAAGGGCGTCGACACGGTCGGGATCAGCAAGGCGATCCTCGGTCAGATGCAGAAGGACACCACGCCGATCGGCAACCACCTGTTCCTCAAGGGCTCCAAGACCTATGAGGACAACTCCGGTCCGTACAAGTTCAACGCCGATGGCGCGAAGGCCGACTTGGACAAGCTCGGCTGGAAGCTCAACGGTGACACGCGGGCCAAGGACGGCAAGCAGCTCAAGGTGCGCCTGGTGATCCCGTCGGGCACCCCGATCAGCCAGCAGATCGGCCAGATCCTGCAGTCGGAGTTCAAGGCGATCGGTGTCGGGCTGGACATCCAGGCCGTGCCGACCACCGAGTTCTTCAAGAACTACGTCAACGTCGGCAACTTCGACCTGACGATCTTCCGCTGGATCTCGAACTCGTTCCCGATCGGCGGCAGCAAGGGCATCTACTACCTCGACCCGAAGAACATCAACCAGAACTACGGCCGCATCGGTGACGACAAGCTGAACCAGCTGCTCGACACCGCGGCGCAAGAACTGGACGACACGAAGCGGGCCGCGGACATCAACGCCGCCGACAAGGAGATCTGGGCCATCGGGCACCAGCTCCCGATCTTCCAGTCGCCGGGCGCGTTCGCGACGCGCAAGACGCTGGCGAACTTCGGTTCGCCGGGTTACGCGAACAACCCGTACGACTACACCAAGATCGGCTTCGTGAAGTAACGCTGTACCCCCGGGAGAGCGGCGCGGGCCCCGGCCCGCGCCGCTCTTTCCTTTGTAGACACCTAAGGTGGCACTCATGCGGAGTTTCCTGCGGCTGCGGCCGGTGCGCCACGTCCTCGTGACGAGCGGCGTGGTGCTGCTCGCGTGCGCGGCCGTGTTCGTGTTGCAGCTGCTGGAGTTCTCCCACGCGCAGGCCGACGTCCGGGGCATCACGGCGCAGGCCACGGGCACGGTGGTGCGCGGCGGCGAAGGCTCGGCGACCGTGCGCTTCCCGGTGGCCGGCGGGTCTCTCGCGACGGCGGATGTCGCGCTCGACAGCTCGGCCCCGAAGGCCGGCACGAGCGTGCCCGTGCTGTACGACCCCGCGCAGCCGTCCCGCGCGTTGATCCGCGACGCGACACCGATCGTGACCGCCGACCGCGCGACGACCTACGCCACGGTGACCGTGGTCGCGGCCGCGGCGGTGCTGGCCGTCGACCTCTTCCTGTTCTTCACGCGCTTCGTCCGGCCCGCGCGAGCCGCGGCGTCGACGTCACCGATCCCGGTGCGGCGGGTGAAGGTGCAACGCGGTCTGCTCACGCGGTCCTGGCTCGAGACCGAGACGGCGTCGCCGCGCTGGATCCCGGTGTACTTCTCCCCCACCCTGATCGGCCTGCCCGCGCCGACGAAGGTCGTGGTCCGCGGCGACGTGCGGCGCGACCGGCTCGTCGCCGTCGAAGTCGGCGACGAGCTGCTGTACTCGGCCGGCTCGGTGCGGGCCACCGAACCGCGCGGCCGCCGTACCGACAACCCCGCCGAGCCGGACGAGGAACGCGCGCTCGCCGCGGCGCGCCCGGTGTCGCTGATCCGCCAGTTCCGCGCCGACCTGCCGGTGCTGGCCGTCGCCCCCGTGGTCGGCGTGTTCTGGGCCTTCGTCGACGGCAGCGGCTTCAGCGGGTGGCTCGTGGTCACCGTGCTCGTCGCCGCGTTCGGGTTCTGGTGGGCCGCGCTGCGCGGCTCCGACCCGTCAGTCTGAGCCCAGCTCCCCGAGGACGGCGGCCAGCTCGTCGTAGGAGTCCGCGAGCTTCTCCGCCTGGTCGAGGCGGTGGCGCTCCAGCCGCAGCGCGCCGAGGTGCCGGGCGCGGTAGTAGAGCATGCGCCGCCGGGCCCCGGGCGAGGTGTCGAGCGGGCCGTAGGCCTCCCAGAACGTGTCCCGCTCCGTACCGGGTTTGGCCAGCGCCATGCGGATCGGCCAGTCGGCCGCCGGGTCACCCCACCAGCTGCGGTCGTGGTCGTAGACGCCGGTGACGCGGAGATCGTCGGCGAGCATCACGTTGATCGTCCACAGATCGCCGTGCAGCAGGCGCGGTTCGGTGACCTCGTCGAGCAGCGCCGAGTCGCGGGCGGCGAGCTTGCCGATCTCCCGCACGTCGGCGGCGTCGAGGCCGCGGTCCTCCAGGTCGAGCGCGTTGTCGGCGAAGAAGGCGACCAGCGCTTCGCTCCACGTGGCGAAGTGCGGCCCCGCGACCGGGCCGAAGCCGGGCCCGCGCACGTCGTGCACCAGGCGCGTCAGGCGGCCCAGCTCGCGGTAGAACGGCCCGCGCTCGGCCGGCGGGTACGTCGGGAGGACGTCGGGCCCGGCGCGGCCGGTGAGCACGGCCTGCACCACGTAGTCGCGCGGGAGCACCTCGTGGGTGAAGTCGGCCGCGATCGTGCGCGGCAGCAGGTGCGCGATGGGCGCGAAGTAGGGCGCCGCGACGTACTCGTTGCGCATGAACTGCCACTCGGTCCGCGCCTGGCGCGCGGGCGCCGGGGCCACGCGCAGGATCACCGGCCCGTCGGCGAGCTCCACGCGGTAGGTCGTGTTGTAGCCGCCCCAGCCCAGCTCGATCGCGGCGCGGACCACGGTGGCGGGCCCGAACACGCGCTCGCACACCGCTTGGATCTGTTCGGGGCCGAGCTGCTGCTGGAAAGCCCCGATCGGGCGGTCGAGGGGGCGAAAGTCCATGGGCTCATCCTGGCAGGCCCGTCAGCGGCACTCGATCACACTCCGCACCCCGGCCGCTCAGGGCACCGCCAGACCCTCGCGCCTCAACGACTCCTCGATGCGCAGCCGTTCGAGATCGCGGTCGATGCCCTCGGGCAGCGACTCGAGCCGGTGCTCGACGCCGACCGCGCGGCAGGCCGTCTGCAGCAGCTCGTCGTAAGCCTGGCGGGTGCCGATGCGCCGGGCCGCCGGAGTGCCGGGCGGGTACGACGCGAGCACGCGGTGCACCCGTCGCAGGTCCGCGGAGAGACGTTCGACGGGCGGGCCCGCCGGCTGGAGCTGCTCGCGGCGGCGGTCGCGCAGCCAGCGGTAGAGGGTGGGCATGCGCAGCGCGCACCAGAAAAGGGCCGAGGGAGCGAAGCTGACCACGGCGAAGAGGACGAGAGGCCCGGCCACGCTGCCGGTCGCGTCGGCCACGCGTCCAGTGTAAGCCGCGTCACAGGTGATCGCGCCGGCGTTTGCGAGCCTGTCCGGCGAACAGCACGGCCGCGCCCACCGCGAGCAGCACGGCGCTCGCCGCGATGTGCAGCACCGCCTGATCCCCGGCCCCGACCACTTCGGGCTGTGGGTGCAGCTCGTGGAGCTCGCGGTGCTGTGCGGCCTGTCGTTCCTGCGCCGCTGGGTGCCGGGCGGCCTGCTGCTGGTCACGGGTGTGCTCGCGGTCGACCTGGTGCTGGGCCCGTCGCTGCCGGTCGTGGCCGTGTACACCGACTTCCTCTACGCAGCGACGCTCTACGGGTCGCGCCGCATGAGCCGGGTGATGATCGGCGTGGCGGCCACAGCCGCGCTGGGCGTGCTGGTCGCCGCGCTGGCCGTGTCCGCGCAGTGGCGCGTGGCCGTGATCGGCGCGCTGGGGATCCTGCCGTTCCTATTGGTGCCGGTGTGGTGGGCGGCGAACGTGCGCCAGCAGCGCGACATCGCCACCACCGAACGCGCCAACGCCGACCAGCTGACGAAGATCGCCGAGCTCGACCAGCGCGCCGCCGTGGCCGCCGAGCGGGCGCGGATGGCGCGCGACCTGCACGACGTGATCGCGGGCCACCTCTCGGCCATCGCGATCCAGTCGGAGGCGGCGCTGTCGATGGCCGAGGACCCGAAGATGTCCCGCGCGGTGCTCGAGGCCGTGCGGGAGAACAGCGTGAGCGCGCTCGACGAGATGCGCACGATGATCGGCCTGCTGCGCGCCGCGTCAGAGACGGGCGATGACGAGTACGAGACCACCGCCCCCGCGCGGCTCGCTGAGCTGTCGCGGCTCGTGGAATCCGCGCGCGCCACGGGGATGGAGCTCGTCGTCGAATCCACAGTGGACTCCTCTGCCGGCCTGCCCGCCGCGGTCGACCTCACCGCGTACCGGATCGCGCAGGAAGCGCTCACCAACACGGTGAAGCACGCGCCGTGCGGGCGGGTGATGGTGGACCTGCGCTGCGACGGCGGCATACTCACCGTCGAGATCGGCAACGAGCTGCGTTCGGCGGCCGCGCGCACCGGTGGCACGGGCCACGGGCTGCTGAGCATGCGCGAACGCGCGAGTGCCGTGGGCGGAACGCTGAGCGCGGGCCCGTCGGGCTCGGACTGGGTGGTCCGCGCCGAGCTGCCACTGGTGGTCGGACACGCGTGACGGTCAAGGTGCTGGTGGCCGACGACCACGGGCGATCCGGGCGGGCCTCGTGCTGATCCTCGGCAACGCCGAAGGCATCGAGGTGGTCGGCGAGGCCGCCGACGGGGCCGCCGCGGTCCGGCAGGCGCGGGCGCTGCGGCCCGACGTCGTGCTGATGGACGTGCGCATGCCCGGCACCGACGGCATCACCGCCACCCGCGAGCTCGTCGCCGAAGGGCTGGCGCAGGCCCTCGTGCTCACGACGTTCGACCTCGACGAGTACGTGCACGCCGCCCTGCGCGCCGGTGCCGCGGGTTTCCTGCTCAAGTCCGTCGAAGCGCCGCGGCTGATCGAGGCCGTGAAGCTCGTCGCCGCGGGCGAGGGGGTGCTGGCGCCGCAGGTGACGCGCAAGCTCATCACGGCCTTCGCGCAGTCGGCCGGGAAACCCGTCACCGCGCCCTCTGGTCTGGACGACCTCACCGACCGCGAACGCGAGGTGCTGGGCTGCCTGGGCGCCGGCCTGTCCAACGCCGAGATCGGCACCCGCCTGCACATCGGCGAGACCACGGTGAAGACGCACGTGTCGCGCGTGCTCACGAAACTCGACCTCCGCTCGCGGGTGCAGGTCGCGATCCTCGCGCAGGAAGCCGGGCTCGCGCTGAACTGAAGTCCGCGTCGAGCAGCCGATCTGCAGGCCGGCCCGTGAGCTTCTAACGTTCTTCCATGGGTGTGCGGAGAACGTTGGACGTGGACGAGGTCCTGAAGCGCCAGGACTCGGGCGAGCTGAAGCGGCGGCTCAGGGGACGCGACCTGGTGGGGTTCGGCGTCGGGATCATCATCGGGACCGGGATCTTCACGCTCGCCGGCGTCGAGGCCAAGACCCACGCGGGCCCGGCGGTCACGCTGTCGTTCGTGATCGGCGCGGTCGTCGCGGGACTCGCGGCGCTCTGCTACGCCGAACTGGCCTCCAGCGTGCCGACGGCCGGCAGCGCCTACACCTACGCGTTCGCCACGCTCGGCGAGGTGTTCGCGTGGATCATCGGCTGGGACCTGCTGCTGGAGTTCGCGCTCGGCGCAGCCGTGGTGTCGCGCGGGTGGTCCGGGTACCTCGCGAACCTGCTGGGCCTCTCGCCCACGTGGTTCGGCGAGGACGCGAAGGTCAACATCGGCGCGGTGATCATCATCGCCGTGCTGACGGTGGTGGCAGTGCTGGGGATCAAGGAATCCGCGTGGCTCACCAACGTGCTGGTGTGCGTGAAGGTCGCCGTGTGCATCCTGATCATCGTGGTCGGGGTGTTCTTCATCAAGGGCGCCAACCTCACGCCGTTCATCCCGCCGGCGCAGCCGCCCTCGGGTGGCTCGGGCGTGCTGGAACAGCCGGTGGTGCAGGCCGCGCTCGGCCTCGAGCAGTCCGTGTACGGCATCGCGGGTGTCGTGACCGCCGCGGCCGTGGTGTTCTTCGCCTACACCGGTTTCGAGGCGCTGGCGAACCTCGGGGAGGAGACCATCAACCCGCGCAAGGACCTGCGCGTGGGCATCCTCGGCGCGCTGGCCGTGTGCGCCGTGCTCTACATCGCCGTCTCGATCGTGCTCACGGGCATGATCCCGTTCACCGACATCGACACCGGCGCCCCGCTCGCGGCCGCGTTCGACAGCGTCGGCCAGCACTGGGTCGGCGCGTTGATCTCGCTCGGCGCGGTGACCGGCCTGACGTCGGTGATGATGGTCGAGCTGGTGACCATCGGCCGCATCGGCTTCGCGATGGGCCGCGACGGCCTGCTGCCCAAGGCCATCGGCACCACCCATCCGCGCTGGGGCACCCCGCACCGCATGACCATCCTGGGCGCCATCCTGATCGCGGCGCTCGCGGCGTTCGTGCCGATCTCCGCGCTGTCGGACATGGTCAGCATCGGCGCCCTCTCGGCGATGATCATCGTCGCGCTGGCCGTGCCGGTGCTGCGCAAGCGCCGCCCTGACCTGAAGCGGCCGTTCAGCGTGCCGTTCTCCCCCGTGGTGCCGATCATCGCCGCGGTGGCGTGCTTCTACCTCATGCTGAACCTCGACGTGCTCACCTGGATCCGCTTCGCCGCGTGGCTCGTGCTGGGCCTGCTGATCTACTTCTTCTACGGCCGCAAGCACTCCCGCCTCGCGCCGGGCAACCGGGCCGGGTCGCCCACCTAGGCGAAGCCGGGCCGCAGGCCCGCGCCGGCGACCGCTTCGGCGAGCTCGCCGGCGTGGGCCGCGTCCGCGACGAGCAGCAGCACTCCCGAGGCGGCCAGCGCGGCCGTGACCCATTCCGCCGGCTGGTCGTGGATCCCGTTGTCCCCCAGCACGGCATAGGTGTCCACAACGGACAGCAGCGTGCCTTCGGCGCCGATCCGCACGCCGGCCACCAGGACGTGGTGGTGGCCCGGCGGGCGCCACCGGTTCGTCCACAAGGGAGGGACGCCCGTGTGGAGGTAGTCGAGCAGCGCGCGTTCCGGGGTGTCGGGCGAGCCCAGCTCGGCCGGGTCCAGCCGCGCGAGCACCGCCACGCGCGGCAGGTCCCACAGCGCCACGAGCAGGTCGACCAAGGCTTGCGGGGACCACTCCCCCGTCGCCGGGACGACCCGCAACCGCTTGCCCGACAACGCTTCCACGGCGGCGGCCAGCGCTTGTGGCTCAGTACCCGCCGTCGCGGCGTCGCACGGGACGGGCAGCCGGAAGTCGTCCCGGTTCTTCGCCCCGGCCGGCGGTTCGCCCGGCGCGCGCACGGTGCCGGCCGCCACCGCGACCTCGTCCTGGTCGGCCACGGCGCAGCCGGCCGCCCGCAGCACGGCCAGCGCCGCGAAGGCAGCCGAGAGCCCGTCCTTCTGCGGCAGCTCGGCGCGCGCTTCGGCGATGAGCCGCGCGGCGCCGGGCAGCCAGTGCACGGCGGAGAGCTCGGCCGCGGCCACGCGGTCAGTACCGCCAAGCGTGGGCCGCGACGATCTCCTCCGGCGTGCGGTCCGCGGCCCACGCCGCGTCCGACGCGCGGACCGCGCGGAACGCGCCCAGCAGCTCGTCGCCGAGGGCGCCCGAGACGCGGGGCGACGCGAGCAGCGCCGCGGCCTGGTCGGCGGGGTTCGCGGGCAGCGGCAGGACGCCGCGGGTCTCGCGTTCGCCCGCCGTCCAGCCGCCCGGGTCCTCGGCGATCGGTTCGGGCAGCGGGGCGCCGTCCTCGATGCCGGCCATCCCGGCGGCCAGCACGACCGCCAGCGCGAGGTACGGGTTGGCCGACGCGTCGGAAGCCTTGAGCTCGACGTTCGCGTGGTCCGGGCCGAGCAGGGCCGAGTCCGGCACGTACCGCAGGGGCGCTTCGCGGTTCTCCACGCCCCAGAACGCGTACGCGCCGGCGAAGTAGCCCGGGCGCAGCCGCAGCGTGGAGGGCACGCTCGGGGCCGTGACGGCCGTCAGGGCGGGCAGGTCGCGCAGCAGGCCGCCGAGGTAGGCGGCACCCTCGCCCGCGAGATCGCCGGGCCGGCCCTCCCCCGCGAGCAGGTTGCGGCCGCGGCGCCGCACGGACGTGTGCAGGTGCCAGCCGTTGCCGGCGGCCGCGAGGCTGACCAGCGGCGCGAAGCTCACGGCGAGGCCGTGGGCGTGCGCGGCGGCGTGGATGGTCTGGCGGGCCAGGAGCTGGTCGTCCGCGGCCGACACGGGGTCGGTGGCCGCCAGCGACAGCTCCAGCTGGGCCGGGCCGTATTCGGCGTGCAGCTGGCCGATCTCCAGGCCGTTGGCGGCGAAGTCGTGCAGCAGCGCGGCGACGAACCCGTCGAGGCGGACGAGCGCGTGCGGGCTGTAGGCGGGGCCGGGGTGCCCGGGTGCCGCGACGACGTCGGTGCTGCCGGCGGGCGTCACGGCGAACTCGAGCTCATAGCCGGCCAGGAACTCCAGCCCCCGGCGGCCGGCCTCGGCTACCTGGCGTTCCAGCACCGAGCGCTGGCAGTAGGGCCAGGGCGAGCCGTCGGCGGCGACCTGCCGCGCGGGCGCCCAGGCGAGCGCGCGCTGGCCGGCGAGACGCCGCAGGCGTTCCAGCACCGGCACCAGCCGGATGTCGCCGGACGGCGTCGCCAGGCCCGCGTGGCCGTAGGTGATGGCGTCGTGGCTGTCGAACACGGCGAACAGCGAGGTCGCGCCCACGCCGCGGGCGGCGGCGCCCGCGAGGCCGTGGATGGGCACGATGCGCGAGCGCGGGATGCCGTTGTTGTCGGCCCAGGACAGGTGCACTCCGCCCACCCCGGACAAGGCCAGGTCCTTCGCGACCGCCGACGCCGCCTTGGTCATCGCCACCTCCGGGGGTTCGGGTCAGTATCGCGGCTCAGGCGAGACATCGTCGAACGTGGGCTCGTCCCTGCGGCGCAGCGCGACCCCGGCGACCACCGCGAGGGTGCCCAGCGCCTCCGGCAGGCTCGGCACCTGCGCGAGCAGCGCGTACCCCGTGACTCCGGCCGTGACCGGGAGCAGCGCCAGCAGCACCGCGAAGCCGGCCCGGCCCACGCGCCGCAGCACGAACTGGTCGAGCACGTAGGGCACCACCGTCGACAGCACGCCCACGCCGATGCCGAGCAGCAGCATACGTGGCGAAGACCACACCTCACCCGTGCCGAGCGCCAGGGGCGAGAGCACGACCGTGGCCACGGCGAAGCCCACCGCGAGGCTGTCCACGCCGTCGCCGGCCACCGCGACGCGCTTGCCGAGCACGATGTACCCGGCCCACGCGGCCGCCGCGGCCAGGGCGAACACGACGCCCAGCGCGCTGCCCTCCAGCCGCACGTCGGCGATCGCGACGACGCCGACGGCCACCAGCGCCAGCGCGCCGAGGTCGCGGCGCGTGCGCGACCCCACGGCCGCCACGACCACGGGCCCGGCGAACTCCAGCGCCACGACCGTGCCGAGCGGGAGGCGGGCGATGGCCTCGTAGAAGGCCACGTTCATGACGGCGGTGACCACGCCGAACGCGGCGGCGAGCAGGAACCGCCGGCCCCGCCACGCAGCGCGGGCGGGCCGGCGCCACGCGAGCAGCACCACAGCGGCGCCCAGGCAGCGCAGCCAGGCCACCCCCGAGGGGGAGGCGTGCCCGAAAAGCCCGACCGCGATGGCCGCCCCGGCATACATCGAAATTCCGCTGAGAACGAACAAGACCGGGGCCGGAATGGCCGTCGCACGTTTTCCGGATAGCACAGAACCCACTCGCGCATGGTGCCTGACCTCGGAAAACGACTACGCACAGGCACCCTTGTCCTAAGGAGCGGGATGGGACTACGACAACTGGGGTAAATCGGCGTGACACAGGTCCCACCGGCGCGGGAACACTTGCGGGCCGCGAAACGTCTGGAACAGTGGAAGCACGAACACCGCGGAGCCGGAGGCGATCCCGCCGAGGGCGTCAGTTCCGAAGTGGGCGTAGCTGGATCTAGGTACTGGGCAACCAGTACCGGGACGGAGGGAGACCCCCATGACATCACCCACGCTCACCCGCCCCGAATTGACCGCCGTCGACCGATGCGACCGGTGCGGGGCTGCGGCTCAGGTACGCGCCGTCCTCAGCTCCGGAGGTGAGCTGCTCTTCTGCGGGCACCACGCCCGTGAGCACGAGGCCAAGCTCAAGGAACTGGCCGCGGAGATCCAGAAGTAGGGGTCTCGAGAGACCACGCCGAGACGAACGACTCGGCCCGAAGGCGGCGGGTGCCCGATGCACCTGCCGCCTTCGGCGTATCGAGACCCATTCGCGGTGAAACCGAGACCCCGGCGACTTCGCCACTTGCAACTTCACGTTTTGCACCGGGTGCTGAATTGACAATTCCTGTCCGGTTCGAAACCGCACCGAAACCGAATACCAGGCACTTCAGTGGCAAACGCCACACCCGGCAATTCCCCGTGGCAATCGCCGGGAAGTCCGGGAAGGGCACCTTGCGGGACTCGGAGTCCGGCAAGGTGCCCTTCACGAACCTGCCTAGACCGTGTCGAGGACGACCTCGAACGCCACCTCGGCGGCGCCCAGCAGCTTCACGTCCGCGCCCAGCGCCGAGCTCACGATCCGCGTCCCGCCGACGGCCCGGCTCACCAGGCTGCGCCGGCGGACCTCGGCGGCCACCGCGCGGATCACCGAGTCCGGCAGCACCGTGAGCAGGTCGCCCAGCACGACGAGCTGCGGGCCCAGCAGGTTGACCACGTTGACGAGCCCGAGAGTGAGCCACTCCGAGAACTCCTCGAGCCGGGAGAGCGCCGCCTCGGGGTCGCGGGCCAGCTCACGCAGCTCGAACAGGATCGCGCCCCGTGCGGTGTCCTCCGGCAGGCCCAGGGCCCGGCACAGGGCCGCCTCGCCGATCTCGGTCTCCCAGCAGCCGCTGCTGCCGCAGTAGCAGGGGCGTCCGCCCGGGCGGACGACCATGTGGCCGATCTCCCCGACGTAGCCCGCACCGCCCCGCAGCGACGAACCTTGGGCGATGACGCCGCCGCCGACACCGACGTCGGCGGACACGAACACGGCGTCGGACGACCCGCGGGCCGCGCCGCGCAGGTGCTCGGCGACCGCGCCGAGCTCGGCGTCGTTGCCGACCAGCACGGGGATGCGCAGCACGCTGGTCAGGCGCTCGCCGAGGGCGACGTCGGTCCAGCGCAGGTTCGGCGCCTCGTGCACGTGGCCGTCGGCGCGCCGCACGACCCCGGGCACCGACACCCCGACGGCCACGGGCGTTACCCCGAGGTCGCCGGCCAGCACGGCGGCCGACTCGATCACGTGCGTGATCACCTCGTCGGCCTCGCGCATCCGGCCGCGCAGGTTCCAGCTGTTGCGGCCGAGGATCTGGCCGCCCAGCCCCACGAGCGCGATCGCCACGTGCTCGACCTGCAGGTCGACCGCGAGCACGACCGCCGCGTGCGGCTGGGGCAGGACCAGGAGCGAGGGGCGGCCCGCCCCTCGTCCCGGCCTCGGCACCTTCTCCTCGACGACGCCCGCTTCCGCGAGCCCGTCGACGAGGGTCTTGATCGTGCTCCGGTTGAGCCCCAGCTCCGCGGCCAGGGTCGCCCGGGTGCTCGGCCCGCCGACGTGCAGCAAGCGGAGCAAGGTCGTGCGGTTGTGCCGGCGCACCTCGTCGGGTCGTGCGACGGACGAGCTCGTCACCGGCTTGAACGTGGCATCGGGCGTCAGCGTGCCGACGCAGCCGCTCGGCGCCGCGACAGCGCGTCGACCGTGGCCGCGAGCAGCAGAACGAGACCGGTGACGATGTTCACCACGGCGGCGGTCTGCTGGAGCAGGCCCAGGCCGTTGTTCACGATCGCCAGCACGGCACCACCGATCACCGCGTCGATGACCCGGCCCTTGCCGCCGAACAGCGACGTACCACCGATGACCGCCGCGCCTACCGCGAACAGCAGCGTGTTGAGGCCACCGGACTGCGGGTTGACCGAGCCGATCTTCGACGAGTACACGATCGCGCCGATCGCCGCGAACGTCGAGCTGATCACGAACACGCTGGTGCGCAGCTTCGGCACGTTGATACCGGCGCGGCGGGCCGCTTCCTGGTTGCCACCGACGGCGTAGAGGTGCCGGCCGTAGCGCGTCCGGTTGAGCACGTAGGTGCCCGCGACGAGCAGCGCCAGCACGATCGGGACGACGTAGGGCACGCCCTCGATCACCACGAGGTTGTTGGACGAGCGGTTGACGGTGAGCAGGTACGTCGCGACTCCCGCGATCACCGCGACCAGGCCGACCTTGAACAGCACGATCGGCGTCGGCTGCACCACGAGACCGCGCTTGAGCCGCGAGAAGTGCTGCCCCAGAGCCACGAGCGCGTAACCACCCGCCGCGACGATGAAGAGGATCCAGCTGCCCAGCACCGACAGGTTTCCGTTGGCCACCGCGTTCAGCGTCTGGCTCGTGCTGATCGGCAGCGTGCCGCCCTCACCGATGAACTGCAGGATCACGCCCTGCCACACGATGAACAGCGCCAGGGTCACGACGAACGACGGCATGCCGATCTTCGAGACGAGGAAACCGGTGATGCAGCCGATGGCCGTGCCGGTGCAGATCGCGATCAGCATCTCGAGCCACGCGTTCACCGGGACACCGATGAGGATCACCACGATGCCGATCCCCGCCACCACCGCCCCGGCCCAGATCCGCTGCAGCACGGCCAGGATCACGGCGAGCGCGAGCACGGCGATGAACGTGATGAACACGCCGCCGCCCATGGTGCCCAGCAGGTTCCCGTTGTGCACGTAGTGCAGCGCCATCAGCGAGGCGCACACACCGGAGGCCGTACCGGCCGACAGGTCGATCTCACCGAGCAGCAGCACGAACACGATGCCCATCGCGATGATGGTCTGGCCCGCGCCCTGCGCGAGCAGGTTCGCGATGTTGCGAAGCGTGAAGAAGTCACTCGAGAGGGCGCTGAAGAGGATCGCCAGGACGATCACGCCGAGCACGGCCGGGACCGAGCCGAGCTGGCCGTCCTTCATCCGCGCGAAGTAGTCCTTGATCGCCTCGCCCGTCGACATCGACGTGGTGTCGATACCGAAGTCGGCGATCGCGTTCGCCTGGTCCGGCTGCGGGGCCTTGGCTGGGGTCTCAGTCATCTGCGATTCTTTCTCGTTGCTCACAGCACGACGGCTTCGGGGCGGGCCAAGCCGAGATCGCCCGACCGGCCGGCGGTGATGAGTTCGACCACCTGGCTCGTGGTCACATCCTTGGTCTGGACCTCGGCGACGAGCCGGCCCAGGTACAGCACGTCGATGCGGTCGGCGACCTCGAAGACGTCGGCCATGTTGTGGCTGATCAGCACCACGCCGAGGCCCTGCTCCGCGAGCCGGCGGACCAGGTCCAGCACCTGCCGGGTCTGTGCGACACCGAGGGCGGCGGTCGGCTCGTCGAGGATCACGACCTTGCTGTTCCACAGCACCGACTTGGCGATCGCGACCGTCTGGCGCTGACCACCGGAGAGCGCGGAGACGGGCGTGCGCACGGACTTCACCGTGCGCACCGACAGGGAGGCCAGCGTTTCGCGCGCGGCCTTCTCCATGCTGGCCTCGTCGAGCAGCCACTGGCTGCCGCGCTCGCGGCCGAGGAACATGTTCTGGACGATGTCGAGGTTGTCGGCCAGCGCGAGGTCCTGGTACACGACCTCGATGCCGAGATCGGCCGCGTCCTTCGGGCTGTGGATGTGGACTTCCTGGCCGTTGAACCGCACGGTTCCCGTGTCGTACGGGTGGATGCCGGCGATGCACTTGACCATCGTCGACTTGCCGGCGCCGTTGTCGCCGACGAGCGCGGTCACTTCACCCGCTCGCACAGCGAAGTCCACGTCGTGGAGGACGTGGACCGGGCCGAAGCTCTTGTTCAGACCTTTGATGTCGAGAATGGGCTCGCTCATGGGGTTCGCATATCTCTCGCGTGGGTACCGGACCGGGATGCGTTGTCGGGGAACGCATCCCGGCCCGGCTGTTTTGGGGTGTGCTACTCAGTCAGCTCAGGAGATGCCGTACTGGGTGCACTTGGCGGCGAGGTCGCCGGTGCAGATGTCCGACGCCTTGACGTAGCCCTGCTGGACCACGGTCTTGATGTCGTTGACGGTGATCAGCTCCGGCGTGAGCAGAACGGACTTGATGTCGCGGTTGTTCTGCGGGTCGTGCAGCGTGCCGGTCGCGATCGCGTCGGCGGCGGCCTTGTCATTCTTGGCCAGAGCGGCGGCCAGCTTCGCGGTGTTCTCGGCCTCCTGCTTGATCGGCTTGAAGATCGTCAGCGTCTGGTCGCCGCGCAGGATGGCCTGCAGGCCGGCCGCGGTCGAGTCCTGGCCGGTGACCGGGACCTTGCCGTTGAGGCCGTTCTTCTGCAGCACGGTGATGACCGCGCCGGCGAGCTCGTCGTTCGCCGCCACGACGCCGTCGACCTTGCCGCCGGCCGAGGTGAAGATCTGCTCGAAGGTCGTGCCGCCGAGCTGCGGGTCCCAGTCGTTGATGGCCTGCTTGCGGACGAGCTTCAGCGCGCCCGAGGCGTACAGCGGCTTGAGGACCTTGTCGTGGCCGTCGCCGAACAGCGTGGCGTTGTTGTCCGTCGGAGCGCCCTCGATCTGGACGACCGAGGCACCCGGCTTGTTCTTCAGCGCGTCGACCATGCCCTGGGCCTGGATCTCGCCGACCTTCTCGTTGTCGAACGAGACGTAGTAGTCGGCCGAACCGCCGAGGCTCGGGCGGTCGTAGTCGATGACCGGGATGCCCGCGGTCTTCGCCTTGGCCTCGATCGCGGCACCGACGGCCGGGTCGGACGGGGCGATGACCAGGACCTTCACGCCCTGGCTGATGAAGCCGTCGGCCAGGGTCGAGAACTTCTGGTTGTCACCCTGGGCGTTCTGGATGTCGGCCGTGAAGCCCTGGGCCTGGAGAGCGGCCTGGAGCATCGGCTTGTCGAACGCCTCCCACCGGGCGGAGGTGGCGGTCTCGGGCAGGATCACGCCGACCTTGCCGTTCGCGCCGCCGCCGGCGGGGGCGGAGGCCGAGCCGGAGGCGGAGCTGTCCCCCGTGCCCCCGGAGTTCGAGTTGGCACCGCACGCGGTCAGCACCAGGCCGGCGCTCACCGTGGCGGCAAGGAGGGTAAGGGTTCTGCTGCGCATCCTCGTTCCTTCCGGATCATGCTCGCGGGGCGGTGATCCGGAAGACCCGGCGCACCGACGCGCATATGTTGTGGCCGACAACATATGCCGCTGAGCAGCTTCGCGGAAGATAGCTGGATCGATTAAATGACACCAATTGGACACGGTTTCGCAACACGGCCCGACCACAGCCCGGAAAGGGTAAATCCACTGACGGAGTGATCGCCAGTGCGCACCGAGTGTGATGAGATCGACTTCGCTGACTCTTCGTGAGCCTCACGCCTCAACGGGGTCGCCCACACACGTTCAGTAACCAAACCCCGCCACGCCCCTCCACTCCACCCCAATGTGGCGTTGGTTGCGTTCAGCGCACCCAATGCGGCGTTCGGTGCGTTCAGCGCACCCAACGCCACATTGGGGTGTTTGGGTGGATCGGAGGCGAGGGAGCAGGGGTCACCAGGAACGGAGCGTGACGATCCGCTCTTCGAGCTGCTCCACGGTCGCCATGGCGGTCGGCGGGCCGCCGCACACCCTGCGTAGCTCGTTGTGGATCGCGCCGTGGGCCTTCTTCGTGCGGTGGTGGTAGACGCCGACCAGCGCGTTGAGCTCCTTGCGCAGCGAGCCGAGGCGCTCGCTCACCGACTGGGGCCGCGCGGGTGCCGGAGCGGCCTTCTCGGCCTCGGGCTTGCGGCGCTTCTCGTCGGAGAGCTGCTCCTCCTGCCGCTTGCGCAGCAGGGCGCGGACCTGGTCCGGTTCGAGCAGCCCGGGCAGGCCGAGGTACTCCTGCTCCTCGTCCGAGCCGGAGAAGACGGCGGTCCCGAACGAGTTACCGTCGTAAATCACCTGATCGAGCTCGGCCGACGCGCCGAGCGAGGTGAACGCCTTCTCCTCTTCGCCCGGTTCGTCCTCCGTGCGGTTGGCCTGGGCGAGCAGCTCGTCGTCCCAGCCGTCCTTCTCGCGGTGGGGCTTGCCGAGCACGTGGTCGCGCTGCGCCTCCAGCTCGCTGGCGAGCTCCAGCAGCACGGGCACGCTGGGCAGGAAGACGCTCGCCGTCTCGCCCTTCTTGCGGGCCCGCACGTAGCGACCGATGGCCTGGGCGAAGAACAGCGGGGTCGACGCGCTGGTGGCGTACACGCCGACCGCCAGGCGCGGCACGTCGACGCCTTCGGAGACCATGCGGACCGCGACGATCCAGCGGTCGGTGGAGTCGGAGAACTCCTTGATGCGGCCCGAGGCCTTCGGGTCGTCCGAGAGCACGAGCGTGGGCGTCTGGCCCGAAAGGCGCTCCAGGATCTTCGCGTACGCGCGCGCCGACTCCTGGTCGGTGGCGATGACCAGCCCGCCCGCGTCGGGCACGCTCTGGCGCACCTGCGACAGCCGCGTGTCGGCGGCCTGCAGCACCGAGGGGATCCACTCGCCCGACGGGTCGAGCGCCGTGCGCCAGGCTCGTGCGTTCTGCTCTGCGGTCAGCGGCTCGCCCAGGCGCGCCGTGAACTCCTCCCCCGCGCTCGTGCGCCAGGAGGCCTCGCCGGAGTAGGCGAGGAAGACCACGGGCCGGACCACGCCGTCGGCGAGCGCGTCGGCGTAGCCGTAGCTGTGGTCGGACTTGCTGCGCTGGAAGCCGCCCTCGTCGGGCTCGTAGGTGACGAACGGGATGGCCGAGTCGTCGCTGCGAAACGGGGTCCCGGTGAGCGCGAGGCGCCGCACGGCGGGCATGAACGCCTCACGCGTCGCGTCGCCCCACGACTTCGCGTCGCCGGCGTGGTGCACCTCGTCGAGGATCACCAGGGTCTTGCGGTTCTCCGTGCGCACGCGGTGCAGCGTCGGGTGCGCGGCCACCTGCGCGTAGGTCACGGCGACGCCGCGATAGTCCGACGACGTGACGCCGGTGGTGTTGCGGAAGTTCGAGTCGATGTCGATGCCCGCCGCCGCGGCCGCACCCGCCCACTGGTGCTTGAGGTGCTCGGTCGGCGTGACGATCGTGACGGCCTCGATGGTGCGGTCCGACAGCAGCTCGGCGGCGATGCGGAGACCGAACACGGTCTTGCCGGCGCCGGGCGTCGCGACCGCGAGGAAGTCCTTCGGCTTGCTCGAGAGGTACTTCGTGAGCGCCCGGCGCTGCCACGCGCGCAGCGGCCGCGCGGTGGTGTCCTGCTCGGCGGGTGGTGCCCCGAGGACCCCCTGCGTCGTCGTCTCGGACAACCTCGCTCACCCCCTCCCCAGGCCGCGAGTCGCGGCCGTGACGTGCGAAAACCCCCACTGTGGTACCGGCTTCGACGCCGGCGACTGCGGTGAGGGCACTTCGGGCAGCTTACCTTCCGGGCCCCGCGGCGCCCGGCACCGCCACGGGTGATGTCCCCCGACACGCCCGGGGAGGGGACCCGCGACGAGCCAAATTCCCGCGAATGGACCATGCTGGGACCCACCATGGGTGAGGTGAGACCGGACGCCGAGGCGGCGACGGCGACGAAGACGGCACGCAAAGGGCCGTGGCGCCTCATCACGCGCACCTTCGCCAAGGCCTGGGACGGCAACATCTTCTCCGAGGCCGCCGAAGCCGCGTTCTGGCAGACGCTCTCGCTCCCACCCCTGCTGCTCGGGCTGCTGGGCAGCCTCGGCTTCGTCGGCGAGTGGTTCGGCCAAGGCGTGGTCGCGGCCGTGCACGACCGCATCATCACCTTCAGCCGCACCATCTTCAGCACCAACGCGGTGCAGGAAATCATCGAGCCGACGGTGAACAGCATCCTCACGGTCGGCAAGGGCGAGATCGTGTCGGTGGGCTTCGTCATCTCGCTGTGGGCGGGCTCGTCGGCGATGTCGTCGTTCGTCGACGCCATCACCGTGGCCCACGACCAGTACGGCGTGCGCAACGAGGTGTGGCAACGGATCTTCGCGCTGCTGCTGTACCTGTGCGGGCTCGTGATCCTCGTCGTCGGGCTGCCGCTGCTGGCGATCGGGCCGGACCTGCTGCCGGAGTTCTTCCCCCTCGCCTGGCGCGACACGGTGTCGGCGTGGGTCGGCACGCTCTACTACCCCGTGCTGGGCGTGATGATCGTGCTGGCGCTGACCACGCTGTACAAGCTGGCGCTGCCGCGGCGGCTGCCCTGGCACCGCGGGCTGCCGGGCGCGGTGCTCGCGATGCTCGTGTTCCTGGTCTCCAGCATCGGGTTGCGCATCTACCTCAACTGGATCACCAAGACCGGCTACACCTACGGCGCGCTCGCCGCGCCGATCGCGTTCCTGCTGCTGATGTTCTTCATCGGCCTGGCCGTGGTCGGCGGCGCGTACTTCAACAGCGCGATCCAGGAACTGTGGCCCGCCAAGGCGACCCGGCGCCAGCGCCGCAAGTGGCGCCGGCTCGAGATGGAGCGGGCCAACGAGCGGATGCGGGCCGAGGAGGGGCGCACGCTCTGGGACCGCACCACGATCCCGTTGCGGCGCCCCAAACGTGCCGCGGACGCCGAACCCGAAGAGCCGCACGAGGAAGCGGTTCCGGACGAGGACGCGGCGGGCGAGCTGCCCGACCAGTCCGGTCACGACGCCGTGCGCAAGCTGCCGTGAAGGGCACCCCGGCTCCGTAGCGGTGCCCCTCACGGACTTCGGTCACCGCTGCTGGAACCGCCAGGTCTTGCTGTCCACGGCGATGCAGACGCTCGGCGACATCACGATCACGCGCAGGGTGCTGTCGCGCTCGTCGAAGTCGATGCCCTCGACCTCGAAGGTGCCGCCGCACCCGCTCTGCAGCGGCAGTTGGCCCAGCGACGTCACGTGGCCGGTCACGTCAGAGCTGGACAGCGGCGCGTCGAGGTCGACCTGCAGGAGCGGTTTCGTGGTGCCGAAGAGGCTGCCCTCGGGGTCGTCGGAGGCGCACATCAGGCGCGTGGCCGTGACGAAGTCGCAGCCCTGCACGTCGCGGACCTGGTGGTCGAGGCGGATCGCGGAGGCGTAGGGCAGGTTCTGCGACGGGTCGGTGAAGGCGACGCCGGGCATGGGGTGCACGAGGAGGCGGTCCATCGTGCCCCACTCGCCGGCCACCAGCCAGCGCGCGTCGGGCGAGACGGCGGCGAAGGAGTTGTTGCTCCCCTCCCACGGCTCCAGCGCGTGCTTGTAGTCGGTCTGCGTGCCGTCGGGCGCCTGCACGCGGAAGAGCTTCGCGCCGCGGTCGTCGCGCTGGTAGGGCTCCACGTACCAGCCCTGCGCCGAACCCGGGTCGCCGACGTGGTTCCAGCCCTGCACGGCCAGCCCGACGTCGACCGTGGCGACGCCGGTGTAGCGGATGGTGGTGCCCGACGGGCGGACGATCGTGGCGAGGCCCTGGCTCTCGTCGAGCGGGCGGGCGCGGTCGGACCCGACGGCGGTCCACCCGGTGACGGCCTGGGCGAGGCCCGGCACGGCGGCCGCGAGCACCACAACGAGGGCGAGGACGATCCCGGTTCTGCGCATGTGGAGGTCTCCTGCTGCGGGAAGGAACTGGCGGGATCGCAGATCTACCAGTTCTTTCCCGGCTCCACAGCCACCGGGTGAATGATTTTCACGTTTGTTCGCCCGGGCGTGCCTGAGGGGCCACGCCCGGGGCGGGTCGTCGGGACCTGCTCGTGGTGCCTACTTGTCCTTGCCGGGGCGAAGGCCGTCGTAGATCTCCTTGCAGGCCGGGCAGACCGGGGAACCCGGCTTGGGCGACTTCGTGACCGGGAAGACCTCGCCGCAGAGCGCCACCACGTGCGTGCCCATGACCGCGCTCTCGGCGATCTTGTTCTTGCGCACGTAGTGGAACATCTTCGGGGAGTCGTCGTCGGTCGACTCGGTGCTGTCGGTCTCCGGCTTCGTCAGCGTCTCGGTGCTCACGCGTCCATCATGCCTCAGTCGCGCGGGTGCCGGAATCACCGGCCGCGGGACTATCGTCAGTGCCCCAGGAGCGCCGAGGGCACCGGACGGCGGGAGCCGCGTCATGGACGGACCGATCGCGACCAGGCCGCACATGCCGGGCTACGGCATCGCACCCGCTTCGGCCGGGCTGCTGCCGTGGCGCTGGGCCGACGAGCGGCTGTGCACCTCCCACGACTACTGGCTCGCCACCGTCACGCCCGCGGGCCTCCCCCACCTCATGCCGGTGTGGGCCGTGTGGACCGGCGAGGTGCTGTGGTTCTCCTCGTCGCTGCGCTCGGTGAAGGCGCGCAACGTCGCGGCCGGCTCGGCCGTGTCCGTCGCGACGGAGGACCCCGAAGAGCCGGTGGTGGTCAGTGGCCCGGCCGAGCTCGTCGCCGACGCGAAGGAGATCCGCGAATTCCTCGACGCGATGAACGCCAAGTACGAGACGGCGTACGGGATCGACTTCCTCGACCCGGCCGTGAACGCGTCTGTGCGGGTGCGGCCCGAGACGGTGTTCGCCTTGCGGGAGAAGGACTTCACGACTTCCCCGACGCGCTGGGAGTTCACGTCGTGACGGCCTGGGGCGCCGCGGTCGCGCACGTGGGCGGAGACGAGGACGTGGCCCGCGAAGCCTGGCGCGAGCTCGAAGCACGCTACGGCGAACCACACCGCCACTACCACGACCTCGCCCACGCCACGGCCGTCGCGCGCGACGGTGCGCAGCTGGCCGCCGAAGCCGGCCTCGGCCCCGACGAGTGCGCCGCCGTCGCGCTGGCCGCGTGGGCGCACGACGTGGTCTACGACGCCGTGCCGGGCGAGGACGAACGCGCGAGCGCCGCCTGGCTGTGCCACTGGCTCACCCGGGCGGGCGCCGGCGCGCAGCACGTCGCGCGCGCCGAGGCCCTCGTGCTCGCCACCGCGGCCCACGAAGCACCGGAAGACGACCAAGCGGCCACCGCCGTGCTCGACGCCGACCTCGCCATCCTCGGCGCCACGCCCGCGGTCTACGCCGGGTACGCCGCCGCCGTCCGCCGCGAGTACGCGAAGTACGACGACCCGGCCTGGGCCGCCGGGCGCGCCGCGGTGCTGGCGAACCTGCTGGCCCGGCCCCTGCTATACCGCAGCGAAACCGCGCGGGCACGCTGGGAGACGGCCGCGCGGCGCAACCTGGCGGCCGAGCTGACCCGCCGGCGGGAGCACGCCGGCGATCACCGATGATGTCCGTCCGTGACCACACAACTCTTCCTCCACGAGAAGGTCGCCTCGGCGTTGCGTGACGGCCACCCCGTCGTCGCCCTCGAGAGCACCATCCTTTCCCACGGGCTGCCCCACCCCCGCAACCTCGACGTCGCCCACCGCCTCGAGCAGGTCGTGCGCGACGGCGGCGCCGTGCCGGCCACGATCGCCGTGCTCGACGGGCGTCCGGTGATCGGACTGTCGCCCGCCGAGCTGGAGCGCGTGTGCGCGCCCGGCGCCGGGCTGGACAAGCTCTCGCTGCGCGACCTCGGCCCGGCCGTCGGCCTCGGCCGCTCGGGCGCGACCACCGTGGCCGGCACGTCGGCGCTGGCCGCCGCGGCCGGGATCGGCGTCTTCGCCACCGGCGGCCTCGGCGGGGTGCACCTCGGCGCGGCGCAGAGCTGGGACGTGTCGGCGGACCTCGGTGTGCTCGCGAAGGTGCCGACGGTCGTGGTGTGCTCCGGCGTGAAGTCGGTGCTCGACATCGCGGCGACGCTGGAAGTGCTGGAGACCAACTCCGTACCGGTGCTCGGCTACCGCACCGACGAGTTCCCCGCGTTCTACCTGCGCTCGTCGGGCCACCCGGTCGGCTGGCGCGTGGACGACGCGAAGGAAGCCGCCGCCGTGATCGCCGCGCACCGCGCGTACGCGAATTCCGGTGTGCTGCTGACGAACCCGATCCCGGAAGAGTCCGAAATGGACCGCGAGGTGCACGACCGGCTGCTGGCCGACGGGCTCGCGAAGCTGCGCGAAGGCGGCGTGCACGGCTCCGACGTGACACCCGTGCTGCTGGAGCACTTCCACACCGCAAGCGGCGGCGTGAGCATCGACGCCAACGAAGCCCTGGTGCTCAACAACGCCAAGCTCGCCACCGAGGTCGCCGTCGCATTGGCGGTGCGCGCGTGACCGGCATCGTGGTGGTCGGCGACGCCGGCCTCGACGTGGTCGCCCGCCACGACGAACCGCTCCCCCACGGCGGCGACGCCCGCGCGCAGATCCGCTTCACCGGCGGCGGCGCGGGCGCGAACACCGCGCTGTGGCTGCGTTCCCTGGGCGCCGACACCACGCTGGTGGCCCGCATCGGCGACGACTCGGGCGGCCGGCTGATCAAGGCCGAACTGGAGGCGACGGGCGTGCGCTGCGCGTTCGCGGTCGACCCCGAGGCGGCCACGTGCTGCGTCGTCGTGATGGTGGACGCCGAAGGACAGCGCAGCATGCTCGCCGACCGCGGCGCGAACAAGCGGTTCCGGCCCGAGGACGTGACGCCCGAGGCGCTGGCCGGCGCGAGTCACCTGCACCTGTCGGGCTACGTGCTGCTCGACCCGTCGTCGCGGCCCGCGGGCCTCGCGGCGCTGGCGGCGGCGAAGGAAGCCGGGCTCACCACGTCGGTCGACCCGCAGGCGGCGGCGCACATCCACGACCCGGCGGCGTTCCTCGACGACGTGCGCGGCACCGACCTGCTGATGCCCAACACCGAGGAACTGGTGGCGCTCACGGGTTCGACCGATCCGCTGTCGGCCAAGGAACTGCTCGGCACGGTCGGCGCGGTCGTCGTGACGGCCGGCCTCGGCGGCGCCGCCTGGGTCGACGCCCACGGCGTGACCACCGTGCCCGCGGTCGAAGCCGCGTGCGTGGACTCCACGGGCGCGGGCGACGCGTTCGACGCGGGTGTGCTCACCACCTGGCTCGCCGGGCAGTCCACTGTGGACGTCCTGCGCGCGGGGACGCGGCTGGGCGCGCTGGCCGTGAGCCGCCTCGGCCCCCAGCCCTCAGCCTGAAAACCCGTGGGTGCTGCCGGCGAGAACCGGCGGCAGCACCCACGAGCGGCCTTCAGCCGTCGATCACCCGGTGTTCGCGGTTCTCGATCTGCTTCGCCTCCCGCTCGTAGCGGTTGACGTTCTGCGTCTTGCGCGGCGGCCGGTCGTTGGCGATCAGCACCGCGATCCACGGCAGCGGCACTGAGATCACGAGGAACGTGAGCGCCAGCCACCACGTGTGGTAGGTCAGCCCGGCCAGGATGAGGCACGGGATGCGGCACACCATCATGATGATGTACTTCTTCTTCCGTGCGGCCAGCTGATCGTCGTAGGACGGTTCTGCCTCGGTGATCAGCACCGGAGCCGGGCGGGGATCGGAACCTCGGGCGGGCTCGTTCACAGCACCACCTCCACCGCTCATGCTCCCACTCCGGGCCGTCATCCGACACCCGGGTGGGACATCCGTGACAACGCGGCCACGACGAGCGTTTCGACGCCCGCGCGCAGCGTCGGGTGCAGGATCGGCGCGAAGCGCGGCGAGTGGTTCGACGGGATGTCGCTCTCGAACCGCCCCTCGGTCATCGCCGTGATCACTTCCTGTGGTTCGAGGCCCCCGACCAGCCAGAACACCGACGGCACCCCGGCCGCCGCGCCGAATTCGCCGAAGTCCTCGCTACCGGTCACGAGCGGCGCCGGCAGCACGGTGCCGTCGTCGAAGTGCCCGCGGAACACCTCGGTGAGCTCGTCGGAAGCGGTCTCGTCGTTCGAGGTCGCCGGGTAGGAGTTGAGCAGCTCGATCGTCGGCGGCTTCGGCGCGTTCGCGCCCACGGCCTCGGCGTTCACGATGCGCTCGATGGCCGCGCGCAGCCGCAGCAGCACCCCGTCGCCGAACGCGCGGGTGTTGACTTCGAGCACGGCGTCGTCGGCGATGACGTTGCCGACCGAGCCGACGTGCAGCGAGCCGACGGTGACCACCGCCGGTTCGGTGGCCGCGACCTCACGGGAGACCACCGTCTGCAGCTTCAGCACCACCGACGCCGCCATCACGGCCGGGTCGACGGTGGTCTCGGGCCGCGAGCCGTGGCCGCCGCGCCCGTGCAGCGTGATGCGCAGCGTGTCGGAGGCCGCCATGAGCACACCCGGCCTGGTGAGGACCCAGCCGGCCGGACCGGGCACGAGGTGCTGGCCGAAGACCACGTCGGGGCGACCGGCGAGGTCGAACAGCCCGTCGGCGATCATTTCGGAGGCGCCGCCGTTTCCCTCTTCCGCGGGCTGGAACACGACCAGCAACGTCCCCGACCAGTCCTCGCGCGCGGCGGCGAGCAGGCTCGCGGCGCCCGACAGCCAGGTGGCGTGCATGTCGTGCCCGCAGGCGTGCATCACGGGCACGTCGTTGCCCGACTCGTCGACGCCGCGCGCGGTGCTCGCGTACTCGAGGCCGGTCTTCTCCTCGACCGGCAGCGCGTCGATGTCGGCGCGCAGCATCACCGTGGGGCCTTCGCCGTTGCGCAGCACGCCGACCACGCCGGTGCGGCCGACGCCGGGGTGGACCTCGAACCCGTCGGCCTCGAGCCGGCGCGCCAGCTCGGCCGCGGTGCGGGTCTCGGCGAACGCCAGCTCGGGGTGGCGGTGGAAGTCGACGTAGAGCGCCTCCAGGCCGGGCAGGGCCGCGGCGAGCGGGGCGAGGACACGTTCGACTGCATGGGAGGTCACGGAACCCATCGTGGCAGGCTTACCCACCGTGAGCACGAACACGCCTCTGCCCGACCTGTCCGACGACGTCTGCGCGCGGTTGCGCGAGGCCTTCCGGCGCGCCGACTACGACGCCGACGGGGTGGTCGACGCCCTCGGCGGCGCGGCCCACGCGGCACTCGGCCGCGGTGAGCCCGAGCCCGCCCGGCGCGCGAGCCTCGACGCGGGCGACCTCGGCACGCTCGTGCGGCTGTTCCTGCTAGGGCTCACCGAGTCCGAAAAGTCCGTTGAGTCCGCTTTTTCGCCACTGACACCGGAAGCCGCCGTCGCGGCGGGGATCCTCGCGGCCGACGGCGACGGGTACAAAGCCGCCCTCGACATCCGCCCGCACGGCGACGAGGAGGGCTCCTGGTGGGTCGTGGCCGACCTCGACGCCGACCTGCTCGGCCACGTCGTGCCCGAGGACCACGTGCTCGGCGTCGGCCACGCGTCACTCAGCCTCATCCGCGCCACCAGCCGGCGCCCGGTCGGCACGCTGCTCGACGTCGGCACCGGCAACGGCGTGCAGGCCCTCCACGCCACGCGCCACGCCCAGCGCGTGACGGCCACGGACGTCTCCGCGCGGGCGCTCGCGCTGGCCGCCGGCACGTTCCGGCTCAACGAGCTCGACGTGGAACTGGTGCGCGGCGAGTGGTTCGCGCCGGTCGCGCGGCGCCGGTTCGACCAGATCGTGTGCAACCCGCCGTTCGTGGTCGGACCACCGCGCGTGGACTACACCTATCGCGATTCGGGCCTGGCCGGCGACGACGCCAGCGCGCTCGTCGTGCGCCAGCTGCCGGGGTTCCTCAACGACGGCGGCACCGGGCAGCTGCTGGCTTCCTGGCTCCACACGGGTGGCGAGGACTGGGCCGATCGGGTGGCGCGCTGGCTGCCGGCGGAAACGGACGCGTGGTTCGTGCAGCGCGATGTCGCCGACCCCGCGCTGTACGTGGGCACCTGGCTGCGCGACGAGGGCATCGACCCGCGCTCGCCCGAAGGCCGGGTGAAGGCCGCCGCGTGGCTCGACTGGTTCACCGAGAACCGCGTGCAGGGCATCGGCTTCGGCTTCGTCACGCTGCGCCGCGCGGCCGGGAAGACGCCGACCGTGGTGTGCGAAGACCTGCGCCAGGCCTACGACGACCCGCTGGGCCCGGAGGCGGCGAACTGGCTCGACCGCGTCGACTGGCTGCGCACGCACGGCGACGAGCTCATGGGCACCGCCTTCCGCGTGCCCGACAGCGTGCTGCTGGAACGCGTCGACTCCCCCGGCGACGAGGGCTGGGAGACCACCGTGCGGCGCCTGCACCGCACCGACGGACCCGGGTGGCAGCACGAGGTCGACGAGCTCGCCACGCGGCTGCTGGCGGGCTGCCGGGGCGTGCTGGCGCTGGAGGACCTCGTCGAGCTGCTGGCGGCCGCGCAGGGCCTCGACCCGGCCGAGCTGGCCGCCGCCGCGCTGCCCGTGGTGCGCGAACTCGTTCGGCACGGGATGCTGGTGCCGGCTTCTGCTTCGACTTTGACTCTGACGTCACAGTGAGGGCCGTCGCGGCGCGCGTCACCCGGGCGAGTGTGACGGTCGACGGAGCGGTGACGGGCGCCCTCGAAGAACCGGGACTGTTGGTGCTGCTGGGAATTCACGCCGACGACGATCGGGTGAAAGCGGCGACGATGGCCCGCAAGCTCCACGAACTGCGGATCCTGCGCGACGAGCAGTCCTGCGCGAGTGCGGGCGCGCCGTTGCTGGTGGTGTCCCAGTTCACGCTCTACGGCGACACACGCAAGGGCCGCCGGCCGTCCTTTGTCGCCGCCGCGCGCCCGGAAGTGGCCGAGCCCCTGGTGGACGCCGTGGTGCAGGAGTTGCGTGACCGTGGGGCATCCGTGGCCACCGGGCGCTTCGGCGCGATGATGGCCGTGGAGAGCGTGAACGACGGTCCGTTCACCGTTCTCATTGAGGTCTAGACCACTGTCACGCTGCCACTCTCGGTGCCCGGGAACGTAACCGGGCACCGAATGGTTCACCCCGTGCGCGGATTCTCATGGAATTCTCATGATTATTCCCGCTGTGGCGCGCTTCTCAGCAAAAGCTCAGTGTTGCTGGAGCAACCGGGCGACGGGTGTGCCCGTCCTTTCTTCAGAAGCCGGGAACGTTTTGGAAACCCGGCGCGTTACCACAAGTGTCCAGCTAAGCCGGCTGGGCCGGAGGCCAGGGTTTCCACAGGGCCCGACACCGAAGGCACAGCACCGGCGAGACACGTTCAGCCCGTGACCGGGGAGGCAGAGAATGTCAGTCCAGACTCTCGAACGCGAAGCGCGCGGGATTCGCGAGCGTGGGATTCCAGCACAGCAGAACGAGGAGCCCGTGAGTGTGGGGACGTTCACGGACGCAGACCTCGACGCCCAAAGCCCAGCCGCCGATCTGGTGCGTGTGTACCTGAACGGCATCGGCAAGACCGCGCTGCTCACCGCGGCCGACGAGGTCGAGCTGGCCAAGCGCATCGAGGCGGGAGTGTTCGCGCAGCACATGCTCGACTCCGCCGAAGACCTCACGACCAAACGCCGCACCGAGCTCACCGCACTGGTGCGCGACGGGCACGTGGCGAAGAACCACCTGCTGGAGGCCAACCTCCGCCTCGTGGTCTCGCTCGCGAAGCGCTACACCGGCAGGGGGATGCCGCTGCTCGACCTGATCCAGGAGGGGAACCTGGGTCTGATCCGCGCGGTGGAGAAGTTCGACTACTCCAAGGGGTTCAAGTTCTCGACCTACGCCACTTGGTGGATCCGCCAGGCCATCACCAGGGGGATGGCCGACCAGGGTCGCACCATCCGGCTGCCGGTCCACCTCGTGGAGCAGGTCAACAAGCTCGCCCGCATCCGCCGCGACCTGCACCAGCAGCTCGGCCGTGACGCGACGCACGACGAGCTGGCCGCCGAGTCGGGCATCCCGGTCCACAAGATCGCGAACCTGCTCGACCAGTCCCGCGACCCGGTGAGCCTCGACATGCCCGTGGGCGCCGAGGAAGACGCCCCGCTGGGCGACTTCATCGAGGATTCCGAAGCGACCGACGCCGAGAGCGCCGTCATCTCCGGTCTCCTTCAGGACGACCTGCGCCGCGTCCTCGCGACGCTCGACGACCGCGAGCAGCACGTCATCCGCCTGCGCTACGGCCTGGACGACGGCCAGCCCCGCACGCTGGACCAGATCGGCAAGCACTTCGGCCTCTCACGCGAGCGCGTGCGTCAGATCGAGCGTGAGGTCATGGCGAAGCTCCGCCAGGGCGAGCGGGCCGACCGGCTCCGCGCGTACGCCAGCTGAAGCGGGGGTTAGGGCGAGCCGTGCTCGCGGAGAACGCTCGCCCAGACCCGCTTCAGTGTGTCCCCTGGGGTCGAACCCCCAGACCCCCCGCCAGGGGGCAAGCCCCCTGGACCCCCAAGGTGGTCACCTTGGTGAGTAAAGCGAACGTGTCGAAGTGAAGGCCCTGCGGACCACCGGTCCGCGGGGCCTTCGGCGTTTTCCCGGTTCCCCACGCGGACCGGGGAACGATCACCGGCGTTTGAGGTGGTTGGTGACTGGGTAGCAAGGTGTGGGCAGCACCCGTTCGGCCGCGTTGACTTATGACCTACGTCACGAGACTGTCGTGCTAGGCGAACGGAACGCCAGGTGAGCCACGCGGAACGGGTGTACGCATCCGTCCGCTTTCCCCGGGAGGTCGGGTCCGTCGGGGTGGACCCGGCCTCCCGAACCAAACTCCGGGGGCCGCGCGGACGGCCGGGAAACCGCCGCGAACGACCCGGGCCGAGTGCCCTGCAACACAGTCGCCGCGCGGGTGTGCGGGGAACCGGGGGCCGCTGAGTACCGTGGTCGGATCCCGATCAGGGCAAAGGAGCCTGGCTGTGCCGTCCACCACGTTTCAGCACACCGAAGTCCTGCCGCTCGGCAAGGACACCACCACCGAGTACCGGCTGGTCACTGCCGACGGCGTCGAAACCGTCGAAGCGGCCGGCCGGAAGTTCCTCAAGGTCGACCCCGCGGCGCTGACCACGCTCGCTCGCACGGCCATCACGGACATCCAGCACCTGTTGCGTACGTCACACCTGCAGCAGCTGCGGGCGATCGTCGACGACCCCGAGGCGAGCGGCAACGACCGGTTCGTCGCGATGGACCTGCTGCGCAACGCGGCCATCTCGGCCGGCGGCGTGCTGCCGATGTGCCAGGACACCGGCACGGCCATCGTCATCGGCAAGCGCTCGGAGGGCGTGCTGACCGGCGGTGACGACGAGCGGGCCCTGTCGGAGGGCATCTTCGACGCCTACCAGCAGCTGAACCTGCGCTACTCGCAGATGGCGCCGACCAGCTTCTGGGACGAGCGCAACACGGGAACGAACCTGCCGGCGCAGGTCGAGCTCTACCACAAGGACAACACAGCCGGGGAATCGTCAGATCCTTCTTACGACTTCCTGTTCATGGCCAAGGGCGGCGGGAGCGCGAACAAGACGTTCCTGTACCAGGAGACCAAGGCCGTGCTGAACCCCAAGCGGCTCGCGCGGTTCCTGGACGAGAAGCTGCGCAGCCTCGGCACCGCGGCTTGCCCGCCGTACCACCTGGCGATCGTCGTCGGCGGCATGTCGGCGGAGTTCAACCTGAAGGTCGCGAAGCTCGCTTCGGCGCGCTACCTCGACACGCTGCCGACCGAGGGTTCCGAGCTGGGGCACGCGTTCCGCGACCCGAACCTCGAGCAGCAGGTGCTGGAGATGACGCGCCAGTTCGGCATCGGCGCGCAGTTCGGCGGCAAGTACTTCTGCCACGACGTGCGCGTGATCCGCCTGCCCCGCCACGGCGCGAGCTGCCCGGTCGGCATCGCCGTCTCGTGCTCGGCCGACCGCCAGGCCAAGGCCAAGATCACGGCCGACGGCGTGTTCATCGAGCAGCTCGAACGCGACCCCGCGCGTTTCCTGCCGGACGTGACCGAGGACGACCTGTCCGACGAGGTCGTGAGCGTGGACCTCAACCGCCCCATGGACGAGATCCGCGCGCAGCTCTCGCAGCTGCCGGTGAAGACGCGGCTGTCGCTGTCGGGGCCGCTGGTCGTCGCGCGCGACATCGCGCACGCGAAGATCGCCGAACGGCTCGATGCCGGCGAGGAGATGCCGCAGTACCTCAAGGACCACCCGGTGTACTACGCCGGCCCGGCGAAGACGCCCGACGGTTACGCGTCCGGTTCGTTCGGCCCCACCACGGCCGGGCGCATGGACTCCTACGTCGAGCAGTTCCAGGCCGCGGGCGGCTCGATGGTGATGCTCGCGAAGGGCAACCGCTCCAAGCAGGTCACGGCCGCGTGCCAGAACCACGGCGGCTTCTACCTCGGCTCGATCGGCGGCCCGGCCGCGCGGCTGGCCAAGGACTGCATCAAGAAGGTCGACGTGCTCGAGTACCCCGAGCTCGGCATGGAAGCCGTGTGGAAGATCGAGGTCGAGGACTTCCCCGCCTTCATCGTCATCGACGACAAGGGCAACGACTTCTTCGCCGCCACCAGCGAACCGGTGCTGCAGATCAGCTTCCGCTAGCCGAACACAGCCGCGCCCCGCCCACCGAGCCCGGTGAGCGGGGCGCGGCTGTGTCAGTCGTCGGTGATCTGCGCGGTGAGGCGGTCGAGCTCGGCCAGCTCCGCCGACGACAGCGCGAGCATCGACTTCGGCGGCTCCCCCAGGATGCGCTCGGCCCGTTCCGCGGCCACGGCGCCCGGGGCCGTGACGGTGACGACCCGGCTGCGCCGGTCCTCCGGGTGCGGCTCGCGCAGCACGAGGCCGCGCCGGACGAGCTCGTCCACGACGTGCGTGGTGTAGGGCCGGTCGGTGTTCAGCTGCTCGGTGAGCTCGCTCATGGTGAGCGGACGCGCCGCGACCCGGCGCAGGGCCTTGATCTTGATGAAGCTCATGCCGAGCGCCTCGCACACCTCGCGTTTGCGCTCGTGCCGGTCGAGGACGAGCGCCCGCAGCCGGGCCCATACACGGGTCGCGATCTCGTGGTCGTCGGCGCTCATGTCAGGCCTTCACCAGTCCCGTGTCGGCTTCCTCTTCGACGCCCACACGCCGCGCCGTGGCGTACGCCCAGGGCGTGGTGGTGACGAGTCCGAGCACGATCACCAGCAGCCCGCAGCCGCCGATGATCCACCAGCCGGCGTGGCTGGCGGCCGCGAGGCCCTCGGCGAACGAGCCGTGGACGCGGGCGGTGACGACCGCGCCGATCACCGCCACACCGAGTGACGTGCCGACCTGCCGGCTCGTCGACGCGATCGCCGCGGCCACACCGGCCTGCGCCCGCGGCATCCCGGACACCGCCGCGTAGGTGATCGGGGCGTTGACCAGCCCGAACCCGATGCCGAACACGACGTAGGCGATGACCAGCCGCCACAGTGGCGTGGTCGAAGACAGGTCGAGCATCAGCAGCGCGCCGATCACGGTGCCGATGCCCGCGCCCACCAGCGGCAGCCGCGCGCCGCGGGTGCCCACGAGCCGGCCGGAGATGGGCGCGCAGATCGCGCACATGATGGCCATCGGCAGGGTCAACAGGCCCGCGTGCAGCGCGCTGTAGCCGCGGGTGTCCTGCAGGTACAGGGAGTTGAGGAAGAGGAACCCGGCCATCGCCGCGATGCCGGACACCGCCGTGAGTGTCGCGCCCGAGAACGGCGCGCTGCGGAAGAACCGGGGCTCCAGCAACGGGTCCCGCCGCCTTCGTTCGTACGGCACGAACACGGCCAGCGAGGCCAGCGCGAGCACGAACGCGACGAGGATCCGCGGCGAGCCGTACCCGAGGTCGCGGCCTTCGATGATGCCGTAGGTGAGCCCGGCGAGGAACACGATCACCAGCAGCTGGCCCACCGGGTCGATCCGGCGCGGCCGCGGCGCGCGCGACTCCGGCACGAACACCGCGGTGAGCACGACCGCCGCGATGACCACCGGCACGTTGATCCAGAAGATCGACCGCCAGCCGGCCGCGCCCACGAGGACACCGCCCAGCACCGGGCCCACGGCCATGGACAGCCCCATCGTGGCGCCCCACATGCCGATCGCGCGCCCGCGCTCCTTCGGGTCCGTGAAGGTGTTGGTGACGATCGACATCGCCACCGGGTTGAGCATCGAGCCGCCGATGGCCTGCAACGCGCGGAACGCGATGAGCAGTCCCACGCTGGGGGCGACACCGCAGAGCAGCGAGCCGACGCCGAACAGCACGAGGCCCGTCTGGAACGTCCGCCGCCGCCCGAGCCGGTCGGCCGTCGACCCCGACAGCATCAGCAGGCTCGCGAGCACGAGCGTGTAGGCGTCGATCGTCCACTGCAGGCTCGACACCGACGCGCCCAGGTCGTGCTGGATGGAGGGCAGCGCCAGGTTCACGATCGTGTTGTCGAGCCCGACGATGAACAGGCTCATGCAGCAGACCGCCAGCACGATCTGCCGCCGCCGACGGCTGAGCTCCGGCACGGCACCCCTCAAAGTCGGAAGGTAGTTGTAGAATCCTAACATTTAGCACACTACAACTAACTGTCCGCGCCTACCGCCGAACGCGGTACAGCTCACTCCGCATTGCGGTCAGCCGGGGAACATCTTCGTAAGCCGGGCGAGGGTTTTCTCGATGCCGTCGGCGTTGCGCTTGGGGTAGCCCATCAGCTTCAGTGCCAGCGGTGACCGGGCGGTGGAGTAGTCGAACGTCTCGGTCACGGTGGTCCGGCCGTCGCCCGCGGGCTCCAGCAGCCAGCGCCAGCGGTGGCCCCCGAAGTGGCGCCACGCGATGAGCCGGTTCTCCTCGAACTCCACCACGGTGTTGCTGATCCGGTACGGCGCGCCCATCTTCATGTCCATCCCGAACGTCGCGCCGAGCGAAAGCCGCGAGGGAGCGCCGTCACGGCCGGCGCGAACGGTGCCGGACCCGTCGATCAGCGGGTGGTTGGCGGGATCGGCGAGCAGGTCGAAGAGCTGCTTCGGAGAGGCGGCGACAACGGCGGTGCGCGAGATCTGGCGGGTACCCATGCCCGGTGAGACTAGGGCTCCGCCGGTGCGCCCACGATTCGGCCGGCGGGCGCCGCGAGGGAGATCACCCAGGTGCCACGGTGGGAGGTGGCACCCGGGTGACCGCCCGGCCGGTGCCCGGCGGCTCGGGCCGGTAACCCCCCGAGCGAGCCGCGCAGCGCCGGCCTTCGTGAAGCCGTCACCGAGGCGGTGACTGCTTCAGGACCACCGTCCGCTCGCCGAGCGGCGCGGCGAGCGCGACGGAGATGTAGGGGTAACGCAGGTCCATCGTGCACATCTGGCCGGTCTGCGCCTTGGTCTCGCTCAGATCCAGCACCACGTGTTGCGCGGTCTGCTCGATCGCCTCGCCGAGGGCGTGGCCGCAGCCGCCCTCTTCGGCGCGGACGTTGATGATCGTGCCGCCGTTGGCCGTGTAGACCTCGTGCGGGAAGCCCGGCGGCAGGGCCTTCGCATCGACCTTGTCCGCAGGCACCGGCGTGCTGCCGGCCGGCACCTCGAGCCGCGGTTTGCCCGGCGGGTTGGGCAGGGGCTTCGGCACCGGCGACGGCGAGGTCGAGATGCTGCCGCTCGGCGCCACGGAGTCGCCTCCGGACGCGGGGTTCGTGGCCATGGTCCCCTGGGCGCCGCAGGCTGTCACCGTGGCGAGGATCAAGCCTGTGCCGACCAGCTTCGTCAAGTACCTCATGAGCCAAGGACGGAACGGGGGCCGTATCCGGTTGCATCCGCTCACGGACCGGGGCGCAGCACCAGCTGGCGGCCGCCGAGCGGCTCGGCCAGCGGCACGGGCAGCGACACCTCGCGCACGTGCATGGGGCACATCTGGCCGTGAGGCGCCTTGGTGACGGTGACGACCACGACGGCCTGCTGCGCGGTCTCCCCGCCGGCGGCGGCCATGATGTGGTCGCAGCCGGCTTCGTCGGCGTGGATCACGACGACCTTGCCGCCTTGCGCGAGTGTCACGTCGTGGGGGTAGCCGGCGGGCAGCGCCGACGCGTCGATCTGGCCTGCGGCCGGTGCCGTGTCGCCGGGCGGCGGGCCCTGCGTCGGATGGGTCTGCGGCGGGCCGGACGGGGACGGCAGCGGCATCGGCGGGGGCAGCGTGGTTGACGGCGGCACCGACGGCACCGACGACGTCGCCGGAGAAGGCGACGAGCTCGCCGCGCCCGGTCCCGCCGGCGCGGCCCCTCCGCCGCCGCACGCCGCGGCCGAAAGCAGCAGAACGCTCACACCCAGGACTTTCACCGTTGTCCGCATACCGTGCGGACGGAATCCGGGCCGGGGTGGTTGCACGGGCCGGCCGGAAACTTCGGAAACTTCAGTCGAGCACGTCCGGCAGGTCGCGCACGGAGTCCAGCACGTGCGTCGCCCCGGCCCCGGTGAGCTCGGCGCGCGTTCCGGCGCCGGTCAGCACCCCGGCCACCACGCGCGCGCCCGCGGACAAGCCGGTGCGCACGTCCGACGGCGTGTCCCCGGCGACGGCGACGCAACGCACGTCTGTGACGCCCAGGCGCAGCACGGCCGTGAGCACGAGGTCGGGGTACGGGCGGCCACGCAAGCCCTCGCCCGGGGCGAGCGCGAGGTCCGCGAGGTCGCGCCAGCCCAGCGCCTCGAGGATGGCTTGCTGCGTAACGGCCGCGAAGCCGGTGGTCAGCGCGACCTTCACGCCGCCGTGGCGCAGCCCGCGGATCACGTCCTCCGCGCCGGGCACGGGCTCGCACTCCCCCGCCGCGACGAGGTTGGCGTAGGCGCGTTCGAACTCGGCGTTGGCGCGCTGCGCGAGGTCCTCGGTCGGCAGCAGGGCGCGGAAGACGGTGATCTTCGACTGGCCCATGGTGGCGTTCACGTGGGCGAGCATCGCCGGGAAGCGTTCGTCTACTTCGGACACTCCGGCGCTCGCGATCGCGGCCGTGAAGGCGCGTACCACGAGACCGTCGTCGACGACGGTGGTGCCGGCGAGGTCCAGCACCACGAGCTCGGTCGTCACAGGCCCAGCTCCCGCGCGGTGTCGTCGGCGATCGCCGGCGAGCACGTCATGCCGCGCCCGCCAGGCCCGGTGACGAGGAAAGCGTTGTCCGCCAAGCGTTCCCGGTGCACGATCGCGGCCGGGTCGAGGGCCTGGGCGTACACGCCGGCCCAGCGGCGGCGGATGCGCGGCAACGGCCGGCCCAGCAGAGCGCCGGCGACTTCGGCGAGGTGCTCGTACGGGTCTTCGGTCACGTCGAAGCCGAAGGGCTGGTCGTACTCGTGCGTGTCGCCGATGGTGAGAGAACCGTCGAGGCGCTGGACCATCAGCAGCTGCATCTTGTGGGCGGCGGCGACGTCGCCCTGGGGCTGGGTGCGGCCGAGCTCGGCGAGCGCGTCGCCGCGGAAGGCCGGGTAGTAGCGGAAGCTGTCGGCGTCGGCGACGCTCGTGGTCAGCGTCTCGCCGAGGGGTTCGGTCTGTGCCATCTGCAGCCGCACACGGCGGACGGGGACCTCGCCGGCGAGCTCGCGCACGAGACCACCGAGCCAGGCGCCGGTGCAGAAGATCGTGACGTCGCCTTCGTGGTGGTCGCCGTGGTCGTCGGTGACGCCGGAGTTGGTCAGCGTGCGGACTTCGCGGCTGGGCAGCCAGGTGTAGCGGCCGGTCTTCCGCAGCGCCGCGCGCAGGGCGGGCTGGGCGGTGCGGGGTTCGACGGCCGCGTCGCGCTCGCACCACAGGGCGGCCGTGAAGTCACCGCGCAGTGCCGGGTTCAGCCGGCGGGTCTCGGCCGGGGTGAGGAGCTTGAAGCCGCGCTCGGCCGCGTCGGCGTTCGTGGTCGCGGCTTCGGCGACGGCACGCTCGGCTTCGGTGCGCAGGACCGTGAGCGAGCCGTTGGCCCGGAACCCCAGCGCCGGCGTCTGCTCGGCGATCGTCTGCCAGAGCTCGCGAGCGCGCAACGCCGTGGCGAGCTCCGGACCGGCCGCGCGGCCGCTGACCCAGACGAGGCCGAAGTTGCGCACGGAGGCGCCGCGGGCTTCGGGCTCGCGTTCGAGGTGGACGACGTCGTGGCCGCGGTGGATCGCCTGCCACGCGTGCATCGTGCCGAGGACGCCGCCACCGACGATGAGGATTCGCACGAGGGCCACAGTCGTTCAGCGGTGGGAATGGGGAGTTTCGCGGTGGGGAACGGAGAGTGAAGACGTGCGGTGGAGTGACTCGGGGTTGTATCCGTCAGAGGCGGCCGGTGGCGACGAACACCGCGACGGCGAGGATCAGGGCGTTGACCGTGACGTTGCGCCACTCCGCGGCCTTGTGCTGGACGATCGCGAGGCGCGCGTGCATGGCCATGGCGCCGATCATCACCACGACGAGGCCGGCGGCGGCCCAGCCCGTGAGACTCGGCGCGACACCCGTGAGCTGGGGCAGGATGAGGCCGGCCACGGCGATGAGCTCGCAGATCGCGGTGAACCGGACCACTGGCAGCGGGTAGGCGGCGGCGCCGGTCTGGCCCGTTTCGAGCATCCGCTCGCGCGACATCGTGGACTTGAGCGAGCCGGACAGGGCGAAGAGCAGGGCCAGGACGATCTGCCCAGCCCAGAGTGCGGCGTTCATGGGGTCTCCCTTCGAAGGGCGGTCGCGGAGGGAACGAGGGAGAGCCGCGAGGTGTGACAGAGGTGATTTGTCGACCTCTGTCGGCCGTCCGCTGTGGTTGGCTGTCGCTGCCCGTCACCGGTGAGAGGAACCCACGATGCCGCTCGCACGCCGGTTGGGGCTGACCGACGCCGTGTTCCTCGGACTCGGGTCGATGGTCGGCGCGGGAGTGTTCGCGGCGTTCGCGCCCGCGGCCGGCGCCGCGGGGGCCGGCCTGTTGCCCGCGCTGGGGATCGCGGCGGTGGTGGCGTTCTGCAACGCGACGTCGTCGGCGCGGCTGGCGGCGCGGCACCCTGAATCGGGCGGCACCTACGTGTACGGGCGGGCGCGGCTCGGCGAGTTCTGGGGGTACCTCGCGGGCTGGGGGTTCGTCACCGGCAAGACGGCGAGCTGCGCGGCGATGACGCTGACGGTCGTGGCCTACGCGGCGCCCGGCGTGGGGCAGCCGTGGCGCGCGGTGATCGCCGTCGGTGTCGTGGCGGCCGTGACGGGGGTCAACTGCCTCGGGGTGCATCGGTCGGCGCTGGCGACGCGGGTGATCGTGGTGGTCACGCTGGTGGTGCTGGCGGTGGCGGTCGTGAGTGCGACCTCAGGTGGGTTCGTGGCCGAGCCGTTCGCACCGTTTGACGGCGGCGGCGTTCTGACGGCGGCGGGGTTGCTGTTCTTCGCGTTCGCCGGGTACGCGCGGCTGGCGACGCTCGGGGAGGAAGTGCGAGACCCCGCGCGGACCATTCCGCGAGCGATCCCGCTGGCCCTCGGGCTGACGCTGGTGGTCTACGCCGTGGTCGCCGTCGCCCTGCTGCTCACGCTCGGGCCGCAGCGGCTGGCGGCGAGCGCGGACCCGATCGCGGAAGCGGCGGCGCCGTGGCTCTCGCCGGTCGTGCGGGCCGGCGCGACGCTGGCGTCGCTGGGTTCGTTGCTGGCGCTGGTGCTCGGCGTCTCGCGCACGACGTTGGCGATGGCCCGTGACGGGCACCTGCCGCGCGGACTCGCCGTGGTGCACCCGCGGTTCGAGGTGCCGCAGCGCGCGGAGCTGGCGGTGGGCGTGGTGGTGGCGGTGCTCGCGACGACAGTGGATCTCCGTGGGGCGATCGGGTTTTCGTCGTTCGCGGTGCTGGCGTACTACGCGATCGCCAACGCGGCGGCGTTGCGGTTGCGGGCGGACGAGAACCCGGCGCCGCGGGTCGTCGCGATTCTGGGGCTCGTCGGGTGTGCGGTGCTGGCGTTCAGCCTGCCGTGGCCGTCGGTGGTGGCGGGGTGCGCGGCGCTGGCGCTCGGGGCGCTGGCCTACGCCGTGCGGCGGGCCACCGGCCGGCACTGAACCGGTTCTGTGACGCGAGGGGACCGTTCGCCCGAAAGATCCGAAGAAAGTTGGTTGTCCGGTTGCTCGGGGTCTGATGTAGTCGAGTCATCACTCCCCGTATCCCCGTTCCCATGTGGACACCGGAAGGACGGAACCCCCATGACCTTCAAGAGACGGTTCACCCTGCTCGGAAAAGCTCTCGTCGGCGTCACGGCGCTGGCCGCCGCGGTCGGGCTCGCGACCCCCGCCGTGGCCGGCCCGCCGCCGTCGACGAACGGCACCCAGGTGGTGGGCGGCAGCCGGGCAGCGCAAGGTGAGTTTCCTTGGATGGTAAGGCTTTCCATGGGCTGCGGCGGTGCGCTGTACACGCCGCAGATCGTGCTCACCGCCGCCCACTGCGTCACGCGCACCGGCTCGAACACGTCGATCACGGCGACGCTCGGCGTGGTCGACCTGCAGAGCTCCAGCGCGAAGAAGGTGCGCTCCAGCTACGTCTACCGGTCCACCACGTATGACACGACCGGCGGTGACTGGGCGCTGATCAAGCTCGCGAGCCCCGTCAGCGGCGTCCCGAGGCTTCCGCTCGCCTCCAGCGCTTCCCTGAACACCGGCACGTTCACCGTCGCGGGCTGGGGTGCCGCGACCGAGGGCGGCGCGCAGCAGCGTTACCTGTTGAAGGCGCAGGTGCCGTTCGTCAGCGACTCGACGTGCAAGGCGCAGGGCGGCGACTACTCCGGCCTCATCGCGAACGCGGAGATCTGCGCGGGCAACGTCTCGGCCGGCGGCGTCGACACATGCCAGGGCGACTCCGGCGGCCCCATGTTCCGCCGCGACACCGCCGGCGAGTGGGTGCAGGTCGGCATCACGAGCTGGGGCACCGGCTGCGCCCGCGCCCACGCGCCCGGCGTGTACACCGAGGTGACAAGCTTCGCGAGCGCGATCGCTTCGGCGGCTTCGAAGATCTGACCTCCTGCGGACCGGAAGCGGCGTGCACCGTTCGGGCACGCCGCTTCCGTAACGTGAGCAGCCGATTACCCGACTTGCCGGAAAGGGGCGAACCACAGGGGGCGGCATGCGCGGGAGCACACGGACGGAGGTCCTCGCGGGCCTGGTCTCGGCCGAGGCGGCGAGGCGTACGACCGGCTTCACGCCGCAGGCCGGCTGCCGGTCGGCGTGGGCGCATTCGACCCGGACGCCCCCGGCCGAGCGTGAGCTGCAGGAGGCGGGGGTGATCAGCTTCGGCGGTTCGGGCGCGGACCGGTTCGCGCGTGCCGTACCACCGGCCGTCGCGTTGCGGCGACTGCTCGATCGGCAGCACCGGCACATTTCCGAGCTGCAGGCCGATCTCGCGGGCACCTGGGAACGGTTCACCGCACTCGTCGCTCCGACCGGCGGCTTCACCGCGGTCGACCGCGAAGGGGTTCGCGCTATCGAGGACCACGACGAGCTGACCCGGCTCGCGTCCGGCCTCTACCGCTCCCCGCGGCAGCTGCTGCGTGCCACGTTCACCGGCAGCACTGGCGGGCACCGGGTGAGCGAGGGTGTGCTGCTGCCGCCCGCCGACGCCCTCGCGGCGGGCGCAGGTCCGTAAGTCGGAGCAGGTGAGGATGCCGATGATGCACGTGGACGACGCCGTCACCCCACGCGCGAGATCGCGCCGGCTTCCGGATTGTGCGGTGCGATCGGCCCCCGGCCGATCCGACCGCACAATCCGGAGGCCGGCTCAAAGGCGATCTCGCACGCCCCGGCGGAGCCGGGGCCGAAGACACTGTTCGACGCACTGTGGGCCGCGCCGGACACCGTGCCGCTCGACGGTGCCGACGGCGACGAGCTCACCCCCGCCCGTCGCCGGGTGGTGTCCCTGCTCGCCGCGGGGCTGACCGACGAGGCGATTGCCCGCAGCACCGGCACTGGCGAGCGGACCGTGCGCCGGCACGTGTGCGCGATCCTCGAAATCCTGCGGGTCGAGAGCCGATTCGCCGCCGGTGTGGCTGCCGCCAAGCGCGGCTGGGTGTAGCGCGGTCACCCGGTGGCCGGAACCGGACATTGGCCGGAAAATCACTCGCCGCGTCTCTCCGGCAGCCGCGAAGGTGGGACGAACGGGTCGAGGGGCGACCCGGTCTGGGGAAGGATTTCAATGCGCAGGATTCTCACGCTCGCCAGTGCCGTGGCGCTCGTCGGTACCGCGGTCTTGGCGGCAGCACCGGCCGGACAGGCGGCCGGGCGGTACTCGATCGTCAGCATGTGCCCGGGCAGCATGGTCAGTGGCTTCCCGAAGACTTTGCAAAACACGGTCGACGAGACGCAGGGCACCGTCGAGCTCAGGTATTCCAGTGCCAACGGGGGCACGAACTGCGCGAAGGTCTACGACAACGCGTCAGGCAAGCACGCCATGAGCGTGACCATGACGGTCGACGGGATTCCCGGCTCGGGACAGGACTCGGGCACCTTCGAGACCTACGCGGGCGGCGTGCTGGTCACCGGCGCCAACGGTCACTGCGCACACGTGAGCGGCACGCTGGTGATGGGCACGCACTCGATCGACCACTTCAGCTTCAGCTCTGGCCCGGTGGCCTGCGGCTGACGGGGGCGAGGTCCTTTCAGGCGGATCGTCCTGAAAGGACCTCACCGCGTCTTGTCGAGCCGTGCCAACGTTTCCTCGTAGCCACTCACCAGCTCTGCCATCACCTCGGCCACCGGGCGGACCCGGTCCATCCGGCCGACGATCTGCCCGACCGGCATCGACACCACGGCCGGGTCGTCCGCGGCGTGGATGCGGTTGTGGGCGTGGGAAACCAGGAGGTTCTGGAGCGGCATCGGCAGGGGCTCGGGCGCGTCGGGAGCGGCCCAGGCGTCCGTCCAGCGCGTTTTGAGCAGACGGGCGGGTTTGCCGGTGTAGATGCGGGTGCGGACGGTGTCGGCCGACGTCGCGTTGACCAGCGCCGTCTGCATGGCGCCGGAGCCCGGCATGGTGCGGCGGTACTCCTCGGTGGCGAGCCAGAACGAGCCCATCCACACCCCCGCCGCGCCGAGCGCCAGCGCGGCCGCGACCTGCCGGCCGGAGCCGATGCCGCCGGCCGCGAGCACCGGGACCTGTGCGCCGACGGCGTCGACGATCTCCGGCACCAGCACCATCGACGCGATCTCGCCGGTGTGCCCGCCGGCCTCGTACCCTTGTGCCACCACGAGATCCACGCCGCGGGCGACATGGCGGGCCGCGTGCTCACCCTTGCCCGCGAGCGCCGCGACGGGCACACCGGCGGCGTGCGCGCGCTCGATCACGTCTTCGGGCGGCGAGCCCAGCGCGTTGGCGATGAGGCTGATGCGGTGCTTCAGCGCGACGTCCACATGGGACCGCGCGACCGAATGCAGCCAGCCGAGCACGCCGGCGCGTTCGTCGGTGTCGTCGGGCAGCGGGGGCACGGCGAGGTCACGCAGCACTTTGTCGACAAAGGACCGGTGGGCGTCGGGGATGAGCTTCGCGAGGTCGACCTGGGTGCCCTCAGCGGGGATCTTCGCGGGCATCACGATGTCGACGCCGTAAGGCTTTCCGCCGGTGTTCTCGTCCATCCAGGACAGCACGGAGTCGAGCTCGGCGGCGTCGTTGAACCGCACGCAGCCGAGCACGCCGAGGCCACCCGCGCGGCTGATCGCGGCGGCGACGTGCTCCGACGGCGTGAAGCCGACGATCGGCAGCTCGATGCCCAGCCGGTCGCAGAGGGAAGTTCGCATGCGCGCTCCTAGGCGGGTTCGTGTTCGGCGGCGTAGCGCTGGGCCCACGGGTAGTCGGGTTTGCCGCTGGGCGAGCGGCCGATCTCGTCGGCGAGCCAGACCGTGCGCGGCACCTTGTAGCCCGCGATCTCGGTGCGCACGTGCGCCTCGATCGCCGCGAGGTCGGGCGCCACCCCAGGCCGCGGCTGCACCACGGCGGCCACGCGCTGGCCGAGGCGCTCGTCCGGCACGCCGATCACGAGCGCGTCGAACACGTCGGGGTGGGATTTCAGCGCGCCCTCGACCTCTTCGGGGTACACCTTCTCGCCGCCGGTGTTCACGCACTGCGAGCCGCGCCCGAGCAGGGTGACGGTGCCGTCGTCCTCGTAGCGGGCGTAGTCGCCGGGCACGACGTAGCGCACGCCGTCGACGTCGGCGAACATCGTGCGGCTCTTCTCGGGGTCGTTGTAGTAGCCGAGGGGCACGTGGCCGCGGCGGCCGATGAGCCCGACGGCGCCGGGCTTCCGCTCGACGACCGCGCCGTCCTCGTCGAGCAGGATCGCGTCCTTGCCGAACACGACCCGCGTGCCGGCGCTGTGGTCGGAGTCCTTGCCCACCATACCGATCCCGGTGAAACCGCTTTCCGACGAGCCGATCGCGTCGGTGAGCACGACGCCGGGCAGCAGGCCGAGCAGCTCCTGCTTCACCGACTGCGAGAACAGCGCGGCGTGACTGGAGACGGCGACGAGCGACGAAGCGTCGTAGCCGCCCTCGCGGTAGGCCTCCACGAGCGGGCGCGCCATGGCGTCGCCGACGATGGTCAGCACCTGGACCTTGTGCTCCTGCACGGCTTTCCACACGTCGTGCGCGTCGAACTGCGGCACGAACACCACCGGGCTGCCGGCGAACAGCGCACCGAAGGCGGCCCACTGCGCGGCGCCGTGGATGAGCGGCGCGGCGGGCAGCCGGACGAGTGCGCCCGCCTTGCCCTGCTCGGCGAGCGTCCACTCGTCGGGCACGTACTCACCCGTGACGAAGTTGATGCCGCCGCCGAGCGCGCGCCAGATGTCCTCGTGGCGCCAGAGCACGCCTTTCGGGTAGCCGGTGGTGCCGCCGGTGTAGAGGATGTAGAGGTCGTCGGCGCTGCGTTCGGGGAAGTCTCGGCAGGGGTTGTTCTGCGCCAGCGCTTCCTCGTACGCAACGCCTTCGAAGGGCGCGTCCGACCCGTCTTCGACGACGACAACGTGTTTCAGTTTCGGCGTCTCGGGGAGGACTTTCGCCACCTTGTCGGCAAAGCGGCGCTCGTGCACGAGGGCGACCAGATCCGCGTTGCCGAACAGGTACTTCAGCTCGCCGTGCACGTAGCGGTAGTTCACGTTCACCGCGACGGCGCGCAGCTTGTACGCGGCGAACATCGACTCCAGGGCCTCGATGGAGTTGCGGGAATAGACACCGATGTGGGACCCGGGTCCCACGCCGTGGGCGGCGAGGTGGTGCGCCAGGCGGTTCGCGCGAGCCTCCAGCTCGGCGAACGTCACCTGCCTCGCGCCGCACACGACCGCGACACGCTCCGGCACGGCGTCGACGGCGTGCTCGAGTAGATCCGCGATGTTGAGTGCCACACCACTCAAAGTAGAACATGTTATCGTTCTGGGCAATGCCCGCGTTCTCCGGGAGGTTTCCTTGGCCGCGCCCCACGCTCTCGTGTCCCTGGAAGGCCAGACCCTCGTGGTCACGATGAACCGCCCCGAGGCCCGCAACGCGCTCACGGGCGAGATGCTCGCGATCATGACCTCGGCGTGGGACCGCGTGGACACCGATCCCGAGGTGCGCTCCTGCATCCTCACCGGCGCCGGCGGCGCCTTTTGCGCGGGCGCCGACCTGAAGTCGATGTCCCGCAACGCCCCGTCGGACGCGTTCGATTCGGGCGCCTTCGACCCGAGCCGCATCGACGGCCTGCTGAAAGGCCGCCGGTTGACGAAACCGCTCCTCGCCGCCGTCGAGGGCCCCGCCATCGCCGGCGGCACCGAAATCCTCCAGGCCACCGACATCCGCGTCGCCGGCGAGTCCGCCCGCTTCGGCGTCTCCGAGGCCCGCTGGGGCCTGTTCCCGATGGGCGGCTCCGCCGTGCGCCTCCCCCGGCAGATCCCCTACACGCTCGCGGCGGACCTCCTGCTGACCGGCCGCCACCTGTCAGCCTCCGAAGCTCTGGCCTGCGGCCTCATCGGCCACGTCGTCCCGGACGGCACCGCCCTGTCCCGCGCACTGGAGCTGGCGTCGCTCATCAACGCCAACGGCCCCCTCGCCGTCCGCGCCATCCTCCGCACCCTGCGCGACACGGAAGCCCTGCCGGAAAACGACGCCTTCAAACTGGACGCGAAGTACGGCATCGAGGTCTTCGCCTCGGCAGATGCGAAGGAGGGGCCGAGGGCGTTTGCGGAGAAGAGGAAGCCACGGTTCGAGGGTCGCTGAGCCGGACGTCCGGTGAGGCCGGGACCCGGCCTCACCGCTCAGGAAACGTACCGCTCCCTCAACCTCCGCTTGTACAGCTTCCCATTCGGATCCCTGGGCAGCTCCTCCAGATAATCCACCGACCGCGGCAGTTTGAACCGCGCCAACCGCGTCGCGGCGAAGGCCAGGAGTTCCGAAGTCAGGTCGGCAGAAGGAGAGACGCCGGGAGCCGGCTGCACCACCGCCTTGATCTCCTCGCCCCAGTCCTCGTGCGGGATGCCGAACACCGCGATGTCCGCGATCTTCGGGTGCATCACGAGCTCGCCCTCGATTTCGGCCGGGTAGATGTTCACGCCGCCCGAGATGATGAGGTCGGCGGCGCGGTCGTGGAGGTACAGGTACCCGTCGGAATCGAGGTGGCCGATGTCGCCAAGGGTGAAGAGCGAGCCGACGCGGGAGCGTTGCGTTTTCAGGCTGTCGCGGTGGTATTCGAAGGACGAGTCGCCCATCTTCAAGTACACCGTGCCGACTTCGCCGGCGGGCACCTCGGCGCCGGCGGAGTCCAGGACGCGCACGGTCGAGCCCGGCCAGGGCAGGCCGACGGAGCCCGGCTTGCGCAGCCACTCCTCGCCCACGATGACGGTGCCGCCGCCTTCCGTGGCGGCGTAGTACTCCGTGACGACCGGGCCCCACCAGTCCAGCATCCGGCGCTTGACCTCCAGCGGGCAGGGGGCGGCGCCGTGGATCATCACGCGCAGCGAGGAAAGGTCGAAACCCGACCGCACGTCGGGTGGCAGGGCGAGAAGGCGGCGGAACTGCGTGGGCACCATGTGGCTGTGCGTCACGCGGTGGCGCTCGATCAGGCGCAGCATGTCGGCCGCGTCCCAGCGGTCCATGAGCACCGCGGTGTGGCCCAGCTGCACGGAAATCGCGACGAAGTTCAGCACGGCCGTGTGGTAGAGCGGCGAACCGCACAGGTGCACGTGCCCGTCGAAAGGCGCCAGGCCGAAGATCCCGAAGAACCACGTCGACGCCGCCGGCACCTCGTCCGGGTCGGCGCCCGTCAGCGGCCGCCGGACGCCCTTGGGCCGGCCCGTGGTGCCCGACGTGTAGAGCATCGGCGACCCCGCCGTCCGGCCGGACGGCCGCCCGTCGCCCAGGCCCGCGCCCAGCTCTTCCATCCTCCGGAAGCCGGGCACGTCGCCCACGGCGAACCGTGCCGTGATCCCGGCCTCGTCCGCGGCCGCCACGGCGACGTCCGCGAACCGCTCGTGCGCGAGGAAAGCCTTCGCGCCGCTGTCGGCCAGGATGTACGCGACCTCCGGCGCGACGAGGTGCCAGTTGACCACCACCACGTACAGCCCCGATTCGATCGCGGCGAAGTACGCGGCCAGCAGCTCGTCGCCGTTGGGCTGCAGCAGCACGATCGCGTCGCCGGCCTCGAGCCCGAGCTCGCGCAGGCCCAGCGCGTAGCGGTTGGCTTTCGCCGCCAGCTCGCCATAGCCGACCTCGCGGCCGTCGGGATCCACCAGTGCCACGCGGTCGGGCTCGGCCGCGGCGATCCTCCACAGTCCCAGGTCCATGACTCCAAATCTAGAACGCGTTCCACATACGCACAACAGCCATCTTGCCTCGAATTCGAGAACGTGTTTCACTCGGAAACGTGACGGACACCCCGCTCTCGGCGCCGCTCGACGTCGGATTCGACTACACCCGCTCGACCGGGCCCGTGCTCGGCCGGTTCGTGAACGCCCTGCGCGAGCGACGGATCGAGGGCATCCGGGGCAGCGACGGGCGCTTCCACGTGCCCCCGCCCGAGTACGACCCCGTGACCGCCGAAGCACTCACCGAGTTCGTGCCGGTGAGCGCCGAGGGCACCGTCGTCTCCTGGTCGTGGTGCGCCAACCCGCTGGAAGGCCAGCCGCTGTCCCGTCCGTTCGCGTGGGTCCTGGTCAAGCTCGACGGCGCCGACACCACCCTGCTGCACTCCCTCGACGCCGGCGAAGCCGCCAACGTCCACACCGGACAGCGCGTCAAAGTGCGCTGGGCGGAGGAAACCGTCGGCCACATCCGCGACATCGCGTACTTCCTGCCCGCGGAAGCACCCGAAACACAACCGACCGAACCCCCACCCCCGGTGGCGAAACGCGACGAAGGTGCCCCCGTCGAGGTGGTCATCACCCCGGTCCACCTGCACTACCGCCACTCCGCGTCACCCGAGGAAAGCCGCTACCTGCGCGCGCTCGCGGAAGGCCGCCTGATCGGCCAGCGCTGCCCCGCGTGCGCGAAGGTCTACATCCCGCCGCGCGGCGCGTGCCCCACCGACGGCGTGCCGACCACCGACGAGGTCGAGCTGCCCGACACCGGCATCGTCACCACCTTCTGCATCGTCAACGTCCCCTTCCTCGGCCAGCGCATCAAACCGCCGTACGTCGCGGCCTACGTGCTGCTCGACGGCGCCGACATCGCCTTCCTGCACCTCGTGCTCGGCTGTGCCGCCGAGGACGTGCGGATGGGGATGCGGGTGCGCGCGGCGTGGCGCCCGCGGGACGAGTGGTGGACGTCGCTGGAGAACATCAGCCACTTCGAACCGACCGGCGAGCCCGACGCGCCGTTCGAATCCTTCGCCCACCACCTGTGAGGGGGACGCATGCCCGAAGTCGCCGTCGCCGGGTTCGCGCAGGCACCGAACGTCCGCGAGACCGCCGGCACCACGAACGGCGTCGAGATGCTCGTGCCGATCCTGGCCGAGGTGTTCGCCGCCACGGGTCTATCCAAAGAGGACATCGGGTTCTGGTGCTCCGGCTCGTCGGACTACCTGGCCGGGCGCGCGTTCTCCTTCATCGCGGCCGTCGACGCCATCGGCGCCTTCCCACCGATCCACGAGTCGCACGTGGAGATGGACGCCGCGTGGGCGTTGTACGAGGCCTGGCTGAAGATCCGCATGGGTGAGGTCGACACCGCGCTCGTCTACGGCTTCGGCAAGGCCAGCGCCGGGCAGCTGCGCCGGGTGCTCGCGCTGCAGCTCGACCCGTACGTGCTCGCTCCCCTCTGGCCCGATTCGCTCGCCATCGCCGGCCTGCAAGCGCGCCTGGGCCTGGACGCCGGGCTGTGGTCCGAAAAGGACCTCGCGGAGGTCGCCGCCCGCAGCCGCGCCGACGCCGCCGGCAACCCCGCCGCGCAGCTCTCGGGCGAGGTCGACGTCGCCGCCCTGCTCGACACCCCGTACGTCGCGGATCCGTTGCGAGCACACGACATCGCGCCCGTCACCGACGGCGCGGCCGTGCTCGTGCTGGCCGGCGCCGAACGCGCGAAGGACCTCGTCGACCGGCCGGCCATCCTGACCGGCGTCGAGCACCGCGTCGACTCCCCCGTGCTCGGAGCCCGCGACCTGACTCGGTCACCGTCAATCGAACAAGCCGCCCGAAACCTCGATCTCGACGGGGTCGAGCTGGCCGAGCTGCACACGCCGTTCACGCACCAGGAGCTCATCGTCCGCACCGCGCTCGGGCTCGGCGACAGTGTGCGGATCACTCCCTCGGGCGGCGCGCTCACGGGCAACCCGATGTTCTCCGCCGGCCTCGCCCGCATCGGCGAGGCGGCCGCGCGCATCCACCGCGGCGAGGCGGGCAAGGCGCTCGCCCACGCGACGAGCGGCCCGGCCCTGCAACAGAACCTCCTCGCCGTGCTGGAGGCGCGATGACCAAGCAGCTCGCCGCCGTGCTCGGCACCGGCCAGACGCACCACCGCGCGAAGCGCACCGACGTGTCCATGCCCGGCCTGCTTCGCGAGGCCATCGACCGCGCGATGGACGACGCGCAGGTCGGCTGGGCCGACATCGAGGCCGTGGTGCTCGGCAAGGCCCCCGACCTGTTCGAAGGCGTGATGATGCCCGAGCTGTTCCTGGCCGACGCGCTGGGCGCGACCGGGAAACCGTTGCTGCGCGTGCACACCGCGGGTTCGGTCGGCGGCTCGACCGCACTGGTCGCCGCGTCGCTGATCCAGGCCGGCGTGCACCGCCGCGTGCTGACGGTGGCGTTCGAGAAGCAGTCGGAGTCCAACGCGATGTGGGGACTCTCGATCCTGCCGCCGTTCCAGATGCCGGTGGGCGCCGGCGCGGGCGGGTACTTCGCGCCGCACGTGCGCTCCTACATCCGGCGCGCCGGCGCGCCGGCGCACGTCGGGGCGATCGTCGCCGCGAAGGATCGGCGCAACGGGGCGCTCAACCCGTACGCGCACCTGCGCCAGGCCGACATCACCGTGGACTCGGTGCAGGCGTCGCAGATGCTGTGGGACCCGATCCGCTACGACGAGACCTGCCCCTCCTCCGACGGCGCCTGCGCCATGGTGCTCGGCGACGAAGCCGCGGGCGACGCCGTGCCGGGCGGGGCCGCGTGGATCCACGCCACGGCGATGCGCACGGAGCCCACCACGTTCGCCGGCCGCGACCAGGTGAACCCGCAGGCCGGGCGCGACGCGGCGAAAGCGCTGTGGCACGAGGCCGGGATCACCGATCCACTGTCCGAAGTGGACGTCGCCGAGATCTACGTGCCGTTCTCCTGGTTCGAGCCGATGTGGCTGGAGAACCTCGGGTTCGTGCCGGAGGGCCAGGGCTGGAAAGTCACCGAGGCCGGCGACACGGCGCTCGGCGGCCGGCTGCCGGTGAACCCGTCGGGCGGGGTCCTGTCGTCGAACCCGATCGGCGCGTCGGGGATGCTGCGGTTCTCCGAGGCGGCCAAGCAGGTGATGGGCCGCGCGGGCGACTACCAAGTCGACGGCGCGCGTGTCGCGCTCGGCCACGCGTACGGCGGCGGCTCGCAGTACTTCAGCATGTGGGTGGTGGGCTCGGCCAAGCCCGGCTCATGACCGGCGGCGGCCGCGCAGCGCGAACAACGTGCCCAGCGCCCCGAGCACCGCGCCCAGCGCGAGGGGACCGGCCGTGTGCTGGCGCGGTGCGATGACCGGCCGCAGCTCCGTGGGCGACGGCGGCGGGACCGGTTTCTGCGGCGCGTCTCGAGCAGTGGCCGTCCAGGCCGTGATGTACACGAGCATGCGCGCGATCAGGGAGATGAAGAACAGCAGACCGATCACGGAGCCGAACGCGACGCCCGAGGGCGACGCGCTGATCAAGTTCAGGTAGATGCCGCCCGCCTGCTTCAGCAGCTCGAAGCCCAGCGCCGCAGCGACCGCGCCGCGCATCGCGCTGCGCCAGCCGACGCGCTCGCGCGGCAGCCGCGTGAGCACCCACAGGAACACCAGCCAGTCGGCCAGCAACGCGAGCGGCACCGACGTGGCCGAGAGCACGGAATGGCCCCAGCTGGTGTCGTCGACGCCGACTAGTTTCAGCAGGTAACGGCCCATGGCCGTGCCCGACACGGTGATGCCGAACGACACCAGCAGCGCGGCCGCGAGCCCCAGCAGCGCGAGCACGTCCATGAGAATCGTGCGCAGCAGCGGCCCGTCGGAGCGGTTCTGGCCGTACATGGCGGTGAGCGCGTCGCGCAGGGAGTTCATCCAGTTCCACCCGGAGTACAGCCCGACGACGAGACCCGCTACGCCGACGCTGGTGCGCTGCTCCACGAACCCCGTCAGCAGGTCCGAGGCCTTCTCCCCCAGCGCCCCGGGCAGCGTGCCGGAGATGGCGTGCAGCATCTGGTCGAGCAGGTGCGGCTGCGTGGCCAGCACGAACCCCGCGGCCGACGACGCCAGCATCAGGATCGGCACCAGCGAGAGCAGGCTGAAGTACGTGATCGAGGCGACGTAGTGGTAGCCCCCGTACTCGAGGTACCGGTTTGTGGCGAGCGCGAGGTGGTCGAGCCAGCGGTACCGGGCACGCGCGCGGGCCCACCGGCTCGGCCCAGGCAGTTGACGGTTCACGGTCACTGTCTACCCAGCCGCGGCCGGGTTTGTCGCACCGGACACACCTTTCACGCCAGGACCACGGGTTTGTCGTGATCGTCGGGCGGCGGCACGGCGTCGGTGGTCGCGAACACGGTGGCGCCGAGGAAGTCGAGCTCGCAGCCGAGCGGGGTGAGGAATCCGGTGTCGGCGGCGTCGCGACCGGTGGCGATGCGGAGCATCACCGGGCGCGGGGCGAGGCGGGTCGCGTCGAACACGAGCCAGCGCCCGCAGACGCCGGCCTCGAACACGGCGTGGAAGTCCATGGGTTTCAGGCCGGGGGCGTAGACGGTGGTGAAGCGGGCGGGGATGCCCACGGCTCGGCAGAGCGCGATGCAGGCGTGGGCGAAGTCGCGGCAGGCGCCTTCGCCGGCTTTCAGGGTGGCGGCGGCGTCGCGGCCTTCGGGGGTGGCGGGGAGGTAGCTCAGCCGCTCGTGGACGTGGTCGGCGATGGCGCGGACGCGGACGCGGTCGTCGCCGTGGTCCGGTTTCAGGGCGGCCATGCGGTCGGACGGGCAGAAGCGGCTCGGGCGGGTGTAGCGCGCGAGGTCGGCGAGCGTGACGGGCTCGGGGGTGGCGCGGCAGAGCGTGCGTTCGCCGTGGTAGGTCACGCGGTGCTCGCCGGTGGGGAGGTCGAACACCTCGGCGCGCGTGCCGTGGTCGAGCTCGACGGTGCGGGGTGCGCCGGCGGCGGAGACGGTGAGCTCGTCGGTGTCGGCGTGGACGGCGGCGACCGAGATCGCGGCGAGACCGGGCTTCGCCACCCGGACGCCGAACTCGACGTCGACCGTCACGCGTTGCGCCACCTGGCCATCATGCCGGTTTTGGGCGGATCAGGCCCGCTCAGGCGTAGCGGACCGGGTAGTGCTTGATGCCGTTGAGCCACCCGGAGCGCAGGCGCCGCGGGGGCGCGACCTCGGCGATGCCGGGCATGACGTCGGCGATCGCGGAGAAGATGAGGTCGATCTCGAGGCGGGCGAGGTTGGCGCCGAGGCAGTAGTGCGAGCCGGTGCCGCCGAAGCCGACGTGGGGGTTGTCCCCGCGGAAGACGTCGAAGCGCTCGGGCTCGTCGAACGCGTCGGGGTCGAAGTTGGCGGAGCTGTAGAACATGCCGACGCGGTCGCCGCGGCGGATGTGCGCGCCGCCGAGCTCGGTGTCGCGCGTGGCTGTGCGCTGGAACGCGACCACGGGCGTGGCCCAGCGGACAATTTCATCGGGCGCGGTCTTGGGCTTTTCCGCGCGGTAGCGCGCCCACTGGTCGGGGTGGTCGAGGAAGGCCTTCATGCCGTGGGTGATGGCGTTGCGTGTGGTCTCGTTGCCCGCGACGGCCAGCAGGATCACGAAGAAGCCGAACTCGTCGGAGCCGAGCGCTTCGCCGTCGACGTCGGCCTGCACGAGCTTGGTGACGATGTCGTCGACCGGGCAGCGGCGGCGTTCCTCGGCCATGTTCCAGGCGTAGCCGACGAGCTCGGCGCTCGCGGTGAGGGGTTCGAGCTCGTACTCGGGGTCGTCGTAGGCCACCATCTGGTTGGACCAGTCGAAGATCTTCATGCGGTCCTCCTGCGGCACGCCGATGAGCTCGGCGATGGCCTGCAGGGGCAGCTCGCACGCGACGTCGGTGACGAAGTCGCCTTCTCCCTTGCTGCGGGCTTCGGCGACGATGCGCTCGGCGCGTTCGCGCAGAGTGTCCTCGAGCTTGGCGATGGACTTCGGGGTGAAGCCCTTCGAGACGATGCGACGCAGCTTCGTGTGCTGCGGGGCGTCCATGTTGAGCAGCACGAGGCGGTTGGCGTCGAGGTTCTCCGACGTCATCTGGTCGTCGAAGCGGATGATGGCGGTTTTCTCCCACGACGAGTACAGCTGGCTGTCGCGCGAGACCTCCTTGACGTCGGCGTGGCGCGTGACAACCCAGTAGCCGTCGTCGCCGAAGCCGGCGGTGTTGCGGCGCTGCGGGTTCCACCACACGGGCGCCGTGCGCCGGAGCTCGGCGAACTCCTCCAGCGGCAGGCGGTTCGCGTAGAGGTCCGGGTCCGTGAAGTCGAAACCGGCGGGCAAAAGCGGAGCGGCCACGGCTGCCTCCTGCACGGGATCGGCGATGATTCGCGCACTGCAACACGTTCTATGGATCATTGGAGCATACGGTGTTAACTTACGGAACCCCGTTTGGTAATACCCGTTTACTTTACCGATTCTGCGCTGGTGAACGAGCGCTCAGTTGGTGAAGATCAAGATTGTCCGGCAGCTGGGAGTTCTTGTGTTTAACTGGAACATGTTCTAATTTTGGGTGGGTGAACACTGTTAGCTCTCCCGGCGAGCCCGTGATCGTGGCGGCGGTGCGCACGCCGATCGGCAAACGCGGCGGCTGGCTCTCGGGCCTGCACGCGGCCGAACTGCTGGGCGCGGCGCACCTCGCGGTGCTCGACCGCAGCGGCATCGACCCCGCACTGGTCGAGCAGGTCATCGGCGGCGCCGTGACCCAGGCCGGCGAACAGGCCGGCAACGTCACCCGCACGGCCTGGCTCTACGCCGGCCTGCCGCCGACCACCGGCGCCACCACCATCGACGCGCAATGCGGCTCGGCTCAGCAGGCCACGCACCTGATCGCGGGGCTGATCGCAGCTGGTGCCATTTCGGCCGGAGTGGCGTGTGGGGTGGAGTCGATGAGCCGGGTGCCGTTGGGGGCGAACCGGTGGGTGGGAGCGGATGGCCCCGCCCGCTCCGGCGTCTCCACCGGATCGCCGCGGCCGGAGTCGTGGTCGATCGACATGCCGGACCAGTACCGCGCGGCCGAACGCATCGCGGTGCGGCGCGGCCTCACGCGCGCGGACGTCGATGAGTTCGGTGCTTCTTCACAGCGGAAGGCCGCAGCCGCGTGGGCTGCCGGTCGGTTCGACCGCGAGATTGTCCCGGTGAAGGCCCCCGACCCGGCATCCGGGGAACCCCGCCTGATCAGCCGGGACCAGGGCCTTCGAGAGACCACTGTGGACGGTCTGGCCCGGTTGAAACCCGTGCTGCCCGACGGCGTCCACACCGCCGGCACGTCCTCCCAGATCTCCGACGGCGCCGCCGCGCTCCTGCTCATGGACGCCACGCTGGCGCGCTCCCTCGGCCTGCGCTCCCGTGCGCGCATCCTGGCCCAGGCCCTGGTCGGCGCCGAACCGTACTACCACCTCGACGGCCCCATCCAGGCCACCGACCGCGTGCTGGCCCAGGCCGGTATGACCATCGGCGACCCGGACCTGTTCGAAGTCAACGAAGCGTTCGCCTCCGTCGTCCTCTCCTGGCAACGCACTCACTCCCCCGACCCCACGCGCGTGAACGTCAACGGCGGTGCCATCGCCCTCGGCCACCCTGTCGGCAGCACCGGCGCCCGCCTCCTCACCACCGCGCTGCACGAACTCGAACGCTGCGACACCGCAACCGCCCTCATCACCATGTGCGCCGGCGGCGCGATGTCGACCGCGACGATCATCGAACGCCTCTGACCCCGGGCGCGGATCGGCCTACGCTGGGGCGATGAAACTGACCGCGACCGTGCTCGGCGCGCCCGACCCGCGGGCGCTGGCGAAGTTCTACCAGGCGCTGCTGCGGTGGCCCCTCGGCGTGGACGAGCCGGACTGGGTCACGCTGCGGCCGCCCGAGGGTGGGCCCGGCCTGTCCTTCCAGCTGGAACGTGAGCTGGTGCCGCCGAGGTGGCCGCAGGAGCCCGGGTACCAGCAGATGATGCTGCACCTGGACATCGAAGTCGACGATCTGGCGCAGGCAGGCGCGAAAGCCGTCGCGGCCGGGGCGCGGCTCGCGCCGTTCCAGCCGCAGAAGCACGTCCGCGTGTACCTCGATCCGGCCGGGCACCCGTTCTGCCTGTGGGTCCGGGCCTGAACCGGCTCACGACAGCGGCACGGCGACGACCCCCGGCGGCCTCCGCCCAGGCTCACGCCGCCACGCCGCGGCGAAGGCGTGGGCGAGCCGCTTCGGAACTTCGACCTGCGCGCCGCCTCCGTGGAAGTCGACGGTCACCAACGTCGCCTCGACCTCCCAGGGCACGCGGCGCAGCAGCTTCGCGTAGTCCGCGCTCGCGGACCCGAACCCGAGGACCCGCCGGGCACCGAGCCGGTGCACCTCGTACTGGATCGCGGCCTCGAGCGTGCCGGGCGGCCAGTCGCGCAGGCGGAGTTTCCGGTCGTAGAACGCGATCGGCTCGTCCGCCCTCGCGACGCCGTAGCCACCGCTGAGGATGAGCAGTCGTCCGGACGCCGCGGCGTCGGGCAGCGCGTCGCCGACGTGCCGGTAGAAGTGACCGTTGTAGCGCTGCCACGCCGGCAGCCGCGTCCGGTCGTCGACAGCGGACCGGGGCAGGAGTTCCTCACGAGCCCGGAGCAGTTCCTCGGGCCAGTCCGCACGAGCCGCCGGACTGGGACTGCCGCCGGTGACCTTGGCCTTCGACGGCCCGATGATCAGCAGCGTGCCGGGCTCGTCGACCAGGTCCTCCACCAGACGCATCCCCGCATTCAACCACCCGGCCCAGCGCCGTCACCGCACGCGTGATCCACCGGCGGACAGGCCGAACCCGGCGTTACCCAAGGCCACCGGAAGACACCCCAACGCACTCAGCCAAAACCGATCGGGCTCAAGCACCCCGGCACCGCCTGTCCCGAACGACCGCCGCGGCAGCCCTCGCGCAACCGCGCAACACTCAACCCAGCACCGTGCGCTCCACCGGGCCGTTGTCCGGTCGCGCGAAACGCACCCAAGCACCCCCCGCGTGCCAAGACTCGACGAACAGCGTGTTGTCCGCGACCCACGTGTAGACCGCTTCGTCGATGTCCAGTTCGAAGAGGTGGCTGCCGGAGTCGGCGCGGTCGTCGGTGATTTCCCGGGCGACACCGGCGAGTTTCGCGTCGCCTGGGCCGTTTTCTTCGATGCCGGGGAAGGCGTGGAGGGCGAAGCGGCCGTCGTGTTGGAGGTCGCGGGCTTTGCGGGCGTCGAGCATCGAGCCGACGTACAGGGAGCCGTCGTCGCGGAAGGAGACTTCGGAGCCGCTCACGCGAGGTGAGCCGTCGCGGCGCAGGGTGGCCAGGACGTGGGACTCGCCGCTGAGGAAGCGTTCGTGGATGCGCTCGGCCAGCGAGGGGGCGGCCGCCGCGAAGGTCTGCCAGGTGGTCATGCGAACGAGTCAAGCACGCGCCACCGACAAAACAAGCTCAAGCGCCGTACACCGGTTCAGGTGAAGGCGCGGAAGCGAGCAACGAAGCCACCACCGGGCCCAGTTCGGCCGGCTCCCAGCGTGTGCCCTTGTCGCGCGACGGGCCGTGGCGCCAGCCGTCCGCGAGGGACACGCGGCCACCGTCCACTTCGAACACCCGCCCCGTGACGCCGGCCGACTCGACGGAACCCAGCCACACCACCAAAGGCGACACGTTCTCCGGCGCCATCGCGTCGAACCCCGACGCCGGCGCCGTCATGTCGAACGTCCCCTCCGTCATCCGCGTCCGCGCGGCCGGCGCGATCGCGTTGACCAGCACCCCGTACCGCGCCAGCTCGGCCGCGGCGACAGAAGCGAGCCCCAGGATCCCCGCCTTCGCCGCCGAATAATTGCCCTGCCCGACACTCCCCAACAGGCCCGCGCCCGAGCTCGTCAGCACCACCCGCGCCGACCGCGCGCGCCCCGCCTTCGCCTCCGCGCGCCAGTACGCGGCAGCATGCCGCAACGGCGCGAAGTGCCCCTTCAGATGCACCCGCACGACGGCGTCCCACTCCTCCTCCGACAGGTTCACCAGCATCCGGTCCCTCAGGAACCCGGCGTTGGCCACGAGCACGTCCAGCCCACCGAACGAGTCCACCGCCGCCGACACCAGCCGCGCCGCACCGTCCCAATCGGCGACGTCGTCCGTGTTCGCCACCGCTTCCCCGCCGAGAGCGCGAATCTCCGACACCACCAGCCCCGCCGGACCCGCCGTACCCCCGCTGCCGTCCGGCGAAGCCCCGACGTCGTTCACCACCACCCGCGCGCCCTCGGCCGCGAACGCCAGCGCGTGCGCCCGCCCGATCCCGCGCCCCGCACCGGTGACCACCACGACCCGACCGTCGACCAGCCCCACGTCACACCCCTTCCGAACCGGCCCGCAGATACGCCGGCGCCTCACCACCGCCGTGCACCGCCAGCCGCGCACCACTCACGTACGAAGCCAACGGAGAAGCCAAAAACACCGCACACGCCCCCACCTCCGCCGGCGTCGCCAACCGTCCCAACGGCACGGTCGCGGCAACCGAGGAGTCATACAACTCGGGCGAGGTCCCGACCATCCCCACGTCGAGCGCGTTCACCCGCACCTTCGGCGCCCACTCCACCGCCAAGGTCGCCGTCAAGTTGTCGAGCCCCGCCTTGGCCGCCCCATACGCCGCCGTCCGGGGCGAAGGCCGCGTCGCACTGACACTGCTCACGTTCACGATCACCCCGCCACCTTCCTGCTGCTGCATCACGGCGTTCGCCGCCTGCGCAACCCCCAGCGGCGCCAGCAGGTTCAACGCGACCACCTTCTCGTGGAACCGCGCCGACGCCGTGGCTGTGTCCGCGAACGGCGCTCCTCCGGCGTTGTTCACCAGCACGTCCAGCCGTCCGTACTCCGTCACCACCAAAGAAACCAGCCGCGCGACCTCCGCCGGCTCACGCACGTCGCACCGCACGAAATCCGCGCCGGCACCACTTCGCGCGCACACGACCACCCGTGCACCCGCGTCGCGGAACACCGCGGCGATCCCTGCCCCGACCCCGCGCGTCCCGCCGGTGACCAGCACGACGGCGCCGTCGAGCTGTAGATCCAGTGCCACTCACGCCCTCCCGCCGCGTCGCCGTTGCCGTGCTAACGTACCAAGCAAGTGCTAGGTTTGTAACCCGTCAGAGGTGACCATGACCGTGTCCACGCACTCCCCGGAGCCCGGCGTCGCCGTGGTGACGGTGGCCGCTCCGCCGGTCAACGCGCTCACCGCGGACGGCTGGTTCGCCCTCGCCGAAGCCGTCACGAACGCGGGCCGCGACCCCGAAACCCACGTCGTGGTGCTGCGCGCCGAGGGCCGCGGCTTCAACGCCGGCGTCGACATCAAGGAGATCCAGCACGACCCCGGTCACACCGCACTCATCGGCGCGAACGAGGGCTGCGCCGCCGCCTTCTCCGCCGTGTACGACTGCGCGGTCCCGGTGATCGCGGCCGTGCAAGGGTTCTGCCTCGGCGGCGGGGTCGGGCTGGCCGGCAACGCCGACGTCGTCGTGGCCAGCGAAGACGCCGAGTTCGGCCTGCCCGAGGTCGACCGCGGCGCGCTCGGTGCGGCCACACACCTCGCGCGGCTCGTCCCGCAGCACCTCATGCGCGCGCTGTATTACACAGCCGAAACGATCTCCGCGAAGCAGCTTCACCACCACGGTTCCGTGTACGCGGTCGTACCCCGCGAAGAGCTCGACGCGACAGCCCTGGCCCTCGCGCGCAGGATCGCCGCGAAGGACACCCGCGTGATCCGCGCGGCCAAACAAGCGATCAACGGCATCGACGTGCAGCCCGTGCACCGCAGCTACCGCTTCGAGCAGGGCTTCACTTTCCAGCTCAACCTCGCCGGCGTGTCCGGCGCCGCCCGGCAGCAGTTCCTCGACGGAGGGGTGAAGCCTTGAGCGACAAGCGGATGACAGCCGACGAGGTGGTCGCCGAGCTGCGCGACGGCATGACCGTCGGCCTCGGCGGCTGGGGTTCGCGGCGCAAGCCGATGGCCTTCGTCCGCGCGATTCTGCGCTCCCCGCTGAAGGACCTCACCGTCGTCTCCTACGGCGGCCCGGACGTCGGCCTCCTCGCCGCCGCGGGCAAGATCCGCCGGCTGGTCTTCGGGTTCGTCACGCTCGACTCGATCCCGTACGACCCGTGGTTCACCCGCGCCCGCGAAGCCGGCGCGTTCGAGGTCACGGAGTACGACGAGGGCGTGCTCGGCACCGGCCTATCGGCCGCGGCCCAACGGCTTCCGTTCCTCCCGACCCGCGCCGGCCTCGGCTCCGACGTCGTGACGCTGAACCCGCACCTGCGCACGATCCGCTCCCCCTACGCCGACGGCGAGGAGTTCCTGGCCGTCCCCGCGCTCAAGCTCGACGCGGCGCTCGTCCACCTCAACCGCGCCGACGCCCGCGGCAACGCCCAGTACCTCGGCCCCGACCCGTACTTCGACGAGCTGTTCGCCCTCGCCGCTGACCGCTGTTACGTCTCCGCCGAACGCGTTGTCCCCACTGCGGAACTGTCCGCCGCGCCCCTGCAGAGCCTGCTGCTCAACCGCGCGAGCGTGCACGGCGTCGTCGAAACCCCGCACGGCGCGCACTTCACCAGCGCCGTGCCCGAGTACGGCCGCGACGAGAACTTCCAGCGCCACTACGCGGCCTCGGCCAAGGACCCGGACAGGTGGCCGAGTTTCGCCGACCGGTTCCTCTCGGGCGACGAAGCCCAATACCAGCGGGAAGTCGCCCGCTTCGCCGAGGAGGCGGCATGACCGACGTGACGCGCGCCGAGTACGCCGTGATCGCGTGCGCCGAGCTGTTCCGCGGCGACGGCGAGATCCTGGTCAGCCCCATGGGTTTCGTCCCGGCGTTGGGTGCGAAACTCGCCCGGCTGACGTTCGAGCCTGATCTGCTGCTCACCGACGGCGAGGCGTCCCTCGTGACGGCCGACGGCGTCGTCGAAGGCTGGCAGCCGTTCCGCAAGGTGCTCGACACCGTGGTGCCGCACGGAAAACGGCACGTCGTGATGGGTGCGAACCAAATCGACCGCGAAGGCAACCAGAACATCTCCGCCATCGGCTCGCACGCGAAGCCCGCGAAGCAGCTTCTCGGCGTACGCGGCGGACCCGGCAACACCGTGAACCACCGCACGAGCTACTGGGTGCCACGCCACGGCCGGCGGGTGTTCGTCGACCGCGTGGACGTGGTGTCCGGCGTCGGCTACGCGCGGGCGGCTTCCCTTCCGTACCACGACGTGTACCGCGTGGTGACCAACCTCGGCGTGCTCGACTTCGGCGGCGCGGACCACGCGCCGCGGCTGCTTTCCGTGCACCCCGGGGTTTCCGTCGAGGACGCCACCGCGGCGACGTCGTTCCCGCTCGACACCTCCGGCACCGGACAGACCCGCGCACCCGGCGACGACGAACTACGGCTGATCCGAGAAGTCCTGGACCCGAAGTCCCTGCGCGACAAGGAAGTTCCGTCGTGAGAACCGCGCTGACCGACCTCGTCGGCGTCCGCCAGCCCGTCGTCCAGACCGGCATGGGCTGGGTCGCGGGCCCCCGGCTCGTGTCCGCGACCGCCGAAGCAGGGGGCCTCGGCATCCTCGCCTCGGCCACCATGACCTACGACGAGCTGGCCGCCGCGATCAAGGAAACCCGGTCCCGCACCGAAAACCCGTTCGGCGTCAACCTCCGCGCCGACGCCGAAGACGCCGCCCGGCGCGTCGATCTGCTGATCACCGAAGGCGTGAAAGTCGCGTCCTTCGCGCTGGCTCCAAGGCGGGAGCTGATCACCAAGCTCAAGGACCACGGCGTGGTCGTCGTGCCGTCGGTCGGCGCGACCCGGCACGCGGAGAAGGTCGCGGCCTGGGGCGCCGACGCCGTCGTCGTGCAGGGCGGCGAAGGCGGCGGGCACACCGGCGGCGTCGCCACGACGCTGCTACTGCCCGCTGTGCTCGACGCCGTCGACATCCCCGTGGTCGCCGCGGGCGGTTTCTTCGACGGCCGGGGCCTGGCGGCCGCGCTCGCGTACGGCGCGGCCGGGATCGCGATGGGCACCCGGTTCCTGCTCACGCGCGAAAGCACGGTGCCCGACGCGGTGAAGCAGCTGTACCTGGACCACGACCTCGCCGGCACCGTCGTCACGCGCAAGGTCGACGGCGTCGCGCACCGCGTTCTGCGCACCGAACTCGTCGACGCGCTGGAGAAGTCCGGTCCGCTCGCCGGGTTCGCGCGCGCCGCCGGGAACGCCGCCCGGTTCCGCCGGTCGAGCGGGCTTTCGTGGGCCGCGCTCGTGCGCGAGGGCCTGCGGCTGCGCACAAGCGGGCGAACGCGGGCGCAAGTGCTGATGGCCGCCAACACGCCGATGCTGCTGCGCGCGGGCCTCGTCGACGGCGACCCGGCGGCCGGCGTGCTGGCGTCCGGGCAGGTCGTCGGGCTGCTGCACGACCTGCCGTCGGTGGCGGACCTGATCGGGGGAATCGTGGCCGACGCGGAGGCGATCCTGCGCCGCCTCGGCGACGGCGGTTGTGCTTGACTTCAAGGCATGATCTCGGAAAGCCGCTGCCCGGTCGCGGAGGGCGAGCTCGCCGTCCGCATCGGTGGCGAGGGCCCGATGCTGCTGCTCATCCCCGGGGGCACCGGCGGCGCGGACTCGCTGCGCGCGCTCGTCAAGCAACTGCAGACGGACCACACCGTGGTCACCTACGACCGGCGCGGCCACTTCGCCAGCACCGACACCACCACGGGCCCGGTGCCGGTTTCGCTGCATTCGGACGACGCGCTCGCCGTGCTCGACCATGTCGGCGCCGGCCCGGTCCCTGTGTTCGGCACCAGCGCCGGCGCGCAGATCGGCCTCGACCTCGTGGGGCGCCACCCCGACCGGGTTTCCGTGCTCGTCGCGCACGAACCGCCCGCGGTGCAGCTGATGCCCGACGCCACGGGCTGGCTCGAGGCCGCGAACGACCAGATCCGGCTGGCCCGTTCGGGTGATCTGATGGGCGCCGTCACGCGCTTCTCCGACGGCATCGCTGGCGCGGCGCTGCCCGATCTGCCCAATCTTCGTCTGCCGCACGAGGCCGACTGGCTGCGCCTGTTCGACCGCGAGCTCGCCGAGTTCTTCGACTACCTGCCGGACCTGCGCGCCCTGCGCCGCGCGAGCACCGAGATCGTTCCCGTCGCCGGCGAAGCCAGCCGCGGCCGCTACCACTACCAGCCGGCGAAGATCCTGGCGCTCGAGCTGGGCCTGCCGTTCGTCGAGGTCCCCGGCGCGCACCTGGCGCCGCAACGCAACGCGCCGAAGTTCGCGGCCGCCCTGCGCGAGCTGCTCGCGTCGGCGCAGGCCTGACCGCTCACCACGTCACGGGCAGCTCGGCGAACGCCGTGTGCCCGACGTCGGCGCGCAACCGCGGGTCGTCGGCCGGCACGGCGAGGCGCAGGTCCGGCACCAGCCGCGGCAGGGCCGTGAAGACCGCCTGCAGCTCCAGCCGGGCCTGCGGAGCGCCGAGGCAGAGGTACGGGCCGTGGCCGAACGCGCGGTGACCGGCGGTGGGGCGGGCGGCGGCTCGAGCCGTGGGTCGGCGAAGAGCCGCTTGACCTCCGCACGACCCACGGCTCACTCACGCCGCACGCAGCCGGTTGCGGTAGACGAACATTGCCAGCAACCCGGCGCCGATCACGGCCCAGCCGACGGGCTTGCCCACGGCCAGGAACGTCGTGGTCGGCAGGGAGATCGCCAGCACCAGCAGCACCGCCGCGTGGAGGGCGAGAACCCCGCCGAGCAGAGCCGTCATCACGGTGATCCCCCTGCGCTGAGCCGGTGCGGGCGTGGGACGGCCCGTGAACCGGAGACCCAGGAGCAGCAAGGGCTTCCCGACCACCGCCGAGCCGATCAGCACGATCCCCACCGGCCCGGTCAACACGGCGTCCTGCAGCTTCAGCACGAGCTCGTTGCCGCCCGTGAGCCCCAGGACCACGAGCATCACCACGAACCCCGCGATCGCCACCACCCCGACCGGATCCAGCCGCCGCCGGACGGCGAACTCGCCGACCGTGACGAGCAGCGGGATGGCCGCGGAGATCGCCAGCGCCACCACCTCGCTCGCCACGACAGGCTTCAGCACCACGTACACCACCAGCGGCAGCGCGATGTTCAGCACCAGGCTCGGCAGCAGCCGGCGCAGCAGTTCGGGTTTCACGAGCAGGTCCTCCCCTTCGGTGATTCGGACCTGCTCAGCGTGGCTTTCGGCGCCCCCTCACCGCGTCGGCTCCAGGGTGGGAAATCCTTCTCCACCCACGGGTCTACGCGGCCGCCGGCTCCGCGGAACGGCGTCGCAGCAGGCCCGCGCCCGCGGCCACGACCAGCAGCCACAGGAACACCCCCGGGGCCAGCGTCTGACCCGCCAGTCCCAGCGTCAGCGGGATCGCCAGGCCCGGGATCACCGTCACCACGGCCCACTGGACCCCGCGGCCCGCCGCCAGCCCGGCGAGGGAGCCGATCACCGCGAACGCCGCGATGCTGCCGCACAGGAGCCAGCGCGTGGACGTGGGGAGATGGCCCTCGGAGACCGACTCGACGGCGTCGCCCAGCGCCCCCGCGAACGCGGCCAGCAAGCCGGCCACCAGGCAGTGCAGGGGCAGCAACAGGCGCGGCCCGAGAGCGTCGGCGGCCAGGTACGGAATGCCACCGAAGCCCTGGTTGAGCGAGGTTCCCCAGAGGGTCGCGAGCAGGGCCAGCGCGGCGATCACCGTCAGGAACACGCGGGAGTGGTTCCATTCGGGGATTGCGGCCATCGCGTCGGTGACGTTGAGGACGCCTTCGCCGAGCACGATGATCGTGAACAGGCCCAGCCGTTCGCCGAAGTGCACGGTGTCGAGGCGGGCGAGCGTCGGGCGCGGGCGGGGGCCGTCGCGGTGCGCGAGCTTCGCGGTGATGTTGGCGACGAGCCGGTCGCCGGAAACCGCGAACGTGATCACCAGGTCGAGCGCCAGCCCCAGCGCCCACAGCCCGTAGCGCCACGGCGAGTCGACCCAGAGCGAGGCCACCCACGGCACCACGCCGAACCCCAGCTGAGCCACCGGCCAGTCGACGATCACGCGCACACCGCCGCGGCGGCTCTCCCACACGCGGTCGGCCAGGGCGCGCACGGCGATGTAGGCGATGGCGAACACCTTCGCGTGCTCGCCGTGGATGCCCTCCACGGACGCGGCCATGAACGCGAGCCCGGCCATCGCCAGCAGCACGGGCATCGTGCGGGCGGCGCCCTTCGCGACGTTGCCGTAGACGGTGAAGCACATCCACGCCGTCCAGAAAGCCAGGAAGCACACCACATACAGTCCGACGTCGCCCCAGGACGTGCTGCCGTGCACCAGGTGCGCCAGCTGCGCGACCCCGGCCACAGCCACCAGGTCGAAGAACAGTTCGAGCCAGGAGGCGTGCCGCTCCTCGCTCTTCTCGATCGTGGTCATGGCCGACAGTATGGCCGCGGCCCGCGGATCTACACCCGAGGGTTGACGACTCCCGCGTACACCGCCGATATCGTCGGCCGGGTGTCCGACGCACCCGTGAACAGCGCCGACCACCGCGTCCAGCGGCTGGTCTCGGTGCTCATCCTGGTGCTGCTCACGTGGCTCGCGGCGAAGTCCGAACCACGCCCCGCGCTGCACGGCCAGGGGCTCGGGGTGCTGCTCGGCCTGCTCGGCGTGCTGCTCGGCGGGGCGATGCTGATGTACGGCGTGCAGCAGTGGCGGCTGCCGGTGCCGGTCGAGATCGGCTTGTTCCTCCTCGTGCTGGCCAGCTCCGTGACGCTGGTGTGGCTCGAGCCCAACGGCACGGGGTTCTTCGGCGGGTTCCTGCTGGCGGCCACGGCGTCGGCGCGGCTGGCTCCGCGCAGGGGCGGGATCGTCGCCGGCCTGGTCGTGGCGACGCTCGTGGCGGCGAGCCTGTTCGGCGCGCGCCACGAGGCCGTTCCGACGCTGCTGAGCGCGTTCGGCGTGCTGGCGTTCTACCGCCTGGGCGTCTACATGCGGAAGCTGCGTGAACGCACGGAGGAGCTCGAACAGACCCGCGCGGCCCAGGTCCGGGCGGCGGCGCTGGCCGAGCGGCAGCGGCTCGCGCGAGAGATGCACGACGTGCTCGCCCACTCGCTGTCCGGTCTGCTGCTGCACCTCGAAGGAGCCCGGCTGCTGTCCGTCCACAGTGGAGCGGACCCGCGGCTGACCGACACCGTGGAACGCGCCCACCAGCTCGCGCAGAGCGGGCTCGCCGAGGCGCGCCAGGCGATCGGCGCGCTGCGCGGCGAGGACCTGCCGGGCCCGGAGCGGCTGCCGGTGCTGGCGGCGGAGTTCGAACGCGACACCGGGATCCCGTGCGAGGTCACCGTGAGCGGGCAGGCGCCGGAGCTGGCCGCGCAGACGCGGCTGACGCTGTACCGGGTGGCGCAGGAGGCGCTGACCAACGTCCGCAAGCACGCCGACGCCGAGCGCGTGGACCTGCGGCTGAGCTACGAACCGGGCGGCACGCTGCTGACCGTCGAGGATCTCGGCAGCCCGGGCGCGGCACCCGGCGACCACGGTTACGGCGTGAGCGGCATGCGCGAGCGCGCCGAGCTGCTGGGCGGGCAGCTCGAGGCCGCGCCGACCGGCACGGGGTTCCGGGTGAGCCTGTGGGCACCGGCGTGATCCGCGTGCTGGTGGCCGACGACCAGCGCGTGGTGCGCGACGGCCTGTCGATGCTGCTCGGGCTGCTCCCGGGCGTCGAGGTCGTCGGCACGGCGGCCGACGGCGACCAGGCAGCCGAGCTGGCCGGGCAGCTGAAGCCGGACGTCGTGCTGATGGACCTGCGCATGCCGCGCTGCGACGGGATCGAGGCCACGCGCCGCATCCGCGCCCGCGACCACGACGTGCAGGTCGTCGCGCTCACCACGTACGCCGACGACAAGTCCGTGCTCGACGCGTTGCAGGCCGGCGCCCGCGGCTACCTCACGAAAGACGCCGGGGCCGACGACATCCGCCGCGCCCTGGGCCAGGTGACGCGCGGCGCGGCCGTGATCGACCCCGCGGTGCAGCACCACCTCGTGGACGCGCTCACGGCCGGCGCGCCCCGCCCGCCGTCCGCCGAAGCGCCCGACGGCCTGACGCCACGCGAGGTGGACGTGCTGACGTTGATCGCCGACGGCCTGTCCAACACCGAGATCGCGCACCGGCTCTTCGTCGCCGAAGCCACGGTGAAGAGCCACATCAACCGCATCCTCGGCAAGATCGGCGCACGTGATCGGGCGCAGGCCGTCGGATACGCCTACCGCCACGGGCTGACTTCGGGCTGAGGCCGCCGTAGAGTCGGCCCATGGCTGAGGTGCTTCCGTGGCTGCTCGACTCCGACCCGGCGCTGCGCTGGCAGGTCGAACGCGACCTCGCGGGCTCGCCACCGGAGGTCTGGGAGGCGACGCGCGCCCGCGTCGCCACGGAGGGGTTCGGCGCGCGGCTGCTCGCCCTGCAGGACCCGGACGGCCAGTGGGCCGGCGGCGCGTTCTTCCCCGCCGAGTTCCAGGGCTCGCCGGAAGACGGCCAGCCGTGGACCGCGACCACGTGGTCGCTCAACTCGCTGCGCGACTGGGGCCTCGACGCGTCGGTGCTCAACGGCACGGCCGAACTGCTGGCGCGCAACAGCCGGTGGGAGTACGAGAACCTGCCGTACTGGGACGGCGAGGTCGACGTCTGCATCAACTCGTGGACGCTGTCCAACGGCCTGTGGCTGGGCGCCGACGTCCACGGCATCGCTAGGTGGTTCATGGAGCACCGGTTGGTCGACGGCGGCTGGAACTGCCTCTGGGTCGAGGGAGCCGAGCGCTCGTCCGTCCACTCGACCCTCAACGCGCTGAAGGCCTTGCTGGACTACGAGAAAGCCGGCGGTCCGGTGGGCTCTGTCGACGACGCGCGCCGCGGCGGCGAGGAGTACCTGTTGTCCCGCAGCCTGTTCCGGCGGCTGTCGACGGGTGAGCCGATCGCGCCGTGGGTCCGGCACTTCGGCTACCCGTTCCGCTGGTTCTACAACCTCCTCAACGCGGCGGACTACTTCCGCGCCGCCGCGCTGTTCGACGGCACCGCCCCGGATCCGCGGATGGCCGAAGCCGTCGAGATCATCCGCACGGAACGGCAGCCCGACGGAACATGGCTGCAGGCCCGGCGTCATCCTGGTGAAGTCTGGTTCGAGATCGACGTGCCGGGCGGGGAACCGTCGAAGTGGCTGACCTTTCATGCGATGCGGGTGCTGGATTGGTGGGACTGTCGCGACCGGACGGACGCGCGCACACTGACTCGATGAGACACTCCTTCCTCACCGAACCTCCCCCGGGCCTCGCCGTCGAAGCGGTGTACGGCGAGGACCTCGGTTCCGACGGGTACGTCAACAACCTCACGCGCGTGTGGGCCTGGCGGCCCGATGTGCTCGTCGCGTTCAGCGAACTGCGCGCGACACTCATGGGTTCCTCGGGCCTGTCCGCGCGGGAGGCGGCGGTGCTGGTGGCCGCCACTGCGGCCGCGCGCGGCGACTCCTACTGCGCACTCGCGTGGGGCGCCCGGCTGGCGAGCCTGACCGACGACGCCACCGCGGCGGCCGTGCTGCGCGGCGAGCCGGCGCAGGTGTCCGAACGGGAGTCGGCGCTCGCGGGGTGGGCCCGAAAAGTCCTCGGCGACCCGAATGCGACGACTGCCGAGGACGTGGCCGCGCTGCGCGCCGCCGGTCTGGACGACCGCGAGATCTTCGAGGCCACCACGTGGATCGCGCTGCGGCTGGCGTTCGCGACGGTCAACGACGCCCTCGGCGCGGCTCCGGACCCCGAGCTGCGCGCGAAAGTCCCCGCCGCGGTTCGGGCGGCGGTCACGTTCGGCCGGTGACTGTTCACTCGTGCGGGTGCGAGGACGCGTCCGCCCCTGCCGCGCCCGGCTCGGCGGTGTAGGCCTGAGGAGGTCGCCGCCGAGGGGAGTGAGCATGAAGCTGGGTCGGGCGCTCGTACTGGCCGTTGTCGTCGCTGTTCCGCTCGCCGCACCTGCCACAGCCACGCCGCCGGACGCCGCCACGGCCCAGGTCGCGCAGGCGGTGCGCGCGGGCACGCTGGGCCAGGACCACGGCGTCGCCGACTCGTGCACCGGGGTCGTACAGGGGCACCAGGTGGATCTCGGCTGCCTGACGAACGTCGTCACGCGCGACAAGGCGTCGGCCGATCCCCTCACCACCCCCGCGCCGGCCGGGTTCTCGCCCGCCGATCTGGCGCGCGCCTACCACCTGCCGGACGCGAAGACCGGCGAACGCGGCATGGTGACGATCGTCGGCATCGGCGCGTACCCGACGCTGGAGGCCGACCTCACGACCTACCGCGGCCAGTTCGGCCTGCCCGAGTGCACCACGGCCGACGGCTGCCTCAAGATCACCGACTACCACGGCGGGCCGGCGCTCAAGCCCGTCGACGGGCTCGGCGAGATCGAGGAGGCCTACGCCACCGAGACCGCGCTCGACGTCGACCTCGCCTCCGCCGCGTGCCCGATGTGCCGCATCACCATGGTCCAGATCCCGATGGACGTCGGGCGCCTGCTCAACGCCGTGCTGCTGCAGCTGCCCGGCCAGCTCGCCGACGACTTCGGCACCGCCGTGAGCTACGCGGCGAGCCTGCGTTCGAGCGCCGTGAGCATGAGCTACGGCGTGCCCACCGGACTGCAGGGCGACTACCTCGGCGCCGGCGCGCCCGCCGTGGCGCTGCACCACCCGGGCATGGCAGTGGTCGCCGCGTCCGGCGACAAGGGTTATCTCGGCGGGCCGCAGCTGTGGCCGCAAGAACTGCCGTGGGTCACGTCGGTCGGCGGCACGTCGCTGAGCGGCTCCGGCGGCTCGTTCGTGCAGAAGGCCTGGGGCAGCCTGTTCACCCCACACGGCGAGCAGCAGCGCTGGGTCGGCGCCGGCAGCGGCTGCGCCCTCGACCTCGGTCCCGCGCAAGGCCAGCCGGCCGCCATCGCCGCCAACTGCTCGGGCCACCGCGCGGGCTCCGACGTCTCCGCGGTCGCCGACCCGCTCACCGGCGTCGCCGTCTACCGCTCCTACGCGCCCAACGGCGGCAAAGCCGGCTGGCTCATCGTCGGCGGCACCAGCGCCGCCTCGCCCTTCGTCGCCGGCCTCTACGCCCGCGGCGGTCGGCTGTCCGGTGTGGACGGTCCGAACACCTTGTACAGCGCCCCTCCCGGCACGATCGCCGACGTCTCCTCCGGCTCCAACGCCCAGCACGGCCCCGCCGACTGCGCGCAGTTCAAGCCCGTCGTCTGCTCCGCCGGCCTCGGCTGGGACGGCCCGACCGGTCTGGGCGTCCCGGTGGGACTCGGCGCGTTCTAGCCGGACGAGATGAGGAGGCACCGCTCGACGGCGAACCCGTCGAGCATCGGCAAGAGGGCGGCTTTCGTTGTGGTGCCCCGATTCGCGAGCATCCGCGGATGATCAGCCCTGATCCCCGGCACCCAGCGCGGCTGACAGCGGTGGCCGCGCCTGTGCAGAGAGCTCGCAGTCCTCGGCGATGGCGCCGGAGAACCGGCAGCAGCAGATTTCCTGGGCGGTGATTTGGGCGCCCGGGCGCACTTCGGGACTCTGCTCATGCCCATCAGCCGAGCATGCCGGCGACGACACCGCGGTGCCTCGGCCCCGGACGAGCCGAAGCACCGCGAAGCGTCACACCGCCCGCACGCCGTCCTGCCAGACCTCGCGGACGTTGGCCGCCAGGTCGGCGAAGTCGTACGGATCCCCGGCCACCACCACGATGTCCGCGCGATGACCGGGAGCGAGCCGGCCCAGCTCGCCCTCCATGCCGAGCAACCGGGCGGCCGACGACGTGGTCGCCACGAGCACGTCGGCCGGGCTCATACCGCACGAGCGCATCAGCTCCAGCTCCTCCAGGTTCGTCCCGTGGGGACCCACCCCGCTGTCCGTCCCCATCGCGATCCGCACGCCCGCGGCGACCGCCCGGCGCACCGAGTCGGCGTGGACCTCCGCGACCTCCTTGGCCTTCTGCACCACGGCGTCCGGCAGCGAAGCACCCGCCGCGGCCGCGCGGATGACGTTGACCGGCGCCACCAGCGTCGGCACAAGCCAGGTGCCGCGGGCCAGCATGAGCTCGATGGCCTCGTCGTCGAGGTAGATGCCGTGCTCGATGGAGCGGATGCCGGCGCGCACGGCGTTCTTGATGCCCTCCGCGCCCTGAGCGTGGGCCATCACGGCGCGGCCCTGCATCTGGGCCTCGGTGACGAGGACGTCGAGCTCCTCCAGTGTGAACTGCGAGTGCCGCGGGTCGTCGCGGGGTGACAGGACGCCGCCGGTGGTGCAGACCTTCAGCACGTCCGCGCCGGCGCGCAGCAACGTCCGCGCGACGCGGCGCATCTCGTCCGGGCCGTCGGCCGTCGCGTCGGGGCGGCCGGGGTGGGGCAGCGACAGCGGAAGGCAGTGGCCCGAGGGCATCCAGCCGTCGCCGTGGCCGCCGGTGGGGCTGATCAGGCCGATGGCGATCTGCAGCCGCGGCCCGGGGATCAGCCCGTCGGCCACGGCCTGCTTGATGCCGAGGTCGGCGCCGGCCGCGTCGCGCACGGTCGTGATGCCGAGCTTGAGCGTGGTCCAGAGGTTGCGGGCGGCCTCGTAGAACTGGTACGAGAACGGCTTCTGCACGCGCGGCAGCAACCCGAGGTCCGACACCGTCACGTGCACGTGGCAGTCGAACAAACCGGGCAACAGCGTCGCGCCGGTGCAGTCGACCGAACGGTCGCCGTCGAGGCCGGTGCCGACCTCGACGATCCGGCCGTCCTCCACCACGACGTCGGCCGGGGCGGGGGCGCTGCCGGTGCCGTCGAACACCGAGCCGCCGCTGAACACCGTGCGGGTCATACCGGTTCTCCTGTCTTCACGGGAACACCGGGCCGCGTCACGGCCCGCTCGATGCCGGTGGCCACCGAGAGCACCACGACGTTGGCCGCGAGCCCGATCAGGCCGACGTTCACGGTGCCGGCGAACTGCGTGTCGAAGAAGGTCAGCCAGATGACCACGATCTCGCCGGCGATCAGCCCGGCGAGCACCGGGCCCTTACCGACCGGCACCTTCTTGAGGAAGCCCAGCAGGTTGGCCGGCGCGAGCTGCACCGAGCCGGAGTACGTGAGCAGGAGCAGGTTCGCGAGCAGGTCGGGCCGGAAGATGCCGAGCACCAACGCGAGCGCGCTCGCGAGCACGACCGTGCCGTGGTTGATCCAGAACTGCCTGCGCTCCCCGCGCACCCGCACGATGTTGCGGGCCACCAGCGACGAGATCCCGATGAGGATGCCGGCCGCGGGCACCATCGCGGTGGCCGTGGCCGCCACGACGACCAGCCCCGTGACCCAGCCCGGCAGCGCGTCCTTGCTCAGGGTCAGGAGCACGCCGTTGGGGTCGCTGGTCTTGTCCACCACGAGGATCGCGGCGAACCCGATGATCATCGGCAGCAGCAGGCACAGCTCGTAGATCGGCATCCACGTGTAGTTGCGCCGCAGCACCTTCGGGTCGCGCGCGGCCATCAGCGCGGGCCACGAGTGCGGCAGCGTCATCAGGCCGACGCCGATCGCGCTCACGATCATGCTGGTGATGAACCACGTGTGGTCGTTGCTGCCGGCGTGGATGAACAGCTTCTCCGGGTGCAGCTGCTCGATCTTGTGGAACACGCCCGAGACGCCGCCGGCGAAGTGCGCGGGCACCGCGATGATCAGCACCACGAGGACCACGAGCATGATCGCGTCCTTGAAGTACGACGTCGCCGCCACGCCCCGCAGCCCGGCCCACAGCACGAACGCGACGATCAGCACGCTGCCGAGCACCATGCTCAGGTTGCCCGACGCCGCGTCGCCGGTCACGAGCCGCACGATCAGACCGAGCCCGGTGATCTGCAGCTGCAGGTAGGGCAGCACGAAGATCACGCCGAGCACGGCCGAGAGCGTGCCGAGGAACTTGCTGGAGAAGCGGTCCTCGAGGAAATCGCCCTGCGTGAGGTACCCGCGGTCCTTGCCCATCCGCCACAGGCGTTTGGCCAGGAAGAACAGGACCACGTAGGCGATCGGCACGTATGGCAGCGCGTACATCGCCGCGACGCCGCCGGAGAAGGCGAGCCCCGCCATGCCGAGGAAGGTGAAGGTGGTGAACACCTCGCCGGCCTGCAGGAACCACATCGTGAGCGCGCCGAACTTGCGGCCGCCGACGGTCCACTCGCTGAGATCCGCCGCGGGCTTGCGCCGCCCGACGAAGCCGAGCACGCCGATGAGGACGATGCCGATGAGCGTGAAGGTCAGGATCATCAGTCGTCACCCGCCCCCGCGCGCGCCATCATGCGCTCGCTCAGCAGCAGGGCCGGGGTGAACATGAGGCACCAGAAAGCGCCCCACACCAGCATCTTCGGCAGGCCGAGCCACAGCCCGGTGGAGTTGACGAACGGCAGGAACGGCATGAGGACCAGCGCGATCACCGGGATGATCGGCGGGAGGTGGTAGCTGCGCATGTGATCACGCTGCCAGGACCGCGAGCTGCCGGCACGCCAGCGCGGCGAGCAGGGTCGCGCCGTCGGCGAGCACCGAGTCGTCGAACGCGGCGCGCGGCGAGTGGTTGTTCGGCGCGCCGACTGGATCGTCCGACCGCGACGCGCCGAGGAACACGAACGCGCCCGGCACCTTCCCGAGCACCCGGGAGAAGTCCTCCGACCCCGTCATCGGATCTTCCAGCAGCTCGAACCGTTCCTCGCCGAAGACCTCACGCACCGTGCCGGCGATGAACTCGTGGCCGGAGTCGTGGTTCACCAGCACGGGGTACTCGGCGTCATAGGTGATCTCGACGTCCAGGCCGTGCGCGGCGGCGATGCCCTCGCACACGCGCACGACCTGCGCGCGGATGCGCTCGCGCACCTCCGGGTCGAACGAGCGCACGGTCGCCTCGAACACGGCGTCGTCCGGGATCACGTTGCGCCGCGTGCCGGCGTGGAAGCTGCCGACGGTGAGCACCACCGGCTCGAACGCGCCGAACGCCCGGGTCATGCGCGTCTGGAGAGCGGTGACCATCTCGCACGCGGCCGGGATGGGGTCACGCGAAGCCTCCGGCGCCGAACCGTGGCCGCCGGCGCCGACCACGCGCACCTTCACCGCGTCGGACGCGGCCATGAGCGGCCCGGGCCGGCAGGTGAACAGGCCCCGCGCGTGGCGCGAAGACGAAACGTGCAGCCCGTAGGCGGCGTCGACCTGGCGGCCGGACGCGGTGAGCACGCCCTCGTCGATCATGTAGCTCGCGCCGTCGCAGCCTTCTTCGCCGGGCTGGAACATGAACACGACGTCGCCGGCCAGCTGGTCGCGGCGGCAGACGAGCAGCTGCGCGGCGCCGACGAGCCCGGCCGTGTGCAGGTCGTGGCCGCAGGCGTGCATGGCGCCGTCGATCTCGGAGGAGAACTCCTCACCGGAGGCTTCCGTGACGGGCAGCGCGTCCATGTCGCCGCGCAGCAGCACGGTGCCGCCGGGTCCGCCGCCACCGCGCAGCACGGCAGTCACCGACGACAGGTCGCGGCCGAGGCTGATCTCGAGGCCGAGGCCGTCGAGGGCCTGGAGCACCTTTTCCTGGGTGCGGGGCAGGTCGAGACCGATCTCGGGGGTTCGGTGCAGCGATCGGCGGAGCGCGATGAGGTCGGGGCGGAGCGCTGTGGCGTCGGAGCGCAAGGACATGGGTCTCCCTCGCTGGAACATCGACATATGCTGGCCCGAAGATGATGCGAGTGTGGAACGCTCCTGCCGGCCGGATCGCAGGAATCCGCCAAATCGGCGCCGCGCGGACGAAGGATCGGCCATGTTGAGCGAGAGCGACCTCAAACTCCTCGACGCGCTGCAGACCCGGCCGCGCGCGACGTGGGCCGTGCTGGGCCAGGCGCTGGGCATCGGGGCGGTGACGGCCGCGCGGCGTTGGGAGGCGCTGGTGGCGCGCGGGCAGGCCTGGCTCACCGCGTACCCGGGCGGCGAGCTGGTGGCGCAGCTGGCGCTGGCGTTCGTGGAGATCGACTGCGCGCCGGGTTCGGCTTTGGCGGTGGCCCAGCGCCTCGCGGCCGACCCGCACGTGGCGACGGTGGAGTACCTGGCCGGGCACTGCGACCTGCACATCCACCTGGTGGCGCCAACGCTGCGCGCGATCTCCGACTACGTGCTGCACCGGCTGTCGGCGCTGCCGGGCGTCACGGCGACGCGCACGGTGGTGTCGCCGCGCTTGTTCACCGAGGGCAGCCGGTGGCGCGTCCGCGCGATCTCGCCGGGCGAGCGGGAGGCTCTGGTGTCGCCCTCGGCGCGGACGTCCGGACCTTTGCGCTTCGGCGAGCTGGACCGGGCGCTGATCCTGGCGCTCGGGGAGGACGCCCGGGCGTCGGCCGCTTCGCTGGCGGTGGAGCTGGGCGTGGGCGCGAGCACCGTCCGGCGCCGTCTCGACGCCCTGCTGGCCCGCGGCGCCGTCCGGCTGCGCTGCGAGATCGCGCGGCCCTTGTCCCCCGCGCCCGTCACGGCGATGCTCTGGCTGCGCGTTCCGCCCGACAAGCTAGAGACGACCGCGCGCTCGCTCGCGATGCTGCCGGAGGTACGCATGTGCGCCGCCCTCAGCGGGGCGGCGAACCTGATGCTGGTGGTGTGGCTGGGTTCCCAGCACGACCTGCTGCCGCTGGAGGGTTCGCTCGCGGCCAAGCTGCCGTGGCTGGAGATCGTCGACCGCGCCGTGACACTGCGCGGGATCAAGCTCATGGGCCACCTGCTCGACGACGAGGGCCTCGCCGCCGGCCACCTCCCCCTGGACTTCTGGTCCGCGGTGACGAAAAACCCTTGACCGGTCCGGCGGGTGCGGGGGGATGTGGGAGGGAAGCGCCCGCCGGACCGGCAAGGAACCCGACCCGGCGAGTGGGGGGTGGGTGAAGGAGAGGGAACCTCGCCGAATCGGAGCTTTTTATGGGAGGGTCAGCCGGTTTCCGATGTGGACACGTGGGGCACCGGCAACACACCGGAGAACCGCCCGGAACCTGCTGCCCTTCCGCCGCCCTCACGCCACGGCAGCTCGGCAGCGGTGTCGCGCACCGCGCCGGCCGGATCCTCGCGACCGTCGCGGTCGAAATCCTCGGCGTGGTAAGGGAAATTCATGACTGCTCCTGGATGTTTCCGTGTTCCGTCAACGCCAAGGGTGCTCGCTCAGAAACCGAGCGAGGCACCACACCGCGCCGCCGGTCCGGGCGGCGGAAGCGCAGCACCCGGGTTCCCACCCAATGCCGACCCCGTCGGGCCGTGAACTCCGCGTGGCTCGGGGAGATCCGCATCGAAACTCCTTTTCCAGTCTGGTCGGGTCTGCATCGGCCGGCGCCACGGGTGCCGTGAGGGGGTGTGGCGCCGGGCGGGGGCGGCCCGGGTCCCAGCGGTGCCCGAGCGAGGCACCGCACCGGGCCGCCGGTCCCGGGTCATTCCTTGCAGCGCTTGCCCGTGTTGATGCAGGAGACCACGCGGTTCATCTGGGACTGCGTCATGACGTTGGCGAAGTCGTCGTGATCCGAGCGGGGGTTGTGCTTCTCCTCGGGGAACGCGTCCACTTTGTACTGGCCCTTGACCTGCACGTCGTGTGGGATGTTGTAGACCAGGGTGATCTTCAGCTGCGGCACGGCCTTGAAGCCGCGCTTGCAGTTGCCGTTCGCGTCGGAGAAGACGATGTGGGTGCGGTGGTTGGCGCTGTCGATGTTCTTGCCGTCCCAGCAGTTCGGGAAGGCGTGGATGCGCTCGACCTTGCTGCCGTCGGGGCAGATCGGGTAGTGGTCGGTCAGCCGGTCCTCGAAGCCGGAGCATGTCCAGCTCGCGCGGGCGTTGGCGGGACCGTTGGCGCCTTCCTTCGCGTCACCGTAGAGCACACGCAGGAACCGCGGCATCGCCACGACCTTGCGAGCGCCACCGCTGCCGAAGGACAGCGTCGCGGACACCACGCGCTGGATTTCGCCGTCGTTGCCGGCGACCTCGTTCTCGCCGTTCACGCCCGGGAGCTCAGCGGCCGCGCCGTTGTCCTGCTTCTGCTTCTGGTCACTGGCGCTCTCGCCGGCGTCCGGATCGCTGTTGGCGCCGCCGTTGTCGAGGCCCGTGCTGTCGGAGTCCTGCACGGCGCAGCCGGCCAGCGAGTCCGAGTCTTCCGGCTTCGCGCCCTGCGCGGACATCGTGTCCGAGATCTTCTTCAGCGACGCGGACCGCTTGCCCTTCAACGACTTCAGCACCGCATCGGCGTCCTGCCCGGCCTCGACCTGCTTGTCGGCCTGGTCGACCTGCGAGTCCATCGCGTCGAGCTCGGTGTTGACCGCGTCCATGGCCGCGTCGGGCACATCGGGCAGCTCGCTCGCCACGTCGGGGCACTCGACCTGCGGCTCGGCGGCGTCCTTGGCCGCGTCGGCGCGGTCCGCGGCCACGTCGTCACCCTCGGCCGGGGCGGCGGCTTCCGAAGACGCCGGGGCTTCCTCCTCCTCGTCGTCGGTGTCGATGCGGACCACCGGCCAGTAGTAGGTGGACTTGTCGCCGTTTTTGCACGTCGTGCCGGCGCGGGCGAGGCTGCGGTTGGTCGAGTCGGCGTTCGTGGAAAGGTTGCCGACGTAGTCGTGCAGGTGCTGGGCGCCGTTGCGCACACCCGGCTGCGCGATGAAGTTGTCGGGGTTGAAGTGGCCGTTCTCGTTGCGTCCACAGTCGACGGTGAACGTGCCGCGCGCGCCGCGGTTCTGCGTCCGGCTCACGTTCGAGCCCTTCGGGACCTTGGTGATGTCCAGGAAGAACGACTTGTCGGCCGGGTCGGCGCCGGCGCGGTCGGGCTGGCCGGACGTCGCGTTCACGGCCAGCGCGCCGACCGCGAGGGCCAGGCCGAGCGCACCGGTGACGATCGTGACGCGCTTCGCCGACCGGTGACGGGGATGGTTCCTGGTCATGGTGCTGTGCTCACCTCGTTCGATCCTCCGGGCGCGCCGAACTACGGCCGCGGCCCGGGTGTGAACTACTTGGAGTCGAGACGCTCGGCAGCTCGGATGCGGGGGAATCCGGTGCCGGCACTGGGGAATACGGACGGGAAGGCGAAGTGGTTCAAAAAGAAATCGCCGCGTTATCCGCACGTGATCGGCAGGTCGGCCCCGAAAATCCATAAAGGACAGAGCATTTCCCCAGCGGGGAGGGTCAGCGGTCGACGACCACGAGCAGCGTGCCGTCGTCGGCCCGGACCTCGAATCGCGTGATCTGGCCGGCAGGCAGCGACGTGCCGCCCGTCACCTTCAGCGGGCCCGGCGAGCCGGGGATCCCGTAGCCCTTCGCGGGCACGGACCAGCCCGTGACCGTGCGGATGTCTCCGGCTGAGGAGATGGCGAGCAGCTGGTAGTTCATCGGTCCCGCGACCCCGCTCAGCTCGAGGTCCACGGAACTGCCCCACTCGCGCGGCGTCAAGGACACGCGCGCTGTCACGGCCGAAGCGCCCTGACCAGACGACGTGCCACCACCGGGCGCGGACAGCGAGGAAGACGGCGCCGGCGGGACCGAAGTCGGCGCTGCCAGGCTCACGGTGGGACCCGCGGCGTCGGCTGGGCGCACCGCGAGCGTCACGAGCGGACCCGCCACCACGAGCGCGGCCGCGGCCGCCGCGGCGACGAGCCCGATGCGCCGGCGCCGCTTGCGCTTCACCGTCGCCTCGGCCATCAGCGCGCGCAGCACGCGAGGGCCGGGCGCCAGCGTGCGCCCCGGCGTGACCGGTACCGGCGGCTCCGGCCAGTTCTTCTTCACGAGGTCGAGCACGTCGGGCAGCTGGTGAAGCTCGACGAGGTCGAGCTGGCAATGCGGGCAGTCGAGCAGGTGTTCCTCGAACCGCGTGTTGTCGGCTTCACTGAGCACGCCGAGCACGTACGCGGCAAGGTCGGTGTGCGGGGGTCCGGGCACGGTCACCTCACCCCCGCTCGCGCATGGCCTTCCGCAGGGCGCGGACGGCGTGGTGGATTCGCGATTTGACGGTGCCGGGCGGCACCCCCAGGGTGGCGGCGACCTCGTTCACGGTCCGGTCGGCCAGGTACGTCTGCTGCACCGCCTCCCGGTGCTCGGGCGAAAGCCCTTGCAGCGCCTCGTAGAGGATCATGGCCGCCACCGTCTTGTCCGACTCGTCGGACACGAACACGGAGTCGGACTCGATCTCCTCGAGCTCCTGCGGACGGACACTGCGGCTGCGCCAGCCGTCGATGACGATGCGCCGAGCGACGGTGAACAGCCACGCGCGCAGCATCGCCGGCCTCCGGTCGAGCTTGTCGGCGTTGCGCCAAGCCTTGATCAACGTCTCCTGCACCACGTCCTCCGCCCACTGCCGGTCGTGACCGGTCAGGCGCAGCGCGAAGCCCATCAAGGCTCCGCCGAACTCTTGGTACAACGCTTTGGCCAGGTCGTCATGAACTCCGGGGGTTTCGGTTTCATGATCGTCCGTCGGGCTCAGCGTTCGATTGTGCCGTCCCACGCGGGACATCTTTGTGGCAACGACGCCATTTCGTCCAGTACCAAAATCACAGGCTTTGGTCACGAAAGTTTTTTGAACCGTGTCGAACCTGTGTCCGTATCCCCCGTCGAAGACCCCGACAACGCGCCGTTCCCCCGCGACGCACCGCATTCACCCTGGGCTCACTGTCCACAGTGGATCAACTGCGCCCTTTTCCCGTCGTTCCCCCGCGACGGCGCGCAGTTCCGCCCCCTGGAGGAAGCCGTGAACCGCTTGTTCCGCACAGCGGCACCCCCCGCTGTGTGCCTGGCCGCATTCACAGTATTGACCGCATGTCAGTCCGGAACCGCTCCCGGTGGCTATCTCCCGAGCCCCGCGGGCCCGATGAGCATGCCGATGCAGATGCCGGCCGACCAGACCGACCCGGCGAAAGCCGAGCTGCGGGCCGCCCGCGCGTTCGACCTCGGAGACGTTGTCGTGGACGGTAGCGGTTTCGCCGTCTACCGGTACGACCGCGACAGCGCGAAGCCCTCGCGTTCGCGCTGCACCGACGAGTGCGCCGAGAAGTGGCTGCCTGTGCGTGCCAGTGGTGATGTGAAACTCACCGGCATCGACCGTGATCTCGTGGGCAGCGTCACTCGCCCCGACGGCACGGATCAGGTCACTCTCGCCGGCTGGCCGCTCTACCGCTACACCGGCGACGAGATGCCGGGGCAGACCGCCGGGCAGGGCACCGGCCGCGCGTGGTTCCCGCTGACGCCCGAGGGCGGCAAGATCGAGACCACCACCGATACCTGGCGGGCCGATGCGTTCCGGATCTGATCGCCTCCGCAAGGCCCTGCGTCTCGTGCTTGTCGTGTTCGCCGCGCTCGTGATGGTGCCGGCCCCCGCGTCGGCCCAGACGAGCGTCGACGCCGGGGACCAGCTGCTGCTCGTGAAGGTGCGCCAAGCCGGGCTGTGGGAGATGCCGGCCGGCACGTGGGCCGAAACCCGCGGCGCGGACCCGAAGGTGCGCGAAGTCGGCGCGGCGATCATGGTCGACCACGGCCGGCTCGACGTGCTCACCCGCCAGCTCGCCGCGAAGCTCGGCGTCGTGCTGCCCGCCGAGCCGTCGGCCCAGCAGATGGGCTGGCTCGACCAACTGCAGAAGGCCCCCACCCCGCAGGACTTCGACCGCCTCTTCGCCAACCTGCTGCGCGCGGCCCACGGCCAGGTGTTCTCCGTGATCGCCCAGGTCCGCGCCGGCACCCGCAACCCCGAGATCCGCGCGTACGCGACCGTCGCGAACCAGGCCGTGCTGCGGCACATGACGCTGCTGGAGAGCACCGGTTACGTGGACTTCTCCGCGCTGCCGTCGAGCGCGGTGGCCGATTCCGCGGCGCCCGCCGGCAGCGCGCTCGACCTCCGGACCTCCGACGTGCTCACCGCCGCACTGCTCTTCGTGCTGGTCGGCGGCGCGACGCTGCTCGGAGTCCGCTACGCGAAGTCGGGCCGCCTGCGCGGCGGCCGGCTCCGTCCGAACTCAGGAGAAACCCATGGTTGACACCGTCCACGAGGCGGTGACCACCCTCGCTCAGCAGTCCACCGATCCGGCCGCACGCGGCATCGCGGCGCTCTCGGCGAGGCTGTCCTACGCGTTCATGTGCCTCACGCTGTGCTGGGGCGTGCTCACCGCCACGGGCTGGGTGCGCTCGGTCACTGGTCGCAAGGCGCTGCGCAGCGGCCACCTGACGCTGTCGACGCTCGCGCTCGCGTTCGGCTGTCTCCACGCACTGGGGTTCCTCTACCTCACCGTGAACCCGTTCTCGCTGGCCTACATCACGGTCCCGTTCATGCCGGGGACGCTCGCGCGCCACACGTTCGGCATCGTCGGGCTGGAGCTGATGCTGGCCATCGCGCTCACCACCTGCGTGCAGCGCTGGACGTCGTACCGGCGTTGGCTTTGGCTGCACCGGCTGGCGTACCCGGCCGTCGCGCTTACCGCGCTGCACGCGTTCCTGGGCGCGATCGCCAACGGTCACCTCGCCGCGATGTGGCTCGTCGGCATCACCCTGCTCGTCCCCCCGGTCACGCTGGCGCTGCTGCGGTTCCTGCCGCCGCGGACGCTCGAGCGGATCGGGCTCGTCGAGGAGCAGGTGGCGTGAAACTCCCCGGCAGCGGGCCGCGCGTGAGTGTCGACAACGACCGGTGCGAGCTCTACGGAATCTGTGCGATGGAGGCCCCCGGCCTCTTCGACCTCGGCCGGGACGGGCGCCTGCGCTTCCGCAAGCGCCTGCTCGAGCCCGAAGACATGACCCAAGCGATCGCCGCGGCCCGGGTGTGCCCGATGCAGGCGGTCGTGCTGAGAGGGGAACTTGATGGCTGACGGCGACCGGATCGTCATCGTCGGCGCAGGTGTCGCCGGCCTGCGCGCGGCGGAACGACTGCGTGAGCTCGGCTTCGACGGCGAGATCGTGGTGGTGGGCGACGAGGCCCGCCGCCCGTACCACCGGCCGATGATCTCGAAGCAGCTCGTGATGGGAGCGGCGCGACCGCCGGACACCACGCTGCGTGCCTACGGCGACCTCGACGTCCACTGGCGCCTCGGCACGCGCGCGACGCACCTCGACACCGTCGAGCGCGTCGTGCACCTGCCCGGCGGTGAATCGCTTTGGTACGACGGGCTCGTGCTGGCCACCGGCGTCGTGCCGCGGCACCTGCCCGGCTCGCCGCGCCACGACCCGCGCGTGCGGGTACTGCGCACGATCGACGACGCGCTGGCCGTGCGGCACTGCCTGCACGCGAGCAACAAGCCGGCCGTGGTGATCGGCGGCGGCCTGATCGGCAACGAGTTCGCCGCGAGCATGCGCCACCTCGGCCGCGACGTCACGCTCGTCGGCCACGCGAAGGCGCCGCTGCACCGCTTCGGCAGCCGGATCTCCGACGCGGTGGTGAAGCTGCACAAGGAGCACCGGACGAAGCTGGCGATGGGCTCGGAGGTGCGGCACTGGATCAGCACCGACGACACCGTCGGGCTGCACCTGACGAACAACAAGCTGCTCGTGGCCAGCTGCGTGGTGCTCGCGATCGGCAGCGTCCCCGCGGTCGACTACCTGCGCGGCTCAGGCCTCGACGTCGAGGACGGTGTCCTGTGCGAGCCGACGCTGTTCGCCGAGGGCGCCGACGACGTGGTGGTGGCGGGTGACCTCGCGCGCTGGCCCAACCTGCGCTTCGACGAGGTGCCGCGCCGCGTCGAGCACTGGATCAACGCCGTGGAGTCGTCGCGCGCGGCCGCGGAGAACCTGATCGCGGGCCGGTCGGCGGCCACGCCGTTCGCGCCGCTGCCGCGGGCGTGGTCGACGCTCTACGACGTACGGCTGCAGATGGCGGGCATGCCCTCGCTCGGCGAGGACACCGTGTCGCTCGCCGACGGCATCACCGGGTTCATCCGCGCGGGGCAGCTCGTGGGCATCACGGCGTGGGACAAGCCGCGCGCGATGCTCGACTGGACAGCCGAGCTCGACCGGCGGCTGCCGGTGCCGGAGTACACGCCGTCCTTGGCCTCACCCGAGCCCGTCGAGACCTGGCCCGACGAGCAGTTCGACACCGATGAGCGGTTCTACCCCGACGAGAGGTTTGACACCCAGGAGTTCTACGCGCAGTTCGCCGACGAGTTCGACGCCGCGGAGGACTTCGCTCGGTGAGAGCCGGGGGTGGCCGCGCGCGGCGGCCGCCCCCTTCCACCGGTCACCACACCGTCCCAGCGGCTGGGCGGTGTGGTGACCGGCCCTTCGGTTTTCAGACGCGGCTACAGCCGTTCGACGATGGTGACGTTGGCGGTGCCGCCGCCTTCGCACATCGTCTGCAGGCCGAACCGCGCGTCCCGGCGTTCGAGCTCGTGCAGGAGCGTGGCGAACAGTTTCGTGCCCGACGCGCCGATCGGGTGGCCGAGCGCGATGGCGCCGCCGTTCACGTTCACGCGGTCCGGGTCCGCGCCGGTCTCGTCGAGCCACGCGAGCACGACGCTGGCGAACGCCTCGTTGACCTCGAACAGGTCGATCTCACCGATCGTGAGGCCGGTCTTGCGCAGCGCGTGCGCGGTCGCGGGGATCGGTCCGGTGAGCATCCAGACCGGATCGGCGGCGCGCACCGAAAGGTGGTGAATGCGCGCTCGGGGCTTGAGCTTGTGCTCCCGCACGAACGCTTCCGAGGCCAGCAGCGTCGCGCTCGCGCCGTCGGAGAGCTGGCTGGAGACGGCGGCCGTGATGCGGGAGCCGTCGGAGAGTGGCTTCAGCGAGGCCATCTTCTCGAGGCTGGTGTCGCGGCGGGGACCTTCGTCCACGCGAAAGTCACCGTAGGCCACGAGTTCGGCGTCGAAGCGCCCTTCGTCGATGGCGGCGGCCGCGCGTTCGTGGCTGCGCAGCGCGAACTTCTCCAGCTGCGCGCGTGAGAGGTCCCAGTGGCGCGCGATGAGGTCGGCGCTGCGGAACTGCGACACGTCCTCGGCGCCGTAGCGCTCCTGCCAGCCTTTCGAACCGGAGAACGGGTCGGGGAACCCCAGCTCGCGCCCGGCGAGCATCGCCGAGCCGATCGGCACGGCCGACATGTTCTGCACCCCGCCCGCGAGCACGAGGTCGGCGGTGCCGCTGAGCACGGCCTGCGCAGCGAAGTGCACGGCCTGCTGGCTCGAACCGCACTGGCGGTCGACCGTCACTCCCGGCACGTGGTCGGGGAACCCGGCGGCGAGCCACGCGGTGCGCGCGAGGTTGCCGGCCTGCGGCCCGAGCGTGTCGACGCAGCCGAGGATCACGTCGTCGACCAGCGCGGGGTCCACGCCTGTGCGATCGACGACCGCTTTGATCACGTGCGCGCCGAGGTCGGCCGGGTGCACCGCGGCGAGCGCGCCGCCGCGCCGGCCGACGGGCGTGCGCACGGCGTCGAGCACGTAGGCCTCAGCCACGGCGCCTCCGTTTCGCGATGCCGTCGAGCAGGATGCCGAGGTACTGGTCGGCGACGTCGTGAGCGCTCAGCGCGCCTTCGGGGTTGTACCAGCGCACGGCGACCCAGACCGTGTCGCGGATGAAGCGGTAGACGAGCTCCACGTCGAGGTCGGGGCGGAAGACGCCGGCCTCGACGCCATCGGTGAGGATGCCGTTCCAGAGCTTGCGGAACTCGGCGTTGCGGTCGTTGAGGTACGCGAAGCGCGGCAGCTGCATGAGGTGCTGGGCTTCGTTCTGGTAGATCGCGACCTCGGCGGGACGCCGGTGGATCGAGTCGAACGAGGCGACGACCACGGCTTCCAGCGTCTCGCGCGGGCCTTTTCGCTCCGCGACGATCTCCGCGTAGGCCCCGAACAGCTCGTCGAGGAAGCCGGACAGGATCTCGTCGGCCATCGACTCCTTCGAGTCGAAGTGGTGGTAGAGGCTGCCGGACAGGATGCCCGCGGCGTCGGCGATGTCGCGGACCGTAGTGGACACGTACCCGCGCTCGGCGAACAGCTTCGCGGCGAGCGCGAGCAGCTCGGCTCGCCGGGATCCGGGGGCGTTCTTCACTCGTTCCACCTCACGCGTGCTGGGCACTGACCGACACCACCTCGCCGGTGAGGTACGAGGCGTACTCACTGGCCAGGAACACCATCACATTCGCGACCTCCCACGGCTGCGCCGCCCTCCCCGAGATCTCGCGCGCGGTGAGCTCGGCGAGCAGCTCGTCGCTGGTCACCTTCGCGAGGTTGGCGTGCATCGCGAGGCTGGGCGCGACGGCGTTCACGCGCACGTCGTACGGCGCGGCGTCCACGGCGGCGCAACGTGTCAGGGCCATCACCCCGGCTTTGGCGGCGGCGTAGTGGGCTTGGCCCTCCTGCGCGCGCCAGCCGAGCACACTCGCGTTGTTGACGATGGCGCCGCCGGTGCCCTGTTGCGCGAACCGGCGCAGGGCGGCGCGCGTGGCGCGGAAGGTGCCGGTGAGCGTCACGTCGAGCACGCGGGACCACTCGTCGTCGGTCATGTCGAGGATGGAGGCGGTACCGCCGAGGCCGGCGTTGTTGACGAGCACGTCGAGGCGGCCGTAGTGCTCGACGGCCGCGTCGATGAGGTGCTGCACGTCTTCTTCGCGGGTGACGTCGCAGGGCACGCCGGGGACGCCGAGGTCTTGCGCGGTCTGCTTGAGGCGGCGTTCGTGGCGGTCGCTGATGAGGACGTGCGCGCCTTCTTCGAGACAGCGTTTCGCGGCGGCCGAGCCGATGCCTGTGCCGGCGGCCGCGGTGACCACGACGACCTTGTCCTTGAGCAGGTTGTTGCCACTGGGGTACTTCGGGATGGTGATCACGGCCGCGCCTCCCGGGGCAGGCCGAGCACGCGCTCGGCGATCACGGTGCGCTGGATCTCGTCGGAGCCGCCGTAGATCGTGTCGGCGCGGGAGAAGAGGAACAAGCGTTGCCAGCGGTCTTCGGTCGCGACCAGGCCCGCGGCGCCGCGCACGAGCATGGCCAGCTCGCCCAGCTTGCGGTGCCAGCCGGCCCAGACCAGCTTCGCAACGGAGGCGGCGCCGGGTCCGCCGGGGGCGCGCAGCGCGTGCGCGTGCATGACCTCGAGGCCCACCCACGCCCGCGCGATGGCCTCGGCGACGTGCGGATCCCTTGCCACGCCGGACGTTTCGGCGAGTTCCGTGATCGCCTCCAGCTCCCGCCGGAATCCGACCTGCTGACCGAGCGTGGCGACGCCGCGTTCGAACCCGAGCACGCCCATCGCGACCCGCCAGCCGTCGCCGGGCGCGCCGATCACGAGATCCTTGGCGGTGCGGGCTTCGGTGAAGAAGACCTCGTTGAACTCGGCGGTGCCGGTGAGCTGGCGGATCGGCCGGACTTCCACGCCGTCCTGGTGCATCGGGATGAGCAAGAAGGACAACCCGTGGTGGCGCTTGCTGTCCGGCTCGGTGCGGACGAGCGCGAAGCACCAATCGGCGACGTGGGCCAGCGACGTCCAGACTTTTTGGCCGGTGATCACCCATTCGTCGTTGCGGAGTCGCGCTTTCGTGGCGACCGCGGCGAGATCGGACCCGGCGCCGGGTTCGGAGTAGCCCTGGCACCACAGCTCGTCGACCGCGAGGATCTTCGGCAGGAACCGGCGTTGCTGGGCTTCGGTGCCGAACGCGATGAGCGCCGGCCCCAGCAGCTCCTGCCCGAGGTGACCCACCCGCGCGGGCGCGTCTGCGCAGGCGTACTCCTCGTGGAACGCGACCTGCTGCTCGATCGTCGCGCCGCGCCCGCCGTGCCCTGGGGGCCAGCCCAACCCGTTCCACCCGGCGGCGCCGAGTTTCCGTTCCCAGGCCCGGCGTTCCTCGAACGCTTCATGCTCCCGGCCCGGCCCGCCGAGACCCTTGAGCGCGGGGTCGAGGTGCTCGGCCAGCCAGGAGCGGATCCGCATCCGGAACTCGTCCACCGCGTTCTCCTCTCTGGCCCCGGGGCTCGTCCGTAGGTTACCCTACCAAGCACTTGCTAGGGAGGTCTGCGATGACGCTGCCGCTGACCGTTCCCGCAGCGCTCGACGCGGCCGCGGAGCGGGACCCCACGGGCGAAGCCGTGGCCGACGGCGACGTCCGGCTGACGTGGGCCGCCCTGCGCTCACGCGTGCGGGCTTTCGCGGGCTTCTTGTCTTCGCACGGCGTGGGCACCGGCGCGCGCGTCGCGGTGTGCTCTCCCAACACGTGGCACTGGGTCGTGGCGGGCCTGGGCATTCTCTACGCGGGCGCGACACTCGTTCCGGTGAGCACCCGGTTCACCGCGCGGGAAACCCTGGATGTGCTCTCGCGGGCGCGGCTCTCGGGTTTGGTGATCACGGGCCGTTTCCTGGGGACTTCGCGGCTCGCTGCGTTGGACTCCTTGCCACCCCTGGTGGTGCGCGTGCCGGTCGAAGCCGCGGAGCCGCCGGTGCCGGGCGTCGTCGAATGGTCCGATGTGGACGGTACTTTCGGTTCGGCAGCGGTGACCCCGGACGACGTGAGTGACATCCTCTTCACTTCCGGCACCACCGGCCGCAGCAAGGGCGCGATGAGCGCACACCGTCAGGCCCTCGGTGTCGCGGCCGCTTGGGCGTCGTGCGCCGGGTTGTCTCCTGGGGACCGCTACCTGGTGGTGAACCCGTTCTTCCACAGTTTCGGCTACAAGGCAGGCATCCTGGCCTGCGTCTTGACGGGCGCCACGATCGTTCCGCAGCGCGTCTTCGACGCTTCCTCGACGTTGCGCTTGATCGAGCAGGAACGCATCACCGTGCTGCCCGCCGCCCCGACCGTCTACCGGATGCTGCTCGACGCCCCGGACCGTTCACGCCGGGACCTGTCCTCGTTGCGCCTGGCCGTCACGGGCGCGGCGTCGGTCCCGGCACCTCTAGTGGCCCGCATGCACTCCGACCTTGGCTTCGACACGGTGCTGACGGCCTACGGCCTGACCGAAGCCGTCGTCGCCACCATGAGCAGCCCGACCGATTCCCTCGACGTCGTCTCCCACTTCTCCGGCCGCCCCACCGGCGGCTTCGAAATCCGCCTCGGCGACCACGACGAGATTCTCCTGCGCGGCCCCAACGTCATGCTCGGCTACCTCGACGACCCCGCCGCCACCGCGGCCGCCATCGACCCCGCCGGCTGGCTCCACACCGGCGACGTCGGGTCCTTGTCCGCCGACGGCCACCTCCGCATCACCGACCGCCTCAAGGACATCTACGTCAGCGGCGGCTTCAACGTCTACCCCGCCGAAGTCGAACAGGTGCTCGCCACCCACCCCGCCATCGCCGACTCCGCCGTCGTCGGCCTCCCCGACACCCGTTTGGGCGAAGTGGGCCGCGCCTACATCGTCCCCCACCCCGGCGCCGGTCTGACCGCCGAGGCTGTTTTGGCGTACTGCAAGGAGAATCTGGCCAATTACAAGGTGCCGCGCTCAGTCGAGTTCGTCCCTGCGCTCCCGCGCAACCCGTCAGGCAAAGTCCTCAAACGCCTTCTCCGCGAGACCCCCATGCCCGACCCCGTCGACAAAGCGACCGCCGGCCCGTCCCCACCGCAGGAGCGCCCACATGCCTGAGTTCCTGGACGTGGCGGCCCCGCCATCACGCCGCGCAGACCCGACCGCATCCAGCCGCAGCGCAGGCATGCGCGAACTGCCGCACAACCACCGCGGCCCCACCGACTCCGCGAATCGGCCCGCGCTGGAACCCCGGCGAGCGCACCGACGCCTGAAGTTCCCCACGAACGCTGCGGCCCCATCACCCTCGTCATCACGGACCAGCCCGACCACCGCAACGGGTGAGAACCCACCGATGCCTGAAGTCGAGCACGAACGCCATGACCCGACCGCCATTCTCACCGTGAACCGGCCCGACCACCGCAACCGGGGAGAACACAGCGATGTCTGAAGTCGAGCACGAACGCCATGACCCGACTGCCATTCTCACCGTCAACCGGCCGGAGCACCGCAACCGGGGAGAACACACCGATGCCTGAAGTCCTCTACGAGCGCCGCGGCCCGACCGCCGTCGTGACCATGAACCGGCCGGAGTACCGCAACGCCCAGAACTCCGCGATGACCTACGCCCTCGACGATGCCTTCACCCGCGCCGTCGAGGACTTCGAGGTGAAGGTCATCGTCCTGGCCGGCGCGGGCAAGCACTTCTCCGCCGGCCACGACATCGGCTCCCCCGGCCGTGATGCCGACTTGTCGTTCCCCCGCCGCGCCGTCACCTGGTGGGACCACGTCGACGCCCCCGGCGCCGACCAGCGCTTCGCGCGCGAATCGGAGGTCTACCTCGGCATGTGCCGCCGCTGGCGGGACCTGCCGAAGCCCACAATCGCCGCCGTCCAGGGCGCCTGCATCGCCGGCGCCCTCATGCTCGCCTGGACGTGCGACCTCATCGTCGCCTCCGACGACGCCTTCTTCGCCGACCCCGTGGTACGCATGGGAATTCCCGGCGTCGAGTACTTCGCCCACCCTTGGGTCCTGGGCCCGCGCACCGCCAAGGAAGTCCTCTTCACGGGCGCACGCTTCTCCGCCGACCAAGCGCTGGCGTGGGGCATGGTCAACCGCGTCGTCCCCCGCGACTCCCTGGAATCCGAGACCCTTTCACTGGCCGCGCAGATCGCCGAGATGCCCCGCTTCGGCCTCGCGCTCGCCAAAAAAGCCGTCAACCAAGCCGAAGACCTTATGGGCCTGCGCAACGGCATGGACTCCGCATTCGCCCTCCACCACCTCGCCCACGCCCACAACGCCGAAACCTCCGGCGACTCCCTCGGCGGCCACACCGCCCGCTCCATGCGCCACCCCGCACCGCCGCCGCCCCATCCAGAGCCGACCACCGCCGCCCACCACGCCACGGACCGCCACGCTTCGGGCGTCCCCAGTCCCGAACCCGCCGACCACCTCACAAATCAGGGCAGCACAAGCAACACCAGCCCCGCGTCCGCCGACCACGCGACAGATCACGGTACGACAAGCAACAGCAGCCCCGAACCCGGCGACCACCCGACCTCAGCCCTCGATAGCCCAGAACCCGACGGCCACCTCACGGATCGCCGCAACCCAAGTAACACCAATCCCGAACCCTCTGGCTGCCCCACAGATCACGGCACCACAGGCAACACCGGTCCCGCATCCGCCGACCGCCCCACAGATCACGGCACCGCGAGCAACACCGGTCCCGCATCCGCCGGCCGCCCCGCGACCCGCGGCAGCTCGGTCGGTCCCGGACCCGAGCCTGCCGGCGGCGCGGCCGAAAGCCGAGCGTGAGCCCGGTGGATCTCGAACTAGGGCCTGCCGCCGAGGCATTCCGCGACGAGGCCCGCGAGTGGCTGGCCACCCACGTGCCCCGCGAGGCTTTGCCCTCGTTCGACACCGCCGAGGGCTTCGCAGCACACCGGGCTTGGGAAGAGAAGCTCGCCGACGCCCGGTGGTCCGTCGTCTCCTGGCCCCGCGAGTTCGGCGGCCGCGACGCGAGCCTGCTCGAGTGGGTCCTGTTCGAGGAGGAGTACTACGCCGCCGGCGCACCCGCAAGGGTGAACCAGAACGGCATCTTCATGCTCGCCCCCACCCTCTTCTCCCACGGCACCCCCGAGCAGCTCGCCCGGATCCTGCCCAGAATGGCGCGCTCACAAGAAGTGTGGGCGCAGGCGTGGTCCGAACCGGAGGCCGGCAGCGACCTCGCCTCCCTGCGCAGCAACGCCACCCGCACCGACGACGGCTGGCTCCTCAACGGCCAGAAGACCTGGAGCTCCCGCGCGGCCTTCGCGGACCGGGCCTTCGGCCTGTTCCGCAGCGAACCCGGCTCGGCGCGCCACCGCGGCCTCACCTACCTCATGGCCGACCTGCGCGCGCCCGGCGTCACCGTGCGCCCCATCCCCCAGCTCGACGGCGAGCCCGCCTTCGCCGAGATTTTCTTCGACAACGCCTTCGTCCCGGACGCCGACATCATCGGCACCCCCGGCGACGGCTGGCGCGTCGCCATGACCACCGCCGCCAACGAACGCGGCCTCTCCCTCCGCAGCCCCGGCCGCTTCCTCGCCGCCGCGCGACGTCTGGCCGACCTGTGGTCCACGTCGGGCCGCCCCGACGCCACGGCCGCCCGCGTCGCCGACGCCTGGATCGGCGCCCGCGCCTACCAGCTCCACACGTTCGCGACCGTCACCCGACTCGCCGACGGCACCCCACCCGGCCCGGAAGCCAGCGTCACCAAGCTCTTCTGGTCACACCTCGACCTCTCCCTCCACGAAACGGCTCTCGACCTCCTCGGCCCGTCCGCCGAACTCCGCGGCCCCTGGCCCGACGGCTGGCTCTTCTCCCTCGCCGGCCCCCTCTACGGCGGCACCGACCAAATCCAGCGCGGCATCATCGCCGAGCGCCTGCTCGGCCTCCCGAGAGGAGACCGATGAGGTTCACCCTCTCCCCCGACCACCGCGACTTCGCCACCTCCCTCACGGCCCTGCTCAACACCCTCGACTGCGACGCCGCCACCCGCGCCTGGTCCACCGGCAACCCCGGCCCGGGCCTGAAGATCTGGCGCCGCCTCGCCGACCAGGGCCTCCAATCCCTCACCATCCCCACCCACCACGGCGGGCTAGCCGCGGGCGCACTTCCGCCCAGCGATCGCGCTTCAGCCACCAGCGCCCCTCGACCCAGCGATCGCACTTCAGCCACCAGCGCCCGTCGGCCCAGCGATCGCGCTTCGGCCGCCAACGACCGTCCCGCCGATAACGTCGCTTCAACCGCGCACAGCCACTCAGCCGACCACCTCGCTTCAACCGCCCACAGGCACTCGACCCACCACACCGCTTCAACCGACCTCGGCCGCTCGGCCGACGAGCGCACTTCAGCCACCGACGGCCGTTCAGCCAACCATGTCGCCTCGCGCGCCGCTCGCTCCTCGGCAACCGACCACGGTTCGGCCAGCGCCGGCGCTTCGCTCAAGCTCAGCGCTTCCGCCCGCGACAACGGGTCACCCGGCGATCTCACCCCGACCCGCGACAGCGGCTCAGCCGATGATCACACTCCAGCCAACGTCGGCGACTCAGGCGCGAACGTCGTGGATGCCGTCGTCGCCTTCGAGGTGCTCGGCCGCTTCTGCCCGCCCGGCCCGTGGACCGACGCCGCGGTACTGCCGCTGCTGCTCGACAGCGACGTGCTGGCCTCGGTGGCCGCCGGCGAAACCCTCGTATCGCTCGCCTTCCCTCCCTACGTTCCCTATGCCCTCGACGCCGACATCGCCGACGCCCGCTACTTCGTCGACGGCACCCGCCTCCGCCGCTTCACACCCGGCGATGCCCTCTCCTCTCTCGACGCAGCACGCCGCCTGTTCGAGCCCGTGCCCGGCGCCGACGTCGGCCCTGCGCTCGCACCGGCGCGCGCGTTCGACCTCGGAGCCCTTCTCACCGCGGCCCAGATCCTCGGCGCCGGCCGGTGGCTTCTCGAAGCCTCGGTCACCCACGCCCTCACCCGCCGCCAGTTCGGCCGCGAGATCGGCCGCTACCAGGCCGTGCAGCACCTCCTCGCCGACGTCGCCACGGCCCTCGAACTCGCGACACCCCTCCTCTACGGCGCCGCAGTCACCGGCGATCCCGCCGACGTCTCCGCCGCCAAGACCGCCTGCGGCGACGCCGCCCACCTCGCCGCCCGGACGGCCCTCCAGGTCCACGGCGCCATCGGCTACACCGCCGAACACCCGCTCGGCCTGCGCCTCACGCGCGTCCGCGCCCTCGTCGGCGCATGGGGCACCCCAGCCGAACACCGCCGACGTGTCCTGGCGGCGATCGCACCGTGACGTTCACGTCCGAGCAGGACGAGCTCCGTGCCAGCGTCCGCAAGCTCCTCGACCGTGAGGCCGAGCCGTGGCCCGCCCTCTGCGCTCAGGTCGGCGTCACCGCCCTCACGGTGCCCGAGCGGTTCGGCGGGTTCGCCACCGAACCGACGACCCAGCCGGCCGATCCGGCCGACCCAACCCACCGCGCCGGCCCGATCCGCCCGTCCAGTTCCACCGACTCGGCCGACCGAGCCCATCCGGACCAGTCCATCGGCCTCACCGAGGTGCAGATCGTCGCGGAAGAGCTCGGCCGCAACCTCACCGACGTGCCGTTCCTCGGTTCCTCCGTCCTCGCCGTCACCTCCCTTCTCGCCACCACCAACACCAACGCCACCAACACCGAGGCCCCTGGCCTGGCCCGCCTGCTCCCGGCCTTGGCCGAGGGCACCGTCGGCGCTCTCGCCTGGACCGCCGACGGACGCTGGGACCCGCTGCAGCCCGCCTTCACCGCCAAGGAGTCCACAGTGGACGGAACCGCCCACTACGTCCTCGACGCCGCCGGAGCCGACGTCCTCCTGGCCGCCGCCAGGACCCCTGACGGCCCCGCTCTCTTCGAGGTCGATCCCGCACACCCCGGCGTCCGCTGCGAACCCGTGCCGACGATGGACGAGACTCGCCACCTCGCCAACGTGACGCTCGACCGCGTCCGCGCGCGTCCGCTAGGACGTGTCGACCTCGCACGGGTCCGCGACGTCGCCTGCGCCGTACTGGCCGCCGAACAGGTAGGGGCAGCGTCACGGGCGCTGGAGCTCACCGTGGAGTACACGCGCCACCGGGTGCAGTTCGGCCGCCCGATCGGGAGCTTCCAGGCGCTCAAGCACCGGATGGCCGACCTCCACGTGCTGGTGGAGACCGCGCGCTCCGCCGCCTACGCTGCGCCGGCGTCGTCCCGGCTCGCGGCAGTGGCGAAGGTGCACTGCAGCGAAGCGTTCGCCGAGGTCGCCGCCGAGATGATCCAGCTGCACGGCGGCATCGCCATCACCTGGGACCATCCCGCGCACCGGTACTTCAAACGAGCACACGCGGCCGCGCAGCTATTCGGCGCACCCCATCACCACCGTTCGCGCGTCCACCCCTAGCGGGGTGGGGCCACCCCCCGCACGGGTTCTGGGGTCTGCCGGGTTCTGCTCGGCCGGCTTCCCCGAAAAACTCGACGAGGTGACCACAGACAATCTCGTTCTCCCGGCCGCGGCCGGTCCCGGCAGCGACTTCGCCCGCCTCTCCCGCCGCATCACCGACGCGGGGCTGCTCGCGCGGCGCCCCGGCTACTACACGGCCAGGATCGCCGTGGTGACCACGCTGTTCGCCGGCGGCTGGCTCGCCTTCGCTCTCCTCGGAGACTCGTGGTGGCAGCTCGCCGTCGCCGCGTTCCAGGCCTTCATGTTCGGCCAGATCGCCCTGCTCTCCCACGATCTTGCCCACCGCCAGGTGTTCCGCACGCGACGCCCGACCGAAGCCGCCGGGCTCCTCGCCGGCAACCTGGGCGTGGGCATGAGCTACGGCTGGTGGATGGACAAGCACACCCGCCACCACGCGAACCCCAACCACGAGGAGCTGGATCCCGACGTCGACCCCGACATCCTCGTGTGGTCGCAAGACCAGGCCCGCGCCAGCCGCGGCGTGCCCCGGTTCATCGGGCGGCACCAGGCGTTCCTGTTCTTCCCGCTGCTCACACTCGAAGGCCTGAACCTGCACTGGTCCGGCATCCGCGCGGTCGCCCGACCCGGCCTGCGCCGCCGTGGCCTCGAGGCCACTCTCCTGGCGCTGCACTTCGCGGCCTACCTCACCGCGTTGTTCGTGGTCCTCCCGCCGGGCCTGGCTCTGGTCTTCTTCGCCGTCCACCAGGGGCTGTGGGGTGTCTACATGGGATCGATCTTCGCGCCGAACCACAAGGGCATGCCAACGCTGACCGGCCGCCCCCAGCTCGACTTCCTCCGCAAGCAGGTGCTCACGTCGCGCAACGTCCGTGGTGGCACCGTCGTGGACGTCGCCCTCGGCGGCCTCAACTACCAGATCGAGCACCACCTCTTCCCGAGCATGCCATCGGTGCACTTGCGACGCGCGCAGCCGATCGTGCAGGGCTACTGCGCCGAGCTCGGCATTCCCTACCTGCAGACGAGCCTCGTGGAGTCCTACCGGCAGGCGCTGACCCACCTCCACGAAGCTGGGGCTCCTCTCAGGAAGCGTTCGTAGACTCGGGGGCATGCTCAGGAAAACTGTCTCGGCACTCGGTGACCTCCCGGTGGCCTTCGGCGCGAAGGCCACCGGCGCGCGTGCCGAGAGGATGCGCCGCTCGCCGCAGTACGCCGACGGCGTCTTCCACAATGCCTCACCCACGCGCTCGACCCCTCCGCCCTCGGCCGCGGGCGGCATCCTGCGCGAGCTGCTCTTCGGCGACGACCGCGACCGCCGCAAGCCCGCCGGGGAGATCCCGCTCGTGGCCGACGCCGCCGCCGACTCCGCCGAAGGCCTGTTCCTCACCTGGTTCGGCCACGCCTCGACGCTCGTCGAGATCGACGGCGCCCGCGTGCTGTGCGATCCGGTGTGGAGCGACCGGGTGTCGCCCGCCGCTTTCGCGGGCCCGCGCCGCCTGCACGCCGCACCGGTGCCACTGGACGCGGTCGGCCGGGTCGACGCGATCGTGATCTCGCACGACCACTACGACCACCTCGACCTCGCCACCGTGCGCGCCCTGCTCGAGGCGCACGACGCGCCGTTCCTCGTGCCACTGGGGGTCGGCGCGCACCTGGAGCGGTGGCACGTGCCGGCTTCGCGGATCGTGGAGCTCGACTGGCACGAAGAAGCCGAGGTCGCCGGCATCCGGTTCGTGGCCACGCCGGCCCAGCACTTCTCCGGCCGCGGCATCGGCAACGACAGCACCCTGTGGACGTCGTGGGTGATCTCCGGGCCGCAGCACAAGGTGTTCTACAGCGGGGACACCGGCTACTTCGACGGCTTCGCCAAGATCGGCGAGGAGTACGGCCCGTTCGACGCCACGCTCATCCAGGTCGGTGCGTACGCCCCGCACTGGCCGGACATCCACATGACGCCCGAAGAGGGCATCGCCGCGCACATCGACGTTCGCGGCGGCCTGCTCGTGCCCGCGCACTGGGCGACGTTCTCCCTCGCCATGCACCCCTGGGGCGAGCCCGCGGACCGCGTATGGCGCGAGGCCAAGGCGAACGACCTCGCCCTCGCCGTGCCGAAGCCTGGCCAGCGGATCGACGTGGCGAACCCGCCCGCTGTGGACGGTTGGTGGCAGACCCTGGGGTGACGCCCTGGGTCTTCGCTCGCCGTCCGTGAGGCGGCGCTCCGGTCTCCAGCGGGGACGAGCTTTCTTGCGCGCCGCCGAATCGACCTCTGCTGGGTACATCGCTGATCCGTTCTCACGTGAATGTGTCGGTGTCCTGCTCGAGATGTGCTGCTCGAGTGCAGAAATTGTTGCTGCTGAAGGATTTCCGCGCCGATGAGGACGGGGCGGAGTCGCACCGCGTCCGGCTGCTTTGATGAATCCGAGGTTAGCGCGCCCCAGGCGGCGATTGCCGCCCTTCACCCGAGTGACCACCCGATCGTGCGAACATGTGTTCGAATCGATGACATCTGCGAATCACCGTGGGCATGATGGAACGGTGCTGCTCCAGTGATCCTTACTCGTCACTCATGACTGGGTGCCCACCGGCTGTGGATCCCGCGTCGGCAAGCCGCTCCTGCAGCCTCGCGTGCCGGAACTGGTACACCTCGCCGACCTGACGCAACACCCCGCGCCGGTGCGCGTCGGCGAGGAAAGCCATGAATCCCCACGGAATCCGGCCCCGCGACGCCAGCCAGAGCCGGGTGAACGCGAATGCGCCCCACGCCCGGGCCAAACACACACTCACGCCGACCGAAAGGCCGAACAGACCGCCACCTGCCACTGCCTGCACCGCGCTGGTCGCAGGCAGGAACACCTGTCCACCGATGACCGCTCCGGCGATTCCGTAGGCGACACCACCCAGGTTCGCCACGAGGTACCGGCCCAGCAGCCCGGCGGCCACCCCGCCCGTCAGCCCGAGCACCACGTCGTAGTGCCCGTTCAGCACTTCGAAGGTGGACTCGGCGGGGGTGAGAGCCAGTGCCAAACCGTAGAAGAGACCCAGGGAGACCATGAATGACAACGTGAACGAGAGAGCCGCAGCACGATCGTGGCGCAGCACGGTCTCCGGACTGGACACCCGGTTCGCGTCGAGCGGCGTGCCCAGCCAGACGTGCACGCCGATGGCCAGGCCGAACACGAGCGCGAGCAGGCTGATCACCCAGGCCGGGAGCGACCAGCCGAGGCCGAGGCAGACGCCGATCACGGCGCCCACCGCGAACCGGCGGGCGAAGCGGCCGGCGGTGCCGGCGAACCTCGGTTCCACTCGCAACGGTCCTGGCCGGCGCCCGACGCTGTGCGTAACGCAGCCCGCGATCGCGAAGGAGCCTCCGTAGATCACCCCGATCACCGGGCCGGCGGCCAGCCAGCCGGTGAGGGCGAACAGCACTGCGGGCGGCAAGCCGAGGTACAGGCCGACGACGAGGCTCGGCACGGCGCGGTCGAGCTGCCACCAGGCGAGGTCGCGGGTGCGTTCGCGCTCGAGCTGCCGCGCGAGGAAGGTGAGCCAGCGCTCGGCCTCCTCGGGGTCGTAGTCGCGCGGCCGGTGTGGGCGGGCGAGCTGAGCGAGAGGTGCGGGTTTGCGGGTGTAGACGGCAGGGAGGTACGCGTCGAGGAGGTGTCGTTCGACGGATGCGCGGTCCGGGAATCGCGTGGCGTCGCAGAGTTCGCCGGGGTCGGTGGCGGGGTTCGCGTAGGCGGTCCTGGCGAGATCGACCATGAGCGGCGTGCGCAGGGCTTGGGCGAGCGGCCCGGTCGGCTCGCGGCGCAGGCGGCGGACGAGCGGGTCCCAGCGGGTCTCGCCGGAGCGTCGGCGTGCGGTGAGGAAGGCGATCGTGTCCTCGATCTCGACCGGCTCGATCTCGACCACCGCGGCCCGGGTCAGGAAGGAGCCCGCTTGGCGGACCGCGAGCTCGTACTCGGCGCTGCGGCAGGTCACCACCAGCGGGCGGCCGGCGCCGACGGCCTGGTCGAGCGCGTCGATGGCGGCGGTGTGGAGGCCGGGCGGGGTTTCGTCGAGGCCGTCGAGGACGGGGACGATCCGGCCTTCGAGGACCAGGCGCAGGCCGGCGTCCTCGCCGTAGGCGGCGGTGTTCGCGAGGCCCGGGTATTCCTCGACCAGCTTGCGCGCCAGCCAGGTGTGCAGGTGCTCACGGCGAGGGTTCCAGGAGGCGAGCGGCAACAGCACCGGCACCGGCTCGCCCGGTGGCGGGTCGGTAAGCAAGCCGAGAGTGAGGAGGATTGCCAGCACGGACTTTCCGGCGCCGGGCTCGCCGAGTACCACGAGCTGCCGGGCCGGGACCTGCCGGAATTTCGCGACGACGTCGGTCAGATCGCCGCTCAGCACGAGGCGGTCCGGGCCCTCGCCGGGGCGGGCGCCGAGCACTGCTGACGCGGCGGCGGCGACCTCGCGCTCGGTGCTCGACCAGTTCAACGGCACCGGCTCCGGCCGCTTGAGCGAGCGCATCTCGGCTTCGGCGGTCCACTGCCGGGTGATCGCCGCGGCGAGCTCCTTTGCCGCGCGGTCGAGCTCGTCCGGGGGTGCGGCTGTGACGGGCGCGTCGCCGGCCGGGCGGTTCTCGCCGCGGAGGATGCGTTCGTGCAGGTCGCGGACGTCGTGGCCGGGGTCGATGCCCAGCTCTTCGGCGAGGTCGGTGCGCAGGCGCTGGAACACCTTGAGCGCGTCTGCCTGCCGGCCGGAGCGATCGAGCGCGAGCATCAGCTGGGCGTGCGGCCGTTCGCGGAGCGGGTGCTCGGCGACGACCTCGGCGAGTTCGTCGACGACCTCGCGGTGCTGGCCGAGCGCGAACTGCCAGTCGACGCACGACTCGAACGCGTCCAGGCGCTGCTCGTCCAGCCGGGCAGCGCGGCTGACCAGCGCCGGGGTGTCGAGCCCGTCGAGTGCGGGACCGCGCCAGAGCTTGAGCGCGGTGCGGATCTCGCGCACACCGTCGCGCAGGGCGCCCTTCTCCGCGAACCGCTTCGCGTCGGCGATGCCCTTGGTGAAGCGGAGCAGGTCGAGCTGGTCGTCGGCGACGGTGATCCGGTAGCCGGGACCGTCGGTGACGATGAGGCGCTGCTCGGCGTCACCGAGCCGTTCGCGTAGCGCCGACACACAGTTCTGCACCTGCTTGGTGGCCGTGGCGGGCGGCTCGCCCTCCCACGTGGCCCCGATGAGCCTCGCCATGGGGACGACGGCGTTGGGGGTTAGCAGCAACGTCGCCAACACGCGCTGATGCCGGGTTCCCGGGAGGGACAACCGTCCCCCGGCCGTCCAGATCTCCAACGGCCCCAGCACACAGAAGTCCATCCACGTCCCTCCCCGGACCATGATCATACCTGCGCTGACCTGCGTGAGGACGGCGTGATGACGGCGCGAGGACGGATCTCGCCACGGTTGAGCCATCCGGTCGCCCGCTCCGGGAGTGACCGCTCAAGGGGAGAGAACCGCCATGTCGAAGATCCGTCCCGCCGCCGCGATCGCGGCCGCCGTCGCCGGTGTCGCCGCCGGCACCGTGCTCGCCGCAGCGCCGGCCTCCGCCGCGACCGCGCCCTGCCCGGCGAACTACTACTGCTTCTACCAGGACAAGGACTACAACGCCGGCGTCTACAACCAGCGCTGGCACCTGAACTACAGCTCCACCCCGTCGGGGAGCTTCAACAACCCGCCGCAAGCGACCAAGGGTGACCGGCGCAGCCAGCTGTCGTCGATCATCAACAACGGCAACCGCACCATCTGCCTCTACAACCACCGCGGCGTCCTGGGCGACAAGCTGATCCTCAAGGTCAGCCCGTTCAAGGACTACAAGAACCTCGCCGACATCCCTGGCGCCAACGACAAGGCCGACTCCTGGAAGATCAACGCCTGCTGATCTCTCCTCTTCGGACCGAGCCGCCGGCGCCATGAGGGGTGCGCCGGAGGCTCGGTCCGGTCGTCTCGCGGGGCGCGCGTGGCACGCTGGACGGCATGAAGCTCAAACTCGACCTGCACGACATCTACAACCGCAGCGGCGAGATCGACCGGGCGCTGCGGGCGGTGATCGACGAGGCGGTGGCCAAGAAGGCGCCGCTCGTGGAGATCATCCCGGGCAAGGGGTCCGGGCAGCTGAAGAAGCACGTGCTGCGGTTCTTGGAGCAGAAGGAGATCAAGGCGCTCTACCACCGGGTGGAGAAGGACAAGGACAACTTCGGGCGGGTGTTCGTGCATTTCCGCTGGAAGTGAGGCTCGGGGCGCGCTACAGCCAGTCGTCCGGGCGGGCCCAGGGCAGGAGAGCCGCGAGCGGGTCGGGGACCGGTTCCGTGACGGTGTACTGGCCGCGGTGGAAGAGCAGCGGCCGGGCGTCGGAAGTGTCGCCGAGAGCGGTCACGCGGCCGATGACGACGTGGTGGTCGCCGGCGGGGTGCACGGTCTCGAGGGCGCAGTCGATCCACGTGAGGGCGCCGTGGATCAGCGGGGCGCCGGACGGAGCGAGGTGCCAGGCCACAGTGGCGAACTTGTCGTCGCCGCGGGCGCCGAAAGTGGCGCTGAGGTCGCGCTGGTGCTCGGCGAGGACGTTGATTGCGAAGCGACCCGTGGCGGCGAGGACCGGCCAGGTGCGCGACGTGCGGGCCACGCAGAACAACGCCAGCGGCGGATCCAGCGACAACGCCGCGAACGACTGGCACGCGAACCCGACGGGAGTGGCCCCGTCGCGCCCGGTGACGATGGTGACGCCGGTGCAGAAGTGCCCGAGCACGGCACGGAATCGAGACGGATCGAGTACGGCGGTCATCCAGGCCTCATCGACGGTGCGGTAGGACGCCAGGTCGCCGGTGGCTTCGAGGCCAAGGCGCGCGGGCGCGGGCGGAGAGACTACGAAGCAGCGTGGTCATCGGGAACCGACACAGAAGCCGCAGGCCCACAACGACACCGAGGTCCCGTCGCCACAAAACACCGCGACGCCGGCGCGCGGAGACAACTGCGAAGCAACGTCGTCATCGAGAACCGACGCAAAAGCCGCGGCCCCACAACGACACCGCGACGCCGGCGCGCGCCGAGACATCTGCGAAGCGCCGTCGTCATCGAGAACCGACGCTGAAGTCGTGGCCCCACAACGACACCGCGGTGCTTTCGCGCGCGAGCCAGGTGGTGTCGTCGACGTGGCGGCCTTCGCAGCCGTATTCGAGGTCGAAGCCGCCGGGGGTTTTCATGTAGAAGGAGAGCATGAGGTCGTTGACGTGGCGGCCGAGGGTGGCCGACAGTGGCACCGAGCGGCGGTGGGCGCGGTCGAGGCAGAGGCCGACGTCGTCGGTGGATTCGACTTCCAGCATGAGGTGGACGATGCCGCTGGGGGTGGGCATCGGGAGGAACGCGAGGCTGTGGTGGCGGGGGTTGCAGCCGAAGAAGCGCAGCCACGCGGGTGGGCCGTCGGCGGGGCGGCCGACCAGCTGGGGTGGCAGGCGCATGGAATCGCGGAGGCGGAAGCCGAGGATGTCGCGGTAGAAGGCGAGCGCGGCGGCGTCGTCGTGGGTGGACAGGACGACGTGGCCCAGGCCTTGGGAGCCGGTGACGAAGTGGTGGCCGTAGGGGCTGACGACACGGCGGTGTTGGAGAGCGACGCCGTGGAAGACTTCCAGCGTGGTGCCGGAGGGGTCGGCGAAGGTGATCAGTTCGGCGACGCGGCGGTCGGCCAGTTCGTCGGGCGTGCCTTCCTTGTAGGGCACGGAAGCGGCGGCCAGGCGGGTGCGGATGTCGTCGAGTTCCTCGGCGTTGGCGGCTTCCCAGCCGACTTGTGCGAGGCGGTCGGTGGGGCCCGGGACGATGACGAGGCGGGCGGGGAAGTCGTCCATGCGCAGATACAACGCGTCGGGGTTGGGGCCGGTGCCTTCGACCAAGCCCAGGACCTTCAACGCATAGACGCGCCAGGCGGGGACGTCGGTTGCTTCGACGCGGAGGTAGCCCAGGGAGCTGATGGCCATTACGCACGCCCGGGAAGGTCGACGGCCAAGCGGATGTAGCGCAACGAACTCATCGCGATCACTTGCTCCACAGAAAGCCGAAGGCGACGCCGAGGTGTGCCAGTGGACGAATCACCGTCACGCGTCCCACGGAAACCGGCGGCGAGGCGGAGGCGGCTCAGGGAATCGGTCGCCATCACGGGCTCCCCAGGAAGTCGAGGGTGAGGCGGTTGAACTCGTCGATCTTTTCGAGCTGGGCCCAGTGCCCGCAGCCGCCGAAGACGTGGAGCTGGGCGCGCGGAATGGTTTTCAGGGCGAGGAGGGCGCCGTCCAGAGGGTTTACGCGGTCTTCGCGGCCCCAGACGAGCAGGACGCGTTGGCGTAAGCGGTATGCGTCGCGCCAGAGGAGGCCGTCCTCGACAGACGATGCGAACGACTGACCCAACGAGCGCATGGCGGCCAGGGATTCCGGTGAAGAAGCGGCGGCGAAGCGGTCGTCGATCAGCTCGTCTGTGATCAGGGACTGGTCGTGGACCATGATGCGCAGGAACGCGGCCATGCGGTCGCGCGTGGGGGAAGCGGCGAAGCGGCCCAGCAGGCGCACGCCCTCCGTGGGGTCGGGCGCGAAGAGGTTCACGCTCAGGCCGCCCGCGCCCATCAGAACCAGGCGGCCGGCGCGCGAAGGGTGGTCCAGGGCCAGGCGTACGGCGGCGCCCGCGCCCAAGGAATTGCCGACGAAGTGGGCGCGCGAGATACCGAGCGTGTCCATGAGGCCGACGATGGCGTCGGCGCTGTGGCGGAAGTAGTGGGGGTGCTCGGTGGGCTTCGACGACTGCCCGAAACCCGGCTGGTCGACGGCCAGCGTGCGATACACCTTGCCGAACTCAGGCAGGGTGCGTCCGAAGTTGGACCACGCCGAGGCGCCCGGGCCGCCGCCGTGGAGGAGGATCACGGCTTCGGAGTGCTCGGAGCCGGCTTCGTGGTAGTGCAGCGACAGTCCACTCGGGACGGTTACAACAGAGCCCATCACACCATCGCATTCTCGACGGGCAGCCCGAAGGCGCCGGTGCCGAACATGACGTACGCGCGCTCGGCGTCGTTGGCGGCGTGGACGCGGCCGGCGTGTGCGTCGCGCCAGAAACGCTGGATCGGGGTGCCACGTTGCAGCGCGCGGCCGCCGGAGTTCTCGAAAAGGCGGTCGATCGCGGAGATCGCGCGTTCGGTGCCGCGGACCTGGTCGCGCCGCACGCGCAGCCGCGTGGAGAACGGCAGCTTCTCGCCGCGACGCGCCAGCTGGTACAGCTCGTCGATGTTGTGCGTGAGCTGCAGCCACGCGGCGTCGATCTCGCTGGCGGCCTCGGCGATGCGGATCTTGGCGAACGGATCGTCCTGCGCCTTCTCCCCCGCGTACGCCGCCCGCACGCGACGTCCCTGGTGCTCCACGTGCGCGTCGTACGCGCCCTGCGCCATGCCGATGATCGGTGCGGTGATCGTGCTCGGGTGCACCGAACCGTAGGGCAGCTTGTACAACGGCCCCGGGTTCACCTCCTGGCCTGGCGTGCGGCACTTCGACGTGGCTACAAAGGACAGTGCGCGGTGCGCTGGTACGAAGACGTCCTCCACCACAACATCATTGGACCCCGTCCCCCGCAGGCCCACCGTGTCCCACACGTCCACAAGGGAATAGTCGGACAGAGGCAGCAGGTACGTGCAGAAGTCCACCGACGCGCCGTCCGCGAATGCCGGCGCGCCCAGCAGCACCCACGTGCAATGGTCGCAGCCGGACGAGAAGCTCCAGCGGCCCGACAGCCGGTAGCCGCCGTCGACCACCGTCGCCTTGCCCATCGGCGCGTACGACGACGAGATCCGCACGTCGTGGTCCTCGCCCCACACGTCTTCCTGCGCCCGTGCGTCGAACAGCGCCAGGTGCCACGGGTGGACGCCGAGGATGGACGCGACCCAGCCCGTGGACCCGCACGCGCTCGCCACGAGCTTCACCGCGGTGTAGAACGTGACCGGGTCGGCTTCCAGCCCACCGTACGGCTTCGGCTGCAGCAGGCGAAATAACCCGGTCTCCTGCAACGCCTTGACGGACTCGACCGGCACGCGCCGCGCGTCCTCGGTCTCCTGCGCGCGTTCCCGCAGCACCGGAAGCAGGTCACGCACTCCGGCGATCACGGCAGCCAGCTCGCTCATCGGCCGTCCTCTCGTTCGACGAGACCAAGACTAGAACACGTTCTCGTTTTTGTCGACGCGATCGGATTCCAAGGCGCTACTCTTCCCCGCCCGGCGACCGGAAAACACGCAGTCGGCCAGCGACAGACCGCTCACGTAGGACCTGGAACAGATTCCCACGGCCGTCCGCCCTGCCGCGTACAGACCGCGAACGCCGGCCACCTCGCCCGTGTCCTCGTCGACCACGAGCCCGCCCAGCGTCAGCATCGGGCACGGGTAGCCGAGGCTCGGCTTCACCGACACGTCGATCAGCGAAAACGGCGGAGTGTCCAACGGCCGTGCGAACTCCGCGGGCTTCCCCAGCGGATCCGGACCTCGCCGATACGCGGCATGCGTCTCCCGCAAACCCTCCGGGTCGACACCGGCCCGCCGCGCGACTTCCTCCAAGGAAGCACCCGTGACGCGCCCGCGGCCGAGCAGGTACCGCAGCTGCAGCCACGCGAACCACTGCCCCTGCTTGCGCCCGTCCCGCCGAGCCTCGGCAACCACCGGCTCGTCGACGAGCAGCCAGCCCCGTCCGCCGTGCGCGGAGATCATCCGCTCGCCGATCGCCGCGCCGTAACGGGATTCGTCGATGATCCGCCGCCCGTCGACGTCCACGAGCAGGCCACCGAGGAACGCGGCCGGCGGCGTGAGGAACCGCCACGCCGAGATCCGGCCCATCTCCGCGACCCGGCCGCCCACCGACAAGCCCAGCTCGATACCCGAACCGTCGTCGGCCGAAGTTCCCAGCACGAGCCCGCCGCGATACGCCGGTGCATGCTGCCGCACCAGCTCACGATTCGCGATGAACCCGCCCGCCGCGAGCACCACACCCCGGCGCGCCACGATCCGCACCTCACGCGAACACCGCTCTTCCAGCCGCTCCACGCGCCGGTGCAACGAGCGTCGAAACGGTGGCACATAAATCCCCGGCTTCGCGGCGTACGAAGCCAGCACCGCATGCCGCCGCCGCGCCCAAGAAGGAGCCAAGCTGTCCGCGACAACCCCCGTGACCGCACCAGAAGCGTCCACGACGAGACTCCGCGCCCGGGTCTGCGGCACCACCCGCACCCCACGCTCCCGCGCCGCCGCGAGCAACCGCGCCATCAGTAGCTTCCCCGACGTCCCCGGCCCCTTCACGCGATGCCCGCGCGGTGCCGGCGCGGCCGCGTCCCGGAACCCGCCCGACGCCTCACTCCCGGAGTAGTACAGATAATGCGCGTTGCTGGGATACGACGTCTTGTACGGGCACAAACTCCCCTCGAACGGCACCCCCAGCCCCTCGAGCCACCGGATCATCTCCGGGCTCGTCTCGCAGAACCGCCGCAACGTCCGCGACGACACGACCCCGTCGGTCTCCAGCCGGAGGTACTCGAACATCGCGTCGACGCTGTCGGAAATCCCGGCGTCGAGCTGCTGCGAAGTGCCGCCCCCGGCGTAGACGACGCCACCGCTCACCCGGCTCGCACCACCACCCGAAAACCGGTCGAGGAGCAGCACCTCGGCCCCCGCGTCGGCGGCCTCGATGGCCGCGCACGCGCCGGCCGCGCCGGCTCCGATCACGACGACGTCTGCCACGAGCTCGTCCATGTCGGCCACCCTAGAACTGGAACACGTTCTCGTCTATGGTGACAGAAGCTGCTCCGAACAGGCCAGGAACTCGCGATAACACGTTACATGTGAGGTGGCATGGCGAACGAGTACGACGTGGTGGTCGCCGGCAGCGGCGCCGCCGGGATGACCGCCGCGCTCGCCGCCGCCCGCCGGGGCCTCAGCGTGGTCGTGCTGGAGAAGGCGGCCTGCTTCGGCGGGTCGACGGCCCGGTCAGGCGGCGGCGTCTGGCTCCCCGGCAACCATGCGCTCAAGGCAGCCGGCATCGACGACACCCCGGACAAAGCCCGCGAGTACCTGGCCGCGATCGTCGGCGACGTCGTGCCCGAGGCCAACCGCGAGGCGTTCCTGGCGCACGGGCCCGAGGTCCTGGAGCTCATCACGCGGCACACCCCACTCGAGTTCCGCTGGGTGCCGGACTACAGCGACTACCACCCCGAAGCCCCCGGCGGACGCGCCGCAGGCCGCTCCGTCGAACCGAAGCCGCTCGACGCGAAGCTCCTGGGCGACGACCTGGCTCACCTGGAGCCGCCGTACAGCGCGCCGCCGCTCGGCGTCCCGATCACCCAGTCGGACTACCGCTGGCTGAGCCTGCTCGCCCGCCACCCCCGCGGCCTCGCCCGCGTTGCCAAGCTCGGCGCGCGCTGGCTCGAGGGGAGGCTCCGCGGGCAGCAGCCGATCGCCATGGGGCAAGCGCTTGCGGCCGGGCTTTTCCTGGGGCTCAGGCGTGCCGGCGTCGACGTCCTTCTCGACACCCCGCTCGTCGAGCTGACCACCGAAAACGGCCGCGTCACCGGCGTCCGAACCACCGGCACCGTCTTCCACGCCCGCCTCGGCGTGCTGCTCGCGTGCGGCGGCTTCGAGCACAACGAGGAGATGCGCACCAAGTACCAGCGCGCCCCGATCGGCACCGAGTGGACCGTGGGCGCCGCCGCCAACACCGGCGACGGCATCACGGCCGGCCTGAAGCTCGGCGCGGCCACCGACCTCATGAACGACGCGTGGTGGGGCCCGTCGATCCCGCTCACCGGCGGCCCGTGGTTCGCCCTCGCCGAGCGGTCGCGGCCCGGCTCCCTCATGGTCAACGCGCGAGGTGCCCGGTTCGTCAACGAGTCCGCGCCCTACGTCGAAGCCGTCCACGCGATGTACGGCGAAGGCGACGGCCCCGCCGAGCACATCCCCACGTGGCTCGTGTTCGACCAGCGCTACAAGGACCGCTACCTGTTCACCGGCATCGGCCCGCGCCAGCCCCTGCCCGGCCGTTGGTACAAAGCCGGCATCGTCGCGAAGGCACCGACGATCGAAGAGCTGGCCGCCAGCATCGACGTACCTGCCGAAGACCTGCGAAGCACCGTCGAACGCTTCAACGGCTTCGCCCGCACCGGCGTCGACGAAGACTTCCACCGCGGGCGAAGCGCCTACGACCACTACTACGGCGACCCGCGCAACCACCCCAACCCCAGCCTCGGCCCGCTGGCCAAACCGCCGTTCTACGCTGTGAAGATCGTGCCCGGCGACCTGGGCACCAAGGGCGGGCTGCGCACCGACGAGCACGCCCGCGTGCTGCGCGAAGACGGCTCGATCATCCCCGGGCTCTACGCGGCGGGCAACACCAGCGCGGCCGTGATGGGCCGCACCTACGCCGGGCCCGGCGCGACGATCGGGCCCGCGATGGTGTTCGGCTACCTTGCGGCCGAGCGGCTCGCGACCGAAGATCGGACCGGCACGGGAGGCAGCCAGTGACGTCACCACCGCGAGAGACCGTCCGCACGATCGACGTCGGCACGCCGCCCACGCGCTTCGCGCGCGGCTGGCACTGCCTCGGCCTCGCCGACACCTTCCGCGACGGGAAACCCCACGCCATCGAAGCGTTCGGCACGAAGCTCGTGGTCTTCGCCGACTCGTCGGGCCGGCTCAACGTGCTCGACGGCTACTGCCGCCACATGGGCGGCGACCTCACCCAGGGCTCGGTGAAGGGCGACGAGGTCGCGTGCCCGTTCCACGACTGGCGCTGGAACGGCGCCGGCAAATGCGTCTCGATCCCCTACGCCAGGCGGGTTCCGCTTCGCGCGCGGACACGGTCTTGGCGCGTGCTGGAGGAGAACAAGCAGCTGCTCGTGTGGCACGACCCCGAAGGCAACCCGCCGCCCGACGACGCGGTGATCCCCCGCGTCGAGGGCGCGTTCAGCGACGAGTGGAGCAACTGGACCTGGGACTCGATCCTCATCGAGAACGCCAACTGCCGCGAGATCATCGACAACGTCGTGGACATGGCGCACTTCTTCTACATCCACTACGCCTACCCCACGTACTTCAAGAACGTGTTCGAAGGCCACATCGCCACGCAGTTCCTCAACACCAAGGGCCGCCCCGACATGGGCATGGCGTCGAACTACGGCGGCGAGGACAACCTGCTGCACTCGGAAGCCTCGTACTTCGGGCCGTCATACATGATCAACCATCTGGTGAACTCGTTCCAGGGCTTCGAGATCGAGAACGTGCTCATCAACTGCCACTACCCCGTCACACCGACGTCGTTCGTGCTGCAGTGGGGGATCATGGTCAAGAAGCTGCCCGGGATCTCCGACGAGCACGCCGACAAGATCGCCGCGCGGCTGGCGAAGGGCATCGGCGTCGGGTTCCTGCAGGACGTGGAGATCTGGAAGAACAAGACCCGCATCGACAACCCGTTGCTGTGCGAGGAAGACGGGCCCGTCTACCAGCTGCGCCGCTGGTACGAGCAGTTCTACGTGAACGCCGACGACGTCACCGAGGACATGACGCGCCGCTTCGAGTTCGAGGTCGACACCAGCAAGGCCAACGAGGCTTGGACCGCGGAGGTGGCGGAGAACCTGGCGCGGCAGCGCGCGGAGGCGGAAGAGGCAGGCGTGTGACGGCCGAGGTCACGGAGTTCCTCACCGCCGGACTGCGGCCGCACGAGTGCCGCAGCTGCGGAACGTGCGTGCTGGTGAAGAAGAACAGCCTCACGCACACGAGCATCCAGTGGACCACCGACGCTTCCCGCAGCTGTCCCGTTTTCGCCGCGCACGTGGCCGCCGGCCGGCATCCCGCGTTGCTCGACACGTGCGAGCACCTGGCCGACAGCATCACCGACGCCGTGCGTGACGGGAGCCTCGCCGTGGCCGACCGGTCCCGCGACGGCAGCGCGGCCGAGGTGGTGCGCGGTGGCTGACGTCGTGACACTGACCGTCGCGGAGGTGATCGTTGAGACCGCCGACGCGCGCTCGATCGTGTTCGCCATCCCGGAAGAGCATCAAGCGACCTTCGCCTACGCGCCGGGCCAGTTCCTCACGCTGCGGATCCCCAGCGACCGCACGGGGTCCGTCGCGCGGTGCTACTCGCTGTCGAGCGCGCCGCACGAAGGCCGGGTGCAGGTCACGGTGAAGCGCACGGGCTTTGGCTCCGGCTGGGTGTGCGAAGAGCTGCGGGTCGGCGCGGAGATCGACGTGCTGCCGCCGGCCGGGGTATTCGTGCCGTCCTCCCTGGACGGCGACTTCCTGCTGTTCGCGGCAGGCAGCGGGATCACGCCGGTGATGTCGATCCTCAAGTCGGCGCTGCGGCACGGCACCGGTCAGGTCGTGCTCGTGTATGCCAACCGCGACGAAGCGTCCGTCATCTTCGCCCGGCAGCTCGCCGAGCTAGTGACACAGCACCCGGACCGGCTCACCGTCGTGCACTGGCTCGAATGCCTGCAGGGCCTGCCGTCCTCGCGCACGCTCGAAACCCTCGCCGCGCCCTACCGCGGCCACGACGCGTACGTGTGCGGGCCGGCGCCGTTCATGGCCGCGGCCAGGACCGCGCTGACCGAGCTCGGCGTGCCGCGTGAGCGCGTCCACGTCGAGAAGTTCCACTCGCTCACCGGGAACCCCTTCGAGCACTCCGTCGAACCCGAGCTCGAAGCAGACGGCGGCGAGACGGCCCGGCTCACCGTCGATCTCGACGGCGAAACCCGCACCGTCGCCTGGCCCCGACAGCGGAAGCTGCTCGACCACCTGCTCGCCGAAGGCCTCGACGCGCCCTACTCGTGCCGCGAAGGCCAGTGCAGCGCTTGCGCGTGCCGACTGGTGTCGGGTGAGGTGAAGATGCTGAACAACGAGGTGCTCGACGCCGAAGACCTCGCCGACGGGATCGTGCTGGCCTGCCAGTCGCTACCCGTCACGGACGAGGTGTCGGTCAGCTACGAATAAGCCGAAAACCAAGGAGAGCCCGTGCCCATCGACCCCGCGCTCGCGATCGGTGCCGACCTCGGCGAGGTGCGGTTCGCCTGGACGCCGTCCGACGTGCTGCTCTACCACCTCGCGCTGGGCGCCGGCGCCGATCCGGTCGACGAGCGCGAGCTGCGCTACACCTACGAGCAGGACCTGCGCGTGATCCCGACGTTCGCCACGGTCGCGGTGAACCTGCGCACGTTCACCCCGCCGGCGCTCAAGTTCCCGGGCGTGGACATCGACCTCGCGAAGGTGCTGCACGGCACGCAGGAGATCGAGCTGCACCGGCCCATCCCCGTCGACGGCGAAGCGGTGGCGCGCACCCGCATCACCGACGTGTTCGACAAGGGCAAGGCCGCGGTTCTCGTGCAGGAGACCACGGCGGCCGACACCCAGGGCGATCCACTGTGGACGGCTCGTTCCGGCATCTTCGCCCGCGGCGAAGGCGGGTTCGGTGGCGAGCGCGGGCCGTCGCGCAAGCTCGCGTGGCCCGAGCGCGAGCCCGACGCCGTGCTCGACACCCCGACGCTGCCCCAGCAGGCGCTTTTGTACCGCCTGTGCGGCGACCGCAACCCGCTGCACGCCGACCCCGCGTTCGCGAAAGCCGCCGGGTTCGACCGCCCGATCCTGCACGGCCTGTGCACCTACGGCGTGGTCGCGAAGGCGCTCACCGACGCGTTCCTCGACGGCGATCCCACGCGGATCCGCTCGTTCGGGACGAAGTTCGCCGGCGTGGTCTTTCCGGGCGAACCGCTGCGCACGCGCGTGTGGCGCGAGAGCGACCGGCTGCTGGTGACCACGACCGCTCCGGAGCGTGACGACGCTCCTGTGCTGTCCGACACAGTGCTCGTGCCGCGCTGAGCCGACCGCCAGTATTACGGTGTCGGAAAGGACACCGGAACAGGGACGGGACGGCGGATGGCGGACGAGCACGCTCTCGGTCAGCACAGCGGCACCTTCTTCGTGGTCCGCGGACCGGTGGAGCCGGGTGACCAGCGCGGCCGCGAGCTGGGCTTCCCCACGGCGAACATCGCGCTGCGCAACCAGAGCGGGCAGGTCGGCGACGGTGTCTGGGCCGGCTGGGCCGAGCGCGCGGACGGCACGCACGTGGCCGCCGCCGTGTCGGTCGGGCGCCGCCCCACGTACTACGGCGCCGACGGCTACCGGCTCGTCGAAGCGCACCTGCTCGACTTCAAAGGCGACCTCTACGGCGAGACGCTCACCGTCTGGCTCGGCGCGCACCTGCGTGAGCAGCAGAAGTACAACTCCGGCGAAGAGCTGATCGAGGCCCTCGACCGTGACGTCGCCTCCACGCGCAAGTGGATCGAGGAGAACCCGGCGCGCGAGCTGCCGGACCTCGGCACGCCACCGCCCGACGGCGAGGTCCGCCGGATCGGCTGAGCCGGCAACAGTCCGTTACACCGCAGCCAGCAGCAGGTACCCCATACCCGCACCCATCACCGCGCGGCACACCGTGCGTGAGGTCAGCCCGGGTGCGGCCGCGCCGCGCGTACGCACCGCGACCACTCCCGACCGTGCGGCGTCGGCCACGAAGTACACCGCGCCCAGCACGGCGAGCAGCGGCACCGCGAGCCGGGCGTCCATTGAGGACATCGTGAGCCACGGGCCGTGGACCATGCCGTCGTGGGGCATCGCGCTCACCATGTACAGCATCGCGGCCGCCGACAGCGCGTGGTGGCCGCAGCCCGAAGCGTGCGCCGCGTGCGCCTGACCGCGCCCGCGCCACCAGGCGAACCCGAACCAGGCCGCCGTGAGCACGAACACCGCCTGCCAGCCCGCGGCGGGAATGGGGCCGCCGACGGGCGAGATCATCGCCACCATGGCCACCACGAGCAGCAGCTCGGCGAGGTCGGCGTTGCGCATGCCGGAGCCGAGGCGCGCGTAGTCGAGCCGCACGAGCCGCAGCACGCACGGCAGCGCGAGCACCGCGAAGACCGCGGTGAGCAACCACGCCACGAGCACCGGTGCACTCATGGCGAGCCCGCGAGGACGGTGGATCCGGACATCGTCGTGCCTGCTTTCACGCTGCGTCGCTGATCTCCGCTCCACGGTGACATTCCACGGCGGGTGAGCACCAGCCAGCAAAGAGGTGAAAGCCGTTGCCCCACAAGAGTTACCGCCCTCGTAGAGCTACCCGTACGGGGCCAGGGTATTTGTCGCGCTCAGTGACGAGTCAAGACCAGTCCACTGGTCGGGACGCCGGTGCCCGCGGTCACCAGCACAGTCTCGGCGTCGCGCACCTGGTTCACGGCCGTGCCGCGGATCTGGCGCACGGCCTCGGCGATGCCGTTCATGCCGTGGATGTAGGCCTCGCCGAGCTGCCCGCCGTGCGGGTTGAGCGGCAGCGCGCCGTCCAGCGTCAGGGTGTAGCCGGCGATGAAGTCCTTCGCCTCGCCGCGGCCGCAGAAGCCCAGCTCCTCGAGCTGCATCAGCACGTACGGGGTGAAGTGGTCGTAGAGCACCGCGACGTCCACATCGGACGGTCCGAGTCCCGACCGCGCCCACAGCTGCCGGCCCACCACGCCCATCTCGGGCAGCGCAGCGAGGTCGTCGCGGTAGTAGCTGGTCATCACGTACTGGTCCGGCCCGCTCCCCTGCGCCGCCGCCGCGACCACGGCCGGCGCGTGGCGTAGGTCGAGCGCGCGCTCGACGCTCGTGACGACCAGCGCCACCCCGCCGTCGCTCTCCTGGCAGCAGTCGAGCAGGTGCAGCGGTTCCGCGACCCAGCGCGACGCCTGGTGCTCGGCGAGCGTGATCGGCCGGCCGTGGAACCACGCCGCCGGGTTGGTCGCGGCGTGCGCGCGATCCACCACGGCGACGCGGCCGAAGTCCTCGCTCGTGGCGCCGTAGTCGTGCAGGTAGCGGCGCGCGATCATGGCGACGGTGGCGGCCGGCGTCGCGATGCCCATCGGGTAGTGGAACGCGTTGTCCACACCGGACGAGTTCACCTGCGTCGCCGCGGCGGCCGACACTCGGCCGAAGCGCTGTTCGGAGCGTTCGTTGAAGGCCCGGTACGCCACCACCACGTCGGCGACACCGGTGGCCACGGCCATCGCGGCCTGCTGCACGGTCGCGGCCGCGGCGCCGCCGCCGTAGTGGATGCGGCTGAAGAACTTGAGCTCCGGGATGCCGAGCTCGCGGGCCAGCGCGATCTCCGCGGTGCCGTCCATCGTGAACGACACCAGTCCGTCCACTTCGGACGCCGTCAGGCCGGCGTCTGCCAGCGCGTGCGTCACGCATTCGGCTGCCAACCGGAGTTCGCTGCGGCCCGAATCCTTCGAGAACTCCGTGGCCCCGATTCCGGCGATCGCCGCCGAGCCCGCCAACGTCACGACGCACCACCAGGCATAGTGAGGGTTACCGTGCCGGTCAGGTGTTCGCCCAGGCTGCCGATGGCGGACACGGCGAGCTCGACGTCGTCGCCGGAGCGGGAAACAACGTGACCGGTAAAGGTGAGCGTGTCCCCCGCGTAACACGGCACGCCGAGGCGGATCTTGATCGAGCGGATCAGCGCCTCAGGCCCGGCCCACTCGCTCACGAACCGTTGCACGAGACCGGTGTCGGTGAGGATGTTGAGGAAAATGTCCTTCGAACCCCGGGCGACGGCGGCGTCGCGGTCGTGGTGCACGTCCTGGAAGTCGCGGGTCGCGAGCGCGGTGCTGACCACGAACGTCGTCGTCGCCTCGATCCGCAACGACGGCACCACGTCACTCATCGCGCCACCCGCCACGCCGGCAAGGTCAGCTCGTCGTCCACCCGCACGAACGCGGCGACCACCGGCAGCCCGACCCGCACCTCGTCCGGCGCCACGTCGAGCAGCTCCGCCATCACGCGCACGCCTTCCTCCAGCTCCACCAGGGCCACCACGAACGGCAGCCGCTTGCCCGGCACCGGCGGGTGGTGGTGCACGACGTAGCTGTAGACCGTGCCGCGCCCGCTCGCGACGACGTAGTCCGGTGTCGCCTCCAGCGAACCGTCGGGCGGCATCGGACCCGGCGGGTGCCGCAGCGTGTCGCCCCACCGCTGGATGCGCAGCTCGCCGTCGGACAGACCGGCCCAGAAGAACTCCGTGTCCCGGCTGATCACCGGCCGCAGCACGGGCGCGGCCGGTTCGGCCGGGACCGGCCGGAACTTCAGCACCCGGAACACCATGTCCGCCACGGGCTCGCCGTCCACCGTCCACGACGTCCGCGTGGTCACGAACCAGCCCTCACCCAACGCCGTGCGCTTCGGCCCGGCGACGTCCAGCAGCTCCGTCGTGGCCGCGACGCGCTCCCCCGGCCGCAGATAGCGGTGGTAGGTCTGGTCGGAGTTCGTCGCGACGACGGACGTGTACCCGGCTTCGTCGAGCACCGCCATGATCGCGCCCATCGGGTCGTCGTCCGCGCGCCCGCCGTGCAGCCCCGCCATCGTCCACACCTGCGCCATCGCCGGCGGTGCCACCAGTCCCTTGTGGACGGAAGCCGACGCGACGGCGGGATCGACGTAGACGGGATTGGCGTCCCCGATCGCCTCCACCCAGTTGTTCACCATGGCCTGGTTCACCGGGTCGCGCGCGAGCCGCGGCGCGCACGGCCCCGCGGCGGCGATCTTCGCGGCGGCTTCCTCGATCGTCGTCATCGCGGCACCCTCGGCAGTCCCAGCCCGGCGGAGGCGATCAGCTCGCGCTGGATCTCGCCGACGCCTCCGCCGAACGTCAGCACCAGGTTGCGTTTGGCCAGCACGTCGAGCCACTCGGCGAGCTCGGCCGTCTCCGGGTCGGCGAGGTCGCCGTGGCGCCCCACGAGCTCTTCCAGCAGCCGCCCGATCCGCTGGATGCGCTCGGAGGCGAACACCTTCGTCGCCGAAGCGTCGGCCACCGCGACCGGGCCCGTCCCCGAAGAAACCTGCCAGTTGAGCAGCTCGTTCACCCGCGCCACCGCGAACGTCTCGGCCAGCACCGCGCGCACGTCCGGCAGGTCGAGCAACGGCAGGCCGTCCGGGGTGCGGCGCGCGGCGGCCCACGCCCACACCCGGTCGTGCAGCCCGCCGATCCGCCCGGCCGGGCCGAGCATCACGCGCTCGTGGTTGAGCTGCGTGGTGATCAGCCGCCAGCCCTCGTTCTCGCGGCCCACCAGCAGGTCCGCCGGCACGCGGACGTTCTCGTAGTAGGTGGCGTTCACGTGGTGGGCGCCGTCGCAGGTGATGATCGGCGTCCACGAGTAGCCGGGGTCGCGCGTGTCGACGACGAGGATCGAGATGCCCTTGTGCTTGGGTGCGTCCGGCGAGGTCCGCACGGCGAGCCAGATGTAGTCCGCGTCGTGGCCGCCGGTGGTGAAGATCTTCTGGCCGTTGACCACGTACTCGTCGCCTTCACGGACCGCGCGGGTCCGCAGCGAAGCCAGGTCCGTGCCCGCCTCGGGTTCGGTGTAGCCGATGGCGAAGTGGATCTCGCCCGCGAGGATCCGCGGCAGGAACCGCGTCTTCTGCTCCTCGGTGCCGAACTCCTGCAGCGTCGGGCCCACCGTCTGCAGCGTCACCGACGGCAGCTGCACGTCGGCGCGTGCGGCCTCGTCCACGAACAGGTGTTGCTCGATCTCGCCGAACCCCTGGCCGCCGTAGCGCTTCGGCCAGCCGACGCCGAGCTTGCCGTCGCGGCCCAGGCGCCGCACGACCTCGCGGTACACCGGCCCGTGGCGCTCCCGCAGCAGCGCCCGGCGTTCCTCGGGCGTCAGCAGGCCCGCGAAGTACTCCCGCAGCTCGGTGCGCAACGCCTGCTGCGCGGCGGTCAGCTCGATGTGCGTGCTCACCCGGCCACCCGCTCCCCCAGCCGGCCCAGCCGGTGCGCGGCGCCGCCGAGCGCCCGGCCGAGGTCCTTCACCGCCGAGGAGTAGCGGTGCAGCGGGTACTCGCGGTCGACGCCGAGGCCGCCGTGCAGGTGGTGGCACGTCGCCAACGCCGCGGGCGCCTGGTCGGTGAGCCAGTAGGCGGCGACGTCGAGCTCCGTGTCGGCGTCGAGGCCCGCCGCCAGCCGCCACCCGGCCGACGTCGCGGCCAGGTGCACGGTCCGGGCGGCCACGTAGACGTCGGCGATCTGCTGGGCCACGGCCTGGAACGCGGCCAGCGGACGGCCGAACTGCGTGCGTTCGGCGACGTGGCGCGAAGTCAGGGCGAGCGCGCCGGCCAGCAGCCCGTCACCGAGCGCCAGCGCGCCCGCGAGCGCGAACCGGTGCAGCGTGGCGACGGCGTGGCCGGGCGAGCGGTCGCGCAGGAACTCCGTGTCGGCGAGCCGCACGCCGGCCAGCCGCACGGTGTACTCGGGTGAGCCACTGGAGCTGGGCGTGCGGACGAGCTCGACGCCGTCGGCGCGCGGGTCGACCAGCGCGACGGCGGTGCCACCCGGCAGCGCGACCGGGGTGAGGATCCGCGTGGCGTCCGCGGCGTACGGCACGCCCGTCTTCACGCCGGTGAGCTGCCACACTCCGTCGGCGGCCTCCGCGACGGTGCCGGGAACGGTCGTGAGCGGCGCGGACGGCTCGTGCAACGCTGCCGTGAGCACCTCGTCGCCGGCCGCGACGGGCGGCAGCAGCCGGGCGCGCTGGCGCGGCGTGCCGAGCGTCTCGACGGGCAGCACGCCCAGCGCCAGCACGGGATACGCGGGCACTGCGGCGGCCGCGCGGCCGACTTCGGTCAGCACGGCGGCGACCTCCGCGACCCCGAGCCCGTCGCCCCCGAGGTCCGCGGGCAGGGCGAGCGCGAGCAGCCCGGCGCCGGCCAGCGCGCGCCACTGCTCGGCGGGGTCGGCGGATTTGCCGAGCACCCTTGCGGTCAGCGCGGCGATCTCGGCCTGCGTATCGTCTGGGGTGAAGTCCACGCCGGTCCCTCCCTCCGGATGGCCGCCACAAGTGGAACACGTTCTAGTCTTAACCTGAAGGGGCGGGATCGGCAACCCCCGGTGGCCTCGGCAACCGGGTACGCCAGAAGCGGAACAGGCCGTCGAGCAAAGAGGGGTGCCGAGTCGACGTGGGTGCGGAACAGGTTCTCCTAGGCGCGCTGGGCGACGTCGGCTGGCAGGCGACCCGGAAGCTGGCCACGATCCCGCCCACGGCCGGGGTGCCGGACCCGGAGCCGCTTTCGCTGCCGGGCCGCGGCCAGACCGTGGTGGTCGACGTCGGCCCGCGCCAGGCGCCCGCGATCATCCTGCTGCACTCCGTGGCCTGCACCGGCCTGCTGACCTGGTACCCCGTGCTGGACCGGCTTTCCGCGCACTACCGCGTGGTCGTGTTCGACCAGCGCTGGCACGGGCAGGGCATTCGCTCCCACCAGTTCACGCTGCAGGACTGCGCCGACGACGTCGTGGCGGTGGCCGACGCGCTCGGCATCGACCGGTTCATGATCGCCGGCTACTCGATGGGCGGCATGGTCGGGCAGATGGTCGCCTACCAGCAGCGCGAGCGCGTGAGCGGGCTCGTCCTGTGCTCGACGGCGAGCTACTTCCGCCGCGGCGTGCGCCAGCGCGTGGCGCTCGACCTGTTCGGGCGCACGCTGCAGCTCATGCGCGACCAGGCCAAGATCGGCCTCGTACCCGGCGACCCGCGCCGCGAACGGCTCGCGCGCCTGGAAGACCACCGGTGGGCGCTCGCCGAGTTCCGGTCCACGAGCCCCTGGGCCATCGCCGTCGCGCTCGACGAGATCGGCCGCTTCGACTCCGCGCCGTGGCTGCACAGGCTGCGCGTGCCGACGTCGGTGGTCGTGACCAGCCGCGACGGCTTCATCGCGCCGGCGCACCAGCGGTCACTGGCCCGGCGCATCCCGGGCGCGGCGACGTACGAGATCCCCGCCGGGCACACGGCGTGCGTGCTCGCGGCAAACCAGTTCGTGCCCGCGCTGATGGCGGCGTGCACGTCGGTGCACGCGGCGATCGCCGACGAGGAAACCGCCCGGGTGCGCGAAGAAGAACCCGACTCGGCGTGAAGATCAGTACCTGGAAACCAAGTCCGCGGGGCTGAGGGAGATCCGGTAGGGCACCTCGAGGTGCACGGTCTCGTCGCCGGTGGCCTCGGCGTCGAGCACGAATTCGGTGCCCTCCAGGCGAAAACAGCTGAGCGTGGGCTCATTGGGCTCGATGACCCAGTAGAACGGGCAGCCGGCCGCGGCGAGGCGGGCGGGCTTGAGGTGGCGGTCGATGTAGCGGCTGGACGGGGAAACGACCTCCACCGCGAGCACTGGCACGCCCACGAGCGCGCGCTCGGTGAAGGTCTCGCGCCGGCCGACCACCACGTCGGGGATCATCACGGTGAACTCGTCGAGCACGACGTCGACCGGTGCGGGGAGCACCTCGCAATCCGCGGGGCACACCGGGCTGAGCGCCGCGAGCAGGCGCGCGACGACCCTTTGGTGCAGCGGACGCGGGGAGGGGCTCACCAGAAGCGTCCCGTCCACCAGTTCGTATCGATGGCGTTCATCCGTGATCGCCTCCAGGTCCCGACGGGTGAGACGGTCGCCGTGTGCGAACGACGGGACTGTCATCATGCTGCCCCCAGGACGGGCCGATCGGAAAACGACTAGGCCAGCGTAGACGGACACACGCGGCAGCGCGAACCGTCCTCCGGCGGGCGGGAAACCCGGGCGGCCTATTCGTCCACGCACCGTCCGGCGTTCGCCGTCACGCAGGGTCACGAAAATGCGGAGAAACAGACTCGAACAGCCCAGGAGAACCCCCTTCGACAGGGCCGTTCGAGTTATGTGAGCGAATTCCCAAAATGGCCATTCCAGGTAGGGTAATACGACACCAATGGATTACCCGTTGGACGTCTGAGCTGGGCCGAAACCGATCTTTCGCGATGCCGTAAACGTCCCCAGCTCCGCGCCACATCACGTTATCATTGCGCGATCCGCCAGTGCGGGAAACCCCGAGTAAGGTGAACTTCACCATTCCGCATCACGTTCGCTCTCCGTGATTAACCGGGTGGACAAGAAAATCACGCATTCTGACTCGACCTTCGCACGCGTCAGCACACTTCGGTGGTGGTCATGCCTGCCCCGTCCGCACCCAGCCGGCCCGTCTCCCTCTTCCGTCTCGACGGCACCGGCGCCGAGTCCGACCTGTTGGTGTCACTCAAGCCCGAGCAGGTCACCACCGACACGACGGTGGACCTCTCCGGCACGCGCGCGCGGCTGGTCGCCGGCGCGTTCCACACCGAGATCCCGCAATGGCTTCCGCACGCGAGCGCGTTGACCGGCAGCGAACTCGACCTCTCTTCCACGCTGCCGTTCGCCGTGCTGCTCGTGCCGCGTCCACCTTGGACATACGCGGTGTCCTGGGGCGCCGGGCACCTGGTGCTCAACGACGAGTACGTGGAGCAGGGTTTCGGGCTGCTGTTCGGGATCCGCCGCCTCGACCCGTTCGACCTCGGGCTGGTGTCGAGCGCCGCGCTCGACGTCTCGGCACGCGCCACGCAGATCTCGATCCCGGGCGGTGGCGAGCTTTCCGCGTTCCGACTGGAGCCCTACGGCGACCTCGTGAACCGGCTGGCCGGCTCCGCGGACCTGACCGACCTCACCTACGGGCGCGTGACGGGTAAGCGCTACCGGATCCGCGTCGGCAACTCGCTCTACGTGCCGCTTGCGAAGGAACCACAGGCTTTTCTCGCGGATCTCGACGCCGTCGGTGCGGTGGTGGACGAGCCCGACGCGTCCTCGGCGCTGCGGTTCGTGGCGCAGACGCGGCCGCTCGACCGCCACCACCGGCTCGTCCCGACGCTGGAGACACGCCTGGCCGAAGCGCTCGGCGGCGACACCGACGCGTCACTCGGCCTGGCGTGGCCCGCGACCGCGGTGAACGACGCCGAGAACGCCGGCTCGTTCCGCATCACCGGCTTGGGTTCGGGTGGGCCCTTGCACATCGAGTCGCGGCTGGAGCTGGACCACCTCACCGGCCGGCTCGCGCAGCTGCCCGAGGACAAGCGGGTGAAGGCCTTGCGCGCCGGGCGCGTGGTCACGTGCGCCGACGAGGCCGGCGAGGAGGAGACCGGGTCACCCGTGCAGGTCGCGAAGTGGCTCGTGTTCGAGACGACGATCGGGCACACGCGCTACGTGTTCCACCAGGGCCGCTGGTACCGCATCGGCGAGACGTACGTGGAGCAGATGCGCGAGCAGGTCTCGCAACTGCTGGCGCGCAAGTACGAGTGGCCGGACCTCACGTGGAAACCCACCGGGGAGCCCGACGACGAGAACCGCTACTGCCGCCAGGTCGCCACGATCGACGGGTACGTCTGCCTCGACCGCGACACCGCGACCACGCCGCTGCACCCGCGCTTCGAGCTGTGCGACCTGCTGGGCCCGGGCAACGAGCTGATCCACGTGAAGTGGCTCGGCCGGGCGACGGCCGCCAGCCACCTCTACACCCAGGCGCTCGTGTCCGCCGAGGCGCTGCACGACGAGCCGGAAGCGTTGGCACAGCTGGCCGAGAAGGTGTCCACATCGGACGACGGACGCGTGCTGACCGAGGCGCCGGACACCGTCGTGCTCGCCGCCGCGGGCCGCGCGTGGAACGTCGACGAGCTGTTCACGCTGTCACAGGTCGCGCTGCTGCGCCTCGACCGGGCGGTGCGCAGCCTGCAGGCCACGCTCAAGTTCGCCGACATCCCTTACGTGGCCAAGAAGAAGACCACAGCGCAGCCCGCGAAACGCCGCCGGAAGACGTGAGGCGGATAGGCTGACCGCCGAACCCCGAGGGCAAGGACGGTACGGCTGTGACTCCTGATCCCGAGATCCGTGCCCGGATCGAAGAGCGCTGGCGGGCTTCCGAGCGCGGGGACATCGACGTCGAGCACGCGATCTGCTGCGGTGGCGGAACGGATGCCCGACTAAGCCGGCGAGGCCTTCAGCAGCTCCGTCATCGCCTCGGGCAGGGCCTCGGCCAGCGGCCACAGGTCCTTCACCAGCTCCTTGGCGCCGAGCAGGCCGACGCCGACCTTGCCCTCGTAGGAGAAGACGGTGATGTTGAGCCCGGCGCCGTGGAAGACGGGGCCGAGCGGGTACAGGCCGGTGACGCGGGCGCCGAGCAGGTAGAGCGGCGTCGGCGGGCCGGGCACGTTTGAGATGATCAGGTTGTGCACCACCGGGTGGCGCTCGGCCAGCCGCAGCGAGGAGTAGGCGCGCACGCCGAGGCCGAAAGCCGTGGCCGGGGAGAACTGGGCCCAGTCCGCGAGCATGTCGGCGTCGATGTCGTAGTGGTGGTCCTTGGACAGGCGGTTGGCCTCGGCGAGGAAGAACACGCGCGCGGCCGGGTCACCCAGGTGGGTGGGCAGCGAGGCGAAGAACGCGGACACCTTGTTGCTGCCGTGGTCGCGTTCGGTGCGCTCGTGCACGGACACCGGCACGGTCGCCACCAGCGGGTCTTCCGGCAGCTCGCCGCGGCCGAGCAGGAACTGCCGCAGCGCACCGGAAACGAGTGCCAGCACCACGTCGTTGACCGTGACGCCGAAGGCGTTCTTCACGCGCTTCACGTCGACGAGGTCGACCTGGGCGTAGGCGACGCTGCGGTGGCCGGTGATCGTGCCGTTGAGCGACGTGCGGGGCGCGGTGAACGGGACCGGCATCCCCTTGCCGCGCAACGTCTTGCCGAGCCAGCGGGGCACGAGCTCCACCAGCTCGGGCAGCAGCTTCGCCATCTCGAACGGGCGATGCACGAGTCCTTCCACGCTTTCGCGCAGGATCTCGACGCGCGTGGGCAGGCCGCTGTTGTGCTGCTTGTCCCGCGGGATCTCCGGCAGCGGTGCCTCCGGCTCGAGGCCCGCGAGGTAGGTGATCAGGCTGGCGCCGCCGACGCCGTCGATGCTCGCGTGGTGCATCTTGATGAGCACCGCGATGCCACCGTTGGACAAGCCCTCGATCACGTAGAACTGCCACAGCGGGTGCGCGCGGTCGAGCTGCTGGCCGGCGATGTGGGCGCACAGCTCGGCCAGCTCGCGGTCGTCGCCGGGGCCCGGCACGCCGATGCGGTGCAGGTGGTTGTCGAGGTCGAAGTCCTCGTCCTCGACCCAAACCGGGTGGCTGAGGTTCCAGAGTGGATTGTGCAGTTTGCGGCGGAATTCCGGAATCAGCGCGACGCGCTCGGCCAGCCGCCGCTGCAGCTCGGCGAACGAGTAGCCGCCGGGGATGGTGGACCCGTCGAGCGTGAGCAGCCCGCAGACGTGCAGGACCTGCGCGGGGGTCTCCAGGTAGAGGAAACTCGCATCCAGGCCGCTCAGTCGCTGCATGTCGTCAGGGTAATTCAGAACCGCGGACGGGGCGGGTCGCGGCGGTAGCATCGGGAAGGTGAAACCGGCCTTCCTCGCTCGCCGGGCCGCGCAGCTCGGCCTCACCGCCGTGGCCCTGCGCCCGCCGCGCCACCGCCTCACGTCGATCCCGGTGTTCTTCAGCGCGTGGCTCACCGACGAGCTGGCTCCGCAGCTGCTGGCGCTCACCGCGTTGGACACCGCGCAGCACATCGCGCGGCACGGGCGGCGGTCGTCGAAGGCCGGGGTTGCCTTGGCCGCGCTGTCGGCGGCCGGGCTGGGCGCGCTCGTGGCCACTGCGCAGAAAGCCCGCGGCGAGGTCGAGTCGGCGCTCACCGAGGCCCTCGGCCCGGACTACTCCGAGCGGCTGGCGCACCCGCCGAGCCCCCGCGACCTGGCGACGCCGTGGGGGCAGCTCGCGCTGCCGTTCCGCGGCGGCCATGACCCGGACGTGGTGCGCGAGCGGGACATCCCGTACGCCCCGGGCGGCAAGCGGTTCCTGCTCGACGTGTTCCGGCCGGCGAAGCCGGTGACCGGCGCGCCCGTGCTGCTGCAGATCCACGGCGGCGCCTGGACGATCGGCACCAAGGACGAGCAGGGCCAGCCCCTCATGCGCCACCTCGCGCGCCGCGGCTGGGTGTGCGTGGCGATCAACTACCCGCTCGCGCCCGCCCACCGCTGGCCCGCGCACGTGGAGGCCGCGAAGCGCGCGCTGGTGTGGATCCGGTCGAACATCGCTTCGTACGGCGGGGATCCGGGCTTCGTGGCCGTGACGGGCGGTTCGGCGGGCGGGCACCTCGCCGCGCTGCTGGCCTTGAGCCAGAACGACCCGGCCCTGCAACCGGACTTCCCCGGCGCCGACACCAGCGTGCAGGCGTGCGTGCCGCACTACGGCGTCTACGACATCGCGGCCACCAGCGGCGCGGCCGAGAGCCAGCACCGGCTCGAAAGCCTGCTGGCCCGCCGCATCTTCTCCCCCGACCGCGACCCGGTGACCTACCTCGACGACTACGTGGCCGCCTCCCCGCTCGACCGCGTCTCCGACTCGGCGCCGCCGTTCTTCGTGATCCACGGCCGCAACGACTCGCTCGTGCCCGTCGAGGAGGCCCGCGAGTTCGTCGCGCGGTTGCGCGCGACGTCCAAGCAACCCGTCGCCTACGCCGAACTCGCGGGCGCGCAGCACGCGTTCGACATCTTCCCCTCGATCCGCAGCGCCCACGTGGTCCGGGGCGTGGAGCGGTTCCTCGACCACACCTACCGGGCGTGGGCCGCGGCGGACCGGTAGATCAGGGTTCGAGCGGCGCGTTCGGGTCGGCGAGCCGGTCGGCGTCGATCGGGCCTTCGGCGCGGATGAGGGCCTTGAGCTGGTCGCCGACGTCCCAGACGTTGACGTTCATGCCGGCCAGCACGTGGCCGTCGCGGAGCCAGAAGGCGATGAACTCGCGCGCCTCGACGTCGCCGCGGAAGACGACGCGGTCGTAGGCACCCGGGTCGACGTGGCCGTGGTACTCCATGCCCAGGTCGTATTGGTCTGTGTAGAAGTACGGGAGCTCGTCGTAGGTGGCGTCCTGGCCGGCCATCGCGGCGGCGGCGACGGCGGGCTGGTTGAGGGCGTTGGCCCAGTGCTCCACGCGCACGTGCTTGCCGAGCAGCGGGTGCAGCGCGGAGGCGATGTCGCCGGCGGCGAAGACGTCTGGGTCGGTGGTGCGCAGGGACGAGTCGACCACCACGCCGTTGTCCACGGCCAGGCCCGCGGCCTGCGCGAGCTCGACGTTGGGCGCGGCGCCGACCGCGACGAGCACGGCGTCGGCGGCGACCTCGGTGCCGTCGTCGAGACGGACGCCCGTGGCCTTGCCGCCGTCGGTGGTGATGGCCTCGACCTGCACGCCGAGGCGCAGATCGACGCCGCGGGCGCGGTGCAGGTCGGCGAAGACGGTGGCGACCTCGCGGCCCAGCACGGCCAGCAGCGGCAGCTCCGCGACCTCCAGCACGGTCACCTCGGCCCCGGCCTCGCGCGCGGCGGCCGCGACCTCAAGGCCGATCCAGCCCGCGCCGATCACGGCCAGGCGCGTGCCGGCGGTGAGCGTCTCCTTGAGCTTCGCGGAGTCGGCGAGGCGGCGCAGGTAGTGCACGCCCTCGGCGTCGGCGCCCGGGATCGGCAGGTGCCGTGGACTCGAGCCGGTGGCCAGCAGGAGTTTGTCGTAGCCCACGGTCTCGCCGCCCTCGAGGCGGACCACGTGGTTGTCGCGGTCGATGGCGGTGGCCGTGGCGCCCAGGCGCAGGTCGACGTCGTGCTCGGCGTACCAGCCCTCCTCGTGCACGAACACGCTGTCGCGCTCGGCCTTGCCGGCGAGGAAGTCCTTGGACAGCGGCGGGCGCTCGTAGGGCCGGTCGGGTTCGTCGCCGATGAGCGTCACCCGTCCGGCGAACCCCTGGGTCCGCAGTGCCTCAGCGGCCTTGGCGCCGGCCAGGCCCGCGCCGACGATGACAAAACCCTGCTCTGGCAAAGGAAACAACTCCTTTATGCGTTGACGCCCGTGAGTGCGAAGAACTCCTGGCGGGAGCGAGCATCCTCCCGCAACGTGCCCAGCAGTGTCGAGGTGACTGTGCTGGAGCCGGTGGCCTGCACGCCGCGCAACGTCATGCACGTGTGCTCGGCTTCGATGACCACGCCGACTCCCTTCGGGCTCAGCTGCTCGCCCAGCCAGCCGGCGACCTGCTTCGTGAGCCGCTCCTGCACCTGCGGCCGGCACGCGAAGTGCTCGACCACGCGCGCAAGCTTCGACAGGCCGAGGATGCGGTCGCCCGGCAGGTAGCCGACGTGCGCGACGCCCGTGAACGGCAGCAGGTGGTGCTCGCACACCGACCGTACGGGGATGTCGCGGGCCAGCACCAGCTCGTCGTAGCCCTCGTCGTTGGGGAACGTGGTGAGGTCGAACGAGCGTGGCGTGAACAACTCCGCGTACGCGCGCGCCATGCGCTCGGGCGTGCCCTGCAGGCTCTCCGTGTCCAGGCTGACGCCGAGCGCCCGCAGGAAGTCGCCGGCGGCGCGCGCGGCGGCGGCGAGGTCGATGCCGGGGTCGGGTTCGTGGACGACGTGCAGAGCAGAGCCGGAGCGCATGGGGACCCCTCGGGGTTCGGCGGGTTTTCGTCCATGAGTATTGGTCTTATTGCCAGTCTCGGTCAAGGTGACCAGTTCAACAGGGTGAACTGATACTTGCGGACACCTCCATGGGCGTTATCGTGGACCCGTGACGACTGAGCACGCCGCTCCCGCGATCAAGGCCGTGGCCGCGCTGGAGGAGGACCTGCGCCGCGGGATGTACACGTTCATCCGCGGCTCGGTGCGGCCCGTCACGCGCGACGAGGCCGCCGCGTCGGTCGGGATCTCGCGCAAGCTCGCCGCGTTCCACCTCGACAAGCTCGTGGACGCCGGCCTGCTTCGCTCGCGCTACGAGGCCGTCGGCGGCATCCGCAAGGTCGGCCGCACCCCGAAGGTCTACGAACCCGCCGACACCGACTTCGCCGTCACCATCCCGCCGCGCCGCCACGGCGTGCTCGCCGACATCCTCCTCGACGCCGTCGTCACCGAAGCCGAGGGCGAAACCGCCCGCGTCGCCGCCCTGCGCGTGGCCGGTGAGCGGGGCGAGGAACTGGGCACCACCGAACGCGCCTCCCTGCGCCCCGGCCGCCTCGGCGCCGAACGCGGCCTGACGCTCACCGAAACCGTCCTCGCCCGGCAGGGATTCGAGCCGCGCCGCGAGACGCCGACTTGCGTACGGCTGCGCAACTGCCCATTCCACCCGCTGGCGGGCAAGGCGCCGGACCTGGTGTGCGGGATCAACCAGGCGTTCCTGGGCGGCATCGTCGCGGGGCTGGAGGTGCCCGGTGTCGACGCGGTGCTGATCGATCCCGCGCCCGGTGGGTGCTGTGTGGAGCTGCGGACGGATCAGCCCGGCGGGTAGGCGACGTCGAGGGCGCTCGTGGACGGCGGGCCGTCAAGCTGCCAGGCCGGGCCGGTGCGGAGGAAGCGGTACCAGCGGTGGTCGCGGCCGTAGCGGAGTTGCAGGGGGCCTTGGGTCACGCGGTTGCGCCAGGTCGTGATGGGGTCGGGGAGGCCGGTGTCCGAGAGGCAGGCGCGAGCGTCCGCGAGCGGGCCCGGGCCCGGTGACCACGTTTCGCGCAGGGCGGCGAGGCCGCCGCGGCCGGCTTCGCGCCAGGCGCCCGCCCGGGTGGTGAGTTCGGGCAGCGCGACACCGGCAGCCAGGGCCAGGGCGGGGAGTTCGTCGAGCGGTCGGGCGGCGGCGCGGCGGGCCAGGTCTTCCTCGAACGTCAGCTCGGCCGCGGTGCCGCCCGAAACGAGCAGGTCGCGGGCGAGGGAGGCGGCGTCAGTGGCGAGGGTGGCGAGAGTGGCCGAGGTCCAGCCCGTGCTCGGTGGCGGGTCGAGGTCGAGGACGGCGGGCGGGCCGGCGACGTCGGGCACCGGCGGCAACCGGGGAACTGACGTGACGCGGCGGGCGTACGCGCGCTTCGGGGTGAGGCCGGGGTCGTGGACCTTCTTGTGCTGCGGGCGGTCGGGGGCGCGCAGCGTGCGCAGCCGGGCGAGGACCTCGTCGCGGGGGCGGCCGCGGAGTTTGAAGAGCACGAACGGGTCGGTGTCGACCTCGTCGGCCACGACGTAGTACACGGCGGCGACGTGTTTGCACGGGTTCGCCGAGTCGGGGCACGAGCAGCGCGGCCGAAGGTCACCCGGTCCGGGGAGCAGGTCGGCGCCCGCCTCACGGGCTTGCGCGGCCAGCTCCTCGGGCAGCTCGCCGTCGAGCAATGCGGCGGTGTGGCCGAGGCGGCGGCCGACGACGTCGAGCAGCGTGTCCCACTGCTGCGGCGAGAACTCGCGCATCCGGATCGTCACGCGGTACGGCTCGGGCCGGCTCCCGCGCACGCGCGCGGTGACCTCGCCGGCGCCGACGTGCAGCTCGCTCACGGTGTCCTTGCGCGCGTACGTGCGCCCGCGCGGCAGGCGGTTCGGGTCGACGCTCGCGCGCTGCTCCAGCGCCTCCACCCAGGCGCGGCCCCACCAGGTGTTGCCGAACGTCCTTCGGGGCGGCATCACCCACCTCCGAGCCGCACGAGGTCGGCGAGCTGGTCGTCGGACAACTCCGTGATCCAGTCCTCCCCCGCGCCGACCACGGCCTCGGCCAGCCCGCGCTTCGCCTCGAGCACCGTGGCGATGCGCTCCTCCAGCGTGCCCTCGGCGATCAGCCGGTGGACCTGCACCGGCCGGTCCTGCCCGATCCGGTACGCGCGGTCGGTCGCCTGGTCCTCCACGGCCGGGTTCCACCAGCGGTCGTAGTGGATCACGTGCGTCGCGCGCGTCAGGTTGAGCCCGACGCCGCCCGCCTTGAGCGACAACAGGAACACCGGCACCTCGCCGGACTGGAACGACGCCACCAGCTCGTCGCGCCGCTTCGGCCCGACCTCGCCCGACAGCAGCGCGACGGGCAGCCCGCGGTCGGCGAGCCGGCGTTCGAGCAGGCGGCACAGCTGCACGTACTGGCTGAACACGAGCACGCTGTCGCCCTCGTCGAGGACCACGTCGAGCAGCTCCTCGAACGCGGCGAGCTTGCCGGAGCGTCCGGTGAGGACACCCCCGCTCTCCTTGAGGAACTGCGCGGGGTGGTTGCAGATCTGCTTGAGCTCGGTGAGCAGCTTCAGCACCTGCCCACGCCGCTGCACACCCTGCGACGCGCGGATCTCGGCCAGGTTCTCGCGCACGACGGCCTCGTACAGCGTGGTCTGCTCGGCCGTGAGCGGCACGAACCGGTCCGTCTCGGTCTTGCGCGGCAGCTCCGGCGCGATGTCCGGGTCGGTTTTCTTGCGCCGCAACAGAAAGGGGCGCACGGTCGTGGCCAGCCGCTCCGTGGCGGTCTGGTCGCGGTCGCGCTCGATGGGCCGCGCGACGGTGCGGCGGAAGCGGTCGAGCGGGCCGAGCAGACCCGGTGTCGTCCAGTCCATCAAGGACCACAGCTCGGTGAGCCGGTTCTCCACGGGCGTGCCGGTGAGCGCCACGCGCGCGGCGGCCGGGACCTTCCGCAGCTCTTTCGCCGTGGCGGACAACGGGTTCTTCACGTGCTGGGCCTCGTCGGCGGCGACGAGCCCCCAGTCCACTTCGGACAGTGTCGCGCGGTCGCGGCGGACCACGCCGTAGGTGGCGAGCACGACCTCGTCGGGCAGCAGGTCGTCGAGGTGGCGGCCGCCGCCGTGGAAGCGGCGTACCCGCACGTCCGGCGCGAACCTGGCGAACTCGCGTTCCCAGTTGCCGAGCAGCGACGTCGGGCAGACGACCAGCGTGGGCCCGGCTTTCAGTGCGCGGCGGTGCAGGTGCAGCGCGATGAGCTGGATGGTCTTGCCCAGGCCCATGTCGTCGGCGAGGCACGCGCCGAGACCGAGGCCCGTCATCGTCGCGAGCCAGCCGACGCCCGCGAGCTGGTACGGCCGCAGGGTCGCCGCGAGTCCGTCGGGCGGGCCGACCGGCGCGGAGTCGCGTTCCTTGAGCCGGTCGACCAGCCCGGCGAGCGCGGGCTGCGCGGCGAACTCCACGGTTTCGCCGTCCAGCTCCAGCTCGCCCGTGAGCGCCGCGGCCAGCGCCTCGGCGCCGGTGAGCTTGCGGTTGCGCTTGGCGCGCATCCGGGCGAGCAGGCGCGGGTCGAGCTTCACCCACTGGCCGCGCAGGCGGACGAGCGGCCGCTTGGCCTCGGCCAGCGTGGCGACCTCCTCGTCGGTCAGCTCGTCGCCGCCGAGGGACAGGCGCCAGCGGAACTCCAGCAGGCCGTTGAGGGGGAACGCGGGGCCCGCCTCGCTGGCCGGCGCCTGCGTCGCGCTCGCCTTGGCGCGGACTTCGCCGGCGAAGAGATCCTTGGGCCACAACACTTCGATGCCGGCGCTACCCAGCTCGCGGCCGCCTGAGCCGAGCAGGTCCACGACGTCGTCATCGGACAGGGCCAGTTCCGTCGGCGCGGCTTCGGCGAGCACGCGACCGAGCGGCGGCCACGCTCGCGCGCCACGGCGCAGGCCGAGCAGCAGCTGGGTTTCCACTTGGTCGCCGAGGCGGTGCAGCACGGCGTCGGGCGCGTCCCAGAGCGTCGCGGCTTCGACGACCAGGCTCGGCTCCAGCGCGGACCGCACGGCCAGCACGCCCGCGAACTGCTCGTCTTCGCGCGCTTCGACCCGCAGGATCAGCTGCGCGCCGTGGGGCCCGCGGGCGTCCAGCTCGGTGAGCCACGCAGCCCCGTCCGGCCCGACCAGCGTCGGCTCGGCCTCCGCGAACTCCGGCACACCCGCCCCGACGGACGCGGCAGGGCTGCGCACCAGCACGTCGGCCGCCGCGTCCCACAACGCCCGGACCAGCGACTCCGGCGAATGCAGCCGGATCCGCTTCACCCCGGACAACGGCAACGCGTGCGCCTCCGGCGGCAACGCCGATGCGAGCCCCCGCACCAGCTCCTCGTCGGCCGCGTCCAGCGGCCCCACCCGCCACGACCCCACACCACCGGCCGTGAGCGCCGGCCGCAACCGCCCGCGCGCCACGAGGTTGACCCCGGCGTTCACCACCGCCGACCACGCGGCGATCGCCGGGCTCACGTCGTCGGGCACCACCAGCAGCCGCGGGATCGCGCGCGCCAGCGGAACGAGGCGAGCGTCCACCTTGGTGCGTGCGAACTTCTTGTCGTTGGGCAGCACGAGCTCGATCGCGGTGTCCCCCGCGACCTCGTCGCCCCACAACGCCAGCACACCCTCCCGCGGCGGGTCCGAGGGAAGGTAGGTGGCCTGGGTCAGTGCGCCGAACTCCACGCCCAGCACCGTAGGGCAGGGGTACGACAAACGGGTCAGCGCGGGAGGCCCAGCACCCGCTCGGCCACCGCCGAGAGCAACACCTGGGTGGTGCCGCCGGCGATGGAGAGGCAGCGGGTGAGGAGGAACTCGTGGGACTGCGGGGAGTCGGGGAGCAGGTCCGGGGCGAGGTCGAGGGCGAATTCCGCGACGGACTGCCGGTGGCGGACGCCCAGGAGCTTCGCGACCGAGGACTCCGCGCCGGGGCCTTGGCCGTCGAGGCGGCGGAGGGTGGCGCGCAGGTCCAGGACGGAGCAGGCGCTGCCGGAGCCGATGAGGGCCCCGAGCCGTTCGCGGGTGGACGAGCCGAGCGCGGAGCCCAAGCCGATCAGGCCACCCACCAGAGCCTCCACACCCTCCCCCGCCGCGGAGCCCTTGCCGAGGGCCACGCGTTCGCCGGCCAGCGTGGTGCGGGCCAAGCGCCAGCCGTCGCCCGGAGATGCGACGACGTCGGTGTCCGGGACGAAGACGTCGTCGAGAAAGACCTCGTTGAAGACGCTCGCGCCGGTGATCTCGCGCAGCGGGCGCGTGGTGATGCCGGGTGAGCGCATGTCGACGAGGAAGTACGTGATGCCCTTGTGCTTGGGCGCGTCGGGGTCGGTGCGGGCCAGGCAGATGGCCCAGTCGGCCTCGTGCGCGAGCGAGGTCCACACCTTCTGCCCGTTGAGGCACCAGCCGCCGTCGACGCGGCGGGCGGCGGTGCGCAGCGACGCCAGGTCGGAGCCCGCGCCGGGTTCGCTGAACAGCTGGCACCACGTCAGCTCGCCGCGCAGCGTGGGGCCGGTGAACCGCGCGCGCTGCTCGTCGGTGCCGTGTTCGAGGATCGTCGGGACGGCCCACGCGCCGATCACGAGGTCCGGCCGGCGCACGCCGGCCTCCGCCAAGGCCGCGTCGATGCGCAGCTGCTCGGCGGCTCCGGCGTCCCGGCCGAAAGGCGCAGGCCAGTGCGGCGCCAGCAGTCCCGCGGCGGCCAGCGCGACACGACGGCCGTCTTCCGGCAGGGCGGCGATCTCCGCCACGAGCCGGGTGAGCTCCGGTGAGTCGTCCACGACCACGTCGAGCGTGTGCCGCTGCCCCGCCAGCGCGAGGTCGGCCGCGCGCTGCCGCCACCGCGCCGAGCCGCCGAGCCAGTGCCGCAAGGCAAGAGCGCGGCGCAAGTACAGGTGCGCCGGGTGCTCCCACGTGAAGCCGATGCCGCCCAGCACCTGGACGCAGTCCTTGGCGTTGTCCACGGCCGCGTCGAGCGCCACCGCCGCCGCGCTCGCCACCGCGACCGCGTGCTGCGAGCCGAAAGCCGCGGTCGCGGCGTCCCACGCCAGTGCCTCCGCCGCCTCGGCGCGGCACAGCATCTCGGCGCACAGGTGCTTCACCGCTTGGAACGCCCCGATCACCTGCCCGAACTGCTCCCGCACCCGCGCGTACTCGACCGCCGTCGTCAGGCACCACCGCGCGACCCCCGCCGCCTCCCCCACGGCCAGCGTCGCCGCGAAATCCGAGACGTCCGGCAGCTCCAGCACGTCCGCGACGGGCACCCGGTCGAAGTGCACCCGCGCGAGCGGACGCGAGAAGTCGAAGGGCGCCAACGGTTCCACGCACACCCCCGCGGCGCCGGGCGGCAGCAGCACGTGACCGCTCGGCACCGGCACCAGCAGCCACGCGCCCGCATCCGCACCCGGCACCGCTCCCGACGAACCCTGCAGAAACCCGTCGACACAAGGCGCTTCGAGCAGCACTGCCACCCGAGCGCCACCGTCCGCGATCGCCTCAACCACGTCCCCGTCACCGAGCAGCAGCCCGGCCAACGCCGTGCTCAGCAACGGCCCCGGGACCAGCGCCGAAGCCGCTGCAGCCAGCCCTGCCGCCAAATCCGTGACAGCGCCGCCGGCGCCACCCACCGACGGCGGCAACGCGACCCCGAACAACCCCAGGTCGGCGAACCGCGCGGGCAGCTGGGCGCCGGTCCCCTCGGCCGCGCGCACGGTCGCGACCGGATCGTGTACCCGGGCCCAGTCGTGGATCGCGGCGGCCAGCGCCGCCTGTTCGCCGGTGAGCGCGACCGCCATCGGGGCCTCCTCGCGGTACGGGACTACTCGCGAGTGTAGAACGTGTTACAGTTTTTCGGCCAGTGGGTCGGTAGTTGAACGTTTCGCCAGGGAAGGTACGCTGAACGCAGAACTGGAACGAGTTCCGCAAGACAGGAGAAGGCCGATGCCGGGCAAGGCGAAGGCTCCGGCGGCGAAGGCGCGCACCGGACTGGGCACGATCGGCGACGAGCTCGGCTCCGCGGCGCAGCGCGACCGCCGCCGCCGCATCATCGACGCCACGCTCGCGCTGGCCTCCAAGGGCGGCTACGACGCCGTGCAGATGCGGGCCGTCGCCGAGAGGGCCGACGTCGCATTGGGCACGCTCTACCGGTACTTCCCGTCGAAGATCCACCTGCTCGTGTCCGGCCTCGCGCGGCAGTTCGAGCGGGCGCAGGAGAAGCTCGAACGCGCCGCCATCCCGGGCGAGACGCCCGCGGAGCGACTGATGTTCGTGCTGGGGCGCAACACGCGGCTCATGCAGCGCGACCCGCACCTGACCGAGGCGATGGTGCGCGCGTTCATGTTCGCCGACACGTCCGCCGCGGCCGAGGTCGAGCTCGTCGGCCGGCTCATGGAGGACATGTTCGCGCAGGCCATGGGCATCGCCGAGCCCACGGAGTCCGATCGCGACATCTTCCACGTCGTCGCCGACGTGTGGATGGCCAACCTCGTGGCGTGGGTGACGCGCCGGGCGTCAGCCGCCGACGTCGCCCACCGCCTCGAGCTGTCGGTCCACCTGCTGCTGGACAAGTAGGGCCCGCAGGCCGCGGGCCCTACTCGGCTGAGGCAGTCAGGCAGTCAGCTTCGGCAGGACTTCCTTGCCGAACACGTCGAGGAACTGGTCTTGGTTGCGGCCGACGTTGTGGATGTAGATGCGGTTGAAGCCGGCGTCGACGTACTTCTGCAGCGCCGCCCGGTGCACGTCCGGGTCCGACGAGACGACCATGCGGCCCTCGAAGTCTTCGCGACGCACCAGCTTGGCCATCTGCGCGAAGTCGAACGGCGAACGCACGTCGGCCTTCGGGAACTTCATGCCACCGTTGGGCCACTGGTCGATGGCGTTGGCCCACGCGGTTTCGTCGTCCTCGGCCCAGGACAGGTGCACCTGCAGCAGCTTCGGCATCTCGTCGCCGTTCTTGCCGGCCTTCTTCGCGCCCGCGTTGAAGTTCTCCAGGATCCCCGCGAGCTTCTCGATCGAGGCGCCCGGCGTGATCAGCCCGTCGGCCAGCTCCCCGGTCTTGCGCGAGGTGTACGGACCGGCGGAGGCGATGTAGACCGGCGGCGGCGTGTCCGGCAGCGTCCACAGGCGGGTGGTGTGCAGCTTGAAGAACTCGCCGTTGTGCTTGACGTCCTTGCCCGTGAACAGCTTCCGGATCACCTCCAGCGCCTCGAACATCCGCCGCACGCGTTCGGGTGCCTCGGGCCAGTAGCCGCCGATGATGTGCTCGTTGAGCGCCTCACCCGAACCGATCCCCAGCCACGTGCGGCCCGGATACGTGGCCTCCAGCGTCGCCGCGGCCTGCGCCACCATCGCCGGGTGCAACCGGAACGACGGACACGTCACCCCGGGCCCCAGGTCACCGGTGGTGTTCTCTGCCAGCGACGCCAGCATGCTCCACACGAACGACGACTCACCCTGCTGCGGAACCCACGGCTGGAAGTGATCCGCCGCCATCTGCCCCGAAAAGCCCCGCTCCTCGCCCGCCTTCGCCAACCGAATCGACTCCCGCGGCGAAAACTGCTCCAACGCAGCCGCAAGACCGATCTGCACACCACTCACGCGAATTCCGCTCCTTCACCGGTACTTTTCGACGACCTCGACGAGGGCGTCGAGCCTGCTCAGGGTCTCCGCTTCGGGCCGCGTGCCGAGCAGGAACGTGATGCGCTCCACCCCGGCTTCGGCGTAGGCCTCCAGCAGAGCCTCGTTCTTGCTGCCCACCGCGAACATCGACACCGGCGTACCGGGGGCGAACTCGTCGCGCAGGGCCATGAGTTTCCCGACCCGCTCGGGCACGACCACGGAGTTCGGCATCCACACCCCGCCGTGCCGGGCCGCCCGCCGCGCCGCGTGCCGGCTGTTTCCACCGACGTAGATCGGCGGGTGCGGCTTCTGCGCCGGCTTCGGGTACGCGACGGCGCGGTCGAAATGCGTGAACTCGCCGTGGAAGGTCGCTTCCTCCGCCGTCCACAGCTGCTTCATCGCGTCCAGCCGCTCGTCGAGCAGCCGGCCGCGCGCGTCGGGATCGGTGCCGTGGTCGCGCATCTCCTCGAGGTTCCAGCCCGCGCCCACGCCGAACACCACGCGCCCGCCCGAGAGGTGATCGAGCGAGGCGACCTCCTTGGCCGTCTGGATCGGGTCGCGCTGCGCCAGCAGGGCGACGCCGGTGCCCAGCAGCAGCGTCGAGGTCACCGAAGCGGCGGCTGTGAGGGCCACGAACGGGTCGTACATCCGGTAGTACATCCGCGGGAGCTCCCCGCCCGCCGGGTACGGCGACTGCCGGTCGGCGGGGATGTGCGAGTGCTCCCCGACGAACAGCGAGTCGAACCCGCGTTCCTCGACCCCGCGCGCGAGCGCGTCGGGCCGGATGCCCTCGTCGGTGACGAAGCTGAAGATCCCGAACCTCATGACGCCGTTCCGTAGTCCGCCGCGACGCGCGCGAATTCGTCGAGCGCCGCGAGGGTCTCCGCTTCGGGCAGCGTGGGCAGCTGCACCGTGTAGCGCTCCACACCGGCCGCGGCGAACCGCTTCACGAGCTCGGCGTCGGCGCCACCGCCGAAAGCGGTGACGGGCACGTCGGGGCGGCCTTGCTCGGCGAGCCACCCGCGCACGCGGCGGATCTCCTCGCTGCCCGTGAACGCGATCGGCATCCAGGCGTCGCCGTGGCGGACCAGCCGGCGCAGCGCCGCCGGGCTCGACCCGCCGACGTAGATCGGCGGGTGCGGCGTCTGCACCGGCTTGGGCCAGGCGAAGATCGGGTCGAAGTCCACGTGCTTGCCGTGATACTCGGCCTTGTCCTGGGACCAGATCGCCTTGAGCGCCTCGATCTGCTCGTCGATCAGCTCACCGCGCGTGGTCGGATCCGTGCCGTGGTTGGCCATCTCCTCGCGGTTCCAGCCCACGCCGACGCCCAGCGCCAGCCGTCCCCGCGACACCAGGTCGAGTGAGGCGACCTCCTTGGCCGTGTGGATCACATCGCGCTGGATCAGCAACGCGACTCCGGTGCCCAGCACGAGGTCCGACGTGTTCACCGCGGCGGCGGTGAGTGCGAGGAACGGATCGAGCGTGCGGTAGTACTCCCGCGGCAGGTCACCGCCACCGGGGTAAGGGGTCTCCCGGCTGACGGGGATGTGCGAGTGCTCGGCCAGGAACAGCGAGTCGAAGCCCCGCTCCTCCAGCGCCTCACCCAGCACGTCGGGGCGGATGCCTTCGTCGGTCACGAATGTGGAGATCCCGATCTTCATGAGATCATCGAACCACGGTTCACCGGTGGTCCGCCGCGAGCCGGGCAAGGTCGTCGAGCGCGGCCAGCGTCTCGGCTTCGGGCAGCGTCGGCAGCATGAACGTGTAGCGCTCCACGCCGGCTTCGGCGAAGCGCTTCACCGCGTCGGCGTCGGGCCCGCCCCCGAAAACGGTGAACGGCACGTCGGTGCGGCCCTGCTCGGCGAGCCATTCGCGCACGCGCTTGATCTCGTCGGACGGCGTCTGCTGGCGCGGCAGCCAGGCGTCACCGTGGCGGGCCAGGCGACGCAGCGCAGCGGGGCTCTCGCCGCCGACGTAGATCGGCGGGTGCGGCGTCTGCACGGGTTTCGGCCAGGCGAAGATCGGGTCGAAGTCCACGTGCTTGCCGTGATATTCGGCCTTTTCCTGAGTCCAGATCGCCTTGAGCGCCTCGATCTGCTCGTCGATCAGCGCGCCACGAGTGGTCGGGTCCGTGCCGTGGTTGGCCATCTCCTCGCGGTTCCAGCCCACGCCGACGCCGAACGCCACCCGGCCGCGCGACACCAGGTCGAGTGAGGCGACCTCCTTGGCCGTGTGGATCACATCGCGCTGGATCAGCAGCGCGATGCCCGTGCCCAGCACGAGGTTCGACGTGTTCACCGCGGCCGCGGTCAGCGCGATGAACGGGTCCAGCGTGCGCTTGTACTTCTCGGGCAGGTCAGCGCCACCGGGGTAAGGGCTCTCCCGGCTCACGGGGATGTGCGAGTGCTCGGCGAGGAAGAGCGAGTCGAAGCCCCGCTCCTCCAGCGCCTCACCCAGCACATCGGGGCGGATGCCTTCATCGGTCACGAATGTGGAGATCCCGAAGTCCATGCCTCGTTCTACCCGATGCGGCGACGCCCTATTCCCACCGCGGTTGACACCTCACCTGATCAGTCGGCACGATCAAAATCAGCACTTGTTGAAAAGGAGGTCCGCCATGAGCGCCGAGAACACCGACTTCGAGCAGGTGTACCAGGGACGGAGCCCGTTGGGCGGCACCGTGCCGTGGGACATCAAAGCCCCGCAGCCGGCGCTCGTCGCTCTCGAGGGGGCCGGCGGGTTCCGCGGTGAGGTGCTCGACGTCGGCTGCGGGCTCGGTGAGAACGCCGTGTTCCTCGCCTCGCGCGGACACCACGTGACCGGCGTCGACGGCGCCCCCACGGCCCTTCGCGAAGCACGGGCACGGGCCGCGGCGAAAGGGCTGGAGATCAGCTTCGAGGTCGCCGACGCCACCCGGCTGGAGGGCTTCGAGGGCCGATTCGACACCGTCCTCGACAGCGCGCTCTACCACTGCCTGACCGAAGAGCAGCGGCGCAGTTACGTCGCCGCGCTCGTCCGGGTCACGCGCCCCGGGGCGCGGCTGCACCTGCTCTGCTTTTCCGAAGCGGTGCCCGTGAGCTTCCCCGGGCCGTTCCGGATCGGCGAACGGAACCTGCGGGAGACCGTCGGCCGCGGCTGGCGGATCACCAGTTTGGACCCGGCGCTCTACACCACTTCCCTCACGCTGGAAGAGCTGCGCGACGCAGCGCGCACGATCCAGCCGGGCGAGGCCGGCGACCTCACCGCGTTGGACAAGCTGGAACAGGACGAACAGGGCCGGATCCGCGCGCCGGCCTGGCAGCTGGCCGCCGAACGCGCGTGACCCGGCCCTTTCGTTCGAAGGCGCGTCAGACGTTGCGCCGGTACTGACCGCCGACCTCGAAGAACGCGTCGGTGATCTGCCCGAGCGAGCAGACCCGCGCGGCATCCATCAGCACCCCGAACAGGTTGCCGCCGCGGGTCGCCGACTCACGCAGGGCCTTCAGCGCCTGCTGAGCGTCTTCGGCGTGGCGGTGCTGGAAGTCGGCGAGCCGGTCGAGCTGGGACTTCTTCTCGTCCTCCGTGGCGCGGGCCAGCTCGACCTCCACGTCCTCCTCACCCGCGTGCGGGTTGCGGAAGGTGTTGACGCCGATGATCGGCAGCGAGCCGTCGTGCTTCTTGCGCTCGTAGAGGATCGACTCGTCCTGGATCTTGCCGCGCTGGTAACCCGTCTCCATCGCGCCGAGCACGCCGCCGCGCTCGGAGATCCGGTCGAACTCGACCAGCACGGCTTCCTCGACCAGGTCGGTGAGCTCGTCGATGATGAACGAGCCCTGCAGCGGGTTCTCGTTCTTCGACAGGCCCCACTCCTTGTTGATGATCATCTGGATCGCCATCGCGCGGCGCACCGACGACTCCGACGGCGTGGTGATGGCCTCGTCGAACGCGTTGGTGTGCAAGGAGTTCGCGTTGTCGTACAGCGCGCACAGCGCCTGCAGCGTCGTGCGGATGTCGTTGAAGCTCATCTCCTGCGCGTGCAGCGAGCGGCCCGAGGTCTGCACGTGGTACTTGAGCTTCTGCGACCGCTCGTCGGCGCCGTAGCGCTCGCGCATGGCCACGGCCCAGATCCGCCGCGCCACCCGGCCGAGCACCGAGTACTCGGCGTCCATGCCGTTGGAGAAGAAGAACGACAGGTTGGGCGCGAAGTCGTTGATGTCCATGCCGCGCGCGAGGTAGGACTCGACGTAGGTGAACCCGTTGGACAGCGTGAAAGCCAGCTGCGAGATGGGGTTCGCCCCGGCTTCGGCGATGTGGTAGCCGGAAATCGAGACGGAGTAGAAGTTGCGCACCGCGTGCTGGATGAACCACTCCTGGATGTCCGCCATCATGCGCAGGCTGAACTCCGTGGAGAAGATGCAGGTGTTCTGCCCCTGGTCTTCCTTGAGGATGTCGGCCTGCACGGTGCCGCGCACGTTCTTCAGCGCCCACGCGCGCAGCTCGGCGGACTCCTCCGCGGACGGCTCGCGACTGTGCTCGGCGCGGAAGGCGTCGAGTTTCTGGTCGATCGCGGTGTTGAGGAAAAACGCGAGGATCGTCGGCGCCGGGCCGTTGATCGTCATCGACACCGACGTGTTCGGCGCGGTGAGGTCGAAGCCGTCGTAGAGCACCTTCATGTCCTCGATCGTCGCGATCGAGACGCCCGAGGTGCCGACCTTGCCGTAGATGTCCGGGCGGGTGTCGGGGTCGTGGCCGTAGAGGGTCACGGAGTCGAAGGCCGTGGACAGGCGCTTGGCCTCGGAGTCGGCCGAGAGCAGCTTGAACCGGCGGTTGGTGCGGAAGGCGTCGCCCTCGCCGGCGAACATGCGCGCCGGGTCCTCACCGTCGCGTTTGAACGGGAACACGCCCGCCGTGTAGGGGAAGTATCCGGGCAGGTGTTCACGGCGCAGGAACGAGAGCAGCTCACCGGATTCGGTGTAGCGCGGCAGGGCGACGCGCGGGATCCGGTTGCCCGACAACGTGTCGCGCCACAGCTGCGTGCGCAGCTCCTTGTCGCGGACCTTCACCACGAGCTCGTCCTCGCGGTACTCCTCCGACAACGCCTGGAACCGCTCCAGCAGCTTGGTGGTCTCGCCGTCCACATCGGACTCGGCGGCGGCGAGTAGTCCGTCGAGCGCGTCTGTGGCGGCGTCCACTGTGTCCAAAGCGACCTTCGCGGCAGCCAGGTGCTCGCGCTTGCGCACGGCAGCGACCTGCTTCTCGGTCTGTTCGTGGTAGCCGCGCACGGTCTCGGAGATCTCCGAGAGGTAGCGCGCCCGGTTGCCCGGGATGACCGTGCTCGCGTCGGTGGACACCTTGCCCTCGACGGCGGGCAGCACGCCGGCCGACACCGACAGCCCGCGCTCGGCGAGCTGGTCGCGCAGGTTCTGGTACAGCGCGGTCACGCCGTCGTCGTTGAACTTCGCGGCGCTCGTGCCGAACACCGGCATGTCCTCGGGAGCCTTGTCGAAGGCCTCGCGGTTGCGCACCAGCTGGCGTGCGACGTCGCGGCGGGCGTCCTCGGCGCCGCGGCGCTCGAACTTGTTGATGGCCACGACGTCGGCGAAGTCGAGCATGTCGATCTTCTCCAGCTGCGACGCGGCGCCGAACTCCGGCGTCATCACGTACAGCGACTCGTCCACGTAGTCGACGATGCCCGCGTCGCCCTGGCCGATGCCCGGCGTCTCCACGATCACGAGGTCGTAACCCGCGGCCTTGCACGCGAGGATCGATTCGCGCATCCCGGCGGGGATCTCGCCGCTGGTGGTGCGGGTGGCGATGGAGCGGAAGTACACGGGTGAGCCGTCGAGGCAGTTCATCCGGATGCGGTCACCGAGCAGCGCGCCGCCGCCCTTGCGCCGCGACGGGTCCACGGCGAGCACCGCGATCCGCAGCTTGTCCTCCTGGTCGAGGCGGAAGCGGCGGATGAGCTCGTCGGTCAGCGACGACTTGCCGGAACCGCCGGTGCCGGTGATGCCGAGTACCGGTACGTGGCGCTTCTCGGCGGCCTCGGTGATGGCGGTGAGCCAGTCTTCGGGCAGTTTTTCACGCTGCAGCTGGGTGATCACCCGCGCGAGCGCCGGCACGTCGCCGGAGAGCAGCTTGTCGACGGACACCGGCGGCTGAGCCGAGAGGTCCACGTCGCACGCCTTGATCATCAAGTTGATCATGCCCGGCAGGCCCATCTCGTAGCCGTCCTCGGGCGAGAAGATCCGCGCCACGCCACGCGAGTGCAGCAGGTCGATCTCCTCGCGGACGATCACGCCGCCCCCGCCGCCGAACACCTTGATGTGCCCCGCGCCGCGTTCGCGCAGCAGCTCCACCAGGTAGGAGAAGTACTCGACGTGGCCGCCCTGGTAGGCGGAGATGGCGATACCCTGCACGTCTTCGGTGATGGCGGCGGTGGCCACCTCGTCGACCGAGCGGTTGTGCCCGAGGTGCACGACCTCGGCACCCTGCGACTGCAGGATCCGCCGCATGATGTTGATCGAGGCGTCGTGACCGTCGAACAGGCTCGACGCGGTGACGAACCGGACCGGGTTCTCGGGGCGGTAGAGGTCGCTGCTCATCCCTCCAAAATACTTGGACTTCCTACTATTGGAAACCCGAGCGGCGGTGACGCAGGTCTCAAGCCGGTTCGTCGCGCGGTTGACAGGAGCCAGCTGGGAGCTATATTCAACCTACAAGTTAATCAACCAAGCGATTGAGTACTGATGGCCACTGATCAGCTCAGCACCACCTTCGCCGCGCTGGCGGATCCCACCCGGCGGGCCATCCTCGCCCGGCTCGCCCTGGGCGAAGCGACGGTGAACGAGCTGGCCGAGCCGTTCGAGGTGAGTCTGCAGGCGGTGTCGAAACACCTGAAGGTGCTGGAAGCGGCCGGGCTCATCACCCGCGGCCGGATGCGCCAGTGGCGCCCGTGCCGGCTCGAGACGAAGCCGCTCGCGGTCGTGGCCGACTGGGTGAACGAGTACCGGCAGTTCTGGGAGGCGGGGTTCGACCGCTTGGACGAGCACCTGCGGCTCCTGCGGGAGCCCCGGAAGGAGACCGAGTCATGACGCAACGGGACCTGACCATCACGCGCGTGTTCGACGCCCCACGGGAGCTGGTGTTCCGCGCGTGGACCGAGCCGGAACGCCTCGCGAGCTGGCTCGGCCCGGAGAAGTTCGCTGCCTCGGGAGTGACGATCGACCTGAGGCCCGGCGGCGCGTGGCGCGCGCGGATCCACAGCGACGAGTACGACGTCGAGCGCTGGATGCAGGGCGCCTACCGCGAGATCAGCCCACCCGGGCGGCTCGTGTTCACGTTCTCGTGGGACCAGCCCGATGACGTGGTCGGCGAGACGGTCGTGACCATCACGTTCACCGAGGTCGGCGACAAGACCGAAATGACGTTCCACCAGGCGCCGTTCCCGACCGAGGAAGAGCGCGCCGGCCACCAGGACGGCTGGAGCTCCACCTTCGAAAAGCTCGCCCACCACCTCAAGGAGGCCCGATGACCACCGCACTCCCCCGTGTCGTGTCCGCCCAGGACTGGCAGGCCGAACGCGATGCCTTGCTGGTCAAGGAAAAGGAACTGATGAAGGCGGCCGACCACCTGACGGCCGAGCGGCGCCGGCTGCCGATGGTGCGCTTCGACAAGGCCTACGAGTTCACCTCGGCCGAGGGCAGGAAGAGCCTGCTGGACCTGTTCGACGGCCGGCGTCAGCTGATCGTCTACCACTTCATGTTGCACCCGGGCGACGAAGCGGGCTGCCCCGGCTGCTCGATGGTCGTGGACAACGTGCCGCACCTGGCGCACCTCAACGCCCGCGACGTCACGTTCGTCGTCACCGCGCCCGCGACGCTGCCCGAGATCGAGCGCTACAAGGCCCGCATGGGCTGGGACCTGCCGTGGGTCTCGGCGAACGGCAGCGACTTCACCGAGGATTGCGGCGTCGGCCGGTTCTTCGGAATCAGCGTGTTCCTGCGCGACGGCGACGACGTCTACCGCACGTACTTCACCAGCGGCCGTGGCGCCGAGACGTTCCTGGCTTCGCACCGCTACCTCGACATCACGCCGTTCGGCCGGCAGGAGGCGTGGGAGGAGGAGTCGCGTGGCTCCGACGAGCCGGGCGGCTGGTGGCGCCGCCACGACGAATACTGACGAGCCGACTGGATTCTTTCGCCACCGATGTCCGGTCGCGGCAGCCCGCTCCGACCGTAGGCTGAACGGCGTCCGGCAGGGACGCCACTCGGTGAAGGAGCCTGGTCATGGGTGAGCTGGTGTACTACGTCCACGTTTCGGTCGACGGGTGCGTCGAGGGCCCGAACGGCGAGTTCGACTGGCCGCGGATGGGGCCCGAGCTGTCGCGCCACTCGCAGGAGCTCTCCGACCGTGCCGCCGTGTTCGCCTACGGGCGGCGGGTGTGGGACATGATGGCGGGCTTCTGGCCGCGCGCGGAGTCCATCTCGGACGATCCGCACGATGTCGCGTTCGCGCCGGTGTGGCGGAAGACCCCGAAGGTCGTCTTCTCGCGCACGCTCACCGACCCCGGGTGGGACACCGAGGTGCTCGGCGGCGACTTGACCGAGGAGGTCACGGCGCTGAAAGCACGGCACACCAAGGACATCCTGCTCATGGGTGGCGCCGACGTGCCCGCGCAGCTGAGCCGGCTCGGGCTGATCGACGAGTACCACGTGCTCGTGCACCCGGTGGTGCTGGGCGGCGACAAGCGGCCGTTCGCCGTCGACGCCGAGCGGCTAGGCCTGCGGCTCGTCGAGTCGCGCGTGATCGACGACGCCGTGGTGCTGCTGCGGTACCGCCGGGCCACCGAAGTGAGGTGACCCGGCCGCAGCAGCACTGAAGGACAGGGTCACTGGGCTTTGGCCGCCCGCAAGGCGATCCACTGCCGCATGGCGTACTCGACGAGCGTGATCAGCGTCTGCTTCGTCGACTCCCGGTCCCGTGCGTCACAGCGGACGATGGGGATGCTGGGGTCGATCGACAGCGCCTCGCGCACATCGTTGATGTCGTGCTCCAGCACCCCGTCGAAGGTGTTGACGCCGACGATGTACGGCAGGCCGCGGTCCTCGAAGAAGTCGATCGGCGCGAACGAGTCCGCCAGGCGGCGGGTATCGGCCAGCACGATCGCACCGATGGCGCCGCGCACCAGGTCGTCCCACATGAACCAGAAGCGCTGCTGGCCCGGGGTGCCGAACAGGTACAGGATCAGGTCGGCGTCGAGCGACACGCGGCCGAAGTCCATGGCGACCGTGGTGGTCGTCTTGTTCGGGGTCTGGTCGAGGTTGTCGATGCCGCGGCTCGCGTCGGTCATCATCGCCTCGGTGGTGAGCGGAACGATCTCCGACACCGAGCCCACAAAAGTCGTCTTGCCCGCTCCGAAGCCGCCCGCCACCACGATCTTCGCCGATGTCATGGTCGGGGGCGCGGTTTCCCGCGGTGCCTTAAAGCCGACGGAGTCCACTCAAAACCCTTTCCATCAACATCAAGTGTGCTTCGGCGCCGTCATTGCCCGAAATCGTCCGGTGCACGGTGACGAGGCCCGCGTCGGCCGCGTCACTGATCAGCACCCTGGCGACACCCAGTGGCACCCGCAGGATCGCCGCGATCTCGGCGACCGAGCGCGGGGTCCGGCACTCTTCCATGATCGAGATGCTCTCGATCTGTTCGGCCGCCGCCTCGGGGAAGCCCCCCGCGACGACGTGGTCATTGGTGGAGATCAGCGTCTCCAGCTCGAGCGCGTAGTTCGCCCGGGTCCGGCCGCCGGTGAGAGCGTACGGCCGCACGATCGACGTCTCCTCGGCCGGGTCCACCCGATCGGGTCGGTCCGGCCGGGTGAACGCGGCGGGCATCACGAACTCGCCGCTGGGCGGTCCGGGGTCGAAGAGCCCGCCTGGTCTAGGCCCATCCGCATCGGTACTCCCCGGTGGAGAGACTAGAGAGGTCACTCGATCTCCTAACTCGGCCGGCGGCACTGGCACCGCCGGCGGTTCCTCCGCCGCGTGTGCTCCCGCGGGCGGGGGTTCGGGGGACTGGGACTCCTTACCGGTCTTCTTCCGCTTCTTGCGCGAGCGGCCCGAATCGAGGCTGAAGCCGTTGAGGAGGTCGGCGAAGGTGCCGTCGTCCTCACCGCGGGCAGCACCGGGAGCCCCCGCGCGCGGGGGTTCCTCGCTGTCTCCGGGCTCTCCGCCGAATAATCCGGGCCCCGTGCTCATCGCGTAATCATCCCACCGGTTCACCGATCAGCGACCCACCCGCGCCCTGCAGCTGCGCACGGAGTTCGGGGGTCAGGATCTGCCCGACGCGGTCCACGAGCATCGTCATCTCGTAGGCCACCTGGCCGATGTCGCAGTTTGGCGCCGCGAGGATCGCGAGGCAAGATCCGTCGCTGATGGACATCAGCACCATGATGCCGAGCTCCATCTCGACCACGGTCTCGTTCACCGCGCCCGCCTCGAAGCAGCGGGCCGCGCCCTGGGTGAGGCTCACGAGCCCGGAGGCGACGGCGGCGAGCTGGTCGGCGCGGTCGAGCGGCAGGCGGTTGGAGGCCGTGAGGAGGAGCCCGTCGGCCGACACCACCACGGCGTGCGCCACACCCGGGACCCGTTCGGCGAAGTCGTTGACCAGCCAGCCGAACTGGTTCTGCTGCGGCTGAGCCGTACTCGGCGAGGTCATTCACCCTCCAGTGTTTCGTGGTTGGTCTCAGTGGCCTGCCCAGTGCGGTGCCGGCCGCGCTGGATGCCCTGTTGGAAACTGCTCAGGCGGCCACGCACGTCGTGCGCGTCGCGGGTCGGACGAGGGTTCGCCGCTCCGGCGGGCGGCGGAGCGCTCCCGGGGAGCAACTGCTCCCCGCGGCGACGCCGGGGCAATCCTGCCGAAGTGAACGAAGAGGGCGTCGACTGGGACACCGATTGGACCGTCCGCCAGCCCTCGTCGGACCCGAAAGCCCACTCCGTGGCGGGTGTCCCGGCCGCGGCGGCCTCCAGGTTCGCCACCGCGGCGGGCACCTGGCCCGGGTCGACGGCCGGCGGTCCGGGCGGCAGGTTGCTGGCGGCGGGCCGCCGGGTGGGCAGGGCCTCGGGCGCCGCGGGGCGGCCGGGCACCTCGCCTTCGGGGCGACGCGTCGGGCGCGGGGTGGGCGACGGGCGGGTGGCCGTGCCATTGCCGTTGCTGCCATTGCCGTTGGTCTCGCTCGGGGTCGGCCACCCGCCCTGCGGGTCGAACGCGGGCGGCACCGGCTGGTCCACCGCGGGCTCGGGCTGAGCGGTGCGGGCCGCGCCGAACGCGCTCGCGACGCCGTGACGGTCCGGCCGGGTCTCGTCGTCCTGCTCGCGCTCGGCCGCGGGCGTTTCCGCCTGGGCCGCACCGAAAACGTTCGCGACGGCCGGGCGGTCGGTCACGGCCTCAGTGGATTGCCCAGTCTGCCCGGTCTGCCCGGTCTGCTCGGCCTGCTCGGCGGCGTCCGCCGCGGCCACCGCCGCGTCGAGGGCACCGACGAAACCGGGGTACTCGGCCGTGATCTCGTTGTCTCCCACCGGACCCTGCTGGTCCGGACCACCGATGCCGAACGCGTACGCGACGCCCGGGCGGTCCGCCGGGGTCTCGCCGGCCTGCTCGGCGGCCGGGCCGAAACCGGGGGCCGCGAACCCGGTGCCGGGCTCGCCCTCGAGGCGGTTGAGCGCCGTGGCGCCCAGACCCTGCTGTTCGGCGACCGGATCGACGACCCCGTCGCGGACCTGCTGCCGGCCACGGTTCACCCCGCGCTGGAAGCTGGTGAGGCGACCACGGACGTCGGCCGGGTCGCGCACCGGCAGGCCCGGCGTGGCCGACTCCGCGGCGGGCAGCTGGTCCGGCGTCGCACTGCCCGGCATGAGCTGCTCGCCCCGACGGCGGCGCGGCAGGCCCGCCTTCGTGAACGCGGTGGGCTCGACCTGCGAGGCGGCCTGGACGGTGCGCCAGTTCTCGTCGCTCGCGAAGTCCCAGTTGCGCTCGTCCTGCTCCGGCGTGGTCACCGGGGCGACGCCGGGCTCCGGCTTCGCCACGTCGGCCGGCGGCTGCTCCCCCGGCTTCGGCTCGGTCTTCGCGCCGGCCTTGTCGTCGGTGTCCGCACTGGACTCGCCGGACTCGCCGGGCTTCGCGACCGGCTCGGCCGCGGGCTGGTCTGTACCGGTCTTGGCCGGCGGCTCGTCCGCGGGCGGCGCGGGCGAGCGGAACCAGACCGAGAGCATCTCGTCGAAGATCGGCGTGTTCTCGATCGTCGTCTCGGCGGCCGTGGGCGGCGGCACCTCCGACACCTTCTGCGCCGCCTCGTTCCACCACTCGCTCAGGGTGGTTCCGTTGGCGGAGAACAGGTCCTTGCCGGAGGGGAGCTCGCGTGCGCGCTCGTCGGCGGGCTCCGGGCGCGCTTCGGGCTCGGGCTCCGGACGCGGCGGCGGCACGTCGACGATCTGCGGCAGCTGCGGCAGCGGCGGCTTGGCCGGCGGCGCGTCGTCGCGCGGAATCGGGCTGAACAGCGCGGTCCCGGAGATCTCGAGGTTCGACGGCGGGCGCACGCCCGGGTCGACGGTGTGACCGTTGGCGAACCCCGCGAGGTCGCTCGCCGAGGGCCACAGCTGCTGCTCGTCGGCCCCCTGGTTCGGCTGCTGCGGCACGAGCGGGCGGTCCACGGCCGGGCGCGCCGAGCCGTTGACCGGGCGCTGGCGGCGCGGCAGGCCGCCGGGGCTCGCGGGCGGCGCGGCGACGCTACCGAACGGACCGGCCTGCTGCGGCGGGTTCTCCAGCGCGGCACCGGTCATGACCAGCTCAGGCGGGACCACCACGGTGGCCCGCACGCCGACGATGTCCTTGCCACCGTGCAGCGAGACGCCGATGCGGTGGCGCCCGGCGAGGCGGCCGACCACGAACAGGCCCATGCGGCGCGAGGTCGCGAGGTCGACCGAGCCGGCCTCGGTGAGGCGGCCGTTGGCCTCGACCACCTCGTACTCGTTCATGCCGATGCCCTTGTCGAGGATGTCGACGTTGAGCGAGCCGTCGTCGGCCAGGCGCGTCGCCACGGTCACCTGCGTCTCCGGCGCGGAGAACGCGGTGGCGTTGTCGAGCAGCTCCGCGACGAGGCGCTGGACGTCGCTCGCGGCGAACCCGACGATCTTCACCGCCGGCGGTTGCTGCACCGAGACCCGTTGGTACTGCTCGATCTCCGACACGGCGGCGCGCAGCACGTCGTGCGCGGCCACGGGCTGACCCGAGCGGCGGCCCGGCTCGGCGCCGGAGAGGACCATCAGGTTCTCGTTGTTGCGCCGCATCCGGGTGGCGAGGTGGTCGAGCTGGAAGAGCGTGGCGAGCTGGTCGGCGTCCTCCTCGTCGCGCTCCAGCCGCTCGATCAACTGCAGCTGGCGCTGCACGAGACTCTGGCTGCGGCGCGAGAGGTTGACGAACACACTGCTGTAGCCCGCGCGCATCGCGGCCTGCTCGGTCGCGAGCCGCAGCGCCTGGCTGTGCACCTTCTCGAACGCGCGCGCCACCTCGCCGATCTCGTCGGCCGCCCGCACGGGCACCGGCTCGACCTCGACGCTCTGCGCGCGGCCCTCCTGGATGTTGCGGACCGCGGCGGGCAGGTCCTTCTCCGCGACGTCGAGCGCGCTGCGGCGCAGCGTCCTCAGCGACCGCAGGATCTGGCGCGTGATGAGGAAGACGACGGCCGCGGCGGCGACCATCGCGGCGAACAGCAGCACCGCGAGCAGACCTGCGCTGCTGCTGGCGTCCTCGACCAGCGCGGCGGACGCGGCCGTGGCGTCGGCGCTCATGCGGTTGCCGACCTCGGAGAGCTGGCCGACCACCGCGTTGGACGCGTTGTTCCACTCCTGCGACTGGACCTGCGACAGCCCCTGGTCGCTCGTGGGGCCCTGCTCCCCGAGGACGATGCCGACCATGCGCTTGCGGTCGTAGGCGGTGTCGGGCTTGAGCGTGCTCTCGAGGTCCTGGCGCTGCGGCGCGGTGGAGGCCGCGTTGAAGTCGTCGATGCGGTCGTCGTAACGCAGTTCGGCGTCGCGGACGTCGCTGAGCTGCTGCGCTTCCAGCGTGTGCTGGTCGATGCCGTAGGACACCAGCGCCTGGCTGACCGAGACCTGTTCCTTGGCGGCCTCGAGGTCGTGCAGGGCGTTCGCCGTGCCACCGAGCGCGTCGGCGCTGGCACCGGCGGCCACCGCGGTGTCAGCGCCGATGAGGGCACCGGTCACGGCGTTGTAGTCGCCCACCGCCTCGGCGGCGTCGAGCAAACCGGCGCCGACCTGCTGGCGGATCACAGCGATCTCGTTGACCTGCGCGGTCGCCGAGTTCACGGCACCGGACACACTGGACTCGGATCCGCCGACGCGGTTCGCCGCCGTGATGAATGGTTCGACCGCGGCGTCGGTGGCCGCGCGGGCGGCTTTCAGCTCGGGCGTGACGCCTGCGGTGCCCGCGGTGAGCTGCGCCGCGGTGAGCGTGCGCTCCTTCTGCAGGCCGTCGGTGAGGTTGCGCAGCTGGGTGCTCAGGCCGACCAGCTTGTCGATCCGCTCGTAGTCATCCGAACGGCTGACCTGTCCCACGATCGCGGTAATGCCCAGCACCAGCGCGAGGACGATGGGGACCAGCGTCACCGCCGAGAGCTTGACCGGAATGCTCCAGTCACGCCAGCGCAGCGCCGCTCGCCAGCCCGAGGACCGGCTCGGTCGCCGGGGCGGGCGGCCGAGCAGCTTCTCAACGGGCACCTGGCCATCTCCTGCAACGGTCACGAAAGTGACTCCCTGTCCCGCGTCGTGGCTGCTCGTGGGTGGCTTCCGGTGCTCCCGGAATGGTCCACGGCATTCCGCCGACCCGCGCGATCGACCCCGTGAGGACACGACCGTGCAGACCTCGCACCGTGATCACCGGCGTGCTGCTTCCCGGGACTTTGCACGTGCACGGCGCAAGTTGCGTACTGCACGGCGGTGGTCGAGGTCAACTTGTCTGTGCCTATCGATCGCTGCGGTCAGCTGGGCCAAAGAATCGTACACCAATCCCGGCCGGGGATATTGTCTTCCGCTTCGCACGGCTGACCTGGGAAAAGTCGATTCGGCCCAGGCCGCGGGCCGGGGATTGGACCCCGGGCGGGGCCGAAGAGGGAATTCCGGTTACCGGTTGCTCCGGGTCACGGCGTCCGGCGGTCACCCGATTAGCCCACGCAGGGTAGTCGGATCTCTCAGAGGATCTACGCTCCGTGCCCCCATCGGGTGGGCCACCCCCAAAGATGAACCCGATGTTGTGGTCTGGCAGCAACTCGCCGCCCGACCCGGTGATTTCTTTCGCGATCCGTCACCGGCCTGCGAATCCTCGCCCCGACCCCACCAGAGGGACGCCGGACCGGGGCGCCGGCCCCGCATTTTGACTACCCCGTGTCACGGTATTCGTCCGATCATTGTCCGCAACTCAACCATTTGCCGCAGCGTTCCTCAGCTGCGACAACGTGGCGTGACATAAGCTCTCACTATTACGAGTGATCTGTTCGTGATCTTCATTGAAGGTGTCGTTTTCGCACATTTCCAGCCGGAAAACGAATTCCGGAGACCCTTCCGGAGAACCGGCTTTTTCTCGGGCGAGACGCCGTCGTTACTATGGCCGCCTCCCAGTCCGCAAGGGCAGACCGGGTGCCGCTCGAACGAGAGGCCCCGACCCGGCCACCGCCACGGACGCAAGTTGCCGGAGGCAGCCATGCACAACGTCGCGAACACCCCCGCGGCGAGCACCCCGCTCGAGGAGACCGGACAGCTGCCGGCCATGTTCGCCCGCGAGGGCGTGGAGCCGCCGCCGTCGACCCGGCGCGGTCCCGACTACGACCTCATCCAGCGCAGCCCCGAGTTCACCGCGCTGCGCCGGCGGTTCCGCAGATTTGTGTTCCCGATGAGCGCCGGCTTCTTCGTCTGGTACCTGACCTACGTGGTGCTGGCCGCGTACGCGAACGGCTTCATGAGCACCCGCGTGTTCGGGCTCGTCAACGTGGGCATGCTGCTCGGCCTCGCGCAGTTCGTGACCACGGCGCTGATCACGCTCGTCTACGTCCGGTTCGCGAACCGGGAGGTGGACCCGCGGGTCGCCGAGCTGAGGGAACGGGCCGCCGTGACGGAAGGAACCCGCCAGTGACCACCACCGAGCTCGCCGAGAGCGTGCCGGCGAGCAACCCGCTCGTGAACACCGGGGTGTTCGCGCTGTTCGTCGCGATCACCCTGTTCGTCGTGTACCGCGCGGGCCACCGCGGCAAGAAGACCACCGCCGACTACTACGCGGCCGACAGCGCCTTCACCGGGCGGCAGAACGGCATCGCGCTCTCGGGCGACTTCCTGTCCGCCGCATCGTTCCTGGGCATCGCGGGCGCCATCGCGATCCACGGCTACGACGGCTTCCTGTACTCCATCGGCTTCTTGGTCGCGTGGCTGGTCGACCTGCTGCTGATCGCCGAACTGCTGCGCAACACCGGCCGCTTCACGATGGGCGACGTGCTGAGCTTCCGGATGAAGCAGCGCCCGGTACGCGCGGCGTCGGCCACCTCGACGCTCGTGATCTCGTTCTTCTACATGCTCGCGCAGATGGCGGGCGCCGGCGGTCTCGTCGCGCTGTTGCTCAACGTGCACTCGCGGCTGGGCCAGTCGCTGGTCATCGGGGTGGTCGGCCTCGTGATGGTCGTCTACGTGCTCGTCGGCGGCATGAAGGGCACCACGTGGGTGCAGATCATCAAGGCGAGCATCCTGCTCGTGGCCGCCACGCTGATCACCGTGTTCCTGCTGGGCAAGTACGGCTTCAACTTCTCCAACCTGCTCACCGCGGCCACGGACAACAGCCCGATGGGCACCAGCCTGCTCGAGCCGGGCGGCTCATACGGCGGCAGCGGCACCACGCGCCTGGACTTCGTGTCGCTGTCGCTCGCGCTCGTGCTCGGCGTCGCGTCGCTGCCCCACGTGCTGATGCGCTTCTACACCGTGCCCAACTCGCGGGAAGCGCGCCGCTCGGTGGTCTGGGCCACCGTCTGCATGTTCGTGTTCTACCTGTGCACGCTGGTGATCGGCTTCGGCGCCGCGGCGCTCGTGGGCACCGACGAAATCAAGGCCGCACCCGGTGGCGAGAACTCCGCGGCCCCACTGCTGGCCCTGCACATCGGCGGCACGCTGCTGCTGGGCATCGTCTCGGCCGTCGCGTTCGCCACAATCCTCGCCGTGGTGGCGGGCCTGACGATCACCGCGTCCGCCTCGTTCGCCCACGACGTCTACGCGAACATCTTCAAGCGCGGCGAGGCCGAACCGGCCGACGAGGTCCGCGTCGCGCGCCTGACCGCCCTGGTCGTCGGCGTGATGGCAATCCTCGGCGGCATCCTCGCCAACGGCCAGAACATCGCGTTCCTCGTGGCGCTCGCCCTGGCGGTCGCCGCGTCGGCCAACCTGTCGACGCTGCTGTACTCGCTGTTCTGGAAGCGGTTCAACACCACGGGCACGCTCTGGAGCATCTACGGCGGCCTCGCCGCGTGCCTGATCCTGGTGCTGTTCTCCCCGGTCGTGTCCGGCGCCGCCGACTCGATCTTCAAGAGCGTGGACTTCCACTGGTTCCCGCTCAAGAACCCGGGCCTGGTCTCGATCCCGTTCTCGTTCCTGTGCGGCTTCATCGGCACGATGGTCGGCCGCTCGAAGGCGGACGAGGCCAAGCACGCCGAGATGGAGGTCCGGTCCTTGACCGGCATCGGGTCTTGACGGACTTGCAGCGGTGAGAGGGGGCGCGTCCCGGATGGGGCTCGCCCCTTTTTCTTGTTGGGACGACAGCGATCACCCGGCGCGACGCAGCACCTCGACCACGCCGTCGTCGACAACAACGCGGTAGCCGTCATCGGCCAAGTGAGTGAGCTGTTGTTGCTGCTGCGCTGCCGGCGCGGGCCACGGTACGAACGGCTTGGCCGCGACGATCCACTCCGGTAGCCGAGTGCGGTCGGACAGGGGAAACAACATGACGGTGTCGCGGTTCGTCAAGTGGGGCGCCAGACGGTTGCTCGCCGCGACGAGGACGCCGTCCGGAACCCGGGCGAGAGCGTCGTTCACCAACCGGATCTGAGCGCTGGTCCACAACGGCTGAGGTACTTTCGGCACGAGGTGCAGCACTGACCAGGCTGCCATGGCGCTTGCACACACCGGCACGAGGCCGGACGTGATCACCGGCAGCCGGGCCCGGGCGCGTAGCCGGCCGAGACCGTCGAGTGCGGCGAGGAAAATGATCGGCACCAGGACCGCGTCGTAGTGGAACCCGGTTTGCCAGTAGAGGGTGTCAGAGGACGCGAACCTCCACGCGAGTGTCGGCAAAGCCAGGATCGCAAGCGGCGAGCAGACAGCCAGCAACGCTGTCGGTGCGAGCAGCACCAGGAGTGTCACTGCCTTCGTGAGAAGTCCGGCACCGAGCGCAGCCGCGTCGAACTTGTCGCCGAACGCGTAGTGACCGGACGCGCTGAGCGCCGGCAGCACGACGAGCACCACCAACGCGCTGGTCCCGATGCCGACGAGGACGGTCATACTCCCGAGCACCAAGCGACGCTTCAGGACGAGATAGACGCCGACGGCCGCGACGGTGACCGGAAGATCTTCCTTGACGAGAATCAGGGGCAGCGCGCACAGCACCGCCGCGTTCCACCGCCCCGAGAGCAGGTGTTCTCCACAGAGGGCGACGAGCGGCACCGCGAAGCAGATCTCGTGGAAGTCGAAGCTCGCAGCCGTCAGCAGCCCGTAGGAGAGGACGTACCCCACCCCGGTGACCGTCCCACATCTCTGACCCAATTGGCGGATCGCACATCGGGTGACCGGGATTGCCGACGTGGCGAGCAGCAAGGACTGAACAACCAGCAGGGTTTCCGGCCCACGCCATAGTGCGTAGAACGGGACCAAGACGACCAGGATGGGGTGGAAGTGGTCGCCCGGCAACAGATATCCCGGCGCGATCAAGTCCGAGACCGGCGATCTGCCCTCTGTGTAGCTCCGAACGGCTTGTTCGAAGATACCGAGGTCGTAACCTCCGGTCTGGAACTCGGCGTGCCGGAGCAAGGCCCAGCCGGCATACCCCGCGAACCCCACCGCAGCGACGAGCACCGGTGTCAGCCGGGCAAGACGAGGCCGGGTCGCTGAGCCTTCAGTCGCGAAAGCGGAGGACAAAGCCGAACCCGTCGTCGCAGCAGCCAGCCCCTCGGACTCCACCTCCCGGCTCAGGCCGGCGTTCGCATCGTGAGAAACCGGCAGCCTCGGATGCTGTCTGTCGCGCCGGTGACAATGACCCGTCCGGTGGGCACCGCCCATTCCACCGTCGTGAACCCCCTGTCGCTGACGGCACTTCCCGTTATTGCGACACCGTCCACATTCACCTGCATCGACTCGGGCTGAACGTCGTGCAGATTTCGGAGGAACTCCTGCGAGCGCGCCTGCTGCGGCATGCGATCCTCGTCGCCCGGACGAGCGAAGTAATCATTGTTCAGGAGAAACTCCGAAAGCGTCGTCCGCGCGACATTGCCGAATGTTATGCGCGGACCATCCGCACCGTGGTCTCGCACATTTCGAACCTGAAGAACTCGCGCAAGCGCTTGATCTCGATAGATCACGTCGAGAAACACCGGGAAACCGTCGATCCGGTCCAGCCCGATCCAAGAATCCACAGCATTCTCAACGCGTTCGGCGACCACGACGGGCGCACCGAATTCGGTCAACTTTTCCTGTGGGGTGGGGGGTCGACCCACTCGGTCGACCCCCACCGTTTTCACTGAACATAAAATTCATGCTATCAGCAGACGCGGATCATGACAGGACAACGGCATCCGCCTGCGGGCCCCCGGAGAAGCAGACACGCCCGTCGCTGAGCAGCACACTGCTGTAGGGAGTGTCGAGCGTGAATTACGCGGGACCAGGCGCCAGGCCTCGCACTTCACGCTGCCCGTCCCAGTGGTTCTGACCTGTTCCGATGTCGAAGTTCACCTCACTGGCGCCGCCTTGATCCACCAGTGTCGACCCCCAGTTGCCGCCCACGACAGTCCCGTTGAGCGCGAAGCCGGTCACCGCATTGAGTGATCTCGGAAAGCCGTGGTTCTCGATTCCGATGTAGGACATGCCGCAGTCACCCGGCATCTCGACACAGGTTTGCACCGACTTCCGGTCAGCCCTCGCGACACATTGCACGCCATTGACGTCGGTTGCCACCTCGAATCCGTGAGCCTTGGCCACGTCGGCCCGGAATCCAACCTGCTTCAGGCTCGCCTTCGAGATCGAAGTTCGAGCGGCTTTGACCGAGGCGCCGGCCGGCGCGACACTGACGGAAAGAACAACCAGCGCACCCGCCAACAACAAACTGATTCGCTTGATAGACACCATGACTCCCCACCTCAGGTATTAACAACCCAATCAGGGCGCCAAGAAGTAAAACAGCCGAGAACAGTGCACGACTGTCATGGAATTAAGTCAAGCCCCTCACCGAGCCCTCGGAACCAGTCTATCGAAAGGAAGAATTAGGGCAACGAATCGAATGGGTGATAACGCGAACCATGCGACTACGGGGCGCGAAGTTCACCCGCGCAGGCCGTCCATCATCACCTTCATCAAGCGGGCCGCGTCCTCCTCCGAGGCGTTCTTCGCGGCCGTGCCGATGCCGTGGCCGAGGCGCAGGACGTCGATGCCCGAGACGTCGGCTCGGACGTCACCGGTGGCCTGGGCCGCGGCGACCAGGTCGCCGCACGCGGTGCGCAGGCGGGTCTGGCACCAGAGGAACGTCTCGGAGCCCGAGTCGATCGACGCCTTGAGCAGGGCGGCCAGGCCGTGGCGCTCGATGACGTACGCGACCTGCTCCCCCAGCCACGCCTGGAGCGCCTCCCACGGCGGCAGCTCGGCGGTGAGCACGGCGGCGCGCGAGGCGAGCTGGTCGATCTCGTCGCGGTAGACGGCTTCCATCAGCTTCTCGCGCGTCGGGAAGTGGCGGTAGAGCGTGCCGGCGCCGACGCCGGCACGCTTGGCGATGTCGTCGAGCGGGACGTCGACGCCGTGTTCCGCGAAGGCGTCCTTCGCGGTCGCGACGATGCGGTCGTAGTTCCGCTTCGCGTCCGCCCGCATCGGCCGCGCTGCCTCCGCCGTCATCCACGCACCTCCTCGCACCCGGCTCCCCAGAAAACGGAGAGATTCTCCGAATTCCCTTGCGGAACCGGAGACGCTCTCCATATTATCGCGGACGCAACCAAGTGGAGAGTTTCTCCACTTACTTCGTCCCTCTCTGGGGAGTCCTCCTTTGACCGAGTTGACCGAGCGAACCTCGTCGACCGAGCCTAGGCCGAGACACCGGACCGCCGCGTCCGGGCTCGTCCTCGCCATCGTGCTGACCTGCCAGCTCATGCTGATGCTCGACGCCACCGTGATGAACGTGGCGCTGCCCCGCATCCAGTCCGACCTGGGCTTTTCCGCCACCGGCCTGTCGTGGGTGATGACCTCCTACAGCCTCGTGTTCGGCGGCCTGCTGCTGCTCGGCGGACGCGCCGGCGACCTGTTCGGCCGCCGCCGGATGTTCGTGCTGGGCACGGCCGTGTTCACGCTCGCGTCGCTGGCCGGCGGGCTGAGCACGTCGGCCGGGTTCCTGATCGCCGCGCGCGTGGCCCAAGGCGTCGGCGCCGCGATGGCCGGGCCGAGCACGATCGCGCTGATCACCACCACGTTCACCGAGGCCAAGGCCCGCGTGCGCGCGCTTTCGCTGTTCTCCGCCGTCGCCAGCGGCGGGTTCGCGATCGGCCTGATCGTGGGCGGTCTGCTGACCGAGTGGATCTCGTGGCGGGCCGCGCTGTTCATCAACGTGCCGTTCGGGCTGGCCATCGCCGTGCTCGCGCCGCGGTTCGTGCCCGCGCCGCCGCGCCGGACCGCGCACCTCGACGTGCCCGGGGCCGTGCTGGGCACGTTCGGCGTCGCGTCGCTCGTGCTGGCGTTCACCCACGCCGCGTCCGACGGCTGGGGCGCGCCGCTCACGCTGGCCACGCTGACGGCCGGGGTGGTGCTGCTGATCGCCTTCGTGCTGCTGGAGCAGCGCGTGGCCCATCCGCTGGTCCCGCTGTGGCTGTTCGCCGAACGCAACCGCGCAGCCGCCTACGCCAGCTTCTTCCTCGGGCCGATGGCGATGATGTCGATGTTCTTCTTCCTGACGCAGTTCCTGCAGGACGTGCGCCACTTCGCCGCGCTGGCCACCGGGTTCGCGTTCCTGCCGATGGCCGCGTCGATCTTCACGATCAGCCGGCTCATACCGCGCCTGCTCGCGCGCTTCGGGCCGAAACCGCTGGCCGTGACGGGCACAGTACTGATGGTCTCCGGCGTTGCGTGGCTCTCGGTGCTGACGCCGGACAGCGGGTACGTCGCATCACTGCTCGGGCCACTGCTGCTGATGGGCGTCGGCGGCGGGCTGGCGTTCTCGCCGCTCAACGTGATCATCATGTCCACCGTGCCCGCCGAGGACGCGGGGGCCGCGGGTGGCGTGCTGCAGACCATGCAGCAGGTCGGCAGCACGCTCGGCCTCGGGATCCTGGTGACGGTGTTCGGCGCGGCGACGCGTTCGGCCGCGGCTTCCGGAGCAACCGGCACGCCGTTGCTGGTCGACGGGATGACGGCCGCGTTCCTCGCGGCGAGCGGGCTGGCCGCCCTCACCGTCGGGGTCGCCTTGACCTTCCGACGAGGGAAGGCCGTGACGGCATAGAAGATGCCGGCCTAGAAGATGTCCTTGCCCGCATGCACCCGGTGCGTCACGCGGCGTTCGACGATGAACGAGACGAACGGGACACAGCCCGCGAGCAGTACGAGGATCGTGCTCTTGATCGACCAGCGGGCCTTGATCGCGAGGTCGATGCTGCAGGCCAGGTAGATCATGTAGAGGACGCCGTGGATCGGCGAGTACACCGCGGCGGGCGTGGCGTTGCCGAAGCCGTACTCGATCACCATCGTCGCGCACAGCACGAGCAGGCCGACACCGGTGATCCACGCGGTGGTGCGGAACCGCACCAGGGCTCCGTTCAGTCGCGCCGGGCGGGTCTGGGCCGCACCGTCGGTGCTCGTGGTCATGGGTTCGTCCTCACTTCCGAGGTGATGGTTCAGGCCTGCTGGTCGCGGGCGTTGAGCTCGCGCAGGTAGCGGTTGTACGCGGCGAGCTCGTCGTCCTCTTCGGCCACGGGCCGGGGCGCCGGGGTACGCGCGGGCGTCGAGACTCTTGGCGCGGGCACGGTCACCCGGGCCTGCTCGGCCTGGGCCTCGGCGCTCTCACCTTGAGTCTCTTCCCGTTCGCGCAGCTTCTTGATCCGCCAGAACATGAACGCGGGGAACAGCCCGAACAGCGGCCACTGCAGCACGTAGCCGAGGTTCTGGAACGTGCCGTTCGCGGAGGTGAACCGGTCCCACTGCCACCACGCCAGCCCGCAGCACAGCAGCAGGCTCACGACGCACGTCGCGGCGATCAGGAGCCTGCGCCCGAGCGGGGACACGGCCGGGCCGGAGTTCACTGCCACGGCCCTGACGCTAGCACTGGGAACCGGGGCCGAAGCTGAGAGGCGGGCCCGCACGTGGTCCGCCTCTCAGCCGGTGACCTCGCGGTTCGCACGGATTTCACACCAGCGGGAATGCGGGCCGGCCCGGATTTCGGACGAACGGGTCTCAGCCGGCCCGCACGGCCTTCGCCGACTGCGCGTACCCGTCGGCGAGGCCGAAGACCTTCTGCGCGTATTCCGTGGAGTTGTTGTACGACAGGATCCCCGACCACCAGCCCGACGGCGTGGCCATGTCGCGCCCGCCCGCGCAGAGGTAGCGCCCCGCGGCCAGCGCGGCGTCGTCGATCTGCTGTGGGTCGCCGAGACCGTCGCCGTTGCCGTCGGCCGCCCACTTGCGCCAGGTGCTGGGGATGAACTGCATCGGGCCGACGGCCCGGTCGGCCACGGCGTCGCCGTCGAAGCGGCCGCCGTCGGTGTCACTGATGGCGCGCACGCCCGACGAACCGTCGAGCGGGACGCCGATGATCGGCTTGGACGGGCGGCCGTCGGCGCCGAGCACAGCGCCGCCGTACTGGCCGTGGTTCGACTCGATGCGGCCGATGCCGGCGAGCGTGGCCCACGAGATGCGGCAGCCCGGGTCGGCCGAGCGCATCGCGAGCTCCGCGTTGCCGTACGCACGCAGCGCCCGCGCGGGCACCCCGGTGACGGCGGCGACTTTCTTGGCCCAGTCGTCGAGCGGGTCGGCCGTGGAGTGCACCGACTGCGGGGTGGTCTGCTGGTCGGCACCACCCGCGACCACGGCGCTGACGGGAGCGATCGAGCCCGGCCGCACGTCGGCCGCCTTCACGCTCAACGCGGGGATGTCCGTCGTGGTCGGGCTCGCGACCGGTGCCGACGCCCGCGTGATGAGCCACGTGCCGCCACCCGCCACCGCGAGGACCACCAGAACCACCGCGAGCCGCACCGCCACGGCCGCGCCCCCTCGGGCACGGCGTCGGGCAGGTGCGGCTTCGACTGTGGTCTCGGCAGCGGTCTCGCCGTCGACGTTTCCGGTGAGGGGCACGAACTCCGGTCCTCCAGCGTGGCGGTCGGTCGATCACACAACGAGCCCGCGCAGGTTAGCGTTACGGACAAGTTCGGATCGCTGCCGCCACGCCGGTTCACCCGGCCGTGTCGAAAGGGTGGTTCAGGCGGACTTCTGCTGCCGCGCGAGACGCGCGACGCACCAGGCCGGGGCGCTGCCGCGACGCAGGTGCTGGAGCACGGTCATCGGGCCCAGCCGGCGGCTGAGGTCCGAGGGCCGCAGGCCAGCCGCGCGGTAGTCGAGGGCCCGCTGGTCGAGCGGGCTGATGCCGGCGTCCCACCACAATTCGGCCTCGGCGACGTCGCCGACCATCTGCCACCAGCCGGCGGCGGCCACGAGCAACTCATCCGGGACCTCCGGCAGCCGGACCCGCATGGCGTCGAGGTAACCGGGGTCCGCGGCGTCGACCTGCGCCCAGCGCGAGGGACCGGACCGCGCGCGCTGACCGGGGATGCCGGGCGGAGCCTGAGGCGCGTCGGCCAGCCAGGCGGACGTGATGCGGTTGACCTCCTGCTCCTCGGCGGTCTGCTCGCGCTCCGCGGCCCACTGCCGGATCAACGCGTCCACTCCGGGATCTCCGGTCATCCCTGCCTCCTCATTGGTCCCCGACGGGCCGGCCCTGACGCCTGCCCCGTTGCGCGTCCACGACTTGCACCCAATGCGCGTGACCGAGCGGAAAAAACCCGCTGTGACCCGGCTCCCGGGGGACCGGAGAACCGGCTGATCACGCAATGTGAGCACCGTAGGGCCGGGCCCGCTTTCTGCGCCATACCCCAGGGGCCACAAATTCCTTGACCAGGCCCTTTTAGGGGGCAATCCACCCGGATGGTCGAGCGATCAGCCCGGATCCCAGAATCGCGTTACTCTGGGTAATTACCGGCGGGTAACGAGACCTGCGGTGATCATGCGAACAGGGTCTGGAAGAACGTGATGATGGCCTCGGCGCCGTCGCGCAGCCAGCCGAGCACCTGGTGCACGAGGTTGGCCGACTGGGTGGGCTGGGTGATCAGGAAGAACAGCACGAGGACGACAACCCCGATGACCACGATCTTCTTCACGCCGCCTGACATGGCACCATCCAATCCGCTCCCCGGCTTCACGACAGCTCGTGCTCGCTCACTCTAGTGACGAAGGGCCCGCGAGGCCCGCTCGGCAATCGCTCAGCGGGACGCGTGTCACGACCGGGTGACCCCGGCCCGATCGAGTGAGCCGGCGCCGCGGCGCCGCCCGCTAGGCTGCCGCGATGGACGACGTGGTGCTCCGCCCGGTGCGCGAATCCGATCTCGACCTCCTGGAGGCGCTGATCAACGACCCGGCCGCCGCGGGCGAGTTCCAGTGGTTCGGCTGGCACGACGCCGGCTACCTCCACCGCCGCTGGCGCGACAACGCCGTCCTCACCACCGAGGGCGGCCTCCTCGTCCCGACACTCGGCGGCGCCGTGCTCGGGCTCCTGTCGTGGCACCGCTCCCGCTCGGGGCCCAGTTCGTACTGCTGGAACATGGGCCTCGTGCTGCGCCCGGAAGCCCGCGGCCACGGCCACGGCACCGAGGCGCAGCGCCTGCTGGTGCGCTACCTGTTCGCGCACACGCAGTTCAACCGCGTCGAGGCCAGCACCGACGTGGACAACCGCGCCGAGCAACGCTCGCTGGAGAAGGCCGGCTTCACCCGCGAGGGCGTCCTGCGCGGCTACGGCTTCCGCGACGGAGCCTGGCGCGACAGCGTCGTCTACTCGGTGATCCGCTCGGACCTCGAACCGCGCTGAAACGCGGCCCGCTCCCCCGTGGTTCACCCTGCGCCGAGTAGTCCGTCAGGCGATGGCGCCCGCCGTGCGGAGGGCGGCCAAGTCGGCGGCGGCGAGGCCGAGGTCCGCCAGCACGTCCGCCGTGTCCGTGCCCGCTTGGCGGGGCGCGTGGGGCGTCGAAGGCGGCGTGCGGTCGAAGCGCGGCGCCGGGGCGGGCTGGACGGTGCCGCCGATGTCGACGAAGGTGCCGCGCGCCGCGTTCTGCGGGTGGGCCCACGCTTCCCACGGCGAGAGCACCGGCGTCAGGCAGGCGTCGGTGCCTTCGGCGCGGGCGACGAGGTCGTCGCGCGTGTGCTTGCCGACGGCGTCGGCGATGAGCTCCCGCAGCTTCGGCCACTGCGTCTTGTCCAGGTGCGGCGGCGGGTCCGCCAGGCCGAGCACCTGCACGAGGTCGCCCCAGAAGCGCATCTCGATGGCGCCGATGGCGACGTACTTGCCGTCGGCGGTCTCGTAGGTGTCGTAGAACGGGGCGCCGCCGTCGAGGAGGTTCTCGCCGCGGTCGCCGGACCACGCGCCGGCGGCGCGCAGGCCGTGCAAGCTCGTGGTGAGCAGGGCCGCGCCCTCGACCATGGACGCGTCGACGACCTGGCCGCGTCCCGAGGACGTCCGCTCGTGCAGCGCCGCGAGCACGCCCATCGCGAGCATCAGCCCACCGCCGCCGAAGTCGCCGACGAGGTTGAGCGGCGGCACCGGCCGTTCGCCGGCGCGCCCGATGGGGTCGAGCGCGCCGGCGATGCCGACGTAGTTGATGTCGTGCCCGGCCGCCTGCGCGAGCGGGCCGTCCTGGCCCCAGCCCGTCATGCGCCCGTAGACGAGCCGCGGGTTGCGCGCGTGGACCACCGAAGGCCCGAGCCCCATGCGTTCCGCGACGCCGGGGCGGAAGCCCTCGATCAGCACGTCGGCCTGCTCGGCAAGCTTGAGCACCACCTCGATGCCCTCGGGCGTCTTGGTGTTCACGCCGATCGAGCGCCGGCCGCGCGCCAGCGGGTCGTTCGGGATGCCGAGCACGTCGGCGCCCGGCGTCGCGCGGTCCACACGCACGACGTCGGCGCCGAGGTCGGCGAGGATCATGCAGGCGAACGGCGCGGGCGCGAGCCCGGCCAGCTCCACCACCTTCAGCCCGCCCAGTGGTCCGGCTTTCACGGCGGAAAGTCCTTTCGTCGAGGCGAAAAATCTCAGAGCGTGCGGGAGATGATCTCCTTCATGATCTCGCTGGTGCCGCCGAAGATCCGCGAAATCCGGACGTCGGCCCAGGCGCGCGCGATCGGGTATTCGGTCATGTAGCCGTAGCCGCCGAACAGCTGCACGCACTCGTCGACGACCTTGTTCACGCGCTCGGTCGTCCACAGCTTCGCCATCGCCGCGCCCTGCACGTCGAGCTCGCCCTTGAGGTGGCGTTCGATGCACTGGTCGAGGAACGCGCGCGACACCGCCGCCTCCGTCGCGGCCTCGGCGAGCTTGAACTTGGTGTTCTGGAAGCCGAAGATCGGCCGGCCGAACGCCGTGCGCTCCTTGGTGTAGTCGATCGTGAGGTTCACGGCCGCCTCGAGCCCGGCCACCGCGGTCACGGCGATGATGAGCCGCTCCTGCGGCAGCTGCAGCATCAGCTGGACGAAGCCCTGGCCCTCGGCGTCGCCGAGCAGGTTGGCGACGGGCACGCGCACGTCGTCGAAGAACAGCTCCGCGGTGTCCTGCCCCTTGAGGCCCACCTTGTCGAGCACGCGGCCGCGGCGGAAGCCCGGCGTGTCCGTCTCGACCACGATCAGCGACACGCCCTGCGCGCCCGCGTCCGGGTCGGTCTTGCACGCGACCACCACGAGGTCGGAGTGGAAACCGTTGGTGATGAACGTCTTCGCGCCGTTGATCACGTAGTGGTCGCCGTCGCGCACCGCGCGGGTCTTGATGCTCTGCAGGTCCGAACCCGTGCCCGGCTCGGTCATCGCGATGGCGCCCACGAACTCGCCGCTGGCGAGCTTCGGCAGCCACTCACGCTTGCGTTCCTCCGACGCGTACGACAGCAGGTAGTGCGCCACGATTCCGTTGTGGACGGTCACGCCCCACGCGTTGTCCCCGGAACGGGCCTGCTCCTCATACAGCACTGCCTCGTGGGCGAACGTGCCGCCGCCACCGCCGTACTCCTCGGGGATCGACAGGCACAGCAGGCCGACTTCACCGGCCTTCGTCCAAACCTCGCGGTCGAGCTTCTTCTCCGCCGCCCATCGCTCCTGGTGCGGCACGAGCTCCTTCTGCAGGAACGACCGGGCGAGCTCCCTGAGGTCTTCGAGTTCGGTGGTGCTCCACGAGCTCTTCTGGATCTGCAACGGCACGGCGACGCCTCCTGCGAAGCTGGAAAACATTACGCGTGGAAGGTAAGTTCTGTTCGGAATGTACATCCGCGCAGTCCGGCACGTAAAGCGGGAGAGGCGAATGACCGAGGCCACGGCCAAGGCGCACCGCACCCAGGCGCAGCGCCGGGAGCAGACGCGCACGGCCCTCCTCGACGCGACCGTCGAGTGCCTGGTGGACATCGGGTACGCCCGCGCGTCGATGCAGGAGATCTGCGCCCGGGCGGGCGTGTCGAAGGGCGCGGTGCAGCACCACTTCGCCACGAAGGCCGAGCTGATGGCGGCCGCCGTCGAGCACCTCACCACGAAGCTGCGCACCCAGCTGGCCGTGTCGCTGCAAGACCTGCCGGGTGGCGCGTCGGGCGTCGAAGCCGCGATCGACCTGCTGTGGGCGGGCTACTCGGGCACGCTCTCCACGGCCGTTACCGAGCTGTGGGTGGCCGCGCGCACCGACCCGGAGCTGCGGGCGGCGATCCGGCCCGTGGACCGGGCGCTGGGCCGCGCGACGCTGGCGCACGTGAGCCAAGTGGCGGGTGACCTCCCGAAAGAACGCGCGGAGACGCTGTTCTGGCTCACCGTGAACCTCACCCGCGGTCTCGCCCTCGACGCCGAGCTGGGCGGCGACCCGAACCGGCGCCGCAAGCTGCTGCAGGAGTGGAAGCGGATCGCGGTGCTGATGTACTCGCAGCCCTGAGATCCCGGGGCCGACCGGTGGCAGGATCACGCCGCCCCTTAGCGCGACGGGGTTCTTCGTGGTGGAATCGCAGATGCCCTTTGAGCAGGCGAAGGAGCCCCCGATGACCAGCGTGCCGCAGTACCCGCCGCCACCCGTCGCCGAGCCGGGCGCGGTCTCGCGGCTGCTCGCCGGGATCCTCGGGGTGTTCTCGGCCGCTCTCACGGTGGCGGGCACGTTCCTGCCGGCGGCGGCGTCCAGCGTGACGGTGAACGGCCGGTTGCAGAGCTCATTCTCCGTCAGCGCGTGGGCCCGGGACGTCGAAACGGCTCCGCAGTCGGAGCAGGACCTGTTCGGGGTCAGCCACGTCGCGAGGTTCGGCATCCCGATCACGGTGGCGGCCGTGGTGCTGCTCATCGGCGCCGTGCTCGTGTTCACGCGCGCCCGCGCCGCCGCGCGAATCCTGCTGATCGCCGGCAGCGCGGGCCTGGTCGCGGCGGTGTGGACCACGGGCATGGACGTGTCGGCCAGCCTCAGCTTCGAGCAGCGAACCTCCGTCGTCGTCGCCCACTACACCACCGGCACCGGGTTCTGGGTGATGCTCGGCGGTGCCGTGATCGCCGTGCTGGTGCTGGCGCTCGCCGCGTTCGGCGGCGGCCGCTGGACCGCGCCGTGGACACCGCAGCCGTACTACTACCCGCCGGTGAACGACCAACCGGTGATCTACTCGCTCACCGACCCGGCACCCGCGCAGTCCTGGGCCGATCCGCCCGCGCAGGGCGAGCTTCCACCGGAATCCGAGCCCGGCGCGGAGCCGACTTCCCCGCCGTTCCCGCCGCAGGACGTTCAGCCCGCGCCGGGCGTCGAGCCGCCGGGCAAGCACCGCGACGACTACGATATGTGAATCTTATTCAGATTTCCCGCTCGACCGCCGTACCGTCGGTATGCTGTACTCGTCGGTAACACCGGTCTGAACGGAGACGGCATGACCAGCACGACACCGGCGAACCTCAGCGGCGAGACGGCCCTGCCCGCGACGATCGGGGGTGTCGCGGGAGCGCCGACGGCGGCGCGCGCGGCCCGGCTCGTCGCCCGCGTGACCGGCGGTGCGGACTCCGCGCCGATCCGCATGACGGCGCCGTTCACCGGGCTGCCGATCACCACGATCCCCCAGGCCACCGACGCCGACGTGCGCGCGGCGTTCGCGACCGCGCGCACGGCCCAGCACGAGTGGGCGGCCCGGCCGGTCGCGCAGCGCCAGCGGTTCCTCGTGCGCCTGCACGACCTGATCCTCGCCCGCCAGGCCGAAGCGCTCGACCTCGTCCAGGTGGAGGCCGGCAAGGCGCGGCTCGACGCGTTCGACGAGGTGAGCGCGGCCGCGCTGGTGGCGGCCTACTACGGCAAGCACAGCGCGAAGATCCTGGCGCCGAAGCGCGCGGCCGGGGTGATCCCCGTGCTGACGAAGGCGGGCGAGCTGCGCCACCCCAAGGGTGTCGTCGCCATCATCTCGCCCTGGAACTACCCGGTGGCGCTCACCGCGATGGACGTGTTCCCGGCGCTCGCGGCGGGCAACGCCGTGGTGCAGAAGCCGGACAACCAGACGGCGCTTTCCGCGTTGTGGCTGCAGGAGCTCGCGTCCGAAGCGGGGCTGCCGGACGGGCTGTGGCAGGTGGTGCTCGGCCGCGGCTCGCAGGTCGGCCTGGCGCTGCTCGAAGAGTGCGACTACCTCTGTTTCACCGGTTCCACGCCGACCGGCAAGGACCTGGCGACGCAGATCGCGGCCCGGCTCACCAGCTACTCGCTCGAGCTCGGCGGCAAGAACCCGATGATCGTGCTGCCGGACGCCGACGTCGCCAAGGCCGCGACGGGCGCGGTCACCGCGTGCTTCTCCTCCGCCGGGCAGCTGTGCGTCTCTGTGGAGCGGATCTACGTGCACGAAAGCGTCCGCGACGAGTTCACCCGCGCCTTCGTGGCGCGCACGGCCGCGCTGAAGCTGGGCGGTGAGCTGGGCTTCGGCCCGCAGATGGGGTCGTTGACGTCGCCGAGCCAGCTCGAAACCGTGTCGGCACACGTCGAGGACGCGCGGGCCAAGGGCGCGCGCGTGCTCACCGGCGGGCGGGCGCGGCCGGACCTCGGTCCGCTGTTCTACGAGCCGACCGTGCTCACCGACGTCACGCCGGACATGGTGCCGTTTGCCCAGGAAACCTTCGGGCCCGTGGTGTCGATCTACGGCTACACCGACGTCACCGACGCCATCGAGCGCGCCAACGACACCGCCTTCGGCCTCAACGCCAGCGTCTGGTCGCGCAACGGCCGCGCCGGCTGGGAGGTCGCGGCCCGGCTGAAGGCCGGGACGGTGAACGTCAACGAGGGCTACGCGGCGACGTTCGGCAGCGTCGGCGTGCCGATGGGCGGGATGAAGGACTCCGGCGTCGGCCGCCGCAACGGCGCCGACGGGCTACTGAAGTACACCGAGGCGCAGTCGATCGCCGTGCAGCGCGGGCTGGCATTGCGGCCGCCGCGCCGGGTGCCGGGCGCGGTGTGGGCGCGGCTGATGACGTCGAGCATGAAGCTGCTGCGGCACCTGCCCTGGCGGTGATCAGCCGAGGCCGAGGAGCTCCACGGCCGTGCGGTCGAGGATCGCGGCGATGTCAGCTGAGGGCAGGCCGGAGCGTTCGACGTAGGTGACGGCCTCGGTGAACCCGTCGCCCTTCTGGTACGGGAAGTCGGTGCCGAGCACCAGGCGGTCGGCGCCGAGCGTTTCGGCCGCGAGGCGCAGCGCCGGCACGTGGTTGTGCCCGACGGTGTCGTAGAAGATCCGGCGCGCGGCGAGGCTCGGCTTTTCCGGGGTTTCCGGCGCCTCCCAAGGGTTCTGGCGGTCGATGCGGGGCAGCAGCATCGGCAGCGCGCCGCCGAGGTGGGGCAGGATGATCTTCATACGCGGGAAACGGCTCGGGATCCCGGCGACGATCAGGTGCAGCACGGCGACGGTGTCCTCGATCGGCGCGCCGATCTGCCACGTGAGTTCCGGCCCGATCAGCGGCGACTCGGCGCCGACGCCGGCGGGGTGCACGAACAGGACGCTGCCGCGCCGGTCGAGCTCTTCGTAGACGGGCAGGAACGCCGGGTCGCCGAGCGTGCGGCCCAGCACCGACGTGGTGACGGCGGCGCCCAGGAAACCCAGCTCGTCGAGCGCGCGGGTGAGCTCGCCGAGCGCCGCGCCGGTGTGCGGAAGCGGCAGGGAGGCGAACGCTTTGAACCGATCGGGGTGCTGCCGGACGAGTTCGGCATAGTCATCGTTGACGAACCGCGCGGCCGCCACGGCGGCCTTCTCGTCTTCGAAGTGCGGCGGCGCGGGCGTGGTCGAAAGCACCTGAAGGTCGATGCCCGCCGTCGCCATCTGCTCGAACCGCGAATCGAGCTCCGCCGCGGTCGCCCCCGCACCGAGCCGGCCCTGCGCGGTCGCCTTCTCGTTGCCCGAGCGGGACAACAGGTCCAGGTACGCCTCGCTCCACAGGTGAGCGTGCACGTCGACGCGCATCCCTGGCTCCTCCCGACGTGGTTAGCATGCTATTTGATCACCAGTCAACCACTGCCGGACGGGTTCGGCACGCGGCGGGTCCCGGCGAGGAGTCGGCGACCGAAGCTCGCAGCAGACAACCACCGCGAACCGGCAAAACCGTCCGGGCGCCGCGGCTCAGTCTTTCGTGGCCGGGGTCGTGAGCAGGCCGCGGTCGTAGGCGATGGCGACGGCTTCGGCGCGGCGGCTGGCCCCCAGTTTGGCCATGACGCGGGAGAGGTGGACGGAGACCGTCTTCTCGCTGATGTAGAGCTCCTCCCCGACCTGGCGGTTGGTGCGGCCGAGGGCAACGCGTTCGAGGACGTCGCGTTCGCGGTCGGTCAGGGGGTTGGGGCGGGTGGGCGCGGCGGCCGGGGTGACGCCGGGCAGGTCGGTGCGGGCGCGGTGGGCCAGGTCGCGCACGGCGTCGCGCAGGGGCAGCGCGCCGAGGGCGGACGCGACGGTGTGAGCGGAGGTCAGGGCCTCTTCGGCGGGCCGGCCGTGGGCGAGCAGGGCCTGGGCCTCGAAGTGGCGGCACATGGCTTGCTCGTAGACCGCGCCGTAGTCGAAGGCGGTGGCGGCGGCGGACCACAGCACCGGGTCGGCGGGGCCTTCGAGGCCGGAGGCGGCGGCTTCCAGGCGGGCGAGCCAGGCGTGGCCTTCGGGCCCGAGGGTGCCGGAGCGCGGGCTGCCCTCGACGGCGGTGCGCCGGCCGTGTTCCAGCAGGCGGCGGCCGACGGACACCAGGTTCTCGGCGGTGCGCTGGTCGCCGTGCAGGCGGGCGTCGGCGGCGAGGGCGGCGACCGAGGTCATGCCGAGCGCGACGATCCGGATGCCGCCGAGCAGCCAGGGCTCGATCTTCTCCAGCCACGCCAACAGTTCCTCGGTGACGCGCACGGCTTCGGTGTGATCGCCGCGCCAGGTCGCGAGCTCGATGGCCGCGTCGCCCGCCGAGAGGGCGATCTGGATGTCGGCCGCCCACTGCTGGCGCAGCCCGGGCAGGAGGCGCGCGGCGTCGTCGAACCGGCCGCGCGCGACGAGGAACAGCACCCAGTTGGCGAGGATCCGGGCGGCGACCGCGCTCGACACCCCGCGCGCCGCGCGCCCGGCCGCGTCCTCCGCGGGCCAGTCGCCGCTGAGGTAGCGCAGGTAGAGCTGCCGCGCGCGCAGCTCGAGCCCGAACGAGCTCCACGTGAGCCCCGACTCCTCCGCGCGCTCCACCCCATTGGCCACGTGGGTGAGGGCTTCGGCCATCTCGGCCTGGTCGTCGTAGCTCAGGGCGAGGAAGTACAGGCCGCGCAGCTCGACGTTGAGGGCCTCGGAGTCGCGCGCCTTGCGGATGCCCTGGCGCAGCCGTTCCCGCGCGAGCGCCGCGTCGCCCGCCGAGTCGGCCAGCGTGCCCAGCGTGATGAGCCCCGACGCCTCGGCTCCGACCGCGCCGACGGCTCGCGCGTCGGACACCGACGTAAGCGCGTTGTCCAGCGCCTCGCCCGGCTGGTCGAGCAGCCGCAGGAACCCCGCTCGCGTGGCGAGCACCCACGCCCGCGTGGCGCTCGGCTCGCTGTCCTTCACCAGCTCCCACGCCCGGTCGACGGCCAGCGTCGCCTCGTCGAGCGTGCCTTCCAGCGCCAGCAACGCTTCGGCCAGCCGGCGCCACACCTTGGCCGACCGCAGCGTCGGGGCGTCGGGTCCGAGCAGCTCCGTGGCCGAGCGCGCGTAGGCCGCCGCCCGCTCCGGTTCCCCCGACGTGCCCGCGAAGTACGAAGCCTCGTGAAGCAGCTTCAGCTCGTCGACGCCCTCGGGCCGGTCCGCGACGGCCACCGCGTCCCAGATGGACAGTGCCTGTTCGGCGTGCCGCAGGGCCGCCCCTGGTGCGCCCAGCTTCTCCGCCTCCGCCATCGCGCTCAGCAGCGCTGGCAGCGCCGTGACGAAGTCGCGGCTTTCGAGACTGTGGAACGCCAGCTTGGCGTCGTGCCCGCGCCCCTGCGGGATCGCGCGGATGCGGGCCGCGTACGCCGCGTGCGTGCGGTTGCGCTCCCCCGGCAGCAGATCCGCGTACACCGCTTCCTGCAGCAACGCGTGGCGGAACACATACGAGCCGTCCTCGATCACGAGCACGTGGTGCTGCACGGCCTCGCGCAGCGCCTCGTCGAGCTCCAGCTCGCCGATGGCCGCGATCTCCGCCAGCGCGGCGTGCGACACCGGTTCGTTGGCCACGGAGATCACCCGCAGCACGCGCCGCGTCTCCGCGGGGAACCGTTCGAGCCGGGCGAGCAGCACCTCGGCGAGCCCTGCGGGCAGGTCCCGGCAGTCGGCATCCGTGGCCAGCAGCTCTTCCACGAAGAACGGGTTGCCTTCCGACCGCGCGACGATGTCGGCCACCACGTCGGCCGGCAGCGGCTCGTCGGCCAGCGCCTCCACGAACGCCCGCGCGTCGGCGGGCCCGAACGGCGCCAGCGCGACCTGCTCCACCGTGGCCAGGCGCACCAGCTCCGACAGCAGCCCTCGCAGCGGGTGGCGCCGGTGCACGTCTTCTTCGCGGTAGCTGCCCACGACCAGCAGCCGCTGCGCGCGCAACCTGCTGGCCAGGAAGGACAGCAGGTTGCGCGTCGAAGAGTCGGCCCAGTGCAGGTCCTCGAGCAGGATCACCACCGGCCGCGACTCGGCGACCTCGGTCAGCACCCCCAGTACCGCGTCGAACAGCTGGAGCTGACCCAGGTCCTGTTCCGGTCGCGGCCGGCGCATGACCTCGCGCTCGCTGGCCGACACCTGGCCGTGTTCCCCCGGTCCCATCGGCTGGGGCTCCCCGCTCTGCGGCAGCAGCCGCGCGAGCGCCGGCCGCGACCGCACCGCGGCGGCGACCACCGGATCCCCCGACGAGCCCAGCGGCGCCAGCGCCTCCGCGAACGGCAGGTACGGCAGACCGCCGTCGCGCACGTCGATGCAGCGGCCGGTGAGCACCAGCGCACCGTTCGCCGCGACGTGCTCACCGAGCGCGGTGAGCAGCCGGGTCTTGCCGACGCCCGCGTCGCCCGCGATCAGCACGGCGCCGGCCTCGCGCCGCTCCGCGCGAGCGAAGGCGGCGCGAAGCCGCCGCATCTCGTGAGTGCGGGCGACCAGCGGGATTCCGGAGCCTAAGCGGGGCACGAGGAGCATTCTGTCCTACCCCACCGACAGTTCCGCCATGCTTTTCGCCGAGGGCGTGACACCCTCGGCGAACCGGTTGTTCACCGCGCCAGGTGATCGGCGCGGGAGGCCACCTGCGCGGCCGTGCGGCGTTCCTGCGCCGGCACGGTCACGCTGGTCACCCGGTGGGCCCGCAGCCACCGCACGACGCGGCTCTGCTTGGTCATCCGCGCGTCGCGCCCGGCCTTCCGCAGCTGCTCCTCGCGGTAGGCCACCTCGGCGCTCATCGCGTCCAGGAGCTGGTAACTCATCGCTTCTTCCCCATCCTCTGCGAGTGCCTTCTTACGTGACACTCACAGTCGTCCTGAGGCGGGGCCGCCGGCATCGGGCGATCACCCCGTCCTGGACGCCAAACGACCCCTTACCCGAGGCACCGACCGGCGAAGAGCAGGTCGGCGGGGTAAGGGGTCGCCGGGTGGAACGTCAGTCGCGGGCCTGGCCGCCGGCGCGCACCGCCGCCAGGAGCCCCCGCCAACCCGAAGCGGGGAGGCGGAAAGCACCCCCTTCGGGGTCCTTCGAGTCGCGCACCGCGGCGTCGCCGCCGACGAACGCGATCTCGACGCAGTCGTTGCCGCCGCCGCTGTGGCTGCTCTTGCGCCAGGTGGCCCGGGAAAGATCCGCGTCCGGCATCATGTTCCCCACTTCCTCACTGTGTCCTCGGTTCCAGGTGGTGCACTGCAGCCGGCGCGGTTGACCGTTCGGCGAACCGGCCGGCCGCCTCGGTGATCAAGTCGACCGAGTCGTCCGGTTTCAGTGCGGCAGCGCGCAGGTGGTCGAACATCAGCGCGTAGCGCCGGACGTCTTCGGGTTGTTCGAGGTACAGGCCGCTGGACGTGCTGTCGTCGACGTAGACGACATCGGGGTCGGCCTGCTCGGGGAACCCCATGATGAGGAACGGGCCTTCCATGCCGGGGTGCGCACCGGCTCCGAAGGGGACCACCTGGACGGTCACGTTGGGCTTCTCGGCGACCGCGGCCATGCGGTAGAGCTGCTCGGCCATCACCTCGGGGCTGTCGACCACGCGGTGCAGCACGGCCTCGTCGACCACCGCCCAGTACTCCGGCGGCGGCGTGTCGCTCAGCAGCTCCTGGCGCGCCATGCGCGCGGCCACGCGACGCCGGATCGCGGCGTCCTCGGCGTCGGGCCGCAGCGCTCTTATCACTGCGTGGGCGTAGCGCTCGGTCTGCAGCAGGCCCGGCACGAGCAGCGCTTGGAATGCGCGCAGCGAGGTCGCGTCGGCCTCCAGGCCTACGAAAGTGCCGGTGAACACCTCGTTGTACGCGTGCCACCAGCCGCGCTTGCGCGCCTCGCGGGCCAGCTGGACGAGCGCCTCCTGCTCGTCACCGGTGATCCCGTAGAGCGCGAGCATGTCCCGGGCGTCGCGCGGGGTGACGCCGACGTGCCCGGTCTCGATGCGGCTCACCTTCGAGGCGGAGCACTCGAGCTTCTCGCCCACCTCGTCGATGGTGAAGTCGGCGGCTTCCCGGAGCCGCCTCAGCTCGCTCGCGAGCCTCCGGCGGCGAACGGTGGGTCCTTGGCCTCTCGCCACGACAGCACCTCCGGATCGTGTTACGCGGTGCGCGCACCGTAGACCAACGCTGACCAACGCTGCCCGCACCGCATATCTAACCAGCCGTCCGACTAGTCAGTGGGGTATTAACACTTCGGAATTCCCGCCTTCGCGGCGGGGCTCCGGCCTGCAATTTGCAGATTGCGCTTGTACTCTGACACCCGTGTGAGCCGGAACCGGTCACGCCGTGCCGGTCGAGCCGGCCGTCATGATCGGTTCGGGTTCCTGAGCAGCGTAGACGACGACCAGCCGGAAACTGACACCGAGTGTGCGGGCGTTTCCGGCGGCAGGTGCCCGGGGCCGCCCCCGACCGGTCCCGGGCACCTTCACCTTCGGTTGTCAGTTGTCGGCAGACCATCCGAGGCACACTCCGGCGATTACCCGGCTACGCATTTCGCATTTACCGCCACCCGGAAGTGTGGTTGATTCCGCACACCCCACTCAGCGACACACTCTCAGTAGAACCGGGCCGCGACCGTCCTCACAGGACGCGCAGCAGTCCTTCCTGGACGACCGTGGCGATGTGCGTGCCGTCCTGCGCGAAGAAGCGGCCCGTGGCCAGTCCGCGCGCGCCCGACGCGCTCGGCGAGGTGCTGTCGTAGAGGAACCACTCGTCGGCACGGAAGGGCCGGTGGAACCACAGCGCGTGGTCCAGGCTCGCGCCGAGGACCTTGTCGACGTCCCAGTACACGCCGTGGCGCGCGAGGATCGAGTCGAGCAAGGTCATGTCGGAGGCGTAGGTGAGCACGCAGACGTGCAGCAGCTGGTCGGCGGGCAGCGTGCCGTCGGCACGCATCCACACGCGGTTGCTCGCCGGTCGCTCGCCGGTGGCGCGCGTGATCCACGGCGGTTCGCCGACGTAGCGCACGTCGATGGGACGCGGGCGCTCGGTGAAGCGCAGGCCGAAGCCGGCCGTGCGCTCCTGGAACGTCGGCAGCGTCTCGGGGTCGGGCACGTCGGGCATCGGCTCGCCGTGCTCGAGGCCCTGCTCGTCCTTCTGGAACGAGGCGGACAGCGCGAAGATCGCCTTGCCGTGCTGGATGGCCGTGACGCGGCGCGTGGTGAACGAGCGGCCGTCGCGGATGCGGTCCACCTCGTAGAGGATCGGCACGCTCGGGTCGCCGCCGCGGATGAAGTAGGCGTGCAGCGAGTGCACGCGCCGGTCCTCGGGCACGGTACGCCCGGCCGCCACCAGGGCCTGCCCGGCGACCTGGCCGCCGAACACGCGGACCGGGGAGTGCGCGGGCGAAACCCCGCGGTAGAAGTCCTCCTCCACCTTCTCCAGGTCGAGGAGATCGACGAGCCGGTCGAGCACCGCCTGCCCGCCGCCGGCGGCCTCGTCGAGCCCGGCGGCGGCGGTCCTGGCGATATCGGTCATGCCCGAACCCTATTCGGTCGGCATGAACCTCGTCCCTTATGCGTGGTCGTCTTCACCGAGGCGGTGCACGTGGATCAGGTTCGTGGAGCCGACGGTCCCGGGCGGGGAGCCGGCCACGATCACCACGAGGTCGCCGCGCTGGTACTTGCCCATCTGCAGCATCGCGAGGTCGACCTGCTGGATCATCTGGTCGGTGGAGTCGACCCGCGGCACGATCGTGGTCACCGTGCCCCACGTCATCGACAGCTGGCTGCGCACGCAGTCCTCCGGCGTGAACGCCATCAGCGGCAGCCGCGTGTGCAAGCGGGCCAGGCGGCGCACGGTGTCACCGGACTGGGTGAACGCGACGAGCGCCTTGGCGTTGAGCCGCTCGCCGATGTCGCGGGCGGCGTAGGAGATCACGCCGCGCTTGGTGCGCGGGACGTGCGTGAGCGGCGGGACGACCGGCGAGTCGGTCTCGACCGCCTCGACGATGCGGCCCATCGTCTGCACCGTCTCGATCGGGTAGCGCCCGACGCTGGTCTCGCCCGAGAGCATCACGGCGTCGGTGCCGTCGAGCACCGCGTTGGCCACGTCGGAGGCCTCGGCGCGAGTCGGCCGGGAGTTGTTGATCATCGACTCGAGCATCTGCGTCGCGACGATGACCGGCTTCGCGTTCTCGCGGCAGATCTGGATGGCGCGCTTCTGGACCAGCGGCACCTGCTCCAGCGGCAGCTCGACGCCGAGGTCGCCGCGGGCGACCATCACCGCGTCGAAGGCCAGCACGATCGCCTCGAGGTTGTAGACGGCCTCGGGCTTCTCGATCTTCGCGACGACCGGCAGCCGGCCCTTGCCGACGCGGTCCATGACCTGGTGCACCAGGTCGATGTCGGCCGGCGAACGCACGAAGGACAGCGCGATGAAGTCGACGCCCAGGTGCAGCGCGAACTCGAGGTCCTCGATGTCCTTTTCGCTCAGCGCCGGGACGGAGACGTCCATGCCCGGGAGCGAGACGCCCTTGTTGTTGCTGACGGGGCCGCCTTCGGTGACCTCGCAGACCACGTCCTGGCCCTCGACGCCCGTGACCACGAGGCCGACCTTGCCGTCGTCCACCAGGAGGCGGTCGCCCGGCTTGGCGTCCTTCGCGAGGCCCTTGTAGGTGGTCGAGACACGGTCGTGCGTGCCCACCACGTCCTCGACGGTGATGCGGACGACGTCGCCCGTGTGCCACTCGGCCGAGCCGCTGGCGAAGGTGCCCAAGCGGATCTTCGGACCCTGGAGGTCGCCGAGAATGCCCACCGCCCGGCCACTCTCGGCCGCAGCGGCCCGGACCAGGTCGTAGACCTGCTTGTGGTCGCTGTGGCTTCCGTGGCTGAAGTTCATCCTCGCGACGTCCATTCCGGCGTCGACGAGTGCCCGCATCTTCTCCGGAGTGGAGGTCGCGGGACCCAGCGTACAAACGATCTTCGCGCGTCGGCTCACGTTCGATGACAGTAGTCGCTCATCCCCTTCACGTCTGTACCGATACCGAAAGTTCGGAGGAAGTGTTCAGAAACCATTCAGATGACTAACCTCCGTAAGTATGACGGCGGTTCGGCGGCTCGCGCTCGCGATCGCGGCGTTCGCCCTGGTCGGGGCGTGTTCCACGCCGCCGCAGCCACCGTGGCGGCTCGTTGACCTGCCCGTTTCCGGTACGCGCGTACTGGGATTCGTCCCGGCTTCATCGGGAATCGTCATGACCGGCTCGGTGCCGGGACCCGCCGGACGGGCCCCCGCGGCGTGGTTCGGCGGTCCGTCCGGGGCGCCGTGGACGCCGGTGCCGGTCCACCCGGCGACGGGCTACGGGCGGCAGGCGGAGCTGACACTGCCGGCCGCGTCGGGTTCCCGGCTGCTCGCGCTGGGCTCCGCGTACGGCGGCGCGCACACCAACCCGCGCCCGACGATCTGGACGGGATCGGTGGCCGGCGGGCTGACCGAGCACGAACAGCCTGTGGAGCTTCTCGGTGGCGAGCGGGCGGTGACCACCTCCGGGGCCGCGGCCGGTCCGGCGGGGTACGTGCTGACGGGTCAGTGGGACCACCGGGCCGGCGGCGTCGGCGCGGCGGTCTGGACCTCAGCGGACGGCGCTTCGTGGGCGTTGCGCGAGGACCCGGCACTGCTCAGCACCGCCGACGACCAGACCCGCGTGCTGGCCGCGGCGGGCGGCGGGCCGGGTTATGTGGCGGTCGGCGACGCGCGGTCGGGGCTCTCTGTACGGCCGGTGGCGTGGACGTCGGCCGACGGTTCGGCGTGGACGCGGGTTTCGCTGCCGTCCCCGGCCGGCTCGGCCACGGTGTGGCGCGTGACGTGCTCGGCCTTGGACTGCGCGGCCGTCGGCGCGACCAGTGAACAGCGCCTGGCCTGCTGGCAGTCGAGTCCTTCGAGTCCTTCGTGGACGGCGTCCGCCGGCGGCCCGGTGATCCCCGCGTCGCAGCTGCTGGAGGTGACCGGCCTGACGCTCGACTCGTCCGGCCGGCTCGACGTGGCGGTGAAGGTCGACGGCCGGCCGCGGCTCTGGCGCGTCGGGCAGCGGTGCGAGGACTTCGCGGAACTGCCGCTGCCCGAGGCGGCCCAGTCGCTGGCGTTGATCGCGGACGGCCCCGACCTGCTCCTGGCCACGACCACGGATTCGGGGAGCAGGGTCTGGCGATACCCGCTCCCCCGCTGACGGCCCTAGCGGCGCGGCTGTTCGCTCGGCCCGACGTGGTCGCGTGCCCACTCGTTGAAGGCGCGCAGCTGGCGCCAGGACTTGCGGACGCGGTCGAAGGCCTCGCGCTCGTGAAGGAAGTCGGCGGGTTCCCACGAGCGGGCGGCGTAGACGGATCGGTAGCGCAGCAGGTCGAGGCGCGGGTGGTCCTCGGCGAAGCCGCGGGGACGGGACTTGAGGCGGTCACCGTGGATGTCGAAGCCGGCGCGCTTCAGCTTGGCCAGGATCTGTTCCAGCACGGGGCCGTGCAGCTCGGTGTCGACGGCCGTGCGGAAGCGCGCGATCTGGTCGGACGCGAAGTGGAAGCAGCCGCCGCCCACGCGCAGGCCCCCAGGGCTCAGCTCGACGTAGTAGGCGCCGCCGCCGCGGCCCGCCTCGATGACGCCGCCGCAGTGCGTCTTGTACGGGGTCTTGTCCTTCGCGAAGCGCACGTCGCGGTAAGGCCGGAACACCTTGCCCTCGCCGAAGCCCTCGCCGAACTCCGGCTCCAGCTCCTTGAGCAGCGCCTCCATCGGCTCGCGTACGTCGGACTTGTAGGTCGCGACGTGTTCGTCCCAGTAGGACTTGGAGTTGTCGGCCTCGAGCCCGTCGTAGAAATCGACGGCGTACTCACCGAATCCCGTGAACTTCACGCCGAGCACGATAATCCGCGCCACCGACAGTTTCTCCGCCGGACGCTTCTTCGCCGAACGCGGGAGACCCCGCCGGAGCGGCTCCGGCGGGGTCGGTGTGCCTGGGGACCCGGTGCGGCCGGCGCGCCCCTGCGCCGCCGGCCGCACCGGAAGCGGTCACTTCGCGACGGCCGTCATCAGCTCGCCGTTGGACGTGTCGCCGGACAGCTCCCACACCATGGCGCCGCCGAGGCCCTGCTGCTTGGCGTAGCTGATCTTGCCGCCGATGGTGCTCGGGGTGTCGTAGCTCCACCAGTTCGAACCGCACTTCGCGTACGCCGTGCCGGCGACGGTGCCGGTCGACGGGCAGCTCGACTTCAGGATCTTGTAGTCCTCGATGCCCTGCTCGTACTTGCCGGGCGCCGGACCCGTGGCGGAACCGCCGGGCGCGCTCTGCGTGACGCCGGTCCAGCCGCGGCCGTAGAACCCGATGCCCAGCAACAGCTTCGACGCGGGCACGCCCTTGCTCTTGAGCTTCTGGATGGCCGCGTCGGAGTAGAAGCCGGCGGTGGGGATGCCGGCGTACGAGGTCAGCGGCGAGTGCGGAGCCGTCGGGCCCTGCGCCGCGAACGCGCCGAAGTAGTCGTAGGTCATCACGTTGTACCAGTTCACGTACTGCGCGGCGCCCGCGTAGTCGGCGGCGTCGATCTTGCCGCCGTTGGTCCCGTCGGCGGTGATCGCCGCCGTGACGAGCTTCGACGAGCCGAACTTGGCGCGCACGGCCGCCATCAGGTTCTTGAACGCCGCCGCGCCGCTGGTGTCGCAGCTCAGGCCACAGGCGTTGGGGTACTCCCAGTCGAGGTCGATGCCGTCGAACAGGCCGGCCCAGCGCGGGTCGTTCACGAGGTTGTAGCAGGAGTTCGCGAACGCGGCGGGGTTCTGCGCGGCCTGGCCGAAGCCGCCCGACCAGCTCCAGCCGCCGAACGACCAGATCACCTTGAGGCCGGGGTGCTTGGCCTTCAGCTTCTTCAGCTGGTTGAAGCTGCCCGCCAGCGGCTGGTCCCAGGTGTCGGCGACGCCGTCGACGCTGCCCGCCGCGTCGTAGGTCTTCTGGTAGTCCGCGTAGGCGTCGCCTATGGCGCAGCCGCCGTTGGTGACGTTGCCGAACGCGTAGTTGATGTGGGTGAGCTTCGCGGCGGAGCCGGAGGTCTCGATGTTCTTCACGTGGTAGTTGCGGTCGTACACACCCCAGTCGGTGAAGTAGCCGACCACCTTCCCGACAGAGGCCTGCGGGGCGGCGGCCGACTCTGTGGCCGTCGTGGCCGCCGTGGACACGGGCGCGGCCACAGCCGCTGCGGCGAGTGCGGCGCTGGCCAGGCTGACGAGCGCCAAGAAGCTCTTCCTGCGCGGACGGGGCATGCCGGCTCCCTTCGGGGAGTCACACCAGGTGACCGAACGGGGACAGTGGGGACTCTCACACCGTAAGTGGACTAGACCATTTGGTCAATGGTCCAGTCCAGGGAATCAACCGGACAATTCGGTCGCTTGATGTCGATCACCCGCGGGGCGAGGTCGGCCTGGTCACGGTGCGCCGGAGCGGTCCCGGATGGCCCAAGGCGCTCGGGGCCGCGCGGCGCTCGCCGCTTGTGCCGAGGCTCGGCGCGGCCGTGCGGCGCACCGGGCCGGAGGCGTCAGGCAGGTGTCTCGAACGTGATCCCCGTGGCCGCCGCGCGGCGTTCGCCCCAGGCGTACAGGGCGGTCAGCGCCGGGCCGAGGGCTTCGCCGTCCGGGGTGAGGCGGTATTCGACGTGGGGGACGCGGCCGTCGAGGGCTTGGCGGTGGACGAGGCCGTCGGTGGTCAGCTCGCGCAGCTGCTGGGTGAGCATCTTTTCGCTGATGCCCGGCATCAGGCGGCGCAGCTCGCCGTAGCGGTGCACACCCTCCTTGAGGTGCGCGAGGATCACCGGCTTCCACCGGCCGCCGATGACGTCGACGGTGAGCTCCACCGGGCACCAGTACCGCCTGCCCGCCATCACGGCCTCCTCGCTACGCACCGGAAAGTAAGTGGTTGCCCGGCCGAGCCAGGTGCGCTCTGCTGGCCTGATGATTGTGGAATACCTGCGCTACACCATCCCGGCCGACCGCGCGGCGGCGTTCGAGGCCGCGTACGCCGAGGCGGCCGGCGCGCTCGCGAAGGCACCCGAGTGCGCCGGCTACGACCTCAGCCGCTGCGTCGAAGACCCTACGCGCTATGTGCTCGCGATCCGTTGGACCTCGGCCGAGGCACACCTCGAGGGCTTCCGCCGCAGCCCGCATTTCCCGCCGTTCTTCGCGGCGATCCGCGACTACGTCGGCGACCTCGACGAGATGCGCCACTACGAGCCGACAGCCGTCACCGGCGAGGGCGGCGCCCGGCCGCCGACGCTGTACGACTGGGCCGGCGGCGGCCCCGCGCTCCGGCGCCTGACCGAGGTCTTCTACCGCCACGTGCCCGAAGACCCGCTGCTGGAACCCGTGTTCCGCGGCATGGACGCCCACCACGCCGAGCACGTCGCGGTCTGGCTCGGCGAGGTGCTCGGCGGCCCGGCGGACTACACCGCCCACCACGGCGGGCACCCGCACATGATCGGCCGGCACCTCGGCCGCGGGATCACCGAGGAGCAGCGCCGCCGGTGGGTGTCGCTGCTGCTCGACGCCGCCGACGAGACCGGCCTGCCCGCCGACCCGGAGTTCCGCGCCGCGTTCGCCGGGTACCTGGAATGGGGCAGCCGGTTGGCCGTGCTGTTCTCGGCGCCCGGAGCCGAACCGGCCACGGACGAACCGGTGCCGCACTGGGACTGGACGATGCCGCCGTGGCAGGCGCCCGCCTCCTAGACGCCGCACGTGCGCCCGTTAGCCGCCGGTCCGCCACACTGTCCACAGTGGAACCGGTTCCCCGCGCGCCGGGTGGGGCCGGCCCCACCCGGCGCGGAAGAAACTCAGCCGAAGAAGACTTCGGCCTCTTCGTAACGCTCCAGCGGCACCGTCTTCAGCTCGGCGGTCGCCTCCGACAGCTTCACGCGCACGATGTCGGTGCCCTTCAGCGCCACCATTACACCGAAGTCGCCGTCGGCCACCGCGTCCACGGCGTGCAGGCCGAAGCGGGTGGCGAGCACGCGGTCGTAGGCGGTCGGGGTGCCGCCGCGCTGCACGTGGCCGAGCACGACCGCGCGCGACTCCTTGCCGGTTCGGTGCGCGATCTCGTCGGCCAGCCAGGTGCCGATGCCGCCGAGGCGGACGTGCCCGAAGGCGTCCTTCTCGCCCGCGACCAGCTTCTCCTCGCCGCCCTCGGGCAGCGCGCCCTCGGCGACGACGATGATCGGCGCGTATTCGTTCTCGAAGCGGCGCTCGACCCACTCCACGACCTGGTCGACGGAGAAGTGGCGCTCCGGCACCAGGATCACGCTCGCGCCGCCGGCCAGGCCGGAGTGCAGGGCGATCCAGCCGGCGTGGCGGCCCATGACCTCCACGACCAGCGCGCGGTGGTGCGACTCGGCCGTGGTGTGCAGCCGGTCGATCGCCTCGGTCGCGATGGAGACGGCGGTGTCGAAGCCGAACGTGTAGTCGGTGGCGCCCAGGTCGTTGTCGATCGTCTTGGGCACGCCGACGACGCCGATGCCGTCGTCGGTCAGGCGCTTCGCGACGCCGAGGGTGTCCTCGCCGCCGATCGCGATCAGCGCGTCGATCTCCTGCTCGGCGAGCACGGCCTTGATCTTCTCGACGCCGCCCTCGACCTTGTACGGGTTGGTCCGCGACGAGCGCAGGATCGTGCCGCCGCGCGTGAGGATGTCCTCGACGTCGCGCAGGCCGAGCGGCTTGCTCTCGCCCGTGAGCGGCCCCTGCCACCCGTTGCGGAAGCCGGTGAACTCCCAGCCGTGCACCTCGATGCCCTTGCGGACCACCGCGCGGATCACCGCGTTCAGGCCCGGGCAGTCACCGCCACCCGTCAGCACACCGACACGCATCTCTTTCCTCCGTCTTCGTCACGTTGGAGATCGCAGTCACATTTCGACGCCAGAGTAGCGGCAATCGTCTGGATCGGTGCAGGGCGTACCACCTGGCCAATCGGTCCTCGTGCCCACATGGTGGCCGCGTGTGCTAGCTTGATCGGCGTGCAGCGCTATTTCTGGTTTACGAAGCCGGCCCCGGGTGGGTGCGGCCGCGTGAACCTGCGCTGACTTCCCACCCCCGAGCCGGATTCGAAACCGGCTCGGCGAGTTCCCGCGGGTCGGTGTCCACCAGGAAGGAACCACCCGCCGTGACCACCCCGCAGCTGACCGCCGGGCCCGCCGACGCGAGCACCCTCGACAACCAGCGCACCACGTCGATCAGCCCGCTGATCTCCCCCGCCTTACTGCGCGAAGACCATCCCGTGGACGCCGCCGTGGCGAAGGTCGTGCACGCCGGGCGCACCGAGACCGTCGACATCCTCGACGGCCGCGACGACCGCCTCGCCGTGGTCGTGGGCCCGTGCTCGGTCCACGACCCCGAAGCCGCGATCGAGTACGCCCGCAAGCTGGCCGCCAAGGCCGACGAGCTGCGCGGCGACCTGCACATCGTGATGCGCGTGTACTTCGAGAAGCCGCGCACCACGCTGGGCTGGAAGGGCCTGATCAACGACCCCGACCTCGACGGCACCTTCGCCGTGAACAAGGGCCTGCGCCTGGCCCGCAAGCTGCTGCTCGACGTGTCGGCGCTCGGCCTGCCGGTGGGCTGTGAGTTCCTGGACCCGATCACGCCGCAGTTCATCGCCGACATCGTCACGTGGGGCTCGATCGGCGCGCGCACGGCCGCGAGCCAGGTGCACCGCCAGATGTGCAGCGCGCTGTCGATGCCGGTGGGCATCAAGAACTCGGTGGAGGGCGACATCCAGGTGGCGGTGGACGCCACGCGCGCGGCCGCCGCGTCGCACGTGTTCCCGGGCATCAACGTCGACGGCCTCGCGGCGCTGCTGACCACCTCCGGCAACCCCGACTGCCACGTGATCCTGCGCGGCAGCTCGCAGGGCCCGAACTACGACGCCGCCTCGGTGACCGAGACGCTCGGCCGGCTCGCCAAGTCCGGCCTGCCGGAGCGCGTGATCATCGACGCGAGCCACGGCAACAGCAACAAGGACCACGTCCGCTCCCGCGAGGTCGTGCTGGAGCTGGCCTCGCGGATTGCTGCGGGTGAGCGCGGGATCGTCGGGCTGATGATGGAGAGCTTCCTGACGGCGGGCGCCCAGAAGCTGGTGCTGGGGCAAGCTTCGGAGCTCACGTACGGGCAGTCGATCACCGACGCGTGCCTGGATTGGGACACGACGGCGGATCTGCTGGACACAATGGCGGGTGCGGTGCGAGCGCGTCGCTGAGCGGTTCGGTCAGCGGGTACAGCCGGGTTGGGTGTGCAGCCACGCTGACGCGGCCGCGATCACCTCGTCGGTGGTCGCGGTCGCGGGCAGCGGGTGGTCGGGCTGGATCGGGGTGTTGCCGTAGACGCGGCCGGTCCGGTCGACATCACGCGCGGTCGTGATCAACAGTTCGGCGCCGTCGCTCAGGTGGAAGACCTCGTTGCCGGTCGCGAAGCCCGCGGTGGGCTGGCCGAAGGTTCGGGCGCGAGCGAGCCCTCGGAACGCGATGAGGGTCGCCTCGCCTGAGCTGGCGGTCTGGGCAGAGGTGAGGACGGCGACCGGCGGCCGCTGGCGGGCCAGCCGCATCGGGTTGGCTTCAGCCGCAACGGGTGTGCCGCCGGCCAGGACCTCGCCGGCCCGCAAGGTCACGCTCTGCGAGCCACCAGGCCATTCGAACGAGAACAGCTTGCCTTCGTCCAGCAGCGGTGCGAGGACCGTGAGCATGGGGAACATGTCCCCACCGTCATTGCGGCGGAGGTCCACGATCCAGCCGCACGGACGGCTCGCGTCGGCAGAGCGGACTGCGGCTTCCCCTGCGGCGATGTACCGGTGCTCGGCGACCGGGTCCAAAACGAACCGGGGAACAGTCAGCACTGCCAGGTCGCCGGTGGTCGAGCTGCTCGGCACCTCGATGGTGTGCGCGGCGGGCGGGCGGGCCTGCGTCGGGCCGAGCAGGATCGTGTGCGGGTTGCCCAGCTCGGCGATCACGTTACGGATCGCCGAGTATGTGCCAGCTGGTGCCGTCACCCCGGTCGTCCGGCGCAGAGCATCGGCTTCGGCAGCAGGCCAGTCGACGGAGTCCCGGTCGATCGAGTGAGCACGAAGCAGCGCGAGCGCGGTGAGCAGGTAGTCGCGCACCGGATCGGGGCGAGGGACCGTCGCGGCGGTGGCCAGGCCGAGTACGAGAACCAAGACCACAAAACCCGCAAGCATCCGGCGCATTTCCGACCCCCCAGTCGCGAAAAACTCAGCGGCGCCGGAACGCCGGTTCGATCACTTCCCAGCGTTGCAGGTTGTGTTTCGCGTCGGCAAGCGCATCGTGCTGATCCGTGGGCGCCAACGGCAGCTTGGGTTTGCCCGCGTCTTCCCAGCGTTGGCGCAGGTCTCGCGTGAAGCGGGGCAGCTGGCGCGGCAGGGCGGGCATCGGGCCCCACAGCTGGGCGAGGGCGACGTGGTCGTAGGCGGCGAACCAGGCCCACAGCTCGATGCCGCCCGGGGGCTTGCCGAAGAACTCGAGTAGGTCGGCGCGGATCTTCTCGCGGCTGCGCCAGGCCCGGTCCGCGGGCGAGGGCAGCTTCGGCAGCACGTTGTCGCGCACCCACGGACCCGCCTTGGCGGGGTCGAAGTCGGTCGACACGGCGTAGAACTCGCGGCCGCGCTCGTCGACGACACCGATCGAAACCAGGTCGATCGTCACGCCGTCCTCGATGAACTCGGTGTCGTAGAAGAAACGCACCGGTGAACCCTAGTGGGCTAGCCGACTTTGCTGTCGGGCACCCGGGCGGCGTCGCGGCCCGAAGGCTGTGCAGGGACCTTCGGCTTGGCGCCGGACGCCTCGGCGGCGAGCAGCTCCTTGGCCTTCGCCGCGTAGATGTCCACGTACTCCTGGCCCGAGAGCTCCATCAGGGCGTACATGATCTCGTCGGTGATCGAGCGCTCGATGAAGCGGTCACCGGCCAGGCCGTCGTAGCGGGAGAAGTCGAGCGGGGCGCCGAAGCGGATCTCGAGGCGGCGCGGCCACCACATCTTGGAGCCGATGGGGTTGACCTTCTCCGTGCCGATCATGGCGACGGGCACGACCACGCCCTTCGACTCCAGGGCGATGCGGGCGACGCCGGTCTTGCCCTTGTAGAGGCGGCCGTCGGGCGAGCGCGTGCCCTCGGGGTAGATGCCGAGCAGGTGGCCCTGCTTCACGAGCCGGATGGCGGTGTCGAGCGCAGCCTGCGCCGCGTTGCCGCTGGAGCGGTCGATGGGGAACTGCCCGACGCCGGTGAAGAACCACTTCTTGAGCAGGCCCTTGAGGCCCGGCTCGGTGAAATACTCCGACTTCGCCGGGAACGTGACCTTGCGCTTCACGCGGATCGGCATGAAGAACGAGTCGGCGACCGCCAGGTGGTTGCCGGCGAGGATCGCGCCGCCGTCCTCCGGGATGTTCTCGGCGCCGACTACTTTCGTCGGCCACAGCAACTTGAGCAGTGGTCCGATGAAGACGAACTTCATGAGCCAGTACAGCACCGCGCGCCAGTCCTTCCCGAGGCTCAACGATCGTTCCCAATGGTCAAGCCTACGAAACCCGACGGTGTGCGCACAATGCGGGACGAGCCGCTACTGGGTGGCAGCGATCGATCTCACAGCGGTACCAGGCAGTTCCGGGCACCGGCCGGGGCCCCACAAGACCACTCGACCGTGAGAGCATGGAAGACCTAGACCGCTTCGATCGGAAGGGCGTTCGTCATGGGCGTGCTCGCCGGCGCGGAACCGTTCGCCCACACCGGTTCCTCCGGGGCCGGGTTCCTGCTGTGCCACGGCTTCACCGGGACGCCGGCCGGGCTGCGGGCCTGGGGCGACCACCTGGCCGCGGCCGGGTTCAGCGTGCGCTGCCCACTGCTGCCCGGACACGGCACGCGCTGGCAGGACCTGAACCGGACCACGTGGGAGGACTGGTACGGCGCCGTCCGCGAGGAGCTGCTCGCCCTGCTGGCCGAGAACGACACGGTGTTCGTCGGCGGCTTGTCGATGGGCGGCACGCTCACGCTGCGCCTCGCCGAGGAGTTCGGCGACCGGATCGCCGGGATCGTGCTGGTCAACCCGTCGGTGACGCGGCTGAGCGCCGACGCGAAGCTGCTGCCGCTGCTCGCGCGCGTGATCCCGTCGATCCCCGCGATCGCCAACGACATCGCCAAACCCGGGGTGACGGAGCTGGCCTACCCACGCACGCCGGTGCGCGCCGCCGCGAGCCTGGCGCGGCTGTGGAAGCTCGTGCGCGCCGACCTGGGCAAGGTCACGCAGCCGGTGCTGCTGCTGCACTCCGCCGTCGACCACGTGGTGGAGCCCGAGAACTCGCGGATCGTGCTGGCCGGCGTCGCCAGCCCGGACGTGACCGAGGTGGTGCTCGAGAACAGCTTCCACGTCGCGACGCAGGACAACGACGCGGAACTGATCTTCGGCCGCAGTGTCGACTTCGCCCGGTCGCTGCGGGCGGGACAGGTGGGTGCCTGATGACCCGGGGGAAAGGCACGGACGGACCCGAGGACGTCGACGCCACGTTCGCCGAGATCGTGGCCGACCTGCGCGCCGAGGGTGTGGGTTTGTTCCTCGAAGAGGACGCTCTCGAGCTCGCCGACGACACCGCGGGCGAGCAGGCGAGCGACCCCGCCCCGCCGCCGGCTGCCAAGACCGATACGAAGCCCGACAAGCCCGAGAAGGCGCCCGAGACCGACAACTGGCGCACCGGCGGCGCCACGTGGGACGCCACGATGTTCAGCGACGACCCGGCCGAGGACGACGAGCACTTCGTGCCGCCGGAGCCCCCGCCGCTGCCGCGTCCGCGCAAGGGCGCGTTCGTGGTGCTGCTGTTCTTCGTGGTGGGGCTGCTCCTGCTGATCGTGCCGAACCTGATCGGCGTCGGGCCCGCGCTGGCGACGCCGCTGGGGATCCTCGCGCTCGCCACCGCCATCGCGCTCCTGCTGCTGCGGGTGCGCCAGGGCCCGCCGCCGGGTGCCGACCCGACCAACGGCGCCCAGGTCTGACCGGGCGGGTATGCGGATCGACTTCAGTCCTTCGCGCCGTTCGACGATCGGTGCGGAGTGGGAGCTGGCCCTGGTGGACCGGCGCAGCGGCGAGCTGGCCTCGGTCGCGGAACGGATCCTCGACGCGGTGCGCCCCGACGGCGCCGACGAGCACCCCAAGATCAAGCAGGAGCTGCTGCTCAACACCATCGAGGTGATCAGCGGCGTCTGCACCACCGTCGCCGAGGTGAAGGCCGACCTGGCCGAGTCGCTCGACGTCGTGCACAAGGTCACCGACCCGCTGGGCGTGGAGCTGTTCTCGGCGGGCACGCACCCGTTCTCCAACTGGTACCGGCAGAAGGTGACCGACAAGGCGCGCTACGCCAAGCTCATCGACCGCACCCAGTGGTGGGGCCGGCAGATGCTGATCTACGGCGTCCACGTGCACGTCGGCCTCGACCACCGCGACAAGGTGCTGCCGGTGCTCGACGCGCTGCTCAACTACGCGCCGCACCTGCAGGCGCTTTCCGCGTCTTCGCCGTATTGGGGCGCGGAGGACACGGGCTACGCGTCGAACCGCGCGCTGATGTTCCAGCAGCTGCCCACGGCCGGGCTGCCGTTCCAGTTCCGCGAGTGGGCGGAGCTGGAGCGCTACGTGGCGGACATGTTCACGACGGGCGTGATCGACCACTTCTCCGAGATCCGCTGGGACATCCGGCCCGCGCCGCACTTCGGCACGATCGAGATGCGCGTGTGCGACGGCCTGCCGACACTGGAGGAGGTCGGCGCGATCGCCGCGCTGACACAGTGCCTCGTCGAGGACTTCAGCACGCGCCTCGAACACGGCGAGCGGCTCCCGGCGTTGCCCCCGTGGCACGTACAGGAGAACAAATGGCGTGCCGCGCGCTACGGCACGGACGCGATCATCATCCTCGACGCGGCCGGCCGCGAGCGGCTCGTCACCGACGACGTCACCGACCTGCTGGAGAAGCTCGAACCCGTCGCGCGACGGCTTGACTGCGTGGCGGAGCTGCGCGACGTCGAGACGATCCTGACGTACGGGCCGAGCTACCGGCGCCAGCGCGCGGTGGCCAAGCAGCACAACGGTTCCCTGAAAGCCGTCGTCGCATCGCTGGTCGCGGAGATGCGCGACGGGATCGCGCGCTAACCGGCGTCCAGCTCGCGCAGCAGCGTGCCCGGACCCATGATCGACGCGCCCAGCGCGGTGACCCGGGACCGCAGCTCGCGGTCGGCCGTGACCACCACGACGTGCTCGCCCGGGCGGGCCTGGGCGGTGACCTCGACGATGTGGGAATCACCGTCGGCCGGAGCCGTCGCGATCTCGACGCCGGGCACCGGTTCGACCCCGCGCGCCTGGCCTTCGACGACGAGGACCACGCGCGGCCACCACTCCCACGTCGGCCCGGCGCCGAGCCCCGCGACGGCGTCGGCGATCCCCCGCTCGGCCAGCAGCGCCAGCCGGTCCCGCAGGCGCTCGGCGGCGCCGCGACGGTCGCGCCACCAGCCGTCGGGACGCGAGCCGACGACGTTGGCGCCGTCGACGACCAGCACGAGCTCGCGGCCGAGCTGTTCCCTCAGCCCCGGCCACGACTCGGCGAAGTCGCGGTGCAACGGCAGCTCGGCCACGTCGCCGGGCGCGACCCAGCGCAGCTCGGAGCTCTCCTGGTTGGCCACGCGCGCGTCGAGCGCGCCGTCGGCGACGCCGAGCACAGTGGTGTAGCGCCAGGTCCCGTGGTCGAGCACAGACGCAGAAAGCGCGCGGAACGCGGTCTTCGGCACGTCGGCCTCCTCCCACGCCTCGCGGGCCGCCGCCTCACGCACGGTCTCGCCCGTCTCCAGTGCGCCGCCGGGCAGCGCCCAGGTGCTGCCGTTGTGCACCCACCAGGCACGCCGCTGCAGCAGCACCCCGCGTGCGGGATCGGACAGGAGCAGCCCGGCCGCGCCGTGCGCACCCCAGTGCAGCCGCCCGCACGAACACCGCACGAACCGGTTGGCGGTCATCGGCGTCACCCGGCCAGCCTTCCACAGGAAGCCCGCCGGACGCAGCCTCCTGGTGGACGACTGTGATCGTCAGCCGCGTTCGCCGAACCGCTCCGCGACGAACGCCGTGCAGGCGTCGAGGTTGTCCTTCAGCCGGCCCGCGCGCTTGCGGAGGACTTCCAGTTCGAGTCTCGTCGGCGGCCGGTTCTCCCTGAGCCGCCAAACGACTCCCGCGAGGCGCATCGACAGGCCGTAGGTCACGGAGTCGGCCGTGTCCAGGAGTTCCTGCAGCATGCGCTGGTCACCGGTGGTGAGTCCCGGGGCACTCGGCCGGGGTTCACGAGTGCCCCGGGACACGGTTGCCCTGCCGCCACCCGACGTGGCGACAGGGGTCGAGGCGTCCCCAGTCGGTGGTGCGTCCGGAGAGCTGCTCGTGGCGTCACATGCGGCGGCACCGGGGTCGTCCCGCGGGTCTTCGCCGGCGACGCGGAGTCGTGCGGTCATGGGTCAGCCCCGAGCTTTCGAGAGTCCGGCCGCGCGCGGCGTGGCGTCCGGGCGCGGGGAGGGAATGCCCAGCGCGCGGCGGAACGCCGTGTCGCAGCTCGGGCAGGTCGGGTCGAGCCAGGGTTTGCCGGGGCTGTGGATGTCGTTCTCCCCGACGGTCGGCTCCGAACCGCACAAGGCGGCGAACGTCGCCCCGGCGTCGAGCGAGCCGAAGTGCACGGCCGCTCTCGCGTGACGCTGTCCTTCCGCCTGCTGCCACACGTACATGAAGCCCTCCCCGGGTGATCAACCGCTATTTCTTTGCTCGTGATGAGTTTCTTATGTGCATGCACAACTGGCAAGGTTTTACCGGTACATGCACCCGATTGGGGTGCACACTTACTGATAGGGTTTGTGCATGCCCAGCACACGTGCGACACCCCGGCAGGTCGAACTCGGCGTACTGTTGCGCAGGATTCGCAAGCGTGCCGGTCTCACTCAGCCGCAAGTCGCGGAACTGGTGAACCGGTCGCACTCACACATCTCGCGCCGTGAGCGCGGAGAACTCGGCTTCGAGGAACAGTCCGAGCTGGAGCGAACCCTGACGGTCACCGGCGCCACGAGCGAGGAGACCAGTCAGGCCCTTCGGCTCTTCCGCGACGGAACGGACCCGAACTGGCTGATCCCCGGCATCGCCCGGGACCTCGCCGTGGTCGCCGAGTACGAATCGGTCGCAAATGACATCTTCGCCTATCAACCCTCGTTGATCCCCGGGCCATTGCAGATCCGCGACTACACCCGCGTGATGATGGTCGACGGCGACATGCCGGAAACCGAACTCGACAGCAAGCTCGAACTTCGGATGGCTCGGCGGAAGAGGTACCTCGACGGCAGCACCCGGTTCGAAACGGTCATCGGTGAGCAGGCGATCCGGTACCCGGCATGCCCGCCCGAGGTGGCGGTGAGGCAGCTCCGCGATCTTTGCGAGGTGGCCGAGTTGCCCCACATCTCCATTCAGCTTCTGCCCTTCCGGCTGGGCTATCACCCGGCGAGAGAAGGCGGATTCGTCGTCATCCGCTCGGATTCGGCGACGGTGGTCCATGTCGAGCAGTACCGCTCGTCAACAACGCTGACCAATACCCGCGACGTGAAAGACTACGTGGAAGCGGCGGACAGGATTCGTCGTGACGCGATGGGCGCGGTCGCTTCGGTGCGCGCTATCGCGAAAATCGCGGATGAGTTGGAGCGAACGGGATGAACGAAGGTGCTTGGCGGACGTCGTCGTACAGCGGCCAACAGGGCGAGTGCGTCGAGGTGCGCACGCTGTCCGAAGAGGCCGGTGTGCGCGACTCCAAGGACCGCGATGGCGGCTCCCTGCTGATCGCCGGGGAGGCGTGGCGGGCGTTCCTGGAACGCCTCTGACCGTTGCGGTGGAAGTGCCCCAGCATCCCGACGATGCTGGGGCAATTCCGCGTCCGGGGAGCGTCAGCCGGCGACAGCGTCAGCCGGCGACTTCGGCGACCGGCGCCTTGGCCGCGTCGAGAGCCAGCGCCGCGGCGCCGACGATCGCCGTGTCGTCGCCGAGGTGAGCCGTGCGGATGCGGGCCAGCGGCCGGTACCGCGCGCCCGTGATGGCGCCCGCGTAGTGCTCGCGCGCCTCGTCGAGGAACAGCGGCGCCGACTCGGACACGCCGCCGCCGATCACGATGATCTCGGGGTCGAACACGTCCGCGACCAGCGCCAGGCCCTCGCCCAGCCACTTGGCCAGCTCGGCCATCGCGCGCAACGCGATGGGGTCGCCGTCGCGGGCGGCGCCGGCGACGCGGCGGCCCGTGACCGAACCCGGGTCGCCCGCGACCTCGCGTGAAAGGACCGTGGAGCGGCCCGGGTAGCGAGCCAGCAGCTCGACGGCGGTGGCGGCCAGCGCCGTGCCGCTGCAGTAGCGCTCCCAGCAGCCGTACTTGCCGCACGGGCACGCGCGTCCGCCCGGCACCACGGTCAGGTGGCCCAGCTCGGGGGCCACGCCGTAGGCGCCGCGGTAGATCTCGCCGTCGAGCAGCAGCCCGGCGCCGATGCCGGTGCCGAGCGCGACCAGCGCCGCCACCTGCGCGCCGCGGGCCGCGCCGAAGCGGTGCTCGCCGACCACGGCCGAGTTCACGTCGTGCTCCAGCGTCACCGGCAGGCCCACGCGCTTCTCGATGCGGTCGGCCACCGGCGCGTCGCGCCACGCGAGGTGCGGCGCGAACATCACCGACCGGCGGTCGCGCGCCACGAACCCGGCCACGGCCAGGCCCACGGCCGCGACGTCGTGGCGGTTGCGCAGGTCCTCGACGACGCCGGCGATGGCGTCCTCGAGCGCGTTTTCCTCACTCGGTGTCCCGACGCGTGTGGTGTCCAGGAGCGATCCCCGCTCGTCCACCACACCGGCGCGCACGCTCGTGCCGCCGACGTCCACCCCTATCGTCAGCACTCAGTTCTCCTGCTCCGGCCGCCAGTCTTCCCGCTTGCGGACGGCGATGTGCTGCACCCGGGCGGCGGCTCCCGGGTCGTCCGCGGGGCTGGGCGCAGGTCTGGGCGCGGGCCGAAAGCCCGGCATGTGCACACCCTCGTCGGGCTCCCAGCGGTCCGCGAGCACCGCCCGCAGCAACGCCACCAGCTGCGCCGCCTGCTCCAGCAGCCGGGCGGCGAACTCCGGCCGTTCACCTCGCACGACGGCGACGATCGCACACAACGGGCACCAGCCGCACCCCGAAAACCCCGCAGTCCCCGCGGTGCCCGCAGCGCCCGGCTCGGTGTCGTGGGACGGCTCGTGGACCTCGTCGCGGCCGTGCCCGGCGGTCATCAGCCCTTCCAGCCACGGCGCGGCGCGCTCGACCACCAGCTCCACGAGCAGGCGGATCTCCTCTGCCAGCCGCAGGCCTTCGGCCGCGTACCCGGGCTCGTCCTGTTCGCTCACGCGCGACCCCGGTTCCCGGCCAGGCTGATGACCAGGCCGCCCGCATCGGATTCCGCGCCGGTGATCCGGCACGGCCGCAGCGTCTCCGGCAGGGCGATCAGCCTGCGGAAGCCGTCCACGGTGATCGCCAGGTCGTCGTCGACGCGGGCGAGGTCCACGTCGGCCTCCCGCTGCAGCGGGATCGCGACACGCAGCCGGAAACCGTCGGCCTCCGGCGTCACCTGCAGCAGCGGCGTCACAGGCTTTCCGGTGCCGGACAAGGGATCCCGCGTGCCGTAGAGCTCGCGGGCCAGCTCGGCGAGCGCCTCGGCGCCCACCGGTTCACTCGCCCGGTGCTCGACGCGCGCGAGGTCCGCCGGTCCGAACCCGGCGGCCGCGAGCTCGGCCAGGACGGTGTCCTGCTGGGCGCGCCGCGTGCGCAGCCAAGTGGCCGCAGAACCGCGCCAGAACCCGGGCGCGGGCATGAGGCGGTTGGCGATCAGGCCGTCGACGGCGATGCCGCGCAGGGCCAGCGACGTGAGCGTGCGGCGGGCTTCCGCGACGACCACGCGCTCCGGTGTGAGGACCAGCCGCACGGTGGTCACGGACGGGTCGGTGAGCAGCTCGCGCAGCGAGTCCAGGTGCGCGCCCAGACGCCGCACTGAACCGGCGACCCGGCCGCGGCCGCCGTAGGCCTTGCTCAAGTACCCCGCGACGGCCTCGGGCAACGCCAGCAGGCGCAGCGTCTCGGCGGTCGGACCGCAGTCGACCACCACGGTGTCCCACGGCCCGTGCCCGGCCAGCCGCTGCACCTCGCCGAGGGCGAGCAGCTCGTCGACACCCGGGAGCACCGTCAGCTCCTCGGCGTCGAGCGTCTCGAGCCCGGCGCCGACCAGCAGCGTCCGCAGCTGGTCGCGCAGCTCGTGCCACGTCCGGTCGGCCAGCGCGCGGGAGTCCACCTGCGCAGCCCAGAGGCCGGCCGGTGAGCCGTCTCGGCGCACGTCCACTTCGGACGGTTCCGCGCCCAGCGCCGCGCCGAACGCGTCGCCGAGGGAGTGCGCCGGGTCGGTGGAGACCACGAGGGTCTTCCTGCCGCGCCCGGCGAGCGCGGTGGCGGTGGCCGCGGCGAGCGTGGTCTTCCCGACACCCCCCTTGCCGGTGAACAGCAGGATCCGCATGTCGCCTAGCCTTCGGCCCGTCGCTTCAGCTCCTTGAGCGCGGTGTCCATCACCATCTTCTCGGCCTTGCGCCGGAGCAGGCCGATCATCGGCAGCGCCAGCTCCACCGAGAGCGTGTAGGTGACCTTCGTGCGCCCGTCACGCAGCGCTTCGAGTGCGTAGCGGCCGTTCTGCGCCTTCTGCATCTGGCCCTTGACCAGGCGCCAGCTCACGCCGAGCCCGGTCGCGTCCCAGTCGTACTCGAGCGTGTAGACGTCCTTGATCGGCCCGGCGTCCAGGGTCAGCTTCACCTGTTTGGCCCGCCCGGCGTCGTCGGTGCCCAGCACCTCGACCTCCTGGACGGCCTTGGCCCACTCCGGGTACGCGGGGAAGTCGGCGATCACCGTCATCACCCGTTGGGGCTCGGCGTCGACCTCGATGGACTGCGTGGACTGCTCGGCCATGGGACGAAGCGTAGCCGGAGAGTCGCGTCACCAGCGCAGCACGTACGGCTGCCCGGTCTCCTTGAAGTGACCCACGTTACGGCACTCGGTGTGACCGAGCCGCCGCCGAGAGGCCAGCGGCTGGTGCACGTGGCCGAACAGCGACCAGCGCGGCCGCTGCTCGCGGATGAGCTCCAGCAACGACCGCGAGCCCAGCTCGGCGCGTCGCGCGACCACGTCGTAGGTCAGCTCGGCCACGGCCGGCGGGATGTGCGTGCAGAGCACGTCGACGTCCGACAGCTTGGCCACGCCCTCGTCGAACTCCTCGCGGGCCCGCAGGTAGGGCCGCCACGCGGCGCCCTTGCGCGGCCGCGGCACCACGCCTTCGGGCAGCACCGCTCCCCCGACGAACCCGAAGCGCAGACCGCCGATGGTGGTGACCTCGCCGTCGAGCACCTGCACGCCGTCGCCGACGAACTCCGGCCACAGGTCGGGCGAGTCGACGTTGCCGGGCGTGGCGTAGGTCGGCGCGGTCATCGAGGCGAAGAGCGTGGCGTACTGCTCGCGCATGGCCTCGTCCACGGCCGAGGCCGGGTCGTCGAGCGTGGCCCACAGCGTGCGCGAGTAGGCCACGGTCTCGTCGCGCGTGCCCTCGCGGCGCAGGCGCGCGAACTGCGCCACCTTGTCCGCGCCGAACAGGGCGCCCATGATGCCCTTGTCGTGCTCGCGGTAGTCGACGAAGTCCAGCAGGTCGCCGAGCACGACCAGCGCGTCGGCCCCTTCACCCGCCCGCTTCAGCGCGTCGGCATTGCCGTGCACGTCCGAAACGACGTGAACCCGCACAAGACCCTCCTAGTCAGTGGTCTCAAGGTCTTCGGCCCGCGGCGGGATCCCGGGCTCGCGCCCGTCCTCGAGGACGTGCTTGAGCTCCAGTGCGAGGTGCTTCGCCGCGCGGGCCCGCCGGTCGAACTCCCGGCGCAGCTCACGCGGAGTCAGGGTCCGCGGCGCACCGCCGGGGCCGGCGGGCGTCGCGCGCAGGAAGTAGTGCAGCACGGTGCCGTCGAGCACAGGTTCCAGCCAGACCTCCATCGTACCGACGAGCGCACCCGTCACGGTCCAGCGCAAACCCTTGTCGCCACGGTCGGTGTACACCTGAAGGGAAAGGTCCGGCCAATACCGCCGCCAGGCGCCCGGGTCGGCGAACGCCGCGGCGATCGTGCTCGGCGGCACCACGATGAAGGTCTCGTCCACGAGATCGAGAGCGGGTGATCCGGGGTTCACAGGCGCAGAATGTCACGACCTCGTACGGCGGGTCGGCGCGGCGTGGTCTTAAGGTCTACGGCAAGCTAAGTTGACCGGCGGGTAACCCCGCACGCGTCGAACACGGAGGTCCACGTGCGCGAATACAGCGCCCCCGCCGGGAAGCCGGTGACCGACGACGAGAACCTGGCCGACGTCGTCTGGGCGAACGCCGAGCGGTTCTCCGACGTCGTGAGCTTCCGCCGGCAGGTGGAGGGCACCTGGCTGGACGTGACGGCCAAGGACTTCGCCGACCAGGTCGCGGCCGTCGCCAAGGGCCTGATCGCCGCCGGCATCGGCCACGGCGACCGGGTCGCGTTGATGTCGAAGACCCGCTACGAGTGGACGCTGATCGACTTCGCGATCTGGGCCGCGGGTGCCGTCACCGTGCCGATCTACGAGACGTCGTCGCCCGAGCAGGTGCATTGGATCCTGTCCGACTCGGCCGCCAAGGCCGTGCTGGTGGAGACCGACACGCACCACGGGTCCGTGGACGCGATCCGCGACCGGCTCACCACGCTGCGCCACACCTGGCAGATCGAAGGCGCTTCCCCCGCGGTCGACGAGCTCACCGCGCTCGGCGCCGAGGTCACCGACGAGGACCTGCACGCGCGCCGCCGCGAGGTCAGCGCGGGCGAGCTGGCCACGATCGTCTACACCTCGGGCACCACGGGCCGGCCGAAGGGCGTCGAGCTGACGCACCGCAACCTGCTGGCCGAGATCCGCGCCGACATCGAGGCGTTCCCCGAGCTCATGGAGCAGGGCAACTCGCTGCTGTGCTTCCTCCCGCTGGCCCACATCCTGGCCCGCGCGATCGCCGTGACCGCGCTGTCGGCCCGCGTGACGCTGGGCCACACGCCGGACGTGAAGAACCTCGTCGCGGACCTCGGCACGTTCCGGCCGACGTTCGTGGTCGCCGTGCCGCGCGTGTTCGAGAAGGTCTACAACTCGGCCAAGCAGAAGGCCCACAGCGAGGGCAAGGGCAAGATCTTCGACGCCGCCGAGGCCACCGCGGTCGAGTACAGCCAGGCGACGGACAAAGGCAGCGTCTCGTTCGGGCTGCGCGCCAAGCACCTGGTGTTCGACAAGCTCGTGTACAGCAAGCTGCGCGCGGCGCTGGGCGGCCGCTGTGTCGCCGCGGTGTCCGGCGGCGCCCCGCTGGGCGTGCGCCTGGCCCACTTCTTCCGCGGCATCGGCGTGCCGGTGTTCGAGGGCTACGGCCTCACCGAGACCTCGGCCGCGGCGGCCGTCAGCACCAAGACGGCGTTCCGCGTGGGCACCGTCGGCAAGCCCGTCGCGGGCACGTCCGTGCGCATCGCCGAAGACGGCGAGATCTTGCTCAAGGGCAGCGTCGTGTTCGGCGCGTACTACAACAACGCCGCCGCGACCGCCGAGTCGCTCACCGACGGCTGGTTCCACACCGGCGACCTCGGCGAGCTCGACGACGAGGGCTTCCTCAAGATCACCGGCCGCAAGAAGGAGATCATCGTGACGGCCGGCGGCAAGAACGTCGCGCCGTCGGGCCTCGAGGACACGATGAAGGCCTCACCGCTGATCAGCCAGGCCATGGTGGTCGGCGACCAGCGGCCGTTCATCGCCGCGCTGGTCACGATCGACGAGGAGTTCTTCCCGTCCTGGAAGACCCAGCACGGCAAGCCCGCGCAGGCCACCGTCTCCGACCTGGCCGCCGACCAGGACCTGCTCAAGGAGATCCAGACGGCGGTCGACGAGGCCAACAAGCAGGTCTCCCACGCCGAGGCGATCAAGAAGTTCACCGTGCTGGCCAAGGACTTCACCGAGGCGAACGGCGAGATCACGCCCTCGCTAAAGCTCAAGCGCAACGTGGTGAACAAGAACTACGCGTCGGACATCGAGGCGCTTTACAAGCGTTGAATCTTTGGCCCCGCCTCCGGCGGGGCGTGCGAGATCGCCTTTGAGCCGGCTTCCGGATTGTGCGGTCGGATCGGCCGGGGGCCGATCGCACCGCACAATCCGGAAGCCGGCGCGATCTCGCTGGTGGGGCTTGGTCAGTGGTCGAGACCGTCGCGGTGCGTTGAAGCAACCAACGCCGCAGTGGGGTGCTCGGGGGTCAGCTCTGCGGGAAACCCTGCTGCTGCTGGTACTGGGGCTGGCCCTGCGGCTGCTGCGGAGCGTGCTGGGCCTGCTGCTGGCCGGGCTGCTGCGGCGCGCCGTCGGGCACCACGTACACGGCCGTGCCGTAGGCGGCGATCTCGCTGGCGGTCTGGGCGATCTCGTTGCAGTCGAAGCGCAGCGCGAGCACGGCGTTGGCCCCGTGCGCCATGGCTTCCTGCGAAAGGCGGCCCAGCGCCTCGTAGCGGGAGTCGGACAGCAGCTTCGACAGGCCCTTGAGCTCACCGCCCGCCATGGATTTGAAGCCGGCGCCGATGTTGGAGAACATGTTGCGGCTGCGCACAGTGAGGCCGAAAACCTCGCCGAACACGCGAACCACGCGGTAACCGGGCAGATCGTTCATCGTGGACAGCATGATCGGGAACTGCATGGGAGGTGCGGGTTGGGTCATGCGCCGGATCGTATCGACCGGCGGCGCCGCGCACTCGCGAATCAGCCTGTGATTCGCTCGTTCCAGTCGATGTGGTGGTGGTACAGCCACCCGCGTTCCTCGCCGACGTCCTGGCCCGCGCTGGCCGCCACGAGTTTCTCCACGCGGGTGCGCCGCAGCTTCTCGTAGGCGGCGAACGCGGAAGGCGCGTCCGGCAGGTCGCGCAGGCACAGCGCGAGCACCACGCTGTCCTCGAGCGCCATCGACGCGCCCTGCCCGGCGGCCGGCGAAGCCGCGTGGGCCGCGTCGCCGACGAGCACCATGGAGCCGGTGGACCAGACACGGGTGGTGGGCACGTCGTAGGAGTGGCCGCCGAAGACCTCGTCGCCGGTCGCGGCCACGATGCCGGCGCACGGCAGCGGGTCGCCGTCGAAGGCCGCGTGGGCGAACTCGCGCCAGCCGGCCGGCGCGACGGCGACGATCTCGTCGCGCGGGCGTTCGGTGTCGGGGATGCGGGCGAACCAGAAGGTGGCGCCGTCGGGCGCGGTGGTGAAGCCGAAGGCCGCGCGGCTGCCGCGGATCATGCGGTAGATGCCGGGTGCGGCAGGCAGGCCCTCGGCGCGGGTGTAGCCGTAGACCACGGTGAGACCGGTGAAGCGGGGGCGGTCGGCGTCCGGGTCGATGAGGGTGCGGGCCTCGGAGCGCACGCCGTCGGCGCCCACGAGCACGTCGCCGGTCGCGGTGGACCCGTCGGCGAACGTGGCGACCACGCCGGACGCACCGGTTTCGGCGGAGACTGGTTCAGCGGAGACGAGGCGGCGGCCGTGCTCCACGGTGATCCCGCGGCGGCCGGCTTCTTCCTGCAGCGCGCGGTAGAACGCGGCGCGGGTGAGCGTGCGCGGCCCGGCGAGCTCACCGGTGTCGAACTCGCGCGTGCCCAACGTCGTGCCGTCCGGCCCGACCAATTCGACGCCGAGCGTGGCGAACGACGCTTCGTTCACAGGGCCGTCGGCGTCGATCGCCTTCAGCGCGTCCATGCCGTTGTGCATCACCGTGAGGAACGCACCGGCGTCGGCTCCGCCGGAGGGATATGCCTCGAAGACCACGGGCTCGTGACCGGCGCGCTGCAGCGCCATCGCCGTGACCGTGCCCGCGACGCCACCGCCGGCGATGAGAACGCGCATCGAAATCCCCCTCGAGCCGTGTCCGTGCCACCGCCGACCGTACCGGCCGGCGGTGGCACGGGTGGCTCACGCGGTCTGGGCGACAGCGAGGCGCAAGCACACGACGAGCGCGCGCACGGCCTCTTCGACCTCTTCGAGCACCGGGAAGGTCGGCGCGATGCGGATCGTCGCGTCCTTCGGGTCGTCGCCGTACGGGTGCGTAGCCCCGGCCGGGGTCAGCGCGACGCCGGCCTCCTTGGCCAGGCGCACGATCTCCTTGGCGGTGCCCTCGGGCACGGTCAGCGAGATGAAGTACCCGCCGGTCGGCTTGGTCCAGGTGCCCAACCCCGAGTCACTGAGCTCCTCGGTGAGGATGCGGTCGACGGCCGCGAACTTCGGAGCGATGATCTCCGCGTGCTTGCGCATGTGGGCGCGCACGCCCTCGGCGTCCTTGAGGAACATCGCGTGGCGCAGCTGGTTGACCTTGTCCGGGCCGATCGTGCGCTTGGCGAGCACACCGGACCACCATGCGATGTTGGCCGGCGACGAGCCGAAGAACCCGACGCCGGCGCCGGCGAGCGTGATCTTCGAGGTGGAGCCGAACACGAACGCGCGGTCGGCGTTGCCGGCCTCGGCGCACAGCGCCAGGACGTCGGCGACCTCGACCTCGTTGTCCGTGAGGTGGTGCACGGCGTAGGCGTTGTCCCAGAAGATGCGGAAGTCCGGCGCGGCCGTGGGCATCGCGGCCAGGCGGCGGGCGACCTCGTCGGAGAAGGTGACGCCGGTCGGGTTCGAGTACTTGGGCACGCACCAGATGCCCTTGATGCCGGCGTCCTCGGCCACGAGGCGCTCGACCACGTCCATGTCCGGGCCGTCGTCGGTCATCGGGACCTGGATCAGCTCGATGCCGAAGCGCTCGGCGAGCGCGAAGTGGCGGTCGTAGCCGGGCACCGGGCACAGCATCGCGATGCGCGGCTCGTCGGCCCAGCGGCGCTCACCGCCCGGCAGGGTGCTCAGCAGCGCCTGCACCACGGTGTCGTGCATGAGCTCGAGGCTCGAGTTGCCGGCCGCGAGCAGCTGGTCGACAGGGACCTGCAGGGCGCCGGCGAAGATCCGGCGCAGCTCGGTCAGGCCCTTGAGGCCGCCGTAGTTGCGCGTGTCGGTGCCGTCTTCGGCCTTGTACTCGCCGTTGGGCAGCGTGAGCAGGTCCGCGGAGAGGTCGAGCTGCCGGGGGGACGGCTTGCCGCGGGTGATGTCCAGGGAGAGGCCGCGCTCGACGAGCGCCGCGTAGTCGCGACGGGCGGTGTCGACGTCGACGGGAGCAGTGGTCATGGGCTCAACGCTAAACCGCGCGTCGCTACCATTTCGGGTGACCCCCTGTCCAGGGTCTACCGTGGGGTCTCGTGCGTCTCGTGGTCCATGCCGATCAGCGTCAGTTCTCGTTGCGGGACAACACCGCCTGGGTCCCCGGCGACGGTGGGTGGTCCGACGAGGCGGTGAACTCGCACCGGATCGCGGTGGAGCCGTCGTCGCTCGCGGTCGCGACCGCGCGCTCCGACCTGGTCGAGGTGGACGTCGCCGTGCACCCCGGCCCGCCGGCTGTGCTCGCCGACGCCGAGCACGTGGTCGAGGCCGACCTCGCCGTGGCGGGCGGGAACGTGACGCTCGCCGGTCCGGCCGACTACCCGGGTCAGGAGCGCGTGCTGGAGCTCGCGCCCGGCCGCTACCGCGTGCGAGTGTCCTATGTGGAGAGTGGCCCGCCGGCCGTGACGTGGAACGAGCACGAGTACGGCGAGCACTTCCGCTACGTCGTGGACCTGTGGCCGGTTCACACCGCGGCGCCGGTCACCGTGGTGCGCCAGGGCGCCGCGGTCTGGGACGGCTGAACGGCCGTCCGGGACCCCTCCCGCCGCAGGGCTCTTACCGTCTTCGCAGAGCAACGCGGAAAGCGGGGAGAGGCAGTGCGGGACAGCCAGAAAGCCGAGATCGCCCAGATCTCCGAGGCCGTGGCGCGGTCGATGTTCACCCAGGCCGCGATGTACTGGGGCATCGACCGCGAGGTGCACGCGCGTCTGCCCGAGACGATCCGCCGTCACGCCGAGGGACTGCTGCCGCCGCTCGCGCGGGCCGCGGTCGCCGACGCGACGCCGGACCTGGCCGAGGCCCAGGCGTCGGTGGAGCTCGCGCTGCGGGACACGCTGCGCGCATCGGCGGCCGAAGCGGTGGAGACCACGTCGGCGCGGCTGCTCCCGGAGCTGGCCGAGCGCGCGGTGCAGGCAGCGACGCCCGACGTCGAGTCCATCCGCGCGAAGCTGGTGTCCGCAGCCACACCGGAGGTAGCCGAAGCCCTGCGCGAGCAGACCGCCCACACCGTGGGCGAAGCCGTGGCGCAGGCCACCGCCGAGCTGCGGACCACGCTCGCCGATCAGCTCCGGCGCACGGTGCTGCCGGACCTCGCCCGCGAGGCCATCGCGAAAGCCACGCCCGATCTCGGCGAGGCCCGCGAGCACCTGCTGCACGAAGCGACGGCCGCGCTGTCCGGCACGATCGAGAAGGCCGTGGCCGAGGTGGCGCGGCAGGCCAAACCCGACCTCGTCGAGCGCGTGTCGGCCGTGGCCCTTGCCCGCGTCCGCTCGGCCGTGCAGGCGGCGGCCGAGAAGGAGCTCGCCCGGTATTCGCCGACCGTGGTGTCGGTGGTGCTGCCCCAGGGCAAGCCGATCGAGCTGGCCGAGGACACCCACTCCGTGCTGCCGGAGGTGCTGGTCGCGCTGCACGCGCGCTGCCACGTGCTGCTCGTCGGTCCTGCGGGCACCGGCAAGTCCATGCTGGCCAAGCACGCGGCGCAGGCGCTGGGCCTGCAGTTGCAGGCGCTTTCGCTGGGCCCGACCACCCCGATGAGCAAGGTGTTCGGCTATTACGACGCCAACGGCCACTACCACGACACACCGTTCCGCCGTGCGTTCGAGCACGGTGGCGTGATGCTGCTCGACGAGCTCGACAACGGCCACCCCGGCCTGCTGGCCGAGCTCAACCAGGCGCTCGCGCTGGGCGTGTGCGCCTTCGCCGACCGCATGGTCACCGCGCACGCCGACTTCCGGCTCGTGGCCACCGGCAACACCTACGGCACCGGCGGCGACCGCCAGTACGTCGGCCGCCAGACGCTCGATTCGGCCACGCTGGACCGGTTCGTGGTCCTCGACGTGCCCATCGACGAAGGGCTGGAGGAACGGATCGCGCTGCGGCACGCGCCTTCGCACCCGGACGAGGTGGAGGAGCTGGTGGCGTCGATCCGCGAGCTGCGCGCGACCGCGCTGGCCAAGAAGCTCCCGGTGATCCTCTCGCCGCGCGCCAGCATCGACGGCGCGAAGCTGCTGGAAGCCGGCGCCACCGTGGAACAGGTCATGCAGTGGCGCGTGATCCGCGGGCTGTCCGACGCCCACCGCGCGGCGCTCGGGCTGGACTGACGCCGTGCTGCCGAGCCACCTGCCCCCGATGCTGTCGTGGCACGAGTTCGTCGAGAGCGCGACCGCACCGCCCACGATCGACGCGCCGGGCAGCCGGGAGACCGGCACCGACTGGCCGGGCGCGACGTGGGAGGAGGCTCTGCGGCTGGCCGTCGACGGCTGGCCGGTCGCCCTGGAGGAAGCCGGCATCACCGTCGACGAGCTCCGTGCCGGCGCGGGCCTCGGCCACCAGGTGACCGAGCTGCAACCGTCGTGGGACGTCACCGGCAGCGAGGTCGACATCGGCGCCTACCTCTCCGGGGTGCCCGAGTGCATGGTCGACGCCGTCCCCCGCCAGATCTCCCGCCGCGGCAAGGTCGTCACCTTCCTCATCCCGGCCGCCTACTCCAACCGCATCGCCCACGACGTGATCATCAACCGCGGCCTGGCGCTGGTGACCCTGTGCGCGGCGATCATCGACGCGGGCCACAGTGTCGAGGTCTGGTCCGGTTTCACCGGAATGTTCACCATTGCCCGCGAGAAGCTGCGCACGCACGCGGTCGCCCGGGTGATCTCGGCCGGAGAACCTCTCGACGTCGGCCGCCTGATCTTCGGCGTCGCCCACCCCGCGATGCTGCGCCGCCTCTGGCTCGGCGTCTGGGACGCGCAACCGGCGGCGGTCGCGCAGACCGTCAACGACCACAACTTCGGCATCGCCTGCGACTGCCGGCCGGACGACCTGCCGGCCGAGGTGACGGATCCGTACGTGTTCCCGTACCTCACCGAGCAGGACCGCCAGTGGGACGACCTGCCGACGGCGCTGGACTGGGCGAAGGGGCTGTTCGGGGAGCTGGGGTTGATCCAGCACTGAAAAACACCGTGCGCACCGCGGCCGCGGCGGTCAGACTGAGGCTCGTGCACATGATCGACTTGCCCGATGTCGTCCGCGGCGCCCTGGAACTCGAGCGCACCGAGCGTGGCCTCGTGCCGCACCGGTTGCCCGCGTGGGCCAGGGCACGCGGCGACGCGCAGCTGGCCATGGTGGAGGCGCAGCCCTCCGGGGTGCGGCTGGTGTTCCGGACCGCGGCGACCGTCTTGGAGCTGGACGCGGTGCGCACCAAGGTGTCCTACGTCGGCGCGGCAGCGCGGCCCGACGGGGTGTACGAGCTGTTCGTGGACGGCGCTCCCGCCGGCGCGGGGACGGTGGGCGGCGGGGACGAGCTCCTCGTCGACATGACGACCGGCGGCACCGAGGTGCGGCGCGGCGAGCCGGGCACGGTGTGGTTCGCCGGCCTGCCCGCGCGGACCAAGGACGTCGAGATCTGGTTGCCGCACAACGAGCTCACCACGCTCGTCGAGCTGCGGACCGATGCGCCGGCCAGCGCGGCGAACCCCGACGGCCGGCTGCGGTGGCTGCACCACGGCAGCTCCATCAGCCAGGGGTCGGGCGCGGCGAGCCCCACCACGACGTGGCCGGCGGTGGCCGCGAGGCACGCGGGCGTGGAGCTGACCAACCTGGGCTTCGGCGGCAGCGCGCTGCTGGATCCGTTCACCGCGCAGGTCATGCGCGACACCCCGGCCGACGTCGTGAGCGTGAAGCTCGGCATCAACGTCGTCAACGCCGACCTCATGCGGCTGCGCGCGTTCGGCCCCGCCGTGCACGGGTTCCTCGACACGATCCGCGCCGGCCACCCCACCACACCGCTGCTGGTCGTCTCACCGCTGCTGTGCCCGATCCACGAGGACACCCCCGGCCCCGGCGCCCCGGTCTTCGAGGCCGACGGCGTGGTCCGCTTCCGCGCGACCGGCGAACCCGGCCCGGGCAAGCTGACGCTGAAGGTCATCCGGGAAGAACTCGCGCGGGTCGTCGCGCAGCGCGGCGACGACCCGAACCTGCACCTGCTCGACGGCCTGACCCTGTACGGCGAGCAGGACTTCGCGGAGCTGCCCCTGCCCGACGCCCTGCACCCGGACTCCGAGACCCACCGGCGCGTCGGCGAACGCTTCGCGCACCTGGTGTTCGGCTCAGGCGGCCCGTTCGCTTAGAGCGGGCCGGAGCGGGGACCCGCCTGGCTCGGCACGACGCACGCCGGGCCGAGCCAGGCCCCCGGTGAGCGATCAGTAGCCGGATACCCCGCCGGCCGTGCCCGTGCCGTTCGACGTGGTCGCCGGCGCGGCCCCGCCCGGGGTGACCACGAGCGCGTGCCAGGTGCCCAGCACGCCGTCACCCTTCGTCTGCCCGGGGGCGCTGTCCTGGGCGTAGGTATAGACGGGCTTCCCGTTGAAGGTCTCCTGCTGGATACCGTCGGAGCGGGTGAACGTGGCGAGCTGCCCGGGCAGGCTCACGCCGTTCGCGGGCTGCGCCGGGCCGGTGATCGGCGGCCAGAGCGACTTGCACCCACTGTCGGTGCACGCGGACATGCCGGGCTTGTCTTCGTCGAACGTGTAGAGCGTGAACCCCTTGGCGTTCGTGAGAACCGTCCCGAGTGAGGTGTTCGCCTCGCCCACGGTCGCGGGCGCGGCCGCCGAGGAGGCTGGCGCTTGAGCGCCGGCCGGCGGGGGCGCCGAGGCGGCCATGCTGCCGCTCCCGCACGCGGCCAGTCCGGCCATCGCCGCCGCCGCGGTGCCCGCGATCGCTAGAATCCTGAGGTTTTTCACGGTTTCCACCCTTCTCCTTCGCGACTCCCCCACCCGGAACCACGTAGCGCCCCGGTTCCCGGTTCGACCGGAACCCCTTGCAGCGGCACACATCACATCAAGTCGTCCACTGTGGACATACCAGGGTGAATCGGGTCACTGCGGTGAACAAAGACGACTCGGCTTTCGTGTGACTGGTGCGATACACGGTCAGCCGGTCGGAACATTCCCGGCGAACGCGCCGAATTCGCCCGCGGACGAAGGGACTTACAGCGGGTCGAGGCCGGTGATCTTCCACGACCCGTCGACGCGGTGCGCGGTCACGGCCAGCTGCGCGACCGAAGACTGCGGCGCTCCCCCGCCGGGCAGGATCGTCTGCTGGTCCAGGAAAAGCAGCAGGGTCGCGTCGTCGCCGTGGAGGGTGCGGACGCCCGCCGAGCGGACGGCGGTGGTGCGGATCAGCTTGCCGTCGGTCGCGCGTTTGCTCGCGGTGGCGAACTGCGCGTGGTACTGGCCGACGGCCGGGCCGGTGAGCAGTTCGGCGGCGGCCCGCGAGGTACGGTCGAGGTTGGCGTAGTCGTAGGAGAACAACGCCTTCACGCCGGCACTCACCTGGTCGCGCACCTGGGTGGTGGTGGCCTGGTCCACCAACGCGTCGTCATCGCGGGGCTGCAGCGCCGAGGCCTGCACGGCGAACCACACGGCGCACGCGAGCGCCACCACGGTCACGGCGATCGACCAGCGCTTCACGAGCCCACCGCCTGGACGCCGCCGACCTTCCACGTGTCGCCGTCGCGCGCGAAGTCCACGGTCAGCCGCGCCTGTTTCGGCACGGCCGCGCCGCCACCGGTGCTCACGCGTACGTCGAGCACGGCGATGACCCGGGCCGTCCCCGCAGCCGGGTCGAGGTCGGTTACCGCGGCCTGCAGCAGCGACGCCGTGGAGACGGTCTTGGTGCTCGTCGCGCGGTCGAGCTGCAGCTGCCGGTCGCCGGCGAGGTTCGCCCCGTACTGCCCGGTGGTCGCACCGATCCAGCGGTCCACGTCGGCGCCGCCGGTGTGGTAGTCGATCGTGTTGAGGGCGACCAGTTCCGTGCTCGCCGCGGCGAGCACGGCGTCGCGGTCGCGGCCACGCGCCAGGGCGTCGTCGTGCGCCGCGCGCCACCACGACCAGCCGAACCACGCGGCCGCCAGCACGGCCAGCACGGGCACGACCACGAGCAGCCGCGCCTTCATCACGACCCGCCCAGCAGCGCCCCGAGGCCGCCGGCCGGCGGCGTGAGCAGGCCGAGCAGACCCGGCAACTGGTTCGCGTCCGGAGTGGCCGACGGCGCCGATTCCTTCGGCGCGGCCGGGATCGCGGGCGGCTTCCCGGCATACGGCGCGTTCTGCGCACCGCGGACCTCGACCGGGCTGCCCGGCGGCTCGGCGCAGTAGGCGTTCACGTTCACCGGCGCCTCGGTGGTGTCATTGGCCGGGCGCTGTTTCGTGCCCTCGTAGCCCTTGGTGCACGACGCCGGGTCGAAGAAGTTGAACACCACGCCCAGGTGCCCGGTGCCGTCCGGTGACGTCGACGGCGAGAACGCCGAGATCACCGGGTAGGCGACCAGCAGCTCCTCGATCGCGTCGGTGCGTGCGGACGTGATCTGAGCGGTGGTCAGGGAGTTCGCGAAGATCACGCCGAGATCGGTGCCCGAGGTGGCGAGCACGTCGCTGATCTGGCGGCTCAGCTGCGGCGCCTGGTCGATCACCGTGCGCAGGTCGGGATCCGACGACTTGAGCTGCGCCGCGATCGTCTTCAGCCCGCCCGCGAAGTCGGTGATGTTCTGCGCCTGGCGCTCCTGCGTGGCGAACACCGTGCGCGAGTTGGCCAGCAGCCCGCGCGTCTGCGGGATGTACTGCGCGGCCTTGGCGGTGAGCGAACCCGTGCTGTCCAACAGCTTCTGCAGCTGCGGGCCCGTGCCGGCGAACGCGTCGTAGGTCTCGTCGACCACGGTCTTGAGCGAGTCCGGGTGCACGCTCGCCACGAGATCGTCCAAATGCGACAGCACGGAGTCGGGCGACGCGGGCAGCGACGTGCGGTCCTGCGTGATCACCGAGCCGTCGTGCAGGTACGGACCCGTCTCGCGGTCGGGCAGCAGGTCCACGAACTGCTCCCCCACCGCCGAGCGGTTCGCCACCTGCGCGTGGAGGTCGTCGGGGATGTCCGGGCCGCCGGAGTCGAGGTCGAGGTGCACGTCGAGGCCGTGGCCGGTGAGCGTCATGGCCGACACGCGCCCGACCGTCACGCCGCGGTAGGCGACCTCGGAGTTGACGAAGATGCCGCCGGAATCGGCCAGCTGCAAGGTGACCTGGTAGCCACGGGAGCCGAAAAGCCGGTCGAGGCCCGCGTACTTGCCGCCCGCGTAGACCACCGACACCACGGCGATCACCACGAACGCGATGAGCTGGATCCGCGTCTTGCGCGAGGTCATCCGGCACCTCCCCCGAGCAGGCCGCCCAGGAGGCCGCCGAGCAGCCCGCCGGGTCCGGCCTGGTTCTTCGCCGGCGGCGCCGTGGTCGGCAAGGGCAGGGGCAGCTCCGGAGTGGCCGATCCTGGCTGCTGCGAGGTCAGCCCGGCGATCTGGATCGGCGGCTGCGAGGTGTTCGTGAAGTTCTGCAGCAGCTTGTCGAGATCGAGGTTCACGGTCGCGTCGACGTTGGCGTAGTCGCCCTTGATCGTGTTGCCCGCGTAGTCCGGGAACGGGTAGGTGAGCAGGATCTGCAACGCGTTGGGCAGGTCCTGACCCGCCTCGCCGAGCTTTTGCAACGTCGGCTGCAGCGCCTTGAGGTTCGCGACGAGCTGGTCGCGGCTGCGGTTCACCGTGTCGACCGCGACGCCCGAAAGCTTGTTGAGCGCGTTCAGCATCCCCACGAGCTGGTCGCGCTGGTCGGCCACGATCTTCAGGCCCGGCGCCAGGTTGTCCAGCGCGGTCTTGATGTTCTGCTGCTGTCCGGCGAGCGTGTGCGAGAGCTTGCCCAGCCCGTCGATCGCGCGCAGGATCTCGCCCTTGTGCGAGTCGAGCTGCGTCGCGAGATCGTCCACTCGCGACAGCAGCGCGCGCATCTCGGGTTCGTTGCCGGACAACGCGTCGTTGAGCTCGTGGCTGATGTCCTGCAGCTGGCCGAGGCCGCCGCCGTTGAGGAGCAAGGAAAGCGCGCCGAGCACTTCCTCGACCTCGGGGTTGCGGTTGGTGCGCCCGAGCGGGATCTGCGCGCCGTCGGCGAGGTGACCGGCGGGTTTTTCCGCGGTGGGCTGGCCCAGCTCCACGAACTTCTCCCCCAGCAGGCTCGACTGCCGCAGCTCGGCGCGCGCGTTGGCGGGCAGCTGCACGTCGCCGTTGACAGTCATGGCAACCAGCGCCGAGCGGGTGTCGGGTGTGAGGGTGATCTTGTCGACCCGGCCCACGGCCACGTCGTCCACCTTTACGCTCGCCTGTGGCACGAGGTCGAGCACGTCGGTGAACAGCGCCGTCACGTGGTACGGGTGGTCGCCGAGATCGGGCCCGCCTGGCAGCGGTGTGGAGTACAGGCCGTTGAACCCGCCGTCGCTGCAGCCGGCGAGCACGAGCACGCCGGCGAACACCCCGGCCAGGCGCCGCCGCTTCACTTGCCACCGCCGGAAAGCTGCGTCATCACGTCGACGAGCGGGAGCGGCAACGGGGGCAGCTGGCCGTTCTGCAGCGAGTTGAGCACCTGCGGCACGGTCGGCAGCTTGAGCGCGCCGTCGAGCACCGGCGCGAGCTGCTTGCAGATGTCGGTCAACGTGGTGGGCACGCCCTTCGGGGTGCCCGCGGCGAGGATGCGGCAGACGGTGAGGATCGGCGGGTTGGTGATCTCGTTGAGGTTGTCGCGCACGGCGATGGTGCCCGACGCGGCGTCGTAGGAGTTGATGAAGTTCGTGGCGCCGGTGGGCGCGATGTCGAGCACCTCGGCGAGGGCGGCGCGCTGGTCCACGAGCACACCCGTCAGCGACGCCAGTTTGTCCACATTGGACTCCAGGCCGGCCTTGTTGTCGGCCACGAACTGTTTCACGTCACCGAGCGAGGAGGCCAGGGAGTTCAGCGCGGCTCCGACGTCGGCCGAGTCGTCGGCGAGGAACCCGCTGACGTCGGCGACGCGTTCGTAGAACTCGTTGAGCTGGCCGTCGCTTTGGGCGAGGGCGTCCGTGAACGAGTTCAAGTTCTGGACGGTGGCGAACAGGTCGTCCTTGGAGTCGTCGAGCGTGCCCGCGAGGTCGGCGAGGCGGCCGACGGTGGAGTTGAGGTCGGAGCCGTTGCCCTTGAGGTTGGCGGCCGCGGTGTCGAGGACGTCGGACAGGGCGCCGTTCTTGTTGGCACCGTTGGGGCCGAGCGCGGTGGAGAGTTTGTCGAGGCTCGCGTAGAGGTCGTCGAGCTCCACGGGCGTGGCGGTCTTGTCGCGCGCGAGGACGGCGCCGCTCGCGAGCGTCGGGCCGCTGTCGTAGGCCGGCGTCAGCTGCACGTAGCGGTCGCTGACGAGACTCGGAGCGACCACGACGGCGCCGACGTTCACGGGGATCGGCACGTCGTCGTTCACGCGCATGTCCACGCGCACGGCCTGCCCGTCCGGCGTCACGGCGGTGACCTCGCCGACGGGCACGCCGAGCACTCGGACGGAAGAACCCGCGTAGAGCCCGACGGTTTTGCCGAAGTACGCGGAGAGCGTGGTGCCGTTGGCAGTGCGGAATACGAGCCACAGTCCCGCCGTGAGCAGCAACGCGGCCACACAGGCGAAACCCAGCCACGTCACCAAGTTGCGCTGCGTCTTCGTTTCGATAGTCATGCCGCCTCCGCGGGAGAAAGCACGTCGGCGGTGGTCACCGGCCACCCACCCCCTGGTTCGGCGCCGCGATGGGCGGGGTGCAGCCCTCGGGGTTGATCGACAGCCCGCCCGCGGTGATCGTCGGCGGCAGCAGCCCGCACAGGTAGCCTTCGAACCAGCGGCCGTTACCCGTCGCGTTGGCGCCGACGCGCGCGAACGGCGCCATCAGTGCCAGGCCGCGATCGAGGTTGCCCTGGTTGCGCTGCAGCACATCGGTCACCTTCCCCAGCGCGTCGAGCGTCGGCTTCAGCTGCGCCCGGTTGTCGGCGACGAGCCCGGAGAGCTGCTGCGAGATCTGCTGCGTGCCCTTGAGCAGCGCGCTGATCTGGTCGCGGCGGTTCTGCAGCTCGGTCAGCAGCAGGTTGCCGTCGCTGATCACCTGCTGCAGCTGGGTGTTGCGGTCCGAGAGCGTCTTGGAGATCGTGCTCGTGCCGGCCAGCAGCGTGTGCAGATCGTCGTCGCGCGAGGACACCGTTTTCGACAGCGCGGACAAGCCCGAGAGCGTGTCCTTCAGGTACTGCGGGCTGTCCTTCAGCGAGTCCGACAACGCGGTGAAGCTGTCGGCGAGCTGCTTCGTGTCGATGTCACCGACGGTCGTCGACAGCTGGTCGAACGCGTCCTGCAGCTGGAACGGCGTGCGCGTGCGCTGCAGCGGGATCGTGTCGCCGGGGCTCTGCGTACCGCCGCCCTTCGGGTCGAGCGCGAGGTACTTCTCCCCCAGCAGCGTCTTGATCTCGATCGACGCGGTGGACGTGTCGCCCACGCGCACGCCCTTCACGCGGAACTTCACCAGCACCTGCTTGTGCGCCAGCTCGACCGACGTCACCTGGCCCACCTTCACGCCGGCGACCTCCACCTCGTTGTCCGGCGCGAGCCCGGCGGCTTCGCCGAAGTAGGCGGAGTACGTGGAGCCGTTGCCGAACATCGGGATGCTGTCGGAGAAGTAGGCCACGGCGGTCACGAGCAGGATCAGCACGAGCGTCACCCCGCCGACCGCCGCTTGGTTGCGTTCCTTGAGCCGCTTCACGGGCCACACCTCGGCGCGCGCTCGGTGGCGGGCAGCGGCACGATCGGCAGCGTCACGTCCAGCGACGAGATCCCGATCGTGCCTTCGATCCCGCAGAGGTAGTAGTTGAACCAGCTGCCGTAGCTAAGCGTGCGCGTGAACTTCTCCAGGTTGCCCGGCAGCACCTGCAGCAGGTGGTCGAGCAACTGGTCGGAGTCCGCGAGATTGTTCGACAGCGTGCCGAGCTGCTTGACGTCGTCCTTCACCGCCGGGCGCGCGTCGGCGAGCAGGCCCGACGTGGTCTCGGTCAGCTCGCCCAGCGCGCCCACGGCGTCGCCGATCGGCTTGCGCTGCTCGGCCAGGCCGCTCACGAGCCGCTGCGTCTGGTCGATGAGGTCACCCAGCTGCGGGCCGCGCGAGTTCACGGTGGTCAGGACCTGGTTGAGGTTGTCGATGACCTGCCCGATCACCTGGTCCTTGCCGGCGATCGACGTCGTGATCGACGCGGTGTGCGCCAGCAGGCTCGTGACCGTCCCGCCCTCGCCCTGGAACACCTGGATGATCTCGGCCGAGAGCTGGTTGACCTCCTTGGGGTCCAGCGCTTGGAACAGCGGCTTGAACCCGTTGAACAACACGGTGAGGTTCAGCGCGGGTTTGGTGCGCTCCGGCGGGATCGTTGCGCCGTTGGCGAGGGTGCCGCCGCCGGTGACGTCGGTGCCGAGCGCGAGGTAGCGCTGGCCGACGAGGTTGCGGTACTTGATCGTCGCGGTCGTGAGCGCGGGCAGCTTGTACTGCGCGTCGACGGCGAAGCGCACGTCAGCGAAGTTCTGCTCGCCCTGCTGCACGTCGATCGAGTCGACCTGCCCCACCTTCACGCCGGAAATGCGGACGTCGTCGCCCGGCTGCAGGCCCGACGCGTCGGTGAACTTCGCGGCGAACCCCGCCGTGGTGCCGAAGTTCGTGTTCGCGATGGTGGCCGCGAGGATGCCGGTGAGCAACACCGTGACGGCGGCGAAGATCAAGATCTTCACCAGTGCGGGGACGAAGGACCTCACTTGAGCTCCACCTCCGCCCCGCGGTAGAGCGGCCCGACGAGCAGGCCGGCCCAGCCGGGCACCTGGTCCGGCGTCGTCCCCATGGCGGACGACGCCAGCAGGTCGATCAGCTGCTCCTCGTCGGTCGAGCCGATGACGGAAGGCGCGCCGCCCGATTCACCACCACCGCCGGACTGGCCACGGCCGGCGACGGTGTTCGACGTGATCGCGCCTGAGGTGATCTCGCCGGGCAGCGACTCGGCGGGGCTGTGCGGCGGCGTGGGCTTCGTGGAGCCGTCCTTGACCGCGCCGTCGGGCGGGTACTGCGGCCAGTACCCGGGTTTCGGCACCTGCGGGTAACAGCGGGGGCCGCGCTTGTCGTCGTACTTGGGCTCGTCGACGCCCGGCAGGTACTTGCCGCGGCTCGCGGTGAACTCGATCGTCACGCGGCTCACCTCGGGGTGGGCCGTGCCCTTGCCGAACGCCAGCTCCGCTTCGGGTACGGACGCGGCGAGCTGCTTGAGCAGGCAGGGGTACTCGGGCGCGTACTTCGCGAGCACGTCGAGCGTCGGCTGCACAGCCGTGGTGAGCCGGATCAGGTTGTCCTTGTTGACGTTCAGGAAGCTCGTGAGGTCGGCCGAAGCCGCCGAGACCGAGGCGTACACATCGGACAGTCCCTGGCGTTTCTCCACAATGGTCTGAGTCGTCGTGGTGAGGTCGGCCAACGCGTCGAGCAGATCGGGCGCGGCCTTGTCGTAGGTGGCCGAAACGTCGGCCAGCCCCGTGATGTCGGCCTTGAGGTCGGGCAACGACGGGTTCAGCTGCCCGAGGTAGTCCGAGAGGTTCACGAGTGTCTGGCCGAGCTGCTTCCCGCGCCCGTCGAGCGCGGTCGACACGGCACTGAGTGTGCTCGAGAGCTTCTCCGGCTGCACGGCCTGCAGCAGCGGCATCACGTCGTCGAGTACTTGTTCCAGCTCGATCGCCGTGCTGCTGCGGTCCTGCGGGATCAGGTCACCGGCTTCGATGTGCGCGGCGGGCTTTTCGGGCAGTTGCAACGCGACGTAGCGCTCGCCGAAGAGCGTCTTGGGCAGCAGCCGCGCCGAGACGTTGCTCGGGATCTCGTCGATCTTGTCCGGCTGCAACGCGAGCTCGAGCTCCGCGTGGTCGCCTTTCGCGGTGACCGAACGGATCTCGCCCACGAGCAGGCCGCGCACCTTCACGTCGCCGCCCGTGCGCAGCTGGCTGCCGACGTGGTCGGTCTCCAGCTTCACCAGCGTGACGGGCGTGAAGACCTTCTTGTAGATCGCGATCGTGGTCGTGAAGAACAGCGCCGCGACGACGAGGAAGACCAGCCCCAGCACCTGGTACCGGAGCCGCTTCAGCGTTTCGCGCCGCGTGCTCATCCGGAGATCCGCACGGTGGTATTGGCGCCCCAGATCGCGAGACTGAGGAAGAAGTCGAGCACCGAGATCAGCACGATCGACGTGCGCACCGCGCGGCCCACCGCCACGCCGACGCCGGCCGGCCCGCCGTCGGCGGTATAGCCGTAATAGCAATGGGAGAGGATCACGATCACGCTGAACACGATCACCTTGGCGAAGGACCACAACACGTCTTCAGGGGGCAAGAACAGCGTGAAGTAGTGGTCGTAGGTGCCGGCCGACTGGCCGTAGAGCCAGATGGTGATCTGGCGCGACGCGAGGTAGGACGAAAGCAGGCCGATCGCGTACAGCGGGATCACCGCGGTCACCCCGGCGAGCACGCGCGTGGTCACGAGGTAGGGCATGCTCGGCACGGCCATCACCTCGAGCGCGTCGATCTCCTCGGAGATCCGCATCGCGCCGAGCTGTGCGGTGAAGCCGCAGCCGACGGTCGCCGACAGCGCGAGCCCGGCCGAGAGCGGCGCGACCTCGCGGGTGTTGAAGTACGCGGAGATGAACCCGGTGAGCGCGGCGGTGCCGAGCTGGTTGAGCGCGGAGTAGCCCTGCAGGCCCACGATGAGCCCGGTGAACAGCGTCATGCCGATCATCACGCCGAGCGTGCCGCCGATCACCGCGAGCCCGCCCGTGCCGAAGCAGACTTCGGTGAGCAGCCGCCGGGTCTCGTGGCCGTAGCGGCGGATCGTGCGCGGCGACCAGGCGAGCGCGCGGCCGTAGAACGACAGCTGGCGCCCGAGGCCTTCCAGGCTCGCGCCCGGGCGCGCGATGATCTCGAGCGTCCGGTCGGACAGCGCGGGGGCCTCGATCGGTTCGGCGGTCACGTCACAGCGCCTTCGGCGGCACGATCTTGAGATAGATCGCGGTCAGCACGACGTTGATGAGGAACAGCAGCAGGAACGTGATCACCACGGCCTGGTTCACCGCGTCGCCCACGCCCTTCGGCCCGCCCGCGGGGTTCAGGCCGCGGAAGGCCGCGACCACGCCGGCGACGAAGCCGTAGAGGAACGCCTTGATCTCGCTGATCCACAGATCCGGCACCTGGGCCAGCGCGTTGAAGCTGGCCAGGTACGCGCCCGGCGTGCCGCCCTGCAGCACGACGTTGAAGAAGTAGCCGCCGAGCACCCCGACCACGCTGACCAGGCCGTTGAGCAGCACCGACACCACGATCGCGGCCAGCACGCGCGGCACGACGATGCGCTGGATCGGGTTGACGCCGAGCACTTCCATCGCGTCGATCTCTTCACGGATCTTGCGCGCGCCTATATCGGCACAGACCGCGCTTCCTCCTGCGCCGGCCACGAGCAGCGCCGTGATCAGCGGGGCGGCCTGCTGCACGATGGCGAGCGCGCTCGCGGCCCCTGTGAACGACTGCGCGCCGATCTGCGTGGTCAGCGACCCCAGCTGGAGCGCGATCACGGCCCCGAACGGGATGGCGACCAGCGCCGTCGGCAGGATCGTGACACTCGCGAAGAACCAGCACTGCTGGATCCATTCGCGGAACTGGAACGGACGCCGGAAGACCGCCCGCAGCACCTCCCAGGACAGCGTGGCGAGCCGGCCGACCTGGGTCAGCGCCGCGGTGCCCGGGAGGGTGATCGAGCCGCTGTCGCTCACCACACCTCCCAGTAGTCACCCCCGAGTCTTGTCCATACCTCCCGCCCGAGTTCCGTTAGCGGTGTTCACTACTCGCTCTCAGTCGTGTGGATCACTCCATCCATGCCCCCACCGCCGCCCTCAACGGAGGAGCTTCGCTCCGCTGGTCAGACTTTTAACGCATGAGTCGCCGTAGCTCCCCCATCCGCTACGAACTCGCTCCCGGTGCAGTACGAACTCTCGTCACTCGCCAGGAACACCAGCAGCGGCGCGATCTCGTCGGCCCGCCCGACCCGGCCGAGCGCCACCTTCTTGCCGACCCACGACACGTCCACGTCGGTGCCGGCGGCCTCGGAAACCATCTGTGTGTCGATCATGCCGGGGTGGACCGAGTTCACCCGGATGCCACGCTTGCCCAGCTCCAGCGCGGCGACCTTGGTCATCCCGCGGATCGCGAACTTGCTCGCGGTGTAGGCGACGAGGAACGGCATCCCGGCAAGTCCCTCCACAGAGGACACGTTGACGATGGAGCCGCCACCGGCCCCGGTCATCGGTTCAACGACCGACCGCATCCCGAGAAACGCCCCGATCTGGTTCACGCGCACCACGCGTTCGTAGTCGGCCAGCGTGGTGCTCTGCAGTTCGGCGAAATGCAGCACGCCGGCGTTGTTCACGAGCACCGTCGGCGGCCCGAACTCGGTGACGGTCCGCTCGACCGCGGCCGTCCAGCCGTCCTCGTCGCCCACGTCGAGGTGCTGGAACACGGCCGCGTCGCCGAGGTCGGCGGCGAGCTGCTTGCCTTCGGCGTCGAGCACGTCGGCGATCACCACCCGCGCGCCCTCGGCCACGAACGCGCGTGCGGCCGCCGCGCCCTGGCCCCGCGCCGCGCCGGTCACGAGGGCGACGCGGCCGTCGAGCCGGCCCACTACATCAGCTCCTCGCCGAGCGGCATGAGCACGGTCTTGAGCTCGGTGTAGGCCTCGAATGCCGAGAGCCCGCCCTCACGGCCGAGGCCCGACTGCTTGAAGCCGCCGAAGGGCAGGTGCGGCTCGACCTGGAAGCCGTTGACGCCGATCGTGCCCGCGCGCAGCCGCCGGGCCACGCGGAACGCGCGGGCGGAGTCGGCGGTGAAGAGACCGGCGCCGAGGCCGTACTCGGTGTCGTTGGCAAGCGTGATCGCTTCTTCTTCCGAGCCGAACGGGACGACGGCCAGTACGGGCCCGAAGATCTCTTCCTGCGCGATGGTGGCGTGGTTGTCCACGTCGGCGAAGATCGTCGGGGCCACGAAGTTCCCGTTGGCGTAGTCGCCGTCGAGCCGTTTGCCGCCGGTGACGAGCCGGCCCTCGGCCTTGCCCTTCTCGATGTAGCCGAGCACGCGCTCGAGCTGGCGGCCGTTCACGAGCGGGCACGAGATCACCGTCGGGTCGAACGGGTCGCCGTACGTCACGGCCGCCGCCATGCCCTGCGCGGCGGCGAGGAACTCGTCGTAGACGTCGCGGTGGACCAGCGCGCGGGTGTTGGCCACGCACGCCTGGCCCGACAGGCCCATGGTGACCGCGCCCATCGTGGTCATCGCCGCGAGGCCGACGTTGGGCGCGTCGGGGAACACGATGGCGGGGCTCTTGCCACCGAGCTCCAGCGACACGCGCTTGAGCGTGCCCGCCGACGCCTCGACGATGCGTTTGCCCACGGCGCGGCTGCCGGTGAAGCTGACCTTGTCCACGTCCGGGTGCGTGATGAGCCGCTCGCCCGTCGGGTCGCCGGGGCCGGTCATCAGGTTGAGCACGCCCGTGGGCAACCCCGCCTCGGCGAGCAGCTCGACCATGCGGATCACGGCGAACGACGCGTACTCCGAAGCCTTCAGCACCACCGTGCAGCCCGCGCCGAGCGCCGGCGCGACCTTCTGCGCGAAGAGCAGGAACGGGGCGTTCCACGGCAGGATCGCCCCGACCACGCCGATCGGCTCACGGAAGGTCAGGGCCAGGTGGTCGCCGCCCTGGTAGGGCGGGAGCGTCTGGCCGCCCGCCTTGTCGACCCAGCCGGCGTGGTGGGTGAACACGTCGGCCGCGGCGGCCACCGACGTCGCGTAAATGGCGCCGAAGGACAGCGGCACGCTGTTGTCCAGGGCCTGCAGCGCGCGCAGCTCGTCGGCGTGGGCGCGCAGCAGCTCGGCGTACTTCAGCAAAACGGCGATGCGGGTGCTCGCGCGCGAGGTTCCCCAGGTCGCGAACGCCGCGCGCGCGGCGGCCACGGCGTCGTCGACGTCGGCGGCCCCGGCCACGGCGAACTCGCCGATCTCCTCGCTGGTGGCGGGGTGCAGGTGGGTCCAGGTCGCGCCGTCACGCGCGGGTGTCCACTCGCCGCCGATGAACAGCTGCCCGGCCTTGAGCCCGGCTTCGTCGCGGTGGGGTAACACGGTGAGCGTCATGAGGTCTCCCGGGAGGTCAGGGCAGGGTGAGGAGCTCAGTGGCGGCGAACATCCGCTCCGGGTCGCGGCCGGCGAAATGGGCGCCGACCGTCTCCGCCAGCTCGGTGGGGGTCCACGTGCCGTGCGCGGTGTCGAAGCGCTGCTCGACCGAAGGCGGACGCAGCAGCGCGACCATGCCGCCGTGGACGACGAAAACCTGGCCGTTGACGTGGTCGGCCGCGGGCGAGGCGAGGAAGGCCACGAACGGGGCGACGTGCTCGACCGACAGCGGATCGAGGCCGTTTTCGGGCGCCTCGCCGAAGACGTCCGCCGTCATCGCCGTGCGGGCGCGGGGGCAGATCGTGTTGGCGCGCACGCCGTACTTCGCGAGCCCATGCGCGGCGGACACCGTGAGCGCGGCGATGCCGGCCTTGGCGGCGGAGTAGTTGGGCTGGCCGGGCGAGCCGACGAGGAAGGCTTCGGACGCGGTGTTCACCAGCCGTCCGTAGACCGGTTTTCCGTCCACTTTGGAGCGTTCGCGCCAGTGTCTCGCGGCGGCGCGGGAGAGCAGGAAGTGGCCGCGCAGATGGACGGCGATGACCTGGTCCCACTCGGCGTCGGTCATCGAGAACAGCATGCGGTCGCGCAGGACACCGGCGTTGTTGACCACGATGTCGAGACCGCCGAAGTGGTCGACGGCGGCGGTGAGCAGTTCCTGCGCGGTGGCGGTTTCGGAGACGTCGCCCGCCACCGCAAGGGCTTTGCCGCCGCCCGCTTCGATCTCTTCGACGACTTCGCCGGCTTCGGTGACGTCGTTGACCACCACCGCCGCGCCTTCGCGCGCGAGGGCGAGCGCCTCCGCGCGGCCGAGGCCGGCGGCGGCTCCGGTGACGATCGCGACCTTGCCGTCGAGGCTCACGCCAGCGTCACCACCTGGCGGATCACGTCGGTGCTGCCTTCGCGCAGGAGGCCGAGGCCGTCGTTGATGTCGGCGAAGGTGAGGCGGCGCGAGATCATGCCGTCGAGGTCGAGCAGCCCGGCGCGCCAGAACCGCAGCATGGTCGCGGTGTCGCGATGGACGTGTGACGAACCGTAGAACGAGCCGAGGATCTTCTTGTCGTGCAAGAAAAGCTCCTGCGCGCTGAACGACACCATCGCGTCTCCGCGCCCGGCGCCGACGACCACGACCGCACCACCGCGGCGTGCGGCGTCCCAGCCGGCACGGATCGTGGCGGGCGCCCCGACCACGTCGAAGGCGTAGTCAAAGCCCTCGCCACCGGTCAGCTCACCCTTGAGCTGGTCGAGGTGCTCCGGCGTCACGGCGTGGGTGGCCCCGAAGCGTTGCGCGACGGAATGCTTGCCCTCCACCGGATCCACGGCGACGATCGTGGCCGCGCCGGCGATGCGCGCGCCCTGGATCACGGAGATCCCGACGCCGCCACAGCCGAAGACCACGACCGTGGAGCCCGGCTCCACCTGCGCGGTGTTGAGCACGGAACCGACGCCGGTGAGCACACCGCACGCGATCAGCGCGGCCGTCTCGAACGGCACGTCGGCGTCGACTTTGATCGCGCCGGACGAGGGAACCACGACCTCGTCGGCGAACGTGCCGAGCCCCGCGTAGCCGAACAGCGGCGTGTCGCCGAGGCGGAACCGCGGCGTCGTGAACGCGGCGATCGCGTGCACGGCGCACAGGTTCGGCTGCCCCCGCAGGCAGTTGGCGCACGCGCCGCACGGCGGGACGAACGAGACGGTGACGTGGTCGCCCGGCACGAGATGCGTGACCGCGGAGCCGACTTCGAGGACTTCGCCCGAACCCTCGTGGCCGACGACGCCGGGTGTGAGGGCGGGCAGCGTGCCGTCCATCGCGGAGAGGTCGCTGTGGCAGATGCCCGACGCCCGCACCCGGATCCGGACCTCGTCCGGGCCCGGATCGACGGTGGTGACGTCGTCCCGCAGCTCCAGCTTGTCGTCGCCGATCGCGTTCAATACGGCTGCTCTCACCGCGAGCCTCCTCGTCGAAGCCTGCCAGAATGAGCCCAGACTAGAATCTGTTCTCGTTTCAGGCAAGGCTCGTGACGCCTTCCTTATTGCTGGTCCGACTGCTACAAATAGAACAAGTTCTATACAACCGGTGGCGAGGTGAGCGGTGCGGATCGACCACACGGACGCCCAGCGTGAGCTGGCGGCGGAGCTCCGAGAGTACTTCGCCGAGCTGATGACGCCGGCCCGCCGGGAGAGCCTCGCCGCGAGTGGCGGCGAGTACGGCGATGGCGCGGCGTACAAGGAGATCGTGCGCCGGCTGGGCAAGGACGGATGGCTCGCGCTGGGCTGGCCGCGCGAGTACGGCGGGCAGGCGCGCTCGATGCTCGACCAGCTCGTGTTCACCGACGAGGCGGCGGCCGCGGGTGTGCCCGTGCCCTTCCTGACGGTGAACACGATCGGGCCCACCATCATGCGCTACGGCACCGAAGACCAGAAGGCGTTCTACCTGCCGCGCATCGCCGCCGGCGACCTGCACTTCTCCATCGGCTACTCCGAACCGGGCGCGGGCACGGACCTCGCTTCGCTGCGCACGCGCGCGGTGCGCGACGGCGACGAGTACGTGATCACCGGCCAGAAGATGTGGACCAGCCTCATCGAGTACGCCGATTACGTGTGGCTCGCCGCGCGCACCGACCCGGACGCGCCGAAGCACAAGGGCCTGTCGATGCTCGTCGTGCCGACGTCGGCACCCGGGTTCTCCTGGACGAAGGTCCACACCGTCGCGGGTCCCGGCACCAGCGCCACCTACTACGACGACGTGCGCGTGCCCGTGAGCGCGCGTGTCGCCGACGAGAACGCGGGCTGGCCCCTGATCACCAACCAGCTCAACCACGAGCGCGTCGCGCTGACCTCGGCCGCGCCGATGCGCACGGCACTGCACGACGTGATCGAGTGGGCGCGCACCGCCGTCACCCCCGAAGGCGCGCCGCTGCTCGACGCCGAGTGGGTGCGGCTGAACCTCGCCCGCGTGCACACCCGCGCGGAGTACCTGAAGCTGCGCAACTGGCAGATCGCGTGGGCGGCGGCGCAACGCGAGCTCGGGCCGGCCGAAGCGTCGGCGACGAAGGTGTTCGGCACGGAGTCCGCGATCGAGGCCTACCGGCTGCTGATGGAAGTGCTCGGCGGGGCGGCCGTCGTCCGCGAAGGGTCGCCGGGCGCGGTGCTGGCCGGCCGCATCGAACGGCTGCACCGCTCCGCCCTCATCCTCACCTTCGGCGGCGGCACGAACGAGGTGCAGCGCGACATCGTCGCCGCGGCCGCGCTCGGCCAGCCCGTGACGCGTTAGGAGCATCGCCGTGGACTTCTCCCCCACCGAGGCGCAGCAGGACCTCGCCGCACTGACTCGCCGCATCCTCGCCGACCATGTGACGCCGGAAACGCTGGGGCCGCACGGGTCCGGCGGCTTCGATGCTCCGCTGTGGACGCGGCTCGCGCAGTCGGGCGTGCTCGACGCGGCACTGCCCGCCGCGGTCGGCGGCGGCGGGTTCGGTTTGCTGGAGCAGTGCTCGGTGCTGATCGAGATCGGCCGGGCCGTGGCGCCGCTGCCCTACCGCGCTTCCGTGGTGCAGTCGGCCTCGGTGCTCGCGGAGCTGGGCCGGCCGGAGCTGGCGGAGCGCTGGCTGGTGCCGGTGTCGCGCGGTTCCGCCGTGCTGGCGGTCGCGTCCGGCGGCTTCACCGAGACCGGCGGACGGCTCACCGGTACGCAGACCGCGGTGCCGTTCGCGGCGTTCGCCGACGCGCTGCTGGTCGAAACCCCGCGCGGTGTTTTCCTGGTCGAACGCGACGCCCCCGGCGTCTCCGTCGCGGCGCAGCAGACGATCGACCACGCCGACGCGGGCCTGGTCCAGCTCGTCGACGCGCCCGGCACGGCCCTGGGCGAGGTCGGTCAAGCGTTGCGACAGCGCGGCGCGGTGGGGTTGTGCGCGCAGCAGCTGGGCGTCGTCGAGCGCGCCCTGGAGCTGACGGCCGCCCACACGCGTGAGCGCGAGCAGTTCGGCCACGTGCTCGGCGGATTCCAGGCCGTGCGCCAGCGTCTCGCCGACGCCTACCTGGACGTCGAAGCCGTGCGGCTCACGCTGTGGCAGGCCGCGTGGCGCCTGTCTGAAGGCCTGCCCGCCGACGCCGAGATCGCCACGGCGAAGTACTGGGCCGCCGAAGCCGGCCACCGCGTCGCCCATACCGCGGTGCACCTGCACGGCGGTGTCGGCATTGACGTCGAGCACCCCCTGCACCGCTACTTCGCGGCGGCCAAACGCCTCGAGTTCACCGGCGGCGGCGCCACGGCGCAACTGCTCACTCTGGGCGGTCTGCTCACTCGGTGAGCTTCGCCGGATCGGTGACGACGGTGAGCTCCGTGATCCGCCCCGCGACGATCGTGAACGCGAGCAGCGCCACCACCGTGCCGTCCTCGTCGAGGGACACGACGCCGGGGCGCCCGGACACGAGCACGTCCCGGCCCGCGGCGGCCAGGCCACCGGACAACCGCGCGCCGCTCGCGACCTTGGTGGCGCCGAGCACCACGACCACACCGTCCGGGGTCTCGGCCGTCAACCGCACGTCGGGGTCGAGCACCTGCAGCAGCCCCGCGAAGTCACCGTCGCGAGCCGCCGCCAGGAAGGCCCGGACCACGCCCCGCTGCTCCCGTCCGACGGCGGCAGGCCGCTCGGAGTCCCGCACCTTCCGGCGGGCGCGGCTGGCGAGCATCTTCGCCGCGGCGGTGGACTTGCCGAGGATCTGGCCGATCTCCTCGAACGGCACCGCGAACAGGTCGTGCAGCACGAACGCCAGCCGCTCGCCGGGACCGAGCGCGTCGAGCACCACCAGCAGCGCGAGCCCGACCGAGTCGGCGAGCGCGACGTCGTCCTCGGGCCCGTCGAGGGGCACCACGCCGTCGGGCAGCCGGTCGTCGCCCGGTGCCTGCGGCCGGGTCTGCCGCGCGCGCAGCACGTCGAGGCTGAGGCGGCCGACGACCGTGGTGAGCCAGCCGCCGAGGTTGTCGATGGCCGCCGGGTCCTGGCGGGACAGACGCAGCCACGCGTCCTGCACGACGTCGTCGGCGTCGGCGTGCGACCCGAGCACGCGGTAGGCGACGGCGCGCAGCCGTTCGCGCTGGGATTCGAACGCTTCCGCGATCGGGTCGGTCATGGTCGTTACCTTCCTCGCCACTGCTCCGTCATGGGGGATGACGAGCCCGAAGGGGCACAGGTAACCGATGGAGGAGCACCAGAGATGACAGCACCGACGAAGCGCGCGGCGAACACCGACGTGATGACCGCGATCCAGCACCTGACCCGCGCGATCCACGCCGGCGGCGTCGACCCGGGCCTGCTGGGGCTGGTCCACCTGCGCGCGAGCCAGATCAACGGCTGCAGCCCCTGCGTGTACGCCGGGGTCGAAGCGGCGAAGAAGCACGGGGAGACCGACGAACGGCTGCACAACGTGGCCGCCTGGCGCGACACGCCCTTCTTCACCGACGCGGAAGCGGCGGCGCTCGCGCTGACCGAGTCGGCCACCCGCCTGCAGGACGGCGCGGCGGGCGTCACCCCCGAGATCCGGGACGCCGTGGCCGCCCACTTCACCGAGGAGCAGCTGTCGGCGCTCACGCTGGAGATCGCGCTGACCAACTTCTTCAACCGCATCAACCGGATCAACGGGGAGCAGGCCGGCAAGACCTGGTGAGCCGTCAGTCCGACGGCGTGATGTGGCGCAACCGCCGCGGCCCGGTGTCCGGCCGGGTCGGCGGCGGGCCCAGCACCATGCGCGCGTTGGCCACGAAGGCGCCGTCGGGCGAGGCGAGGATCGGGTCGAGAGCCAGGGACCGGACTTCCGGGTTGTCCTCCGCCAGCGCGGCGACGCGCAGCACCATGTCCTGCAGCGCCGCGAGGTCGGCGGGTTCGTCGCCGCGGTAGCCGGTGAGCAGGGGCGACGTGCGGGGCTCGCGGATGAGCGTGGCGGCGTCGACGTCGGTGACCGGCACCGCGCGGTAGGCACGATCGCCGAGCAGCGTGCTGACCAGGCCCGAGAGCCCGAACGACACGAGCGTGCCGAACGACGGGTCGTCCTGCAGCCCGATCACGCACGAGATTCCTTTGGCCGCCATGCGTTGCACGTAGAGCTCGTTGTCGCCGGAGACCTCGCACAGGTCGCGGTAGGCCACGCGCACGGAGTCCTCCGAAGTGAGGTCCAGGCGCACGCCCGCGAGGTCGGGCCGGCCGCGCAGCCGCTCGTCCACGGCCTTGAGCGTGACCGGGTAGCTCAGCTCCGCGGCGGCCTCGACGGCAGCGTCCACATCGGACACCACGCGGAACGGGACCACATCGACGCCGTAGCAGCCGAGCAGCCGCACCACGTCGTCGTCGGACAGCATCATGGAATGGCCGTCGGCTTCGGCGAGCAGCTCGCGCACGATCGACTGCGCCTGCTCGACGTGCAGCCCACCCGGGCGCACCAGCGTCCCCTGTGGACGCTGCCGCCACGCCGAATACCGCACCACGCGGGACAACGCGGTCACCGCGCGTTCCGGGCTCGGGTACGACGGGATCGAACCCCGCGTGGGTACACCGTCTTCGCTCAGCACGGCCAATTCGTCGGGCACACCCTCGACCGCGAGGAACGTGGAGACGACCGGCTTCGTGCGCTCGTGCTCCAGCACGGCTTCCTTCAGCGCCCGCGCGTACGCGGTGCCGGGAATGGTGATCGGCGGAGCGAACACGGCGATGAGCGCGTCGGTCTCGGGCGAGTCGAGGGCTTCGCGCACGGCGGCGGCGAACGCGTCGGGCCCGGCCTGCGGGCCGATGTCCACGGGGTCGAACGCGAGGTGCAGCCCCTGCGCCCGCGCGGTGTCCGCCGCGAGCAGCCCGATCGCGCTCGAGTTGCCGACGATGGCGATCCGCGGCCCGGCCGGCAGCGGCTGGTGGGCGAACACGAGCGCGGTGTCGAACAGCTGCGCGAGCGACTCCACGCGCACCACGCCGGCCTGTTCGAACAGCGCCTGCACGCTCGCCTCGTCGACCTCGGCCGACGTGGCGGCCAGCTGGGGACGCACGGCGTGGCGGCCCGACTTCACCGCGACGATCGGCTTGTTCCGCGCGAGTCGCCGCGCCAGGCGGGCGAACTTGCGCGGGTTGCCGAAGGACTCGAGGTAGAGCAGCACGAGGTCGGTCTCGGGGTCGGTTTCCCAGTACTGCAACAGATCGTTGCCCGAGACGTCGGCGCGGTTGCCGGCGGAGACGAACGTGGACAGGCCCAGGCCGCGCGAACCGGCGTCGGCCAGGATCGCCGTGCCCAGCGCACCGGACTGGCAGAAGAAGCCGGTGTGCCCGCGGCGCGGCAGCTTCGGTGCGAGGGTGGCGTTGAGCCGCACGCCGGGCGCGGTGTTGAGCACGCCGAGCGCGTTCGGGCCGACCACGCGCATGCCGTGCGCGCGGGCCTCGCCGACGAGCCGCAGCTCGGCGTGCAGGCCGAGCGGGCCGGACTCGGCAAACCCGCCGGAGACGATCACCAGCGTCTTCACGCCCTTGGCGAGACAGGCGTCGAGCACGGACTCGACGAGCTCGGCGGGCACGGCGACCAGTGCGAGGTCAACGGGGTCCGGGATGTCGAGCACCGACGCGTATGCGCGCACGCCGCGCACCGAGCGGTGCTCGGGGTTGACCGGGAAGACCGTGCCCGTGAAGTCGGCAGCGAGCAGGTTGCGGAAGGCGACGTGGCCGACCTTCGTGTGGTCGGCCGAAGCGCCGATCACCGCGACCGAGCGCGGGTGCAGCAGGTTGTGCACGCTGCGCGCCTCGGCCGCCTGCTCGCGCGAGCGCGCGACTGCGAGCGACTCCTCCGTCGGGTCGATGCTGAACTCCAGGTGCAGCACACCTTCCTCGATGGCGCGGCTGACCTGGTAGCCGGCGTCGCGGAACACGCGAACCATGGGCGCGTTCTCGGCGAGGACCTCGGCGACGAACCGGCGCAGCCCGCTCTCCGACGCGGCGGCGGCCAGGTGCTCCAGCAGGATCGAGCCGAGCCCGCGGCCCTGGTGCTTGTCGTCGACGACGAACGCGACCTCGGCCGAGGGACCGCCGTCGAGCCGTTCGTAGCGCCCGACGGCCACGATGTCGCCGCCGAGCAGCGCCACGAACGCGACCCGGTCGTGGTGGTCCACAGTGGAGAACCGCTGCAAGTCGCGCGGGGGGATCCGCGGGTAGGCGCCGAAGTAGCGCAGGTAGCGCGTGCGCTCGGAAAGCCTGCTGTGGAAGGCGACGAGGCCGTCGGCGTCCGTGGGCACCACGGGCCGCAGGTGCACGGTGCCGCCGTCGGACAGGACGACGTCGGCCTCCCAGTCGCGGGGGTAGTCGTACGGGTCGCGCAGGCCGTTTCCGGGTGCCGGGTCTTCGGACATGGTCAGTCCCTGGGATCGTCCGGGTCGAGGCCGTGCAGCGGGAACACCGCGCGGCGGGTGTCGCGGATCGCGAGGTCGACCGGGTCGTCGGCGGCGTCGCCCCACGGCTTGAACGCCGTGTCCTTTTCATCGGTCATCGCGTGCGGGATCTCGGCGGTCGGCGCGGCCTTGGTGATCGAGGAGACCCAGCCGGGCGGCAGCCCCGTGTCGGGCGCGACGTCGCGGTCGAGCACCGTGGCGATCAGGTGCGTCCAGGAGCGCGGGACCACGCGGATCAGCTGGTAGCCGCCCCCGCCGACGGCGAGCCAGCGCCCGCCGCTGTAGGTCTCGGCGAGGTCGCGCATCGTCGAGTAGATGGTGCGGTGCCCGTCGACCGACAGCGAAAGGTCGGCCAGCGGGTCTTCCTCGTGCGAGTCGACGCCGCACTGCGTCACGAGGATCTGCGGTTCGAACTCGGCCAGCAGCGAGGGGACGACCGCGTTGAACGCCCGCAGCCAGCCCGGGTCCTTGGTGTGCGGCGGCAGCGGGATGTTGACCGAAGTGCCGGCGGCCTTGCCATTGCCGATCTCGGCGGCGTAGCCGGTGCCGGGCCAGAGCGTGAACGGATGCTGGTGCAGCGAAACGGTGAGCACGCGCGGGTCGTCGTAGAAGGCGGTCTGGACCCCGTCGCCGTGGTGCACGTCGGTGTCGAGGTAGGCGATGCGGTCGAAACCGTGGTCGAGCAGCCAGGAAATGGCGATGGCGCAGTCGTTGTAGACGCAGAAGCCCGACGCGTAGTCGCGCATCGCGTGGTGCAGCCCGCCCGCGATGTTGACCGCGCGCTTCACCTCCCCCTCGGCGATCTTGCGCGCCGCGAGCAGCGTCGAGCCGACCACCAGCGCCGACGCGTCGTGCATCCCGCTGAACACCGGGTTGTCCGCCGTGCCCAGCCCGTGCCCGACATCCCACCCGACGAGCGGCGCCTCCCGCACGGCCGCGAGGTACTCGGGTGCGTGGATGCGCAGCAGCTCCTCGTCGCCCGCCGCGGTGGGCACGAGCAGCTCGACGTCGTTCAGCACACCGAGCTCCGTGGCCAGCCGGATCGTGAGCTCCAGGCGGACGGGGTTGAACGGATGCTCCCCGCCCAGGTCGTACCCCAGCAGTGCGGCATCCCAGACGACAGCAGGCGAGGACATGTACCGCACTGTACTGGCCCCGGCGTGCCCGAGCCGGGTTCAGCTTCGGTGCCTGCGGTGGTTCGGGCGCGGTGGTTCAGCCGCGCTCGGGGCCGGTCGCGGCGGGGCGTTCGGGGTCGCGCGACCAGTGCGACCAGGAGCCGGCGTACAGCGCCGCCGGCTCGGGGTGGCCCGCGACTTCCAGCGCGAGCACGACCGACGAAGCGGTGACGCCGGAGCCGCAGTAGGCGCCGACGGGGGTGCCTTCTTCGAGCCCCAGGCCCGCGAAGCGCGCGGCGAGGTCGGCGGGCGTGCGCCAGCGGCCGTCTTCACCGACGTGCTCGGCCGACGGCGCGCTGATCGCCCCGGGGATGTGGCCGGCGCGCGGGTCGACCGGCTCGGTCTCGCCCGTGTAGCGCGCGTGCGCACGGGCGTCGAACAGCACTCCGGCGCGGGCGCGGGCGGCGGCTTCGTCGGCGGTGAGCACCGGCATGCCGCCCGGGCGCACCTCGAAGTCGCCGGGTTCGGGGGTCGGGGCGTCGGTGGTCGTTTCGCGGCCTTCGGCGAGCCACGCTGCGTAACCGCCGTCGAGCACCGCCACGTCGGTGTGGCCGGCCCAGCGCAGCAACCACCAGGCCCGCGCGGCGACGGAGCCGTCGGCGTCGTCGTACACGATCACCGGGCGCCCGGCGCTCACGCCGGCTTCGCGCAGCTCACGCTGCAGATCGGCGGGGTCGGGCAGGGGGTGGCGGCCGCCGTCGCCGGGCGGGGCGGCCAGCGCGGTGTCGAGGTCGACGAACACCGCCCCGGGCACGTGGCCCTCGCGGTAGGACTCGGCGGCGGGCGGCCCGGCCAGGCGCCAGCGGACGTCCAGCACCACGGGGCGCCGCGCTTCGGGCAGGGCGGCGAGCTCGGCGGGGGTGATCAGCGGTCCCATGCGCCCCATCCTGCAGGTCCGGGCGCCGCACACGCACCCGGGCCGGACTTTTCAGCCCGCCCGGCTTGTTATGTCGGCGCGTGCCGTCGCTGTCGGGGCCAACGACTACGATGAGCTACGCGGACGAAGGGGACAGCGTGAACGATCTCATCGACACCACCGAGATGTACTTGCGTACCATCTACGAGCTTGAAGAAGAGGGTGTCGTCCCGCTGCGGGCACGGATCGCCGAACGCCTGCAGCAGAGCGGGCCGACCGTGAGCCAGACCGTGGCCAGGATGGAACGCGACGGGCTGGTGGTCGTGGCCGACGACCGGCACCTGCAGCTGACCGACCACGGTCGTGAGCTGGCCATCGCCGTGATGCGCAAGCACCGTCTCGCCGAGCGCCTCCTCGTCGACGTCATCGGGCTCGAGTGGGAACACGTGCACACCGAGGCGTGCCGCTGGGAACACGTGATGAGCGAGGCCGTCGAGCGCAAGCTGGTCAAGCTGCTCGACCACCCGACCACCTCGCCCTACGGCAACCCGATCCCGGGCCTCGACAAGCTGGGCGACGGCGACCCCGCGCCGCCCGCCGAGTCCGACCTCGTGCGCCTCGACGAGTTCGCCCGCACCGGCGGCGGCGACGTCGTGGTGCGGCGCATCGCCGAGCACGTGCAGCTCGACGAGTCGCTGCTCACCGAGCTCAAGTCCGTCGGCATCGTGCCCGGCGGCCGCGTCACGGTCGGCAAGGCCAACGGCGGCACCGTGACCATCGAGGTCACCGGCAGCGACTCCTCGGCACAGGTGTCCACCTCGGCGCTGCACGCCGTGCTGGCGCAGGCCCGGTGAGCGCCGCCGAAGACGCCGCAGGCGCGTTCCACCGGATCCACGGCCGCGCCCCGGCCGGGGTCTGGTCCGCTCCCGGCCGGGTGAACCTGATCGGTGAGCACACCGACTACAACGACGGCTTCGTGCTGCCCTTCGCCCTCCCCCACCGCCTCGCCGTGGCGGCCACGCCGCGTGACGACAGCAAGCTCAACGTCGCCACCCTCGGCGACGACGGCCAGTTCCAATACTCCGATCTCCTCGACATCGCTTCCCTCGAACCGGGTTCGGTCGAGGGGTGGGCCGCCTATCCCGCGGGCGTCGCCTGGGTGCTGCGCGACCACGGCCACGCCACGGGCGCGGACCTGGTCATCGCCGGCGACGTCCCCTCCGGCGCCGGCCTGTCCTCGTCCCATGCCCTCGAGTGCGCCGTCACGCTCGCGCTGCTCGGCCTCGCCGGCGTCGAACTCGACGCCGGGCTGCCCGGCACCCCGACCCGCCCGGAGATCGCCCGCTGGGTGCAGCGTTCCGAAAACGACTTCGTCGGCGCCCCCACCGGCCTGCTGGACCAGACGGCGTCCTTGTGCTGCCAGGACTCCTGCGTGCTGTTCCTCGACGTCCGCTCCGGCGAGATGGAACAGGTGCCCTTCCCGCTCGCCGAGGCCGGCGTCCGCGTGCTGATCATGGACACGCGCACCAAGCACTCCCACGCCGAAGGCGGCTACGGCGAACGCCGCCGCGGCACCGAGCGCGCCGCCGAGCTGCTGGGCGTGAAGGCCCTGCGCGACGTCACCCTCGAAGGCCTGGACGCAGCGCTGGCCCAGCTGCCGGACGACCTCGCGCCGCTCGTGCGCCACGTGGTCACCGAGAACCAGCGCGTGCTCGACGTCGTGGCCCTACTGCGCGAGGGCCGCCTCACCGACATCGGCCCGCACCTGGACGCCTCCCACGCCAGCATGCGCGACGACTACCGCATCTCCACCTCCGAACTCGACCTCGCCGTGGACTCCGCCCGCTCAGCCGGCGCCCTGGGTGCCCGCATGACCGGCGGCGGCTTCGGCGGCTCGGCCATCGCGCTGGTCCGCGAGGCCGACCTGGAGCACGTCCGCACTGCGGTCGAGCAGGCCTTCGAGGCCGCCGGGCTCCGCCGCCCCCGCACGTTCACCGCGGTCCCTTCCCGCGGCGCGGGCCGCGACGCCGTCTGACGCGGTCTCGGCTTCTGCTGCGTATCGGCTTCGGCTGCTTTGGCTTCGGCACTGCCCTCGGGACTCCGGTCTCGGGGGCAGCGCCGTGTCCGGAGCCCGCGCGTCCGCCGGCGGGCCGGACCGGCCGCGGCAACCCCGGGCGGCCGGGCGCGGCGCGGTGAGGGAAGACTGTGGCGCACAGTCACCGCCCACACCGGAAAGGCCACACCGTGACGGACCCGCAGAGCCCCCTGAAACTGATCGTCACGGGTGGCGCCGGCTACGTGGGCAGCGTGTGCGCCGCGCGGCTCATCGAGGCCGGTCACCAGGTCACGGTCGTGGACGACCTGTCCACCGGGCACGCCGACGCCGTGCACCCCGACGCGCGCTTCATCGAGGGCGACGCCGCCGCCGTCGCCGCCGACATCCTCGCCGAGGGCTTCGACGGCGTGCTGCACTTCGCCGCGAAGTCGCTCGTCGGCGAGTCGATGACGGACCCGGCGAAGTACTGGGAAGGCAACGTCGTCACCTCCCTGCGCCTGCTGGAGGCCATGAAGGCCCACGGCACGCCGCGCCTGGTGTTCTCCTCCACCGCGGCCACCTACGGCGAGCCCGAGTCGTCGCCGATCCCGGAGACCGCGCCGACGCAGCCCACCAACACCTACGGCGCTTCCAAGCTCGCGATCGACCACGCCATCACGAGCTTCGCCCGCGCCCACGGGATCGCCGCGGTGAGCCTGCGCTACTTCAACGTCGCCGGCGCCTACCACGCCTTCGGCGAGCGCCACACCACCGAAACCCACCTCATCCCCCTCGTGCTCCAGGTCGCCACCGGCGACCGCGCCCACATCTCCATCTACGGCGACGACTACCCGACGGCCGACCACACGGCCGTCCGCGACTACATCCACGTCGTCGACCTCGCCGACGCCCACCAGCTCGCCCTCCGCCACGCGACGCCCGGCGAACACCGCATCTACAACCTCGGCAGCGGCACCGGCTTCTCCGTGCTGGAGGTCGTCGAGTCCTGCCGCCGCGTGACCGGCCACCCGATCCCCGCCGAGATCGCCCCGCGCCGCGCGGGCGACCCGTCGGTCCTCGTGGCCTCCAGCGAAAAGGCCGGCCGCGAACTCGGCTGGAAACCCGACCGCACCGACCTCGACGGCATCGTCTCCGACGCCTGGGCGTTCACGCAGTCGCGCCGCTCCTGACCGACCTCCTTCCGGCGGGTCCGGGCTCTTGGCGAGCCTGGGCCCGCCGGACGCGTTTTCCGTGCTGCTTCACCACGTTCCGGCATCCGGGTCCAGGCCGAGTTCCGGTAGCGACAAGCCCAGGTCCACGGCATCCGGCAGCGAAGCCAACCCGGCGAGTCTCGACGGGTCCGTGCCGAGGTTCCAGGCCGCGTGGAGGAGCTGCGCGAGGACGTGCTCGGGGCAGGCGTCCAGGGCGTTGGTCAGGGCCATGCCCGCGAGGGCGCCTTCGCTGCGCATGAGGGCGGCGTACGCGACTAGGGCGGCGGCGTCCGCGCGGTGGGGCGCGGGCAGTTCACGCACGAGCTCCAGCCACAGGCTCATCGCGGCCACGGCGATGGGCGACTCCGGCGGCACCGCCGTGGCGAGGCAGGCGTCGCGGACCTTCGGGACGCGCAGGGCGTGGGCGAGGCGCACCGCTTGGTCGTCGGACGGCGGACCTTCGGCCCGGCGGTGGCGGAAGAACGCCGCGCGTACCTCGGCGGCCGCCGCGAGCAGGTCGTCGGGATCCCACGGTGGGGCCGCGCGGGAGAGCAGGGCGCGGCGCCGCACCAGAGCCGAAGGAGAACGTGGCTCCAGCAAGGCCAAGACGTCGTCGCGGCTGGGGAAGGAGACGAAGCCGGCGTTGGTGATCGTCGCGGCCACCACGGTGTCGCGAGGATCCGGCAGCAGGCCGCCGCAGGTCGGTTCGCGGTAGCACGCCCACGGTGCCCCGGCCGCGATCTCCGGTGTCCACAATGGATGCATCACGGGCAGCTCGTACTCCTTGAGCGCGCGGCTCAGTTCCCCGGCGAACTCGGCGTGGGGCAGCTCGCCGTCGGGACCGGCCCGGCCGCCGACGATCACCACGGTGACGCCTGTGTGGTCGTCCACGCGGAAGCGTGGCGCGAGCGCATCCGCTTGCTCCGCAAGGAGATCGCCGGGTGGCAGGTCCGCGCGCAGGATCAGGCCGATCCGCGTGCCGGGCGGGCGATGCCCGAGCAGCACCACGGAGTCGGCGGGCTTGAAGCCGAGCAAGTACGGGAGCGCCGCGATGAGCTGCGCCGGGTCGGTGAGCAGAGCCCGGGCCGTGCCGGGTGGGGTCGAGGTGGTCACGCACTCCACTGTGCGGCGGAAAACGGGCGTGGGGAGACATCAGCGGAAATCTGTGGACAACTGCGGCAGTTGTGGAAAACCCGGCCCAGCCGCGCGGGCTGGACCGGGTTCGTGTCGGTGCCGTGTGCTAGGCGCTCAGCCGCAATGCTCGAACGGGCTCGTGTAGGTGTCCGCACCCACCGAACCGCCCCACTTCACGCAGGTGGCGCCCGCGGTCTTCTTCACCGGCCCCGCGTAGTAGGTGAAGTTGCCGGAGTCGGTCGTGCGCGCCTGGCCCTGCACTTCCAGGAACGCCGACGTCGGGCTCGCGGTACCCAGCGAAACGGACTTCAGCGTCGTCACGCAGTTGGCCTTCGTCGAAGCGTTGTACAGCAGGTACGCGGTGCCGGACGAGCCCAGCCCCTGCTGGTCGATCACCGAGAACCCGGAGCCGCACACCTCCGTGGCCGAATAGGGGTTGCCGCCGCAGTTGTTCTTGCTCGTGAAGTCCTTCTTGCCGTAGTAGACGGCCGCGACGCCGTTCAGCACGGCCTTCTGCGTCACGCCGTTGAGGTTCTCCTCGAAGTGCAGGTGCGGTCCCGTCACGCCGCCCGTCGCGCCCGCCTTGCCGATTTCGGCGCCCCCGCTCACCTTCTGGCCCACGGATACCTCCTGCGCGGACAAGTGCGCGTAGCGGGTCCGCCAGCCGCCGCCGTGGTCGAGTTCGATCCAGCGGCCGTAGCTGGTGCTGCCCTCGTTCTCGACGCGCGTGACGGTGCCGGCCACCGACGCGACCACGGGCATACCCGTGATGCCGGTCTTCTGGAAGTCGACGGAGTTGGCGGGGCTGTGCCCGCTGAACGTCGCGGCCGTCACCGTGACGCCGCACTTGAACGGCACCTGGAAGTTCGGCGCGGCGGACGCGGGCGCCTGGGCGGCGAACGTGAGACCGAGCGCGGGCAACACCGCGGCAGCGGCGAACACGGCGAGCCGTCGCAACCTGGACATGGTGCGTACCTCCTGTTTGGCGTGGATGACGGGAACCAGGAAAGCGACGCGAAGTACATTTTGCGTACATGCCGGGCAAACCACCTGGTAGCAACGGGTGTCCCGACGGCGAACGGCCTCGACCGACCCTGTTTTCGACGCCGGCCCCGACAGCGGAAAACCATTCCGTGAAACGCATTCACACCACTGCGCCTGCCCACCACGCGAGGCGTCCTCCCGTACATTCTCCCTACAAGCACCGGGGAGGGACATGACCACCACGACCACCGGGAACCGCCGGCGGCTCGGCGCGCCCGACTGGGTGCGCTGGGGATTCGTGGTGTTCCCGTTGATCATCTCGATCCCGTACCTCACGGGGTGGTGGGCGTGGGTTCTGTTCGGCGTGACGCTGGTGGCGTCGGCGCCGTTGCTGCCCGCGACGCCGGAGTCGAGGCCGGCGTGGGTGTTGCCGGCGGCGATGCCGGTGGTGGTCGCGGCGGCGGGCGCGCTGTGGGTGCTCGAGCCGAACAGCTGGATGTCGGTGGCGATGTTCAGCACGACGTTCTACACGCTGCGGACGTTCGGCCGCGCGCTGACCGCGGTGGTGCTGGTGTCGAGTGCCGGCGCGATCGTCGCGTGGGCCGTGGTGCACCAGCTCGAATGGCTGAACGCGCTCGCGCTGTTCGCCATCCTCATCGTGATGGTGCTGCTCGCCGCGAGCCGGCGCGACCGTGCGGCGCGGCTGGAGCAGACAGAGCTCGCGCTGGCCCGCGCACAAACCGCCACCGAGGAGCACGCGCGCGCCGCGGCGCTGGCCGAACGCACGCGCATCGCCCGCGAGGTCCACGACGTCCTCGCCCACTCCCTGGCCGGCCTGGCGCTCAACCTGCAGGGCGCCCGGCTGATGCTCGTGCGCGACGGCGCCAGCCCCGAAGCCGTCGCCCAGATCGAACGAGCCCAGAAGCTGGCCTCGGACGGGCTGTCCGAGGCGCGCAAGGCCGTCGCGGCGCTGAGGGAAGACGCGGTGCCCGCGCAGCGTGCCGTGGCCGACCTGCTCGCGGGCTACCGTCTGGACACGGGGGCGCGCGCCGACCTGGTCGTGGAGGGCGAGCCGCGGGACCTCGACGCCGGCGTGACCACCGCGCTCGTCCGCGCCGTGCAGGAGGCGCTGTCGAACACGCGCAAGCACGCGCCGGGAGCCGACGTGGACGTCAAGCTCGCCTTCGCGGAGTCACACGTCGAGCTGACGGTGCTCGATCGCCAGGGCCGCCGTCCGCCGGACGCGCCCGCGGCGGGATACGGTTTGCGCGGCATGGCCGAGCGGGTCGCGCTGCTCGAAGGAAAGCTGGACAGCGGGCCGGGAGAGGACGGATGGCGGATTCACCTGACGGTGCCGGCGTGAACCTGCGCGTGGTGCTGGCCGACGACCAGGCCGTGGTGCGCGAGGGCCTCGTGACGTTGCTGGGGTTGCTGCCCGGCGTCGAGGTGGTCGGCGCGGCCGCCGACGGCGACGCCGCGCTGGAGCTCGTCGCCGAGCACCACCCGGACGTGCTGCTGGTCGACCTGCGCATGCCCCGCCGCGACGGCGTCTCCACCACCGAGGCCGTCCGCGAGCGCTACCCCGCCACGGAGGTCGTCGTCCTCACCACCTACACCGACGACGAGTCCCTGCTCGGCGCCCTGCGCGCCGGCGCCCGCGGCTTCCTCACGAAGGACGCCGACGCCGAGGCCATCGCGCGTGCGCTGCGCTCCGCCGCGGCCGGGCAGTCCACAGTGGACGGCGAGCTGCAACGCCGCCTCGTCGACGCCGCCACGCGCCGGGCCCCCGTGCGCGCGGCCGAGGTCGAGGGCCTGACGGCGCGCGAGATCGAGGTGCTGCGCCTCATCGCGGCGGGCCTGTCGAACACGGAAATCGCGCGGGAGCTCGTGGTCAGCGAGGCCACGGTCAAAACGCACGTGAACCACCTGTTCTCCAAGGCCGGCTTGCGGGACCGTGCGCAGGCGGTCGCATTCGCGTACCGGGCGGGGATCGCGGACTAGCGCCGTACAGCCTCGACGTACGGCCGCAGCGCGGCGGCGAAAGCCGCGTCCGGGACGGAGTCGGGGACGACGGTGTCGCCGACGACGCCGCCCTCCTCGAAGGCGAAGCGCTGACGGACTCCAAGACCGTCCACCAGCACACCCCCACCCTCCTCGGGGGGCGTCCCCAGTCCCAGTTTACCGAGGTGAGGGGCCAAAATCGGCCGAGCGGAGAAACTGTGGACAACTGAGGCAAGGCGGGGTCGAGGTGTGGACAAGTCAGCCAGGACCACCACGTCTCCGCAAAGGTCGCTCAGAAGCCCAGCGCCGGCTTCCCACCCGTGACCGGCAGGGTCAGCGACGTGCGCGTGAGGTCCAGCGACAGCCCGGCTCCCGGACGCGGCCGCAGGGTGTAGTCGTGGTCGCTGGAGGCCACGAGGAACTCCAGGCGGTGCCCGGCCGCCAGCACGTAGTCCTTCGGCATCAGGGAAACCCCGATGCGGTACGAAGTCCCGGGCACGATCGGCGAGGTCACCGAAGGCGAAACGCGGTTCTGCGGGTCGGTCCAGCCACGCGTGATCACGAAGGACTTGCCGTCCGGGGCGCGGTCCATCAGCGCCACCGTGACGTTGGCGGCGGGCCGGTCGAACGACAGTTGCAGGTCGGCCCGCGCGGTGCCCGAGAGGCGCAGCGGCGACTTCACCGCGGGAGTCCCGTACAGCAGGCGATTGCCCGATGATGCCGCGTCGGCGAGTTGCTGCACGGTCTTCGAGGCGTCGTCGGCCAAGACCTCCACCGTGGGACGGCCGGGCACGGCGACGGCGGAAAGTGTGCCCTTCGCGCGGCCGCCCGGCCACGGGTGGACCTGCACGTCACGAGTGCCGGGCGCGGGCCAGTCGGTCTCGTCGACCCAGGACTTGTCCTCGCGCTGGATCGTGGCCTTCGGTTCGCGCTCGATGCCGTTGTCGACCCCGTATAGGTAGTGCGAGAGCCACTTGTTCAAAGTCACGAGCCACACGTCGCGGCGAAGCGACAGAGGGTCCGCGTGGCCCGACTGGTGCAGCCAGATCTTGTGCTCCACCCCGTGCGCCTTCAAGGCTTCGTACCACGAAGCGACTTGGTCGGTCTTCACGTTCCAGTCGTTCAGCCCGTGCACGGCGAGCACGGACGCGTGCACCAGCTCGGCGTCGTTGCGGTAGTTCCGCACGTCCCAGAACGGCCCGTAGTCCCCGGTCACCCGGTCCTGGTCGGCGGTGAGCCCGTCGATCACCGGACGGCAGATCTGCCGGTCGGCGCGCGTGTAGACGTACTCGGCCAGCACATCGGCGTCCTCGCCCTGGAAGCCGCCGGCGGCGACGACCGCGCCGTCGTTGCGGTAGTACTCGTACCAGTTCGAGATCGCGGCGATCGGCACGATCGTCTCGAGACCGAGAACACCGGTGCTCGCGACGGCGTTGGGCAGGGTTCCGTTGTAGGACACGCCCATCATGCCCGTGTGCCCGGTGCTCCAGCCCGCGGTCACGGGCCCGCCGGCCTCGTCGCGGGCCGGGGCGCGGCCGTTGAGCCAGTCGACCACCGACCGCGCGCCGACGGTCTCGTTCACGTCGCCGGTCGTCGGGCAGCCCGTGGACAGCCCCGTGCCCAGGGATTCCCCGTACACCACGGCGAAGCCGCGCGCGGTGAAGTAGTCCTGGTAGCTCCAGCGGATCGGCGGCGCCGCGTGCGGGCCGACGCCGGTGGGGGCAACCCGAGAGGAATCCGGCACCGACAGCTCCACGTCCACGTTGTGGTTCGCGACGTCGTTGCCCCCCGCGAAATACGGGCTCGCCTCGTAGACCACCGGCACCTTCATCCCGGCGTCCGTCGCGCGTGGTCGCACCACCTGCGCGTGGACGAGGTCGTCCTGCCCGTCGTGGTCGCTGTCCACCGGTGCGGTGACCCAGACGTCCTCGCGCACCACGTCGGCCGGGTCGAACACCGGCTGCGCCTGCCCGTCGGAGAACACCGGCGCGGGTGGCGGATCCGCCTGCGCCACCCCCGTTCCGAGCGGAAGCACGAGCACCGCAGCGAGCACGGACGCGATCCGAGCAGCTCCCACCAGAACCCCCAAGCCGGACGAAGCGGGCGATCACCCCCGACACTTCCGGCAACCGCGGCCGCCGTCAACCGACTAACGTCGGGGTCATGGATGCTCCGATCGTCGCCGTGACCGTCTACCCGCAGCACGCGCGGATCACCCGCCGCGGCCGAGCGAACCTGGCCGAGGGCGCCCGCGTGCGGATCACCGGCCTGCCGCTGGCGCTCGACGCGGAATCGGTGCGCGTCACGGGAACCGGCGCCGCGCTGATCACCGGCGTCGACGTCGGTTACGAGCAGCACGCGGGCCCCGCCGACCCCGCGCTCAACGCGCTCGTCGAGCAACGCCGCACGAACCAAGCCGCGATCGACGCCGTCGCCGACGACGAAGCAGCCGAAGCCGCGAAGGTCGAGCTGCTCACGGGCGTGGCGAAACGCAGCGGGGCGAGCTTCGCGAAGGCACTGGCGTCGGGCGTCGCGGGCCCGACGCGCGTCGAGGAGGTCACCGAGGCGCTCGGCGGCCAGCTCGCCGCCGCACTGCGCACGCGCCGGGCACTCACCGAACGCCTTGAGCGGATGCGCGAAAACCTCGCGGCTTTGGAACGCCGGATCGCGAACCACAGCGCACAGTCCGAACAGGACAGTGCCGGCGTCACCGTAGACCTCGAACCGCAGGAAGACACCGGAGAGATCGAAGTCGAACTGTCCTATGTGGTCCCCGGCGCCAGCTGGGAGCCGGGTTACGACGTGCGCGTGCGCGACACCGACGTCACCGTGACCTCCTTCGGCCTGGTCAGCCAGCACACCGGCGAAGACTGGCCGGAGTGCGAGCTCGCCCTGTCGACCGCGCGCCCCGCGAGCACCGTCGTGGTGCCGGAGCTCGACCCGTGGTTCCTCGACCGCGTGCAGCCGGCCCCGCCGGCCCGGCCGATGGCCGCGTTCGCCGCGGCCGCGCCCGGCAGCGCCGCCGTGCGGGACAAGGCCGTATCGTTGCGCCGCATGGCCCCGGTGTTCGCCGAGGCGGAGCAGGGCACCACCGCGGTCACCTACCGGCCGTCGCACCCGGTCGCGATCCCGTCGGGCTCGCAGGGGCACCGGACCACGCTGGCACAGCTCGATCTGACGGCCGAGCTCGGCTACGTGACCGCGCCCGTGCAGGCGACGGAGGCATACCTGCGCGCGACCGTGGTGAACACCGGCGAGCACACGCTGCGCGCCGGGCGCGCGTCCGTCTTCCACGACACCGAGTTCGTCGGCACCACCCGGCTCGATCTGTGGGCTCCGGGCGAAGAGCTCGAGCTCGCCCTCGGCGTGGACGACCGCATCCGCGTGGAACGCGACCTCGTGCGACGCACGGCGAGCAAGGCCACGCTGTCGGGCCAGCGCCGCCGCGAAGCGGAGTACCGCACCACGGTGACCAACCACAGCCCGCGCGAAGCAGTGGTCACCGTGCTCGACCAGGCACCCGTCTCCCGCGACGAAGCCATCACGGTGCGGGACGTACGCGCGACGCCGGACCCGGTGGAGACCACCGACCTCGGCGAGTTCACGTGGCGGCTCACGCTCGCGCCCGGTGCGACCGGGACGGTCACGCTCGCCTACCGCGTGGACGTCGCCAAGGGGGTGGAGCTCAGCGGCTGGCGGGAATGACCCCGCCTGCCCTGAGAGACTCAGCCCTGCGCGATGTAGGCCTCGAGCTGCTCCTGGCTCTTCTCGAGCTGCTCGATCCGGGACTTCACCACGTCGCCGATGCTGATGATGCCGGCCAGGCGGCCGTCTTCGAGCACGGGCACGTGCCGGATGCGGCGTTCGGTCATCAGCACGCTCAGCTCGTCGACCGAGTCGTCGGGCCCGGCGCTGGCCACCATCTTCGTCATGATGTCCGCGACGGGACCGTCGAGGACCATGGGACCGTGATCGTTGAGCCGACGCACCACATCGCGTTCGGACACGATCCCCGCTATGGCGCCTTCAGGTGTCACCACCACCATGGCACCGACGTTGTGGCGGGCGAGCCCGGCGAGCAGTTCGGTCACCGTGGTCCCCGGAGCCACCGTGGCGACAGCAGCGCCTTTGGACCGGAGCAGATCCGCGATCCGCATGGTGTTCCCCTCTCCTCGTCGAGTTGGGTCACACCAGGTTAGGGCCCGGGTGCCGAGTGCGAAAGTCCGGCGAGCCGCGTTCACCCGTGGTATGGAGTGCTCACACCAACCGTTCTGCCAGGCCTTCCAGCGCGGCGCGAATGCCGGCGGCGTAGTCGTCCTCGCCCAGCGCGTCGAGCTTTTCCCGGGCCGACGCGAGATGCCGGCGCGCGGCGTCGAGGTCACCGAGCTTGCGGTAGTCCTCGCCGAGGTTGAGGTGCAGCGAAGGGTAGAAGCCGCGTACGGCGAGCGTCGAGTGGTACTGCTGCGCGCGTTCGTCGGTGAGGGAGTCCGCGGCGGAGAGGGCACGAAGGTCCCACTCGAGCTCTTCGGCCGGCTCGTCGCAGACGTCGGCGAGGTGGTGGGCCAGCGCGCAGCGGTGCAGCGGGTCGCCGTCCTCGCCGATCTCCTGCCACAGCGCGAGGAAGGTCTCGCGCGCGCCCGCGCGGTCGCCCGCGATGTGCTTGCGCAGGCCCGCGTCGATCGCCACCATCGCGTCGTCGGTCATCGCACTCCCTCGTCGAACACCCGGCGCAGCCGGGCCAGTCCCGGTTCGATGGCCTCGGCCGCGATCGCACCGTAGCCGAACAGCAATCCGTGGCAGGTCCGGGTCATCGAGAAGTCGCCAAGGGACAACAGGCGTACGCCGGCGTCGCGCGCGTTGCGGGCCACCAGGCGCAGATCGCGGTCGGCCGAAGCGCCCAGGTGCAGTCCGGCCGCCGCGGGTACGGGGTCGAGCACATCGCCGAATTCGCTGCGCAGACCGTCGACGAGGATGTCGTGGCGTTCACGGTAGATCTTGCGCATCCGCCGGATGTGGCGCGCGAAGCCGCCTTCGTCGATGAAGTCGGCCAGTACGGCCTGTTCGAGCGCGGGCGTGTGCCAGTCGGCGAGGTACTTCGCCTTGGCGAGCGCGCCCACGAGCGACGGCGGCGCAGCCAGGAACCCCACCCGCAACGCCGGTGAGAGCACCTTCGACATCGACCCGACGTACACCACGCGGCCGCGGGAATCCAGGCTGTGCAACGGTTCCAGCGGCCGTCCGGTGTAGCGGAACTCGCTGTCGTAGTCGTCCTCGATGATCACCGCGCCCGTGCGCTCGGCCCAGTCGAGCAGTTCCTGCCGCCGCGCCAACGACATCGCGACGCCGAGCGGGCACTGGTGCGAAGGCGTCACGTACACAACCCGCGTGCCGGCCGGGATCGCCTCGACGACAATCCCCTCGCCGTCCACCGGCACGCCCGCGACGCGCATGCCCAGAGTGCCGAGCAGCAGCCGCGGCGGCGGGTACCCGGGATCCTCCACGGCCACGAGGTCACCGGCCTTCAGCAGGACCCGCGCGACGAGGTCCACGGTCTGCTGGACTCCCGTCGTGACAACGATGTCCTCCGGGCGCACGCGGACGTTGCGCGACACCCCGAGGTGGCGCGCGAGCCCCTCGCGCAGCCGCGGATCGCCCTGCGGTGCGCCGTACATGAGCAGATCGGCCTGCGACGCGCGCAGCCGCTGCGTCATCAGGCGACGCCAGGTGTCGAACGGGAACAGCCGCACATCGGGCACGCCGGAGCGGAAGTCGTACTCCGCCACGGGCCCGAACGAGCGCGGTGGGCGAGGCACCGCCGCCCACTCCGGACGCGGGCGCACGGCCTCCTCGGACTGCTCGGCCGCCGGCTCGGCGGGCCACGGCGCCGCACCCGACCGGACGAACGTGCCCGCGCCGGGGCGGGCGTTGAGGAACCCCTCGGCGGCGAGGCGTTCGTAGGCCGCGCTGACGGTGGTGCGCGAGACGGTGAGCCGCTGGGCCAGCTCGCGCGTGGGCGGCAGCGCGTCACCGTCGCGGATCCGGCCATCGAGCACGGCCTCCCGGATCTGACGGTAGATCTCGTCGCGGTGGCCTCGGCGGCCGGTCAGGTCGATGTGCAGGTCCACCTCGCCAGCCTAGATTGGTCCACCGGAGTTCGGCTCTTTTTGGACCTTCAGCTGGTCCGCTGAGGCGGTTAGCGTCCGGGTATGACCACGTTCGAACTCGACCGCCAGTCTCTGCTCGTCCTCGACAAAATCGTGGCCGGAGCCACCGAGAAGGACCTTTCCCGCCCCACCCCCTGCGAAGGCTGGACGCTGGCCGACCTGCTGCGCCACCAGGTCAGTGAAAACCACGCCTTCGCCGAAGCCCTGCGCCGCGGCGAAGCGGCCGACTGGGATGCCGGGCGCCTCGGCGAAGACGCGTACACCTCCTACGCCGCGTCGGTCGACGACTTCCTCGCCGCATACGGCGAGGAGGGCGCCCTGCGCCGCCAGGTGAAGATCCACGAGATCGGCCCGTTCGCCGCCGAGATCGCCGCGGCCATGCACCTCGTCGACACGGTCGTGCATGGCTGGGACCTCGCGAAGACCTTCGGCGTGGCGTACGAGCCCGCGCCGGAAGCGGTGACGGCCGCCCTCGGCTTCGCCGCCATGGTGCCCACCGACCCGGCCGAACGCGCGGTGAGCGGCGCGTTCGGCGCGCTGGTCGAGGTGCCCGAGGGCGCCGACGAACTCGACCGGCTGATCGGGCTGCTGGGACGCGACCCGGGCTGGAAGCTCAGCTGACCTTGTCGGCCGGCGCCGACCACGTGTTGCACGCGGCCGTGTTCTGGGCCGTGAAGCCGGCCTTCGCCCAGGACAGCTGGTGAGCGCGGCTGCCGTGGTCGTCGCTGTCGTCGGCGCGGCCGTAGTCGGCGACAGCCGCGTTGGCCGTGGCGCGGCTGATCGAGCCGCGCCCCTCCGCGGCGGCGATGAACAGCGCGCCGAAGCAGTTGGCCTGCAGCTCGATGCGCCGCACCAGCGCCAGGTCCGCGGGGCTGTCCTGGTCCGGTGAGCTCATGCGGTCGGCCGCCGCGGTCAGAATGCCGCTTTCGCTCTGCACGTGGTGGCCGTACTCGTGCGCGATGGTCGCGAGGTGGCGCGAGCGGTTCAGCCCGGCGTCCGAGAGCATCCAGTCAGTGGGGGCGTAGATCGTGGTGTCGCCGCCGCAGTAGTAGGCCACGGCCTGGTCCTTCGACGGCGCCGCCCCGCACGCGCTCACCTTCGGCAGCGTCACGGAGACGGCGACCTTCACGCTCGGCTCATCCGCGCGGTCGAGCGCCGGGCGCCACGCCTGCTCCAGGCAGCCGGTGAGCGCTTCGTAGAACGCCGACAGCTGGGGCCCGGTGTCCCCCAGCTGCGGCAGCTCGCACGACACCGCGCCGAGCTTCACGCCGTTCGCCAGGATGGGGTTGGTTTCCAGCTCGGGCACCGCGCGGGGGTCGGCGCGGGCTCCGTCGCCTGGCGACGCGTCGGAGCGGTGCACGGAGATCGGCACGGCGATCGCGTGGCCGGACAGCTCATTCGGGACCACGGCCATGACCCCGGCCGTGGCGACCAGGATGACGAGCGCGATAACTCCGCCGACGACCCCGCCGTTACGGCGGCGCGGCGGACCGTACGAAACCGGTGCCCACGGATTCACGGCGGGTGGCCGGGCCGCCATCGGCGGCGGTGGCGGCGGCCCGGCCGGCTCCCTCGGCGGCACCCCGCCCGCGTTTTCGCTCAAGTGCGCTCGCTCCCCCTGTCACCTGCGCGCTCCAGCATACGGAGCACCCGGCCGGGCGGGATCACGAAACGGGAACGCCGGACGGGTGGCCGGAACCCCCGCCCGGCGGAGAGACTGGGGCCATGAGTGTCGAAGATCCGTACCTGTGGCTGGAAGACGTGACCGGCGACGAGGCATTGGACTGGGTCCGCACGCGCAACGCCGAGACGCTGGACGTGCTCACGTCCGGCGAACGCTTCGCCGCGCTGCGGGACGAGGTCCGCGAAGTGCTCGACGCCGGCGGGCGCATCCCCTACGTGACCCGCCGCGGGCCCAACCTCTACAACTTCTGGCAGGACGCCGAGCACCCGCGCGGGCTGTGGCGGCGCACCACCCTCGAGGAGTACCGCAAGCCCGAACCCGACTGGGAGCTGCTGCTCGACGTCGACGCGCTGGCCGAGGCCGAGGACGAGAACTGGGTGTGGAAGGGCGCCGCGGTGCTGCGGCCCGGCCACCGGCTCGGGCTCGTGCAGCTCTCGCGCGGCGGCGCCGACGCGACGGTGGTGCGCGAGTTCGACCTGGACGCGCACGAGTTCGTCGAAGGCGGCTACTTCCTGGCCGAGGCGAAGAACCGTGTCGGCTGGATCGACGAGGACCGCGTGTACGTGGGCACCGACTTCGGCCCGGACACGCTCACCACGTCCGGCTACCCGCGGCTGACGAAGGAATGGCGCCGCGGCACGCCGGTCGAATCGGCGGAGCTGGTGTTCGAGGGCAAGCCCGACGACGTCGCGGTGGTCGCGTTCCACGACCCGACTCCAGCGTTCGAGCGCGACTTCGTGCACCGCTCGATCGACTTCTACCGCACCGAGGTGTTCCTGCGGACGCCGTCCGGGCTGGAGAAGCTCGACCTGCCCGACGACGTGGAGCTGTCGGTGGAGCGCGAGTGGCTGTACGTGCAGCCGCGCACGCCGTGGACCGTCGGCGGCACCGAGCACCCCGCCGGCGCGCTGCTCGTGATCGGGTTCGACGCGTTCCTGGCGGGCGAGCGGGACTTCACCGCGCTGTTCACGCCGGACGCGCACACCTCGCTCGAGTACTACACGTTCACCCGCAACCACGTGCTGCTCGCGAAGCTGCGTGACGTGAAGACGGAGCTGGTCGCGCTCACGCCCGGCCCCGACGGTTGGACGGAGGCGCCGCTGGGCGGGGCGCCGGAGTTCGGCAGCGCGGACATCGTGGGCACCGACCCGGACGAGAGGGACGAGTACCTCGTGGACTCGTCGAGCTACCTGCAGCCGTCGACCCTGAGCCGGGGTGAGGTCGGCGGCGAGGTCGAGGTGCTCAAGCAGGCGCCGGGGTTCTTCGACGCGGCCGGGATCGAGGTCGCGCAGTACTTCGCGACGTCGGAGGACGGCACGAAGATCCCGTACTTCGTGGTGCGCCCGCCCGGCGCGCAGGACGGCCCGACGCTGCTCAACGGCTACGGCGGTTTCGAGGTTTCGCTGACGCCCGCGTACAGCGGCGTGATCGGCCGCGGCTGGGTCGCGCGCGGCGGCACGTACGTGGTCGCGAACATCCGCGGCGGCGGCGAGTACGGGCCGGAGTGGCACGCGCAGGCCGTGAAGGAAAACCGGCACAAAGTGTACGAGGACTTCTCCGCAGTCGCGCGCGACCTCGTCACCCGCGGCATCACCACGGCCGCACGGCTCGGCATCCTCGGCGGCAGCAACGGTGGGCTGCTGATGGGCGTGATGCTCACCCGGTACCCGGAGCTGTTCGGCGCCGTGGTGAGCCAGGTGCCGCTGCTCGACATGAAGCGCTACCACCTGCTGCTGGCGGGCGCGTCGTGGATGGCCGAGTGGGGCGACCCGGACGTGCCCGAGGAGTGGGAGTACATCGCGAAGTACTCGCCGTACCACAACGTCCACAAGGGACGGACGTACCCGCCGACCCTGTTCGCCACGTCCACAAGGGACGACCGCGTGCACCCGGGCCACGCCCGCAAGATGATGGCGCGGATGCAGGAGCAGGGCCACGACGTGCGCTACTACGAGAACATCGAAGGCGGCCACGGCGGCGCGGCGGACAACGCGCAGCTGGCGTTCAAGTGGGCGCTGGTGTTCGAGTTCCTCTGGTCGCGGCTGTCCTGACGTGGTGGGGGCGCCGTGACCGGCGCCCCCATTCACCTCCCCGCCTTGCGCCAGATCGCGACGGCGCCGATCACCAGCACCACCACCGCGCCGAGGCCGGTCAGGCCCTTGACCAGCAGGTCCAGCAGCAGATGGTGCAGCAGCTCGTCGCCGTTCACCGGTCGTCGAACCGGTTGAGCGCTTCCCTCACCACGCGGCTCCCACGCCGGGCCCCTCGCTCATCCAGCACGCGCGCGGCGAACCGCGCCGCCGCCGTCACGTGGTGGCCCTTGCCCCTGCGCCGCAGCGTGACCACCACCGCGAACAACACCAGGGCGAGCACCACCAGCCCGGCCGCGATCAGGCCGAACCGGATCAGCAGCACGTTGAGCACCGTCTCCATCGTCTCCCACCTCGTTTCTATCACATCTGTGACATAAACATTGGTATCACAGGTGTGATAGAAAGGTCCAGTGCCCAAGGTCATCGACGGAGAACAACGCCGCGCGGACATCGCGGACGCCGTGCTGCGCCTGGCCGCGCGCGACGGCTTGCCGGCCGTGTCGCTGCGCTCGGTGGCCGCGGAGTCCGGCCTGAACATCGGCTCCGTCCGCCACTACTTCGACGGCCAGCGCGACCTCATGCGCTTCGCCATGCGCTCGACGATCGACCGCGTCACCGCCCGCCTGGAGCGCCGCCGCGTCTCGTTGCGGCCCCTTTCGGAGCTGACACCCGACGAGGCGGCCTCACAACTGACCGACTTCCTGGCCGAACTGCTCCCCCTCGACGCCCCCCGCCGTGCCGAAGCCACGGTGCTGGTGGAGTTCCTGGTCGCGGCCCGCGTGGACACCGACCTGACCGCCTTGGCCCACGAGGCTCTGCGAGGCACGCTGGCTTTGGCCCGCCGCATCATCGAGGCCATGCGCTTGCCGGCTTCCGCGGCCGACCTGGAAGCCGAGCGCTTGGCCGCTCTGCTGGACGGCCTCACGTTCCGCTCGGCCCTCCAACCGGACGCGACCACGCCCCAGGTCTGCCGCGACGTCCTGCGAGCGCACCTCGCTTCGCTGGGGGTCAGAGCAGACCCCGCGGCCGCGCCCGACGCGTGAACGGCCTCGTCGCGACCAGACACGTCCGTCCATCGTGGACTTCCACGACCACCTGCTCGAACCGCCCCAGCACCCCCGCCGCGAACGCGAGCCGCGTGACACCGAGCGCCCCCAACGCCTTGCCATGATCGATTGTGACGGCCGCCAACGCCCCCAGCAACAGAATCCGCCACGCGCCGGCGACGAGTTTTCCCTTTGCCCCGGGGAAAGCTCCTCTGAGCTGATCACAGTGGAACGGCACATGCCGCTCCTCATCCGCCAAAATCCTCGCCGCGACTTCCCTCGTGAGCGGATCCCCGGTGCCATCCCTCAGCGCCCGGTAGTAGCTCAGCGCCACCACTTCGGCGATCAACAGCACCATCAACTCCAGCCTGAGCCCGAGCGCTCGCCTGAGCCAGACGAACACGGTGTCCGACCAGTGGTTGTGGATCGTCGCACTCCCCGCGGCCCTGAGGAGTTCGGACAGCAGCCGCGCGTGGTTCTGCTCCTCGGCCACGAACAACTCGACGGCGGGCCGAAACCGCGGGTCCGCCTTGGCGATCAGGTTGGCCCCGTCCCCCGACTCCCCCACCTGGAACCGCTGCACGCTCCGCACCACCACGGGGTCCAGCCGCGCCCCACGCCCCCACTCCGGCTCCGGCCGCACTCGCCGCCGCTGTGCTTCTTCCCTGAACTCCCTAAGCCACTCCACGCGCCCGATGCTGTCGCACCGATGTGACCCCCAGCGGGAGGACGTGTGGAGATCCTGTGCGGAAATCCGGTCGCCGGCAAAGCAAAGCGGGGAGCCGGAAACCCGGCTCCCCGCTTCACCACTTCAAGACAATCAGCTACAACCCGACGTAGCTCCACACCCTTCACAGGCATAACACGACCCCGCAGGCCGCATCTTCGTGCCGCACGTCATGCACAACGGCGCGTCCGCGGCTTTGCCGAGGTGGAGTTCCATCAGTTCGGCCGTGGAGTGCGCGTCCGGGGCCGCCGGGGTGGGCGGGGCGGCCGGGGTGGTCGCGGAGGCCGGGGAGGAGTCGACGCTGGTGCGCAGGGCTTCGAGGTCCATGCCGCCGTAGTTGGATTCCACTTCGGCCGAGCGTTCGTCGGCGGTGAAGATGCCGAGTTGCGAGCGCTTCTCGTACGGCAGGTAGTCGAGGGCCAGGCGGCGGAAGAGGTAGTCCATCACGCTGGTGGCGATGCGGATGTCCGGGTCGTCCGTCATGCCGGCCGGTTCGAAGCGCAGGTTGGAGAACTTCGAGACGTAGAACTCCAGCGGGATGCCGTGCTGCAGGCCCACGGAGATCGACATCGAGAAGGCGTCCATCACGCCCGCCAGCGTCGAACCCTGCTTGCCGAGCTTGACGAAGATCTCGCCGAGGCCGTCGTCCGGGTAGGAGCCCGCGTGGAGGTAGCCCTCGGCGCCGCCGACGGTGAACGACACCGTCTGGCTCGGGCGCTTCTTCGGCAGGCGGCGGCGCACCGGGCGGTACTCCACGACCTTCTCCGGCTCCGGCTCGGCTTCCTTCTTCTTCGCCGTGGACAGCGGCTGGCCGACCTTGCAGTTGTCGCGGTAGATCGCCAGCGCCTTGAGCCCCAGCTTCCAGCCCTGGAAGTAGATCTCCTCGACCTCTTCGACGGTCGCCGTCTCCGGCATGTTCACCGTCTTCGAGATCGCGCCCGACAGGAACGGCTGCACCGCGGCCATCATCCGCACGTGGCCCATCGGCGCGATGGAGCGCTCGCCCACAGCGCAGTCGAAGACCTCGTAGTGCTCGGGACGCAGGCCCGGCGCGTCGACGACGTGGCCGTGCTGCGCCACGTACTCGACGATCGCCTCCACCTGCTCGTCCTGGTAGCCCAGCACCCGCAGCGCGCGCGGCACGGTCTGGTTCACGATCTGCATCGACCCGCCGCCGACGAGCTTCTTGAACTTCACCAGCGAGAAGTCCGGCTCGATGCCCGTGGTGTCGCAGTCCATCATGAAGCCGATGGTGCCGGTGGGCGCGAGCACCGAGGCCTGCGCGTTGCGCCAGCCGTGGCGCGTGCCGAGCTCGACGCCGCGCTGCCACTCCTCGGTGGCCAGCGCGCGGACGGCCGCGTCGTTGGAGTGGTAGGTGCGGACCAGCTCGTTGGCCGCGGCGTGCTTGCGCATCACGCGCTGGTGCGCCTCGGCGTTGCGCGCATAACCCTCGTACGCGCCGACGACCTTGGCCATCTCCGCCGAGCGGCGGTACGACACACCGGTCATGAGCGACGTGATCGCGCCGGCGAGCGCGCGGCCGCCTTCGGAGTCGTACGCGTGGCCCAGCGCCATCAGCAGCGCGCCGAGGTTGGCGTACCCGATGCCCAGCTGGCGGAACTTGCGCGTGGTGTCGGCGATCGGCTCGGTCGGGAAGTCAGCGAAGCAGATGGAGATGTCCATCGCCGTGATCACGAACTCCACGGCCTTCGCGAACAGCGGCGCGTCGAACGTGCCGTCGTCGGCCACGAACTTCAGCAGGTTCAGCGACGCGAGGTTGCAGCTGGAGTTGTCGAGGTGCATGTACTCGCTGCACGGGTTCGACGCGCTGATGCGGCCGGACTCCGGGCAGGTGTGCCAGTCGTTGATCGTGCCGTCGTACTGCACGCCCGGGTCGGCGCACTCCCACGCGGCCTGCGCCATGGTGCGGAACAGCTTCTTCGCGTCGGTGCGCTCGATGACCTCGCCGGTGAGGCGGGCGCGCAGCCCGAACTCCGTGCCGTTCTCCACGGCCTGCATGAACTCGTCGGACACGCGCACGGAGTTGTTGGCGTTCTGGTACTGCACCGACGCGATGTCCGCGCCGGAGAGGTCCATGTCGAACCCGGCGTCGCGGAGGACCTTGATCTTCTCCTCTTCGCGCGCCTTGGTCTGGATGAACTCCTCGATGTCGGGGTGGTCGACGTCGAGCACGACCATCTTCGCCGCGCGCCGCGTGGCGCCGCCGGACTTGATGGTGCCCGCGGACGCGTCGGCGCCGCGCATGAACGAAACCGGGCCGGACGCGGTGCCGCCGGAGGTGAGCAGCTCCTTCGAGGAGCGGATGCGGGAGAGGTTGAGGCCCGCGCCGGAGCCGCCCTTGAAGATCAGGCCCTCCTCGCGGTACCAGTTCAGGATCGACTCCATCGTGTCGTCGACCGACAGGATGAAGCACGCCGAGACCTGCTGCTTCGAGGACGTGCCGACGTTGAACCAGACGGGCGAGTTGAAGCTGAAGACCTGGTGCAGCAGCATCCAGGTGAGCTCGTGCTCGAAGATCTCCAGGTCGCCTGCACCGGCGAAGTAGCCGTAGTCCGCGGCGGCCTTCACGTACGTCTTCACCACGCGGTCGATGAGCTGCTTGAGGCTGCTCTCGCGCTGCGGGGAGCCGACGGCGCCGCGGAAGTACTTGCTGGTGACGATGTTGGTGGCGTTCACCGACCAGAACTCGGGGAACTCGACGCCCCGCTGCTCGAAGTTGACGCTGCCGTCGCGCCAGTTGGTCATCACGACATCGCGCTTCTCCCACACGACGTCGTCGTACGGGTGCACGCCTTCGGTCGTGAAGACCCGCTTGACGGCCAGACCACCACTGGCCTTCTTCTTGCTCCGGCCGGCGGCCGCCGCGCCGGTTCCCACGGTTTCGGTCATCGGGTCTCGTCCCTCGCTCCCGCGCGGCGCAGGCGACACTCAGTCGTCTCCGGCGCGCTCGCTTCCTTCTTCCGCGGCAGTACCCGCCATGGCTTCCCGCAGGTCAGCGATCTCCTTCTCGAAGTCCTCGACCGAGGAGAACGAGCGGTAGACGCTGGCGAACCGGAGGTAGGCGACCCCGTCGAGCTCCCGCAAGGGACCGAGGATGGCCAGACCGACCTCGTGGCTCGGGATCTCCGCCAGACCGGCGGAGCGGATCGACTCCTCCACGCGCTGCGCGAGCTTCTGCAGCGCGTCGTCGTCGACCGGCCGGCCCTGACAGGCCCGCCGCACGCCGTTGACGACCTTGTCCCGGCTGAACTGCTCGGTGACGCCGGACCGCTTGACGACGGCGAGCACCATCGTCTCCGACGTGGTGAAGCGCCGGCCGCACTGCGCGCACGAGCGCCGCCGCCGGATCGCCTGTCCTTCATCCACCTCTCGGGAGTCGACGACCCGAGAGTCCGCATGCCGGCAGAACGGGCACCTCATCCGCCGATCACCTTCCCCTCCGCGCCGGCCGAGTCCATCCACGCCGGCCCCTGCCGCCACGCTACGGCCTGGACCACGATCACCCCGCACGGACCCGCGCCTGGTGATCGACTTGTGGACAACCGGTGGGTGAACACCGCCCAGCTGTGGACAACTGGTCTCCAGTCTACCCCTACCTGTGGACCAACTACAGCGGTGTAACTACCAGATGTAGGGGTTGACCATAGATTGCCCGGACGGCCCACGCAAGCGACACAAGCGGGTGAACAAGGCACCGATCCGTGGCGCGATCGAGCGCATCCCGACGGTCACGAACCGAACCCGGCCACCTCCGACGCGACCGGCACGGTGAGCGGCAATCCCGGCACGAGGACGGCGTCGTCGAGGTGGTTGAGCTGTTTGATGCGCTCGACCACAGCGCCCTGGTCCGAGTCGGGTGCGAACCGGGCGGCGATCGCGGTGAGCGTGTCGCCCTGCTGCACGGACACCGACGCCGTGCGCTCGGGCACCGCGCCACCCGGCGTGCCGGACCCGAAAACACCCAGAACGGTGACCACCAGACAGGCGGCGACGGCGATCGCGGCGAGCCACGGCCACCGGACGGCGGGCCGACGCGCCTGGGCGCACGTGGCCGGCGCTATGCGAGGCCCAACGACCACCCGGGCGCGCGTCGGCGGCCGCAGCGGCTCGCCACGGCGCTCGCGCGTGCCGCGAACGGGTGCGGCGGGACCCGAGGGAACCCGAGCCGGGGCGGCGGCCTGCCGGGCGGGCCGGAGCGGGCGGACGATCCCGCGGTCTGCCAGAATCGACATGGCGAACCTCCTTCTGACCTGCTGATCGGTTCGATCCGAGCCCGGTCCGGTGCTCTCACCGGCGACAATGCGGTTCAGGTCGAACAGGCGTTCTATCGAACGTCCGTGCGAAGGTCTACCACCCCGCACCGACAAAATCGAGAGGACACGGCGTGTCGATCGAACAGATGTTTGAAATCGTCACGCTCGGTGGGCTAACGTCGGTGACCAGGACATCTGCCGGGCAGATGTCGCCGGCGAGGGCACCCGCGTCCGCGGGAGCCGGCCGGCGCACGCGGGAACGCGCGGGATGCCGGCGAGGCGACCGCGAACGGCTGGGAGGCGACACACAGTGGCGAAGGAGAGCAAGGCGGGCACCACGCCCGGTGGCTCGGGGAAGGTGACGGCCCTGCCCGAGGTCTACGACGTGGACGAGACGCTGACCGTGCGGCAACAGCAGGTGCTGGACGTGATTCGCACCTGGGTGGCCCGGTTCGGCTACCCGCCGAGCGTCCGCGAGATCGGCGAGGCCGTGGGGCTCACGTCGACCTCGTCGGTGTCCCACCAGCTGAAGGCGTTGCAGCGCAAGGGTTACCTGCGCCGCGACGCGAACCGGCCGCGGGCCGTGGGCGTCCTCTCGACGACGGACGACAACCCGATGGGCATCGACATCGACCAGCAGCCGTCCATGCCGAAGGCGGCGTACGTGCCGCTGGTCGGCCGGATCGCGGCCGGAGGCCCGGTGCTGGCCGAGCAGGCGATCGAGGACGTCTTCCCGCTGCCGCGCGAGATCGTCGGCGAGGGTGAGCTCTTCCTGCTCAGCGTCACCGGCGACTCGATGATCGACGCCGCGATCACCGACGGCGACTGGGTCGTGGTCCGCCAGCAGCCCGCCGCGGAGAACGGCGACATCGTGGCCGCCATGATCGACGGCGAAGCCACGGTGAAGACGTTCAAGCGCAAGGACGGCCACGTCTGGCTGATGCCGCACAACGAGGCGTACGAGCCGATCCCCGGCGACGACGCCACCATCCTCGGCAAGGTCGTCGCAGTCCTGCGGCGCCTCTAGACCCGGGAGCCCACCCACGCGGCCGCGGGCCGGCGACGAGGATGCCCGGCCTCGATCGTCCCCGCGCCGCGGGCGGGAGCTTCCCGGTGTCCGGTGTGGACGGTGCCGTGCGGTCCGCTGCGTGGTCCGTGTGCTGAGTGGTCCGTGTGCTGAGTGGTCTTGCGTTGTGGTCTTCCCGCTGTGCGCGCCGCGCCCCGGTTGCCTCCCCGGAGCGGACCTCAACGGTCAGAACTCAGCGATCAGGACTCGGCTGTCAGAAAATCGGCGGTCAGAAATCGGCGGTCAGAACTCAGCGGCGCGGGCGGCGACGCAGCCGGCTGAGCAGGAACCAGCCGATCAGCACCACGACCACCGCGATGCCGACCACCGGCAGCAGCGGCAAGCCGGACGAGTCGTCCGAGCCGCCGGTCGCGCCGGAAGCGGCGGGCTTGGCCGCTTCACGCTGCGGCGCGGCGGCACCCGCCACCAGAGCCGTCGCGTTTTTCACCGCTCGGATGGGCTGGCCGACACCCTCACCGCCCGACAGCAGCGTGCCGTCGGGTTCGAAGGCGAGCGCTTCGCCCTGCTTCTCGTTCGGCAGCGGGATCCGCACGGGGTTGCGTTTGAGCGCCTCGAGCACGTCGCCGTCCGGGGCCGGGTACAGGTACGCGTCGGTGTAGGTGCGCAGGGCCACGACGCTGCCGTCGGCACTGGTGGCACCACCCGTGACCAGCACGGATCCGAACGCGCCCACCGGCCCGCCCACCGTGTCGGTGTCGTGGATGGTCAGCGAACCGACCTTCTCCAGCTTCGTCGGCCCCGGCGTGGCCAAAGGACCGGTCGGCCGGTAGACAGCCGCGTCACCAAGCACTTCCTTGGTGATCAGGTACGGCGTGCCCGACCGGTCGAGCAGCAGGGCCTCGGTGTCGTGCGGCCCGTCGGGATAGGTCAGGCGGTGCAGCGTCACGCTGCCGCCCGAAGGTTTCATCTCCATGAGCGCCACGGTCGTGCGCTTGTGGCTGTTGTCGCCGGTGTCCGAGAGCCACAGGGTGCCGTCGGCCGAGCGCGCGAGGTCCTCGACGTCGTACGGGTCGGTGCTCGCGGAGAGCACCTTCTGCACCTTGCACGAGTGGTCGAGGACGAAGACCTGCACTTTCGTGCCGCCGTCGTTGATCGCGTACCAGTGCTCGCCGTCGGAGACGAGGCCGGAGAGCTCCCCCAGCCGCGAGTCGGTGACCTTGCACAGCGATTCGGGCGCCGGTGGCGGCGCCGCGGCAGCAGCGGGCACAGCGCCCAGCACCAGCAAAACCGCCGTCACCGCGAGGACGACCCGCACCAGCTCACCTCCGTAGTGTGCGGCCGGGTCCGGCCGCACACTACGGAAGACGTTCAGAGCGCCGAGGAGTTGGTTTCGTACCGGCGCAAAGCCGCCGCGAGGTCCGGGTGGACCCGCACGAGGAGCCTCGTACCGTCGGCGACGTGCTCCTCCTCGAGCACCTCGCCGTCCGAGTGGGCGCGGGCCACGAGCTCGCCCCGCGAGTACGGGACCAGCGCCTCGACCACGACCTGCGGCCGCGGCAGCCGGTCGGCGAGCACCTCGGCCAGCTCCGGAATACCGGCGCCGGTCCGGGCGGACACCAGCACGGAACCCGCCAGCTGGTGGCGCAGTCGCGCCAGCGTGACCTGGTCGGCCGCGTCGGCCTTGTTGATCACGAGCAGCTCGGGCGGCAGCGGCTCCTTGCGGGTGCGGGTGATCTCGCCGAGCACCTCGCGCACGGCGTTCACCTGCTCCTCGGGCGCCGGGTCGGCCCCGTCGACGACGTGCAGCAGCAGGTCGGCGTCGGCCGCCTCCTCCAGCGTCGAGCGGAACGCGTCCACCAGCTGGTGCGGCAGGTGCCGCACGAACCCGACGGTGTCGGTGAGGGTGAACGTGCGCCCGTCGGCCGTCTGGGCCCGGCGCGTGGTCGGGTCCAGGGTGGCGAACAGTGCGTCCTCCACCAGCACGCCCGCGCCGGTCAGCGCGTTGAGCAGGCTCGACTTGCCGGCGTTGGTGTAGCCGACGATGGCCACGCTGGGCACCTCGTTGGCCACGCGCCGGCCGCGCTTGGTCTCGCGGATCGTGTCCATCGCCGCGATCTCGCGGCGCAGCTTCGCGACGCGCTTGTTGATCCGCCGGCGGTCGGTCTCGAGCTTCGTCTCACCGGGACCGCGTAGGCCCACACCGCCGTTGGCGCCACCGGCGCGACCACCGGCCTGCCTGGACAGCGACGCACCCCAACCGCGAAGCCGCGGGATGAGGTACTGCAGCTGGGCCAGCTCGACCTGGGCCTTGCCCTCCTTGGATCGGGCGTGCTGCGCGAAGATGTCGAGGATCAGGGCGGTCCGGTCGATCACCTTGACCTTGACCTTCTCCTCGAGCTGACGCAGCTGGCCGGGCGAGAGCTCGCCGTCGCAGATCACCGTGTCGGCGCCGGTCGCCACGACCACGTCGCGCAGCTCCCGCACCTTGCCGGAGCCGACGTAGGTCGCCGGGTCGGGCTTGGCGCGCCGCTGGACGAGGCCCTCGAGCACCTCGGAACCGGCGGTCTCGGCCAGCCTCGCCAGCTCGGCGAGGGAGGCTTCCGACTGCTCGGCGGTGCCTTCGGTCCACACGCCGACCAGCACGACGCGCTCCAGCCGCAGCTGGCGGTATTCGACCTCGGTGACGTCTGTGAGTTCGGTCGACAGGCCTGCGACGCGGCGGAGCGAGGCGCGGTCCTCGAGCTCCATCTCACCGGTCGACGGGTCGTCGTCGTACAGGTCTTCGTGTGTCAGTTCTGTCATCGTGCCTCCATGCTCCCACGATTCGGCGCGGGAGCCGAGTGATTACCTGCTGGGATAGATCGATACGTAGATGGCGGTGCGTTCGGCGCCGGCCTGGGCGGGCCGTTCGCGGAACTCCTCGAGCAGCTGCGTGAGCCGATCCTTGAACTCGGCGACCTCGGCCGGCGCGACCTGGAAGACGAGCCGGCTGGAGTCGACCTCGGCGGCGTCGGCCTCCCCCATCTCGGCGAGGTAGGCCTCGAGCATGGCCTGGCCGACGGACGCGACCGCCGTGCCGTTGTCGAGCTGCCAGGACAGGCCGGTGGAGCGGTACGGGATCTCCTTGGCGCCGCGAGCGCCGCGGCGCTCTTCCAGCGGCGTGAGAAAACCCGTCTCGACCAGGCGCCGCACGTGGTGCAGCGTGGTGGCCGGGTCGCGGCCGAGCCGCTCGGCCAGCTCTTTGTTGGTCATCGCCTCGAAGGAGGTCAACCGGATGATGCGCAGGCGTATTCCGGACGCGAGCGCGGCGGCCTCGGCCTCCGTCGAAGGGCGTCGTGGGGTCGGCACCCGAACAGCCTAGGCACGACAAAGTGATTGACACTTTCCAATCACTCGCCAACACTCTATCGGGTGAATCGGGACTCCCTCCTCTTCCACGCCGACTTCCGCCGGCTGTTCGCCGGCGACACGGCGAGCCAGCTCGGCACTTTTGTCGGCGTCACGGCGATCCCGCTGCTGGCGGCGGTGACGCTCGCGGCGACCCCGTTCGAGATGGGTCTGCTGACCACGGCCGAGACGCTGGGCTTCCTGCTGATCGGCCTGCCGGCGGGTGTGTGGGTGGACCGGTTGCGCAAGCGGCCGGTGATGCTCGCGGCCGACCTGGCCCGCGCGGCGCTGATCCTGAGCATCCCGCTGACGTGGTGGGCGGGCGGGCTGACGATGGTCCAGCTGATCGTGGTCGTGCTGTTCGTGGGCATCGGCACGGTGTTCTTCGACGTCTCCTACCAGGCCTACCTGCCCGCGCTCGTGGGCCGCGACCGGTTGCTGGAGGGCAACGCGAAGCTGCAGGGTGTGCAGTCCTCGGCCCAGATCGCGGGGCCGAGCGCCGCGGGTGTGCTGGTGCAGTTCGTCGGCGCGGCGAGCACGGTGCTGGTCACCGGTCTCGGCTACCTCGCCTCCGCGTTGTGCCTCTGGCGGATCCGCACGGTCGAGCAGTTGCCCGAGAAGACCGGGCACGAACGCCTGGTGCCGCAAATGCTCGAAGGCCTGAAGTTCGTGTTCACCGACAAGCCGCTGCGCGCCATCGTCGCCTGCACCGCCACCGCGAACCTGTTCGGCGCCGCCGCGCAGGCCGTGCAGGTGCTGTTCCTGACGCGCACGGCCGGGCTCCCGCCCGCGGCGGTCGGCGGGCTGCTGGCCGTCGGCGGCATCGGCGGGATCCTCGGCGCGCTGTTCGCCGGCGCGATCATCCGGCGCGTCGGGCAGGCGCGCTCGATCTGGCTCCTGCCGATGCTCGTGTGGCCGGGCAACCTCCTCGTGCCGCTCGCGGGGCCCGGCTGGCGCGTGCCGCTCGCCGGTTTCGGCCTGGCGCTGGCCGGGTTCGGCGTGATCCTCTACAACGTCGCGCAGGTCTCCTACCGCCAGGCGATCACCCCCGACCGGCTGCTGGGCCGGATGAACGCGAGCGTGCGGTTCGTCGTGTGGGGCACGATGCCGCTCGGCGGGCTGCTGGGCGGCGCGCTCGGCGAGGGGCTCGGGCTCACCGGCGCGCTGTGGACCGCCGTGATCGGCCAGCTCGCCGCGGCGCTGTGGGTGGTCTGCTCGCCGCTGCGGCACATGCGTGACCTGCCGGTGGGCGAGAAAGCGGTGGCGGCGCCCGCCTAGAGTCTGGTTCATGAACGTTACCCCGGAGCCCAGCCCTCGTGTCCCGGACAAGGTCGGTGTCGACGGCCTGGAGGACAAGTGGGTAGCGGTATGGGAGCGGGACGGCGTCCACACCTTCGACCGCACGAAGCCGCGCGAAGAGATCTACTCGATCGACACGCCGCCACTCACGGCGAGCGGTTCGCTGCACATCGGGCACGTGTTCTCCTACACGCACACCGACGTCCTCGCGCGCTACCAGCGCATGCGCGGGCGTGAGGTGTTCTACCCCGTCGGCTGGGACGACAACGGCCTGCCCACCGAGCGCCGCGTGCAGAACCACTACGGCGTGCGCTGCGAGCCGGCCCTGCCCTACGACCCGTCGTTCACGCCGCCGGCCAAGCCCGGCAAGGACGTGATCCCGGTGTCGCGCCGCAACTTCGTCGAGCTGTGCCGCACGCTGTCCGAACAGGACGAGAAGGTCTTCGAGGACGTCTGGCGCCGCGTCGGGCTGTCGGTGGACTGGACGCTGGCGTACCAGACCATCGACCCGGCCACCACGGAGATCTCCCAGCGCGCCTTCCTGCGCAACCTCGCGCGCGGCGAGGCCTACCAGGCCGAGGCGCCGACGTTGTGGGACACCACGTTCCGCACCGCCGTCGCGCAGGCCGAGCTGGAGGACCGCGAGCGGCCCGGCGCGTACCACGACCTCGTGTTCCGCACGGGCGAAGACGCCGAGGTGCTGATCTCCACCACGCGGCCGGAGCTGCTGCCCGCGTGCGTCGCGCTCGTGGCCCACCCGGACGACGAGCGGTACCGCGACCTCGTCGGGAAAACGGTGCGCACGCCCGTGTTCGGCGTCGAGGTGCCGGTGCACGCGCACCACCTCGCCGATCCCGAGAAGGGCACCGGCATCGCGATGGTCTGCACCTTCGGCGACACCACCGACGTCACGTGGTGGCGCGCGCTGCGGCTGGAAACCCGACCCGTGCTCGGCCGCGACGGGCGGTTCCTGCCCGAGCCGCCGCGCGGGGTGCCCGCCGAGGCGTACGCCCCGCTGGCCGGCAAGACCGTCCACACGGGACGCCAGCTCCTCGTCGAGGCGCTGCGGGCCGACGGGTCGCTGCGCGGTGAGCCGCGGGCGATCACGCACGCGGTGAAGTTCTACGAGAAGGGCGACCGGCCGCTCGAGATCGTCACGAGCCGCCAGTGGTACCTCACCAACGGCGGGCGCGACGAAGAGCTGCGCGCGAAGCTGCTCGAACGCGGCGGCGAGCTCAACTGGGTGCCGCCGCACATGGAGGTCCGCTTCCGCGCCTGGACCGAGGGCCTCACGTCCGACTGGCTCGTGAGCCGTCAGCGGTTCTTCGGCGTGCCGATTCCGGTCTGGTACCCGCTCGACGAGCACGGCGAGCCCGACCACGAAGCCGTGCTGGTGGCTTCGGACTCGGCCCTGCCCGTGGACCCGAGCACCGACGTGCCGCCGGGCTACACCGAGGACCAGCGCGGGAAGCCGGGCGGGTTCGCGGGCGAGGTGGACGTGATGGACACGTGGGCCACGTCGTCGCTCACGCCGCAGATCGCCGGGCGCTGGAGCCTCGACGACGACCTGTTCCGCCGCGTGTTCCCGTACTCGCTGCGGCCGCAGGCGCACGAGATCATCCGCACCTGGTTGTTCTCCACGACGGTGCGGGCCGAGCTGGAAGAGCACGTGCTGCCGTGGCGCGACGCCGTGATCTCCGGCTGGGTGCTCGACCCGGACCGCAAGAAGATGTCGAAGTCCGCGGGCAACGTCGTCACGCCCGCGGCGCTGCTGGACCAGTTCGGGCCCGACGCCGTGCGCTACTGGGCGGCGAGCGCACGCCCCGGCGTCGACACGGCCGAGGACCAGGGCCAGATGAAGGTCGGGCGGCGCCTGGCGACGAAGCTGCTCAACGTGAGCCGGTTCGTGCTCGGGCTCGGCCTGCCCACGCCGGGCGCTTCCGTGACGGAACCGCTGGACCGGTCGGTGCTCGCCGCGCTCGCGCGCGTGGTCACCGAGGCGACGGCGGCGTTCGAAGGCCTGGACCAGGCGCGGGCGCTGCAGATCACGGAGACGTTCTTCTGGACCTTCTGCGACGACTACGTCGAGCTGGTCAAGGCCCGCGCGTACGGCGATCGCGGCGAGGCGGCCGCGGACTCGGCCCGCGCGGCGCTGACGACCGCGCTTTCGGTGCTGGTGCGACTGTTCGCGCCGGTGCTGCCTTACACGGCCGAGGAGGTCTGGTCGTGGTGGCAGGCGGGTTCGGTGCACCGCGCGCCGTGGCCGGAGGCGCCGGGGGTCGACGGTGACGTCGCCCTGCTGCCGCTGGCCGGCTCGGTGATCGCGGCCGTGCGGCGGGCCAAGACGGACGCGAAGGTGTCGATGCGCTCGGCCGTCGAAACCCTGACGGTGAGCGCGTCCGACGAACTGCTCAGCGAGTTCGCCGCGGTGTCGGACGATGTGCGCGCGGCCGGGGTGATCTCCGCCGTGACCACTCGTCCGGGTGACGGCGAGCTGGCTGTCGAGGTGACGGTGGTCTGACGCGTTGCTGCCGGGGCGTGGCTCACGCCCCGGCGGCGGCCCACCAGGCTTCGTCGAGCTCGCCGCGCGCGACGATCTCCGCCGGACCGGTGAGCGTGGCGGCGCCACGTTCGACGGTCACGACCACGCGGCCGCCGAGGATGTCCACAGTGGACTCCCCCGTGTCGGTGCCGGCGAGGTGCAGCGCGGCGGCGACGGCGGCCACCGTGCCGGTGCCGCACGAGCGCGTCTCCCCCACGCCGCGCTCGTGGACGCGCATGCGCAGCGCGCCCTCGCCGAGCAGGTTCACGAACTCGAGGTTCACGCCGGTCGGGAACACGTCGTGGTCGAAGTCGGGCTGGTCGCGCAGGTCGAGGTCGGCGACGTCGTCGTCGAGCACGGAAACCAGGTGCGGGTTGCCGACGTCCACGGCCACGCCGGAGAACGGGCTCCCTGCCACCACCGTGACGGAGGTGCCGGTGATCGTCGCCGGGCCCATGCCCACCGTCACGGAGCGGTCGGGGTGGACCACCACCGGCCGGTCGCCCGCGCGGGTGCCGATGGTGAAGCGGCCGTCGCCCGCCAGGCCGGCGTCGACGAGGTAGCGGGCGAACACGCGCACGCCGTTGCCGCACATCTCGGCGATCGAGCCGTCGGCGTTGCGGTAGTCCATGAACCACTCGCCCTCGGACGCCTCGCCCAGCGCGTTGGCACGCACCACGCGCAGCACACCGTCGGCGCCCAGGCCGCGCCGGCGGTCGCACAGCGCCGCCACGCGCTCCGCCGTGAGGTCGAGGCGGCCGGACGCGTCGGGCAGCAGCACGAAGTCGTTCTGCGTGCCGTGGCCCTTGAGAAACTCGATGCCGCCCATGGGGACAAGATTACTGGGCCAGGGCGTCGTGCACGCGCGCGGCCAGGTCGGGGGAAGCGCCGTCGAACCACTGGATGCGCTTGTCGCGGCGGAACCAGGAGCGTTGCCGCCGGACGAAGCGGCGGGTGGCCTGTGCGGTCGCCGCGGCGGCCGCCGCGAAGTCGCCTTCGCCGTCGAACTCGGCGAGCACCTGCTGGTAGCCCAGCGCCCGGGACGCCGTCTTGCCGTCGCGCAGGCCGCGGGCTTCGAGCTCGCGCACCTCGTCGACGAGCCCGGCCTCGAACATGCGCGCCACGCGCAGGTCGACGCGCTCGTCGAGCTCCGCGGCTTCGCGGTCGATGCCGATCAGCACCGTGCCGTAGCGGGCGGGGCCGGGCTTGGGCAGGTTCGCGGAGAAGGGCTCTCCGGTGAGCTCCATGACCTCCAGCGCGCGCACGATCCGGCGGGTGTTCGTGGGCAGGATGGCGGCGGCCGCCACGGGGTCTTTTTCGGCCAGCCGCGCGTAGAGGGTCGCCGTGCCGCGTTCGGTGGCCTCGGCTTCGAGCCGGGCCCGGATGGCGGGGTCGGTGCCGGGGAACTTCAGGTCGTCGAGCACGGCCTGCACGTAGAGGCCCGAGCCGCCGGTCAGGACGGGCACGCGGCCGACGGCGAGGAGATCTTCGATTACGCGGCGGGCGTCGCGCTGGTAGGCGGCGACGGACGCGGTCTCGGTGACGTCGAGGACGTCGAGCAGGTGGTGGGGCACGCCGCGCCGCTCGGCTTCGGTGGCCTTGGCCGTGCCGAGGTCCATGCCGCGGTAGAGCTGGAGCGCGTCGGCGTTCACGACCTCACCGCCGAGGGCGAGGGCGAGCTCCACGGCCAGCGCCGTCTTCCCGGTGGCCGTGGGACCGACGACGGCCACCGGACGAGGCGGCTGAGCAGGGCTGATCACGCTGGCCGAGGGTACCTGGACGGGGTGGACCGCCGACACGGAGCGTCAAGGAGAAGTAGGATCACTGGCTTCAGGTGGCTCATCCAGTACCACAGCAGGCGCTGAGCTGCTTGAATGCCGCTGGGGCCCCATGCCCCCGGAAGCACCACCGCGTAACCCGGCCCCGCAGCACGCGGGGCGCCCGCACCAGCGGGCGTACAGGCGATAAGGAGCCTGCGATGGCCCAGGAGAACACGTCCAGCGGCACCCCGGCACCGCACCCGGTGCCCCACGCGCCCGGCAGCGCCCAGACCGCACCTCCGGTGCCGGCCGCCGAGCCCAGCCCGTCCACCTGGGGCCGGGTCGACGCCGAGGGCACCGTCTTCGTTTTCACCGCCGACGGCGAGCGCGCGGTCGGGGTCTGGCAGGCGGGCACGCCCGACGAGGGGCTGCTGCACTACGCCCGCCGCTTCGATGACGTGCGCACCGAGGTCGAGCTGCTGGAAACGCGGCTGAGTTCGGGCGTCGGCGACCCGAAGCACGCGCTGTCGAACGCCACGCAGATCCGCGACGGGCTGGCCGAGTCGGCGGTGGTCGGTGACCTCGCCGCGCTGGCCGCGCGCGTCGAGTACGTGATAGCCGCCGCCGAGAAGGCGCTGGGCAAGGTCAAGCAGGAGCGCGAGGAGGCCCGCGCGGCCGCCGTTTCGCGCAAGCAGGAGCTGGCCGAGGAGGCGGAGAAGATCGCCGCCGACTCGACCCAGTGGAAGGTCGCGGGCGACCGGCTGCGCACGATCCTGGACGAGTGGAAGACCGTCAAGGGCGTCGACCGCAAGACCGACGACGAGCTGTGGAAGCGGTTCTCCAAGGCCCGCGAGGCGTTCAACCGCCGCCGCGGCTCGCACTTCGCGGAGCTGGACAAGCAGCGCGCGAGCGCCAAGCACCGCAAGGAAGAGCTCATCACCGAGGCCGAGTCGCTCGCCGAGTCCGACGACTGGGGCGCCACCGCCGGCCGCTACAAGGAGCTCATGGCCGAGTGGCGCGCGGCCGGCCGCGCACCCAAGGACAGCGACGAGGCACTGTGGCAGCGCTTCCGCGCGGCCCAGGACGCCTTCTTCGCCCGCCGCTCGGCGGTGTTCACCGAGCGCGACACCGAGTTCGCCGGCAACGCCGCCCGCAAGGAAGAGCTGCTGGTCGAGGCGGAGAAGATCGACGTCGCCGCCAACCTCGACGCCGCCAAGTCCGCGCTGCGCCGCATCCAGGAACAGTGGGACGAGATCGGCAAGGTCCCGCGCGAACGCATCCGCGAGCTCGACGGCCGGCTCAAGACGGTCCAGGACTCCGTCAAGTCCGCCGAGGACAGCCGCTGGCGCCGCACCGACCCGGAGGCCCAGGCCCGCGCCGCCCAGTTCCGCGAGCGCGTCGAACAGTTCGAGTCGCAGGCCGCCAAGGCCCGCGCCGCGGGCGACGAGCGCCGCGCCCGCAAGGCCGACGAGCAGGCCGCCCAGTGGCGCGAGTGGATGGAAGCGGCGGAGGCCGCTGTGGCGGACCGCTGATCGCTGGTTCTTCGACGAGGGCCGCTCCCGGATTTCCACCGGGGGCGGCCCTTTTCGATCGTTCGGGTGGGTTGTGGTCGCGATGGGTGAACCTCAAGCCCGCGAGAAAGCCGTCCTCATCCACATCGTCGCCAGGACGATCGTGGCGATCCACGCGACGATCATCCCGATCCCCGGCCCGCCGCCGACGGCGCCGTTCGCGTGGGCCGACTGCTGGGACCACACCGACAGCAGCCCGTCCACCGAGGCGAACCAGCCGCCGGCCGCGCAGCACCAGGCGACCCACCAGCGGCGCGTGGCCACGCCCACCGCACCGGCGAGGACGCCGATGCCCGTGGACGTCGCGGCGAACAGCTGCGGGATGCCGCCGCCGGCGCCTTGGAGGACTTGGTAGCCCGCGTGGTCGCCGACCCACGGCAGGAACTGCGCCACGAGCAGCACGACGATGAACACGGCGATGTAGAAGCCGCGGCGGCCCAGCTCGACCGTGCGGGACGCGCGCGCTCCCGCCTGGTCGATCTGGTCGGTCAGCTCCTCGTCGACCTCGGCCGGCGTTCCTGGCTCGCTCACAGCGCACACCCACTCACCGGGGCCGGCTCGACGGCCGGGGCTCCGAAGCCCGGCAGTCCCAGCGTGACCCCGCTCGTCTTGGGCCGAAGACCGGCTTCGGCGTTGTCGCCCGCCGTGGTGCGGCGGTGCGTCAGGAGATCGCCGTCGGCGACCAGGTGGTGCGGGGCGCCGTAGGTGATCACCGTCTCGACGACGTCGCCCGGGCGCACCGCACGGTCCACAACGGACCCGGCGGGCGTGAAGTGCACGAGCCGCCCGTCGCGGGCGCGGCCGCTCATGCGGTGCGTCTCGGCGTCCTTGCGGCCCTCGCCCGCGGCCACGAGCAGCTCGACCTTGGTTCCGACCAGCTTCTTGTTCTCCGCCCAGGAGATCTCGTTCTGCAGCTGCACGAGCCGGTCGTAGCGCTCCTGCACGACCTCCTTCGGCAGCTGGTCGGCCATCGTCGCGGCCGGCGTGCCGGGGCGCTTCGAGTACTGGAACGTGAACGCGCTGGAGAACCGCGCCTCGCTCACCACGTCGAGCGTCGCCTGGAAGTCTTCTTCGGTCTCGCCGGGGAAGCCGACGATGATGTCCGTGGTGATGGCCGCGTCGGGCATCGCCGCGCGCACCTCGTCGAGGATTTTCAGGTAGCGCCCGGAGCGGTACGAACGCCGCATCTCGCGCAGCACCCGGTCCGAACCCGATTGCAGCGGCATGTGCAGCTGGTGGCAGACGTTGGCGGTCTCGGCCATCGCGTCGATCACGTCGGAGGTGAACGCCGCCGGATGCGGCGAGGTGAACCGCACGCGCTCCAGGCCGCTGATCCCGCCGGTCGCGCGCAGCAGCTTGCCGAACGCCAGCCGGTCGCCGAACTCGACGCCGTAGGAGTTCACGTTCTGCCCCAGCAGCGTCACCTCCAGCACACCCTCGGCCACGAGCGCCTCGACCTCGGCGAGGATCTCGCCCGGGCGGCGGTCGCGTTCCTTGCCCCGCAATGACGGCACGATGCAGAACGTGCAGGTGTTGTTGCACCCCACCGAAACCGACACCCAGCTCGCGTACGACGACTCGCGACGCGCGGGCAGCGTGGAGGGGAACGTCTCGAGCGACTCGAGGATCTCCACCTCGGCCTCGGCGTTGTGCCGGGCGCGCTCCAGCAGCGTCGGCAGCGAGCCGATGTTGTGCGTGCCGAACACGACGTCGACCCACGGGGCGCGCTTGACGATGTCCCCGCGGTCTTTCTGCGCCAGGCACCCGCCGACCGCGATCTGCATGTCGGGGTTGGCGATCTTGTCCGGGCGCAGGTGGCCCAGGGTGCCGTACAGCTTGTTGTCCGCGTTCTCGCGCACCGCGCAGGTGTTGAACACGACCAGGTCCGGCTTCGCCTCCGCGCTCGCGGGGACGTACCCGGCCTCCTCGAGCTGACCGGCGAGCCGTTCCGAGTCGTGCACGTTCATCTGGCAGCCGAAGGTGCGGATCTGGAAGGTCTTGCGATTCTCGGTCATCAGGTAGCCAGGGTAACCCCCGCCGACCTCGGTGAAGACGCCGCCCACCTGGTTGAACACGGTCCCGGCCGGATCTCGCTCCGCTCGTCCCGCGCGCGGTTTTTGTCGGTGTGCGCTGCATGATCCCTCCGTGACCGCATGGAGAGAGCGCCTCACGGCCATCGCCCGTGAGCACCTGCCCGCCGACGCCGTCGACGCGTGGCTGGGGCTGCTGCGCCCCGGTGTGCACCTCATCGCGGAACTGGACGGGGCCGCCGTGGGGCAGTTGGGTGGCGACCCGGTCGCCGTGATGGCGCTCGGCGGCGGCCGCCGCAACCCCGCGCTGGCCGAGGAAGGCGCGAGCTGGGTGCTGCTCGCCCAGTTCGACAGCGACGACGACGTCGACATGATGTGGGCGACGTCGGCACGATCTACTGGGTGATCCGGTCCGACGACCTCGCGGCGGGGAGGTTCGACGCGGCCCGGTTCACGATGCAGTGCACCTGAGCCGCGAACGCGCGGGGCGCTCGTCTGGCACGATCGCCCCATGCGTGCGAGGCGGAGGCTCACGGCGGTGCTCGTCGCGGTTCTCGTGGCAGGGCTCACGGCCGCGTGCGGCCCGAGCTTCGAGGGCCTGCACCTGCGGATCGCGACCGGCGCGGTCGGCGGCGTGTACAACGACCTCGCCCGGCCGCTCGCCGACGCGTGGGCCAAGGACCTGGGCATCGCCCGGCCGGAGGTCCTGGCGACGCAGGGCTCGCGCGACAACCTCAACCGCGTGCTGGCCGGGGGCGCCGACGTGGCTTTTGTCGCGGCCGACCTCGCCGCCGAGGCCGCCACGCAGCACCCGGGCCAGCTGACCGCGCTGGCGCGCATTCACGACGACTACCTGCACATCGTCGTGCGCGCCGACTCGCCTTACACGTCGGTGTCGATGCTCAAGGGCCGCCACATCGCGGTCGGCTCGCCCGAGTCCGGGGTCGAGTACATCGCCAACCGCGTGCTGGCCGTCGCCGGGCTGACCGATTCCGTGAGCGTGCAGCAGCTGGGCCTCGAAGACTCCCTCAAGGCCCTCGAAAACCACCAGCTCGACGCCTTGTTCTGGTCGGGCGGCCTGCCGACACCGCTGATCACGCAGTACACGCAGAAGGTCGGCCTGCGCCTGCTCGACATGGCCAGCCTGCAGGAGGGCATGCAGGCCTACAGCCCCGTCTACAGCACCGCCACCATCCCCGGCAGCACCTACAACCAGGCCGGCCCCGTGACCACGCTCGTGGTCCCCAACTTCCTCGTCGTCCCCGCGAAAATGGCCGACGACGTCGCCGAAGCCCTCACCCGCGGCCTCTACGACGCCCGCCCCGCCCTCGCGCAGGCCAACAGCGCGGCCCTGTCGATCGACGTCCACCCGGGCATCGAGACGGAGCCGCTCCCCCTGCACCCGGGCGCGCTCACCTACTACCGAAGCCTCAAGGTCTAAGGCGCGACCCGCAGGTCCAGCTCGATCCGCAGCCCGCCGCCGTCCGGCAGGGACAAGCGCATGTCGCCGCCGGAGTGGCGGACGATCTCGCGCACGATCGCGAGACCCAATCCCGAGCCGGGCACGTTCTGGTGCGCGCTGCTGCGCCAGAAGCGGTCCACGGCGCGTTCCAGCTCGTCCTCGCGCAGGCCCGGCCCGTGGTCGCGCACCGCCAAGGTCACCCCGTCCCCACCGTGTACGGCCGAAACGTGCACCGAAGTGCCCTGGCCGGTGAACTTGAGCGCGTTGTCGATCAGCGCGTCCAGGATCACCTCGAGCCCCCGCGGCGGCAGCAGCACCCGGGCGCCGTTGACGTCGGCCTCGGTTTCCAGCGCGACGTCACGCGCCGCACCCACCACACTCCAGTCGGCGACGCGGTCGGCGACCACGGCACCGAGGTCCTCCGCCACGAGCTCACCGCCCGCCGCCTCGGCGCGGGCCATCGACAGCAGCTCGTCGAGGATCTGGTTGAGCCGGCCGGCGTCCACGCGGGCGGCGTCGAGGTCGGCGGCCGCCGTTTCGTCGTCCACGTGGCCTTCGAGGTTGCCCAGCCGCAGCTTCAACGCCGTCAGCGGGTTGCGCAGCTGGTGGGAGGCATCGGCGACGAACGCCCGTTGCGCGGCCAGCGCCTCCGACACGCTCGCCGCCATCCGGTCGAACGAACGGCCGAGTTTCCGCAGCTCAGGCGGCCCGCCGCTCTCCCCCACCGGTTCCGCCTCGCGCCCGCTCACCACGGCCGCGACCAGCGCGCCCGTCGCTTCGTCGAGCCGGCGCACGGGTCGCAGCGTCCAGCGCACCACCGGGATCGCGACCAGCAGCGCGAGCCCGAACGCCACCACCGCGCCCGCCGCGAGCACGAGCCACTGCCACAGCAGCCGCGTGCGCACGTGGTCGGTCGAGGACTCCGTGACGACGACGCCGCGCACCTCGCCGTCGATGAGGATCGGCTCGGCCAGCACCAGCGGGGCCGTCGTCCAGGGCATCAGCAGCGGGCCGGGCTCCGGGTGCCGGCCGGCGAGGGCCTCGTTCACGGGGGCCGCGATGGCCGAGCGGTCGATCCGCGCCGCGTCGGTGCCGCCCAGCGAGCTGAGCACCGCGACGCCGTCCTGGTTCACCACCACGACCTTCACGCCGTAGACCTCGGTGTAACGGCGCAGCTCCGGCTCCAGCAGCGCGGGCCGGTTGTCGATCAGCGGCCGTTGCGCGAGCGAGGCGAACCGCGCGGTGTCGGTGAGGCGGTCGAGGAACAGGTTCTGCTGCAGGCTGCCCGCCATCGTCAGCGCCAGGGGGATGCCGAGCCCGAACACCAGCAGCGCGACGAGCGTGACCACGATCCCCTGGAGGCGGACGCGCACGGCTCAGCCCCGCCCGCCGCCGAGGCGGTACCCGACGCCGCGGACGGTCTCGATCAGCGCCGGGCGCCCGAGTTTCGTGCGCAACGTGGCCACGTGGACGTCGAGCGAACGGCTCTCCGCCGCGCCCCGATGGCCCCACACCTCGGTGAGCACGTGCTCGCGCGAGCACACCGAGCCACGCGCGCCCGCGACGAGCGCGAGGACCTGGAACTCCTTGCGGGACAAGGCGATCGACTGCCCGGCCACGAGCACCTCGTGGCGCGCGAGGTCGATGCTCACGTCGCCGACCTCGATCACCGGCGCGGGCCCGTCGGTGCGCTCGCCACGACGGCGGCGCACGGCTTCGACGCGCGCGAGCAGCTCCTCCACGTCGTAGGGCTTCACGAGGTAGTCGTCGGCGCCCGCGCGCAGTCCCTGCACCCGGTCGTCGACCTCGCCGCGCGCCGACACCACGATCACGGCGACGTCGCTGACCGCGCGGATGCGCCGGCACAGCACCACGCCGTCGACGTCGGGCAGCCCGAGGTCGAGCAGCACCACGTCCACGTCGTGCACGCGGTCCAGCACGCCGGCGCCCGAGGCCAGCCGTTGCATCTCCAGGCCGCGCCGCGTCAGCGCGGGCACGAGGGCGCCCGCGACCCGGTCGTCGTCCTCCACCAGCAGCACCCGCACCGCTCGCCTCCCCCGGTGATCCAGCCCACGGTAGCGAGGAACTCTAGGGGGCACCCGCCAGCGACCACGACAGGGCACGAAGGTTCACTCTCCGTCACTCTTCTGACTCGCATCGCGTGATCACCGAATGCGGTCGTGGCTAGGCTGAGCAGGGCGGAAGGCCGCCGACCAGCCCGGACGGCGCCGGAAGTCGATACGTACTTGAAACCCTAAGTATTGCTCAAGCCGCCTTTACAAAGGGTCCGACGGGAGTAGGTTTCCGCCATCGACGTGGGATCCGGTCCCGCAGATGCCGGTTGTGAAGGAGCTCTGGAGGCCAAGATGACCGCGGAGGTGGCGGCGCCGATGATCAAGGCGACCGCCGTGAACAAGTTCTTCGGCGACCTGCACGTGCTGAAGGAGATCAACCTCGAGGTGCCTCGCGGCCAAGTGGTGGTCGTGCTCGGGCCGTCCGGGTCGGGCAAGTCGACGCTGTGCCGCGCCATCAACCGGCTGGAGCCGATCAACGCGGGCGAGATCGCCGTCGACGGTGTGGCCCTGCCGGCCGAAGGCAAGGCGCTCGCGGCGTTGCGCGCGGACGTCGGCATGGTTTTCCAGTCGTTCAACCTGTTCGCGCACAAGACGATCCTCGAGAACGTGATGCTCGCGCCGGTGAAGGTCCGCAAGATGTCCTCGGCCGACGCGCGCAAGACCGCCATGGAACTGCTGGAGCGGGTCGGCATCGCGAACCAGGCGGACAAGTACCCGGCCCAGCTCTCGGGCGGCCAGCAGCAGCGCGTGGCCATCGCCCGGGCGCTCGCGATGCGCCCCAAGGTGATGCTGTTCGACGAGCCGACCTCGGCACTGGACCCGGAGATGGTCCAGGAGGTGCTCGACGTGATGACCGGCCTGGCCAAGGACGGCATGACCATGCTCGTGGTCACCCACGAAATGGGGTTCGCCCGCCGGGCAGCTAATCGGGTGATCTTCATGGACGACGGCGAGATCGTCGAGGACACCACGCCGGACGAGTTCTTCACCCAGCCGAAGAGCGACCGGGCGAAGGACTTCCTCGGCAAGATCCTCACCCACTGACGATTACCGGATTTTCCCCGGCACCTGCCGTACCCGGTGGCCGCACCGGCCATACCGACGACAGATACAGGAGACACGTTATGAGGATCCGCACCCTCGCGGCAGGGCTGCTCGCCGGCGGCCTGCTGCTGACCGCTTGCGGCAAGGAAGGCACGCCCGCGGCCCCCGGTGGCGACACCAGTGGCGCGAACACCGCCGCCCTGCCGACCTACACCGTGGCGCAGAACGTCGACCTGGCCGGCTCGCCGGTCTTCGCGAAGATCAAGTCGGCCGGCACCGTCACCGTCGGCGTCAAGGACGACCAGCCGGGCCTCGGCCAGAAGGACCCGACGACGGGCCAGTTCCAGGGCTTCGACATCGAGATCGCCCGGATGGTGGCCGCCGGTCTCGGCATCGCCCCGGACAAGATCAAGTTCACCACGGTCGACTCGGCCGCGCGTGAGCAGGCCATCGCCAACGGCCAGGTCGACTACTACGTCGGCACCTACACGATCACCGACAAGCGCAAGAACCTGGTCTCGTTCGCCGGGCCGTACTTCCAGGCCGGTCAGGACCTGCTGGTGCGCGCTGACGACACGTCGATCACCGGCCCGGAAACGTTGAAGGGCAAGAAGGTCTGCTCTGCGACGGGGTCGACCCCGATCCAGCGCGTGCGCGACCAGGGCCTGACGGAGCCGGGCAACATCGTCGAGTTCCAGAAGTACTCGCAGTGCGTGGACAAGCTGCTGACCAAGGAGGTCGACGCCGTCACCACGGACGACGCGATCCTCAAGGGCTACGCGGCGCAGGACAAGGCGAACCTGAAGGTCGTCGGCAAGCCGTTCTCGCAGGAGCCCTACGGCATCGGCCTGAACAAGGACGACAAGGTGCTGCGCACGAAGATCGACGACCTGCTGCAGGCCAGCCTCGACGACGGCACGTGGCAGAAGATCTACGACGCCACCCTCGGCCAGTCCGGTGCGACCGCGACGAAGCCGACCATCCAGCGCTACTGATCCGGTTTCACGGCCGGTGGACGGGGCCTCCGTCCACCGGCCGCTCCACGTAATCTTCCGGCCCACGGACGCGGGGAAGGCTCCATGGACGTCCTGCTCGACAATCTGGACCTCTTCGGTCCGTTCTTCCTGCGCACGATCGAACTGTTCCTCATCTCCGCCGTCGGCAGCCTCGTGTTCGGCACGATCCTGGCGATGCTGCGGGTGAGCCCGGTTCCGGTGTTCCGCGCGATCGGCACGGCCTACGTCACCATCGTGCGCAACACACCGCTCACGCTGGTGTTCGCGTTCTTCGTGTTCGCCTACCCGCTGCTGGACATCGTCAGGATCGACTACTTCACCGCCGCGGTGGTGTCGCTTACGGTGTACACGTCCGCGTTCATCTGCGAGGTCGTGCGCTCGGGCATCAACACCGTGCCGGTCGGCCAGGCCGAGGCGGCGCGCGCACTCGGCCTCACCTTCGGCCAGATCCTCGGCCAGGTCGTGCTGCCGCAGTCGCTGCGGTCGGTCGTGCCGCCCCTGATCAGCACGCTGATCGCGCTGCTCAAGAACAGCACGATCGCGGGCGGGTTCTCCGTCGCCGAGGCGGGTGCGATCCGCCAGTACATCTCCGAGCGCGGCGACAGCCAGCTGGTCGCCCTCCTGTGGGTGGCGCTCGGGTTCATCATCCTGGTCGCAGTGCTGTCGTTCGTTCAGCGCAGCCTGGAGAAGCGCTGGAGCGTGGCCCGATGAGCAACGTCCTGTTCGACGTCCCCGGCCCGAAGTCGCGGGTACGGCACCGTATCTACGCCGGGATCGGCATCCTCCTGGTGATCGCCCTGATCGCTTTCGTGGTCTTCAGCTTCGCCGACAGCGGCCAGTTCACCCCGCAGAAGTGGGCGTGGCTGGAGTACTCGCAGGTGCAGTCGGACCTCGCCAACGCCGTGCTCGCCACGCTCGAGGCGTTCGCACTCGGAGCGGTATTCGCCCTGATCTTCGGCGCGGTTTTCGCCGCCGGACGGCTGTCCGAGCACACGTGGATCCGCGGGATCTCCACGTTCGTCGTGGAGTTCTTCCGCGCGATCCCGCTGCTGATCCTGATGTTCCTCTTCTACTACGGCCTGCCGACGGTCGGCGTCGACACCTCGCCGCTGTTCGCCGTGGTGCTGGGCTTGACGCTGTACAACGGTTCCGTGCTCGCGGAGATCTTCCGCGCCGGCATCAACTCGCTGCCGAAGGGCCAGTCGGAAGCGGCGTACGCGCTGGGCATGCGCAAGACGCAGGTCATGTTCACGGTGCTGCTGCCGCAGGCGATCCGCGCGATGCTGCCGACGATCATCAGCCAGCTCGTGGTGCTGCTCAAGGACACCGCGCTCGGGTTCCTCGTCACCTACCCCGAACTGCTGTACTACGCGCGCTACATCGGCTCGCAGGGTGCGTTCGGGCGCCCGATCGTGCCGTCGACCATCGTGGCGGCCGGCATCTACATCGTGATGTGCCTGCTGCTGACGCTGCTCGCGACGTGGGCCGAGAAGCGCAACCGGCGGAGCAAGAAGCACATCGAAACGACGAACAACAAGGCGGATCAGGTCATGCTCGGCAACGCCGCGGGCGGTGGTTTCGTCGGCGGCGGTGTCTGACGAACGAGGTACCCGGAAAGGCCCCCGCACCTGCGGGGGCTTTTTTCGTGCGCTGCTCCGGACGCACCTGTCGGGACGCCGGGTCGCGGGTTAGCGTCGAAGGGCAGCCGCCGCCAGGCAGGAGCCCGCCCGTGCCCGAATCTCCCGAACCGGCCCACTGGACCCCCGCCGACCGCGCCGAGACCGACGCCGTGCTGACGGCCGCCGGTCCCCCGGCCGGCCGCTGGGTGCTGGTGGTGGGTAGCGGCACCGGTGTTCACGCCCGGCTGTTCCGCTCGGCCGGCGCTTCCCGCGTGGTCGGGGTCGACGCGGACCGCTCGCTGATCGCGCAGGCCCAGCGGCAGGAGGAACGCGACCCGCTGGGGATCTCCTACGAGGCGCACGAGCCGCTGAAGCTGCCGGTGATCGGCGACTTCGACGTGGTGGTCGCCTTCGGTGTCACTGGTCCGCTCGACGCGTTGCTCGCGCGTCTGGCCGCGAACCTGAGGAGTGGCGGGTTGCTCGTCCTGTCTTACTTCGGTGCCGCCGATCCGGCGATGGAGGCCTTCGCCGACGCGGGGTTGCACTCGGTCGGGCAGCAGCCCGTCGTGGCGCCGGTTCCCGGTGATCCGCGGTTCGTGGTGATGACCGCCCGGCATCCCTAGCCGTGGTCGAAGGGGCCGAGGTCCCGGGTCCACTCAGGATGGCCGAGGACGTCCGTGCTGTCGGCCCACTGGTCGACCGCCCCGATGGCGCCCGGGCGGAGGGCGTCGGCGAAGCGGGCGGCGCCCAGGACTCGGTAGGGGCGCTCGTGGAAGCCGCGGACCTGGGGGTCGAGGGGTTCGGTGAGGCCGAGCTGATTGTGGTGCGCGGCAACGGTTTCATACGCCGCGACCAGGTGGGTCTCGCGCCGGCGCCATTCGAGGGCGGCCAGGGCGCCCGTGAGGTGCGGTGTCAGGGCCGGCGCGAGGGGCAGGCGAGCGAACGCGCTGCCGAGCCATTTCGAGTACGGCGGGTACCGGCGGCCCATCAGGAGGCACAGGCGCATGAGGTCCCGCACCAGGCGCGCGGCGACGACGGCCGAGCCGAGCTCGTCGCCGACCTCGCCGCATCGGCCGACGAAGGGCTCTTCCTGCGCGATGCGGCGCCACTGCCCGGCGAGGACCTCGCGCCACACGTCGTCGGGGTACCAGGCCAGGACGGCCCTGAGCGCGTCGAGGCGACCGAGGCCGTCGTGGAAGACGGCGCCGCCGGTGAGCTCGGCGAGGGTCTGCGTGGGGGTGGTGAGCCACTCGCGCCGGGACAAGGTTTTCCCGGGGACGAAGCCGAGGAAGGCACTGAACCACGTGTCGATGTCGGCGATCTCCACTGCGTGGCGGACCGGGCCGTCGGCGGGGGCCATGCGCGTCGTCGGATCGCCTTCGTTGTCGGCGAAGTGCGTGGAGTAGCCGAGGAACTCCCGCGGCAGCTCGTCGGCGAGCAGTTCGGTGAGCCCGGCCGGTTCGTCGACGAACAGTTGCAGGCGCGGGCCCCAGTCGTGGTCGGTGGAGCGCGCGGTGTCGAAGCCGAGGACGTCGGAGCCGCGGCCGAGGAGGGCCGCGGAGTAGGTGACGCCGCGCCGTTCGAGGATCGGGCGCACGGCGTCGGCGTGGAAGCAGCGGGCGAGCTCGAGACCGGGCAGGAAGTCCACGTCGGCGAGTGTGTCGCGTTCGGTGGCAGCGCGGCGAGGGGTTTTCAGCGCACTCGTCGTCCGGCTTGCCAGACAGCACGGATGCGACCGGCGAGGTCGGTGACGTCCACGGCGGGGCCGTCGAGCAGCACGAGGTCCGCGCGCAGGCCCGGGGCGACGCGGCCGCGGTCGTCGAGGCGCAGGAGGCGGGCGGCGTCGCTCGTGGCGGCGCGCAGGGCGCCCGCGGCGCCGAGACCGGCAGCGAGGAGGCGCAGCTCGGTCAGCAAGTCGACATGAGGACGCGGCGCGAGGTCCGAGCCGGCGGCGATCGGGAGGCCCGCTTCGACCGCCAGGGCGAGGGAGCGGCGGTGGGTTTCGCCGTGTTCGGCCGGGATCGGAGCGAGGGTGGGCACGTACCAGCAGCCGTGTTCACGCATCACGGCGACGGCTTGTTCGTCGAGGAACACCCCGTGTTCGATGCTGCGCACGCCGGCACGGGCGGCGGCTGTTGCTGCGGCGGCCGTGTGCGCGTGGGCCATCACGTCGCGACCGGCGCGGCGGGCTTCGTCGGCGACGGCGTGGAGCTCTTCGTCGGTGGGGCGAACGTCGCGCCCTTCGGCGAGCGCGGCCATGGAACCGCCGGCGCCGAGCTTCACCCAGTCGGCGCCCGCGCGCACCATCCGCCGCACGGCCGCGCGCGCCTGGTCCGGGCCGTCGAACACCGCGTCGGGCAGGGCGGGATCGTCGATGCGATCGAGGCGGCCGGTGTCCGCGTCCCACCAGTCCCCGAGCCCACCCGTCGGCGACAGCTGGCGGAGGCTGACGAGCAGGTCGGGGCCTTCGATCCAGCCTTCTTCCAACGCGTGTTTGAAACCGGCGTCGGCACCCCAGGCGTCGCGGACGGTCGTGATGCCTCTCGTCCGTAGGCGGCGCAGTGTGGCGACCGCTTCGAAGATCCGCGTGCTGCGGGGAAGTCCTGCGTTGCCGGGGAAAGCGACGTGGCCGTGGCAGTCGATCAGGCCAGGGATGAGGAGTCCGCCGTCGCCGTCGTAGGGATTCGGACCGTCCGCATCGGACCCTACTGCGGTGATTCGCTCGTCTATGAGCACGTTCGCCGCTTCGGTGGTGCCCAAGTCGGGGTCGAACACCCGGACGTTCTCGATGAGCACGCCACCGACCTCAAGCACCGAGTTCCGCCGCTGCCAACGCGATCGTCTCCTCGGCCAACGGCGCGAGCTCCGGTTCGCGGGCGGCGGCCGCGCGGGAGAGCCGCGTGACGTCGTCGACCCACCGTCCCGTGGCCGTGTCCGGCTCGCCGATTCGCGCGAAACCCCGCTCCAGCAGGCCGGTCGCGTCGGCCGGTCGGCCGCGGGCGACGGCTTTGATCGCGCCGAGGGCGTTGGCCAAGGCGCTCGCCGGACGGGACCACTCGCCGTCGCGGGCGTGCACGGCGGGGTCGCCCGGCCCGGGATCGGCGACCGCCGACGCTTCCCGTAGCGCCAGATCGAGGCGCCAGAACAGCGGCACCCCCGCGAACCGCACGAACAGCAGCCGCCGTTGCGACGAGCGGAAGAAGTCCGGCGAAGTGCGCACGGCGGCGACCGGGCGCACGCGTTCCAGAACCGCTCGGACGTCGGCCACGCAGGCGGGCACGCGCCCGTCGGGGACGACCCACTCCACGTCGATGTCGCTGAACGCGTCGGCGGTGCCGGCCGCGAGCGAGCCCCGCAACCGGGCCCGCGAGCCCGGGCACGCAGCGGCCAGCGCGGTGACGACGGCGCCGGCCAGCTGCGCGCGGGTCACCTGCGGAAGAGCTTGTTGCCCAGCCACACGATCGGGTCGTACTTCCGGTCGGCGACCCGCTCCTTCATCGGGATGAGCGCGTTGTCCGTGATGTGGATGCCTTCCGGGCAGACCTCGCTGCAGCACTTCGTGATGTTGCAGTACCCGAGCCCGTGCTCCTCCTGCGCGGCGTCACGACGGTCCGCGACGTCGAGCGGGTGCATTTCCAGCTCGGCGATGCGCATCAGGTACCGCGGCCCCGCGAACGACTCCTTGTTCTCCTCGTGGTCGCGCACGACGTGGCAGGTGTTCTGGCACAGGAAGCACTCGATGCACTTGCGGAACTCCTGCGAGCGCTCGACGTCGACCTGCTGCATCCGGTACTCCCCCGGCTTCAGGTCCGGGGGCGGGGTGAACGAGGGGATCTCGCGCGCCTTGGTGTAGTTGAAGGACACGTCCGTCACGAGGTCGCGGATCACGGGGAACGCGCGCATCGGCGTGACCGTGATGACCTCCTCCTCGGTGAACGTCGACATGCGCGTCATGCACATCAGGCGCGGTTTGCCGTTCACCTCGGCCGAGCAGGAGCCGCACTTGCCCGCCTTGCAGTTCCAGCGCACGGCGAGATCCGAGGCCTGCGTGGCCTGCAAGCGGTGGATGATGTCGAGGACGACCTCGCCCTCGTTCACCTCCACCTTGAAGTCCTGCAGCTCGCCGCCGGTCGCGTCGCCGCGCCACACCCGGAAACTGGCCTTGTAGCTCACGCGTTCCTCCCGGAGTGGTTCTCCAGTTCGGCGTCGGTGAAGTACTTGCCGAGCTCGTCGAGCTCGAACAGCTCGAGCAGGTCCTCCCGGAGGGGAATCTGCTCCTTCTCCACCACGTCGACGTCCGGTACCACGGGATTGTCCCCCGCCCGCGCCGCGCACACCAGCAGCTTGTGCCGCCAATCGGCGTCCATGCTGGGGTAGTCGTCGCGCGTGTGGCCGCCGCGGCTTTCGGTGCGCAGCAGCGCCGCACGGGCGACGCACTCGCTCACCAGCAGCATGTTGCGCAGGTCCACGGCGAGGTGCCAGCCGGGGTTGAACTGCCGGTGGCCCTCCACGGTCACCTGCGCCATGCGCTGCCGGATCTCGCCGAGCTTCTCGAGCGCCTGGCGGATCTCGCCGGCCTTGCGGATGATGCCGACGAGGTCGTTCATCGACTGCTGAAGCTCGGTGTGCAACGTGTACGGGTTCTCGGCCACGCCCTTGGCCGGCGGGTCGAACGGCTCCAGCGCCATCTTCGCGGCGGCGTCCACATCGGACTCGGCAACCTGAGGCCGCCCGTCGCCCAGACCGTCCACATAAGACGCGGCGCCGAGGCCCGCGCGGCGGCCGAACACCAGCAGGTCCGACAGCGAGTTGCCACCGAGGCGGTTGGAGCCGTGCATCCCGCCGGAGCACTCCCCCGCCGCGAACAGGCCGGGCACGCTCGCCGCGCCCGTGTCCGGCTCGACCTCGATGCCGCCCATCACGTAGTGACAGGTCGGCCCGACCTCCATGGCCTCCTTGGTGATGTCGACGTCGGCCAGTTCCTTGAACTGGTGGTACATCGACGGCAGCCGGCGCCGGATCTCCTCCGCGGGCAGGCGACTCGCGATGTCGAGGTAGACGCCGCCGTGCGGGGAGCCGCGGCCCTCCTTGACCTCGGAGTTGATCGCGCGCGCCACCTCATCGCGCGGCAGCAGGTCGGGCGTGCGGCGGTTGTTGTCGGCGTCGGCGTACCAGCGGTCGGCCTCGTCCTCGCTGTCCGCGTACTGGCCCTTGAACACGTCGGGCACGTACTCGAACATGAACCGCTTGTCCTCGGAGTTCTTGAGCACGCCGCCGTCACCGCGCACGCCTTCGGTGACGAGGATGCCCTTCACGCTCGGCGGCCAGACCATCCCCGTGGGGTGGAACTGCACGAACTCCATGTTGATCAGCTTCGCGCCCGCGCGCAAGGCCAGCGCGTGGCCGTCGCCGGTGTACTCCCACGAGTTCGACGTGACCTTGAACGACTTGCCGATGCCCCCCGTCGCGAGCACCACAGCGGGTGCGTCGAACAGGATGAACCGCCCGCTCTCGCGCCAGTAGCCGAACGCGCCGGCGATCTTGCCGTCGGTCAGGAGCAGCTCCGTGACGGTGCACTCGGCGAAGACCTTGATCCGCGCCTCGTAGTCGCCGTACTTCGCGAAATCCTCCTGCTGCAGCGAAACGATCTTCTGCTGCATCGTGCGAATCAGCTCGAGCCCCGTGCGGTCACCGACGTGCGCGAGGCGCGGGTAGGTGTGGCCGCCGAAGTTGCGCTGGCTGATGCGCCCGTCGGCCGTGCGGTCGAACAGCGCGCCGTAGCTCTCCAGCTCCCAGACGCGGTCCGGGGCCTCCTTGGCGTGCAGCTCGGCCATGCGCCAGTTGTTGAGGAACTTGCCGCCGCGCATGGTGTCGCGGAAGTGCACCTGCCAGTTGTCGTTCGGGTTCGCGTTGCCCATCGACGCCGCGCAGCCGCCTTCGGCCATCACGGTGTGGGCCTTGCCGAACAGGGACTTGCACACCACAGCGACGCTGAAACCGCGTTCGCGCGCCTCGATCACCGCGCGCAGACCGGCGCCGCCGGCACCGATCACCACCACGTCGTAGCTGTGCCGTTCGACTTCGGTCATGAATAGAGCCACCTCGGAGCTGGGACGCCGTTGTCTTGAAGTACTGCCGGAGATGAGGGTGCCGACGCTAGCCGACGAAACGCAGATCCGCGATGGCACCGCTTGCCACGAGCATCACGTAGAGGTCGGTCAGCACCAGCGTGCCGAGCGTGGTCCACGCGAGGTTCATGTGCCGGGTGTTGAGCTTCGAGACCTGCGTCCAGACCCAGTACCGGACGGGGTGTTTCGAGAAGTGCTTCAGCCTGCCGCCGGTGACGTGCCGGCACGAGTGGCAGGAGAGCGTGTACGCCCAGAGCAGCACCACGTTGGCGACGATGATGATGTTGCCCAGCCCGAAGCCGAACCCGCTGGGGCTCTGGAACGCGACCACGGCGTCGTAGGTGTTGACCAGCGACACGATCACCGCGACGTAGAAGAAGTAGCGGTGCACGTTCTGGATGATCAGCGGCAGCTTCGTCTCGCCGGTGTACTTCCCGTGCGGCTCGGCCACGGCGCACGCGGGCGGCGAGAACCAGACCGAGCGGTAGTACGCCTTGCGGTAGTAGTAGCAGGTCAGGCGGAAGCCGAGCAGGAACGGCAGGACCAGCGCCCCGAGCGGGATCCAGCTCGGGAAGTCGCCGAACCAGTGCCCGAAGTGGCTCGAGCCTTCGACGCAGGAGGTGGACACGCACGGCGAGTAGAACGGCGTCAGGTAGTGGTAGTCGGGCACCCAGTACGCGGTGCGCACGAAGGCGCGAACGGTCGCGTAGATGATGAAGGTCGCCAACCCCAGCACGGTGAGCAGGGGTTGCAGCCACCACCGGTCGGTGCGCAACGTCCGGTCGGCCAAAAGCGCCCGCCCCGGGGAGCGGACGCCGGTGCCGGCCCGGCTGACGTCGTTGTCAGCGGGAGCGCTCACCGCTGGTCGCGCTTGTAGCCGCCAACACCCTCGTCATCGGCGCCTTGCCACAACGCCGGATCGTAAGGCGTGTCCGGGACGGGCACGCGGTCCACGGGTTTCGCCTGCGCCGGCACGGCGTGCGGGTGGCCGTCCAGCTCCGCGGTGTCGATGTCGAGGCGCTCGACATCGTTGGCCAGCCGGCGCACCGCCGACGCGTCGCCGTACCGAGAGCGCAGGGCGCCCACGCACTGCCGCAACTGGCCGATGGTGCGCCGCAGTTCGGCGAGCTCTGTGGTGGACATCGGGAGCCTCCCTGTTCGGTGGGGCTGACAGGAACCGGGTGACGATCACTTTCGCCACGTACGACTCTGCCTTGCGTTGTGCTATGTGACAAGTAGCACATTCCTTAGCGTATTGCCTCTTGACCTTGGGAGTCGACCCCTCTCGGGGCGTGTCTTGGAGTGCAGGCCGTGAGTAGGCCGTCGGGGCGCTGGTCAGGCGGTGGACGGCGAGGCGAGTTGCAGTCCGGACACGTCGGCGAGCACAGCTGAGACGGCGGTGTCAGAGCGGTGTCAGGGCCGTGTCAGCCGAGGCCGCCAGAGTGGTGCCCACGACCACCACGAGAGGAAGTCCCATGAGCCAGACGGTGTCCGTCCCGCAGGGGTTGCCGATGGAGCGCGACGCGGGGCCGTTCGATCCGCCGCGGGAGATCACGCGGTTGCGGGAGGCGCGGCCGGTCAGTCCGATGCTCTTCCCGGACGGGCACGAGGGCTGGCTGGTCACCGGGTACGACGAGGTGCGGCAGCTGCTGGCCGACACGCGGTTCAGCTCGCGGCAGGACCTGGGAGTCATGCACGTGCCCTACGAGACGCCCGGGATGCCGGTCGCCACGGAGCCGTCGCCGCAGGTTCCCGGGTTGTTCATCGCCATGGATCCGCCGGATCACACGCGGCTGCGGCGCAAGCTGACGGGCGCGTTCACCGTCAAGCGGATGAAGCAGCTGGAGGACCACATCGCCGAGGTCGTGGAGCGGCAGCTGGACGCGATGGCGCAGCTGACCCCGACGGTGGACCTCGTCAAGGAATTCGCGTTGCCGGTGCCGTCGCTGGTGATCTGCGAGCTGCTGGGCGTGCCGTACGAGGATCGGGCCGATTTCCAGGCCAACTCCGCGAAGTTCCTGGTCAAGGAGCAGGAGCTCGAGGAAAAGATGGCGGCCTACGGTGCGCTGACCACGTACCTCGGCAATCTGGTGGCGGGTAAGCGCGCCGAGCCCGGTGACGACATCCTTTCGGATCTGGCCCGGCAGGACGACCTCAGCATCGAGGAGCTGACCGGCATCGCGTTCCTGCTGCTGCTCGCCGGCCACGAGACCACCGCGAACATGCTGGCGCTCGGCACGTTCGCGCTGCTGGAGCACCCCGAGCAGCTGGCCGAGCTGCGCGCCGACCCGGAGCTGCTGCCCGGGGCCGTCGAGGAGCTCATGCGGTACCTGTCGGTGGTCGACATCAACTTCCGCTACGCCACCGAAGACCTCGAACTCGGCGGCGAGACGATCCCGGCCGGCTCGACCGTCGTCGTCTCGACGCTGGCCGCCAACCACGACCCGCGGCGCTTCGAGAACCCCGACACGCTGGACATCCGCCGCAACTCGCGCGGCCAGCTGGCCTTCGGCCACGGAGTGCATCAGTGCCTCGGCCAGCAGCTGGCCCGCATCGAGATGCGCGCCGGGTTCGCGGCGCTGCTGCGGCGCTTCCCGACGCTGCAGCTCGCCATCCCCGCTGACCAGGTGAAACTCCGGACGGACATGAACATCTACGGCGTCCACGAGCTGCCTGTCACCTGGACGACCACGGCCTCGTGAACCCCGAACAAGCGAGCCGCACCCGACACACGGGTGCGGCTCGCTGTTTCCCGGCGGTTTACTGAATCGATTTTGATAACCCGGCCCACACCGGCTACCGTGGTGGCCGTCACGTTCCTGAGACGCCAGTGCTGCCGTCCCGCGGACCCCACCACCCAGTGAGCCGGGAGCCGGACATGAGCAGCACACCCGACACGACGGTGCATCCCGTCGTCGCCGAGGTCACCGCCCGCATCGTCGAACGCAGCGCGGAAACGCGCGCCGCCCACCTCGCGCGTAGCGGCGCCGCCCACGAAGAAGGCCCGGTGCGCCGCGGTCTCGCGTGCAGCAACCTCGCCCACGGGTTCGCCGCGATGGACGGCGTGGACAAGGCGGCACTGCGCGAGCTGCGCGCGCCGGGCGTCGCGATCGTGTCGTCCTACAACGATCTGCTGTCGGCGCACCAGCCGATGCAGGAGTACCCCGCGTGGCTGAAGAAGTCGGTGCGTGCGGCGGGCGGAGTCGCGCAGTTCGCGGGCGGCGTGCCCGCGATGTGCGACGGGGTCACGCAGGGGCGGCCGGGCATGGAGCTGTCACTGTTCAGCCGCGAGGTGATCGCGATGGCGACGGCGATCGCCCTGTCCCACGACCTGTTCGACGCTTCGCTGCTGCTGGGCGTGTGCGACAAGATCGTGCCCGGGCTGCTGATCGGCGCGCTGTCGTTCGGGCACCTGCCGGCGATCCTCGTGCCGGCCGGGCCGATGAACTCCGGCTTGCCCAACAAGGAAAAAGCCCGCGTGCGTCAGCTGTACGCCGAGGGTCTCGCAACACGTGAGGACCTGCTCGACGCGGAGGCGGCGTCGTACCACTCGGCCGGCACGTGCACCTTCTACGGCACCGCGAACTCGAACCAAATGGTCGTCGAGGTGATGGGCCTGCACCTGCCGGGCGCGAGCTTCGTGCCGCCCAACACGCCGCTGCGCCAAGCCCTCACCGAAGAGGCCGGCCGGCGCGTGGTCGAGCTGTCGCGCGGCGAGTCGTACACGCCGGTTTCCCTGGTGCTGGACGAAAAAGCGTTCGTCAACGGCATCGTCGCGCTGCTCGCCACGGGTGGTTCGACCAACCACACGATGCACCTCGTCGCGATCGCCGCGGCGGCGGGCATCCAGCTGACGTGGGACGACTTCTCGGACCTCTCGGCCGTCGTGCCGCTGCTGGCGCGCGTGTACCCGAACGGCAGCGCGGACATCAACCACTTCCACGCTGCCGGCGGCATTCAGTTCCTGGTCGGCACTCTGCTCGACGCCGGGTTCCTGCACGAGGACGTGCACACCGTCGCCGGGTTCGGGCTGCGTCGCTACACGCAGGAGCCGATCCTGTCCGACGGCGAGCTGGTGTGGCGCGACGTGCCCACCCGCAGCCTCGACGAGGACGTGCTGCGCCCGGTGTGGCGGCCGTTCGCGCCGGACGGCGGGCTGCGCATGGTCGCCGGCAACCTCGGCCGGGCCGTGACGAAGGTGTCGGCGGTGGCGCCGGAGCACCGCGTGGTGCAGGCGCGGGCGCGGGTGTTCACGTCGCAGGAGGCGTTCGCGGTCGCGTTCGAGGCCGGCGAGCTGGATCGCGACGTCGTGGTGGTCCTGCGGCAGCAGGGGCCGCAGGCCAACGGCATGCCGGAGCTGCACGGCCTCACGCCGGCGCTGGGTGTGCTGATGGACCGCGGTTTCCAGGTCGCGCTGGTCACCGACGGGCGCATGTCGGGCGCGTCGGGCAAGATCCCGGCGGCCATCCAGGTCACGCCGGAGGCCGCGGTGGGTGGGCCGATCGCCCGGATCGCCGACGGTGACGTCGTCCGATTCGACGCGCGCTCCGGCACGCTCGACGTGCTGGTCGACGCCGACGAGTTCGCACGTCGTGATCTTCTGGACGCACCGCCGGCTTTCGTGGAAGGCACCGGACGGGAGCTGTTCGGCGCGCTGCGCCGCGCGGTGGGTCCCGCCGACCAGGGCGCGAGCGTGTTCGGCCCGCTGACGGCGGAGCTGGACCTGCTCCGCGACGCCCCCGCCGGGCGGGGCACACTCGGACTGCCGTTGCACACCTTGGAAACCCAGGAGGTCGGTCAGTGACCACCGGTTCGGACCTGCTCGCCCTTTCGCCCGTGATGCCCGTGGTCGTGATCGACGATGTCGACGACGCAGTGCCCACCGCGCGCGCGTTGCTCGATGGCGGGATCGGGGTGATCGAGCTGACCCTGCGCACGCCGGTCGCGCTCGCCGCGATCGAGCGCGTGGCCGCGGAGGTGCCGGACATTGTCGTGGGCGCGGGCACCGTGACGTCGCCGGCTCAGGCCGCGCAGGCGGCCGACGCCGGCGCGAAGTTCCTGGTGACGCCGGGCTGCACCGACGCCGTCCTCGACGCCTGTTTCGCCACGGGCCTGCCGTTCCTGCCGGGTGCCGCGACGGTGTCCGAGGCAATGCGCTTGGCCGAGCGTGGCCTGACGGCGTTGAAGTTCTTCCCGGCGGAGGCCAGCGGCGGAGTGGCGTACCTGAAGTCGCTGACGGGTCCGTTGCCGGACTTGCGCTTCTGCCCGACCGGCGGGATCACCGTGGACTCGGCGCCGTCGTACCTGGCGCTGCCGAACGTCGGCTGCCTCGGCGGCTCGTGGCTGACGCCGGCGAAGCTGTTGGCCGCCAAGGACTTCGGGACGGTCGAGAAGCTGGCCACCGAGGCCGCCGCGCTGCGCGGCTGAGGTTCGCGCTGCCGTTCTCTGCGCGGGGCGGGGAACGGCAGGGCCGCTCGCTTCGGAACAAGTAGCTCCGGGGCGGTTCAGTCGATGGTGGCGTCGTCCAGCAGGCTGGATTCGGCGCCGAACTCGCGGAGCTCGTCGCGGATGACGGTGTAGGCGAGACCCTGCGGGTAGCCCTTGCGGCCGAGGAAGCCGAGGAGGCGGCGGATGGCCGTCTGCTCGTCGACGTTGCCGAGGGAGCCCAGGCGTTTGCGGACGAGTTCGCGGGCCCGCTGCTCCTCCGCCTCGCGGTCGACCTCGCCGGCGGCCTGCGTGGCGATCTCGTCGTCGACGCCCTTGCGACGCAGCTCGGCGACGAGCGCCGTGCGGGAGAGGCCCTGGCCGGCGTGCCGGGCCTTGACCCACATCTCGGCGAACTCGGCGTCGTTGACGAGGCCGGCGCGGTCGAGTTTGCCGAGCAGGGTTTCGATGGTGTCGTCGTCGAAACCCTTGCGCCGCAACGTCTGCCGCAGTTCGTCGACAGTTCGCGGGCGCGCCGCCAGGAGATCGAAGCAGATCTCCTTGGCTTTCTTGGCCCGCTCCTCCGGCGGCAGCTCCGCCGGTTCCACCTTCGGCGCCCTCGCCACTACGCCCTTCCTCTCTCACACACTCCCGCCCCGCCGCGCCCTCTCCGCCCGACGAAGCACCATCACTCCCCCACCACCCGGGCCGACCCGGCCACGCGGGCGAACTCACCTCACCAACGCAACCCCGCCGGGGGTCCAGGGGGCTTGCCCCCTGGCGGGGGTGTGGGGGTTCGACCCCCACAGGACACCTGAATCGATCCGCTGGGTGAGCGCGTTTCGCGAACGCAACTCACCCTTCCGATCGACTTCAGAAGTCGACTGGCGCCGGAACCGCAGCTTCGGCGACCTCGGCGTCGACCTGCGCGCCGATGCCCAGCTTCTCCTTGATGCGCTTCTCGATCTCGTTGGCGATGTCCGGGTTGTCGCGCAGGAACTTCCGCGCGTTTTCCTTGCCCTGGCCGAGCTGGTCGCCCTCGTAGGTGTACCAGGCGCCGGACTTGCGCAGGATGCCCTGGTCGACGCCCATGTCGATGAGCGAGCCTTCGCGGGAGACGCCGTGGCCGTAGAGGATGTCGAACTCGGCCTGCTTGAAGGGCGGGGCCATCTTGTTCTTCACGACCTTGACGCGGGTGCGGTTGCCGACCGGCTCGCCGCCGTCCTTGAGCGTCTCGATGCGGCGCACGTCGAGGCGGATCGAGGCGTAGAACTTCAGCGCCTTACCACCGGTCGTGGTCTCCGGGGAGCCGAACATGACGCCGATCTTCTCGCGCAGCTGGTTGATGAAGATCGCGGTGGTGCCGGAGTTGTTCATCGCACCGGTCATCTTGCGCAGCGCCTGGCTCATCAGGCGGGCCTGGAGGCCGACGTGCGAGTCGCCCATCTCGCCCTCGATCTCGGCGCGCGGCACGAGCGCGGCCACGGAGTCGATGACCAGGATGTCGAGCGCGCCGGAGCGGATCAGCATGTCCGCGATCTCCAGCGCTTGCTCACCGGTGTCCGGCTGGGAAACGAGCAGCGCGTCGGTGTCCACGCCGAGCTTCTTGGCGTACTCCGGGTCCAGCGCGTGCTCCGCGTCGATGAACGCCGCGATGCCGCCGTTCTTCTGCGCGTTCGCCACCGCGTGCAGGGCGACCGTGGTCTTACCGGAGGACTCCGGGCCGTAGATCTCGACGACGCGGCCGCGGGGCAGCCCCCCGATGCCGAGCGCGACGTCGAGGGCGATCGCACCGGTGGGGATCACGGCGATGGGCGCGCGACCCTCTTCGCCGAGGCGCATCACCGAGCCCTTGCCGTACTGCTTGTCGATCTGCGCAAGGGCAAGCTCGAGCGCCTTGTCCTTGTCGGGTGCTGCTGGCATTGGGGTCCACCTCGCTGGTTGGCCTGTGTGGCTTGTTCGGTTGTCCAGATCAAGCTCTGTCCGGTCCGACGCTACGGGGAGGGACCGACAATTCCCGGCACGGCGACCGATCTGTGGATCGCCGGCCCCCGGTGTGCACAACACTGTAGACGAACAAGTGTTCGAGGGTTGTGGCGACACACCCGTCCGCTAGGGTTTTTCGCCCTGCCGAGCTCCCCTTCCCCGGGGCGAACCAGGAAACCGCAGGTCAGCGCCGCTCCGACGGGATGTCGAAGGCTTCGCACACCTCGCGCCAGATCTGCTTCGCCGAGATCCCCGCAGCCAGAGCCTGGTCGATGGTCTTCCCGCCGAGCCCGCTGAGCACGTGGTCCTGGGCCAGGACCTCGGCCCGCCCGGGGCCGAACTCGTCCGCCATGAGCCGCCGGAACACCGTGATACGCATCGGCCGAATGCTAGCTCGCGGCCTCGCCGGCGGCGCGAACGGGCCGTTCGCGCCGCGGCAGCGAACGAAACCCTCTCACTCGCCGGGCTGCACGCTCTGCTCGAAGTAGTCCGCCAGCGTCCCTGGGGTCGGCGCAGCGCCCTGACCTGCGGAATTGACCTGGTAGATGAAGCCGACGAGCGGCCGGTCGGACACAGTGAACACCAGCACCGCCGCGTTCTGCCCGGCCGCCGACGAGTAGTGGCCCTCCAGCCCGTTGCCCTTCCACGCGGCCTCGACGCGGTCGCCGCCGGCGGAGGCGAGCAGCCCGTCCGTGTACTGCTTCAGCACGGCGGCCGACGTGCCTTGCACGTACGTCACCTGCGAGCCGGCGCGGCCCGGCGCCGCGCACGTCGAGGTGGCGCCGAGGCTCTGCGCGGGCGCGGCGGGGCCGTTGCCCATGCCCGGGCGGCAGCCGCCGGTGTCGGCGATCTTCCCCGCGAGCTGGCGCAGGCACCCGGTGAGGCCCTGTGCGTCGGCCTGCCCGGGCGTGCGGCACTGGTCCGCGGTGTAGGTCTGCGCCGAAGAAGACGACGTCAGGAACACCGTCAGCCCCGCCGCGAGAACCACGACCACCGCCGCAGCGACGCCGATCCACAGCTTCGCGCGGCTCTTCTTCTTCGCCGGGGCAGTGGCGGCGGTGGCGGGCGAGTACGTCGGGAAGTTCGACGGCGCCGGCCCCGCCGGGAACGACGGCCGCGCGTACCCTGCCGGAGGCTGCCGCGGGGGCGGCGGCGGATACCCACCAGGCGCATACGCGGGCGCACCGGCCGCGACCTGACCTTCCACGTTCTGCGTCCGCATCGACAGCCCGTCGCGCGCCACGTGCTGCGCGCCCAGCGCCACGGCCGTCTCCGGCTGGTCGAGGCTCGCGGGTACGACGCCGAGCTTCTCCGCGATCATCGAGCCGACCAGCGGCAGCCGGCTCGACCCGCCGACCAGGTAGATGCCCGCGAGACGATCCGGCGTCAGCCCGGCCGCCCGCAGCGTGCGCGCGAGCAGCTCCACGCTGCGCAGCATCGCCGGGCGCACCAGACCTTCGAGTTCTCCGCGCGTGACCAGCACGTCCTTGAACGGCTCCGGCATCGGTACCTCGGTCTGCGGGTGCCGCGACAGCGCCTCCTTGGCCGCCTTCACGTCCTCCTGCAACGCGCGCCGCGTGCGCCGGTCCGCCGTGGACTCCGGCCGCAGAAGGCGTTGCCAGCGCTGGGGATCCGAGTGCGAGACCTCGCGCCCGACGTGCACCATCAGCGCCTGGTCGACGTCGAGGCCGCCGAGGTCGGGCAGGCCGTCCTCGGCGAGCACGACGTAGCCGTTCTGCGTCGCGCCGACCACGGCGACGTCGAACGTGCCGGCGCCCAGGTCGTACACCGCGAGCGCCTGGCCGGGCGCGAGCCCCTTGCCCGGGAACGACGCAAAGTGCGCGGCCGCGGCGACGGGTTCGGGCACCAGGACCACGCTCGCGCCGATGCCCGCGAGCCGCGCCGAGGACAGCAGGACGTTGCGGCGCACCGGCCCCCACTGCGCGGGGTGCGTGAGGCGGACCTCGTCGGGCTGCTCGCCGCCGAGCTGGCGCGTGGTCTCGTCGAGCACGCGGCGCAGGATCGCGGCGAGCGCTTCGTTGACGGGCACGACGTCGGTGCCCAGCAGCAGCGTCTGCTCGTCGATGCGGCGCTTCGGGTTGGGCTCGAAGCGGGTGGGGTCCAGGCGGGCGCGGCGTTCGGCGTCGCGGCCCACCATGATCGTGCCGTCCTCGCCGTCGAAGATCGCCGAGGGCATGTTGGCCGAGCCGTCCACCTCGACGACCCGCGGCGGCCTGCCGTGCGCCGAAAGGACGGCGACGGTGTTGGACGTCCCCAGGTCCACCGACAGGATCCGCACTTCGATTCCCCCTACACATAGCTGCGCTGGCGTGATGCTCCCATGCGAAGGGCTTCGGTGTTTTTGGCCCCGGCTTCGCCGGGGCGTGCGAGATCGCCTTTGAGCCGGCTTCCGGATGGGGCGGTCGGATCGGCCGGGGGCCGATCGCACCGCCCCATCCGGAAGCCGGCGCGATCTCGCGCTGTGGTCGCCTGGAGGGGGTGGGTAAGAGGGCTCGGGGTGGGTAAGAGGGCTCGGGGTGGGTGGCCCTGGGCGTGACGCAGTGCACGTCCAGGTCGCCCGGTCGGGTGGTCGGCGGCGCCGTGACCTGGGCGTTCGCCGCGAGGGGACCGTTCGCGACGGCGGGAATCGGAAACTGTCGGGGGTGCCGCGCATCATGGAGGACGTGGCAGCAGACGTCCTCGACCTCTTCTCCCCCGCGACCCGCACGTGGTTCGAGGGGGCGTTCGCCGCGCCGACCGCGGCGCAGGAAGGGGCCTGGCGGGCCGCGCACGCCGGGCAGCACGCCCTGGTGGTGGCGCCCACCGGGTCCGGCAAGACGCTGTCCGCGTTCCTGTGGGCGCTCGACCGGCTGTCGGTGGAACCACCGCCGGCGGAGCCGCGCAAGCGCTGCCGGATCCTCTACGTCTCGCCGCTGAAGGCGCTGGCGGTCGACGTGCAGCGCAACCTGCGCGCGCCGCTCGCGGGGATCTCGCAGGCGTCGCGACGGCTGGGGCTGCCGGTGCCGGAGATCGAGGTCGGCATGCGCACCGGCGACACCACGGCGGCCGAGCGCCGGTCGTTCGGCAAGACTCCGCCTGATGTGCTGGTGACCACGCCGGAGTCGCTGTTCCTCATCCTCACGTCGTCGGCGCGGGAGTCGCTGGCGGGCGTGGAGACGGTGATCGTCGACGAGGTCCACGCCGTGGCGGGCGGCAAACGGGGCGCGCACCTGGCGGTGTCGCTGGAGCGGCTCGACGCGCTGCTGCCGAAGCCCGCGCAGCGGATCGGGTTGTCGGCCACCGTGCGGCCGGTCGACGAGGTGAGCTCCTTCCTCGCGGGCGGGCGACCGGTCACGGTGGTGCAGCCGAAGCTCGCGAAGACCATCGAGGTCCGCGTTGAGGTGCCGGTGGAGGACATGGCGAACCTCGACGGGCCGGCGCCGTCGCCGATGGAGCGGCTGGAGAACTTCACGTCGTTGTCGCAGCTGCCTTCTCAGGGCGGCATCGGCACGCAGGAGGAGATTGCGGGCGCCGAGGTGAAGCGGCCGTCGATCTGGCCCGCGGTCGAGGAACGGGTGCTGGAGCTGATCCAGTCGCACCGGTCGACGATCGTGTTCGCCAACTCGCGGCGGCTCACCGAACGGCTCACGGCGCGGCTCAACGAGCTGGCGGCCGAACAGACGGAGCTGCGGGCCGGCGACGCCTTCCCCGCCGAGGCGATCGGGCAATCCGGGCTCACCACCGGTGCCGCGCCGACGATCGCGCGGGCGCACCACGGGTCGATGTCGCGGGAGCAGCGCACCCACGTGGAAGAGGAGCTCAAGTCCGGGCGGCTGCCGTGCGTGGTGGCGACGTCGTCGCTGGAGCTGGGCATCGACATGGGTGCGGTCGACCTCGTGGTGCAGATCGAGGCGCCGCCCACGGTCGCGTCGGGGCTGCAGCGGGTCGGGCGCGCCGGGCACCAGGTGGGGGCCGTGTCGTCCGGCGTGATGTTCCCGAAGTTCCGCGGCGACCTCGTGTCGTGCGCGGTGGTCGCGGAGCGGATGGCCGCGGGGGCGATCGAGGCCGTGCGGTACCCGCGCAACCCGCTCGACGTGCTGGCGCAGCACGTGGTGGCGATGGTGGCGCTCGAGTCGTGGACGGTGCCGGAGATCGCGGCGCTGGTGCGGCGGGCGGCGCCGTTCTCCGCGTTGCCCGACGACGCGTTGCACGCGGTGCTCGACATGCTGGCCGGGCGGTACCCGAGCGAGGAGTTCGGCGAGCTGCGGGCGCGGATCACGTGGGACCGCGTGACCGGTGAGCTGCACGGGCGGCCGGGTTCGCAGCGGCTGGCGGTCACGTCGGGCGGCACGATCCCCGACCGCGGGCTGTTCACCGTGATGACGCCGGGGGCCGACGACAAACCCGGCTCGCGCGTCGGCGAGTTCGACGAGGAGATGGTGTACGAGTCGCGCGTCGGCGACACCATCCTGCTGGGCACGTCGTCGTGGCGGATCACGGACATCACCCACGACCGCGTGATCGTGGTGCCGGCGCCGGGCGAGCCCGCGCGGATGCCGTTCTGGAAGGGCGACGCGGCCGGGCGGCCGCTGGAGCTGGGGCGGGCGCTGGGCGCGTTCGTGCGGGAGCTGTCCACTTCGGACAGCGAGGCGGCGCGGAACCGGGCCGCGGCGGCGGGGCTCGACCAACGGGCGTGCGACAACCTGCTGGCGTACCTGGAAGAGCAGAAATCGGCAACGCGGCACGTGCCGAACGACCGGACGATCCTGCTGGAGCGCTATCGCGACGAGCTGGGCGACTGGCGGATCGTGGTGCACTCGCCGTTCGGGGCGCAGGTCAACGCGCCGTGGGCGCTGGCGATCGCCGCGCGGCTGCGGGAGAACCGGGGTGTCGACGCGCAGGTGGCGCATTCCGACGACGGCATCGTGCTGCGGCTGCCCGACGCGCTCGACGCCGAGGGCGGCGAGGTCACCATCGGCGCCGACGACGTGCTGCTGGACCCGGAGGAGGTCGAGCAGCTGATCGTGGCGGAGGTCGGCGGGTCGGCGGTGTTCGCCGCGCGGTTCCGCGAGTGCGCGGCCCGGTCGCTGCTGCTGCCGCGGCGCGATCCGCGGCGGCGGACCCCGTTGTGGCAGCAGCGGCAGCGAGCGTCGCAGCTCCTGTCGGTGGCGGCGAAGTACGAGCGGTTCCCCGTGGTGCTGGAGGCGATGCGGGAGGTCCTGCAGGACGTCTACGACGTGGGCGGGCTGCGGGAGCTGATGGCCGACGTCCGGGCGCGGCGGGTACGGCTGGTCGAGGTGGAGACGCCGGCGGCGTCGCCGTTCGCGCGGAGCCTGCTGTTCGGTTACGTCGGGATGTTCCTCTACGAGACCGACGCGCCGCTGGCCGAGCGGCGGGCGGCCGCGTTGTCGCTGGATTCCGGTTTGCTGGCCGAACTGCTCGGCACGGAGGCGATCCGGGAGCTGCTGGATCCCGATGCCGTGCGCGAGGTGGAGCGGTCACTGCAGCGGCTCGATCCCGATCGGCACGCGCGTTCGGCCGAGGACGCGGCCGACCTGTTGCGATTCCTGGGTGATCTGTCCACTGCGGAGGCTCTGGAACGAGGGATCCAGCCCGAGTGGCTGGAGGAGCTGGAAGCCGCGCGGCGGGCGATCCGGGTGCGGATCGCCGGCGAGGAACGGTATCTGGCGATCGAGGACGCCGGGCGGGTGCGCGACGCGCTGGGGGTCGCGCTGCCGGTGGGGGTGCCCGAGGCGTTCACGGAACCGGTGGAGGATCCGCTGGGCGACCTGCTCGGGCGGTACGCGCGGATCCGCGCACCGTTCCCGGCTTCGGCGGCGGCCGCTCGGTTCGGGCTCGGTTCGGCCGTGGTCACGGGCGTGCTGGAGCGGATGACTGGGCAGGGCCGGCTGGTCCGGGGTGAACTGAGCCCGGTCGGGCACCCGGACACCCACGGTGTGGGGCTCGAATACTGCGACGCGGCAGTGCTGCGGCGGCTGCGGCGAGCGTCGCTGGCGAAGCTGCGGGCGGAAGTCGAGCCGGTGGAGCCCGCGGCACTGGGCCGGTTCCTGCCGTCGTGGCATGGGATCGGCGCGCGGATGCGCTCGGCGCCGACGGCTGACGACGTGCTGTCAGTGGTCGAGCAGCTGGCGGGCGCGCCGTTGCCGGCCAGCGCCGTGGAGTCGCTGATCCTGCCGAGCCGGCTGCCGGGCTACTCCCCCGCGCTGCTCGACGAGCTCACCACGGCCGGCGAGGTCACGTGGGCAGGCTGCGGCGCGCTGTCCGGCGGGGACGGGTGGCTGGCGCTGGCGCCGACGGACGTGGCCGACCTGCTGCTGCCGGAGGTCGAGGAGAACGCGCCGTCGAGCCCGGTCCACGAGGCCCTGCTGTCCACTTTGGAGGGTGGTGCACTGTTCTTCCGGCAGCTGGTGGACCGGGTTTCGCCGCAGCTGGAGTCGCCGCCGAACGACGGCGACATCGCCGGTGCGCTGTGGGACCTCGTGTGGGCCGGCCTGGTCACGGGCGACACGCTGGCGCCGCTGCGCGCGCAGGTCGCGGGCCACGGCGCCCACAAACCGCGGCGGCAGGCTCCGCGCGGCCGGTATGCGCGACTGCGGGCGGGGCGCCCGGCGATGCCGTCGCGCACGGGACCGCCGACGGTCGCGGGCCGCTGGGCTCTCACGCCGGCGCGGGAGACCGATCCGACGCGCCGGGCCCACGCGCGCACCGAGGCGTTCCTCGAACGGCACGGCGTGCTCACGCGCGGTGCGCTCGACACCGAACGGGTCACAGGCGGGTTTTCGGGGATCTACAAGGTGTTGCGCGGCATGGAGGATTCGGGCCAGGTCGTGCGCGGGTACGTGGTGGAGGGCCTCGGCGCGGCGCAGTTCGCGGCGAAGGGTGCGGTCGACCGGTTGCGTGCCCTGTCCGGTCCTGCGCCCGGCGCGGACGGCTGGTCCGGTTCCCCGGCCCGGGCCGGCAGCGACCGCGCGGTGGTGCTGGCCGCCGCCGACCCCGCCCAGCCCTACGGCGCGGCCCTGCCCTGGCCGGCCGCCACAGGCGACACGAAACACCGCCCGGCGCGCAAGGCGGGCGCCCTCGCGGTCCTCGTCGACGGCGTCCCCGCCCTCTACGTCGAACGCGGCGGCCGGTCCCTGCTCAGCTTCACCGAGGACCGCGCCCCCCTCCAAGCCGCGGCGGCGGGCCTCTCCACCGCCGTCCGCGAGGGCTGGCTGGGCCAGCTGGCCGTCCAACGCGCCGACGGCGAACAAGCCCTCACCTCGGAACTCGCCGACATCCTCCGTGAAGCCGGCTTCCGGGCGACACCGAAGGGGCTGCGGTTGCGCGCCTGAGTATTCGAGTGTCCAAGTATTCGAGTGTCCGGACGGACGCCAAAGCCGCGGCAACACGCCTGGCAGCCGCAGGCAAGAAGCCGCGACGCCGAAGGCCTGCCGGTGCGCAGTTGTGCTCCACGGGCAACGGCGAAACCGAAGCCCCGCGAGCGCGAGCCTGGCCACCGCGGAGTCCGATCGGCGCCGAAGCGACCGCAGCCATCAGCCTGACCGCCGCATGCGTCGGCCTGCCCGCAGAGGCTGTGGCCGGCCGGCTGCGTGGCGCGGGCCCTGGCCGCCACCGAGGCGGCACCCGGTGGCGGACGCATCGCCGCGAGCGGCGGCAGGCGTCGAAGGGCTCGTGCTGCGGGGCTGACCAGCGCGGGTGCCGGGTGGGGGCGGACCCGGTGGTCATTACACTTCGTCCGGATACCCGGCGGGAAGAAGGACGTTCGATCATGGCGATGCGCGCTCTGCGCTACTTCGGGGACCCGGTGCTCAAGACGGTCTGCGATCCCGTGACGACTTTCGACAAGAAGGTCGAGGCGCTGGTCACGGATCTCATGGACTCGGTGAAGCCGGACGGGCGCGCGGGGTTGGCGGCGCCGCAGATCGGGGTGGGGCTGAGGGTCTTCAGTTACGACGTGGGCGGCCTGACGGGTTACGTGATCAACCCCGAGATCGTCTCGTTGTCGGAGGAGACGCACGAGATCGACGAGGGCTGCTTGTCGGTGCCGGAGCTGTGGTTTCCGACCGTGCGGGCCAAGCACGCGGTGGTGCGGGGCGTCGACCTGCGCAACGAGCCGATCGAGGTCGAGGGGGTCGACGTGCTGGCCCAGTGTCTGCAGCACGAGACCGACCACCTGGACGGCATGCTCTACCTGGACCGCTTGACGCCAGAGCGCAAGAAGCAGGCCCTCAAGCAGGCGCGGGGCAAGGACTGGTTCTGGAACCGCTGAGCACCATCGGCGAAGTGCATTCATGTTCGCGGAAACGTTTTCCACGAACGGCACCACCGAGATTTGTTCACACTCTTGAAGATCGCAAGCGGAATATTCCGCTGAAATGAGAGAAAGGGCAGTGCCGGAGCCCTGCAGTCCTCGGTCGCGGCGAAATCCTCCTCTGGCGCCTTAGGTTCGAAGGCGAGAACCCCGAGGAGGAATGACGTGAAAAGACGGGACGTGCTCAAGGCAGGCCTGGCCGACGGTGCCGGGGTGGTGCTGATGGCGGCACCCGCGATGGCCGCGCCGCGGGGCCGAGGTCTGGCCGACGCGGCGAACAGTAGCTGGCTCCAGGCCACGGAACACCTGCTCAGCGCGTTGCCGAGGTCAGTCGATCAAGCCGGAAAAGGCAGCGCGCTGCTGGTCAGTTTCCAGAGCCAGGCCCGGATGAACGGCGTGTTCGGGATCGCGGAAAACGCGAGCGTCGCGGAAATGGCGGAATTCGCCGCACAAATGCCGAAGTACGGGGCGCCGTGGGTGTTGCGGACCAGGGGTGCCGCGACGCCGGAATTCACGGAGCTCGCGGAAAGTCACGGGCTCACGGTGCAGGATCAGCGTGCGCTCGCCGTTCTCGAGAAGAACACCACACCATTCGACACAACCCCGCCCGGTGCGACAGTACGGCGCGTCGACGGGGCTTACGCGCAGACGTTCCTCGACGTTTCCGTCGCGGCCACAGGCGTGCCGGCCGACAGTGTGCGCGATCTGCTCAGCGGCGCCGCGCTCGATCTGCCCGCGGCGTCGCCGTATGTGGTCGAAGTGGGCGGTGAGGTCGTGGCCGTCGGGCTCGGACTGCGGGGCGGGCTGCTGGCGATCGACCCGGCCAACGAGCAGCTCGCCCGGACGCTCGGCTTCCACACCGTGGACACCTGGACCATCGCCCACGCTTGATCACGCGGAGAAGCGGGTTCGGCCGAAGAACGCCGAACCCCCTTCTCCCGCCCGGCAACCTCACCGGCGCCAATCCGGATCGCCCGCCGCCATCAGTGCTCGACCGCCTTCTGCGCCAATGCGGCGAGCGTCGCGTCGTCGACGAAGGAGCCGTCCCAGACGGCGGTCGCGCGCGTGATCAGGCCGCGCGCGTCGAGCTCGAGCCCGGTGACGCCGTGGGGCGCGGGGCCGCGAGAGGTCCACTCGTACCCGCCGCCGAGCGCGCCGCCCAAGGTGTGGCGCACGGCCGAGCCCGGGCCGGCGTACGGGAGCAGGTCACGCGCCGAGGTCAGGAACCGCGTGATCGCGGCCGGGCCCACGAGAAACACGTGCGCCGCGACGTCCTCGAACACCGCGTCCTCCGCGAAGAACTGCCGCGTCGACGCGCCGGTGGCCAGCGCGCCGGCGAGGCCGTCGACCGCGCGGCGCATCACGGAGGCGGCCGTCTCGCCGACGGTCCCCTCCTTGAAATCCGCCGGGAACGGCTCGCGCTTGCCGCGCACGTAGTCGATGCCGACGTGGCGGCCGTCCCAGTAGTCGACCCAGCGCGCGATCCTGCCGCCCTGCAGGTTGACCACGCCGGTGGCGCGGATCTCGCCGGGCGCGAACAGGCCGGGGGTGTTGGAGAAGAAGACGATCGCGCTGCGGTCGTCGCCGAGGATGCGCGTGGCGTAGGACTTCCCGTCGGCGGGCCACTTCGGCATGTTCTTCGCGAAGAGATCGTGCAGCGACTGCCACGACGGCCAGATCTCGCCGGTCACGGCGTCGAGGTAGTTCATCTGCGCGCGGTTGATCTGCGCCATCGTCGCTTCGGGTTGTTTCCCGGTTTTGGCCAGGAAGTACGCGCTGAGCACCCGCGAGACGCCGGGCGTCGCGTGGGAGGTGTCGATGACCGTGCCGATGCCGGGAACCTGCCGCACACCCCCACCCGAGCCATACCCCCGAGAAGCCGCGCCCGCGGTCCCCGCCGGCAGCACCGTCGCGACTGCCGCCGCGGCCCCGGTGATCGCGACACCCTTGAGCAACGCCCGGCGACCCAGATTCCGCTCGTTCACCACTACCTCCTCGTGGGCCGCCCGCGCGGCCACAGAATTCACTTATCTGCATCGAGTTTATGGAAAGTGGACGAGTTGTCGAGGTGCGCCCGGGAACCACCGCCGTACACAAGGGCAGACCACGGCTCGCCGAGGCGGCTCACCCCACCGGGTCCGGCACCGGACCGGCCGTATAGTCCAGAACGTGGCAGCCCGGGAACCCGAAGACGACCGCCAGGGCATCCAGTCGGTCGAGATCGCGATGACGGTCGTGCGCGCCCTCGAGCAGGGCCCGGGTCCCATGAGCCTCAAGCAGGTCGCCGAGGCGAGCGGGATGGCGCCGAGCAAGGTGCACCGCTACCTGGTCAGCCTGTCGCGAGAAGGCCTGGTCGCGCAGTCGCCGAACTCCGGCCGCTACGACCTCGGCCCCGCACTGCGCCGCCTCGGCATGGAAGCGCTGCGGCGCATGGACGAGGTCGAGGTCGTCTCCGAGCACCTGCCGGGCCTGCGCGACCGGACCGGCCACTCCGTGAACCTCGCCGTGTGGGGCGACCACGGGCCGGTCATCGTCGGCTGGCACTACGGCTCCCACGTGCTGCCGATCACCGTGCGGGTCGGCGCGATCCTGCCGCTGATGTCCACGTCGGTCGGCCGCGTTTTCCTCGCCCACCTGCCGGAGACGATCACCGCCCCCGTCCTGCGCGGCGACTTCGACCCCGGCGCGGCACCCGAAGTCCCTTCGCCGGCCCAGCTCACCCGCGTCATCCGCGACGTCCGCCGCTCCGGCGCCGCGGTGACCACGGACGCCATGATCCCCGGCGTCACCACGGTCGCCGCCCCCGTGTTCTCCGAGGCCACGCCGCTGCCGCTGGCCGTCGCGCTCGCGATGCCCGTCGGCCACGCGAGCCCGGAGCAGGTCGCGAGCGCCACCGAGGAACTGCTGCGCACGACCACCGCCGCGTCGGCAGAGCTCGGCGGACGCGGCCCCGCGGCCGGCTGACCCCAGCCCGAATCCTCAGCCACACCACCCAAAAGCACGCCGGTCGTCGCCCGAGCGCGCCCACCCCTGGACACCGTTATCCACTTTTCGTAAACTCGCTGCACATAAGTGGACGAGCCGAAGGAGACTCCAGTGTCCACGAGCATCGTCGCGCCCCGGCCTGAACGCGCCACGTCACGCGGCCTCACCGACCTCCGCCCGGACCGGGAGTGGTTCCGCTGGTCGGGGCGCCACCCCGTCGGCGCCTTGCTGGTCACCGCGTTCGTCGCGACACAAATGGCCACGACGGCCGGCTACTTCATGCCGGCCATCGGCCTGCCGGAGCTGCCGTGGCCGTTGCACAACGGGCACGTCGCCGCGCCGGCAACCCCCGAGGGCACGGCCGCGTCGTACTTCGCCGGGCAGTTCATGCACTACTTCAACGGGATCGCGTTCGTGTTCGTCTTCGCGCTGCTCGCGTACCCGAAGCTGCCCTTCCGCGCCACGAACACCGGAAACCTACTGAAAGCACTCACCTTCTGCACGATCCTCGCCCTCGTCGCCGCGGGCCTGCTCGCGCCGCTGATCTACCGGCCGGGCACCGGGCTCGGGTTCTTCTCGTTCGGGCACGGCTGGAAGTTCCCGTTCGCGATCCTCGTGTGGCACCTGTTCTTCGGCGTCCACATCGCCGCGCTGCACAACCCCGTGCGCGTCAGGCAGATCCAGCTCGAAGACGCGCAGCGCGAACAGGCCTGATCCGGAAAGGACCTCCACTGTGGACGGCAAGATCGCCCTCGAAGAACACTTCGCCACCGAGGACACACTCGGCGACTCCGAGCCTTACGCTCCTCCCGCGCTGTGGCCCACCTTGCGCGCCCGCCTGCTCGACCTCGACGGCCAGCGGCTGCGCCTGATGGACACCCACGGCATCGAGCTGATGCTGCTGTCGCTCAACTCCCCTGCCGTGCAAGGGATCCCGGACGCGATGAAGGCCGCCGAGCTCGCCCGGCGCGCCAACGACACCCTCGCCGAGCACGTCGCCGCGCGGCCCGACCGGTTCCGCGGGTTCGCCGCACTGCCGCTGCAGGACCCGGACCTCGCGACGGCAGAGCTGCGCCGCGCGGTCACGGAGCTCGGGTTCGTCGGCGCGCTCGTGAACAGCTTCACCGAGCTCGACGACGCCGGCACCGTCACCTACTACGACACCCCCGAGTACCTGCCGTTCTGGGCCGAGGTCGAACGCCTCGGCGTGCCGCTCTACCTGCACCCGCGCAACCCGCTGCCGCAGGACGCCCGCGTGTACGCCGGCCACGAGTGGCTGCTCGGCCCGGCCTGGGCGTTCGGCCAGCAGACGGCGGTGCACGCACTGCGCCTGGCCGCGTCGGGGCTGTTCGACCGCCACCCCGGTGTCACCATCATTCTCGGTCATCTCGGCGAAGGTCTGCCCTACTCCCTTTGGCGGATCGACCACCACAACAAATGGACCAATGCCGCGCTCCCCTATCCCGCCGCACGGCCGATCACCGAATACTTCACCGAGCACTTCTACGTGACGACGTCCGGCAATTTCCACACCCAGTCCTTGCTCGCCGCGATGTCGGAACTCAGCGCCGATCGCGTGCTCTTCTCCACCGACTGGCCGTTCGAAAACGTCGACCACGCGGCCGGCTGGTTCGACTCCGCACCCCTGAACGAACCCGACCGTCGCAAGATCGGCAGGGACAACGCGCGAGCCCTGTTCCGGCTCTCCTAATGCAAGGTGACAGTTAACTCAAGGCAAGATCACGATTTAACTCGGACAATCCACGAGTGCGACTTGTTTCGTCCGAGCCCCGTTCCCCGATCGTTCACCCGGCACCGGTTCGAGATTAATTTGCTGTCCCTAAGTTCCTGACGCACGTTTCACGACGAAAGCAAAGGGACCATGGACACACCTCTGGCAGTCCGGGCTCGGGGAATCACCAAAAGTTTCGGCGAAGTCGTCGCGCTCGACGAAATCGATCTCGACGTCGCCCAGGGGCAGATCCACGGAGTGGCCGGGCCGAATGGCGCGGGCAAAACCACGCTGCTGGGTCTGCTGCTGGGCCTCGCCGTCGCGGACGAGGGCCGCCTGGAGATCCTCGACTCGCCCGTCGGGCGGACCCTGGACGCTCCCGGCGGCGTTGCCGGGTTCGTCGACGGCCCCGGCCTCTACCCCTCGCTCACGGCGCGGAAGAACCTCGCCGCGCTGGCCGCCCTGCGCGGCGGAGACACCCGCACCGCCGACATCGACGACGCGCTCGCCCAGGTCGGGCTCACCGACGTCGCCGACGACCGCGTGCGCGGCTTCTCCCTCGGCATGCGTCAACGGCTCGGCCTCGCCGCCGCCCTGCTCACCCGCCCGCGGCTGCTCGTGCTCGACGAGCCCGCCAACGGCCTCGACCCCGCCGGCAAGAAGCACGTGCACGGGGTCCTCAAGCGGCTCGCGGCCGAAGGCGCCACCGTCGTGCTGTCCAGCCACCGCATGGACGACCTCGAAGCGCTGTGCTCGGAGGTCACGATCATCGCGACCGGCCGCGTCGTCTTCACCGGCCCGCTGGGCAAGCTCTCTTCGGAGAGCCAGGAGCTCGACTACCGGCTCGTGACTTCCGATCGCGAGTCCGCGCGGAAGCTCGCCGCCGAAACCCCCGGCATCCGGCTCGGCGATGAGTCCGGAAAGGACAGTGGTGTCCTCGTGGTGCGCGCGCTGGTGCCCGCTCTCGACGACCTCGTGGTGCGCCTCGTCCACGCGGGCGTGGCCCTTCGCGAGCTCGCGCCCGTGGTGTCCCCGTTGGAAGCCGCGTTCCTCGCCCTCACCGAATCCGAAGAGGCGCCCGAAACCGCGTCTCAGCAGCAGGAGTCCGCTCGATGACCGCGACCCTCACCGAACCCGGCACGCCGGGCACACCGGAAACCCCGACCGCACGCGAAGCACCTGCCTCGGTGGCCCGCGGCTACCGTTTCGAGCTGGTCAAACTCGTCTCCCAGTGGCGCGTCCGCCTGCTGGTGCTCGCCTGCTGGATCGCCCCGGCGCTGTTCGTCGCCGCGGTGAGCCAGCAGAGCGACCTGCCCGTGGACACCGTCTTCGGCCGCTGGATGAACGCCACCGGCTGGGCGGGTTCACTCGTGATGCTCGGGTTCGCCGGCAGCTACGCGCTCCCGCTGCTCACGTCGGTGGTCGCCGGTGACGTGTTCGCGTCCGAGGACCGGCTCGGCACCTGGCGGCACCTGCTGGTGGCCGTGCGCTCGTACCGGCGGATCTTCGTGGCCAAGGTGCTGGCCAGCCTCACCGTGATCTTCGTGCTCGTGGCCGGCCTGGCCGTGTCCAGCATCATCGGCGGAGTGCTCGGCGCCGGCAACCATCAGCTCGTCGGCCTCGACGGGCACCTGCTCTCCCCCGGCGCCGCCGCCGGTCAGGTGCTGCTCGCTTGGGTGTGCGCGCTGGCCCCGACGCTCGCGCTGGCCGCGGTCGGGCTGCTCGGGTCCGTCGCGCTGGGCCGGTCGCCGATGGGCCTGCTGCTGCCCGCCGTCGTCGCGCTCGGGATGGCGGTGGCCCAGCTGCTGCCGCTGCCCGTGGCCGTGCGGCTCGCGCTGCCGACGTACTCGTTCATCGCGTGGGAAGGGTTGTTCACCAGTCCCGCGCAAGCCGGGCCGCTGCTCGTCAGCATCCTCGTCTGTCTCGTGTGGACAGTCGTGGCGACCGCGCTGGCCTACTTCCTGTTCCTGCGCCGCGATTTCACCAACCTGAGCTACGACGGCTCGGCCCGCCGCACGATCACCGCCGGCGCGCTGCCGCTGGTCGGGCTGATCGTGGTCGCCTTCGCGGTGATCGCCGTGGCCACGCCGTCGCTCGGCTCCGGCGTGACGCAGGACAAAGTGCAGCAGTCGCTTTCGACCACGTTCGCGCACCTCTACCGCCTGCAGACCGACGAACTGCACCGCCCCGCCGTGACCGAAGCCCAGCTCGGCGTCACGTCGGAGTGCCAGAAGGGCGGCGGCCTCGTCGCCCAGGAAGGACCGGGCAACGACTGGCGGTGCGTCGTCTCTTGGCATCTCCCCGGCGTCGAAGCGACTGGTCAGGCCATCTACCAGCTCGACGTCACCTCAGACGGGCGGTTCGTCGCCGACGGCGACGGGCCGAAGGAAGTGAACGGCTACTTCCAGGTGCGGACCCCGATCGGGGACCAACCCAACCCGCTGTGGCAGTTCGACGCCAGCGTCGAACTGCTGTCCAACACCCCGAAGGGATGACCCCATGCAGGTAACACGCCGCCGCAGGCGTGCAGGGAGAGCCAGGTCCGGCACCGGCAGATCGCGTCAGATCCGCCTCGTCACCGCCGGAACCGCCACGCTCGCCCTGGTCGTGACGGGCTCCGGCATCGGCACCGCGTCGACGCAGGAGTTCGGCCAGCAGCATGTCGGCCAGAACACCAAGGACGGGCTGGTCGTCTCGAGCGACCAGTACCTCGACCCGATCGGCGACCGGCTGGTCGTGAACGACGGCAAGATCATGGCGTCGAAGATCAGCCCGGACGGCACGCACCTCGCCGCGCTGACCACCGACGGCGACGCCGCGCTGACGATCGTGGACCTCAAGAGCTACAAGGTCCAGCAGCTGATCGGCACCTCGGCGAAGGTCAACCTCAAGATCGCCGGCAGCGACGTCGGCCAGGAAGGCCCGTCGTACTCCCCCGACGGCAAGTTCCTGTGGCTCGCCCAGACCGACGGCTACACCAAGTTCTCGGTGAACGCCGACGGCTCGCTCGCCAACCCCGTCTCCGTCAAGATCCCCGCCGACGGACCCAAGCACGCCCTGGTCGCCCAGGCGGTGTTCTCGCCCGACGGCGCCGTCGTGTACGCCGCCGTGAACGGCCAGAACCGCGTGGTCGCCATCAACGCGTCGACCGGCGCCGTCCAGCAGAGCTGGAACACCGGCATCGCGCCGCGCGACCTCGTGCTGGTGGGCAACAAGCTCTACGTCAGCAACGAGGGCGGGCGGATGCCGCTCCCCGGTGAGACGACGATCAACTCGTACAACACCCAGGTGCCGGCCGACCCGTTCACGGGTGCCTCCACCACCGGCACGGTTTCGGTGATCAACACCGCGAAGCAGGCCGCCGCCGTGGCCACCATCAACGTCGGGCTCCACCCCACCGCGGTGTACGCCAGCAACGGCACGGTGTTCGTCGCGAACACGTCGAGCAACAACGTGTCCGTGATCGACTCGGGCAAGGACAAGGTCACCCAGACCATCGCGACCCAGCCGTGGCCCGAGGCCACAGTCGGGTACGAGCCCGACGGCATCACGCTCACCAAGGACGGGCACCTGCTGGTGACCCTGGGCCGCGCCAACGCGATCGCCGTGTACAAGTACGACAGCCCGAAGGACCCGGCCAGCTACATCGGCCTGCTGCCCACGGACTACTTCCCGACCGCGATCGCCACGGTGGGCAAGGACATCGTCGTGTCCAACACCCGCGGCATCGACGCCCAGCGCCCGACCACGGCCGCCGGGCACGGCACGCACGACACGACGTCCAGCGTGCAGCGCTTCCAGCTGCCCGACGACCGGACGATCAAGTCGTACACGCCGAAGGTGTTCAAGCAGAACGGCTGGACGAACAACGCCGTCCAGGTGGCGAACGGCAAGAACAAGAAGCCCGTGCCGGTGCCGGCTCGCCTCGGCGACCCGTCCCCGATCAAGCACGTGTTCCTGCTCGTCAAGGAGAACCGGACCTACGACCAGGTCTTCGGTGACATCGCGGCTGGCAACGGCGACGCGGCGCTCGCGCAGTTCGGCGAGAACGTGACGCCGAACCAGCACGCGCTGACGCAGCAGTTCGGGTTGTACGACAACACGTACGACATCGGCACGAACTCCGCCGAGGGCCACAACTGGCTCATGCAGGCCGACGACCCGGAGTACACCGAGTCCTCGGCCGGCGAGTACCTGCGCAGCTACGACACCGAGGACGACGTGCTGGGCCACCAGGCCTCCGGCACGCTGTGGTCGGGCGCGGAGGCCGCGGGCAACACCGTCCGCGACTTCGGCGAGTTCCAGCAGTTCCTGACCAAGCCTTCGGGCGCGTCGTGGCAGAACCTGTACTGCGACAGCAAGAACATGGCCGCGACGGGTGAGCCCAGCGCCTACCCGCTCGTGTCGTCGTCGCCGATCCCGTCGCTCAACGACGTGTCGGTGCACGGCTTCCCGAAGTTCGACACCAGCGTGCCGGACGTCTACCGGGAGCAGATCTGGCAGCAGGACTTCGAGAAGAACGGTCCCGCGAACCTGAACATGTTCTGGCTTTCCAGTGACCACACCGGTGGTCCTGCGAACGCCGCCGCGCAGGTCGCGGACAACGACCTCGCCGTGGGCAAGATCGTCGACACGATCTCACACAGCCAGTACTGGAAGGACTCCGCGATCTTCGTGGTCGAGGACGACTCCCAGGCCGGGCTGGACCACGTCGACGGGCACCGGGCGCCGATCCAGATCATCAGCCCGTACGCCCAGCACGGTGCCGTGGACAGCACGTACTACTCGCAGATCACGATGGTTCGCACGATCGAGCAGATCCTCGGGATCCAGCCGATGAACCAGAAGGACAGCGCGGCCACCCCGATGGCGAGTGCGTTCACGAGCAAGCCGAACCTCACGCCGTTCAACGCGGTGGCGAACCGCACGTCGCTCACGGGCGGCCTCGCGACGCAGCCGTCGTGCGGTCCGGACGTGGTGGCTCCGCAGTTCGCGTCCGTCCAGCCCGACACCGCGGTGCCGGCGGACAAGCAGCAGGTCGCTTCGCAGTGGTCGGCGTGGCAGAAGAACCAGCGCCTCACCGGTCCGAACGCGACGGCGGACTACGCCAACCCCGCGCAGATGAACCACTTCACGTGGTACCAGACGCACGGGTTCAAGACCCCGTACCCCGGCGAGAACAAGGTCTTCTCGCCGGATCAGGTGCCGGGTGCGTACATCCCGTCGGCCGAGTCGGACGGCTGAGTCACTTATTGAGTCATGACACGGGCCCCTGGCCGGCATCACCGCCGGCCGGGGGTTCGTGCGTTCGGGACAGGAATCCCTGGCGATTCGGGCAGCCGCGCCCCGGTGCGGGCCCGGCGCTGGTAACGATGGGGGGATGACCGATCCCGTCGTCACCACCCCGTACGGCCGGGTGCGGGGCAGCGTGCGCGAAGGCGTCACGCGGTTCCTCGGCATCCCTTACGCGGCCGCGCCGTTCGGCGAGGCGCGGTTCCGGGCGCCGCGCGCGCCGGAGGCGTGGGACGGCGTGCGTGACGCGCTCGAGTTCGGGCCGACCGCGCCTTCGGTGCCGTTGCCGGGTTCGTTCCTGGCGGAGCCGGTGGTCGAGGGGCCGGACTGCCTCAACCTCAACGTGTGGACGCCCGACCAGGACGCGGCCGGACTGCCGGTGCTGGTGTGGCTGCACGGTGGCTCGAACGTCACCGGTTCGTCGGCGATGCCGATCTACGACGGCGCCGCCTTCGCGCGGCGCGGGGTCGTGTTCGTGTCGGTGAACTTCCGGCTCGGCGCGGAAGGCTTCGCGCTGCTGCCGGACGCGGTCGCGAACCGCGCGCTGCTCGACCAGGTCGCGGCGCTGGAGTGGGTGCGCTCCAGTATCGCGGCGTTCGGCGGGGATCCGGACGCGGTGACGTTGTTCGGTACGTCGGCGGGCGCGGGCGCGACGCTGGCGCACGTGGCGACGGACCGCGGCCTGTTCCGGCGGGCGATCGTGCAGAGTGCCAGCGCGCGGGCCGCGCTTTCCGCGTCCGACGCGCTTCTGGTCACCGGCGAGATCGCCCGCGCGGCCGGCGTGGAGCCGACGGCGGCGGGGTTCGCGCGCGTCGAGCCGGAGCAGCTCGCCGCGCTGTCGACGGCGGCCGTCGCGGACCTCACGGCCGACCTCGACCCCGCTCGCTGGGGTGCGACGACCGTGGCCGCCGCGCAGCCGTTCCTGCCGGTGGTGGACGGGGAGGTACTGGCCGAACCGCCGTTCGACGTGGTCGTGCGCGGCGGCGGGGTGGATCTGTTGATCGGGACGAACGCCGACGAGCTGCTGGCGCTGGCCGGCGCGTCACTTCCGGACGGTGTTTCGCACTCGGACGTGACGGAGCTACTGGGGCAGCTGGGTCTTGCGGTCGAAGCCGCTCCTGAAGGGACCACGCCGGTCGAGCTCTACGCCGACGTGCTGACCGACGCCCTGTTCCGCCGTCCGGTCGCGGAGATCGCCCGGGCGCGGCCGGCTTTCGTGTACGAGTTCGCGTGGCCCTCGCCGTTGCCCGGTGTGGGCGCGGCGCACGGGCTGGAGCTGGGGTTCGTGTTCGGCAACCTCGGGTTGTCCGGCCTCGAAGGGCCGACGCCGCCGCGTGAGCTGGCGGATCGGGTGCAGGCGGCGTGGGTGGCTTTCGCCACGACCGGTGACCCGGGGTGGCCGCGGCACGGCGAGGACGGCGGGGTGTTCGTGTTCCGGGCCTGACGGCCTCTGAAAAACCACGCGTTCGCGCGAGTGTGGATCGCCGTTACTGTCGGGTGCATGTCCGGCGCCGTGCTTCTCGCCGTCGACGAGAACGCGGATGCGCTGCGTGACGTCGACCGGGAACTGCGCGAGCGCTACGCGCGCCACTACCGCATCGTGAGCCTGGGCTCGGCGCAGGAAGCGTTGTCGCTGCTCGAAGAACTCGCCGCGGATGGTGAAGACGTCGCGCTCGTCCTTGCCGGTCAATGGCTTTCCGGTACGACGGGCAGCGAATTGCTGGCCCAGGCGCGTCGGCTGCACCCGCACGCGAAACGCGGACTGCTGATCGCCTGGGGCGAATGGGGAGACCGGGCCACGGGCGAGGCGATCTTCGACGCGATCGCGCGCGGGCACATCGACCACTACGTGCTCAGGCCGCTGGCCGCGCCGGACGAGGTGTTCCACCACGCGATCTCGAACCTGCTGCTCGAATGGACCGAGCTGCGGCGGACGTCGCCCTACACGATCCACGTGGTCGGCGACACCTGGTCCGGCCGGGCCTACCGGCTGCGGGAGGTCCTCGGGCGGTGCGCGATCCCGCACTCGTTCTCCCTCGCCGACTCGAACGAAGGACGCGCCCGCATCGCCCAGGCCGGGCCGGGCGAGCTCCCGATCGTCGTCTTCCCCGACGGCACGGTCCTGCGCAACCCCACCGACGCCGACATCGCCGTGGCCTCGGGCGCCCCGGTCAACCCGGACCGCATGGAGTTCGACCTCGTGATCATCGGGGCGGGCCCGTCCGGGCTGTCGGCGGCCATGTACGGCGCGTCGGAAGGATTCGGCACGCTGGTCGTCGACGAGGGCGGGCTCGGGGGCCAGGCGACGTCCAGTTCACTGATCCGCAACTACCTCGGTTTCCCCCGGGGCGTCAGCGGCCGCCGGCTGGCGCAGCAGGCGTACGACCAGTCGTGGGTGTTCGGGGCGAAGTTCGTGTTCATGCAGCGGGCGGCCGAGCTGCGGCGCGACGACGAGCTCTCGATCACGCTGTCCAACGGCACGCGGGTGCGGTCCCGCGCGGTGCTGCTCGCGCTGGGCGCCACCTACCACCGGCTGGGCGTGCCGGCCCTCGAGGCGTTGAACGGGGCCGGCGTCTACTACGGCGGTCCGGCTTCGGAGGCGCCCGGTGTCACCGACCGCGAGGTCTACGTCGTCGGCGGCGGGAACTCGGCCGGCCAGGCCGCGCTGTACCTGGCGCGGTACGCCGGCCAGGTCACACTCGTGATCCGCGGTGAGTCGCTGGGGTCCGGCATGTCGCACTACCTCGCGCGGGAAATCGAGGCCACGCCCCGGCTCAGCGTTCGCCTCGCCACCGAGATCGTCGACGGAGGCGGCACCGGCTGGCTCGACCACCTCGTGCTTCGCGACCGCCGGACCGGCCGCTCGGCCACCGCCCCCGCCGACGCCCTCTTCGTCATGATCGGCGCGCACCCCCACACCGACTGGCTGCCCCCGGAGGTCGAGCGCGACGACCGCGGCTTCATCGTGACCGGCCCGGACCTGCGCGCCTGGCCGCTCTCGCGGGACCCGTTGCCACTGGAGACGAGCCTGCCCGGCGTGTTCGCGGCGGGCGACGTGCGGCACGGTTCGGTGAAGCGGGTGGCGTCGGCGGTGGGAGAGGGCTCGGTCGCGATCCAGCTGCTGCACCGGATGTTCGCGGCAGAGGCGTTGCGGCCGCGGGGGCGGCCGCAGGAACCGGTGGAGTCCGTGGGGCGGTGAACCGTCTACTGTGGAGCGTTCCGCGCGGTGAACTCGCGGAACAACCGCACCAGCTCGCCCGGCTGCTCCTCCGGCACCCAGTGCCCGGCTTCGGCCACGACGGCGCCGGTGACATCGTCGGCCAGCCGGGAGACCGACGCCTCGACCTCGGCGCCCCGGCCCCAGCCGCTCGCGCCGCCGACGGCCAGCACCGGCACGTCGACGCGTTGTTCGGCGGCTCGGGCGGCGTTGTCGCGGGCGTCCTGGTCGATCGCGCGGTAGTACTCGAACCCCGCGCTCAACGTCTCGGGCCGCGTATAGGTGCGCAGGTACTCCACACGGTCTTCAGCGGTGATCACGTCAGCGCGATGGCCGTAGTGGTCGTAGAACCAGCCGAGGTAGAGCTCTTCCCGCCCGGCGATCAGCGCCTCGGGCAGGCCGGGCGTCCGGTGGAACTCGTGGTGCCAGCGGCGGCCGCCCTGGTTGATGCCGGGACTGCCGTCGCCGGGGATCGCGACGTCGACGATGGTCAGGGTGCGGACCGGGCCCGGGAAGTGCGCGGCGAGGGCGTAGGCCACGAGCCCGCCCCAGTCGTGACCCATCACGTGGAACCGCTCGGCTCGCAGCTCTTCCCGCATCAAGCGGTCGATGTCCGACGCGACCGTGCGCGTGTCGTACCCGCCCGCGCGCCGCGAGGAGTCGCCGAGCCCGCGCAGGTCAGGGGCGACGATCGTGAAGTCGCCGGCGAGCAGGGGCAGCACGTGGCGCCAGCAGAACCACGTCTGGGGCCAGCCGTGCAGCAGCACCACGGGTTCCCCGTGCCCGGCCGTGACGTAGTGCAGGCGCACGTCGCCCAGGTCGGCGTGGTGGTGGGTGAGGCCGGCGGTCATGCGCGGCCCCCGTCGTCGGGCATCCGGTAGGTCTCCGGTGCCAGCCGCAGCGCCACGAGCGTGACGACCGCCGTCAGCGCCACGAACACCGAGATCGCGACCGTAGTGCCCAGGGATTGCAGCAGGGACAGGGAAAGCAGCGGCACGAGCCCACCGAGCGCACCGGTGACCTGGTACGCGATCGACGCGCCGGTGTAGCGCACGCGCGACGGGAACAGCTCGGACAGGAACGCTCCCTGCGCGCCGTAGAGCACGCTCCAGGCGACGATGCCGGTGGCGAAGGCGATCACGACCGGCGCTGCGGAACCTGTGTCCAGCAAGGGGAAGAAGGCGAACGCCCAACCGGCCATGAGCACCGCCGACACCGCGTAGAGCGGACGGCGGCCCACGCGGTCGGACAGCGCGCCGGAGCCGAGGATCACCGGCACGGTGAGCGCGGCGCCGATCACGGTGCCGTAGAGGCCGTAGGAGCTGGGGATCTTCTTCAAGCTCACGTACGCCAGCCCGACGGTGGTGAAGACGTAATAGCCGCCGAAGGACACCACGGTGACGCCGATCGCGAGCAGCAGCCGCGCCCAGTGGCGGCGCAGGACCTCGGCCACGGGTGACTTCGCGGTGCTCTGGCGCACCTGCATCTGCTGGAACACCGGGGATTCCTCGACGGTGCGGCGTAGCACGACACCGATCACGATGAGCACGAAGCTGAGCAGGAACGGGATCCGCCAGGCCCAGCTCGCGAAGCGGTCGCTGCCGGCGAGCGCGACCGTGCCGAGCACAACGCCGTTGGACAGCAGCAGGCCCAGCGGCGAACCGAGCTGCGCGAAGCTCGTCGCCCAGCCGCGGCGGCCCTTCGCCGTGTGTTCCCCGATCAGCAGCACCGCGCCGCCCCATTCGCCGCCGACCGCCGCGCCCTGGAGCACACGCAACACGACCAGCAGCAGCGGTGCCCAGTAGCCGATGGCCGCGTACGGCGGCAGGACACCGATCGCGACCGTGGCGCCGCCCATGATCACGAGCGTGAGCATCAGCGTGCGCTTGCGGCCGACGCGGTCACCGAGGTGACCGAACAACGCGGCCCCGAGCGGGCGGGCCAGGAAGCCGACGGCGAACGTCGAGAGCGCGAGCAGCGTCCCGACACCGGGCGCCGCCGCCGGGAAAAATTGCTTGTTGAAGACCAGCGCGGCGACCGTGCCGTAGACGATGAAGTCGTAGAACTCCAGCGTGGTGCCGATCATGCTGGCGGCGACGACCTTGGCCGGGGCCGAGCCGGGTGGTTCGTCCTCACGGGGTCTCTGCGGCACGGGGGTGGTGGGGGTTTCGGGGTCCATGGTCGGTCTCCTCGTCGAGTACCGGGGATCTAGTGGAGGGTGGAATCGGAGTAGCCGGTGGTGCCGCGGGCCGGGTCGCGCATCGAAGCGAGCAGCTGGGCCGCGGAGTGGGCCATGATCTCGTCGAAGGTGGCCTGGATCCGGGCGGGTTCGCGCGAGCGGATGGCGTCGACGAACACCAGGTGGTCTTCCGCGGCCATCAGCGGAAGGACCAGCGATTCGCCCATGCCGGCGTGGACCGAGAGCATCTGCGTCACGAGGTGCTCCCACGCCTGGGCGAGCGTGTTGTTGCCGGACAGCTTGCACAGCAGGCGGTGGAACTCGAGGTCGAGGCGGATGCGGTCGAGGAACGTGCCGGCGCGGGCGCGGTGCATCTCGTCGACGTGGCGTTCGAGCTGGTCGGCGTAGTCGTCCCACAGGGGTGAGCGCGCGATCGCCACGGCCGCGCGCCCTTCCAGCGCGGCGCGCACGTCGTAGATCTCGGTGATGTCGGCCGGGCTGAGCCGGCGCACGAACGTGCCGGTGCGCGGCCGCTGCACCACCAGACCCTGGTCGTGCAGCTCGCGCAGCGCCTCGCGGACCGTGCCGCGGCTGACCTGGAACCGTTCGCTGAGCGCGTTTTCGACCAGCGCGCTGCCCGCGCCCAGCTCACCGGAGGCGATTTCGGCTCGGAGGCTGTCCACGAGCTGCTGGCGCAGCGTCCGCCGTTCGAGGAGCCCGCTCATCGGTTGTTCCCGTGGTAGGCGCTGTTGGTGTTGACGCTGTAGCTCTTCTCCGCCGACCAGCCGCCGTCGACGGGCAACACGGCTCCGGTGATGAAGCCGCTCTCCGGGCCGGACAGGAAAGCGACGGCGTCGGCGACGTCGCGGGCCGTGCCGCCCGCGCCGAGCGGCACGACGGCGGTGAGCGAGTCGACGAAGTCCTGGTCGTGGTAGTAGCTCTCGGTCATCGGCGTGCGGATCGTGCCCGGCGCGACCACGTTCACGCGGATGCGGAAGCGGCCCAGATCCGTGGAAAGGTTGCGAGACAGGCCGATGACGCCGTGTTTGCTCGCGGAGTACGCCGGGCGGTTGCTGATGCCCGTGAGGCCGGCGACCGAGGCGATGTTCACGATGGCGCGGGGTTTTCCGTCCTTTTCGGACACCGCGCGGCGGGCGAACTCACGGCAGGTGAGGAAGGTGCCGGTGAGGTTGGTCGCGAGCACGTCGTCCCACTCGGCCAGGGTGATGTCGAGGATGCTGACGATTTCGCGGACGCCGCCGCTGTTCACGAGCGTGTCCACGCTGCCGAGCTCGCGTTCGGTCACGGCGAAGACGGCGGCGACGGAACCTTCGTCGCGCAGGTCGCAGTGCAGGCCGAGGTGGCGCTGCCCCGGGCTGCGCGGCAGCTCGGCGGCGGCCGCGGCGGCGTCACCGCGGTCGACGAGCACAACGTCGTCGCCGCGGGCGGCCAGGCGGGCGCCGATCTCGCGGCCGAAGCCGCCGGCTCCGCCGGTGACGAGGGTGACGGTCATTTCGCCTCGCTCTCGAACTCTGCGATGCCGAGCACGCGTTCGTACTCGGCCAGCGGCATGAGGGTGTCGAGTACGCCGCGAGTGGACCCCTCGTCGCGGATGGCGCGCAGGACCGTGCGGGCGGCCTGCGCGTACGCGAGCGTGGTGGACAGGCACATGATCGCGATCTTGTAACCCAGCTCGCCGAGCTCGGCCGTGTCCCGCAGCGTCCAGGGCCACACCTCGAACGCGTCGAACAGCAGCGGCACGCCGGGCAGCAGCTTCGGCAGCCGGCGCACCTGATCCTCGGACCGGACGTCCTCGACCATCACCAGGTCGGCGCCCTCCTCGGCGAACGCCTCGGCCCGCCGCACGGCTTCGGCCTCGTCGCCGAGGGCGAGCGCGTCGGTGCGGGCGATGATGAGGAAGTCGGGGTCAGTGCGGGCCTTCAGGGCCGCGCGCAGCCTCGCGACGGCGTCTTCGAAGGGGACGATCCGGACGCCCTCCATCGCTCCGCAGCGCTTGGGCAGATCCTGGTCCTCGACGTGGATCCCGGCAACGCCCGCCGCCTCGAACTCGCGCACCGTGCGCGCGACGGCGTGGCTGTCGCCGTACCCGGCGTCGGCGTCGGCGAGCACCGGGAGATCGAGCGAACTCGTCACCCAGCGTGCTCGCTCGGTCATCTCGTGCCGATCCGCGAGCCCGACGTCCGGCCGCCCGAGCAGCCCCGCGGACGCCGCGTTGCCGGACAGGTAGACGGCCTCGAACCCCTCGTCCTGCGCGATCCGCGCCGCGAGCGCGTCATGACACCCGGGCGCCACCACACACCCGGGCCGCGCGAGGAGCTCCCGCATCCGCGCTCGGACGGCGCGGACTCCGTGATCACTGCTGGTCACCATGACGCACACTGTCATTGCTCGACGGTGAGGCAGTCAACTGTCGATTGTCGGACAATAGCCATCGGCAGGGTGGTGGCCGCGAAGGTGGTCAGCGGCGGTGGGTTCACGCCGGAAGCGGCCGCGCGGTCAGGTTCGCCGCGCGTGCGACTCCAGCATCGTGCGCAGGAATTCGCCGACCGACGTCCTCCCGGCAGTACCGAAACCGTGCACTTTCAGGGCGTGCGCGTGTACTCGTTGCCTTCGGGATCGCGGGCTTCGGCCGGCTCACCCGGTGAGGTGCGCAGCACGGGGCGCAGGCGATTGCGGCCGTGCTTGGCGTCCGACGAGAGCAGGAACTCGATCGCCGGCCCGCGCCCCGAAGGGCTGCGCACACCGGTGATCTCCGGGAGGGTCGACGTCACCGGCCACCCGATCAACGCCGACCAGAAGCCGGCGAGGCCGATGGGGCCACGGGAGTCCACGACGAGCGCGGCGAGAGCGCCCGTGTCGGCGTACTCGGGGCGGGGCTCCAGCACGCAGAACTCGTTGTCCTGGGGATCGGCGAGAACCGCCCAAGGGACGTCGCCCTGACCGAGGTCCACCAGCCGCGCACCGAGCGCAAGAGCCTCGGCCACTACCTCGCGCTGGTGGCCGAGGGTGCGGCTGGCGAGGTCGAGGTGGAGCCGGTTCTTGTGCGTTTTGGCGGTCGTTTCGGGGACGAAGGCGAGCGCGAACTCGCAGCCGTCGGTGTCCGGGGGCCGCACGTCCGGGCCGTGCTGCTGCCAGCCCAGCAGCGCGGCCCAGAACCCGGCGAGGTCCAGGGGCCGCACTGCGTCGACGGCGAGGCTGTCGAAGATCAGGCTGTCGACGGTCCGGCGGGGCGTCGTCATGAGCCGAAGGTAGCGGCGACCACCGACAGGAACCGGGGAAGCTTCCCCACTTTCCGGTTCAGCGGGTGGCCAGCCGCAGCAAGGCCCAGAGTTGGGCGGCCAGGTCGTGGCCGCGCGAGGAGACGACGGCGGTCGGGGCGGCGCGGCCCCACAGCCAGAGGTAGACGTTGGCCGGGTCGCCGCTCACGAGTTCGTCGGCGGACTGGGCCTCCTCGGGCGAGCAGCGCCACGCGTCCATGGTTTCGGGGCCTGCGCGGGCGATCCAGCTGTGCCCGCCGGTCCGGATGCCGACGGTGCCGTGGCGGGTGCCGGTGAGGCCGAGCAGGGCGAGCTTGTGGCCGAAGTACAGGGTGAGGGCCTCGTCGACGCCGTCGGTGGCGAGGTCGGCGGGCACGGCCGGGTGGTCGACGCCGGCGGCGCGCTCGGCGTCGACGCGGTGGACGAGCGTTTCGTGGAGCGTGCGGCGGCGCCAGAAGCCGTAGGTCGGGTCGGCAGCCCACCAGGTGGCCGCGTGGTCGGCCGGGTCGTGGGCGGCCAGCTCGGCGATCAGCGCGTCGCAGCCCGAGGCGTAGTACTCCGCGACCGTTTCGTCCTGGCGCGGCATGCGCTGCCACTGCGCGGGCTTGTGGCCCTCGCGCAGCCAGCCGAGGGTAACGCGGTGGACGCTGCCGACATGGCGCAGCAGCTCCCCCAGCGTCCAGCCGGGGGCCGTGGGCACCGGCGCCTCGGCCGACGCCGCGTGCGCCACCTCCCCCAGCACGCGCGCTTCGATCTCCAGCGCTTCGAGCAACCGGCCGTGGTCGACCGGACCGAGCTCACGCGACATGGGCTTGGCCGGAGATGGGCAGGCCGTGGACGAGCCGGCGGACCAGCTCGAGGAACAGACCGGTGGCGCGCAGCAGGTTCGCGGCCGACTCGGCCGTGACCTTTCCGGTGATGCCGGCTTCGGCGGCCGCGCGCGTGGCCGAGTTGGCCGCGAAGAAGGCAGACCACTCCTGCAGCTCCGGCGCCACGGCGTCGAGCAGCACCCAGCCGCTGGCGGGACGGCCGCGGCCCCGGCGTGGCCGACCGCGCACGGCGAGCACCGCCGCCGCACCGCGCAGAGCCGAGAGGTAGGCGCCGATGAACCGCTCGGCGGGATCACGTTCGTTTTCGGCGTCGGCCAGACCACGCTTGGCCTGGGCGAGCAGGGTGGCCGCCGCCGGGGGTGCCGGCGGGCGCAGCGACAGGGGCAGCTGGGGCTGCCCGGGGTCAGGGGACACGACCGAGACGGACATGACGACCCTCCTCCCGCTCGGGCGAGTCCGGCAGGTGCTCGGCTGCGGGGCGCTTCCCCCGCCCCTCGCCGGGCACCTGCCGGTGAACACTCACCGGATGTCGAACGTCTGTTCGAACGATTTCCAGAGTAACCCCCGGTGCCGCGTTCTCTCAACCCCGCCGGTGGAATCCGGGGACGTGGTGCGGGACACGGTGCCGTCGGCGTGATCTCATAACCGGATGAGCTCCCTCGACCATCCCGCCGTCGCCAAGGTCACAGCCGCTCTGAGCGAAGCAGGCCAGCAGGCCGCCGCCGAGGGTGTGCGCGTGTTGCCGGCCGAGGTCCGCACCGCGGCCCAGGCCGCCGAAGCGCTCGGGGTCGAGGTCGGCGCGATCGCCAACAGCCTCGTGTTCCGCGCCCGCACGGCCGGTGGCGAGGAGACGGCCCTGCTCGCCCTGACCTCCGGCGCGCACCGAGCCGACCCGGCCCGTCTGGCCGCGCTCGCCGGCCTCGCCGAGGTGGGCAAGGCCGACGCGGACTTCGTGCGTGAGCACACCGGCCAGCCCATCGGCGGCGTCGCCCCCGTCGGGCACCCCCGGCGGCTCGTGACGCTCGTGGACACGGCCCTGCGCGCGTACGACGAGGTGTGGGCCGCGGCCGGGCACCCGAAGTCGGTGTTCCCGACGACGTTCGACGGGCTCGTCGAGCTGACCGGGGGCACCCCGGGCGCGCTCGCGGCGGGAGTGGAGGATGGACAGCCGTGACCGCCATGTCCTCCGGGTGTTCCCGATACGTGCAGTTGTCCGCGGACGAGTTCCGCACACGCCTGCCCGAAGCCCTGGCCATCTACGTGAAGGCCATGCAGTACCCCGAAGGCACGGCCGAGCAGCGTGCGCCGATGTGGCTCACCCACGCGTTGCGCGAGGGCTGGCGCTGCGTGGCCGCCCTCGACGCCGACGACGTGCTGCTCGGCCTCGCCTACGGGTACAAGGGCCGCGCCGGGCAGTGGTGGCACGAGCAGGTGCGCCACGGCCTCACCCGCCGCTCCGGCCCCGAGGAGGCCGAGCGGTGGATGAGCGACTACTTCGAGCTCACCGAGATCCACGTGCGCCCCGAGAGCCAGGGCAAGCAGATCGGCGAGGATCTGCTGCGCCGGCTGCTCGACGGCGTCCCGAACGCCCACGTGCTGCTGTCCACGCCCGAAGGCACCAGCCGGGCGTGGAAGCTGTACCGGCGCACCGGCTTCCTCGACGTGCTGCGCGACTACCAGTTCACGGGCGACCCGCGTCCGTTCGCGATCCTCGGCCGTCCGCTGCCGCTCGACCCGAAGTAGGTTCCGGGCGCCAGTAGCCGACGGCCAGCGCCGCGGTCAGGAGAGCCGCGCCGCCCCAGGCCTGCGGGCTCAGGTGCTCGTGGAGGAAGGCGACGGACACGATCGTCGCCGTGAGTGGTTCGAGCAGCGCCGAAAGCGCGCCGAGCACAGGGTGGGCCGTGGTGAGGCCCTTGAAGTACGCGGCGTACGCGAGCGCAGTCGGCACGACGCCGAAGTAGACGGCGACGAGCAGCACGTCGGGCCGGGCGGGCAGCGCCATGCCCAGCGTGAGGGCGGCCGGGGCGAGCAGCAGGCCGCCGGTGAGGCAGCCGTACGCGGTGGTGGCCAGGGGGTCGTCGACCGGGCGGGTGGTGAGGACGGCGAACCCGGCGGCCGCGGCGAGGGCCAGGACGATGGCTGCATTCGACGTTTCGACGTGCGGCTCCCAGGACAGCAGCACCAGGCCGATCAGCGAGCCGACGACCGACAGCACGGTCCAGGACCGCGGTGCCCGGCGCTTCCGGATCGCCGTGGCGATGGTCAGCATGACGGGCGCGGCGCCGATGGTGGTCATGGTCGCCGTGGCGACCGACCCGAGCGCGACGGCGGCGAAGTAGGTCGTCTGGAAAAACGCGAACAACGCGCCGACGACGAGCACGCGCTTGATTTGCGTGCGCGTTCGCGGAATCCCCTTGCCGGACACCGCGATCGCCGCCGCACCCCCCAGCAGCAACCGATACGCGGCGACGGCCAGCGGGTGCAACCCGGCGAGCTGCCCGAGCAACGACCCGGCCAACCCCCCGGTCCCCCACAACACCCCGGCGACGACGAGCGCGACCGACCCACGGGCGCGCTCGGACAGGACAACAGACATGGACAACGCTCCAGCGTCGAAGGATTTCGGACATCGACGACGCGGGGCGGTTTTTCGTGCAGTTTCGTGCAGCACTGATCAGCCGCGGGGTCCTGTGGCGGACTCACGCGGCGGACACCACCCCGCTCAGAGCGCGGGGGGTGGGGTGACGAGGAAGATCCGGTGCACGGGCGGGAGTCTAGGGGGTGGGGCGATGGTGGGGCCATGGGTTTTGGGGTGGAGCAAGGGAAGATGGCGCTCGCAGCCCTATTGCAAGGCCACCACCAGCGGCGGACCTCCCCCGCCCTCCCCGAGGGGGGCGCGCCCATGTCCATTCTATCGGCCCCCACCGACAAAACCCGGCGTCGAGCCGATCTGGGGCCGAGCTGTCCACAACTCGAGGCAGCTGTGGACAACTCGGGAATTCGGGGCTGCGCGGGCAAACCAGGCTGGACACCCCGCGCGGAAACCCCGGCGACTCAGTTCAGCAAAGCCAGCTGCTCCCGCAACGTGTCCAGCCCCATCCCGCCCATCTCCAGCGCCCGCGTGTGGAACTGCTTGATGTCGAACGCGTCCCCCAGCCGCCGGCGAGCGTCGTCGCGGGCGGCGAGCCAGAGGCGTTCGCCGAGTTTGTACGCGGGGGCCTGGCCGGGCCAGCCGAGGTAGCGGTCGATCTCGTCGCGGACGTGGGCCTGGTCGGTGATGGTGCGCGTGAGCAGGAACTCCAGGCCGAGGTCCGCCCTCGTGGAAACCCGTGCCGCGCGGGATTTCCAGTTCCAGGTGCATGCCGAGGTCGACCACGACGCGGGCGGCGCGGAACAGTTGCTCCGAGAGCATGCCCAGGAGGTTGCCGTCGTCCGACAAGTAGCCGAGTTCCTGCATGAGGCGCTCGGAATACAGTGCCCAGCCTTCGCCGTGGGCGGAGATGAAGGTCATGAGCCGCTGGTACTTGTTGAGCGACGCGGCCTGGTTGACGGCCGTCGCGATCTGCAGGTGGTGGCCCGGCACGCCCTCGTGGTACACAGTGGACACTTCGCGCCAGGTGGTGAACTCGTCCTTGTCCGCCGGCAGCGACCACCACATCCGCCCCGGACGGGTGAAGTCCTCGCTCGGCCCGGTGTAGTACGCGCCGACGCCGCCGCCCGGCGGGGCGATGCGGCACTCCAGCGCCATGAGCCGGTCGGGGATGTCGAAGTGCTTGCCGCGCAAGGACTTCAGGGCCTCGTCGGACAGCGACTGCATCCAGGCCTCGAACTGCGGACGCCCCTGAACGCGGTAGCGCGGGTCGGCGTCGAGCGCCTCGGCGGCTTCCGCGACGGACGCGCCCGGGCGGATCCGCTCGGCCACCGCACGCATCTCGGTGTCGATGCGGGCGAACTCGTGCCAGCCCCACTCGTACGCCTCGCGCAGATCCAGCTCGGCACCGATGAAGTAGCGCGACCACAGCCGGTAGACGTCCTCGCCCACGGCGTCCTTGGCCGGAGCCCTCGGCGCGAGCTCGGCGCGGAGGAAGCCCGCGAACTCCGCGAACGCCTCGTCGGCCGCGCGGGCGCCCGCCCGCAGGTCGCCGGACAACGCAGCACCCACCTCGCCGGCGCTGCCCACGAGGCCGGTGAAGAAGCTCGGCCCCTCGCCGAGGCCGGCGTAGGTCTCGCACTGCTCGGCGACCTTGCCCACCTGCCGCAGTGCCGACACACGCCCCGCGTCGGCCGCGGTCAGCAGCGACGCGCGCACCCCCGCGAGTGCGTCGGGCACCTTCTTCAGGCGGGCCGCGATGTCGGCCCACTGCTCGGGCGTGTCCATCGGCATCAGGTCGAACACCATGCGCAGGTCCTGCACCGGGCTCGCGATCACGTTCAGCGCGGCGACGTCGAGACCGGCGTCGTGGATCTCCACGTCCAGGCCCACGCGCTCGGTGAACACCGCCTTCGCGACCCGCTCCCCCGCGTCGGCGGGCTCGGCGGCGGTGACCTCCGCGAGCGCCTTCGCCGCGAGCGCGGCCCGGGCCGCGTGGCCGGCGGGCGAGTAATCGGTGAGCTGGTCGTCGTATCCCGCGACGCCGAGCATGGTGGCGGCGACCGGGTCCACGGCCGCGTAGTCGTCGACGTACCGGTCGGAAATCCCGTGCACGCTGTGTTCGGTGGAAGCCATGGGCCGAACCGTACCGGCCTGGGCCCTGCCGGGGGTACGGACTTACGCGCGCGCCGGCACGAGCCCGAGGCGCGTCACCACCTCGCGCGTGGCCTTGGACCGGTTGAACGTGTAGAAGTGCAGATCCGGCACGCCTTCGGCGATCAGTTTCTCACCCAATTCGGTGACAGCGTCGATCCCGGCCGCGCGGAACGCCTTCGGATCGTCCGAAAGGGGTTCCAGCCGGTCGAGCAGCCGCTGCGACGCCGGCGCGCCGGAGAGCTTGATCGTGGTGTGCAGGGTGCGCAGCGTGGTCAGCGGCATGATGCCGGGCAGCACCAGCGCGTCGCAGCCCGCGGCGGCCACGCGGTCGCGCAGCCGCAGGAAGTCCTCGGCCTCGAAAAACAGCTGTGCGATGGCGAAATCGGCCCCGGCGCGGAACTTCCGCACGAGGTACTTGGTGTCCGACTCCAGATCCGGCGACCGCGGGTGGCCGTAGGGGAACGCCGACACGCCGACGCAGAAGTCGCCCAGCGAGCGGATGAGCTCCACCAGCTCCTCGGCGTACGTCAGGCCTTCGGGGTGCGGCACCCAGTCGCCGTAGACCTCGCCTGCCGGGTCGCCGCGCAGCGCGAGGATGTTGCGCACGCCGACGGCCGCGTACCAGCCGATCACGTTGCGCAGCTCCGACACCGAGTGGTCGACTGCGGTCAGGTGCGCCATCGGGCAGAGCGTGGTCTCCGTGGCGACGCGGGCGATGCTGCGGATCGTGCCGTCGCGGCTCGAGCCGCCCGCGCCGTAGGTGATCGACATGTACGCCGGGTCGAACGGCTCGAGCTCTCGGATGGAGCGCCACAGCACAGCCTCGTCGGCCTCGTCGCGGGGCGGGAAGAACTCGATGGAGAACCGGGGCCCGTCCCCCTGCAACCGCTCGATCACCGACGTCATGAAAGGACATGTTAGTGGGCGGAACCGGACGCTGGGAGCCGCGGCGCGTGGCCTTGGCCACGGGTACCGTCGGACTCGCACCCTCCGGCGAGGAGCCAGTCATGAGCCGCGAAGACGACACCGCCTGGGACGAAGACGTGCGAGTGGCCGTGTACCAGGCCTTCGCCGCCCACGGACGCGCGCCCACAGCACCGGAGCTGGCCGACGCGGCCCACGGTTCGCTCGCCGTGGCCAAGCAGGCGCTGCACCGCCTCGCCGACGCCCGCCACCTGGTCCTCGACGAGTGCGAGCACGTGGTGCTGGCCCACCCGTTCGCGGCGATTCCGCTGGGTTTCTCCGTGATGGGCGAGCGCACGCTGTGGTGGGGCGGCTGCGCGTGGGACTCGTTCGCGATCCCGCACCTGGTGCGCGCCGAGCCCGAAGTGCTGGTCGCCACGCGCTGCCCGTGCTGCACCGAGCCCACGGCCCTCGTCGTGAGCCGCGAAGCGCCGCCTGAAGGGCCGCAGGTCGCCCATTTCCCCGTGCCGACCGCCCGGATGTGGGACGACGTGCGCCACACGTGTTCCGTGCAGCGCCTGTTCTGCGGCGAGTCCTGTGTGGACGAATGGACCGAGCGCACGGGGATGGAGAAGGGCGCCGTGCTCGACCTCCCGGCTCTGTGGCGCCTGGCCGAAGGCTGGTACGCCGGGCGGCTGGAGTACGGCTACCAGCGCCGGGAACCGGCCGAAGCCGCCGCGTACTTCACCGCCGCCGGGCTGCCCGGCGAGTTCTGGACCGGCTGAGCGGGCCTGCCGGGCTCCCGGAGACCCGGCATCACGTCGGCGGGCGGGACCCGGCCGCCGATGCCCACCACCAGGACGACGCCAGGCCGGGTGGGCCTGAGCACCCGCGGGCGGTCAGCCGCATCCGGCGTCTCGTGCGCCACATCGGGGGCACCCGGCGCGACCGGCCGGGCCCGCGCCCCGGATGATGGCGGCATGGACGTGCCCGGTTTCGACGACGATCTGCCTGCCCACGTCGAGCGTGCGCTGACCGCGTTCCTCGACCGTGCGGGCGACGAGATCGTGCGCACGGAGCCGAGTGTCGCGGCGGGCATCGACGTGCTGTCGGGCTTCGTGATGTGCGGCGGCAAGCGCATCCGGCCGACGTTCGCGTGGTGGGGCTGGCGCGGAGCCGGCGGGGCGGCGTCCGGGGAAGCCGCCGAGGGCGCGCTGCAGGTCGTGGCGAGCCTCGAGCTGATCCAGGCGTGCGCGTTGATCCACGACGACCTCATCGACTCCTCCGACTCGCGCCGCGGCAACCCGACCGTGCATGTCGCGTCGGCCAAGGTGCACGCCGACCACGGCTGGCTGGGTTCGCCCGCGACGTTCGGGCTGGCCACGGCGGTGCTCGTCGGCGACCTCGCGCTCGCGTGGGCCGACGACATGTTCGCCGAGGCCCCGCTGCCCGCCCAGACGCTGGCGAAGGCCCGCCCGGCCTGGCGCGCCATGCGCACGGAGGTGCTGGCCGGGCAGTACCTCGACGTCCGCACGCAGGCCGTCGGCGACGCGTCGCCCGAGGCCGCGCTGCGCATCGACCGGCTGAAGACCGCCGCCTACACCGTGCAGCGCCCGCTGCACCTGGGCGCCGCCCTCGCCGGGGCCGACGACCGGCTCGTCGACACGCTGCTCGAGTTCGGCGGCGACGTCGGCGTGGCGTTCCAGCTGCGCGACGACCTGCTCGGCGTGTTCGGCGACCCGTCCGTGACCGGCAAACCCGCGGGCGACGACCTGCGCGAGGGCAAGCGCACCCTGCTCGTGGCCCTGGGCCTGCAGCTGGCCGACGAGCGGGGCGACCGCACCGCCGCCAAGGTGATCGCCGGCGCCATCGGCAAGGCCGACCTGTCCGACACGGCCGTCGACGCCGTGCGCGAAGCCCTGACCGGCGTCGGCGCGGTCGACGCCGTGGAGCACCGCATCGACGACCTCACCGCCTCGGCGATGGCCGCCCTCGAGCGCGCGCACCTGGCCGAGCCGGCTCCGGCCGCGCTGGCCGACCTCGTCGGCAAGGCGACGCGGCGGACCTCGTGACCAAGACCGTCTCCGGACCCACCGACCACGTGGTGGTGGTCGGAGCGGGGCTGGCCGGTCTTTCGGCGTCGCTGCACCTGCTCGGCGCGGGCCGTCGCGTGACGCTGCTGGAGCAGGGCAAGGTGCCGGGCGGGCGCGCCGGGCAGCAGGACTTCGGCGCCAACGTCGTGGACACCGGCGCGAGCGTGCTGACCATGCCGGAACTGGTGGAGGAGGCGCTGCACGCCGTCGGCGAATCGCTGGCGGACACGCTGCCGCTCACCCAGCTCGACCCCGCCTACCACGCCCGCTTCGCCGACGGCAGCACGCTCGCGCTGCGCACTGACGGCGACGCGATGGAGGCCGAGATCCGCGCGTTCGCCGGCCCCGCCGAGGCCGCCGGTTATCGCGCGCTGCGGCGCTGGCTCACCGACCTGTACGCGGCGCAGAAGGACCACTTCATCGGCGCCAACTTCGATTCACCGCTCGACCTCGCGCGCCCGGAGCTGGTGAAGCTCGCCGCGCTGGGCGGGTTCGGGCGGCTCGGCCCGAAAGTCGCGCGGTTCCTGCGCGACGAACGCGTGCGCCGGCTGTTTTCCTTCCAGGCGCTCTACGCGGGGCTGGACCCGGCGCGGGCGCTCGGCGCGTACGGCGTGATCGCGTACATGGACACCGTCGGCGGCGTCTACTACCCGCGCGGCGGCATGGGCGCGGTCGCGCGCACGATGGCCGCGGCCGCCGCGAAAGCGGGCGCCGACCTGCGTTTCGGCACCGAAGCGGCATGGCTGGAACGGGTGTCGTCGCGGGTGCGGGCCGTGCGCACCCGCTCGGGCGAGCGGATCGAGTGCGACGCGGTGGTGCTCGCCACAGAGCTCGGCACCGCGTACCGGCTGCTGGGCGCCCGGCCCAGCCGGGTGCTTCCGCTGCGTTACTCGCCTTCGGCCGTGGTCCTGCACGGGCGCGCGAAGCGGTCGTGGCCGCAGCTCGGGCACCACACGATCTTCTTCGGCCGCGCCTGGGACCGGACGTTCGCCGAGGTCGTGCGCGAAGGCCGGCTGATGAGCGATCCTTCGCTGCTCGTCACACGTCCCACCGCGACGGAACCGGAGCTGGCGGGCGACGGCGGCGAGATCGTGTCGGTGCTCGCGCCCGCGCCGAACCTGCGCCGCGGCCGCATCGACTGGCCGCGCGTCGGCCCCGCCTACCGCGCGGAACTGCTGCGCACGCTGGAATCCCGCGGGCTCACGGGGTTCGCCGACGAGTTCACCGTCGACGAGGTCGTGACCCCCGCCGACTGGGCCGCGCGCGGAATGTCCGCGGGCACACCGTTCTCGCTGGCCCACACGTTCACCCAGACCGGCCCGTTCCGGCCCGCCAACCTCGTGCGGGCCGCGGGCAACGTGGTGCTCGCCGGCTGCGGCACCACCCCCGGCGTCGGCATCCCGCCGGTGCTGATCTCCGGACGTCTCGCCGCGGAAAGGATCACCGGCCGGTGACAGAACTGGACGCCGCCGGCATCTCGGACCCCGGCCTGCGCGCCGCGTACACCGAATGCCGCCGCATCAACGCCCACCACGGCCGCACGTTCTTCCTCGCCACCCGGCTCCTGCCGGCGCGCGCCCGGCCGGCCGCGCACGCGCTGTACGGCTTTGCGCGCATGGCCGACGAGCTCGTGGACAACCCCGAACCCGGCACCGATCCCAAGGCGGCGCTGGACAACGTGGCCGGGATGGTCGACGAGGTCTACGACGGGGGCGCGCCCGCCGATCCGGTGCTGGCCGCGCTCGCCGACACCGTGCGCCGCTACGGCATCCGGCGTGAGCTCGTGGACGCGTTCCTGCACTCGATGCGGATGGACCTCACCGTCACCGAGTACGCCACGTACGCGGATCTGGCGGAGTACGTCCACGGTTCGGCGTGCGTGATCGGGCTGCAGATGCTGCCGGTGTTCGGCACCATCGGTCCCTTGGCGGAAGCCGAACCCGGCGCCGCGGCGCTCGGGGAGGCGTTCCAGCTGACGAATTTCTTACGGGACATCGGCGAAGACCTCGACCGCGGCCGGCTTTACCTTCCCGTGGAAGAACTTTCGGTGTTCGGCGTGGATCGCGAACTGCTGGTGGAAGCACGCCGGCGCGGGCTGCCCGACCCGCGCGTGCGGCGCGCGCTCGCCGTCGCGGTGTCGCGCGCCCGCGCGGTGTACCGGCGCGCCGAAGCCGGAATTCCGTTGCTGCGTCCCGAATCCCGGCCCTGCGTGCGGACGGCGATCACGCTGTACGAAGGCATCCTCGACGAGATCGAGGCGCTGGACTACGACGTGCTCAACCGGCGCGCGGTCGTCGGCAAGGGCCGCCGGCTGGCCGTGGCTGCGCCGCAGCTGCTCACCGTGTGGGCCCGCGGCCGCGTGCGTAGGCTCTGAGCCATGACTTCCGCTTCGAACCGGCGGCTGCGAATCGGGCTCCAGCTCCAGCCGCAGCACGCCGACTACGACACCATCCGCCGCACCGCCTCGGCGGCCGAGGACATCGGCGCCGACATCGTCTTCAACTGGGACCACTTCTACCCGCTCTACGGCGATCCCGACGGCATGCACTTCGAGTGCTGGACCATGCTCGGCGCCTGGGCGGAGTCGACGTCCCGGGTCGAGATCGGCGCGCTGGTGACGTGCAACAGCTACCGCAACCCGGAGCTGCTCGCGGACATGGCCCGGACCGTCGACCACATCTCGGGCGGCCGGCTCATCCTCGGCATCGGCTCGGGCTGGTTCGAGAAGGACTACGACGAGTACGGCTACGAGTTCGGCACCGCCGGCGGGCGTCTCGACAACCTCGCCGAGTCGCTGCCGCGCATCGAATCCCGCCTGGGCAAGCTGAACCCGGCGCCGACGCGCAAGATCCCCGTGCTCATCGGCGGTGGCGGCGAGAAGAAGACCCTCAAGCTCGTGGCCAAGCACGCCGACATCTGGCACGGCTTCGGCGACCCGGAGGTCGTCGAGCGCAAGGTGAAGATCCTCGACCAGCACTGCGCGGACCTCGGCCGCGACCCGCTCGAGATCGAGCGCTCCTGCGGTGTGCAGGGCGACCCGGACGAGCTCGGCCCGAAGCTCGTCGAGCTGGGCGTGAGCACGTTCACGGTGGGCGTCGGCGGTCCCGACTACGACCTCACGGCCCTCAAGAACTGGGTCGCTTGGCGCGACAAGCGCAACGGCTGACACGCGAAGTTCGCCGAAGGCCTCCTCGCGCGAGCGGGGAGGCCTTCGGGCGTTTCGGACAGAACTTTCGGACAGCGGACACGGCGGCCGTCGGCAGGCCGTGATCGATCACCTCGCGTGGTCGGACCGGCGCGGAGCGAATCAGGCGAAAAGCCTAGAAAGCCATGGCCTGGGCGCGCCGCTTCACCTCGGTGCCGTGGCTCGTCCGCAGCGCGTTGACGGGTGTCATGCCCGGCAGCGTGTCGTCGGCCGCGAAGAGCCAGCGCAGCATCTCGGTGCGGCTGAACCCCGAGTCCGCGAGCACCGTGATGGTGCCCGCCAGGCCCTTGACCACTCCGTCTTTGACGAAGAAGTCGCTGGGCACGTACAGGTCACCTTTGCGGCGCACGGCGATCAGATGACCGTCGCGCAGCATCTGGCGCACTTTGTTGGACGAGATCCCGAGCACGGCCGCCACCTGGTTCAGGGGAAGGACGGTGACAGCGGAGTCGAGGACGTCATCGGCGACAGGAATCCCACTCACACGTGACACTGTGCCACATTCGACCGCTTCCCCGACTGGTACGCACGGGTGACCCGCCGCCTCACCTCACCCACGCGGGCGTGGTTCCGTACGATAGCCAGCCGTGACACGCACGCACCCCAGCCTCGTCGGCACGCTGCTCGAACGCCGCTACCGCGTGGACAGGCTGCTCGCCCAGGGCGGGATGTCGTCGGTCTACCGGGGGATGGACACCCGGCTGGACCGCGCGGTCGCGATCAAGATCATGGATCCCCGCTTCGCCGACGACCGCTCGTTCGTGGACCGTTTCGTGCGCGAAGCGCGTTCGGCCGCCCAGCTGCACCACCCGAACGTGGTGGCCGTGCACGACCAGGGCTTCGACGTCCCGCCCGGCGAGGACGCGGGGCTCGCGTTCCTCGTGATGGAGCTCGTGGACGGCGGGACGCTGCGCGACCTGCTGTCCGAGCAGGGCAAGCTCGACGTCGCGCTCGCGCTGAGCATCGCCGAGCCCGTGCTGTCGGCCCTGGCCGCCGCGCACGCCGCCGGGCTGGTGCACCGCGATGTGAAGCCCGAGAACGTGCTCGTCGGCCGCAGCAGCGGCGCCCTGTCGGGCGGCGTGGTCAAGGTCGGCGACTTCGGCCTGGTGCGCGCGGTCGCCAGCGCGGGCACCACGAGCTCGAGCGTCATCCTGGGCACCGTTGCCTACCTCTCCCCCGAGCAGGTCACCACGGGCGTCACAGGGGCCCGCGGCGACGTGTACTCGGCCGGGATCCTGCTGTACGAGATGCTCACCGGCCAGGCGCCCTACACCGGCGACACGGCCCTGTCGGTCGCCTACCGGCACGTGAATGACGACGTGCCGCGCCCCAGCGAGCTGCGGCCCGACCTGCCGCCCGCGCTCGACGACCTCATCCTGCGCGCCACCCGTCGCGACTCCGAGCTGCGCCCGGCCGACGCCGGCGTGTTCCTGGCCGAGCTGCAGGCCGTGCGCACGGAGCTGGGCCTGCCGGTCGTGCCGGTGCCCGTGCCCCCGCCGCCGGACGGCGACCGCATGTCCGACACCGAGCGCACCATGCCGCGCATCCCGGTGACCGAGCAGACGATGCCGGTCTCGGGTCCGCAGGGCACGCGCGCGCTGACCCGGGCGGTCCCGGTCGGGCCGCCGCCGTCGCCGCCCGCGGGCCAGCCGATGCCGACGCAGCAGGTCGCGGTGCCCCCGCCGGCCACCCCGCCTCCGCCACGGCGCCCGCGTCCGCCGGCCGGCGAGCCGAAACCGCGCGACCGGCGGAAGATGTTCGCCCTGATCGCAGTGGGCGTGCTGGTGCTGGGCGGGCTGATCGGGGCGTTCGCGTTCATCCTCAGCGAATCGGCGCCCACCACGTCGGCCGTGCCGAAGCTCGTGGGCCTGACGCAGGCCGAGGCCGGCGACAAGCTGCGCGCGGCGAACCTGACGCCGCAGTACAGCCAGGAGTTCAGCAACACCGTGCCGGCCAACACCGTGGTCAAGGTGACGCCGGCCGAGGGCACGCAGCTGGAGAAGGACGCGAACGTCTCCGTCGTCGTGTCCAAGGGCAAGCCGGTGGTGCCGAACATCCAGGTCGGCACCTCGCTGGCCGACGCGACGAAGGCGATCCAGGGCCAGCAGCTCAACGTCACGCAGGGCACACCGGCGTTCAGCGACACCGCGCCCCAGGGCACCGTCGTGAGCGTGAGCCCCGCGGCCGGCACGCCGGTGAACATCGGCGGCCAGGTCACCGTGGTCCTGTCGAAGGGCCCGGAACCGCTCCCACCCGTGCCCGACGTCACGGGCCGGCCGAAGGACGAGGCGTTCCAGTTGCTGCAGCAGGCCGGGTTCCAGCCGGTGGACGGAGGCGAGGAGTTCTCGCAGACGATCCCCGCCGGCGGCGTCACCCGGACGGACCCGCCGGCGAACACGCCGGGCAGCAAGCAGGTGAGGGTCTTCGTCTCCAACGCCGTGCAGGTGCCCGACGTGCGGTTCAAGCAGTTCGACGAGGCCGAGAAGATCCTCAAGCAGGCCGGGCTCGACGTCGACAAGCAGGGCGGCGGCGGTGGCCGCGGCCACGGTGGTGGCGGCTTCAACTTCGTCTTCCAGCAGGACCCGCAACCGGGTTCGCTGGTGCCGAAGGGCACGAAGGTGAAGATTCAGGGCTTCGGCGGATGATCGGCAACCGAGGCCGCGTCACGGGCGCCGTCGGCCCCGGCCTGATCGGTGAGGTGCTGCTCAGCGTCCGCGGCGGCACCGAGGCCTTCTACGCCTACGCGGCCGACCCCGAGGTGAGCTTCCCGACCGGCACTCAGGTCCTTGTGGTGGATTTCGAACCCCCGCGAACGGTTTACGTGGAACGGTGGCAACCGCTGAAGCCTTAGCGGCGTCGAAGAGCTACCAACAACCGAAAATCGGGCTGCGAGGGGTTATGGAAATCTGGCTCATCGTCGTGATCGCGGTGGTAGCCGTGATCGTGCTCTTCGGGCTTCTGCGAATCCTGTACAAGGTCGCGGAGCCGAACGAAGCGCTCATCATCTCCGGGTGGGGGATCCGGGTGGAGCGCACCGAGACCGCCGACAGCCTCGGGTTCAAGATCGTGACCGGCCGGGGCGTCAACGTGATCCCCGGCTTCCAGACCGCCCGGCGACTCTCGCTCGACACGCGCGGCGTCAACCTCCAGGTGTCCTGCGTGACCAAGCAGGGCCTGCCCGTGACCGTGCGGGCGGTGGTGATCTACAAGGTGGGTGACGATTACGCCTCGATCGCCAACGCCGCCCGCCGCTTCCTCGACCAGCAGAAGGGCATGAACGACACCATCCACGAGCTGTTCTCGGGCCACCTGCGCTCGATCGTGGGCGGGCTGACCATCGAGGAGATGATCCACAACCGCGACGCGCTGACCGGCGAGGTCCGCCAGTCGTCGGCCACGGAGATGATCAAGCTGGGCCTGATCGTCGACTCGCTGCAGATCCAGGAGATCGACGACGAGTCCGGCTATATCCTCAACCTGGGCAAGCCGCACGCCGCGGCCATCGCGGCCTCGGCCCGGATCGCCGAGGCGCAGCGCGACCAGGAGGCCACGCAGGCCGAGCAGGTGGCCGCCGCGCAGAAGGCGGGCGCGATGCGGGAGAGCCAGATCAAGCAGGCCGGCTACCAGGCCGAGGTCGACCAGGCCAAGGCGAAGGCGAGCCAGTCGGGCCCGCTGGCCGAGGCGACGGCGCGGCAGGAGGTCGTGGTCCAGGAGACTCGGGCGGCCGAGCTGGAGGCCGCGCTGGCCGAGCAGCGGCTGCAGTCGCAGGTCCGCAAGCCGGCCGACGCGAAGGCGTACGAGACGCGCACGACGGCCGACGCCGACCGCGACGCCCAGATCGCCCGCGCGCAGGCCGAGGCCAAGGAGACCGAGCTGCGGGCCGCGGCCGACGCAACGCGCGTGAAGACGGCCGCCGAGGCGGAGGCCCAGGCCACGAAGGCGCGGGCCGAGGCGTCGGCGGGGGCCACGCGCGCCACCGGCGAGGCCGAGGCGGCGGCCGCCCAGGCTCGCGGTCTGGCGGAGGCGGAAGCCGCGAAGGCGCGGGGTCTCGCTGAGGCCGAATCGGCCCGGGCTCGCGGTCTGGCGGAGGCCGAATCCATCAAGGCGCGGGCCGCGGCACTGGCGGAGAACCAGGAAGCTGTGGTAGCACAACAGCTGGCCGAACGTTGGCCGGAAATCGTCGAGGCCGGCGCGAAGGCGTTCGGTAACGTCGACCACATGGTGGTCCTGAACGGCGCGGACGGGATGTCGGACATGTTCACCAAGGCGTTGTCGCTCGGCGGTACGGGCCTCGGCCTGGCCCGCCAGCTGATGGACGCCATGGGCAGCCCCTCGAAGCCGTCGGCCCCCACGGGCTCGGAGCAGGCGCTGTCGAACGGCGACCTCTCCCCGCGCGAGTAGCCCATGAGCTTCTTCACGGACGGTCCTCGTGAACGCCCCCTGTTCCCCGTGCGGGAGCAGGAGCTGTTCGGCTACGAGGGCCGTCCGTGGATGGGCCCGCCGAACGACCACATCGTCCCGGCGCTCCTGCCGTGGGCGCGGCCGCTCGGCCGTTCCGAACGCACGATCGTCGCCCTGCGCGGCATCGAGGTCTGGCCGGAAGCCCTGACGCTGCGCCTGGCGGTGTACTCGCGAGACAGCCTGCAGGAGGGCCGCAGCGGCTCCCTCATCGACCACCGGCGGATCCCGGACTACAACGCGCTGCTCGTCGGCGTGCTGTACCCGGACGGGAGCCGGGCCAGCTCCGAGTCGATCTCGGTGCCGTCGGCTTCGGAGCCCGCGCAGCCGGTCCTGCGCGCCGTGGGTGGCGGCGGGACGCAGTTCCACCTGGACCACCAGATCTTCTTGTGGCCATTGCCGGGGGACGGGCCGTTCACGTTGGTGATCCAGTGGCTCGACCGCGACATCAAGGAAACGCACACGGAGCTGGACGGCGCGGCGATTCGGGCGGCGGCGGAGGAGGCCGGGGAGTTGTGGCCTGGGCTGCCGAAGCGGCCGGGCAACGGGGTGGCGCTGCGGAACGCCGCGGCCGCGGATTCCGGTGCTGCTCCTGGTGTGGCTTCCGGTTCCGGTGCGGCTCCTGGTGTGGCCTCCGGTTCCGGGGCCGACGGCGCGCTTCCGGTGCGGGCCCCGGAGTCCGCCGAGCCACTTCCCCGCCGCGACGCTGCCGACAGCGCCGCACCCGGCGAGCGCCTGCCGCAACGGTCTCCCTCGGTGCTGCTTCCGCGCCTGGCCGGCGAAGCTTCGCTGCTCCCCCGCCGCAACGTCGCCCTCGGCCCTGACCGCCCGGTACCGCGCCCGCCCGGCACGGCCTCACCGCTGCCCCGGCGCACCCCCACCCGCGCCGGCAGCCCACTCATCGCACACCCCCCGAACGGCCTGGCCGAGCCACCGCCGCACCCCGCGCAGACGGCACCTCCGCGCCCGCCCGCCGAGCCCCCACCACTTTCCCGCCGCAACACCGACGACAGCCCGACAGTCGCGCTGCCCACACCCGCCGCAGCCGACCCGCTCCCGCAGCCGTCCCGGCCGGCACCGCCGCAGTCGGCCGGCGATACACCGCCCCTGCCCCAGCGCAACGCCGCCACTCACACCCCCGCGCCACTCCCCCAGCCGTCGGCACCGCAGTCGCCCGGCGAAGCGCTCACCGTGGCGCAGCCGCCCGCGTTGCCGCAGCCGTCAAGGCCGGCGAAGGAGGAGAAGCCGGCACGGGGTGGGTGGGCGCGGCGGTGGGGTGCGCGTGACCCGGGTGAGTGAAACCGCGGGTCGTTAGCGCCCGCGAAACACGGTGACCACCCTCCCGTCATGTCAAGGTGGTGTCGTGGGGCGCATCCCACTCTTGCCCAGCCGCACGAGGACGGTCGCGATGGTTCGTACCCCGCTCAGCCCGCTCGACGTCGCGTTCCTGTGCCTGGAAAGCGAAACCGCGCCGATGCACATGGGTGCGGTACTGGTGTTCACCTCTCGCGGGCGAGCCGACGGCGCGGAGCTCACGGCGCTGCTCGCGTCGCGCGCGGAAAAAATGCCGCAGCTGCGCCGAAAAATGCGCACCGAGCTGTTTCCGCCCGGTTCCGCGACTTGGTCGGATGATCCGGATTTCGTTGCGGCACAACATATCCACCACCACGAGCTGAGCACGCTGTACGACCCCGACCCGCTCACGGACTTCGCCGCGCAGTGGATCGCTGAACCGCTCGACACGAGCCGTCCGATGTGGGATCTGACCGTGGCGACCGGGCTGCCCCAGGGTGGTTTCGCCGTGTTGCTCAAGCTGCACCACGCCCTCACTGACGGCGAAGGCGCGTACGCGGTGACCGTCGGCCTGCTCGACGGCCTGGCCGTCGCGGACCGCACCCTCGCCCGTGCGTCCGGACCGGCGCCGATCCCGCGGCCGCGTTCGGCGCTGCACAGCGTGAAAGACAGCGTGAAAGACACCCTCGCGCACGCCGGGGAGACGGCCGGGATCGCGACGTCGCTCGTCCGTGCGGCGCGGCCGCCCCTGTCGCCCGTATCGGCGCCCGCGTCGGCCGAGCGGCGCCTGGGGTTCGTGCGGCTGCCCACCGCCGACATCCGCCGCATCCGCCGCGCACACGGCGGCACGGGCAACGACGTCGTGCTCGCCGTGCTGGCCGGGGCGCTGCGCGAGTGGCTGGTCAACCGCGGCAAACGCGCCGACGGGCGCACCCTGCGGGCGCTGATCCCGGTGAGCGTGCGCGGCCGTTCGAGCGGCCAGGTCGGCGGCAACAAACTGTCCGGCTACCTGTGCGACCTGCCGATCGGCGAGGACGACCCCGTCGAGCGCCTGCACCTGGTGTGCCGCGCGATGACCCGCAACAAGGCCGCCGGCCCGGCCCGCGGCGCCGGCGCGTTCCCGCTGCTCGCCGACCGCGTGCCCACGGTGCTGCACCGCCTCGGCACGAAAACGGCCGGGCTGGCCACGCCGCTGCTGTTCGACCTGGTCGTGACCACCGTGCCGCTACCGGCCGCGCGCCTCACCCTCGCGGGCGCGCCCCTGGCGCAGGTGTACCCCTTTGTGCCGCTGGCCCCGCGCCACGCCGTGGGCATCGCCGTCGCCACCTACCGCGACGGCGTCCACATCGGACTCCAGGCGAACGCCGAGGCCGTCCCCGACCTCGGCGGCCTGCGCGACGCGGTGCTGAAGTCCACCGCGGTGCTGCTGAACACCGTTTAGGGACTCAGCCCCGCAGCATCTCCGCCACGAGGAACGCCAGCTCGAGCGACTGCTGGGTGTTCAGCCGCGGGTCGCAGGCGGTTTCGTAGCGGCCGGAGAGGTCGACGTCGGAGATTTCCTGGGCGCCGCCGAGGCATTCGGTGACGTCTTCGCCCGTGAGTTCCACGTGGATGCCGCCCGGGTAGGTGCCGAGCTTGTGGTGCACCTCGAAGAAGCCCTGCACCTCGTCGACGATGCGGTCGAAGTGGCGGGTCTTGTAGCCGGTGGACGACTCGTGCGTGTTGCCGTGCATCGGGTCGCACTGCCAGATGACCTTGTGGCCCGAGGCCTCGACCTTCTCGACGATCGCGGGCAGCACCTCGCGGACCTTGCCGTTGCCCATGCGCGAGATGAGCGTGAGCCGGCCCTCTTCGTGGCGCGGGTCGAGGCGCTCGACGTACTCCAGCGCCTGCTCGGGCGTGGTCGTCGGGCCGATCTTGAGGCCGATCGGGTTGGACAGCAGCTCCGCGAACGCGATGTGCGCACCGTCGAGCTGGCGGGTGCGCTCGCCGATCCAGAGGAAGTGCGAGGACAGGTTGTACAGCTTGGGGTTGGCCGCGTCGGCGTTGTCCAGGCGCAGCAGGGCGCGCTCGTAGTCGAGCAGCAGGGCCTCGTGGCTGGCGAAGATCTCGGTGGACTGCAGCGACGTGTCGGTGACGCCGCAGGCGTTCATGAACCGCAGGCCGCGGTCGATCTCGTTGGCGAGCGCTTCGAAGCGCTGCGCCGCCGGCGAGGCCGACACGAAGTCCTTGTTCCAGTCGTGCACCTGGTGCAGGTCGGCCATGCCGGCGCCGGTGAGGGCGCGGACCAGGTTCATGGCGGCACCCGCGTTGGCGTACGCGCGGATCATGCGGCCCGGGTCGGGCACGCGCAGCTCGGGCTTGGGCACCAGCGAGTTGATGATGTCGCCGCGGTACACGGGCAGGCCCAGCGCGTCGGTGGCCGCCGAACGAGGCTTCGCGTACTGGCCGGCGATGCGGCCCATCTTCACCACGGGCAGGCTCGCGCCGTAGGTGAGGACCACGGCCATCTGCAGCAGCGTGCGCAGGTTGGCGCGGATGTGGGGCTCGGTGTTGGACTCGAACGTCTCGGCGCAATCGCCGCCCTGCAGCAGGAAGGCCTCGCCGCGCGCGACCATCGCGAGCCTGCTCTGCAGCCGGTCGATCTCGGCGGGCACGGTGATCGGCGGCACGCTCTCCAACACGCCCCGGACGCGCTTGGCCAGCTCGACGTCAGGCCACTCGGGCTGCTGCGCGGCGGGCAGGGCCAGGGCCGCGTCGAGGCGCGAACGCAGCTCGGGCGGAAGCGGCGGGAGCTCGGGAAGCGTGTCGACGGGAACGTCCACTGTCCAGTTCACGGCTCCCAGGATAAGGTTCGCCGCCCGCGTGGTTCCGGGAGGGCGGCGCGGGTCACACGTCCGGTTCGTCCTGGCAGGTACAGCGCGACGGGTCGCCGCGACGAGAAATCTGCTTCACGTTTCGCCCACCGCCGACGGCGGGCTCCGGGAGAACGGCCCCGTCCGCCCGGAGCCGGGCCTCAGTTGCGCACCGTCAGCTTCTCGATCGAGCCCGACGGCTTTCCCGTGCTCGGCGACGTACCGTGGTTGGCGATGTACGCGTCGTCGCCGTCGATCGCGAGGCCGGTGGCCTGGGCCAGGCCGGCGGACGCGAGCACGGTCTTCTTGCCGTTCTTCTCGATCCGCGTCAGCACGCCGTCCGAGGGCGGCGCGGCGATGCCGTCCTTGGCAAAGGTCACCACGAGCAGCCGGCCCTTGCGGTCGAACGCCAGGTCGGTGAGCGCGGTGAGCCCGTCGGCGTAGATCTTCGGGGCCCAGCTTGGGCTTCTTGCCATCGATGAACGAGAGCCGGCCCAAGGCGTCGCCCTGTGCACCGAACAGGTTGGCGCCGGTCTTCGGGTCGATGTTGAGCGTCTGGCCGAGGATCGCCATGGTGCCGCGGACGAACTCGACGTCCGCGGGGCCGGCGCCGGCCCTGCCGTCGGTCCCGGCCGCGGACGGCAGGTTCTTCACGACCTGCTTCAGCTTGCCGTGGTCGAGCACCGAAACGGCACCGGTCTTGCCGAAGCTCCACTCTCGACGGTCAGCGGCGACCACCGTGTGTGCCGGGAAGTTCACCCGCGCCAGGGCACCGCTGAAAAACAGGCCCCCAGCGCGCCATTGCGCTGGGGGCCTGCAGAACGTGGGGCCTGGAGGACGAGGGGTCAGACCACGGCGAGCGGCAACGCCGTCGGGTGCACCGGCGACGGCAGGTCCGAGTCGCCCATGAGGAACGCGTCCACGGCATTGGCCACGGACCGCCCCTCGGCAATGGCCCACACCACCAGCGACGCGCCGCGGTGGGCGTCGCCGCAGACGAACACGCCCGGCGTCCCGGTCTGCCAGTCGGCGCCGCACGACAAAGTGCCGCGCCGCGTCAGGGAAAGGCCGAGACCGTCGAGCAGCGGCATCCGCTCCACGCCCTCGAAGCCGATCGCCAGCAGCACCAGGTCGGCGGGCAGCACCTCGACCTCGTCGCTGGTCGGCACGACCTCGCGCCGGCCCGTCTCCGGGTCCTTCATCACGCGGACCTGCTGCAGCTCAAGGGCCTTGACGTTGCCGGCGCCGTCGTCGACGAACCGCTTCACGGCCACGGCGAACTTGCGCTCGCCGGCCTCCTCGTGCGCCGGGTAGGTGCGCAGGATGTAGGGCCACGTCGGCCACGGCGAGCGGTCGTCGTCGCGGCTCGTCGGCGGCACGGGGTACTGGTCCAGCTGCGTCACCGACAGCGCGCCCTGGCGGGTGGCCGTGCCGTAGGAGTCGGCGCCGGTGTCGCCACCGCCGATCACGACCACGTGCTTGCCGGCCGCGTCGATCGGCGACGGGCCGTCGCCCTCCACGAACCGGTTGGCGGGCACGAGGTGCTCCATCGCGAGGTGGACCCCGCGCAGCTCCCGGCCCGGCGTGGTCTGGTCGTCGCGGCCGCGCAGCGCGCCCACGGCGAGCACCACGGCGTCGAACTGCTCGCGCAGGTCCTCCACCGTCAGGTCCACGCCGACCTCGCAGCCGGTGACGAACCGCGTGCCTTCCTTGCGCAGCTGCGAGAGGCGCCGGTCGAGGACCTTCTTCTCCATCTTGAACTCGGGGATGCCGTAGCGCAGCAGGCCGCCGAGGCGGTCGTCGCGCTCGAACACCGTGACCTCGTGGCCCGCGCGGGTGAGCTGCTGCGCGGCGGCGAGCCCGGCCGGCCCGGAGCCGACCACGGCGACGCGGCGGCCCGAGGACACCTCCGACACCTGCGGCTGCACGTACCCGGATTCCCACGACTGGTCGGCGATCGTCGCCTCCACCCGCTTGATGGCCACCGGCCCGCCCGACAGCGGCGAGATCGACAGCACGCAGCCGGCCTCGCACGGCGCCGGGCACAGCTTCCCGGTGAACTCGGGGAAGTTGTTGGTGGCGTGCAGCCGGTCGCTCGCCGCGGCCCAGTCACCGCGGCGGACGAGGTCGTTCCACTCCGGGATCAGGTTGCCGAGCGGGCAACCCGTGCCGCCGGAGTGACAGAACGGGATGCCGCAGTCCATGCAGCGCGAGGCCTGCGTGCGCACGGTCTCGTTGCGCTGCGCCGGTTCGACATCGGCGTAGACCTCGCCCCAGGAGGCGAGACGGTCCTCTTTGGACCTCTTCTTCGGCTCTTCGCGCCGGTTCTTCATGAAACCCGTCGGGTCAGCCACGAGCGGCCTCCATGATCGCTTCGTCGACGTCGCGGCCGTCAGCGCGAGCTGCCTTCGCCGCGTCGAGGACCCGCTGGTAGTCGCGCGGCATCACCTTGGTGAAGGCCGCCGAACGCCGCGTCCAGTCGCCGAGGAGCGACGCGGCCACCGCCGAGCGGGTCAGGTCGTGGTGCTGCTGCACGATCTGCTTGAGCCACGCCAGGCCCTCGGAACCCGGCACGGACAGATCCACCATGTCACCGTTGACCTTGGCGCGGTCGAGGTCGAGCACGTACGCGGTGCCGCCGGACATGCCGGCCGCGAGGTTGCGGCCCGTCGGGCCGAGCACCACGGCGCGGCCGCCGGTCATGTACTCGAAGGCGTGGTCGCCGACGCCCTCGGCGACGACCGTGGCGCCGGAGTTGCGCACGCAGAAGCGTTCGCCCACCTGGCCCCGCAGGAACATCTCGCCCGCCGTGGCGCCGTACGCGAGCGTGTTGCCCGCGATCGTCTGACGCTCGGCGGAGAACACGGCTTCGGGGTCGGGCCGCACGATGATGCGGCCGCCCGAGAGACCCTTGCCGACGTAGTCGTTGGCGTCGCCGACCATGTCGAGCGTGATGCCGCGCGGGAGGAACGCGCCCAGCGACTGCCCGGCCGAACCGGTGAGCAGCACGTGGATCGTGTCCTCGGGCAGGCCTTCACCGCCGTAGCGGCGGGTGATCTCCGAGCCCAGCAGCGTGCCGACGGTGCGGTTCACGTTGCGCACCGGCAGTTCGAGGCGCACCGGGTGCGCGTCTTCCAGCGCCGCCTCGGCGAGCTGGATGAGCGTGCGGTCCAGGGCGTGCTCCAGGCCGTGGTCCTGCGCCCGTACGCGCCGCTTCGCCCCGCCGTACGGCGTTTCGGTCGGGACCTCGAAGATCGGCTTCAGGTCGAGCCCGGCCGCCTTCCAGTGCGCCTGCGCCTCGGCCGTGTCGAGCACCTCGGCGTGCCCGATGGCCTCGTCGAGCGTGCGGAAACCCAGCTGCGCCAGCGTTTCCCGCACCTCCTGGGCCACGAACTCGAAGAACTTCACGACGTGCTCGACCTGGCCGGTGTACCGCTTGCGCAGCTCGGGGCTCTGCGTCGCGACGCCGACCGGGCACGTGTCGAGGTGGCAGACGCGCATCATCACGCAGCCCGCGACGACGAGGGGGGCCGTCGCGAAGCCGTACTCCTCGGCGCCGAGCAGCGCCGCGATCACCACGTCGCGCCCGGTCTTCATGGCGCCGTCGACCTGCACCGTGATGCGGTCGCGCAAACCGTTGAGCAGCAACGTCTGCTGGGTCTCGGCGAGGCCGATCTCCCACGGCGTGCCGGCGTGCTTGAGCGAGTTCATCGGCGAGGCGCCGGTGCCGCCGTCGTGCCCGGAGATGAGCACCACGTCGGCGTGGGCCTTGGAAACGCCGGCCGCGACCGTGCCGACCCCGAGCGAGGACACCAGCTTCACGTGGACGCGGGCCTGCTCGTTGGCGTTCTTGAGGTCGTGGATGAGCTGCGCCAGGTCCTCGATGGAGTAGATGTCGTGGTGCGGCGGCGGCGAGATCAGCCCGACGCCGGGCGTCGAGTGCCGCGTGCGCGCGATCCACGGGTACACCTTGTTCGGCGGCAACTGGCCACCTTCACCCGGCTTCGCGCCCTGCGCCATCTTGATCTGGATGTCGCTGGCGTTCACGAGGTACTCGCTCGTGACGCCGAACCGGCCACTCGCGACCTGCTTGATCGCGCTGCGGCGCTCGGAGTCGTAGAGGCGCTCCGGGTCCTCGCCGCCCTCACCGGTGTTGGAGCGCCCGCCGATGCGGTTCATCGCGATGGCGAGCGTTTCGTGGGCCTCGGCCGAGATCGAGCCGTACGACATGGCGCCGGTGTTGAAGCGCTTGAGGATCGCCTCGACGGGCTCCACCTCGTCGAGCGGCACGGGCTCGCGCGCGCTGTCGCGGAACTTGAACAGCCCGCGCAGCGCGCCGCCCTCGCGATAGAGCCGGTGCACCTCTTCGGTGTATTTGCGGTAGACCTCTTCGCGCCCGGTCTTCGACGCGTGCTGCAGCAGGAACACCGTCTCCGGCGTGAACAGGTGCAGCTCGCCCTCGCGGCGGTAGGCGTACTCGCCGCCGGTGTCGAGTCCACGGTGGACACGGTCGGTCGGGTTGTCCGGGTAGGCGCGGCGGTGGCGCACCGCGACCTCCTCGGCCAGCACTTCGAGCCCCACGCCGCCGAGCTTCGACGACGTGCCGGTGAAGTACTCGTCGAGCAGGTCCTGGCTCAGGCCGAGCGACTCGAACACCTGCGCCGCCGTGTACGCGCCGACGGTGGAGATGCCCATCTTCGACATGATCTTCAGGACGCCCTTCACGAGCGCCTGCACGTAGTTGCGGATCGCCTTGCCCGACTCGATCCCCGTGATCGCGCCCTGGGCGATCATGTCCTCGATCGTCTCGAACGCGAGGTACGGGTTCACCGCGGCGGCGCCGTAGCCCAGCAACACGGCGATGTGGTGCACCTCGCGCGCGTCGCCCGTCTCCACGACGAGCGCGACGCGCAGGCGTTCCTTGGTGCGCACCAGGTGGTGGTGCACCGCGGAGACCAGCAGCAGCGACGGGATCGGCGCCATCCGGTGGTCGGAGTCGCGGTCGGAGAGCACGAGCGTGCGCGCCCCGGCGGCGATCGCCTCCGACGCCTCACGGCGTACTCGCTCGATCGCGGCGGCCAGCGCCTCAGCCCCGCCGTCCACTTCGTACAGTCCGGAAAGGACACTGCACGCGAAGCCCGGCAGGTCGCCGTCGTCGTTGACGTGGATGAGCTTGGCGAGCTCGTCGTTGTCGATGACGGGGTACGGCAGGTTCAGGTGCCGGCACGACGCGGGGCCGGGCGCGAGCAGGTTGCGCTCCGGGCCCATGATGCGCGCCATCGAGGTCACGAGCTCTTCGCGGATCGCGTCGAGCGGTGGGTTGGTGACCTGCGCGAAGTTCTGCTTGAAATACTCGTACAGCAGCCGCGAACGCTTCGACAGCGCGGCGACCGGGGTGTCGGTGCCCATCGAACCGATCGGCTCGGCACCCTTGGCGGCCATCGGCGCCAGCAGGATCTTGAGCTCTTCCTCGGTGTAGCCGAAGGCGAGCTGGCGGCGCAGCACGGAGTCGTGGCTCTGCACCACGTGGTCGCGGTCGGGCAGGTCGGCCAGCTTCAGCAGCCCGGCGTGCAGCCAGCCCTCGTACGGCTGTTCCGCGGCCAGCGCCGACTTCACCTCGTCGTCGGAGACGATCCGGCCGGCCTCGGTGTCCACGAGGAACATCCGGCCCGGTTTGAGGCGGCCCTTCGCCACGACGTCGCCGGGGGCCACGTCGAGCACGCCGGCCTCGCTGGCGAGGACCACGCGGCCGTCGACCGTCTGCCACCAGCGCGCCGGACGCAGGCCGTTGCGGTCGAGGACCGCGCCGACGAGCGTGCCGTCGGTGAACGTGACACAGGCCGGGCCGTCCCACGGCTCGATCAGGCTCGCGTGGAACTGGTAGAACGCACGCCGCGCCGGGTCCATCGTGGCGTGGTTCTCCCACGCCTCCGGGATCATCATCAGGACGGCGTGAGGCAGCGACCGGCCACCGAGGTGCAGCAGCTCCAGCACCTCGTCGAACGACGCCGAGTCCGACGCGTCGGGCGAGCAGATCGGGTACAGCCGCGCGAGGTCGCCCGGGATCAGGTCGGACTCCAGCAGCGCCTCGCGGGCGCGCATGCGGTTGCGGTTGCCGCGCACGGTGTTGATCTCCCCGTTGTGCGCCACGAACCGGAACGGGTGCGCGAGCGGCCACGACGGGAACGTGTTGGTGGAGAAACGCGAGTGAACCAGGGCGATCGCGCTCTCGAGCCGCTCGTCGGTGAGGTCGGTGAAGAACGCGGGCAGCTGCGCGGTGGTGAGCATGCCTTTGTAGACGATCGTGCGCGCTGACAGCGACGGGAAGTACGTGCCGCAGTCCGAGGCCACGCTCTCGTGCTCCACGCGCTTGCGCAGGCAGAAGACCAGCCGTTCGAGCTCCAGCCCGGCTTCCCCGCCCGGCGACGCGACGAACAGCATGGCGAAGTGCGGCATCACCGAACGCGCCGTGGGACCGATTCCGGCCCGGTCCGCGTCGACGGGGACCTCGCGCCAGCCGAGGACGTCGAGGCCTTCCTCGGCGGCGATGCGTTCGGCCAGCTCGACGGCCTTGCGGCGCTGCTCGGCGTCGCCGGGCAGGAACGCGATACCGGCCGCGTAGGCACCCGCTCGAGGCAGGACGAAGCCGGCTTCGGCGCGCAGCAGCTCGTCGGGCAGCTGCAGCAGGATGCCCGCGCCGTCACCACTCGTCGGTTCGGCGCCCGCGGCGCCGCGGTGCTCGAGGTTCGCCAGCGCGGTCAGCCCGTCGGCGACGATGCCGTGGGAGCGGCGCCCTTTGATGTCGGCCACCATGGCCACACCGCAGGAGTCCAGCTCGGTCGCCGGGTCGTAGAGACCCTGCTTGCCGGGAATGGCGGAGAAGATCATGGAAAAGGGACCTCCTTCGTCGTCTTCGTGCGAGACCGGCGAACCGGCCGTGGGGAGCGCACGGGACGACGATGGCCCGCTTGTTAGCGCGACTTTAACACCTGGGAAACACCGGAGCAGCACCTCAGAGCGCCCCGGACGGCGGTGAACGGTAACGATCTGGCTGCGCGGAACGACGTAGTTCCTGATGGCACCCAGGTCGTTCGCTTAGCTAACTATCGGATCTGGGCGGTTGCCGTCAAGTGTAACCGGGCTTTTACGCATCCGGCCTGACACAGCCGTTTCCGGCCGTTTTCCTGGGGTCTTCCCGGCTCGCGCGACCACCTGTGTGACCGATGCCGCTCGCCGGTGAAACGTGTTAGCGTCCGCCGCATGATCCTCGATCGGTTCCGCGTCACGGACAAGGTCGCGGTGGTCACCGGCGCCGGTCGCGGCATCGGCGCGGCCACCGCCGTGGCGCTAGCCGAGGCGGGCGCCGACGTGGTCATCGCCTCGCGCACCGAGTCCCAGCTGAACGAGGTGGCTGCCAGCGTGGCCGCGGCCGGGCGCCGCGCGCATGTGGTGGCGGCCGACCTGTCGGACCCGGCCGCGGCCGGCGCGCTGGCTTCGGAAGCCCTGGCCGCTTTCGGACGGCTTGACATCGTCGTCAACAACGTCGGCGGCACGTACCCGAGGCCGTTCACCGAGTCGACGACGGACTTCCTCGAGGAAGCGTTCCGGTTCAACGTCGCGACCGCCCACGCGCTGACCGTCGCCGCGACCCCGGCACTGCTCGAAAGCGGCGGTGCGGTGGTCAACATCTCGTCGATCATGGGCCGCGTGCAGGGCCGCGGCTTTCTCGCCTACGGCACGGCGAAGGCCGCGCTGTCGCACTACACGCGGCTGGCCGCCGTGGACCTCGCGCCGAAGGTGCGCGTGAACGCCATCTGCGTCGGTTCGGTGCTCACGTCGGCACTGGAACTGGTGGCGGGCAACGAAGAGATCCGCGTGAAGATGGAGAACGCGACCCCGCTGCAGCGCATCGGTTCCGCGGAGGACGTGGCTTCGGCGGTGCTGTACCTGGCTTCGCCGGCCGGCGCGTACGTGACGGGCAAGGTACTCGAAGTGGACGGTGGGCTCCAGGCGCCGAACCTCGAGCTCGGGCTGCCGGACCTCTGATCGTCCTTTGTAGACACTTGTCTGATTTGTCGGATTTCGATTTCCTATCCGGTGGATTTCCCGAAACACCCCACGCTGGGTGATCACTTCCTGCCATAGTGTTCGTCGACCGACGATCACGGGGAGGGAATCGGTGTCGGACTTCGACGTACACACCGACGTCATGCGCGAGTACGCGGACGTCGTCGACGGGCTGCACGCCCAGGTCGGCAAGATCAAGGACTACATGCGCACCACCGCGTGCGACAAGTCGGGCTTCACCGGCCTGTTCGCTTTGCTGCAGCCCGTGGTGGACCTGGTGGGCAACCTCTACGGCAGCACCCTCGACTTCGGCGACAACCGCCTCACCTCGCTGAGCCAGGGCGTCCGCTCCGCCGCCGACTCCTACGACCACCACGACGGCCAGGTCGCCGCGATCCTCAAGGAATTCGGCATCGCGATCGACGAGGTCGGCGCGAAGTGACCACCCACCACTGACTCCGACCACCACCGAGGGGGAACGACATGGCCAGGCACAGCCACCCGGGCGGGTCCGGCGGAACGACGCACCACACGCCGACGCACCCTGCCACGCCCCAGCAAGGGCACCCGAACACACCGCCGCCGCACCCGAACACGCCGCCGAACCGGCCGGGTTCGCCGCCGCAGCAGCACACCCCCGGCACGCCGGCCGGAGGACACAGTGGCTCACCCCAACCACACGGTGAAGAGGATGGTCCTCGCGTAGCTCCCGGAGGTGGTGGTCCGTGGCCCCCGCCCGACCCTCCCCACGGCGGTTCCGGCGGTCCGCCCGACCCTCCTGGTCCCGGCGGGCACGGCGGTTCCGGCGGTCCGCCTCCGGAACCGCCCGACCATGACGATGATGATGAAGAAGAGGAAAAGCCTAAGAAGAAGAAAGAAGAGGACGAAGACGACGACTCGGACGACGACTCCGATGACGGTGGCGATTCCCCGTCGTCGTCAGGCGGGGATCCGGGCGCTGCCGCCACATCGCCGAGCGGGTTCGACGAGGGCAGCTCGATCAGCGAACAGCTCCAGCCGCCCGAGGACACGTCCGGCGAGGACATCCAGGACCTCGTCAAGGAAGCCGGCGTGGAGGTCATGGCGGTCGAGTGGATCTTCCAGCAGATCACCGGCCAGACGCTCACGCAGATGTTCATCGAGCCGATCACGGGTGACTTCTCGAAGATCTCCGCCGACGCCGAGGCGTGGCGCAACATCGCCGAGGCGATGAAGGCGTTCTCGACCGTGATGGTGGGGAACGAGAAGATCCTCGGCGACAGCTGGTCGGGCCCGGCGTCGCTGGCGCACAAGGCGTACGTGGACCTCGGATGGCGCGCGGGGCTGGCCGCGGAGGCCGGGATCGCGGAGCTGATCGCCAAGGGGTTCGAGCTGCTGTCGGACACGTCGCAGAAGCTGGCGGCCAAGGCGCTCGACCTGTTGAAGAGCCTGATCGACCGGCTGCTGGTGATGGCGGCCGAGGCGTGCGTGCCGATCGCGGGGTGGATCGCCGACGCGATCACCGGGCTGTCGGAGATCCTGCCGCTCATCAACTCGTTGATCTCGATCATCGACATGATCAAGGACATCGTGCAGAAGGTCGGCGACCTGTGGAACTCGGTGAAGGACATCGGGTCGCAGCTGGCGAAGATCAAGGACGTCGGCAGCGTCTCCGACGTGATCGACATCGGCAAGGGCATCGCGGGCGACGTCGGCGACATCAAGGACAACGCCTCCGACATCGCCGGCGACGTGGGCGACATCAAGGACTCCGTGAAGGACGGCGTCGAGGAGTCCCGCGGCAACCACGAGGACAACAAGGACTACTGGGACAGCCGCAAGAGCCGTACCCCGGCGCACTCCGGCAGCGGCCGGATCAGCGGCCGCATCGACGACTGAGAGGACCCGCCGTCATGTCACGGCCCACCCCCGCGCAGGACGCGTGGAAGACGCCGGAGATCCGCGAGGCGGAATCGGCGCTCGACAGCACCGTGAGCAAGTCGCGGCAGCTGCTGAAGGACCTCGAGAAGATCCGCCTGAAGCCACTGCCGCAGACCGACACCCCCGAACGCATCGAGGCGCTCAAGACCGCCGCGTCGAAGCCCGACGCCCCGGCCGCGCTGCGCCTGGTCAAGCGCAAGGTCGACGCCGGCGAGCTGACGTGGAAGGACGTCGCGTCCGGCAAGGCCTTCGCCGACCCCGAGGTGCGCGCCCTGGCCGACGCCAAGCTCGGCGACGCGAAGGACATGTACGAGGAGATGCAGGAGGGCCTGTCGCCCGAGGAGGTCCTTGAAGCCCGCACGGGCTCGCGCGACTTCCTCGCCGACTCGAACCGCTCGACCTACCCGGCCGCCGCGGAGGAGCCGAAGGGCTTCTCGACGGACGACCCGCTGGCGAGCAGCGCTTCACCGTCGAGCCCGGCTCCGCCGCCGCCCGGCCGCCACAGCGCTCCCCCGCCGGACGACGACTTCGCCGACCCGCTGGCCGACCGCAAGCCGTCGGCACCGCCCGCGCCTCCGGCACCGCATTCGCCGCATTCGCCGCCTTCGCCCGGGCCGGACCAGGGCCGGCACGCCGTACCCCGGTACGAGGACCCGCGCTCGCGCTTCACCACCCCGGACGACGACGAGTTCACCAACCCCCTCGCCGGCCGCGGCACCCCGAAGCGCCAGGACCCGCCCTCCCCGCGCCGCCCCCGCGGCGAAGACCGCTCCGCCGGAGACGACGACTACTTCGGCGGCTCGCCGCTCGGCTGACCCCGCAACGCACGAGGTCCCCGGCTCGACTTCGAGCCGGGGACCTCGTGCGTGGTGAAAAACCGAGGGTCAGGACTTCTCAGGCTTGTCCGGATCCGAACCGGAGGAAGCGGACCCTGCGTCGACTGTGATTTCGTCGCGGGTGTCCGCGTCGGGTTCGGACGGTGGGGCGGCGGTGTCCGAAGCGGACTCCGACGGGGAAGACTCAGCCGCTTCCGCAGAATCCGCAGAGCCCGAAGCTTCAGAAGGCTCCGCGACCGCGTCACGTTCGTCCCCGCGGCTGTGCAGCGTCTCGGGCAGCTCGCGCGGGCCCTTCTTCTTCGCCAAGATCATGAACGTCACCGCGCCCAGGAACACGAGGATCGCGACCCAGACGTTCACGCGCAGGCCCAGGATGTGGTTGGCCGTGTCGGTGCGCATGAGTTCGATCCAGCAGCGGCCGAGGGTGTAGCCGGCCACGTACAGGGCGAACGCGCGGCCGTGGCCGAGCTTGAAGCGGCGGTCGGCCCACACGACGACGAGGGCGACGAGCAGGTTCCAGATCAGCTCGTACAGGAAGGTCGGGTGCACCGGGCTGTCTGCCAGCGGCACGTGGCCCACGGCGACACCGGTGAGGGCATCGGGCAAGCCGGTCGCCGGGTCGATGCGCTGGTAGATCTCCAGGCCCCACGGCAGGTCGGTGTGCGCGCCGTAGAGCTCCTGGTTGAAGTAGTTGCCGATGCGGCCGATGGCCTGGGCCGTGACGATGCCGGGGGCGAGCGCGTCGGCCAGCGCCGGCAGCGGGATGCCCTTGCGGCGGCAGGCGATCAGGGCGCCGACGCCACCGAGGGCGATGGCGCCCCAGATGCCGAGGCCGCCGTCCCAGATGGCGAAGGCGTTCCACGGGTTCTTGCCGGCCGTGAAGTACAGCTCGGGGTCGGTGATCACGTGGTAGAGGCGGCCGCCGACGAGGCCGAACGGCACGGCGAACACCGCGACGTCGATCACGGTCCCCTTGGTGCCCCCGCGCGCGGCCCACCTGCGCTCTCCCCACCAGATCGCCACGATGATGCCGGCGATGATGCACAGTGCGTAGGCACGGATCGGGATGAACCCCAGGTGCCACACACCGCGGTCGGGGCTCGGGATCGTGGCCAGGAAGGCTGCCGAGGCGGAATACACGCGGTCACCGTAGCGCGTCAATGCTCCGGTGTGGTGAGGGCGCCGCCGAAGGGTTCGTGAAGGACCGGTCACGGTCCGGTCGCGAAGGTGACTACTCGTAGCCGCCCGGCTGCAGAGCGGCGAGGTACCCGGCCATCAGGCCCCGCGCGACCTGCCCGACGGCGGCGTCCTCGGGCAGGAACACCTCGTCGTGCAGGCTGGGTGCGCCCGCGGTGTCGCCGAGGCCGACGAACAGCATCAGCCCGCGGGTGCCGGTGCCGCAGTAGTGGGCGAAGTCATCGGCGCCGAAGGAGCGGAAGTCCACGTCGACGTCGGCGCCGCCGTCGAGCAGCCAGGTCTGGGCGGCCGCCGCGAGCGCCGGGTCGTTGACCAGCACGGGCTCGCACGGGCTGATCTGCAGGTCGGCGGTGCAGCCGTACGCGCGGGCGGTGGAGTGCACGATCTCGGCCAGCACCTCCAGCGCGTGTACGCGGTCGGTCGCGCGCATGAGCCGCAGCGAGCCGAGCGCGGTCGCGGTGTTCGGGACGACGTTGGCGGCCGTGCCGGCGTGGATGCGCCCGACCGTGCAGACGGCGCCGTGCACGGGGTCGATCCGGCGGCTCGCGAGCTGCTGCAGGCTCACCACGAGCTGGCTCAGCGCCAGCACCGGGTCGCGCACGAGGTGCGGGTACCCCGCGTGGCCGCCCTGGCCGTGGAGCACGATCTCGAACTCGTCGGTCGACGCGTTCACCGGCCCGGGCGCGGCCGAGACGACGTTGTGCGCCAGCCGCGGCTGCACGTGGGCGCCGATGACGGTGTCCACGCCGAGCTCCTCCAGTGCCCCCGACTCGACGATGTCCAGCGCGCCCGAAGGCGACGTCTCCTCACGCGGCTGCAGCACCGCGACCAGCCGCCGCGGCACGCCGACGCGCCGCGCCGCCCGGCAGACGGCGACCAGCGCGGCCAGGTGCACGTCGTGGCCGCACGCGTGCATCAGTCCGGAGTCCGAGGCCCACGCCGCACCCGTGCGCTCGACGATCGGCAACGCGTCCATCTCCGCCCGCAGTGCGACGGCGGGGCCGGCGTGCTCGCCGGGCAGCTCGACCAGCCGTCCCGTCTTGGCGACGCGCGCCCCTTCGCCGGCGCCCAGCGCGGCGGCCACCACGCGCGCGGTGTCCTCCTCGTCGCCGGACGCGCGCGGGTCGGCGTGGAGCCGGTGGCGCAGCTCGACGGCATCCGGCAGCTCGTCGGCGAGAGCGGCACGCCAGCGCGCGGCCAGGTCGGTCATCGGGGCTCCAGGCGGTAGATCCGGGTGGCGTTCTCGTGGCCGGCGAGGCGGACGAGGCGCCGCGCGTCCACTTCGGACAGTGCGTCGGCGGCAAAAGCGGACCGCAGGAAGTCGGAAAGTCCTTGGCGGAACAGGGTTGTGCCGAGGTGGTAGAGCTCCGCGAGGCCGAACGCGTCGGTCGAGAACAGCAGCTTGCCGAACGGCACGAGCTCCAGCGTCTCGGCCAGGATCGCCGGCGCGCGGAAGCCGGCGTTGTGCGTGATGAGGCCCGTGTCCACGAAGACGTGCTCGAAGACCTGCGCGAGGTAGGCGGCGTTGCGGTGGAACGGGTAGTTGTGCAGCAGCAGGATCGGCACGCCCGTCTCGCGCGTGGCACGCAGGAATCCGGTGAGCAGCAAGGGATCGCACCGGTGCAGGTCCACGTCGGAATCGCCGTAGCCCACGTGGAACTGCACGGGCAGCCCGAGGTCGATACCCGTCCAGACGAGGTGGCGGTGCAGCACCTCGTCGGCCAGGCGCAGCCCCAGCCCGGCCCCGAAGCGCGAGAGCCACCGCCCGGCCGCGTCGACCACCTCGACGGCGTCGGGCCGCTCACCCGACAGCTCCAGCCCCACCCGGTACGCGGCGATCGACTTCACCCCGGCCGCGTGTTTCGCTCGTTTTTCCAGCTCCGCCTCGAAGTCCGCGGCGAACCGGCTCGCGGTCGTGCCGGCGCGCACCACGTCCTCGGCGACCTGCTCGAGCCGCACCACGTCGTGGGCACGGGCGCCGGCGAGGCGGGCGAACTCGGTGGTGCCGGTGAGCTCGTCGGGCTGGAAACCGCCGTCGAGCAGGAAGTCGGTGGTCCCCGTGCCGCGCAGGAACCGCCGGTTGACCTCGTCGGCTCCCAGCTCCGCTCGCCGTGCGAGGTACTCGTCGGCCGGCGCGTGCTTCGGCAGGTCGAGCACCGGCGCGCACCGCTCGCGCACGGCGAGCCCGATGAGCGAGTCGAACAGCGACGTTCCCAGCGGCGACACCGCGTCGGCCTCCGTGAGCATCCGCTCGAAGCCCTCGCGTTCCACCTCGCCCGTCACCACTCCGTGGCAGTGGTGGTCCACCAGCGGCGCCTCCGCGACGAAGTCCAGCACCTCGCTCATCGGCCTCCTTCGGTGACGCCCAGCCGTTCCCCCACCCTACGGGCGAAGCCGGGCGCCGCGAGGACCAAGACCACGGCCAGCACGAGCACCGCGCCCGCCGCGACGGGGAACCAGCGGGCCGGGCCCTCGGTCGGGTAGGGGACGACGTTGACGTACACCGTGTAGCCCAGCAGCGCGAGCGCGCCGAGGGGGAAGATCAGGTGCCACCACGGGACGTGCATGCGGCGGCGCACGAAGAGCAACAGGATGGCGCCGAGGGTGGTCAGCAGGTAGATGACCAAAAGGATCAACGTGCCGATGGATCCCGACCACGCGAAGGTGTCCGCCGCCGTCGCGCCGAAGAACACGGCGCACACGACGATGATCAGCGCGGCCGCCAGGGCGACGGTCGTGACGGCGATGACCGGTGTGCCCTTCGGGGACGTGCGGCCGATGCCGCGGCCGTCGAAGGCGTCGCGGCCCAGGGCGAAGAGCAGGCGCGAGCCGCCGACCACGCAGGCGAGGCAGCAGCCGAACGCGCTGATCGCGGCGCCCACACTGATCACGTCGCCGGCCCACGAGCCGACGAACGTGCTGCCCAGGTCGCCGAGCAGGGAGGGCGAGTCGTGGAAGGCCTGGGCGTCGGAGCGGAACGCCATCATCTCCACGGCCGTCACGATCACGAAGAAGGCGCCGCCGAAGATGGCCGTGCCGAGGATGGCGCGCGGGATGTTGCGGCGCGGGTCGCGGGTCTCCTCGCCGAGCGTCGCGGCGGCTTCGAAGCCCGCGAAGGACAGGAAGCCGAACACGGCGCCGAGGAACACGCCGGACAGGCCGATGTCCGGCGTGAAGGTGAACACGGACATCGTGAAGTGGGCGTCGTTGGGTGCGTTGCCGGCGATCAGGCGGACCAGGATCACGGCGGTGACCAGGAGGATCACCGCGATCGTCGCGCCTTCCACGGCGAGCAGCGTCGACGTGCCTCGGCGCGCGGGCGCCACCGCGAGCAGCCAGCTGCCGACGAGCGCGACGCCCGTGAGCACGAACGGCCCCCACCAGGGCGGGTTCGGCCAGATCCCCACCTGCGTGAGGAACGCCGTGCCGAGCGTGCCCGCGGCCGAGCTCGTGACCACGGCGTAGAAGGTGTACGTGCCGAGCAGCCCGATGCCGGACACCACACCGGCGCGCGGGCCGAGCGTCGCGCCGACGAACGCGTAGACCGAGCCCGCGTGGTGGTAGTGCTGGCAGAGGCGGACGAAGCCGTAGGCGACCAGCAGCACGCCGGCGGCCGAGAGCAGGAAAGCCAGCGGCACGGCCCGCCCGGCGGCGGCCGCGGTCTGCTGGGGGTTGATGTTGGCGGCCATACTCGGCGCCATGAGCGCCACGGACAGGCCCACGGCCTGCCACACCGACAGGGTGCGCCGCAGCGCTGGACGGGTTTCGACGATGTCTGACACGATGCGCTCCTTCGTCCGGAAGCAGCAGGTGGTCCCACGGCCGCCGAGGACGACGGCGTGAACTACACAGTGAACATCGCGGGGGCAGGATGAGCCAGCTCGATCGGGTTGAACTTTCCAGGCGGGGTGCCGAGGAGGCTGCGCTGCTGGGCCGTTCGGGGGTCGAGCTGGTGGCGCTGACCTTCGTCGACAACTCCGGCATCTCCCGTGTGAAGGCGGTGCCGGTGAGCCGGCTCGCCGAGGTCGCGGCGTGGGGCGTGGGCGCGTCGAACTCGTTCGACTTCTTCCTGTGCACTGACACGATCACGTCGGGCGCGTACTCGCTCGGCCCCGTCGGCGACCTGCGGCTGCACCCGGACCTCGACGCGCTCACGGTGCTCGACGCGCAGCGGGGGTGGGCGTGGGCGCCGGCCCTGCGCTACGACCAGGAAGGCGAGCCGCACCCGCAGGACTCGCGGGCGCTGGCGGCGACGGCGGTGGCAAAACTGGCCGGCCGCGGGTACTCGGCGCGGATGGCGTTCGAGCTCGAGTGGGTGGTCGCCGGGCCGGGCGGGGCGCCGGTGGCGGGGCCCGCGTACGGGTATTCGCGGCTGGCCGAGCAATCGGCATACGTGCGGGATCTGGTGTCTGCTTTGGACAGTCAGGGCCTCGGCGTCGAGCAGGTGCACCCGGAATACGCGGCGGGGCAGTTCGAGGTTTCCGTGGCCGCCGACGATCCCGTGCGGGCTGCGGACGTCGCGGTGCTGGCGCGGGAGACGATCCGCGCGGTGGGGGTGAACCACGGGTTGAAAACGTCGTTCACGCCGAAGTTCGCGCCCGGCGGCGTGGGCAACGGCGGGCACGTGCACTGCAGCCTGTGGGAGGGCGAGCGGAACCTGTGCGCCGGCGGCGCCGGGGTGTTCGGGCTGAGCGAGGTCGCCGAGTCGTTCGCCGCGGGGATTTTCGGGCGGTTGCCGGCGTTGCTGGCCGTCGGGGCTCCGTCGGTCGTGAGCTACCTGCGGCTCGAACCGCACCACTGGGCCGGGGTGTACACCGCGTGGGGCCTGGAAAACCGGGAAGCACCGCTGCGGTTGGTGCGCGGCCCGGCGGGGAAACGGGACACAGCCGCGAATTTCGAAGTGAAGTGTTTTGATCTCACGGCTAACCCGTATCTGGTCGTGGCCGCGTTGCTGTTCGCGGGAATCGCGGGGCTCGATTCCGCGACACGGTTGCCGGAGCCGGTGGAGGTGGATCCGGGGACGTTGTCGGCCGGGGACGCCGCCGCCGCGGGAGTGGTGCGCCTCCCCCGCTCACTGGAGCAGGCCGTGGCCGCGTTCGTCGCCGACGACGTGCTGAAATCGGCCTTCGGCGCGGAACTGGCGACGACGTTGATGGACGTGCGCCGCGGCGAGATCGACGAACTGGGCGGGCTCGACGCCGAAGAGCTGTGCGACGTGATGCGCTGGCTCCACTGAGTTCAGCCGAGCAGGCCGCCGACTTCCGCACGCAGCTGCGGCAGCTTCGCGTAGAGCTTGTCGCCCGGGCATTCGGTGTTGTAGTAGTCGCGGTGGCCCTTGATCTCCTCGACGGGGATGCCGTACTGCTCGCAGACGTACGCGATGAAGACGACCAGCGAATCCCACTGCGCTTGCGGCGGTTCGACCGAGGTGTACGTGCCTTCGTTCTCGATGCCGATCGCGTTGTCGTTCTGGCCCGGGCAGTGTGCGGCGCGCACGATCTGGTTGCCATTGCGCAGCGCGTCGAGGCTGCCGTGGCGGCCTTCCATGCGGTAGCCGCCGCGGGAGATCGTGAAGTGCTGACCGGTGTCGGACCAGCCGTTGTTGTCGATGTGGTCGGCCTGGTCGTCGCGCGCGACCTGAAACGCGTGGGCCAGCGAATAGTCCGTGCTGTTGGGGCACGCGATGTGGTGCACGAGCACGCGGTTCGCCGGGTGGTCGAGCGTCGTCAACGGATCGGCGGGCGGCCGGGCACCCCATTCGGCGCAGCTGTAGATGCGGGGCTCTTGTCGTTGGCTTTGCCCGGCTGCTCGGGCAAGGCCAGGCAGGATCAGGCCCGCGGCGGTCGCGGCGGTGAGGCCGGCGGCGCCACGGAGGAACGAACGCCGAGGGAGGTGGGTGAAGGTCATGCCGCCGAGGGTCGGTGGTGGGCGTACATGATCCATACAAATGGCCCGTTCGTCACTGTGACCCCGTGGCCACCACCTTCGCCGTGATCGGCTCGAGTGCGGCGATCAGCTCGTCGAGCTCGGCGGGCGACAACGTGTCGTACGGCGCCGCGGCGAGGTCATCGGTCAGGGTCTCGATGCGTTGCTTGGTCTCGCGCCCCGCGTCGGTGAAATGGCCCGCCGCGTCGACGAGGCCGCGTGAGCGCAGGCCGGCCATGACCGCAGCCAGCCGAGCCTTCGGCAGGTGCTGGACACGCCCGAAGGATTCCGGGGGGTGGATGCCCATGTCGAGCGCCGAGAGCACGTGGGCTTCCGTGCCGCCGATGCCCGCGGCGAGGAGGGCGGCGATGTGGCCGTCACCGCGGTGTTCGCGGAGCATGGTCGCCGAGTGCCACAGGCGGGCGACAGGGTCGGTGGGCACCGGGAGGGCGCGCATGCCGGCGAACATCACGCGGCCCGCGGTGGGCGTGTTGACCGCGGCCTGGGTCGTCAGCTCGGCGGCGCGTACCAAACCCGGCGAGGAAGCCAGCTCCTCACCGAGGATCCGGCGCAACGAGGCCGCGCTGCCTCGCTCGCGCGCGGCGAAGGAGGCCTCGGGCGGGATCGTCTCCCACGCACTCGGGATGTGCCGCTCGACCTCGCCGTCGGCGAAGTTGTAGAAGGCCGCGTGCACGACCTGCGCCGGCACGCGCCCCAGCGGAGCGGCGCGGCTGGCGAAGTAACCGTCCCAGTAGGTGCGGTGGCCGAGCGCGGCCAGCTCGTCGTTGCACTCGTCGGACAAGAAGGTGACCAGGCAGATCGGTTCGAGCAGGTCGAACATGCGACGGGCGGTGCGGGTCATGGCCCGCATCGTGCCAGCGACAGGTGGCCCCCGGAGCAGAACGCCGAAGTCAGGCCCGGGCCGGAGCCCGGCGCACGCCTTCCGCGAGCTCCTCCGCCAGCTTCCGCACCCCGTCGACACTGCCCTCGGCTGCGGCCGTGACCAGGGCCGACCCGACGATCACCGCGTCGGCGAAGCCACCCACCTGGGCCGCCTGGTCGCCGGAGCGGACGCCGAGGCCGACGCCGATCGGGAGGTGCGTGTGGGCCCGCGTGCGGCGGACCAGGTCCTCCGCGTGCACGCCCACCGCGTCACGGGCGCCCGTGACGCCCATGACCGCCGTGGCGTAGACGAAGCCGGACGACGCGGCGGTGGTGAGCGCCAGGCGCTCCTCCGACGACGACGGCGCCACCAGGAAGATCCGGTCCAGACCGTGGGTCTCGGACACGGCCGTCCACTCGGCGGCCTCGTCGGGGATCAGGTCCGGCGTGATCATGCCCAGCCCGCCCGCCGACGCGAGGTCGCGCGCGAAGCGATCGACGCCGTAGCGGTGCACCGGGTTCCAGTACGTCATCACCACGGCCTTGCCGCCGCGCGCCGACACCGACTCGACGACCTCGAAGAGCCGCTTGAGCTTGAACCCACCGGCCAGCGCCGACTCGGCGGCGGCCTGGATCGTGGGCCCGTCCATCACCGGGTCGGAGTACGGCACGCCGATCTCGAGCAGGTCCGCACCGCCGTCGATGGTGGCGGCCAGGAGATCCTTCGAGCCGTCGACCGACGGGAATCCGGCGGGCAGGTAGCCGACCAGCGCGGCCCGGCCTTCCGCCCGCGTCGCCGCGAACAGGTCGTCGAGCGCGCTCACTGGTCCTCCCCGTCCACGAGGCCGAACCACTTGGCCGCGGTGTCCATGTCCTTGTCGCCGCGCCCCGAGAGGTTCACGACGATGAGGCCCTCGGGCCCGAGCTCACGGCCGAGCACCAGGGCGCCGGCCAGCGCGTGGGCCGACTCGATCGCCGGGATGATGCCTTCGGTGCGCGAGAGCAGCCGGAACGCGTCCATGGCCTCGGCGTCAGTGACCGGGCGGTACTCGGCGCGGCCGGAGTCCTTGAGCCACGCGTGCTCCGGGCCGACGCCCGGGTAGTCGAGCCCGGCCGAGATGGAGTGCGACTCCACCGTCTGGCCGTCCTCGTCCTGCAGCAGGTACGACATCGCGCCGTGCAGGTTGCCCGGGGTGCCCTTGGTGAGCGTGGCGCCGTGGCGGTCGCCGTCGAGGCCCTCGCCGCCCGGCTCCAGGCCGACCAGCCGCACCGACGGGTCGTCGTAGAAGCCGGAGAAGATGCCGATGGCGTTGGAACCGCCGCCGACGCACGCGGCGACGACGTCGGGCAGCCGGCCGGCCTGCTCCAGGATCTGCTCGCGCGCTTCCTCGCCGATGACCTTGTGGAAGTTGCGCACCATCATCGGGAACGGGTACGGGCCCGCGGCGGTGCCGAACAGGTAGTGCGTGGTCTCGGAGTTGGTCACCCAGTCGCGCAAGGCCTCGTTGATCGCGTCCTTGAGCGTGCGGGAACCGGTCTTGACCGGCACGACCTCGGCGCCGAGCAGCTTCATGCGCGCGACGTTGAGCGCCTGGCGCTCGGTGTCGACCTCGCCCATGTAGACCAGGCACTCGAGGTCGAGCAGCGCGCACGCGGTGGCCGTGGCCACGCCGTGCTGGCCCGCGCCGGTCTCGGCGATCACGCGCTTCTTGCCCATGCGCTTGGTGAGCAGCGCCTGGCCGAGCACGTTGTTGATCTTGTGCGAACCGGTGTGGTTGAGGTCTTCGCGCTTGAGGAACACCCGCGCGCCCCCGGCGTGCGCGCCGAAGCGTTTGGCCTCGGTGAGCAGCGACGGGCGGCCCGCGTAGTCCTTGAGCAGGCGGCGCAGCTCACCGGTGAACTCCGGGTCGCGGCGCGCCTTCTCGTATTCAGCCGCGACCTCGTCGACGACGCCGATCAGCGCTTCCGGCATGAACCGGCCGCCGTAGGGGCCGTAGTAGCCCCGCTCGTCCGGGTCGTGCTTGCTGTGCTCCTCGGTCACCGCGACGGCCTCGGGCAGGCGGGGTGCGAACCGGCGGTGACGAGCTTCACCAGCGCGCCCTTCGGGTCGCCGGAGGCCACCAGGCCCTCGCCGACCAGCACGGCGTCGGCACCCTGGCCGGCGTAGGACATCAGGTCGCCGGGGCCGCGGACGCCGGACTCGGCGACCTTGAACACCTCGAACGGCAGCCCCGGGGCGAGGCGGGAGAACACGTCCCGGTCGACTTCCAGCGTGTGCAGGTTGCGGGCGTTGACGCCGATCACCTGGGCACCGGCCTCGAGGGCGCGGTCGGCCTCTTCGGCGTTGTGGATCTCCACGAGCGCGGTCATGCCGAGCGACTCGACGCGGTCGAGCAGCGCGGCCAGCGCGTTCTGCTCCAACGCGGCGACGATCAGCAGCACCATGTCCGCGCCGTGCAGGCGCGCCTCGTGCACCTGGTACGGGCTGACGATGAAGTCCTTGCGCAGCACGGGAACGTCGACGGCCGCGCGCACGGCGTCGAGGTCGGCGAGCGAGCCGCCGAAGCGGCGCTGCTCGGTGAGCACGCTGATCACGCGCGCGCCGCCGTCCTCGTAGTCCTTGGCCAGGGAGGCGGGGTCGGGAATCACGGCGAGGTCGCCCTTGGAAGGGCTGCGCCGCTTCACCTCGGCGATCACGCCGATGCCCGACTCACGCAGGGCGGCCATCACGTCTCGGGGTGCCGGGGCCTTGGCCGCGCGGGCCTTCAGCTCGTCGAAGGGCAGCACGGACTCGCGCACGGCGAGGTCCTCCCGCACACCGGCGACGATGTCTTCGAGCACGCTCACCGGGCGCACCCGTCCGTCGGCGAATTCATCGATCCCATCGCAAGTTCGCTCACAAAAACCTTCCCCTTCCCGCCGAAACGATGCTAACCCCCGCTCGAAGACCGGCCCGTTCCGGGTGCACGCCTTGCTCCGAATGCGCTTCGGTATCCGGCGCTCACCTGCTCGCGGTGGGGTCCTCACCCTCGGAAAGCGCCTCCCACAGCTCGATGTCCGGATCACGCTTGGCGCGCTGGGCGCCCGGCGCCGCGTACCGGGTGCCGAGCCGCCGCGCGGCGCCCGCACCCTTGACTGCGACCAACCCCGCGACGACGAGGAGAATTCCGCCCAGCACGGCCAGCCCGCGGCCGAGAAGCATCTCGGTGACGGGCAATCCGGGCGCCCAGCCGCTGAACTTGACGCCGTTCACGCCGGTCCAGACGCCTGCGAGGCCCGCCAGCGCCAGCACCAAGCCCAGGATCCGCCGCGCCCAGCCGCCGGTCGCGATCACGCCCGCGACGCCGGCCAGCGCCAGCAACGCCAGCGGCACAAGCGCCGTGGCCCGCTGCTCGCCGTCTTCGGTGTAGAGCTGCGTACCGAGCACGCCGCCGTCGCGGAACTCGGCGAACCACGCGAGCTTGGAGGCGCCCCACAACGCGAGCGCGCCCAGCAACAGGCCGACGACGATCATCCACAGTGGACGGCGCGAGGGCTTGGCCTCGGTCTGTACCGGCTCGGACTGCCGCGGGCCCGCTGGTTCCGGCTCTCCCTGCTCAGACACCGGCGGAATCCTCGGCTGGATCGAGCTCGCCCGCGGGGACCATGGTCTGGGCCGCCGCGACGGCCGAGAGCACCGTGCGCGCCTTGTTGAGCGACTCGGTGTCCTCGTAGTCGGCTACGGAGTCGGCGACCACGCCGCCGCCGGCCTGGACGTAGGCCACGCCGTCGCGCATCAGGGCGGTGCGGATGGCGATGGCCGTGTCGGCGTCGCCCGCGAAGTCGAGGTAGCCGACGACGCCGCCGTACAGGGCACGGCGCACGGGCTCGAGCTCCTCGATCAGCTGCATCGCGCGCACCTTGGGCGCGCCCGAAAGCGTGCCGGCCGGGAAGCAGGCGGTGACCGCGTCGAACGCCGTCTTGCCCTCGGCCAGCTCACCGGTGACGGTGGACACGATGTGCATCACGTGGCTGTAGCGCTCGATCTGGAAGAAGTCGACCACGTGCACGCTGCCGGGGCGGCAGACCTTGCCCAGGTCGTTGCGGCCGAGGTCGACGAGCATGAGGTGCTCGGCGCGTTCCTTCTCGTCGGCCAGCAGGTCTTTGGCCAGCTGCGCGTCCTCCTCCGGGTCGGCGCCGCGCCAGCGCGTGCCCGCGATGGGGTGCGTGGTCGCTCGGCCGTCGCGCACGGTGACCAGCGACTCGGGGCTGGAGCCGACGATGTCGAAGCCCTCCAGCCGCAGCAGGTACATGTACGGGCTCGGGTTGGAGTTGCGCAGCACGCGGTAGACGTCGAGCGCGTCGGCGCCGGTTTCGATCTCGAAGCGTTGCGAGGGCACGACCTGAAACGCTTCGCCGGCCTTGATCGCTTCCACGGCCTTGTCGACGGCGGCGTGGAAGTCTTCCTTCGTGCGGCGGCGCTTGAACTCCGGCGCCGGCCGGTCGAACGTCGCGACGGTCGGCGGCGCGGGCACGCGCAGCTGCTCGGTCATCGCCGACAGGCGCTCCAGCGCGCTGTCGTAGGCGGCGTCCACGCGCTCGGGCGAGTCGTCCCAGTTGACCGCGTTGGCGATCAGCGTGACGGTGCCCTCGTGGTGGTCGAACGCCGCGAGGTCGGTGGCCAGGAGCATGGTCAGCTCGGGGATGTCGAGGTCGCGCTCGGCGAGCTCGGGCAGCTTCTCCAGCCACCGCACGGCGTCGTAGCCGATGTAGCCCACCATGCCGCCGGTCAACGGCGGCAGGCCCGGCAGCGGCTCGGTGTGCAGCGCCTCGACGGTGGCGCGCAGCACCTGCAGCGGGTCGCCTTCGGTGGGCAGGCCGACGGGCGGCGTGCCGGTCCACACGGCCTTGCCGTCGCGCACGGTCAGCGCGGCCGGGCTGCGCACGCCCACGAACGACCAGCGCGACCACGACTTGCCGTTCTCCGCCGACTCGAACAGGAACGTGCCGGGCCGGTCGGCACCGAGCTTGCGGTAGATCCCGAGCGGGGTCTCCCCGTCGGCGAGGACCTTGCGCACCACGGGGATCACGCGGCGGCCTTCGGCGAGGGCGCGGAACTCGGCGCGCGAGGGGCTGACCGGGCCGGGCCCGGTGGATTTGCCGGCTGCTGAGCTGACCATGGGCCCCATTGTGCCGCGCGGGCCTCGGCGGACCTTGGGCGGCCCTTGAATTCAGCACCTGTTGAATTCAAGGGGGCGACGAGTCATAGTGGACCCGTGAGCACCGAAGACACTACCTCCCGCAGGCGCGGCCGCCGGCCCGCCGGGCAGGACACCCGGACCGCCTTGATCGAGGCCGCGCGCGCGGTGTTCGCGGAACACGGCTACGAACGCGCCACTGTGCGCGCGATCGCCGCGCGCGCCGGCGTCGACGCGGCCATGGTCAACCACTGGTTCGGCGGCAAGGAGGGCCTGTTCGCCCAGGCCGTGCTGGAGCTGCCGTTCTCCCCGCACGAACTGCTCGCGACCCTGCGCGACGGCCCCGACGACAAGCTGGGCGAACGGATCGTCCGCGTCTTCGTCACCCGCTGGGACGGCGCCGGCGGCGACACGTTCCAGGCACTCATCCGCAGCGTCGCGGGCCACGAGCTGGCCGCGACCGTGCTGCGGGACTTCTTCTCGCTGTTCTTCGCCGAGGTGATCGGCCACATCGGCTCCGACCAGCCCGGGCTGCGGACCACGCTGTGCGCCTCGCAGGTCGTGGGGCTCGGCATGGTCCGCTACATCGCCCGCTTCGAGCCGATCGCGTCGGCCGAAGTCGAAACGCTCGTGACGGCGATCGCGCCGAACCTGCAGCGGTATCTGACGGGGGATCTGGGGCTTTAGGTCCGGCGGGTGTTGATCGTCTGCATCGAGACCGCCTCCGCCCCGACACGAACAGCATCGCCCGTCGCGGCCCGCCGCTCACCGGCCGGCCGGCCAGGTCCAGCCCAGCTGCGGGCGGACCGGGATCGGGCAGGGACGGGCTCTGCGCGGCCCCGGGCGAGCACGAGGACCGTGGCCGAGCCCGCGCCGCCGATCCATGCTCGCGTCGGTTCGGGGCCCTGCAGGAAGGTGTAGCGGCCGGGCAGCATCGAGAGGGTCCGGACCCTCAGCCGCCCCGCGTCGTTGACCTTGAGAGCCAGCGCCTGGTGCGCCGCTTCGGGCGTCGCGTCGGTCACCGTGACGGGCACCCAGCTCGACCGCCGGGCCGCACGCCACCGGCGGACCCAGCGCACCGCGAACACCGTGCCCCAGGGGAAGAAGACCAGCGCCACGAGCGCCGGGGAGACCAGGCCCCACTTCCAGGCGTCGCTGTGGTTGCGCTCTTCGGCCGTGCGCACGTGCTGCGGATCGACCGGGTCGTAGTAGACCCACACGAGATCCCCCACGTGCTAGGCCAGCCCGGAGTCCCGGTTGACGACGGCTTCCCGGGGCGTGACACCCACGGTGTAGTCCACGGTGATGGTCGGCGTCCCTCGGCGCGGGTCCGCGACGCCGACCACCCGGCCGACCGCGCGCATCCCGCTCACGAGCAGCGCGTCCGCGGAAGCGTCCAGGGCGATCATGCCGCCCACCGTCGAAGCCAGGACGAGGAGCCAGAAGAAGGCGGCTGCGACGGATCGGCACGATCGCCTGCGCAGCACGCGGTTCCAGGCTGTCTCGTCCGCTTCGGGGCTCATCGGCCGGCCGGCCATCGTGATCCGCGCGGGACGCGCAGGGGGATCACGTAGGGCCCCTTCGCGTGGTGTGGCGGCGCGAGGGTGAAGCGGCGGCCTTCGCCGGAGACCCACGCTTCGACCGGCCCGTTGCGAAGGAAGGAGTAGCGCCCGCGCAGCGCCGCCACGGTGCGGGCGGCGAGCCGCCGGCCATCGGGGAAGTCGAGGCGCAGGAGCTGGTAGCCACCCGAGGAGTCGAAAACGACGGCGGTGACGGGTTCCCAGCCCGACTTGCGGGCGCATCGGCGCCGGCGGGCCCAGCCCAGCGTGTACGCGATCAGCCACGGGAAGACGAGCAAGGCCACGAGCATCGGGATCACGGCGAAAGCCATCCCCGCGTTGGTGACGTTCTCCTCGTCGTCGGTCCGCACGCGCTGCGGATCGGCCGGGTCGTAGTAGACCTGGACGCGCTCGTTCTCGACGTAGTCGTCGTCCGAGTCGCGGTTGATCACCGCTTGTGCGAGGACGTCGCCGACGGGGTAGTCCACGGTGACGGTCGGCGCGCCCCGCGCCGGGGTGTACACGGCGACCACGCGCCCCTCGACCTTCGTGCCGTGGTCGAGCAGCCAGGTGGACCTGTTGTGCAGCAAGGAAATCACGGTGACCGCCACCGGGATGATCAGGAACCACGCCGTCGCCGCGGCGGCCGCGCGCCAGAACCGCTTGCGCAGCGCGCGATCCCACCCCGTGGGGTCGGCGGGTCCCCGTTCGGCGCGTTGCCGGCGGGTTTGGTGGCGATGCCGTTTGGCGCGCGGCCGTCTCGCGGGCTGGTCTTCAGCGACCATCGTGCTGTCCCCCTGGGGTTTTCCGCGGCTGGAGTTTGAGGCGGCGAAGCGGGATCGCGAACGGGCCCGTGCCCCGCGGGATCACCAGGACCAGGCGCCGGCCTTCGCCGGCGACCCAGCCTCGGGAGGGTTTTCCTTCGAGGTACGGGCAACGGCGGCGGGTGACCGTGCTGGTGCCGGTCGCCGTGCGCTCCCGGCCGGCGAGCACCAGCGACCCGTCGCTGAACGCGGTGACCTCGACCGGCTCCCAGCCGGAGCGGCGGGCGGCCCGGTGGCGCAGTGCCAGGAGCACGGGAAACACCACCGCCCACGGGAGGCAGCACAGCGAGCAGAGGGTCACGCCGCCCAGCAGCGCGAGCGCGAAACCGTCGTTGCGGTCGTCGTCGGTCCGGGCACGCCCGGGGTCGGCCGGGTCGTAGTACACCGTCAGGACTTCGCCGACGAAGTACCGCGTGTCGGAGTCGTGGTCGATCGTCGCCTGCCGGGCCGTCCCCCAGCCGAGGTAGTCCACCGCGAGGTACGGGGATCCGCGCAGCGGGTGGTCGTCGACCGCGGTCACCCGCGCGGGCACGGCCACCCACTGCCCGAGAAGCGCGTCGGACAACGCATCCACCAGCTGCGCCCCGAGAGGCCCCACCGCCGCCGCCGAGCGCCCACAGCACCGCGGCTGCCACGGCGCGCCGGATCCGCAGGCGTACCGCGCGGTTCAACGCGGCCGGGTCCGGTCCCCCGGTCATCGGCTCCGTCCCCGGCGTGGCGGCAGGATCGGGGACCAGCCGGGGCTGCGGCCGAGGGGGATGGCGTAGAGGCGGTTGCCGCGCGGGGCCACGAGGAGCAGGCGGGCGCCTTCGCCGGCTACCCAGGCGGAGACGGGCTGCTTGGCCAAGTACTCGTAACGACCGCGCAGCAGCGTGACGACGCGGGCCGACGTCCGTTCGCGGCCGGCGTGGTTCAGGACGTACGTGCCGTTGCGCAGGGACGTGACCTTGACCGGTCGCCACCCGGAGCGGCGCGCGATCCGCCGGCGCCGGTCCAGGACGACCGGGTACGCCACGGCCCACGAGAGCGCGCCCGCCTCGAGAACGACCACGACGACCGAGCCCAAGGCCCAGGAGTCGTCGCCGTTGGGCTCTTCCGTGGTGCGCACGTGCGCCGGATCGGCCGGGTCGTAGTACACCGTCAGGACTTCGCCGACGAAGTACCGGTTACCGGAGTCGAGGTCGATCCTGCCTTCGACGCCCGGTGCCAGGTAGTCCACGACGAGATAGGCCCCGGTTTTCCCGTCCTCCACGGCGACCACTCGCGCGGGCACCTTCACCCCGTCCGTGAGCAGGCGGTCCGCCCGGTCGAAGAGCACGGACGAGCCGACGATCGTCGCGGCCACCACGAGGACCCACAGCGCGGCCGCGCCGAGGGCGTGCCAGATCCGCGAGCGCACGGCCCGGTCCAAGATCACCGGGTCCGGCTTCGGCAGCCGCCCGGTGCGGGCTGGGAGAGGTTCGTCGTCTTCTTGGCGCGGGGTTTCGCCCGCGCCGGTCATCCCCAGATCCATCAGGAGAGCGTACGACCGGGAAATCTCGTTCCACCAGCTAAAAAGCTGCGATTCAGAACACCGGCCGGGAAGGCAACCGAGAGGGCCCATCGAGCGTGCTGACGGTCCCCTCGGCAGTCACCCGCCGCGGCGGGGATCGAACGCGCGCAAGGCCACCACGCGTGGCCCGCCGCGGCGGGAACCGCGGGGCAGCACCAAAACGAACCGGAGGCCCGACCCCGCGACCCTCGCGCCGGCCCGGCGGCTCCCCTCACGAAGCACGCGCGTCAGCGACGTCGTACGGGCGACGACCCGCCGGCCGCCGACGGTGAAGCGGACGACCTGCGCGTGGTCGGCGCGATCGTGGGCCTGGATGCGGACGGGCCGCCAACCCGTGCGGCGGGCGAGCCGGCGGCGACGCGCCCAGCCCACGGCGAGGGTGATCGTCAACGGCAGGAGAATCGCCACGAAGATCAGCGGGACCGAGAACACCGCCATCCACCCGTCGCCGACGTTCTGTTCGTCTTCGGTGCGCACACGGGCCGGGTCGGCGGGGTCGTAGAACACCGAGATCGGTTCGCCCACTTCGTATTCGCGGTCGGAGTCGCGGTTGATCTCGGCCTGTTCGGGGACGCCGGCGGCGGTGTAGGAGACCGTGATGGTGGGCGTGCCGTCGCCGTCCCGGGGCGTGTGGACCGCCACGACCTTGCCGGTGGCCTCGTCGCCGTGGTCGAGGAGCCAGTCGGCGCGCAGGTCCTGCCACCCGATGCCCAGTGCCGACGCCGGCACGACCAGCGCGCACGGCACGGCCCAGCCGACGGCCCGTCAGAACTGCCGGCGCAGCGCGCGGTCCTCGGACGCGGAGTCCGCGGCCGCACGAAGCGGTTCGCCGGCGTTTTCGTTGGTCTTCCCCAGGGCCACGGCCAAAGCGTACGACAGCGGCGCGTGGTTCAGGCGAGCGTCCACTTCGAGGTGGACGCCAGGCGAAACGGGATCGCGGACGGCTCGCCGTCGCGGGGGCCGACGGGCAGGACCACGGCGAGCGTGCGGCCGGAACCGGAGACCCACACCTCTCGCCGGCCACGGTGGCGGAGGAACGCGTACCGGCGGGGCAGGACGGAGGTGGTCTTCGCCTCGATGGTGACGCCGCCGGGGAGGACGAACTCCAGTGTGTGGAACACCTCCGGGGCGTCGGGGCGCAGTCTCAGGGGCAGGACGATCGCCGTGGCGGGGTACCAGGGCGAGCCTCGGCGGCGGGCCCAGCCCACCACGTAGGCGACCTCGATCGGGATCGCGGCCAGGCTCGTGAGGACGAGGAGGAGGGACGGCGCCATCATCCCGAGGCTCAGGTTCACGTCGTCGCGCAGGCGCGCGGTGTGCGGGTCGGCGGGGTCGTAGAACACCGGCACGGTCTCCCCCGCGACGTACCGGTGGTCGGAGATGTGGTCGATCACCGCGCGCAGGCTCACCCCGGTGACCACGTAGTCGACGATCACGACCTCTTCGCTCACGGCCGTCACCTCGCCGTCCGCGCGGGCGCCGCGGGTCAGGAGCGCTTCGCCGGCGAAGCCCGTCAGCAGGACACCGGTGCCCCCGGTGAGCAGCACGACCAGCCACGCCACGGCGGTCCGCACGGAACGCCGGAACCGGCGGTGGACCGCGCCGTCCCACTTCCGCTGCTGCTCCGCAAGCCGCTTGGCCCGCCGGTGCTCGCGGCTGTTTGCGAGGCCGCGCCGGCCCGCTCATCGGCGTCGCCCCGGCCCGGCCGAGGCGGACCACGGCGTTGGCCCGGTCCACCGGAAGAGACTGGTCGTCGTCACCGCCGGGGCGTTCGCTCCGGCCGGTCCTCCCCAGGTCCATCAGGAGAGGGTACGACCGGGAAATCGCGCTCCACCAGGGGAAAAGCTGCGATCGAAACCACCGCCGACGAAGGCAACCGAACGGGACCGTCCGGCGTTTCGGCTCACCCGCGCGCGACCACGGCCGGCACGGCGTACGGCGCTTCGCCGCAGCCGTGGCGGAAGAGGATCACCGACGCGGACCCGGTGCCGCCCAGCCAGGCGGGGCGGTCGGTGTAGGTGCGCAGGAAGCGGGCGCCGTGGGTGGACGGCACGGCGCGCAGGCGCACGGCCTCGCCGGAAAGCGGGCGCACGTGCAAGTACGGCGGGTTCACGCCACGGCCGGTGAAGGGCGCGAGGACGACGGTGGCCGTGCCCTCCTGCCAGCCCGTGCGGCGCACGGCGCGGGAGCGGCGGGACCAGCCGACGGCGCCCGCCGCGGCGACCAGGGAGCACAGCAGGACCAGGCCGACGCCGATCCAGGCGAAGCCAAGGCCGTTCTCGCTCAGGCCGTCCTCGGCGGTCGTGCGGACGCGCGCCGGGTCGGCCGGGTCGAAGACCACCGTCACGCGCTCGCCCGGGGTGTAGGCGGCCGTGGAGCTGCGGTCGACGCGTTCGGTCAGCGTGCGGCCGTCGGCACGGTAGGACACGTCGATCCAGCGCGTGCCCTTCGGCGGAGTGGCGACGGAAACGACCGTCCCCGGCACGCGCGTGCCGGTCGCCAGCAGGGTGTCCGCCGAGTGGAGGACGCCCAGCACCGCGATGAGCCCGCCCGCGGAAACCAAGCACCACACCGCGGCGAGCGCCCACGCCCGCCAGGCGACGGCACGCAGCCGCCGCGTCTCGCGGGCCAGGTCGGCGGTCAGCGCGCCAGCAGCACGAACACCAGCGCGAGGACGCCCGGCAGCACCTGCACCAGCAGGATCCGCTTCGAGGCCGTCGCGGCGCCGTACAGGCCGGCGACGATCACGCAGGCCAGGCCGTAGAGCTTGAACTGGAAGCCCGTCGGGTCGGTCGCGATGAGGCCCCAGATCAGGGCCGCCGCGAGGAAACCGTTGTAGAGCCCCTGGTTCGCGGCGAGCGCCTTGCTCTCCTGCGCGAACGCCTCGGTGGTGCCGAACGCCGCGCGGGCGCGCGGGGTCGTCCAGAGGAACATTTCGAGCACCACGATGTATACGTGGATGAGGGCGACCAGCCCCACCAGCACGTTCGCGACAACCGTCACGGGGTGTTCTCACTCTCGTCGGCGAGGAGCAGGCGCTCCGCGGAGTCGAAACAGGTGTGGGTGCCCGTGTGGCAGGCCGGGCCGGTCTGGTCCACGCGCAGGAGCACTGTGTCACCGTCGCAGTCGATCCGCACTTCGCGGACGTGCTGGACGTGGCCCGAGGTCTCGCCCTTCACCCACAGCTCCTGGCGGCTGCGGGACCAGTAGGTCGCGCGCCGGGTGGTGAGGGTGGACTCCAGGGCCTCGTCGTTCATCCAGGCCATCATCAGCACGTCGGACGTCGAGTGCTCCACGACGACGGCCGCGATCAGGCCGTCGGAGTTGCGCTTGAGCCGCTGGGACAGGTCTGCGTCGAGGCTCATCGGACGATGACCCCGCCTTCGCGCAGGGCGCCCTTGACGTCGCCGATCTTCAGCTGTCCGAAGTGGAACACGCTCGCCGCGAGCACCGCGTCCGCACCGGCCTCCACGGCGGGCAGGAAGTGGTCGACGGCGCCCGCGCCGCCGCTGGCGATCACCGGCACGCGCACGGCGCGGCGGACCATCTCGATCAAGGAAAGATCGAAGCCGGACTTGGTGCCGTCGGCGTCCATCGAGTTGAGCAGGATCTCGCCGACGCCCAGCTCCTCGCCGCGCGCCGCCCACTCGACCGCGTCGATGCCCGTGCCGCGGCGCCCGCCGTGGGTGGTCACCTCGAAGCCCGACGCCGTCGGCTCGCCGCCCTCCGGCACGCGCCGCGCGTCGACCGACAGCACGATGCACTGGGCCCCGAACCGGCGCGACGCCTCGCGCAGCAGCTCCGGGCGCGCGATCGCGGCCGTGTTGATGCTCACCTTGTCTGCGCCCGTGCGCAGCAGGCGGTTGACGTCGTCGTTGGAGCGCACGCCGCCGCCGACCGTCAGCGGGATGAAGACCTGCTCGGCCGTGCGGCGGACCACGTCGAAGGTGGTCTCGCGGTTGCCCGACGACGCGGTGACGTCGAGGAAAGTCAGCTCGTCGGCGCCTTCGTGGTCATACAGCCGGGCCAGCTCCACCGGGTCGCCGGCGTCGCGCAGATCGGCGAAGTTGACGCCCTTCACCACGCGACCCGCGTCGACGTCCAGACACGGGATCACCCTCACCGCCACAGCCATGCCACCAGCGTAGCCGTCCACCTGCGACGGTCCGCCCGCCCGGTCGGCGCACAGGTGCTCAGAGGACGGGCGGAGTCCAGTCCCACAAGGGCGCGGCCTGGCGCCGGATCACCGACGCGGGCATCAGCGGCACGGTCACCGCCAGCAGCGCGTGCAGCCACCACGCCGACGCCGTGTCGGCCGCCGCCTTGCTGCGCGCCTGCTTCGTGACGTACGCCGCACGCGGGCGGCGCGCGGCGTCGTATGCGGCGAGCGCCTCGGGCACGGGGTGGGCCCGCAGCGATGCGGCGAGGACCACGGCGTCCTCGATCGCCTGGCACGCGCCCTGGCCGAGGTCCGGCGGCACGGCGTGAGCCGCGTCACCGAGCAGCGCGACGCGTCCGCTCGTGAACGCGGGCAGCGGGTCGAGGTCGAGGATGTCGTTGTGCAGCACGGCGTCCGGCCGCGTCGCCGCCACGAGCTCGCGGGCCTCGGCCGGCCAGTCCGCCACGCGGCGGGTCACCTCGGCGTGCTCGCTCGGGTAGCGCACGCCGGGCGTGGACTCGGCGGCGCCGAGGGCCCAGCAGGCGCGGTCGCCGGGCAGCGGGTGGATCATGAAGTACGCGCCGCGGCCCATGGTGAAGCTGCCGCGCACCGGCGGCGCCGCACCCGGTTCGGTGACGCCACGCCAGGCCGTGTAGCGAAACCCCGGTTCGGGTGCGCCAGGGAATGCCCGGCAGCGGAATCCACTGTGGACACCGTCGGCCGCCACAATCACGTCCGCGTCCACTTCGGATGGATCAGTTACTTCAATCCCTGTGCGCACCAAGGTTTCCGGCAGCTCCGCCAGCAAAGCCGAGTGCAGCTCCGCGCGGTGGAACGCGGCGAGCGGCTCGTCCCGCCCCTCCCGGAACCGGCGCAGGAACCGGCCCGACGACGTCCGCAGTGTGCCCGTAACCTCCGACGGAGCCGAGTGCTTCCGCACCCGCTCCCCGATCCCCAGCGCGTCGAGCGCCCGCATCGCGTTGGGCGCCAGGGAAAGCCCGACCCCGATCTCCCGCAGCTCGGGCGCGCGCTCCAGCACTGTGACCTCGTGTCCGGTGCGGCGCAACGCGATCGCGGCCGTCAGCCCGCCGATCCCACCGCCCACCACCACAGCCTTCACTTCGGCTCGCCGGCTTCCGCGAACGCTTCGGCCAGCCACGCGAACGCCGCGTCGGCACTGCGGACGCGCGCCGCCCGGGCGCCGTCGCGTTCGAGCAGCTCGATGCCGGCGTTCGTGATGTCGCGGAACGAGCCCAGCGTGGCGATGCGGCGGCGGATCACGCGTTGCCACGCGTCATCGTCCACGCGGTAGTAGGCGGTGCGCTCGCCGCGGCCGAGCCGTTTGCCGACCAGCCCGGCGTCGAGCAGCAACCGCAGGTTGGTCGTGAGCGACGCGCGGCTCGCGCCCACCGCCTCGGCCAGCCGCGCCGCCGACTGCTCCGGCGGGTCGCACGCCATCAGCCAGCCGAGCACGCGCCCGGCGATCGGCGGCAGGCCGTACTCCTGCGTGAGGAAGTCCGCGACCCGCTCGACCCACTCGAGCACCTCGTCGTCCATGCGTGTCAGCATAGGCTAGTCATCACTGAAATTCGCTCGGAATGCATCAGAACTGGCCCCTCGCGCGTCTGAGAAAGCGTGACCACCAGCTTCGACGAGTTCGTGGCGGAGCGCCTCGACGGACTCCTGCGCTACGCGACCGTCCTCACCGACGATCCGCACCTGGCGCAGGACATCGTGCAGGACGTGCTGCTGCGGGCCCAGGAGCGCTGGGCGAAGATCGACTCGCCGCCCACCTACGTGCGCCGGATGGTCACCAACGAGTACCTGTCCTGGCGGCGGCGCGCGGTCCGGCGCGTGGTGCCGTCGAGCCACGAGGTGCTCGACGCGATCAGCCCGCCGACGGCCGACCCGTCGGTGGCCTACGACGAGCGTGACGAGATGCTGGCCCGCCTCGCGACGCTGCCGCGCAAGCAGCGCGCGGCGCTGGTGCTGCGCTACTACGAGAACTACTCCGACGAGGAGATCGGCGACCTCCTCAGATGCGCCACCTCCACCGTGCGAAGCCAGATCTCGCGCGCGCTCGCGACCCTGCGCGCCACGGCGTACCCCTTGCCCACCGCCCTGACCACCGGAGCCGGAGAATGAGCCAGCCCGCCCGCGACACCGAGACGCTGCTGCGCGACAGCCTCGAACGGCTCGCCGAACGCGCTCCCGACGGTCATGAGGTCCGCAACGCGCTGGTCCGCGCCCGCCAGTCGAGGCGCAGGCGGCCGAGGTTGGCGCTGGTCGCGGTGGCCGCCGCGGTGGCCGCGGTGACGGTCGGGGTGTCGGTGGTGGCCACGTGGCCCTCGCGGGTGCCGCCTGCCGCAGGTGAGCCGGTGCTGGGGTATGCGCCAGGGTGGCTGCCCGACGGGTTCACGGAGCAGTACCGGTCGGCCGGGCCGGAAACGGCACCGCAAGTGCGTCGGTGGTTCGCCGGGCCGAGCCGGATCGAGCTGACGGCGTTCTCGACGAAGGATCCCGAATGGTCCGCGACCGCGCTGCGCATCGCCGCGGTGCGTGACCAGGTGCTGGTGCACGGGCGGGTCGCGATGCTGACCGGATCGGCGACGTCGGCGGTGCTGACTTGGTCGCCGGATGAGACTCATGTGCTGCGGGCCGAGGTCGATGCGGTGCCGTCGGCGAAGGCGGTCGCACAGCGAATTGCGGAGGATGTTTCGGAGAGCCGGCCGATCCCGATTCGGGGAGAGGCGCGGTTCGGGCCACTGCCGGCCGGGCTTCGGGAGACGGCGACGACGGTGAGCGGGATCAGTGCCGGGGAAGCGACGACGACGTTGGAGGCTGCGCCGGTGCGGGTCACGGTGGGGGCGGCGTCGCCTGGTCTCGGCGGGTCGGTCCCGGTCACGGTCCGCGGTGTCCCCGGCGCCGCCGCGGCGGACCTGGTCACGGTGCGCCTGGCCTCCGGCCGCTGGCTCACCGTCTCCGGCAAGGTGCCGCGCGCTGAGCTGGTCGCGGTCGCCGGCGCTGTGGTGGTCGATCCGTCGCCTGACTACGGCTGGATCGGGTCCTGAATCCGGCTACTGTGGACACATGCCTACGGAGCTGGACCGGTTCGCCGGTGAGAAGTACGTCGTGCTCACCACGTTCCGCCGCGATGGGCGGGCTGTCCCCACTGCTGTGTGGTTCGGCCTCGACGGCGACGAGCTGCTGGTCTATTCCGAGCGGAAGGCGGGGAAGGTCAAGCGGCTTCGCAACAGTGGGCGGGTGGAGGTCCAGGCCGGCGACGTCCGCGGCCGCACCCACGGCCCGACGGTCGCCGGCACCGCCCGGCTGCTCGACGACGCCGGCACCGAGCGGGTGCGAAAGGCGATTCGGCGGCACTACCCGTTGGTCGGGCCGGTGTCGATGTTCTTCAGCAAGCTCCGCGGCGGCCCGCAGCGCACGATCGGGATCGCCGTGAAGCTCGACGAAGGCTGAGTGCCCTGGCAAGGGCTCGCCGCTACCGCTCACCGGGCACCGCTCATCCGGCGTCGATCAGCCCCGCGGCCCGCTTCGCCGGGTCGTGCCCCGGCTCCACGCCCTCAACCAGCACCACATCACCCACCAGGTGGTCGGTGCGCAGCGGCAGGATCTCGCGGTAGTCGGGCGAGTCGTACCAGCCCCGGGCCCGGCCCAGGTCCGGGAAGGCGACCACGACGATCGGCCCCGGCCACACCCCCTCGACGACCTGCGCTTGTGCTCCGTGCACCAGGAACCGACCCCCGAACGGGTCCAAAGTGGACTGGATGCGCCGCAGGTACTCACCCACCTGGGGGTGGATCACACCAGGCTGGCGAAGGTGGGCGATGGCGTAGGCGGTCATCTTTGTCTCCTCGGTCGGATCGGTCCCTGTCGAGAACCGATCCTGCCGAGAAGACGTAACCACGTCGATTACCCGCGGGGTAATGACTAGCGGACGGCGGCCAGTGCCTCCGGCAGGGTGAAGGCGCCGGCGTAGAGGGCCTTGCCGACGATGGCGCCTTCGATGCCGTCGCAGGCCAGGCCGGCCAGTGCCCTGAGGTCGTCCACACTGGACACCCCGCCCGAGGCGATCACGGGGGCGTCGGTGCGGGCTGCGACTTCGCGGAGGAGGTCGAGGTTCGGGCCCTTGAGGGTGCCGTCCTTGCTGACGTCGGTGACGACGTAGCGGGCGGCGCCGTCGCGGTCGAGGCGTTCCAGGACTTCCCACAGGTCGCCGCCGTCGGAGGTCCAGCCGCGGGACGCGACGCGGTGGCCGGCCTCGGTGATCCGGACGTCCAGCCCGATGGCGACGCGGTCGCCGTACGTGGTGACGACCTTGGCGGTCCAGGAGGGGTCCTCCAGGGCGGCGGTGCCCAGGTTCACGCGCCGCGCGCCGGTGGACAGGGCGGCTTCCAGCGAGGCGTCGTCGCGGATGCCGCCGGAGAGCTCCACCTGGACGTCGAGGCGGCCGATCACCTCCGCCAGCAGCTCGCGGTTCGAGCCCTTGCCGAAGGCCGCGTCGAGGTCCACGAGGTGGATCCACTCGGCGCCGTCGCGCTGCCAGGCGAGCGCGGCGTCGAGGGGGCTGCCGTAGGACGTCTCGGTCCCGGCCTCGCCCTGGACGAGTCGGACGGCCTGGCCATCGGCCACATCAACTGCGGGAAAGAGCGTGAAAGTCACCGCGACAGCGTAAAGGCGCCGGTCACGGTGCCGGACCACCGGGCCGACCTACCGCACCGAACCAGGCCGGACTAGAGAGTGGCCAGCCAGTTGCGCAGCAGCTTCGCGCCCGCGTCGCCCGACTTCTCGGGGTGGAACTGCGTGGCCCACAGCGGGCCGTTCTCCACCGCCGCCACGAAGTCCTCGCCGTGGTTGGCCCAGGTCACCTTCGGCTGCCGCCCGGCAAGGCCGGACTCCAGCTCCCACTCGCGCGCCGCGTAGGAGTGCACGAAGTAGAAGCGCTCCTCCGGGTCGATACCGGCGAACAGCTGCGAGTCCTCGGGCGCGCGCACGGTGTTCCAGCCCATGTGCGGCAGCACGTCGGCGTGCAGGCGCTCGACAGTGCCGGGCCACTCCCCCGTGCCCTCGGTCTCCTCGCCGTGCTCGACGCCGCGGCTGAAGAGGATCTGCATGCCCACGCAGATGCCGAGGACGGGACGGCCGCCGGCCAGGCGCTTGCCGATGATGCGGTTCCCGTGCACGTCGAGCAGCCCCGCCATGCAGGCGGAGAAGGCTCCCACCCCGGGCACGACCAGCCCGTCGGCCTCGAGCGCGGCATGCGGGTCGGCGGTGACCTCCACCTCGGCGCCCGCGCGCGCGACGGCGCGTTCGGCTGAGCGGAGGTTGCCGGAACCGTAGTCGAGAATCACCACACGAGACACACGGCAAGCCTAGTCCCGGGGCGGGAGCGCACGTCAGCCGCGGCGGAAGGAGTAGACGTCCGTCACGGTGTTGCAGGGCGCGGGCGGCACGACCTCCACGCGCAGGGTGCCCGTCGGCGCGTCGTAGTCCACGCCTTCCGGGGTGAACGCGCCGGCGCAGGTGCTCGACAGCGGCAGCTGGCCGAGCTCCTTCACGTGCGCCCGGACGTCGTGGCCGGTGAGCGCGTGGGGCAGGTCGACCTGCAGGAGCTGGTAGCTCGTCGGGTACAGGTCGTTGTTGGAGTCCGACGTCGCGCACAGCAGGCGCGTCGCCGAGACGAAGTCGCAGCCCTGGGCCGCCCGGATCGGGTGGTCGAGGCGGATCCGCGCCGCGAGCGGCAGGTCGCCGGCCACGCGCGGGGCGCGGTGGTTGAGGAACGGCGTGGGCGAGACGAACAGCTCCGTCGCGTCGCCGAGCGCGCCCGAGACGAGCCACTGGCCGTCGGGGCTCACGGCGACCTGGGCGTTGGCGTTGGGCGCGGGTTCGTCGGCCGCGAGCGGGTGCACGAACTCCGTGGTCTGCCCGGACGGCGAGGTGACCAGGTACATCTTCGACACCGCCGGGTTGGTGACGGTGTCCTGGTAGACGTCGAAGGTGTAGCCGCGCAGGGAGTCCGGGTCGCCGACGTGACCCCAGCCCTCGTCCTTCAGCGGCTGCGGGATCGTGGTGCCGTTGCGGTAGACCGTCTGCGGCGCCTGGCCCGGCAGCCGCAGCGTGGTGATGCCTTCGCCGCTGACGGAGTTGGCGACGGAGACCTTCCCGGTCTGGCGCCAGCCGCCGAGGGAAGCGGCGGGGCTCGCCGTGGCAAGGGAAGCGCAGCTCAGAACAGCCGCGGTGGACATTACGAGGGCTTTCGCCGCCGACGTCGACAGACGCATGGTTCGCTCCTTCGCGAACGTGACCTTGGCGGCGGCCCGCGAATTTTTGCACGCGACCCCGTTTCACCGGAGGCCCCGCTGGGTATTCACCCGTTCGGCTGAGGCGCCGCCGGCGCCCCCGGACGAGGGAAGAGGAAGACATGTCCGAGTCGGACCTCCTCTGCCAGATGTTCGAAGCGTGGCGGGACGACATCAACAGCGTGCCGTTTCCGCAGTTCACGACGCTGGTGATCCCTCCGCAACCCTCCCGCGCACACGTCGAGGCATGTCGTTCTCGTGACGCTCGCAAAGAGAACGTGATGAATCCCACGCACTGGAACCGGGGTCATCTGTGATTTCCTGCTCGCACCGCGTCGACGCGAGCCAGTAGGAGCAGCCGATGAGCAAGAACCCGGATCCACACGACTTCCTCGATCTCGACGCAGGACTGGCCGAGGAGGATCGGGCCATCCGGGACGCGGTCCGCGACTACGCCCGCGACCAGCTCCTCGACCACGTGGCCGAGTGGTACGAGTCGGGCTCGCTGCCCGCCCGTGACCTGGCCAAGGGCTTCGGGCAGCTCGGCCTGCTGGGCATGCACCTGGAGGGCTACGGCTGCGCCGGCACGAGCGCGGTGGCCTACGGCATCGCGTGCCGCGAGCTGGAGGCCGTCGACTCCGGCCTGCGCAGCTTCGTCTCCGTGCAGGGCTCGCTCGCGATGTTCGCGATCCACCGTTGGGGCAGCGAGGAACATCGGCAGGAGTGGCTACCGAAGATGGCCGCCGGCGAGGCGCTGGGCTGCTTCGGCCTCACCGAACCCGACGCCGGCAGCGACCCGGGCAGCATGCGCACCCGCGCGGTGCGCGACGGCTCCGACTGGGTGCTCAACGGCACGAAGATGTGGATCACCAACGGCACCGTCGCCGACGTGGCCGTGGTCTGGGCGCAGACCGACGAGGGCATCCGCGGCTTCGTGGTCCCGACGTCGACCCCGGGCTTCACCGCCAACGAGGTGAAGCACAAGCTTTCGCTGCGCGCGTCGCTCACGGCCGAGCTCGTGCTCGACGGCGTGCGGCTGCCGGAATCCGCGGCGTTCCCGGAGGTGCGTGGCCTGCGCGGCCCGCTGTCCTGCCTCAACGAAGCGCGCTACGGCATCCTGTTCGGCGTCGTCGGCGCCGCCCGCGCCTGCTACGAAACGGCGCTGGACTACACGCTCACGCGCGAGCAGTTCGGCAAGCCGCTGGCGAGCTTCCAGCTCACGCAGCGCAAGCTGGCCGATCTGCTGGTCGAGGTCAACCGCTCAGGGCTCGTCGCGCTGCACATCGGCCGGCTCAAGGACGCCGGCGAGCTGCACCACAACCACGTGAGCTTCGGCAAGCTGGCCAACGTCCGCTCGGCGCTCGACGTCGCCCGCACCGCCCGCTCCATGCTGGGCGCCAACGGGATTTCGCTGGAGTACCCGGTGATGCGGCACATGGCGAACCTCGAGACGGTGCTGACGTACGAGGGCACCGAGGAGATGCACGCGCTGTCGCTGGGCCAGTCGGTGACGGGCATCGCGGCGTTCCGCTGACCGTCCGGAGTGGACGGGTCGCCGGGACCCCCAGCCCCGGCGACCCGAGACTCACGGTCGCAGGAAGTCCTTGAGGGACAACGCGATCGAGCCCGCGTCGAGGCCGTGCGCGAGGTCGTGGTCGGCCCGCTTCCCGTAGGTGCGGACCTCCGTGTCGCGCAGCGTGCCGAGCGACAGCAGGCGGTGCGGAACGTCTCGCAGCGCTTCGCTCACGTGGTAGGCAGAAGTGCCCTTGAGGTACGGCTCCACGAGCACGATGTCGGCGATGTCCCCCACGGCGGCACGCAGCCCTGCGGCGTCGAACGGGCGGATCGTCGACGCGTACAGCACCGTCACGTCGAGGCCTTCGCTCGCGGCGAGCACCCGGTCGAGCGTCGGACCCACAGCGAGCACGACGCCGTTGCTGCCGCTGCGCACCCGCTGGAACCCGACGCCGAGGTGCGGTTCGGCGTTCTGGTCGGCCGAGAGCCGCAGGTACACGCGGCTGTCGCCGGGCACGGAGTCGAGCAGCAGGCGGCGGGCCTCGTCGGGGTGGCCGGGCACGTGGACGTACCAGCACGGCAGGGAGTCGATCAGCGCGACGTCGCCCGGCGACTGGTGCGTGCGTCCTTCGGCCGGCATGTCGTAGGACGAGCCGTAGGACACGAGCACGGCGCCGGCGTCCTGGTGGACCAGGTCGAGCTTGATCTGCTCGAACGCGCGCTCCACGAGGAACGACGAGAACGTGTGGATGATCGGGCGCAGGCCGGCCAGCGCGAACCCGGCGCCCGTGCTCACGAGCAGCTGCTCGCGGATGCCGACGTTCACCACCCGGTCCGGGTGCCGCCGCGCCACACCGGCGAGCTGGGCGGCGGAGATGTCGGCGAGCACGACTGCGACATCCGGGTCGGCGTCCACGATCTCCTCGGTGGTGGCGAGGAAGGTTTCGCGCATGTTCACAGTGGTCGGCATGTTCGTCAGCCCTTCGGTTCGACGACGGCGACCACGGCGAGCGGGCGCCCCGGGTGTTCGGTGGTGAACGCGTCGTAGAGCGCTTCGTGGTCGCGGCCGGAGACGGTGCGCGTGGCCCAGCCCTCGACCTCGAACCGGCGCGCGATGCCGCCGGGCCAGCCGTGCGTGGACGACTGGTTGTCCACGACCACGGTGGTCAGGTTGTCCAGGCCCAGGCGCGCGGCGACGACGATCGCTTCGGAGTTGGTGCCTTCGTCGAGTTCGGCGTCGCCGACGAGGGTCACCACGCGGCTGACGTAGCCGCGCGCCCGCAGGCCCAGCGCGGTGCCGAGGGCGATCGGCAGGCCGTGGCCCAGCGAACCGCTGGAGATCTCGACGCCGGGCGCGCGTTTGCGGTCCGGGTGGTGGCCGAGCCGTGAGCGGGCCGAGGACCAGTCGGCGAGCTCGGCCTCGTCGAGGAAACCCTTGACGGTGAGCACGGCGTAGTAGGCCATCGGTCCGTGTCCCTTGGAGAGCAGGAACCGGTCACGGCCGGGGTCGTGGAAGTTTTCGGGCGAGATGTCGAGCACGCGGTCGTAGAGCACCCAGAGAACGTCTACTGTGGACTCCGCCGCGGCCTGGTGCTTGTCGTCGCCGGTCATCAGCGAGATCAGCCTGGGCAGATCCGCGTATGCCGTTGCTGTGGTGGTCATGTTCCCACCGTGCAACCTCGACCAATGTCTAGGTCAAGCGCTAACCTGGACCAATGACGAGGTTGGCGGAGCACTTGAGCATCGGGCAGGTCGCCGAACGCAGCGGCGTTCCGCACACGGCCCTGCGGTTCTACGAGGACAAGGGGCTCATCACGTCCGAGCGCTCGGCCGGCAACCAGCGCCGCTACCCGCGTTCGGTGCTGCGGCGCATCGCCTTCATCCGGGCCGCGCAGCGCGTGGGCCTTTCGCTGGAGGACATCAGCGGCGCGCTGGCCACGCTGCCCGCCGACCACGCGCCCACGAAAGCCGACTGGGCGCGGCTCTCGCGCGAGTGGCAGCACGAGCTCGACGCGCGCATCGACGCCCTGCAGCGCCTGCGCGACCGCCTCACCGGCTGCGTCGGCTGCGGTTGCCTCTCGCTGCGCAGCTGCAGCCTGTACAACGCCGACGACGAGCTGGCCCGCTTCGGCCCCGGCGCGAGCAAGCTGCGCCCGGTCTCCGAGGGCGGCATCTGAGCTTCCCCGCGGCCGAATTTCCGTTGTGGCGCGGGCGCGGATATGGGTCACTTGAGCCGTTATGGATGAGAAACACATGATCCGCGTCTCGAAGCGGCTTTCCCACCACCTGCGCCACGAACCCGAGTCGATCGGCCTCACGCTCGATGCCGCCGGCTGGGTCGGGGTCGACGAGCTGCTGGCGGCGCTGCGCGCCCACGGCGTGCGGGTGAGCCGGGCCGAGCTGGCGGAAGTGGTGGAGCGCAACAACAAACAGCGCTTCGCCTTCGACGGGAGCGGAACGAGGATCCGCGCGAACCAGGGGCACAGCGTCAGCGTCGAGCTGGGTCTGGAGCGCCTCGCTCCGCCCGAGGCGCTCTACCACGGCACCGCGACGCGCTTCCTGCCCGCGATCTACACCGAAGGACTGCGGCCGATGCGCCGCCACGCCGTGCACCTGTCGGCCGCCGTCGAAACCGCGCTCGCGGTCGGGGCCCGGCACGGTCGTCCGGTGGTCCTTCGCGTTGCCGCGGGCGAAATGGCCGTCGCGGGACACGAGTTCCAACGCAGCGCGAACGGCGTGTGGCTGACCGCCGCCGTCGCGCCGGAGTACCTGACCGAGAACTAGTCGTGGTGCCGGCGGGGCCGGCCGAGCAGCCGGCGGCCGGCGTCGACGAGCTCGCGGCGCAAGCTTTCGTCGTCGAGCTGAGCGATGTCCGGCGAGCCGCCCGTCATGGCGAGGCCGGTGAGCGTGACCAGCGCCGCCACCCGTGAGGAGATGTCGGGCTCGGGCCCGGCCAGGATTTCGATGAGGGCGTTCTTGAAGCCCTCCATCCCGCGCGTCGAGTTCTCGATCGCGCGGTTGATGCCCGGGTCACTGGAGAACAGCGCGACGAGCACGCGGTGGCGCACCACCAGATCCACGAAGCCCTCGAGCAGGTAGTCGACCTGCGTGCCGCGGCGGCGCTGCTTCGCGGCCTCCGACACGATGTGGTCGAGCTCGCGGATGGCGGGCGCCGCGACGGCTTCGGTGATCTCCGCCTTGGTCTTGAAGTGGTAGTACACGGCCGCCTTGGTCACCCCGAGCGCGTCGGCGATCATCTGCAGCGACGTGCCCTCCACGCCGTGTTCGGCGAACAGCCGCAGCGCGGTGCCGAGCAGCCGCGTCCGAGTGTCCTCTGCCGGGGCGGCGGTAGTCATCGTTCCTCCTCGTCAAGCCCAGGAAGCGTACGTGACAGCTAGTCGATCGGCAAACCGAGATACTTGCCGATCGACAAGCAAACTCCTAGCCGTGCGGCTAGTCACATACTTGCCGATCGGCTTGGCAGCCTCCTTGCCGATCGGCTAGCTTCGGAATCACTGGTTCGTGTGACGAAGGCCCTATCCGGGCGAAACGGAGAAACACTCGTGGCGACATTTCTGTACCGGCTCGGCCGGTTGTCGTTCCGGCGCCGCGCTCTCGTCTCGGCCGTGTGGGCGGCCGTGCTCGTGGCGCTCGGCATCGGCGCGCTCACGCTGTCCGGCCAGCTCTCGGACTCGGTGACGATCCCCGGGACCGAGTCACAGCAGGCGATCGACCAGCTCCAGGCGAAGTTCCCGCAGGCCGCGGCCGGTGGCGCGACCGCGCGGGTCGTGATCGCGGCCCCGCAGGGCCACACCGTGACCGACGCCGCCGGCAAGGCCGCGGTCGAGTCGACGGTGGCGAGCCTCAAGACGGCACCGAAGGTCTCGAGCGTGGCCGACCCGTTCCAGGCGAAGTCGATCTCGCCGGACGGCCGTGTGGCACTCGCCCAGGTGAGTTACCAGGTCAAGGGCTTCGAGCTCACGGACAGCGACCGCCAGGCGCTGCTCGACAGCGCGAACGGCGCCAAGCAGCGCGGTTTCGAAGTCGAGTTCGGCGGCGACGCGGTGCAGGCGATGCCCGCGACCGGCGCCACCGAGGGCCTCGGCGTGGCCGTCGCGGCCGTCGTGCTGATCATCACGTTCGGATCGCTACTGGCCGCCGGCATCCCGTTGCTCACCGCGCTGATCGGTGTCGGCATCGGCATGGCGGGCATCATGCTGGCCTCGGGTTCGCTCGAGCTGAACTCCAACACCCCGGTGCTGGCCCTGATGATCGGGCTCGCCGTGGGCATCGACTACGCGTTGTTCATCGTCTCCCGCTACCGGCACGAGCTCAGCATCGGGCGAGAACCCGAGGAGGCCGCGGGCCGAGCCGCGGGCACGGCCGGGTCCGCGGTGGTGTTCGCCGGGCTCACCGTGATCATCGCCCTGGCCGGGCTCACCGTGGTCGGCATCCCGTTCCTCGGCCAGATGGGCATCGCCGCGGCCGCGACCGTCGCGATCGCCGTGCTCATCGCGCTCACGCTGCTGCCGGCCATCCTCGGTTTCGCCGGTACCCGGGTCATGGGCGGCCGGATCCGCCTGCGCCGCAAGACGGACAAGGCTTCGCACGGCGAGCGCTGGGCCCGGTTCGTCGCCCGGCACCGCTGGCCCGTGCTACTCACGGCGCTCGCCGGCCTCGTCGTGGTCGCCATCCCGGCGCTGAGCATGCAGCTCGGCCTGCCCAACGACAGCACCGCGGCGCCCGATTCCACACAGCGCAAGGCCTACGACCTCGTGAGCGAGAGCTTCGGTGCCGGCGCCAACGGCCCGCTGCTCGTCGTCGTCGACACCGGCGTGAACCACGACCCCGAGTCGCTGAAGCAGGCCGTCGCGGGCATCAGCACACTGCCCGACGTGGCCGGGGTGACGCCGCCGCGCGTGAACGCCGACGGGGACACGGCGCTGCTGACCGTGATCCCGAAGAGCGGGCCGAGCAGCAAGCAGACCGAGGACCTGGTGGCGGCGATCCGCTCGCAGTCCGAGGCGCTGCACGAGACCACCGGCGCGAGCCTCGCCGTGACCGGCCAGACGGCCGCGAACATCGACGTGTCCGAGAAGCTGTCCGACGCGATGATCCCCTACCTGGCGCTGATCGTCGGGCTCGCGTTCATCCTGCTGATGCTGGTGTTCCGCTCGATCGTCGTGCCGCTGAAGGCGACGCTCGGCTTCCTCGGCTCGGTGGTCGCGACGTTCGGCGCCGTGGTCGCGGTGTTCCAGTGGGGCTGGCTGACCGACCTGCTCGGCGTCGCGTCGACCGGGCCGATCATGAGCATGCTGCCGATCCTGCTCATCGGTGTCCTCTTCGGACTCGCGATGGACTACCAGGTGTTCCTGGTGACGCGGATGCGCGAGGAGCACGTGCACGGCGCCGACCCGCAGGAGGCCATGGTCACCGGCTTCCGCCATGGATCGCGCGTGGTCACGGCCGCGGCCCTGATCATGATCAGCGTGTTCGCGGGCTTCGTGCTGGCGGAGTCGACACTGATCCAGTCGATCGGCTTCGCGCTCGCGTTCGGCGTGTTGGTGGACGCGTTCGTGATCCGGATGACGATCGTGCCGGCCGTGATGTCGCTGCTCGGGCGCCACGCCTGGTGGCTGCCGCGCGGTCTGCACAAGGTGCTGCCGAACGTCGACGTGGAGGGTGAGGGCCTGGCCAAGGCGCTCGAAGCGTCCGACTCCCGCGGCAGCCGCGGTGACGACGAGCGCGAGCCCGCCCGCGTGTGAAGCCGCGCCGTCCGTCTGGCGGGTCGCTCAGCCGACCAGCCAGGCGACGGCGCCGCCGATCGCCAGCAGTGCCGCGACACCCAGGGCCACGGCGATGAACTTCGCCGTTTTCCACGTGGAGTAGACGCCACCGGCCAGGAAGCCGGCGAGCGCCAGCAGCAGGATGGCGACAATCTCTTTGCTCACGAAGCTCAGCGTGCCACACGACCTCCACCCGGCCAGGACTGGGCAGCGAGGCCGCGGCGCTCTCCGATGCGGAGTCGGCGTCGAGCACGTGACCCACGTCTCCCTCGTTCTGCGGACCCCCGGGCATCGCGTTCGGCGGCTCGACGTGGCAAGCTCTCCGGGTGAGCGGAGCCGCCGATGCCGAGATCGTCCTGACCCCGCTGGACGAGCAGGCCCTGGTCCGGCTGCTCGACGTCGCGGTCGAGGGCGCCGACCCGCTCGAGGTGTTGCCGCCGATGGACGGCCCACCGGGCTGGACCCCCGAGCGGCGTGAGGCGTTCCTGGTGTTCCACCGCCGGAATTCGCTCGACCCGGAGACGGCGACCACCTCGGCCTGGACCATCCAGGTCGGCGGCACCATCGTCGGCGGCGCGCGGCTGCACCCCGTCCACCGTGGCAAGTCGGTCGAGATCGAGGCCCAGGTCTGGGTCGCCCGCTGGGCCAGGGGCCGCGGGATCGGCAAGTGGGTCACCGAGACCCTGATCGACGCGGCCCGCGAAGGCGGCGGAGGCCGGTATGTCGCTTCGACCACCACGGACAACAAGGCGGCACAACGCCTGATGAAATCCGTCGGTGCGAACGTCGACCTGCACGACGGCGGCGTCGACTCGCACCTCGAGATCTAGTCAGGCGTTGTACCGGCCCCGGAGGAGCTTTCCCTAGAGCACGCCCTTCGTGGACGGGATCCCGGCCGCTCGCGGGTCGGGTTCCGTGGCAGCGCGCAGAGCCCGCGCGACGGCCTTGTACTCCGCCTCCGCGATGTGGTGCGGGTCGCGGCCGTGGATCACGCGCACGTGCAGCGCGATCTGCGCGTGGAACGACAGCGAGTCGAACACGTGGCGCGTGAGCACGAACGGGTAGTTGTTGCCGATCGTGAACGTGTTGAACTGCTCCGGCTCGCCCACGTGCACGCAGTACGGGCGGCCCGAGACGTCGATCGCCGCGTGGGCCAGGGTTTCGTCCATGGGGATCCACGCGTCGCCGAAGCGGCGGATGCCGCTCTTGTCGCCCAGGGCCTGGCGCAGGGCCTGGCCCAGGACGATGGCGGTGTCCTCGACGGTGTGGTGCGCGTCGATGTGGATGTCGCCGGTCGCCTCGACCTTGAGGTCCAGCGAGCCGTGCACGCCGAACGCCGTGAGCATGTGGTCGTAGAACGGCACGCCGGTGGAGATCTCGACCTGGCCGGAGCCGTCGAGGTCGAGCTGGACCAGGATCGACGACTCCTTGGTCGTGCGTTCCACCTTGCCGATGCGGGTCATCGCGGTACTTCCTTACTCGCCTCGAGGAACGCGTCGTTCTCTTCCGGGGTGCCGATGGTCACGCGCAGGTGGCCTTCGATGCCGACGTCGCGGATCAGCACGCCGTGGTCCAGGTAGGACTGCCAGCTCGCCTTCGCGTCGGCGAACTGTCCGAAGAGGACGAAGTTCGCGTCGCTCGGCACCGGGGTGAACCCGAGTCCCAGCAAGGCTTCCACCACGCGGTCGCGTTCGGCGGAGAGCTTGTGGACGGTGGCGAGCGTGGCGTCGGCGTGGCGCAAGGCGGCGCGCGCGGCGGCCTGCGTGAGCTTGGACAGGTGATACGGCAGGCGCACGAGCTGCAGGGCGTCCACGATGGCCGGCGCGGCCGCGAGGTAACCCAGCCGTCCGCCGGCGAAGGCGAACGCCTTGCTCATGGTGCGCGAGACGATCAGCTTCGCCGGGTACTCGGCGATGAGCCGGACCGCACTGGGCTGCGAGGAGAACTCGGCGTAGGCCTCGTCCACCACGACGATGCCCGGCGCGGCTTCGAGGACCCCGCGCAGCTGCTCCAGCGGGATCGACCCACCGGTGGGGTTGTTCGGGCTCGTCACGAACACGATGTCCGGCTGCCGCTCGGCCACCAGCTCCGCGGCGCGCGCGGTGTCGAGCGTGAAGTCGGGCCGGCGCGGCACCGGCACCCACTCCGTGCGCGTGCCGGAGGAGATGATCGGGTGCATCGAGTACGACGGCTCGAAGCCGAGCGCGCTGCGGCCCGGCCCGCCGAAGGCCTGCAGGATCTGCTGCAGGATCTCGTTGGACCCGTTGGCGGCCCACACGTTCGCCTCCGACAGCACCACGCGCGTCGACACCGTGAGGTAGTCGGCGAGTTCGGTGCGCAGCACGACGGCGTCGCGGTCCGGGTAGCGGTGCAGCGAAGCGGCTTCGGCGCGCACGGCCTCGGCCACGTCGGCCACCAGCTCGGGCGGCGGCGGGTACGGGTTCTCGTTGGTGTTGAGCCGCACGGGCACGTCGAGCTGCGGTGCGCCGTAAGGGCTCTTGCCGCGCAGGTCCTCGCGCAGCGGCAGGGCGTCGAGGGTCACCTCGGCGCCGGGCACGGCCGGGGTCGCCTCGGTCATCGGCCCTCCCCCGCGAACCGCGCGGTCACGGCCTCGCCGTGGGCGGGCAGGTCCTCGGCGTCGGCGAGCGCAACGACGCGGCCGGCGACCTCGCGCAGCGCGTCCTCGCTGTAGTCGACCACGTGGATGCCCTTGAGGAAGCTCTGCACCGACAGGCCTGAGGAGTGCCGCGCGAAGCCGCCGGTGGGCAGCACGTGGTTGGAGCCGGCGCAGTAGTCGCCGAGCGACACCGGTGCGTAGGCCCCGACGAACACCGCGCCCGCGTTGCGCACGCGGCCGGCGACTTCCCTGGCGTGGGCGGTCTGGATCTCGAGGTGCTCGGCGGCGTAGGCGTCGACCACGCGCAGGCCTTCGTCCACAGTGGACACCAGGATGATGCCGGACTGTTTGCCGCCCAGCGCCTGCCCGACGCGTTCGCTGTGCTTGGTGGCCGCGACGCGCTCGGCGAGCTGCTTGTCCACGGCGTCGGCGAGCTCCTCCGACGTGGTGACCAGGACGCTCGCGGCGAGCGGGTCGTGTTCCGCCTGGCTGATCAGGTCGGCCGCCACGTGGACCGGGTCGGCCGTCTCGTCGGCGAGGATCGCGATCTCGGTGGGCCCGGCCTCGGAGTCGATGCCGATCACGCCGCGCACGAGGCGCTTGGCGGCGGTGAGGTAGATGTTGCCCGGCCCGGTGACGATGTCCACGGGGGCGAGCTCGGCGCCGTCGGTGTCCGTGCCGCCGTACGCGAGCAGCGCCACGGCCTGCGCGCCGCCGACGGCCCACACCTCTTCGACGCCCAGCAACGCGGCGGCCGCGAGGATCGTCGGGTGCGGCAGGCCGCCGAAGGCCGCCTGCGGGGGCGAGCAGACCACCAGCGAACGCACGCCCGCGAGCTGCGCGGGGACGACGTTCATGACCACGGTGGACGGGTACACGGCCAGCCCGCCCGGTGCGTACAGCCCGACGCGCTCCACCGGCACCCAGCGCTCGGTGACCGTGCCGCCGGGGACCACCTGCGTGGTCACGTCCTGGCGGCGCTGGTCGGCGTGCACCTTGCGGGCGCGGCTGATCGACTCCTCGAGCGCGGCGCGCACCTGCGGGTCCAGCGCTTCGAGGGCCTGGGTGAGCTCGCCCACGGGCACGCGCACGGTCGCCGGGCGGACCTTGTCGAACTGCTCGGTGTACTCGAGGGCGGCCTCCACACCGCGGTCGCGGACCGCCTCCACCACCGGCCGAACGTGATGCAGCGCCGCGTCCACGTCGTATTCGGCGCGCGGCAGGGCGGCGCGCAGTTCGGCGGCGGTCGGGACCTGCCCGCGCAGGTCGGTGCGGTTCAGCATGGTGACCAGGGTACGAGGTGGCTCTCGGGCTTCGGGCAGGGATACTCGGTGGTGACGACTTGTCCCACGATGAGGGAGTGCCCTGTGCCGCGGATCGCGTTGTGCCAGCTCAACTCGGGCGACGATCCGGAGGACAACCTGAAACTGGTTCGCTCCGGCGTCGAAGCCGCGGCGGCGGACGGCGCCCGCATCGTCGTGTTCCCCGAAGCCACGATGGCGCGCTTCGGCCGACCCCTGGGGCCGGTCGCGCAGCCGCTGGACGGGCCGTGGGCCTCGGCCGTGTCGGCGATCGCCGAGGAGCACGGGGTGCTGGTGGTGGCGGGGATGTTCACGCCGGCCGAGGACGGACGGGTGCGGAACACGCTGCTGATCACCGGGCTCGGGCAGCGGCTGGGGTACGACAAGATCCACCTGTACGACGCGTTCGGGTTCGCGGAGTCGGACACGGTGGCGCCGGGTGAGACCCCTGTGACGTTTGAGGTCGAGGGGACGGTGTTCGGGGTGGCTACGTGTTACGACATGCGGTTTCCGGAGCTGTTCCGGAGTCTTGCCGATGATGGCGCGGACATCGTGCTGGTCCCCACCTCTTGGGGTGCTGGGGACGGGAAGCTGGACCAGTGGCGGGTGTTGGTGCGGGCGCGGGCGTTGGACTCGGGTTGCTGGGTCGTGGGGTGTGGGCAGGCTGATCCGGCGGCTTCGGGGATCGAGGTGAATCCGAAGGCGCCGACGGGGATCGGGCATTCGGTGGTGGCGGATGGGTTCGGGCGGGTGCTGGTGGAGTTGGGGGATGCGCCGGAGACGGTTGTGGTGGAGGTGGATCCGGCGGTGGCGGGGAAGGCTCGGGGGGCTACTGGGGCGTTGGCGAATCGGAGGCTTTAGAGGTCCTTCGTGGGGCGTGTTGCGGTGGGTGCGGTTTCTGGTCCTCGCAGGGCGTGTTGCGTGAGGCTGTGCGGGGGATGCGGTCCTCGCGGGGGCGTGTTGCGTGGGGTGTGCACCCCGAAGCTGGATTGTGTTGACGGCCGGTGAGCCGTCCGCAAGAAGGCTTCGGATCGGGGTGCCGGGGCGGGTCTGGGTGCAGGGTTCCGCTGCGTGGGTGGGCGGCGGTCGTGAGGGTGGACGCGGCCAGGGTGCATGGTCAGTTGGGCAGGCGGGCGGCGGTTTGGTGGGGCCAGAGCGCCCCAATGTGGCGTTCGGTGCGTTGAGCGCAACCAATGCCGCGTTGGGGGGCGAGGGGAGAGCCGAGGCCGGGAGGGTCAGCGGAGCAGGCCTTCGCGGATGGCCACTCGGACGAAGCCCGCGCGGCGGCGTTCGCCCGTTTTGTCGCGGATGCGGTCCAGGTAGGAGCGCACGGTGCGGACGCTGATGTTCAGGATCTCGGCCACGTCGACGTCGCGTTCGCCGGCGGCGACCAGGCGCAGGACTTGCCTTTCGCGTTCCGACAGGACGATCTTGGGGCCCGCGTGGCGGTCTTCGCTGTCCTGGATGATCATGCCGGCGAGGGTGGGCGAGACGTAGGCATTGTCCTGGGCGATGGTGCGGATGGCGCGCAGGAGCTCGTCGCCGTCGACGTCCTTGGACAGGAAGCCCTTGGCGCCCGCCTGCATGGCGCCGAGGACCTCGGGCTGTTCGGCATGGGCGGAGACGACGAGGACCTTGTGGCCCATGTGGCCGACCTCGAGGACGGCGGCCGCGTCCTGGACCCCGCGCAGTTTGAGGTCGAGGACGACCACGCTGCCCGGCGGCTGCTCTTGCACGGCGAAGCGGGCGACGGAGTCGGCGACGGCGCCGAGCTCGATGTCCGGGGCTTCGGTCAGTACCCGGGCGACGGCGTCGCGGTAGAGCGGGTGGTCTTCGATCACGCCGACGCGGATCCGGTCGATCCCGGCCGGCTCCTCCGCGGCGCCTCCCCCAGCGTCGGTCATGTCAGGAAGTCCTTCCCGCGCCGCCCACCAGCCCCCGGCGGATGGCTTCTTTCACCAGGCCCGGCCGGCGGCGTTCGCCTGTCTTGTCGCGGATGCGGTCGAGGTAGCCGCGCACCGTGCGGACACCGATGTCGAGAATGGCGGCGATGTCGATGTCCCGCTCGCCCGCCGCGACAAGGCGCAGCACCTGCTCCTCGCGGGGCGACAGCTCCATCTCCGGCCGCGTCACCGGCCGCTCGGTGTTGTCCTTGATGATCATCCCGGCGACCACGGCCGACACGTACGAGCCGCCCTCGGCCACCGCGCGGATGGCGGTCAGCAGCTCGTCGATGTCCACGTCCTTGGACAGGAACCCCTTGGCCCCGGCGGAGATCGCGGCGAGCACCTGCTCCGACTCGGCCTGAGCCGAGACCACGAGCACGTGGTGCCCGAGCTCGCACACCTCCAGCACGGCGGCCGCGCCCGCGACACCCGGCAGCCCGAGGTCGAGCAGCACGACCGAGCCCGGTGGCTGGCGTTCCACGTGGAAACGCGCGACGGAGTCGACGACCGCCCCCAGCTCGATGTCCGGCGACTCGGCGAGCACGCGCTCCACCGACCGCCGGTACAGCGGGTGGTCTTCGATCACCGCCACCCGGATCCGGGCGGGCTGCGTCTCTTCGGCGCGTGGCCGTTCCTCTGTCATGTGCACCGACTCGCTCACCCCGTTCCACCCGACGGCACCGGCTGCCCGGCCGTGGCCGGATCCAGCGCGGGTCCCGTCGGCACCAGTGCCAGGAGACCGCTCGCGAGCGCTTGCCTGGCCACGGAACCGTAACCGAGCGAGGCGAGCGCCGGGGCGGTCGCGACCGGATATTTTCTCCCCAGGTCCGTGACCAGGTAGGTCGTGCCGGAACCGGTGTCGGAAACGACCGCGCCACCCGAGGGCGGCACGTACACCTCGTCGGCGACTCGGGCGTCGCGCCGTGTCGTGACGGGCAGCGCGCGCCCGCCCGGCGGCACCGGCACGTCGGCGGAGACGAAGATCCGCCCGCCCTGCGCGCACAGCGTCACCGACGAGCCGGTGATCGGCGCCTTGCCGGGGATCCGGTCCGGGTAGGCGGCCGGGTCCGCGCCGCCGGCCCGGGAAGCCGCGACCTTCGGCACCGCGGCGACGTCGGCCGCGCGTACGCGCACCGGCGCCGGGTTGCCCTCATACGCGGACTCGTTGTCGGGCGTGGTGACGAGCAGGCTCGCCTCCGTCTGGCCGACTGGCTCGAGGCCGGCGGAGTGCACGAGGTAGTACGAATTCGCGTCGCCGGCGCTGGCCATGGCGTCGACCACGGCGAGGACCTCGCCCACGCGGGTGTTGACGCCGCCGACGCGCGGACCGGGGCCGCCGGCGCCGGGAACGGCGATCTCGCCGAGGTCGCGTCCGGCGGGCACGGTGTCGATCCACCGCGACGACACGGCGATGGTCGGGTAGCTGTCGAACTGCAGCGCGGCCGCGGCTTCGTCGCTGAGCTGGTAGCGGCGCCCGTCGGTGACGAGGTAGCGCTGGCCCGCGGGCAGCCGGACGATCACGCCCGAGCCCCGCGGCAGCTCCGTTCCAGCGGCCGGCGCGCCGAGCACCACCGCCACGAGGGGTTCGGCCGACGCGGGCGCGTCCTGCGTCGTGCGGCTGCAGCTGGTCCACGGCGCCGAGACGAGCGCGGTCGTGGCCGGCAGCGAGTCGGGGGCGCCGGAGATGCCGATCTCCGTGCCGCGCGGGGCGGCGCCGAGGTCGGTGGAGGACACGGACACGGTCGCGTCGCCGTTGCCGCCCGCGAGCAGGCGGGCCGAGGCGTAGTTGAGGACGGGGTGCACCGCGCCGTCGGCGCCGAGCACGAACCGCGCGCCCGTGCCCTCCTCGACGATCACGTGGCCGCCGGCCAGCCAGTCTTTGCCGCCCGAGGGGTTGAGCAGGCCGATCACGCCGAACACGGCCGTCACCAGCAGCGCTGCGGCCAGGCCCAGCACCGTGCCGAGCACGAGCCGGCGGCTGGGCGACACGGGGTGGTTGGCGTCGGCGGCCACGAGCGCGGAGACGAGCCTCCGCCGAAGGAACTGGTAGGCCTGGATCTGGTCCCGCTGCGTCCACACGCTGCTTCGGCCCCCTGCCCTTCGCGCCTCTTCCGGGCGCGAGCGTAGGAGCGCACGAGCGCGGAGGACGAGGGTAATTTTTACGCCCACGCGACGGTGTGTGGGGCGCTAGCGTCGCCGGTACCGCCCGGGGAAGGGGACGCCTGTGTCCGTGTCAGCACCGCCGGCGCCGGTGGCCGTCACCGTGCCGGCTTCGCGGGCCGGCACCGCCGCGTTGCCGTGGCTGCTGCCGGTCCGGCCGCTGCAGGCCGGGCTGTGGGAGCTCGCGGCGATCGCGGTGCTGCTGGTGTTCGCCATGGATGGGGTCGCGCAGCCGGTGCGGATCGCCGTGGCCTCAGTCGCGGGGGTGCTGGTGCTGACCACGTCGGTGCGCGTCGGCGGCCGCCACTTCGCCGCGTGGGCCGGCGCGTGGCTCGGTTACCGGCTGCGGCGCCACGACAGCCGCCGCGACAGCCCCGATCCGCTGCACCGCGTTGCCGGGCCCGTGCGGGTGCGCCAGCACGTGGACCGCGCCGGCAACCGCTTCGGTGTCGCCGAGGTCGCCGGCGACTGGAGCGCCATCGTCCGCCTCACGCCCGGCGCGAGCGAGCCCCCGGCCGAGGCGCTGCTCGCCATCCTGCGCAAGTCCTTCCACGGCACCGACATCCCGCTCGCCGCCGTGCAGCTGCTCACCTGGGCCGTGCCCCGCGGCGCGCAGGTCTACCGCGCGCGCTGGCTCGCCGTCCGCTACCGCCCCGAAGACGCCCCCATCGCCGCCCTCGCCCGCGGCGGCGGCGAGCTCGGCGCACTGCGCAGCACGGCGAGCGCGGCGCTGAGCCTGATGGTCGCGCTGGCCGAGGCGGGCTATCCGTCCACTGTGCTCGAAGCCGGCGAACTGACCGCGGAACTGCGCGTCGCCCTCGGCGTCCCCGCCTCGCCGGTACCCCTGGAAACCGACGGCGACGGCTGGCGCGCCTGGTCCTGGGCCGGCGCCACCCAGTCCTGCTACCGCCCCCGCTCGACGCGCGACCTGCCCCGCATCCTCGGCCTCTCCGTGCCGGAAGCCGCGTTCACCGCCACGTCCGCCACCCTGCGCCGCACCCCGGGCGGCCGCGAACGCATCGATGTGACGCTGCGCGTAGGGGCCCGGTCGGGTGCGGAAACGCCGGTGGTGCAAGGAGTTTCGGCCGTTCCACTGCATGGGGGTCACGAAGCTGCGGTCCGGCGGACGCTCCCGCTCGCCCTGACCTGATCGCGGGTCATCCCGACGCCGGTCACCGCGGCGGCGGCCAGCAGCGCCACCGCGATCCAGCACGCGGTGGGCGCGCCCGCGGAGAAGAACACGCTGCCGAGAGACGCGACGCCCAGGGTGGCGCCCAGTTGCTGCACCGCGTTGAGCAGGCCCGCGGCCGAACCCGTTTCCTCTGGCCGCACACGGTGCAGGGCCACGGTGAAGAACGGCACGGTGAACAGCCCGATCCCCAAGCCGCCGACGGCGAGGGGCACCAGTGGTGACCAACCGGCCGCGAACGCCGCCGCCAGGCCCGCCACGCCGGCCGCCAGGAGGGCGAGGCCGGCGAACAACAACCGCCCTCCGAAACGGGGCACGAAGTAGGTGCCGGCCACCCAGGACGACACCGCGAGGCCGGCCGACCAGGGCAGCAGCGTCAGACCCGCCGTGCGGGGGCCGGCGTGTTCGGCGACCTGGAGGTGGAGCACGACGACCTGCATGAGGCCGTTCATCACCGCGAAGAACAGCACGGAAGTGAGCAGCGCGGCGGGGAAACCCGCGTCGCGGAAGAGGCCGGCTTCGATGAGGGGGCTGCGGTCGCGGCGCCAACGCTGGTGAAAGCCGAACACCACGAGCAGCACCAAGCCACCCGCGAAGATCCCGAGGTGCCAGCCGGCCACGAGCGGGTAGACGACCAGGCCCGCACCCGCCGCGACGAGTGCGGTGCCGACGAGGTCCAGGCGCGGCCGCGCCGAAGCCCGGTCTTCCACCAGCAGCCCCGCGGCCGCGAACACCGCGAGCCCCAGCGGCACCGTCACCAGGAACACCGCGCGCCACGACCAGGCCTGCGTGAGGACGCCGCCGAGGACCGGGCCGCACACGGCGGCGAGGCCCATCACGGGACCGATCGCGCCGAGCGCCTTGGCGCGGTCCGGGCCGTCGAACATTGCGCGGATGAGGCCGATGGTCTGTGGGATCACCAGCGCGGCCGCGGCGCCCTGGATCGCGCGGAACACCAGCAGCAGCACCGGCGAAGGCGCGAGCGCGCACGCCGCCGAGGCCAGCGTGAACACCGCCACGCCGATCCGGAACACCCGGCGCCGGCCCGCGATGTCGCCGAGGCGGCCGCCGGTGACGAGCAGCAAGGCGAACGGCAGGGTGTACGCCGCGCTGTACCAGCTGATCGTGGTCGCCGGGCCGCCCAGCTCGGCGTGGATCGCGGGTGCGGCGACCTGGACGATCGTCGCGTCGAGCAAGTTCATCGCCTCGGCGACGAGCAGGACGGCGAGTGCGGCCCAGCGGTGGTGATTCGGCATGCCACCGAGCTTGGGGAGAGCAGCGAGATCGTTCCAGCCACAAGACGATTTGTGGACAAAGATTCCACCAGTGCCCGATCGAGCGCAGAATTACTCCATGCTCGACGACCTCGACCGCGCTCTCGTCCACGCCCTCCAGCTCGACGGCCGCGCGCCGTTCGCCCGGATCGGTGCGGTGCTCGGCGTCTCGACGCAGACCGTCGCGCGCCGCTACCGGCGGCTGCGCGCGGAGGCGGGCCTGCGCGTGGTCGGGCTCGCCGACCCGCACCGCACCGGGCAGGCGCAGTGGCTCGTGCGGCTGACCGTGGTGCCCGGCGTGGCCCAGCGCGTCGCCACGGCTCTGGTGCGCCGCACGGACACGACGTGGGTGAAGCTCGCCGGCGGCGGCACCGAGATCTGCACGGTGGTCGTCACGCCGACCGACCGGGACCATTCCCTGCTGCTGCGCGACATCCCGCGCACGGCGGGCATCACCGGCGTCTCAGCGCACCGGATGCTGCACACCTACCTCGGCGGCCCGTCCGCGTGGCAGGGCCGCGTCGACGGGCTCACCGAGGAGCAGCAAGCGCGGCTGACCCAAGAAGTCAGCCCCAGCCCGGTCCCGCTCACCGAAGCCGACACACCGCTGTTCACCGCACTCGGCCAAGACGGCCGCGCCGGCCAGGCCGAGCTATCGGCCGCCACCGGACGCTCCCCCGCCGTCGTCGCAAGGCGGCTCGCGGACCTGCGGGCGGCCGGCGCGTTGTTCTTCGACGTCGAGATCGACGCGGGCCTCTTCGGCGCCACCACGCAGGCGCTGCTGTGGATGGCCGTCGCGCCGGCGGACCTCGACGCGGTGGGCACGACGCTCGCCGGGCACCGCGAGCTCGCGGTCGTCGCCGCGACGACCGGTCCCACCAACCTGCTCGCCCACGCCCTGTGCACCGACGCGTCCGACCTGCACCGGTACCTCACGCAACGCCTCGGCACGATCGACGGCATCCGCACCTGCGAGACGGCGCCGGTGCTCCGGACGCTCAAGTCAGCCAGTCCGATTGGCCCTCCGTTCGCCGGCCTGAATCGGCCCTTCTGAGAGTGCCACCGGCCGGTTAGGGTCGAACGCATGGCGCTCAACCTCGCGGTGGCGAACGCGGCCGCCTTCTGGACGATCGTCGCCGAGAGCCGCGGCCACGCCGTGACCACGCGGCCCGGCTTCGTGTGCGTGCACGGCAGCGAGCGCAGCGGGATGCGGATCGTGCTGAGGACCGCCACCCCGAGCGCCGACGACGTCGCCGAGCTCACCGAGCTGGCGAAGAACGCGCCAACTGTCCTGGTCGAAGACGCGTACGGCACTGTCGACATGTCGCTGCTCGGCCTCACGTCGCGCCAGCTGCCCGTGATGACCCGCACGGGCCCCGGCTTCGGTGAGCGCAGCGCCCTCCGCGTCGAGACCCCAGACCTGCTCGCGACGGTGGAAAACGTGGTCGTCCACGGCTTTCCGCTCGGGCGCCACCAGCCCTACGTCCGCGGCGAGGTCTTCCCGCCCGCCCTGCTGGCGCGCGACGGCGTCACCACCTGGCTCGTGACCCGCGACGCCGAACCCGCCGGCGCCTGCCTCGTCATCGACGACGGCGCGGCCGTCGGCCTCTACTGGGTCACGACCCTGCCGGCCCACCGCTCCCGCGGCGTCGGCCGCGCCCTCATGCACACCGTGCTGTCCGAAGTGGACGGACGAACCGTCACCCTCACCGCCGCCAAACCCGGCAAACCGCTCTACGAATCCCTCGGCTTCACGACGGTCGGCTCGGCCACCTGGTGGTCCTAGGTAGGTTGGCGCCATGACCGTGGGCAGTGCCTTCTGGATCGCCGCCGCCCGCGCTCGGGAGTCCGAGCGCGCGGACCGGCTCTTCGACGACCCCTTCGCCCGGGAACTGGCCGGAGAGCGCGGCTTCGCGACGATGGCCGCCTCCGAACGCGCCACCGGCGGCGAGAACCCGTACCTCCCCGTCCGCGTCCGCTGGTTCGACGACCTGGCCACGGCAGCACGGGACGTAACGCAGGTCGTGCTGCTGGGCGCGGGCCTGGACACCCGCCCGTACCGGCTGGACCTGCCGGCCACGCTCGACTGGTACGAAGTGGACCGTGCGGAAGTGTTCGCCACCAAGGAACCCGTCCTCGCGCAGGCCGCCCCTCGGTGCCGCCGCCACACCGTCGCGGCCGACCTCAACGCCGACTGGGCCACGCCTCTGCTCGACGCGGGCTACCAACCCGGCGCGCGAACGCTGTGGCTCGCCGAGGGGCTGTTCTTCTACTTCGCCGAAGACCAGATCGTCGCGCTGCTGAAGACCGCGGCACAGTTGTCTGCGCCGGGCAGCCGCTTCGCCGCCGACGTCTCCGGCACCACCGGCCTCGACTCCCCCGCCATGCAGCCCTACCGCAAGTGGTGCGCCGACAACGGTTTCCCACCACCGTTCGGCTCCGACGACCCGGCCGCGCTGTGCCGAGCCGGCGGCTGGACCGCGGACCACCTCACCGCCCCCGGCGCTGCGGACGCGAACCACGGCCGTCTCCACCCCCAGCCCGGAGGCGTCGTCCCCGGCCGCACCCACTTCGTGACCGCGACTACCTAGCCACGCACGGCTTCGTACACCCCCGCGATCATCCCCACGAACGGCACCAACGCCAGCAGCACCAGGAACTCGGAAACGTCCAGCAAACGCGACCAATACGGCGACCGCACGCCCTTCGCCACCCGCGTCGCGTACACCAGACAGACCACGGCGGCGATCAGCAAAGCCGCGCCGGCAGCAAGAAGCAGCGTGCGGTTGTCGGTCGCGATCAGCCACGCGCCGGCCGTGAGCACCGTGACCACGCCGAAACCGGCCAGCGCCAGGCGTTGCTGCCGGCCCGCGTAGGAACGCGATCGCTGCACCCACGCGACGCCCACCAAAGCCGCCAGCCCCGCCTCCCACGGCCCGCCCGAAGCGGCGAGCGTCACCGCCGAAGCCACGACGACGAGACCCAAAGCCACGAGCAACGCCGTCAGCAACATCTGCGCATACGTGGTCCGGCCGATGACCTCCGCGCCGAGGGACGGCTGTTCGTCGGCACGGAAGGATTCCATGTCGTCCGGCACCCGCGGCAGCGGCAGCCGGCCCAGGCGCAGCGCGAGCATCGGCGTCACGGCCGCCAACGCCGTCGCCAAGACCGCAGCGACAGCCGCCGCGGCGACCGGCGTCACCCCGGACAGCAACACCACGCCGGTCGTCAGCGCACCAAGACCGGCCGAACCCGTGATGGCCACGAAAATCGGCAGCCGGTCGGCCACCGACACCGCGGCCAGCACGCCGTACACCGTCACCGCGGCCAAACCCGCGGCCAACGGACCGGCCGACAGGGAGATCACGCCATGCGGTGGCAGGATCGACATCCCCGCCAGCAGTGCGACGAACACCCCCGCCACCGCACCGGCCGCACCCGCGCCCGAGTCACCGTAGGCGCGGCTCAACGCGCCGCCGCCGAGCAGAAGGATCAGCGACAACAGCCCCGTCGCGATCGGCGCCAGCACGCTGCCCGCCGTCGACGCCTGCACCAGCAGCCCACCGGCCGCCAGCAGCACTACGGCCGCCGCGATGCCCGCGCGCCGCGCGATGCGAGGGCCCCACGCGGTGGACGCGGCGTCGCCGACGCTGGCGATCGAGTCCACGACATCGTCGAACAGCAGGGGTCCGCGCGGACGTTCTCGCGGAGTCAGGTGCAGCACCTCACCGTCGCGCACCTGCGCGGCGGCCACGGTGAGCCCGAGCGCGAGCGGCGCGCCGCCGAGCCGCGAGAGCACCCACCCCGGGTGCTCGGCCGCGGCCTGGCCCGTCGCACCGGCGAGCCGCACGAGCTGCGGCACGAGCTCCGCGAACGTGCTTTGCTGCGGCAGCGCGACGTCCACGCGGGCGCGCGGCGTCACGATCGTCACGCGCCGGGTGGACCCGGCCAGCGCCGGGGCGCTCACTGCACGGACCTGGACGCCTCGATCACCGGGGCGAACTTCGCGCTGCTCGCCTCGGCCAGCTTCTGCAGGCCCGCGTTCACCGCCTCGAGCACGATCTCCGACAGGTTGCGCGCGTCGTACTCGCGGATCGCACGCGGGTCGATGTCGATGGAGGTGAAACGGCCGTCGCCGCGCAGCGACACCGTGACCTCGTTCTGCCGCGAAGCCGCCTTGACCTCCATGGCCTCGACCGAGCGCTGGATGCGCTGCACCTCTTCGGTCTGCCGGCGGACCTGCGCCAGCAGCTCGTCCATGTCCGGCACGGCGTACGGGTCGGTCACAGCTGTTCTCCTTCTCCTGCGGGGTGGTTGCGGCGGACGTGCACGCCGGCGACGAATCGGCGGAAGTCGGGCGTGAGGCGTTGCGCCGCCTCGGGTTCGGCGGTGAAGACGAGCTCGAGCACCACGCGCGCGATCGGCCCGTCGGCACCCGGCACGGTGAGGAACACCTGTGTCTGCACCAGATCCGTGCCCTCGCCGGTGCGCATGCGCAGCACCTGCGTGAGCCCGGGTGCGGTGGTGTCGCCGACGTCGTGGCGGCTCACCACGTCGAGCAGCGCCATGGTGCGGCCCAGGCGTTCCACGGCCTCGTCGGCGATCTCGGCCAGCGTTGCCGGGTCGGGGCGCTGACGCACGCCGAGCGTGATGTTGGGCGTGAAGCCCGCTTCGGGGTGCACCGCGACGAACGCGACGCCCGGCGCGCCCGCCCCCGCCGGGTCGAGCGGCATCCACCCCTCGGGGACGTCGAAACCCAGCGGGAGCGAGACGGTTTCAGGGACAGTCACGGTGTTTTCACCAAGATCCCACGTAGTTCACGGCGTCGTCCCACGTGTGGCCGACGTAGTCCGCCGCCTCGTTCGCGGCGCTGCCGACGGCGTCGACCGCCGCGCCGCCGTACTCGCCAATGGTGTGGCCCAGCTTCGGCAGGTCGATGTCGATCTTGGCCCCCACGCCCGCGCCGAGGCCGAGCGCGACGCCCGCCTTGAAGTTCACCTTGATGTGCCCCGCGTCGTACACGGCCTGGCCGTCGAGCTGCGCGCCGAGGCCGTACTGCAGCGTGCCGTTGGCGCCGACCCCGACGCCCGCGACGTCGGCCGAGACCTCGCCTTCGACCTTGCCGCCGACGAACGCGTTGCCGTGCAGCCCCAAGCCGTGGGCACCCAGCTGCGCCGAACCGCTCACCTCACCGCCGGCGAAGACCGAGGCCTTCCCTTGGGCCTCCGCGACGCCGTACTCGAGCTTGCCGTCCACGTCCTTGTCGAGCGCGGCGAGCTGGGCGTGGCCCGAGGCCTTGGCGTCCCAGCCTTCGGAGGTGATCTTCCCGTCGTACTCGGGAGACAAGCCGTCCTGGTCGTGCTTGGTCTTGAGGTAGGTGATCTCGGTGTTCTTGAATGCCTTGTCCTTCAAGGTTTCCGGCTCCGGCTGGCCGAAGGGCGTGTCGGCCTTCTTCGGCGCGCGCGTGCCCCGCAGGCCGTCCCAGGTGAGCTTCTTCCAGCCGGAGTTGCCGAACCACGAGGGCACGGTGCGCGGCCGTTTGCGCCCGTCGAGGGGTTCGCCGTTGAGCCAGCTCAGCGCGCCCGTGCTCCACTTGCCCAGCTCGTGTTCCAGCCGGCCGACTCCTTCGGGCGGGAAAAGCTGTGCCAGCGCTTCGGAAAGCTCGTCGGCCACCTGTTTCGCCATCGCGACGGCCTGCTCGCCGAGCTGGCGCGCGGCGGAGATGAACGCGCCGACGGCGTTGGGGTTGGCGGCCTTGGCCTGGCTGGTGAGCTGGGCGCCGTACTGGTCGAACTGCGCGAGCACGGAGTCGAGCGCCTGGCGGGCCCATTGCAGCAGTTGCGCGGCAGAGGCCAGGCGCTTGGCCTGGTCGGCCAGCAAGGTGGCGTCTTCGGTGAGCTCGTCGGCCGACTTCTGCGCGGCCGTGGCGTAGGCGGTGTAGGCGGCGCCGTCCCAGTCGGTGTGCAGGTCCTTGGCCGCCTGGGAAATCTCGGTCGCCTTGCCGGACACCGTCGACGCCTGCGTACCGCACTGCTGCGAAGCGGTGTTCAGCGCCGCCGGGTCGCCCGTGACCCGACGCTGGCACTCGACCAGCACCTGCCGGTAGGACGACAGGACCGAGCTGACGACCCCGGAGGCGTCGACGGCCATGGCCTAGGCGCCCTTCGCGTCGATGTCGACGTGCTGCTGGAAGTGCTGGCCGTTGTAGGTGAGGTCGAGGTTGATGTCGAGGTCCTGGCCGGCGGGCGCCTCGACGGTCGACTGGCCGGTGGACAGGTCGGTGTGGATCACGACCTCTCCTGCGCCGGCGGGGGCGATCGGGCTGACGGTGCCGCCCGGCGGAGCGGTGGGCGCGGTGGGCTGGATCGGCGTCGTGCTCGGCGCCGAAGTACTCGGGTCGACGGCGATCCAGCTGTTGGCCGGGTCGAGCGGAGTGCCGTTGGCCGTCACCGGTGTGGTCGGGGTGGTTCCCGTGGTCCCGGCCAGCGCGGGCGGCGTGTAGTTGGTGAACGGCGGCTGCCCGGCCGGCGCCGTCGCCCCACCGCCCACACCGCCGCCGGTGCCACCGGCGATCGTCTGCTGCCCGGCCGCGCTCGCCACCGACGGCGGCGCCTGCGGAGCGGTGACCGGGGTGCTCGACACGGCCGTGTTGCCGGTGGCGCCGGCCGCGGCGGCCGAACCGGCGTCACCGCCGTGGAAAAGCTTCTCGATCTCGCCGATGATCTGCGCGACCTGCGTGATCTGGTTCGCGAGGTCACCCGCGCCGAGCGCCTTGAGCAGCGCGCCGATCGCCGTGATGAACGCCTTCAGCGAAGCACTCGTGGCCGTGGACAGTGCCACGGCGGCGCCGTAGGTCCACCAGTTCGACATGAGCGACGCGACGGTGGGGTTCACCGCCGAGACCACCGAACGGTAGGCCTCCTGCGCCGTCTTCACGAGCGTGCCCGACACGCCGAGCAGCTGCGCGCCCTTCTCGATCACGCCGATGATCTTCGTGAGCTGGTCGAGCGAATCGGTGATCTTCTTCAGCGCCGACTCCGACGCGGTGCCGGACCAGACCTTGCCCAGCTGGTCGGCCGCCTTGCTCAGCTCGGTGTAGAGCGACGCGAACTCGCTCGCCTTGTGCAGCAGGTCGAGCACGTGCTTCGCGATCTGCTCCGGCTGGCCGGTGACGATCTGCGGCAGCGTGGTGATCGGGCCGCCCGAGGACGCCGTGGCGTCCATCGCGCTGGAGTTCGGGAATGTCAGCATCGGACCTCACTTGCTCGGGAGTCGGGAGTCAGACGGATGCGGGCCGGTAGACGCTGAGCTTGGCCAGGCCGCCGAGGCCGGGGTCGACGAGTCCGTGGTTGTAGAGGGCGCCGCCGTCGCCGGCCACGCCGATCACCGGGCCGGAGTCGGCGAACAGCAGGGGTTCGACCACCACGACGTCGCCCGCGTGCACGCCGCCGGGCACGTCGCCGAAGGTGCGCGCGGTGCCGGCGTAGACCTCGATCAGGCCGACCCGGGCCTGGTTGTCGGCGTCTCCGGCGAGCCAGTCGTTGAAGTCGGCGACGCCGTGGAAGCGGGCGTCGGTGATCGGGTGCTCGCCCAGCTTGCCGAGGTCGGCGTCGCCGAGATAGCGCAGCACGTTGCCGACGGAGCTCGGCTCGCCGTGGGCGCCGGCGCTGTCGTTGATCGCGATGGTGGCCAGCTCGCCGGCGTGCGGGGTGCCCCAGATCGACGACGAGGGCGCTGCCGCCGTGGAGGTGCCGCCGCCGTAACCGCTCGCCGCGGCCTCATCGGCCGCCTGGTAGGCGTCGGCGCTGGTCTTGACCAGGCCGTTGATCTGCTGCAGCAGCTGCAACAGCGTGCGCACGGCCGTGACCTGGGTCGACTGCAGCGCCGAGTTGGCCGCCGCGACGGCGCTGCCGAAGGCCGCGAACGACGTCGGCTGGACCACGAGTTTCTCGAGGTCGGCGACCGCGTTGATCCCGTGGGCGACGATGCCGCCGACGTTGCCCACGATCGAGCGCATGGCCTCGGGTTCCGCCCGGTACTCGCCCGCGGTGACCATGGCTCTCCTTCCTGGGTGCGGCGTGCTGCCTCCCCCGTGGGGGTGGCCTCGGCAGAGCGTAAAAGCGCTTCCGGCAGCGAGCGGACGGCAAAAGTACCCACCAGGACGGCCGCGGTGGTGGCGAAAATACGGGGTATGAGCCCGTCGGTCGACCGCCTGGACCTGCTCGGCGAGCAGCCCGGGGAGATCATGTTGCAGTCCCCGCCGATGCTTCCCAAGAGCGGCTCGGGCGGGCTGGTCCAGCTCATGATGTTCCTGCCGATGATGCTCGGCATGGGCGCGATGTCGTTCGTCTACATCGGACGCGACGGCGGGGTGATGACCTGGATTTTCGGCGCTCTGTTCGTGACCGCGATGGGCGGCATGGTCGTGATGTCGCTCGGGCGCGGCGGGATGGCCAAGAAGGCGCAGATCAACGAGGAGCGCCGCGACTACCAGCGTTACCTCGCCGGCCTGCGCACGAAGGTGCGCGCGGTCGCCGACGAGCAGCGCGCGGCGCTCATCGCGCAGCAGCCCGACCCGGCCGACCTGTGGGCGTACGTGGAGACGGGCCAGTACTGGGATCGCCGCCGCGGCGACCGGCACTTCGCGCTGGTGCGCGCGGCCACCGGCCCGCAACCGCTCGCGACGCCGTTGCGCGCGCCGCAGACGGTGCCGCTGGAGGACCTCGACCCGGTCTCGTCGACGAACCTCAAGTACTTCATCCGCACGTACTCCACTGTGGAGGGCCTGCCGGTTTCGGTGTCGCTGCGCTCGTACGCGGCGACGACGCTCTCGGGCCGGCGCCCCGAGGTGCTCGGGATGACGCGTTCGCTGCTGTCGCAGCTGGTGACCTTCCACTCCCCCACCGACCTGCGCGTCGCGTTCTGCGTGGCCCCGGACCGGCGGCACGACTGGGAGTGGGCGAAGTGGCTGCCGCACGCCACGGCGCCCGCCCTGACCGACGCGACGGGCCGGCGCCGGCTCGTGGCGTCCGGCCCGGTGGAGCTGGCCGAGCTGCTGGGCCCGGACCTGGGCGACCGTCCCGCGTTCACGCGCCGGCCGGGCACGCCGCAGGACCTCCCGCACGTGGTGGTCGTGGTCGACGGCGGCGGCACCCAGGGCGAGCCGCGGCTGCTCGCCGAGGAGGGCCGGCTCGGGATCACCGTGCTGGAGGTCGGCGGAGAACAGCCGCGCGCCGCGTCGAACGAGCAGCTGCTCAGCCTGCACGTGGCCCCCGACCAGCTCGGCATGGTCGTGCTCGACGGCGGCACCGAGGCACGGCTGGGTTTCCTCGGCACACCCGACCAGCTCGACCGCGGCGCGGCGGAGGCGCTCGCGCGCACGCTGACGCCGCTGTACCAGGGCACGGCAGTGGTCAGCGAGAAGCCGATGTCGGCGACGTTCGGGCTGGCCGGGCTGCTCGGCATCGGCGACCCGCGCGACACCGACACGACCGTGACGTGGGCGCCACGCGCGGCCCGCGACCGGCTGCGCATTCCCCTGGGCGTGAACCCTGAGGGCCGGTCGGTGGAGCTGGACTTCAAGGAGTCGGCCGAGGGCGGCATGGGCCCGCACGGGCTGGTGATCGGCGCGACGGGTTCGGGCAAGAGCGAGCTGCTGCGCACGCTCGTGACCGCGCTGGCCGTGACGCACTCGTCGGAGAAGCTGAACCTGGCGCTCATCGACTTCAAGGGCGGCGCGACGTTCGCGGGCATGACCGGGCTGCCGCACGTGTGCGCGGTGATCACCAACCTGTCCGACGACCTCACGCTCGTCGACCGCATGGCCGACGCGTTGAACGGCGAACTGTTGCGGCGTCAGGAACTCCTCCACTCCGCCGGGAACTACGCGTCGGTGCGCGACTACGAGAAGGCGCGCGCCGACGGGGTGCCGCTGCAGCCGTTGCCGTCGCTGCTGGTGATCATCGACGAGTTCTCCGAGCTGCTTTCGTCGCGGCCCGAGTTCATCGACCTGTTCGTGGCGATCGGCCGGCTGGGGCGTTCGCTGGGGATCCACCTGCTGCTGGCTTCGCAGCGGCTCGAGGAGGGCCGGGTGCGCGGGCTCGATTCCCACCTGTCGTACCGGATCGGGCTGCGGACGTTTTCCGCTTCGGAGAGCCGGGCGGTGCTCGGGGTGGCCGATGCGTATCACCTGCCGCCGGTGCCCGGGTCGGCGTATCTGAAGTCCGACAACGACACTTTGACGCGGTTCAAGGCTGCTTACGTGTCCGGTGAGCTTCCGCCGCGCAGCACGATCGTGCGTGAGGACGGACAGCAGGTGGGGGTGCTGCCGTTCACGTTCGAGGCAGTGGAGGTGCCGCTGGCGGCGTCGGTTCCTGTGGCCGAGACGGTCGAGAAGGGCACCGGGGAAACCATCATCGGCGCAATGCTTTCCCGTCTGGAAGGCCGCGGCCCGGAGGCCCACCAGATCTGGCTGCCGCCGCTGTCCGAACCACCCACCCTGGACCAGCTCCTGCCACCACTGGGCACGGACGTTGCTCGCGGCTTGTGTCCGCTGGGCTGGGGCGGCAACGGCAAGCTGACCATCCCCGTCGCCCTGGTGGACAAACCTTTCGAACAACGCCGCGACATGCTCTGGGCCGACTTCTCCGGCGCGGCCGGCAACGCCCTGGTCGTGGGCGCACCGCAAAGCGGCAAGTCGACTTTGTTGAAGTCCATCGCGGCGATGCTCGCCCTGACCCACACCCCTTCGGAAGTGCAGCTTTTTGTGCTGGACATGGGCGGCGGCGCGTTGGCACCGATCGCCGGCCTGCCCCACGTCTCGGGTTACGCGACGCGGCGTGATGCCCAGCGTTGCCGGCGTGTGGTGGCCGAACTGACGACGTTGCTGGAGCAGCGCGAGGAGTTCTTCGCGGCTCAGGGTCTGGAGTCGATGGCCGCGTTCCGTGCTCGGCGTGCCGATTTGGTCGAGAGCACCGACGGCCGAGAGTTCGGTGACGTGTTCCTCTTCGTGGACAACTGGACCACGATCCGGCAGGAGTACGAGCAGCTGGAGGAACAGATCACCGGGCTTGCCGCGCGGGGTCTGGGTTTCGGCATCCACGTGATCGTGACGGTGAACCAGTGGATCGGCGTGCGGGCTCAGCTGCGCGACGCGATCGGTACGCGGTTCGAGCTGCGTCTGGGTGATCCGGCGGATTCTTCCATCGATCGCAAGGTGGCTCTGAACGTTCCCGCTGATCGGCCTGGTCGTGGTCTGACTGCCGACAAGTTGCACTTCCTCGCCGCCCTGCCGCGTGTCGATGGTGACCAGCGCCCGGAGACGATCGGTGCCGGTGGCCTGGATCTGGTTCGTCGGATTACTGCCGCATGGCCCGGTTCTCGTGCTCCGCAGGTGCGTTTGCTGCCTTCCGAGGTGCCTCTGGAGTCGCTTCCCGCGGCGCCCTCCGGGCGGGTTGTCCTGGGCATCGCCGAGTCGACCCTGCGGCCGGTTCACCTGGACTTCTCTTCGGATCCCCACTTCCTGGCGTTCGGGGATGTGGAGGCGGGCAAGAGTTCTCTTCTGCGGGCCATCGCGTCGGGCATCTCTGCCGCGTTTACTCCTGACCAGGCACTGATGCTGGTCGGCGACTACCGGCGGGGCCTTTTGGGCGCCGTGGACCAGCCGCACCTGTTGGGTTACGCCGGCGCGGAGAACACCTTGACGGACCTGGTGGGCCAGTGTGCGACTGCGATGCGGAACCGGTTGCCGGGCCCGGATGTGACGCCGGAGCAGCTGCGTTCGCGGTCTTGGTGGCGGGGACCGGATCTGTATGTGTTGATCGATGACTACGAACTCGTGGCTACTTCGGGGAAGAATCCGTTGTTGCCGTTGCTGGAGTTCCTGCCGCAGGCTCGGGACATCGGCCTGCATTTGATCATCGCCCGCGCTTCCGGTGGGGCGGGGCGGGGGTTGTACGAGCCGGTGCTGCAGCGGGTGCGGGAACTGGGCTCGCCGGGCCTGATCATGTCGGGCACGAAGGAGGAGGGCCCGTTGCTGGGGGATGTGAAGCCTTCGCCGCAGCCCCCGGGCCGGGGGACGCTGGTGTCGCGTCGGCATGGCACGGGGCTAGTGCAGGTGGCGTGGACGAAACCCGTGGAGTCGTAGGGCCGCCCGTCGCCGGAACTGCGGTCACTCACGCGAAATTCCGGACCGTCGGCGGACACTCGCGAAAGGAGAGCATCGAACCCCTCACTGGGGGCGGGCCCCCGGTCACGCAGTACAGCTGGATTTCATTCGCGATGCTCGCGCACCACCATCACGGAACGTGACCTCATCACATTGAAGTTGAAGAGATCAGCACGACATTCCTTGTGGCGGCAGGGAATGGGACCCGCCACCACAAGGCGTAGGCATCGATGAAACTCAGGCATCGGCCAGCCGTATCTGTTGAGTCATGTCAGAGGGGTGTCGCCGGGTTCCGGATGTCGACCTCGCCATTGGGCGAACCGCTGCTGTAGGTCACGTCCCAGTTTTCGTCGAGTTCGCGCCGCACCCGTCGGGCCAGTTCCCAGCCGCGTTCATCGAAGAGTCGTTCGGCCTCGTCCGAGGGGAAGGCTGCCGAGCCTGGATCGTCCCAGTCGAAGATGGCGTCCCAGTCGTGTTGCCAGGCCGTGAGATCGCGGGCCAGGTCCGGGGTCAGCCCGAGTTCCGGTGAGGCAGGGTCGACATTGTCGACACCGGACAGGTTCGGGTCGTGGACCCAGAGCGGCCAAGCCCGGGCTTCAGCGGAAACCTTGATCGACCGCCAGACCACCGGCTCGATGACCGGCTCGATGACCGGCTCCATGTTCGGTCTGCGCGGCCAACGCAGCCAGTCCGGCCAACGGAACTCACTCATCACGACCCCCGAACAAACGCCTTCGCCAGAACCAACGGTACGGACCCACACAACCGCGAATCCGTGCGCGCCCCTCACCGCGGGACACCTCTGAGGCAAGATCGTCCACGCCTACGACCACGATCTCCCGGTGGCACAACGTTGTCAGCACCCTACTTCCGTCGGTGCGAGACCCGACTGAAGTAGGTTATCAAGTTTCCACATGCCGCCTACGTTGGTGAAATCATTTCATCAACGTAGAGGGGCTTACATGCGTTTCGCGAAGGCAGTGGCCGTGGTGGCCGGGGCGGCCGCGGTGTTCGGCGTCGTGTCGGCGGGGGCGGCGAGCGCGGCCGGGCCGCGGATCATCGGCGGGGAGACGGTGGGCTCGGCGCCGTGGGGTGCGCAGGTTTTCTGGGACGACGCAACGGACTTCGGCGGCTTCGAGTGCTCCGGCACGATCATCGCGGCGCAGTGGGTGCTCACCGCGCAGCACTGCCTGAACGCCCCCGGCATGCACGTGAAGGTCGGCAACGTGGCGCTCGGCCAGGGCACCGAGGCGGCCGTGGACCAGCAGAAGGCCTCTCCCGACGGGGACATCGCGCTGCTGCACCTGTCGTCCGCGGTGGAGGCGACGTTCATGAAACTCGGCGACGCCGACCCGGAAACCGGTGCCACCAACCAGATCTACGGCTGGGGCCGCACCGAGGGCAACAACCCGCCGTCCGACACGCTGAAGACCGCGGACGTCAAGGTCACGGGCCAGGGCACCGACGCGTTCAACGGCACGGCCATCACCAGCGAGGGCGTCACGGGTGCCTCCTGGCACGGCGACTCCGGCGGCCCCCAGCTCGCCGACGGCGTGCAGGTCGGTGTGTGCTCCACCGGCGAGAACTCCGGCAGCGACAAGAACGGCACCCAGAACTACGCGAGCGTCGCCGCGAGCCGCGACTGGATCAAGCAGACCGCGGGCGTCTGACTCCGTTGCAATAGCGAGCCGCCCGCCGCGTCGGGCGGCTCGTTTATTGCGATGCGCCGGCCGGGCCGGTTCGGCACACTCGGTTCCGTGCTCACCGCCGAGATCGCCTTGGACGTGTTGTCCCGTCTGCGCGCTGCCGGCTGCCACGCCTGGATCGCCGGCGGCTGGGGTGTCGATGCGTTGCTGGGCCGCGAAACCCGCGCGCATTCGGACCTGGACCTGCTGCACCGGTTCGAGGAGGAGCCCACGGTTCTGGCCGCGCTGAACGACTTCACGGAGTCCGCGAACTTCCGCCCGGTGCGTTTCGTCCTCACCCGCCCCGACGGCGCTTCTCTCGACCTGCACCCGCTGCACTTCACCGACGACGGCTCGGCCACCCAAGAGGCCGACTCCACCGGCGGCCTTTTCCGTTACCCGGTGGGCTGCTTCGTCACGGGGAAGATCGACGGCGTCACAGTGCCGTGCCTGTCGGTGGCGCAACAACTTCTGTTCCACGAGGGCTACGAACCAAGGCCCCACGACCTCGCCGACGTCGCAGCCCTCCGCGCAGCCTTCGGTCGGCCCTGAACGGTCGCTACCACTCCGACGACATGTTCTCCGACACGAGGACCTCGAGCACTGTGCCCTCGCGCGTCTCGCGCGTGATCCGCATCGTGCCCGCCGCCAGAAAGCCCTCGGCGTCGGCGCCGTGGATCTCCACGAGCTTCGCGGGCCTGCTCAATGCTTCCGGGTAAGGCCCGTGCCGATCAACCAACAGGAGCCGGACCGGACCGCGGTAGTGCGTCGACAACTCGACTCTCAGAACACTGGAGAACGCCAGTCGAACGACGTCCGGGTAGTCGTCCGACCACGGAGTCCGCAAGGACAGCTGCAAGTGGCCGACCCCGTAGTGCCACAGCTGAAGATCTCGGTCACTCGACCACAACGTCTTCGGTTCGTCACTCAAAGGGATTTTCCTCCAACGCTCGACCACCCCGGTAAAAGGTCACCCTACTCCAACAGTCGGGGTTCTGGCGGATCTGGTTCAATTCCCAGGCGGTCAATCCCTCATAGTCGACCCGCGGATCCACGCCAATTCCACTATCAGCAAAATGCACCGGATCATTAATACCATCCAGGTTAAAATGTATGCGCGTAATGGACTGCCGCCGATTGACGATAGCTGCACCTCGCAGCCCTACAACGATAGCCACTCGGTCATAACGGAAAAATTTCTTTTCTCGGACGTCTGACAGGCACGCGTTCGAAAGTTGCCGCCAAACGGCTCAAGCACCCTCAACGAGGAATTCAGAGCAGCAGCGAAATGCGGATAAGCGAGCAGCCAGATGTCTCGGCCGGCCGCAACCTTGATTGATATTCGGAAATCTAATCTCGCCTGAGTAGCGAGATCGGCCGCACCCCTACACCAGCTTCAGCAGCGCCTGCTCGTCCGGCTTCCCCGACGCGGCCACCGGCACCTCGTCGATCACCTTCACCGACGCCGCCGCCTCGCCGACGAACCCTGCCACCACACCGCGCAGCTCGGTCACGTCCGGGACCCGCCCCGGAGCCGGGACCACAAAAGCGTGCGCCGCTTCGCCGGTGGAAGGGTCGGGAGCCGCCACGACGTAGGCCTGATCCACGTCGGCGTGCGAGGCGAGGGCGCGTTCGATCGGGCCGGTGTAGTGGATGACCGCGTTGACGATCACGACGTCGCGAGTCCGACCAGTCAGGTGGAGGAAACCGTCAGCGTCGACGTGGCCGATGTCCTGCGTACGGACCCAGCCGTCGCGCAGGACTTCCCCCGTCTGCGAAGGATTGCCCCAGTAGCCCGAGAACTGGCCGGCCGACCGGACGAAGATCTCACCCGAAGCGCCGGCCTCAACGTCAGTCCCCGAGGAGTCGCGCACGGAGATCTCGACGCCCGCGCAAGGGCGGCCCGCGGAGCCCAGCGCGTCCGGGAACGCGGCGACGTCGGCCGGCGTCAGCACGGTCAGCTTGCCCACCTCGGTCTGGCCGTACGCCTGCTGCATTCCCGGCCCCACGCGGGAAAACGCCTCCGCCATCAGGCCGGGAGCGACGGGCGAGCCGGCTACCACCAGCATCCGCACGGAACTGACATCCACCGACGAAGTCCGCAGCACGTCGAGGATCTTGTACAGCCGCGGCACCGTCGTCAGAGCCGCCGTGATGTCGAGGCGCGGCAGGATCCACGGGAAATCCGGCAACGCCTCGGGAATCACCACCGTCCCGCCCGCCAGCAGGCACGAGCGCAAGTGCGTGATCATCACCGCGCTCGTCAAGGTGCCGAACAGCAGGAAACGCCGGTACCGCGCGGCCAGATCCGCGGGCGTCTCCTCAGGGCGTTGCTCGATCCCCTGCGCCGTCAAGGCTTCGAAGCTGTACGTCACGCCTTTCGGCAACCCTGTGCTGCCGCTGGTGAACACCACCCAGCCGATGTCGGACGGCCGCCCGCTCGGCACGGGTTCCTCGAACACCGACAACAACTCCGGCCCGACCCGCAGGATCTTCGCCCCCGCCGCCGTCGCGCGCAGTTCCGGCGTCTCGGAGGCCTCGTCGACCACGACCGCCGCCAGGTCGCCCACCACCGTCCGCAGGTGCGCGACAGGCAGGCCCGCCCGGATGCCGACGGTGCGGCACCCCAGCGTCTGCGCGGCGATCTGCGCGGCCCACCCCTCGGGCGTCACGGCGGTGGCGACCCCGACGCCGTCACCGCGCGAGACGCCCGCGCCCCGCAGGGCGGCGACGAAGCGGCCGATCAGGTCGCGCGCTTCACCCCGCGTGACCTTCCGCGGGCCGTGCTCGAACGCCACCGCGTCCGGCTCCGAACCGAGCGCGTCCAGCACCGCCTGCGGAAAGACCATCGCACCGTCCTTTGTCCGACCCGGAAAACGCAGGACCATCCCTACCCGAAAGATCTCAGAATTCCGTCAGAGCATGCACTCTCGGTGAGCGCAGCGACAGCGCCACTCCCGCCGTCACCACCACGATCAGCCCCGCCGCCGCGGACAGCGTCCAGAAGTCCGGCCGGACGATCGACTGGCCGCGCAACGCCTGCCACGTCACCAGAGCGAGCACCCCCGCGTAGCCGACGACCGCGGTCCACACCAGCCGCCGGCGCACGAGGTCCGACGACAGCACCGGATACCGCCGCGCGAGCGCCGCCAGGCCCAACGCGATCAGCGGCAGCGCCTGGATCGCGTGGATGCCCACGAAGTGCGGGATCCGCAGATCACCACCCACCGTGCTCCAGCCGAGCAGCGGCAGGCCCGGGCCGCCGTCGGCGAGGCCCACGGTGTGCCCGCCGAACGTGGGCGGCCGCTCCCCCGCCGCGTACATCGCCTTCTGGTCCGGCGTCGCCGTGAACATCAGCAACGCCAGGCCCATCCCCACCGCCGACAACGCCGTCCCCCACCGCAGCGCCGACGCCAGCGCACGGTCCGGCAACTTCTGGAACAGCAGCAGCACGACGACCGCGGCGGTAGCACCCCACGCCGTGAACGCGCCCGTGGCCACCACGTTGTTGATCGTGATGTCGCTCGGTGTCGCCTTGTTGAAGTGCAGCGTCCGGTCGCGGACCACGACCTGCCACACCAGCAGCGCCATGTCCATCCCGATGCCGACGGCGAACACCGTGCCGATCCACCACCCGGCCCGCCGGCCGCGCCGCAGCAGTGTGAGGAGCCACGCGAGCGTCAGCGCATACATCCCCACCGACACCGCGAACTTGAACGGTTTCGCCCACAGCGGCGCGTTGACGAGCGTGCGATCATCGAACACCAGCCCCACCGCCGACACCACGAGCAGCAGTGCCATCGCCCCCGCGAGCACCACGAGCGGGCGGTGCAGCCGAGCGAGTGAAATTCCCCCAGTCGTCATGCCTTCAGGGTCGCGAGACCGGCGGGAAAGGGCACTGGAGAGCGCCCCCGTCCGCGGGGTGGGGCGCGCCCCACCCCGTGTAGGTAATAGTGCCGTCAACGCGACCGGCAGTTGTGCCGTTTGACCACACCTCCGGGTTTTCTAGCGTGACATTCACAACGCGCGGGCAGGGGCAAGCCTCTCGCGCACCGGGATCTTCCGCGAGAGGGAAGGAGGTGGCCCGTCATGTCCAGTCCGGGATTCCAGGCAGATTCCGCTGCGATGACGCGCGCCGTCCAGGGCTTCGAGGAAACCGCGTCGAACGCGAAGACGACCATGGCCAGCTTGGAGTCGGAGCTCACCGAGACTCTGCGCAACTACAAGGGCGACCAGGCCGTGGCGTTCTGGGACCTGCAGCGCCGGCTCCAGGAGAAGATGACGGCCGCTGTGAAGGAGCTCGACACCATGTCGCAGCTCGTGCACACGAGCCACACGAACTACAACACCGGCGACTCGGACGTGCACCAGAGCTTCCAGAGCGTCGGCCACAACCTCGAGGGCGCTTCGGTGATCCCTCGCCTCAACCTTTGAGTCACGGAGAGGACCGGCAAGATGGCTGACGTCGTCGAAATCAACTTCGCCGCGCTGCAGTACAGCTCGGCGTCGCTGGCCGCCAAGGCCAAGGCACTGACCTCGCAGCTCGAGCAGCTGCACCAGAACCTCCAGCCGATCACGGCCACGTGGTACGCCTCCGGCAGCTCCGCCGGTGAGGCCGCCCGTGCGGCCGAGACGCGGCTGCGGCAGGCCACCGCCGACATCGTCGCGATCATCGCGCAGTTCGGCGGCAAGGTGGGCGACGCCCACGACCTGCAGTCGCAGCTGGAGAACCGCAACCAGGGTCTGTTCGCCTGATCCGCTCCCGACGTCGGTCGGCCGGTGCGGGAAACCCCCCGCTCGCACCGGCCGGCCGGCTTTCCAGCGTCCGTTATGCACGAGAGGGCCGGGACCGATGCACGACCAGTCGTACTACGTTCACCTCGAATCGCTGAAGGACTTCGTGCGGGAACTGGAAACCCAGATCCACGCGATGTCCAAGCCCAACGACTTCCTCAGCACGCTCGGCGACCACCCGCTGCTGTTCGGGGAGTTCGGGGAAGCCGGCTCGCTCGTCGACGCCCACCGCGCCGCCGTCGCGGAGATGCGGGGGCTGCTCGAACAGGTCCGCAGCGCGATCACGTTCGCGCAGGACGTGACCACCACCGTCGCCGACGGTTACGAGCAGGCGGACCAGTCGGTGGCCGGCGACCTGCACCAGTCGGGCAGCGAGACCGGGCTGCTCGATCCGCTGCTTTCGCTGCTGGGCCTCGGGTCCGGTGGCTCGAACAACTCCGGGGGGACGGACGCATGAGCGGGGCGCACACCAACTTCGCCGCGTACACGCACCAGCAGCTGTACGCGATGCTGCAGGCCGGTGACCCCAGCAGCGCCCAGGCCGCGGCCGACCAGTGGAACTCCACCGCGATCGGGCTGCACGAGCAGGCCGAGAACCTGTCGAAGGAGCTGTCGGACTTCTCGGGCGAGTGGACCGGCGGCGCGGCGGACCAGTACTCGCACATGATCACCGACCTCGTCGGCGGCATCCGCAAGGTCGCGCAGACCGCGCAGGGCATGCAGCACATGCTCGAGGACGCTGCCGACGCGCTCGTGAAGGCCAAGGCCGAGATGCCGCCGCCGGTCTCGGTGCCCGACGTCTCGCCCGGCCAGGTCGCGCTGGCCGTGAACCCGCCGTTGCTGCCGTCCGACTCGTCGCCGGCCACTCTCGCCGCCGCGGCCCAGCAGCGGCAGCAGGCGATCGCCGACGTCGAGGCGCAGCAGCAGGCCGCGAACGCCGCGGGTTCCGCGCACGCCAAGGCGATCGTGGTCATGACCAACCTGGCCACGAACTACACCACCGCCGAGGACTCGATCCCCGTCTCGCCCAACGCGGTCGACACGCCGGCCGCTCCCCCGGCCGGCGGCGGCGCGTCCGGTGGCGGTGCGACCGGCAACGGCCTGGCCGACCCGGGTCTCGTCGTCGGCACCCCAGACGACTCGCATCCGCTGCCGGCCGACGGCTCGGTGGCGGGCGCACCGGGGGCTCCGGGCTCGGACCCGGCGACTTCGGGCAGTCCGCTGTTCGGCGACATGTTCACCGCGGGTCTCGCGGCGGCTTCGGCGGCGGCGTTCGGGCGGTTCGGCTCGATCATGCCGAAGGTGCCTTCGTGGGCGTCCGGAAAGGACTCCGACGACAAGAAGGACGAGCCGGCGGGCACGAAGCTCGGTGGCGGCGCGGGCACCGAGGGCGGTGCCGGCGGCGGCATCCCGATCGGCGGCGGTGACGCGCCTTCGCTCGACGGCGGCGGAATCCCCGGCGGCGGCGGCCTTTCCGGCGGCAGCGACGCCCCGGCGGCGCACTCCGGCCTCGCGGGCGACGGCGGCGCTTCGAACGTCCTCAGTGGACTCGCGGGCGGCGCGGCCGGTGCCGCGGGCGCGGCGGCGAAGAGCGCGATGCCGATGATGCCCATGATGCCGATGGGCATGGGAGCCGGCGGTGACATGGGCTCCGGACGGCGGATCCCGGCGTGGCTCGTGGAGACGGAGAACGTATGGGGCCAGCAGGCGCCCGTGGCTCCGTCGGTGATCGGCGAAGAGCCGGAAACCTACTGATCGGGAGGACGGCTCGGTGACTGCTGCAGTGGACTCCGGGGGTTACCGGGTCGCTCCCGCCAAGCTCGACGCGGCCGCGGCGGACCTGGGCGGCCGCGCGGGCGCGCTCGAGACGGCGCAGAAGGCCGTGGCGGGGGTTTCCGTGCCCGCCACGGCCTTCGGCCAGGTGTCCGCTTCGGCGGACTGCGCCGCCACGTTGAAGAAGACGTTGTCCGAGCTCGGCGAGAAGATCGACGGACAGGTGCAGCGCGCGAAGGTGCTGCAGAACGGGCTCACCGCGTCGGCCGCGGGCTACCGGCGCACGGACGAGCAGGTGGCGGCTTCGTACCGGTCGCTGCTGCCGGAGGATCCGCTGCCGGCGGTGAGCGGCCCCGTCGGGGCGGCGGCGAGCGGGACCTGGGCGAATGCGATCGCTGCGAACCGCACCAAGGTTTCGGACGCGCTGACGGCGGAGCAGACGCGTTTGCAACAGCTTCAGTCTTCTGGCGGCAGCGCCGACGACATCGCGAGCTCGCAGCGGAGGATCGCGCTGTACCAGGACATTCTGGCGAACAACCGCCAGATCCTGCGGTTCGACCCCGCGGCCGACGGCCGGATCGCCGAGCTCGTGGGCTCGATCCAGCCGGGGACGCGCAACGTCGGGCTGTTCGTGCCGGGTGTGAACACGCGGCTGGACAACTTCCAGGGCTACGCCGACCTCGGCCGCAGCCTCGTGGCCGCCGACCCGACGGGCCGCACGGCGATGGTCGTGTGGGCCGACGGCGACTTCCCGCAGAACCCCCTGGTCGAGGGCCCGGACGCGAGCTACGCGCAGGCGATGGCCCCGGACCTCAAGACGTTCGGCGACGAACTGCGCGGCCAGGTCGACACCCAGACCGGCGGCGCCGCGACCATCACCGCCATCGGCCACAGCTACGGCGGCGCGACCGTCGGATTGGCCGATTCACAAGGCCTGGCCGTCGACCGCGTGCTGCACGTCGAGTCTGCGGGCATGGGCCACGGCGTCTGGAACCCGGCCGACCTGCCCGCGAGCCAGGCGGGCGTGCAGCGCTTCTCGATGACGGCGCCGCTCGACCCCATCGTGCTCGCCCAAGGCAACGCCTGGGGCGCCGAGTGGACCGGCATCGGCCACGGCGCCGACCCCGACACGTTCCCGGGCGTCACCGACCTCACGACGGGCAACGACGCGGCCGGCAACGAGCTCTGGGGCCTGTCCTCGCACAGCGACGTGCTCAAGCCCGGCTCCGACTCGTGGACCAACATCTACGGCGTCCTCACCGGCGGCGCGCTCACGACGGTGCCGGGGGTGCAGCGATGACCCTCTCGCTGCTGGCCCACGAGCTCACGGCCGTCATCGACGACGTCGCCGCCACCTTCGGCCCCGACGTGACCCCCACCGTCGCCGGCGAGCTCGACTGCGACCCCGCCCACCCGGGCACCCTGGTGTGCTGGCAGTACGGCGTCCGACTCGACCACTGCGGCGACGCGGAACACCGGCTGGCGGAGTCCGTGCTGCCCTCGCTGGAAGCCGCGGGCTGGTCCGCGCACGACCGCAGCACCCCCCGTGAACTCATCGCCCGCTTCAACCGCGACGGCGCCGACTTCACCGTCCACGTCGCCCGCGCCGGCGGCGGGGTGGCGATCATCGGCTCGACGCGCTGCGTGGTGCCGGTCTGAATCACCGGGCGTCACGCCGACCCCGCGGAGCTAACGCAGCCAGCGCAGGGCCGCTTCGGCGGTGTCTTCGGGTGTGCGGTTGAAGGCGATGGCCGCGGCGGGCGCGAGGCGGTGGACGAGGTTGACGACCTGCTCGAAGAGTTCCAGCAAAGGCTCGTAGCCGCGGATGCCGCCGCCGATGACGACGCAGGCGTAGTCGGCTCGGGTCAGAGCGGATTCGATGGCAGACAACGGATTGTCGTCCGGGGCGACGAGGCAGAGGTCGGATTCCAGGCCGTGGGTGGCGAAAGTGGCCTGGCCGCGCACGATGGCGGCCTGGACCGGGGCGGGGTCCCAGCCGTCGAGCCGGGTGGGGTCCAAGCCGATGACCAGGACGCGGCCTTGAGGCACGGGAATCAAGACCCGAACCGGGAGGCGCGCCACGAGCGGCGGCGGCCGCGGCGCACGGTGGCGACGGCGAGGCCCGCGGCGGCGGCCAGGACGACCCCGCCGAGGGCGATGGCGGCGGCGGGGATGTCCACACCGGCGTCAACGGGGGCCGGGGCAGGGACGACCGCAGGCAAAGCAATCGGAGCGACCGAGCCGCCCGGGCCCGCGACGGAAGCGGGCAGCGTCGACGAGACGGCGGCGTAGGCGTCCACGACGCCCCAGCCCCGGCGAGGGTCGTGGCCGCCCGACGGAGGGCGCGAGGCCGTCAGCGTCAAGCGGGTCACGACCTGGTCGCCCGTGAAGTCCGGGTGGGCGGCGCGCACCAGGGCGGCGACGCCGGCGACGTACGCAGCGGCCAGGCCCGGGTCCGTCACCGGCCAGCGGTGCGCGACGGCGCCGCCCGCGCCGGCCGAGGTGCTGACGAGGTCGGCGCCCGGGGCGGCGACGCCGAGGTAGTCGCCGGCTTCGGTCTGGACCGGGGCGCCCGCCTGGTTCGTGGAGCCGACGGCGAGTACACCCGACGAAGCGGTGGGATAGGTGTGCGCGCCCTGCTGGGTGGCGGCCGCGGCGGAGACCACGACGGCGCCGCGGGAATGGGCGCGCGCGACCGCCGCGTCCAAAGCCGGGCTGTCGAAAGCCGCCGGCACCGCGATGAGCAAAACCCCCGCGCCCCGGTCGAGGGCCGTGTTCATGGCGCCCGCCAGAGCGCCCGGGTCGCCGCCGTCGTGGGACGAAGCGTCGACGTATTGCAGCGGCACGAGCTTCGCGCCCGGTGCGACGCCGACGAAAGTCGTTTCCCCCGAAGGCTGCGCGGCGACGATCCCCGCGGCGATGGTGCCGCGGCCGTCGCAGTCGGACGGGGCCGTTCCGGGGCCGGTGAGGACCTGGCCGGGCGCGAACTGGCCGTTCTGCGCGTCGATGCCGGTGCCGATCACGGCCACGACCTGGCCGTCCCCGCGCGTGAGCGGCCACAGGCGCTGCGGGTCGACGAGCCGCTGGCCCCACGACACGGCGCCGGTGTAGGTGCCGGACGGGTTCGCGCACGCCCCCACCGCGCTCGCGGACCCGGCGACTCCGACGGAAGACAGGGAAGACACGGCCACGAGACCGGCCACGGCGAAGACGGCTGGCCACCTCACCGCGGCACCCTCCCGGAGAATCTCGCTGTCCGACAACGGGATTCTAGTCGAGCGGGCGCCGCGGCAACAGGTTCAGCGCAGGTCCATCCCAAGGTCCAACGCGGGCGAGGAGTGCGTGAGCGCCCCCACCGCGAAGTAGTCCACACCGGACTCAGCGTAGGCCTTAGCACGGTCGAGGGTGAGGCCACCAGAGGATTCCAGCCGCGTTTTCGGCGAAACGGCGTTGCGCCGCTCCACGGCCTTCGCGCAGTCCTGCGGCGTGAAGTTGTCCAGCAGAACCTCGTCGGCGCCCGCGGCGAGCGCCTCCTCCAGCTGCGCCAGGTTGTCGACCTCCACCTCGCACGCCAGCTCCGGCGCGTGCTCGCGCGCCGCCGCCAGCGCGGCCGTGACGGAACCCGCGGCGACGACGTGGTTGTCCTTGATCAGCACGGCGTCGCCCAGACCCATGCGGTGGTTCACGCCGCCACCGCAACGCACGGCGTACTTCTCCAGCAACCGCAGGCCCGGCGTCGTCTTGCGGGTGTCGCGGATCGCCGTGCCCGAACCCTCCACTTCGGACACCCACCGGGCGGTCGCCGTCGCGATGCCCGAGAGGCGGCAGACGAGGTTCAGGGCCGTCCGCTCGGCCGTCAGGAGGCCGCGTACGGTGCCCCGCACCGCGAGCGCGGGCTCGCCCGCCGCCACCCGCGACCCGTCGGGCCGGCTGGACACCACCTCGTAGTCCGAACCCAGCACCGCGTCGAACACCGCCAGGGCCACAGGCAGCCCGGCCACGACACCTGGCGAACGCGGGGTCAGCTCGGCAACCGCGCGCGCGTCGGCCGGGACCGTCGACGCCGTGGTGGCGTCCGGCCCGTACCGCAGGTCCTCTTCGAGCGCCGTGGTCACCACGCGGCGGACGTCGGCGACCTCGAGCCCCGCGTCCACGAGGGCGCGTGAGACGGCGTCGGAAAACGGGAACAACTCGGTCATGCCACACCTTCCAGAGCGATCGGGTCGGCCAGCACGGGCTGGCCGGAAGGGCTGAGCCGGATGAGCTGGCTGCGCCGCCAGCCCTCTGCCCGCTCGGGAAAATCGGACCGCACGTGGCAGCCGCGCGATTCGGTGCGCCGCGCCGCCGCGGCGAGCAGCGCCTGCGCCACCACGGTGAGCGCCGCGTCCTCCACGGCCACGTGCGTCCACAACGGACTGTCCTGCGTGGACAGGTCCAGCACGGAACCCGCCGCCGCCAGGCCATCGGCGTCGCGGCCGATCGCGGCGTAGCGGCTCATCACGCGCTGCAAAGCGTCGCGCTCGGCCGCCGGCGCCGACGTCCGCGAGGGCAAGCGCCCACGCGACGGGTCCGGCAGCAGCCCGGCCGCGAGGTCGGCGGCCACGGCCTGCGCCACGCGGTGCCCCACCACGAGGCCTTCGAGCAGGCTGTTGGACGCCAGCCGGTTGGCTCCGTGCAGCCCGGTGCGGGCCACCTCGCCCGCCGCGTACAGCCCGGTGACGCTCGACCGTCCGTCCACAGTGGTCACCACTCCGCCGCACGCGAAGTGCGCCGCGGGTGTCACCGGGATCGCGTCCACGGCCGGGTCGAGGCCCAGCACCGCGCAGGCCGCGTGCACGGTCGGGAACCGCTTCGCGAAGCCGGAAATGCCGGTGGCGTCGAGGAAAACGTGGTCGTCGACCCCGCCCGGCGCCAGCCCCATCCGCCGGGTGATCGCGGCCGACACGACGTCGCGCGGCGCCAGGTCGCCCAGCGGGTGCACGCCGGCCATCACCGACTGGCCGGCGCCGTCGACGAGCGTGGCTCCCTCACCGCGAACGGCCTCGGTGACGAGCGGGCACCGGCCACGAGCCCCCGGCGTGTAGAGCACCGTGGGGTGGAACTGCACGAACTCGACGTCGGCCACGGTCGCGCCCGCCCGCAAGGCAAGGGCGAGACCGTCGCCGGTCGCGATCTCCGGGTTGGACGTCGCCTGGTAGAGCTGGCCGAACCCGCCGCTGGCCAGCAGCACGGCCGAGGCCCGCACCACGCCGGGCACGCCGTCGCGGTCCAGCACGGTCACGCCCGCCACCTCACCCACGGGCGTGAGCAACGCGTCGACCGCGATGTGGTGCTGCAGCACCGGCACGCGCCGGTCGCCGGCCTGCGCCACCAACGTGCGCTCCACCTCGGCGCCTGTGGCGTCGCCGCCCGCGTGGATCACGCGGAACGCGCTGTGGCCGCCCTCGCGAGCGCGCGCCAAGCCTTCGGCACCGGCGTCGAACTGAGCGCCGCTGGCCCGCAGCCACTCCACGGCCGCCGGGCCGCCGTCGAGGATCGATCGTGCCGCGTCCTCGTCGCACAGGCCGGCGCCCGCGGTGAAGGTGTCTTCGGCGTGCTTCGCGACCGAGTCGTCGCGGTCGTGCTCGCCTTCCAACACCACCGCGACGCCGCCCTGGGCCCAGCGCGTGTTGCCGTCGGACACCGCGGCCTTGGTCACCACGAGCACGTGCAGGCCGAGCTCCTGCGCCCGCAGCGCGGCCGTCAGCCCGGCCACCCCGCTGCCCACGACAACGAGGTCCGCACGGGCTTCCCACGCCGGGGTTTTCGCCTGTGAAGCGTTAACCGGGGTGGTCATTCGCCGCCGCCGGGCTGCCCGATCTCGATCATCCGCTGCACCGAGGCCCGCGCCCTGGCGGCGGTCTCGAGGTCCACGTGGACCTCGTCCGCGCCTTCGCGCAGGCTCCGCAGCAGCGCGGCTGGCGTGATCATCTTCATGTACCGGCAGGACGCCCGGTCGTTCACCGCGCGGAAGTCGATCTCCGGCGCGGCCTTGCGCAGCTGGTGGATCATGCCGATCTCGGTCGCCACCAGCACCGAGCGGGCCTTCGTGTCCCGAGCCGCGTGCACCATGTCGCCGGTGGACAGGATCTTCACCCGCTCCGGCGCCACCACGCCCTCGCCCGCGAGGTAGAGCGCCGACGTCGCGCAGCCGCACTCGGGGTGGATGAACAGGTCGGCGTCGGGGTTCTCCTCGGCCCGCGCGGCCAGCTCGGCCCCGTTGATGCCGGCGTGGACGTGGCACTCGCCGGCCCAGATGTGCATGTTCTGCCGGCCCGTCATGCGCTTCACGTGCGCGCCGAGGAACTGGTCGGGAAGGAAGAGAACTTCCTGGTCAGCGGGGATCGAAGCCACCACGTCGACCGCGTTCGACGACGTGCAGCAGATGTCCGTCTCCGCCTTCACCTCGGCGGTGGTGTTCACGTACGACACCACGACCGCGCCCGGGTGCTCGGCCTTCCAGGCCCGCAGCTCGGCGCCGGAAATGGAGTCGGCGAGCGAGCAGCCGGCCCGCGCGTCGGGAATCAGCACCGTCTTCTGCGGCGCCAGGATCTTCGCGGTCTCGGCCATGAAGTGCACGCCGCAGAAGACGATCGTGGACGCGTCGCTGCTCGCCGCGATGCGGCTCAGCGCCAGCGAGTCGCCGGTGAAGTCGGCGATGTCCTGGATCTCGGGGACCTGGTAGTTGTGCGCCAGCAGCACCGCGTCGCGCTGACGAGCGAGCTCGCGCACCTCCTCCGCCCAGTCCGCGTTCGCCTCGACCCCGCCGTACGGAGTCAGGTTCTGCTCAACCGTGGTGGTCATGTGTGGCCCTCCTGGACCGTCGACGGGTTTTCGCCTTATAATCGAAAACCGTGCGAAGTCATCTTAACACCCAGACCCCCTTGGCCCACGAGGTTCTGGGAGCAGTCCTGCAAGTGCGCTCGGACACACTGCGCGTGCTCCTGTGGCGCCGCGCGCTCGACCCGCACCTGGGCCGCTGGTCGCTCCCGGGCGGCCGGCTGCGCCCCGACGAGGACGTCGAAACGTCCATCCGCCGCCAGCTCGCCGAGAAGGTCGACGTGCGCCAGCTCAAGCACGTGGAGCAGCTCTCGGTCTTCAGCGCGCCTGACCGCGTGCCGGGGCCGCGCGTGGTCGCCACGGCGTTCCTCGGGCTCGTGCCGTCGGACGTCGACCCGGAGATCCCCGAGGACACGCAGTGGCACGACGTGACCGCGCTGCCGCGCACCGCGTTCGACCACGAGGCGATCGTGCTGCGCGCCCGCGACCGGCTGCGCTCGAAGCTCAGCTACACCAACCTCGGCTTCGCCCTGGCGCCCGAGCAGTTCACGATCTCGGCCCTGCGCGGGCTCTACTCCGCCGCGCTGGGCTACCGGGTGTCGGCGACGAACCTGCAACGCGTGCTCTCGCGTCGGGGACTCCTCGTGCCCACCGGGGACACCGCGTCACCCGGTCGGGCCGGCGGGCGCCCGGCGGCGCTGTTCTCCTTCGCGGGCAAAGGGATGCAGATCACAGACCCGTTCGCAGTCCTCAAGCCGCCGCCGAAAAGGTGATGGACTGCGAGCGTGCCCCGGTACCCGTACGGTGGACGCGTGACCGAGCCGGAGCAGGAGCAGAACCCCAGTGGGACGGCGACACTGCCGTTGTTCCCACTGCAGACCGTGCTGCTCCCCGGTACGCACCTGCCGTTGCACATCTTCGAGCCGCGCTACCGCCAGCTGACCGCCGACCTCGTGGGCGGCGCCGTGCCGGGGCGCGAGTTCGGCGTGGTCTCGCTGCGTGCCCCGCTCGTGCGTGAAGTGCGTGGTCTGGACCATGTGTACGACGTGGGCTGCAGCACCGTGCTGCGCGAAGCGAAGCGGCTGCCGGACGGGCGCTACGACGTGGTCACCAAGGCCGCCCGGCGCTTCCGCCTGCGCGAGCTCGACTGCACGTCGGCGCCCTACCTGTTGGGCGTGGTCGACTGGCTGCCCGACGACGCCGTGCCCGCCAGCGCGGTCGAACCGGGGCAACGACTCGGCGAAGTCGCGCGCGCGGCCCACCGTCGCTACTGCGAGGCCGCCTGGCACGACGACGACTGGAGCACGCCGGACGACGACGCCGACGTCAACGAGCTCGCCTACCAGCTCGCCGCCGACTGCCTGTTGCCGCTGGAAGACCGCCAGCTGCTGCTGGAGGAGACGCACCCGTTGCGGCGCCTGCGCATCGTCTGCCGGCTGCTCACCCGCGAGGCGTGGTTCCTGGACACGCTCAGCGCCGTGCCGCTGCCGCCGACCGAGTTCGCCGACTTCTCGAAGCCGGCGAACCTCAACTAGCGCCTCAGCCGAGCCGACGGCCCAGGTCCTCGCGGCCGTTCCACGCCGCGAGCAGCGCGTAGACGAGCGAGGTCACCAACGGGGCCGCCAGCCAGATCCACCCGGACTCCAGCTGCGGCGGCGCCGAGATCACCGCGCCCAGCGCGGGTGCGGTGTCGATGGCGTACTTCGAGTTCACGAACGCCACGCCGATCTGCGTGCCGAGCCAGCCGGCCAGCGCGGCGCCCCCGGCGGCGGCCACGAACACGACCGGGCCCCGGCGTTCGCGCATCAGCCACACGATCACACCGATCAGCAGCCCCGTGGCCAGTGCCAGGAAGCCGTAGATGGCGAGGTCGTCGAAGCGGTGCCAGCTCTCCAGCTCCAGCGGCACCCGCTGCCCGTCGGCGGTGACCACGCGCTCGCGCTGCGGCGGCGCCATCAGCGACCACAGCCAGCCGAGCGGGATGCCGAGCAGGCCCGCCGTCGACAGCACGCTCACGGCCGGCAGCAGGTCGGCCTTCACCACGACCTTCGGCCGCGCGCGGTGCGGTGAGAAGAGGTTCGGCACCGACCAGGCGTCGGCCACGGCGGACGACCGGTGTGCTGCCTTGCCCGCGGAATCGACCACCCCGGACTCCCTCCCTGCGTTTGTGCGGACCGAGCGTAACCGGTCAGCACCCGCGGTCAACCACTGGCGGTCTCGCCGTGCCTGCTGCACCGCGCCGTCCAGCCGACGGGCGTCACCTGCACCACCATCCGGCGGGCGCAGAACACGCAGAACCGCGGCGGTTCGAGCGCCGTGCGCGGGTTTTGGCAGGCGTCGTGATCGGCGCCGCCGGGCGACGCCTGTCCACAGTGGACGCAGTAGGCGGGTGGGTCAGAGGCTGTCACTGAGGGCCTTGACCGGCATCTTCAGCTCGTCGAGCATCTTCAGGTCCGCGCTCGCGGGCCGGCCGAGGTTCGTCAGGTAGTTGCCGACGATGATCGCGTTGATCCCGCCCAGCATGCCCTGCTCCGCGCCCAGGTCGCCCAGGGTCAGCTCGCGGCCGCCGGCGAAGCGCAGCATCGTGCGCGGCATGGCGAGCCGAAACGCCGCGACCGTGCGCAGCGCGTCCTTGCCCTCGACGATCTCGAAGTTCTCGTACGGCGTGCCCGGCTGCGGGATGAGGAAGTTCATCGGCACCTCGTGCGGGCTCAGCTCGGCGAGCTGCACGGCGAACTCCGCGCGCTGCTCGACGGTCTCCCCCATGCCGATGATGCCGCCGCAGCAGACCTCCATGCCGGCCTCGGCGACCATCCGCAGGGTGTCCCAGCGCTCTTCCCACGAGTGCGTGGTCACGACGTCCGGGAAGTGCGAGCGCGCCGTCTCGAGGTTGTGGTTGTAGCGGTGCACGCCCATCTCGACGAGCTCGTCGACCTGCTCCTGGGTGAGCATGCCGAGCGAGCACGCGATCTGGATGTCGTTGCCGTCGGCACGGATCGCCTGCACGCCCTCACGGACCTGCGAGAGCAGCCGCTTGTCCGGACCGCGCACGGCGGCGACGATGCAGAACTCGGTCGCACCCGTCTCGGCGGTCTGGCGCGCGGCCTTGACCAGGCCGGGGATGTCGAGCCACGCCGAGCGCACCGGCGAGGGGAAGCGGCCCGACTGCGAGCAGAAGTGGCAGTCCTCGGGGCAGCCGCCGGTCTTGAGGCTGACGATGCCCTCGACCTCGACCTCCGGGCCGCACCAGCGCATGCGCACCTCGTGCGCGACCTGCAGCGCCTCGCCGAGCCGTTCGTCGGGCAGCCGGAGCACGGCCAGCACCTGTTCTTCAGACAATCCGACCCCGCGCTCGAGCACCTGCTCGCGCGCGACGGCCAGCACGTCCGAAATGTCCTGGGCCGGCTTTCCCGCCACTGCGGTCACGACGTCTCCTGTCTGTCGAACTTCTGCACGGACGCGCTCTCCGGTCATGGTGCCTGAGAGCCCGCCGCCTGGGCTGCGACGCCCGTCACTTATTCACGGAAGCGGCCCGCGTGAAAGCCTCCGGGTCGAACTCCCCGCCGAACCACGGCGAGAGCCCGGCGCGCGCCCGTTCCACGAACGTATCGTGATCCGTCGCCGCCAGCCCCCCGGGCAGCACCCCGAGCAGGGGTGCCCCTGCCGCGGTGGGCAGGTCGTGCAGGTTCTCCACGGACGCGAGATCCGGCTCGGCCGGCCACGCGCCGACCACCACACCCACGACATTGAGGCCGCGCCGCGTCGCGACCTCAGCGGTCAGCGCCGTCGCGTTGAGCGTGCCGAGGCCCGGCTGGGCCACGATCACGATCGGCGCGCCGAGCGCCCACGCGACGTCGGCCAGCCCGCTGCCGTCGGCGTCGAAGCGCACCAGCAAGCCACCGGCACCCTCCACGAGCGTGAGGTCGTGCTCGGCGTCGAGTGCGGTGGCGGCGGCCGCGATCTCGCCCGGGCCCAGCGTCGGCAGGCCGCTGCGCCGAGCCGCCGCCTCCGGGGAGAGCGGGTCGGGGTAGCGCCGCAGCTCACGCGTGGTCACGCCCTTGCCGGCCAGGCGCACGACCTCGTCGAGGTCGCCCGCCTCGCCCGGCACGACCCCGGTCTGGGCCGGCTTGAGCACCGCGACGCGCTGCCCTTGCCCGAGCGCCAGCGCCGCGATCGCCGCCGTGGTGATCGTCTTGCCGACCTCGGTCCCGGTCCCCGTCATCACCAGCATGGTCACGGGCCATCAACTTAGTCACCCGCACCCGGTGCGCACCACGTCCGGGTGGGATCACCCACGATGTGGGGTGACCGGCGTCCCCGCCGCCACGAACGCGCCCGCCACCGGGTCGGACAGGTAGACCTGGGCCGCGCCGACGTCGAAGTACAGGCCCGTGAGGAGCAGCTCGCCGCGGGCTTCGGCCTCGGCGACCAGCGGGTACGCGCGCAGGTGGTCGAGCTGCTGCAGCACGTTGTGCAGGGCCAACCGGTCGGGTTCACGGGCGGGAAGCTCGCCGCCGAGCGTGACCGGGCCGCCGCGGCGCAGGCTGGGCTCGGCGTGGCGCAGCCAGCCCTCCAGCGCCGTGCCGGCCGGCGGCCCGTCGGCGAGCGCGCCCATCGCGCCGCACGAGGAGTGCCCGCACACCACGATCTCGCGCACGTGCAGCACCCCCACCGCGTACTCGACGGCGGCGTTCATCGACGGGTCGGCCTGCGCGGGCGGCACGAGGTTGCCGATGTTGCGGACGGTGAACAGGTCGCCCGGCCCCGACGTGGTGATCAGGTTGGGCACGATGCGCGAGTCGCCGCAGGTGATGAACAGCGTGTGCGGGCGCTGGCCGTCGGCGAGGCCCGAGAGCGTCTCCTTCAGCAGCGGCGCGGCCCGGCGCTGGAACTCCGTGGCGCCGCGGTGGGTCCGCTGGCCGGGCAGGCGGACGTCGACGGCCTGCCAGTCGGACCACGGCGCGAGCCAGCGGGGCACGGCGCCGGCCGCAGCCGTGCGCCGCAGCGTCGGGGTGCCCTCCTTGCCCTTGCCGAACCACGGGTGGCCGACCTCGTCGACGACCACGGTGCCGCCGGCCCGTTCGTGGGCCTGCTGCCAGCTCGACAGGCTTTCGAAGGCGGCGTGGTCGAGGTAGTCGGCGACCAGCTCGAGGGTCACGACCGTGCCGGGCGGGACGGCGCCGAGCACCTTCGACAGGCGCGGCACGGACAGGAATGTGAGCACGCCCTCCACGACCACGCGCCACTCGTCGCCGTCCCGCTCGGCGTGGACACCGGACCACACCGTGCGGCGCAGCATGAGGGCCACGGCCAGCACGATCCCGGCGAGCACGCCCGTGAGCAGGTCGAACACCACCACCCCAGCGAGCGTCACGAGGTAGAGCGCGAGGTCGCCGTGGCGCAGGACCTGCCTGAGGTGGCCGGGGTTCACGAGCTTCACGCCGACGTGCACGAGCAGGCCGGCGAGCGCGGCCAGCGGGATGTTCCCGATCAGCCCGGCGAGCGCGACGACGAAGACCAGCACCCACACGCCGTGCAGGATCGCGGACGCGCGGGTCTTGGCGCCCGCGGCGACGTTGGTGGAGCTGCGCACGATCACGCCGGTCACGGGCAGGCCGCCGAGCGCGCCGGACACGAGGTTGGCCGCGCCCTGGCCCACGAGCTCGCGGTCGAGGTTCGCGCGCGGGCCGGTGTGCAGCTTGTCCACGGCGACGGCCGAGAGCAGGCTCTCGACGCTCGCGATCAACGCGATGGTCACCGCCGCCAGCGCGACGTCGGTCCAGCCCTCGCCGGGCAGCTGCGGCGCGAAGCGGATCTGCAGCAGGTCGCCGGGCAGCTCCACGCGCGGCAACGTCATGCCCGCGACGAGCGAGATCACCGTGGCGAAAGCGATCGCCGCGAGCGGCCCGGGCACCTTGCGCACAGCGGCGGGCAGGCGCGGCCAGACCACGAGGATCACGATGGTGAGCAGCCCGATCACGGCCGCCGCGTCGTGGTGGGCCACGACCTGCGCGGGCAGCTCGGCGATGTTCTCCAGCGCGGAGCTCTGCGCCTGCCCGCCGAGCACGACGTGGAGCTGGCCCAGCACGATCGTCACGCCGATGCCGGCGAGCATCCCGTGCACGATGGCCGGCGAGATCGCCAGCGCCGCCCGTGCGATGCGGCTCAGGCCCAGCAGCACCTGCAGCGCACCGGCGAGCACCGTGATCAAGCAGGTGACGGCCCACCCGAAGGTGGCGATCGTCTCGGCCATGATCACCGTCAGGCCGGCCGCGGGCCCGCTGACCTGCAGCGGCGAGCCGCCCAGCGCTCCGGCGACCACACCGCCGACCACAGCGGCGATCAGCCCGGCGACGATCGGCGCCCCGGACGCGAGCGCGATGCCCAGCGAGAGCGGCACGGCGACGAGGAAGACCACGAGCGAGGCGGGCACGTCGTGGCGAAGCACGGCAAGTCGGCTCATGATCACCAGGTAACCCGAGTGTGGGTTAAATGTCCGCTATGTCCCACCTGATGGCATGAATTTTTATCGGACACCCCACTCTCGGGTTGCGCGGGAGCTCGACCACTGGCCGGTGCGTGTGCGCACCGGCCCAGCTGGTCAGTGCACCGTCGAGCCGGCCGGGACGAAGCTGCGGTGAGCTGCGTCCAGCAACGAGACCTGGGCGGCGCCGACGTCGAAGTACATGCCCGTCAGCGTCAGGTCGCCGGCGGCCAGGGCGTCGGCCACGACCGGGTGGGTGCGGAGGTGGTCGAGTTGCTGGACGACGTTGTGCAGCGCCAGCTGGTCGCACTCGGCGGTCGGGCGCCGGCCGTCGAGCAGCAAGGCCGCCTCCGATGCGCGGCGACGGAGGGTGGGTTCGCCGTGGCGCAGCCAGTTGCCGAGGCGCGTGAGGCCCTCGGGGGCCTGCCCGAGGAGCGCCTTCATCGCGCCGCACGAGGAGTGGCCGCACACCACGATCTCGGGCACCTTGAGCACCCCCACGGCGTACTCGACGGCCGCGCCCACCGAGGAGTCGGTTCCGTCGCCGGCGGCGGGGACGAGGTTGCCGATGTTGCGCACCGCGAACAGGTCGCCCGGGCCCGACGTGGTGATCAGGTTGGGCACGATCCGCGCGTCGCCACAGGTGATGAAAAGGGTGTGCGGCTGCTGGCCGTGCGCGAGGCCGCTGAGGGTGTCGCGCAGCAGTGGCGCGGTGCGGCGTTGGAACTCCGATGCGCCACGGGACAACGGCGAGGCGCCGTCCCGCGGTCCGGGCAGCGAAACGTGCTCGGCCTGCCACTGCGACCACGGCGCGAGCCACCGCGGCAGCACGCGCGCCGCGAGGCTGCGTCGCACGGTGGGCTCGCCGGAGCTGCCGCGGCCATACCAGGGGTGCCCGATCTCGTCGACGGTCACCGTGCCGCCGGCTTTCACGTGCGCCTGCTGCCAGCCGCGCAGGCAGTCGAACGCCGCGTGGTCGAGGTAGTCCACGAGCAGCTCCAGCGTCACGTCGGCGCGCTCGGGCACGCCGGCGAGCACCTTCGTCAAGCGGGGCACCGAAAGGAACGTGAGCGCGCCCTCGATCACCACGCGCGTGCCGCGCTCGCCCGTCTCCACGTGCACGCCGGAGTGGACCATCCGCCGCAGCATGAACGCGAGCGCCAGCAGCACGCCGGCCGCGACGCCGGTCAGCAGGTTCACGAACACCGCGCCGACGAGCGTCACCGCATACACCGCGAGGTCGCCGTGGCGCAGCACTTCCTTCAGCGCCGGGAGGTTCACGAGCTTGGCGCCCACGTACACGAGCAGCCCGGCCAGCGCGGCGAGCGGAATGTAGCGCAGCACGCCGGTGAGCAGCAGGCAGAACCCGAGGATCCAGCACGAGTGCAGCAGCGCCGACGCGCGGGTCTTCGCGCCGGCCTCGTAGTTGGTCATGGTCCGCACGATCACGCCGGTCACGGGCAGCCCGCCGAGCGCGCCGGACGCGACGTTGCCGGCGCCCTGGCCGATGAGCTCACGGTTGAGGTCCGTGTGGCGCCCGCCGCGCAGCTTGTCGATGGACACCGCGGAAAGCAGGCTCTCCAGGCTCGCGATGAGCGCGACCGTGACGGCTGCGAAGGCCACGCCGCTCCAGCCGCCCGAAGGCAGCTGCGGCACAAACCCGAACGACGGCAGCGCGGCGGGCAGGTCCACGCGCGGCAACGACATCCCGGCGGCGACGGACAGCCCCGTCGCGACCGTGACGGCGGCCAGCGGCCCCGGCACCTTCCGCACCGGCGCCGGCAGCTTCGGCCACACCAGCAGGATCGCGACGGTGAGCACGCCGATCAGCACGGCCTGGTCGTGGTGGCCGACGATCTGCCCGGGCAGCGCCGCGAGGTTCGCGAGCGCGGAGCCCTGGGCCCGGCCGCCGAGCACCACGTGGAGCTGGCCGAGCACGATCGTCACGCCGATGCCGGCCAGCAGGCCGTGGACGATCGCGGGTGAGATGGCCAGCGCGGCGCGGGCGAAGCGCAGGAGCCCGAAAAGGATCTGCAGCAGGCCGGCGCCGACGGTCACGGCGCAGGTGACGGCCCAGCCGTAGGTGGCGATGGTGTCGGCGAGCACCACGGTCAGGGCTGCGGACGGCCCGCTGACCTGCAGGGCCGACCCGCCGAGCAGGCTCGCGACCAAGCCGCCGACGACGGCGGAGACGAGGCCCGCGAGGAGTGGCGCGCCGACAGCGAGGGCGACGCCGAGAGAGAGCGGCACGGCCACGAGGAAGACGACCAGCGAGGCCGGCACGTCGTGGCGCAGGATGTTCTGGAGGGTCCGGTTGGCTTGGGCGCGGCGCGACGGGGGTCCGGTGTCGTGCTCGCCACGAACGATCTCGATCATGGCGACAGGAAAGCGGAAAAAGATCGAAAAGTCCGCTACGCGAACGATCTTCAGGTTTGCTTGTGAACCGGAGAACTAGGACGTTTCCGGCAAAGCTCACCAATCCGTCAGAAACTCACGAAGCGGCTCAGACCTGATCGCGTGGAAACCCCAGAGTTCCGGCAACTTTACGTGACTCACAGTATGCAGCCCGTTTCTTATGGCCGCGGTCACACTCGACCGGGTGAATTCAGGCTTTTTCAGCCGCCGCGAGCATCGCACCGGTGATCACGGCCAGGTCCGCGTCGTCCGTGACGTACGGCGGCATCGCGTACACGAGGTCGCGGAACGGCCGCAGCCACGCGCCCTCCGCCGTCACGATGTCGGTGGCCACGCCGAGGTCGACCTCGTGGTCGAGCTGCAGCACGCCGATCGCGCCGAGCACCCGCACATCGCGCACGTTCGGCAGGTCCCACGCCGGCTCGAGACCACGCCGCAACCCATCCTCGATCCGCGAGACGTCCGAGCGCCACCGGCCCTCGGCCAGCAGCCCGAGCGACGCGTTGGCGACGGCGGAGGCCAGCGGGTTGCCCATGAACGTCGGCCCGTGGGCCAGCACCGGCAGGTCACCTCGCGCGATGCCGGCGGCGATCTCGGGCGTGCACAGCGCCGCGGCCATCGTGAGGTAGCCGCCGGTGAGCGCCTTGCCGAGGCACAGCACGTCGGGCGTCACGCCGGCGTGCTCGGCCGCGAACATCCGGCCCGTGCGCCCGAAGCCGGTGGCGATCTCGTCGAACACGAGCAGCACGTCGTGCTCGCGCGTGAGCTCGCGCAGCGCGCGCAAGTAGCCGGGGTGGTGGAAACGCATCCCGCCCGCGCCCTGCACCACGGGTTCCACGATCACCGCGGCCAGCTCGTGCGCGTGCTTCTCCAGCGCGGTGGCGAGAATGTCCACATAGGACTGGTCAACCGGCGCGTCGAAGCCGGCCGGCGGTTCGGGCACGAACACCTGTTCCGGCAGGACTCCGCGCCACAGCGAATGCATGCCGCCGTCGGGGTCGCAGACGCTCATGGGCGTGAACGTGTCACCGTGGTAGCCACCGCGCCACGTGAGCAGCCGCCGCTTCTCCGGCAACCCGCGCGAACGCTGGTACTGCAGGCACATCTTGACGGCGACCTCGACCGAGACCGAGCCGGAGTCGCACAGGAACACGTGCTCGAGACCCTCGGGCGTGAGGTCCACAAGGGTCTTGGCGAGCGTGATCGCCGGCTCGTGCGTGAGGCCGCCGAACATCACGTGGCTCATCCGCCCGGCCTGCTCGGCCAGCGCCGCGTCGAGCACCGGGTGCCGGTAGCCGTGCACCGCCGCCCACCACGACGACATGCCGTCGACGAGCTCACGGCCGTCCGCCAGCTTCAGCCGCACCCCGCTCGCCTCGGAGACGAGCAGCGGCGCCACCCGTCCCGGCATCGGCGCGTACGGGTGCCACACGTGCGCGGCGTCGAGGGCGAGCAGGTGGTCGGCGCTGGAGTCCACGCGCCGACCCTACGTGCCGCCCCGCCCGCTCCGCGCACAAGAGCTCAGCGGAGCAGCACGGGCAGCGTCTTGACGCCGTGCACCAGCGGGCTCGTGCGGTAGACCAGGTCCTCCTCCGGCACGGCCGCTCGCAGCTGCGGGAAGCGCGCGAGCAGCGCCGTGAGCGCGATCTCCGCCTCCATGCGCGCCAGCGGGGCGCCGACGCAGTAGTGGATGCCGTGGCCGAAGGCGAGGTGGCCGCCGGCCGCGCGCGTGACGTCGAGGTCGGCCGGGTCGGGGAAGCGGCCCTCGTCGCGGTTGGCGGCGAGCAGCGAGACCTGCACGAACTCACCCGCGGGGATCTTGTGGTCGCCGACCTCCACGTCCTCGACGGTGTAGCGGAGGGTGGCGATGTTGATGGGCCCGTCGAAACGCAGGAACTCCTCGACGGCGCCGGGCATCAGCGACGGGTCCGCCACCAGCTTCGCGCGCTGCTCGGGCGCGCGAAGCAACGCCACCACCGCGTTGCCGATCAGGTTCACGGTGGTCTCGTGGCCCGCGACGAGCAGCAGGAAGGCCATCGCGACGAGCTCTTCCTCGCTCAGCGAATCGCCTTCGTCGGTGGCCTGCACGAGGCCCGAGAGCAGATCTTCGCCCGGTTCGGCGCGCTTCTGCGCGACCAGCCCCACGAGGTAGGTGTGCATGGCCACCGCGGCCGCCTGCATCTCGTCGAGGTCGCCCGCGCCCAGCAGGATGTTGGACCAGCCGGTGAACTCGCCGCGGTCCTCCTCGCGCACGCCGAGCAGCTCGCAGATCACGGTGATCGGCACCGGGCCCGCGAACGCGGCCATGAGGTCGACCTGCTCGTGCTCCTCCATCGCATCGAGCAGCTCGGTGGTGATCTGCTCGATGCGCGGGCGCAGCCCGGCGATCGCCCGCGAGGTGAACGCCTTGTTCACGAGCTTGCGCAGCCGTGTGTGGTCCGGCGCGTCGGTGTTGAGCATGTGCGCGCCGAGCAGCTGGCCGAAGGACCGGTTGATGTTCTCGCCCCCGGCCTTCGCGATCATCAGGTCGTAGGCGCCGCGATTGTCCTTGCTCAGCCGCGGGTCCGCGAGCAGCGCCCGCGCCTCGTCGTAGCCCGTCACGAGGTAAGACGGTGTGCCGTGCGGCATGCGGATCGGGCACACGGCGCCCTGGTCGTGAAACCGCCCCAGCGTCTCGTGCGTGTGCTGCATGAACTTGTCGTCGATCACGGGAATTTCTTCGACGGCCACTTCGCCCCCAAGGTTTCCGTCTGACTGGTCTCGTGCCTCCCAGTATGCCCACGCGCCGGTGTGCTGTGTGGCGCTCGCGGGCAGGATGGGTTTCCGTGCGCTACCGACCCATCTCCCCCGACGTGCTGGCCGCCGAGCTGACCGAGCGCGTCGCGGCCTTGCCGCACCGCCGGCTGGCGGTCGCCGTGGACGGCGCCGACGATGCCACCGATACCGCGGGTCTCGCCGACGCGCTCGTGGACCCGTTGCGGCTGCTGGGCCGCGCCGCGGTGCGCGTGCCCGCGAGCGGGTTCCTGCGTCCGGCGTCGCTGCGCTTCGAGCACGGCAAGCGCAACCCCGACGCGCGCTACACCGACTGGCTCGACCTCGGCGCCCTGCGCCGGGAGGTCCTCGACCCGCTCGCCGGCGAAGGCAGCGGCGAGGTGCTGCCGGCGCTGTGGGACACCGAGCGCGACCGCGCCACGCGGATGGCGCGCGTGCCCGTGCCGGAAGGCGGCGTGGTGCTCGTCAACGGCGAGTTCCTGCTCGGCGCCGGCCTCGCGTTCGACCTCGTGGTGCACCTGTGGCTCTCCCCCGCCGCGCTGCACCGCCGCCTGCCCGACGACGACGCGTGGGCGCTGCCCGCGTACGAGCGCTACGAGTCGGAGGTCGACCCGGGCGCGCTCGCCGACGTCACGGTCCGCGTCGACGACCCGCGCCACCCGGCCGTGTACGAGCCCTGACGAGCCCTAGCGCACGGCGGCGACCGGATCGCCGTCCAGCAGGCCGGACAGGCGCTGCGCCATCGTGTCCCAGCGCCAGTTCTCCGCGACCCACGCGCGCCCCGCCTCGCCCATGCGGCGGGCCCGCACGGGGTCGGACAGGAGGGCCTCGAGGGTGTCGCGCAGCTGGCCGACGTCGCGACCGTCCACGACGTGACCGGTCACCTCGTCGAGCACCGCCTCGGGCGCGCCGCCCGACGTGCCGGCCACCACGGGCAAGCCGGTCGCCGACGCCTCCAGGTAGACGATCCCCAGCGCCTCCACGTCGAGCCCCTTGCCGCGGGTGCGCGCGGGCATCGCGAAGACGTCGCCCGCGTTGTAGTGCGCCGGCAGCTCGGCCCACGGCACGGAGCCGGTGATGACCACGTTGTCGGCCACGTCGAGCTCGGCGACGAGCTCCGTGAGCCGCTTGCGGTACGGACCGCCGCCGACCAGCAGCAGCGCCACGTCCGGCACGCGCTTGCGCAGCTCCGGCAGCGTGCGGATGAGCATGTCCTGGCCCTTGCGCGGCACGAGCCTCGACACGCACACGACCGTCGGCCGGTCGCCCAGGCCGTGGCGGGCGCGGATCTCCTCGCGCGCCCCCGCGTCGGGCGCGAAGAGCGTGGTGTCGACGCCGGACGGCAGCATCTCGAGCCCCGCCATCGGCCCGAACGCCGCGCCGAAGCGGCGGCGCGTGTACTTGCTGACGTAGGTGAGCACGTCGACCGTGTCGCCGATGCGCCGCAGCGCCTGGCGCGAACCCGGCAGCATCGACCAGCCGACCTCGTGCCCGTGCGTGGACGCGACGACCCGCCTCGCGCCGGCCTGGCGCAGCGGGTGCCCCAGCAGCGCCAGCGGCGCGGCCGCACCGAACCACACGGCTTCGCAGTCGCGGGCCCGCATGATCTGCTTCGCGCGGCGCAGCACGTCGGGCGTCGGCAGCATCAGCGACGTCGGGTGCCGCACGACCTCGAACGGCGCCTCGGCGTCGAAGTCGACGTGCGAGCCGGCTTTCCCTTCCCACGACGGCGCGTAGACCACCAGGTCGTCGGCCGGGAGCCGCGTGGCGAGCGAGTTGAGGTAGTTCTGGATCCCCCCGGGCCGCGGCGGGAAGTCGTTGGTCACGAGCAGCGTCCTCAGCACACGGGCAGGCTACTGGGCACGCTCGCCGGCGCTGTGGCCCACCAACGACCACGGGGCGGCACCGCGTGCGCGGTACCGCCCCGTGGTCAGGGAAGGGTTGCTGCTCAGCTGCTGGGGCGGCGGGCGCCCACGTACTGGCTCTGCAGCGGCGAGATCTTCACGACGTCGCCGGTGGTCGGAGCGTGCACCATCTTGCCTTCGCCGATGTACATGCCCACGTGGGAGACCGGGGTGTAGTAGAACACCAGGTCGCCCGGCTGGAGCTGGCTGCGCGGGATCGGGGTGCCGAAGGTCGACTGCTCCCGGCTCGAGCGAGGCAGCGTGATGCCCGCCTGCCGGTAGGCCCACTGCATCAGGCCCGAGCAGTCGAACGTGCTCGGGCCGGTGGCGCCCCACACGTAGGCGTCGCCGAGACGGCTCAGCGCCGCGTCCACGGCCGCCTGGGCCGCGGGCCCGGGCGCCTTGATGTTCACCGGCGGGGCGCTGCCCTTGTCGCCGCGCAGGGCCTGGTCCAGTGTGGACAGCGCGGGCTCGGTCTTCTTGAGCTGGTCGATCTGGTCTTTGAGCGTCTTCTGCTTGGTCTTGATGTCGTTCGCCAGCTTCGCAGCCGCGTCACGGGCGTCCGTCGCGCGCTTGGCGGCGTCGGCGGCCAGCTTCGTGGCGTCCTGAGCCTGCTTCACGGCACCGGCCAGCGCGTCGAGCGCGGCGTCCTTCTGGGACGCGATCTGGTCCAGCGCGGAAGAACGCTCGAGGAACTCCTGCGTCGACGTGCCCGCGAGCAGCGCCGAGAGCTTGTTCATCTGCACGCCGCTGAGGAACGAGGCGCCGGCGAACTTGTCGACGTCGACGCGGTAGAGCTTCTCGTTGTTCTCGGCCTGCTGCGCGGACTTCTTCGCGTTCTCGACGTCGCCGTTGGCCTTGTCGAGGTCCTTCTGGCGGGCCGCTTGGTCGTCCTGGGCCTTGAGGAGGTCCTCGTTGGCCTTTTCGGCCTGCGAGGCGAGGTCGCGGTACTTCGCGAGGGCGTCCGAACCGGAGTCGGGCGGGGTCTGGAGGGCGGGGATGGGAGCTGCGATGGCCGTGGCCGAGGGCTGGGCGATGGTGACCATGGCGATCACCGAAGCTGCCGCGAGGGCACCTGACACCACGCGCTTCACTGGATGCGACTGCACGGTCGCGCGTGTCTCCTTTGCTGTCGGGCCGCCGTCGGAACCTCGTGACGCCGAAGAGGTCGGGGGCCCTCTTCCGTGCGTCCACCCCGCGCGTTTCCGGGCCGCGTTTCACTGCAACAGCCTCACGCGCACGGTGTGGTTCCGGTGTTGGCTCCCCGACAAAGCCTTTTCCGGCGGCGATCTCGCGTCGCCGTCTTGCCGACGGCTGCTGGCCACGAGATCTCGGACAGGTTACGAAAAGACCGTCACCGCGTCCACCGGGCCCCACATAAAAACTCTCCGTAGTTCGCCGAAACACCATCGGACCAGCGAGGGAGGGTTTGTGTGATCGCGGTCATACTCTGTGGTGTCTAAATTGCGTGAATTCGCTACCGACCGTTCATCCGACTAGATCGACCACTCGTCGCGCCGTTATCACCCAGAAGTGTCACGCTGGCTTACGTTCGGGCTCCGAAACCAAGCGCAGCCGGGGCACCATCCCCGCCTCGGCGAGCGCGTCGACGGCTCGCCGTTCGTCCGCGTCCCACGCCAGGGCGACCGGCGGGCCGAGCAGCACGCTCACCACACAGTCGTGGCACGCGTGGCCCCGCACGGCGCAGCGGTCGCAGTCGACGACCAGCGTGTCGAGGTCCGCCGGATCGACGTCGCTGAGATCGACACTATCGAGGTCAACGTCGCCGAAATCAACGCTGCCGAGATCGAGGTCGCGGTCGGCCGGTTCGTCGAAGTCGGTCCAGTCGGGCGGGTGGTGGTTCGTGTTCTCGGTCACGGGAGGCTCCTCACCGCAAGTTGGCTGTCGTGCTTCCTGGGACGCACGGTAGGAGCCACCACCGACAGTTTCCGTCCCGCCGGCCTCAGCCGTCCCCCGGACGGGTCTCAGACGCGGCTCAGGCGGCTGACCAGCACCGCCGAGGGCGCCGAGTGGGCACCGGTCGCGCGGACCGAGTCGGCGACCGCCCGGTCGGACGTCGCCACGACCATCGGCCGGCCCTTCGGCTCGGCCGCCACGATCGAGCGGATCACGTCGTCGGCCAGCACGCCGCGGTCGGAGAACAGCACGCGCACACCGCGCGGCACCGACGCCGGTACGGACAGCACGCCTGCCCCGTCGAACACCACTGTGACCTCGGCGCTCGTGCGCGCGGCGAGGGCGGAGAGCTGGTGGATGAGCCGGTCGCGCTGATCGGCCAGCGCCAGCTCGGGGTAGCCGGTCTTGGTGACGTTGTAGCCGTCGACGATGAGGTGCACGTTGGGCAGCGCGAGGTAGCGGTCGAGCGCCCCGACGTCCTGCACGCGCCCGCCCGGGCCGAGCCCCGACGTGGCGCCGCGCACCATGTCGGCAGGCCGCGCGCCGCGGTCGCTCAGCATCAGCTCGCGGCGCAGGCCGGTCACGGCGCCGTCGATCGTGTCGACCAGCAGCGCCAGGCGCACCTCGTCGGCTTCCCGGGCCTCACGGGCCGACTGACGGGCGATCTCGGCGTCGGTGACCGCCCGCTCCGCCCGCGCGCGCTCGGCCGCCACGCGGCGACGCTCGCGGTCCAGCTGCGTGGTCAGGGCGTCGATCTCCTCGGCCTTCGCCGTGCCGCCGCGCGCGACCTCGGCGAGGGCCTGCTCGGCGGCGTCTCGGGCCTGCCGCAGCTGCACGCCCTGCTCACGCAGCCGGCGCAGCAGCTTCTCGACCTCGGCCTCGCGTTCACCGCGAGCGGCTTCCACGGCGCCGCGCGCCTGGTCCAGTTCCCCGCGCAGCTCGGCGAGCTCCGCCTCGAGCTTCTGGTTACGAGCCAGCGCGGCGTCGCGTTCTGCCCGCAGCGCCGTCTCTTCCGCGTTCTTCGCGACGAGCCGCACGCGCCCGGCCGCGCCCGACTCCCCCAGCAGCACCGCGGCGGCCGCGCCGACGACGGAATCGGCGGCGTTGGGGTCCAGCGCGTCGGTGCGGTGCTCGCGCAGCCACTCGATCACGGCGGTGCGGAACTGCGCTGAGTCGCCCAGCGCGGCCAGCAACGCGGCGCCGCCGAGCTTCGCGCGCTTCGCGGGCGCGAACTTCGCGACGGGACGCAGCTGCCGCGGCACGTCGGTGGGCGGCAGCTTCGCGACGGCAGTGGCCGCCAGCTCGGCGATACGCTCGCGCACGGCGTCCGGCAGGCCCGTCCAGGAAGCGGGCTCGGGCGCCGCCATGTCGGCTTCGGGGATCTCGGCAGCGCCGGTCTCGGCCGGCACCGCGGTCGCGTCAGCCCGCGCCGGCACGGCCGAGGGGCCGACGGCGTCCTCGGGTGCGACCGGATCCACGGGCTGGGGGTGCATTGGTCCAGGGTAGGCCCCGGGGCCGGATCGCGCGCCGCTGGTCACCGGACGTGGGAACCACCCCACCAGGCACCCGCGCCACACCCGTCACACGGATCGCGCCGTCCGGGATTGTCGGTGGGCGGTCCTAAAGTGCGCGATCATGGACACCCGACCGCGGCCCGGCCAGGCTCAGCTGGCCTTCGACGAGCTCGGCACCCCGTTGCGGGACATCACGTTCGTCGTCTTCGACCTCGAGACCACGGGCACGAAGCCGGGACCGGACGCGATCACCGAGATCGGGGCCGTGAAGGTGCGCGGCGGTGAGGTGGTGGCCGAGTTCGCGACGCTGGTGAACCCGGGTTCGCCGATCCCGCCGCAGGTGGTGGAGCTCACGGGCATCACGCAGGCGATGGTCTACGACGCGCCGCGCATCGAGCGCGTGCTGCCCGCGTTCCTCGAGTTCATCTCCGGCGCGGTGCTCGTGGCCCACAACTCGGGGTTCGACACGGGCTTCATGCGGGCCGCGTGCGAGGGCCACGGCTATGTCTGGCCGCGCGCCACGGTGATCTGCACGGTGAAGCTCGCCCGGCGCGTGATCCCGCGCGAGGAGGCGCGCAGCTACCGGCTCTCGAACCTGGCGATGCTGCTCGGCTCCCGCACCCGGCCCACGCACCGAGCGCTCGACGACGCCCGTGCCACCGTCGACGTGCTCCACGCGCTGCTGGAGCGGGTCGGCAACGTCGGCGTGCACACGGTCGAAGAGCTCGTCGACTACCTGCCCGAGGTGACCACCGCGCAGCGGCGCAAACGCCACCTCGCGGCCGACCTGCCGGCGCGGCCCGGGGTGTACCTGTTCCGCGGCCCGCGTGAGGAGGTCCTCTACGTCGGCACCGCGCGGGACCTGCGCCGGCGCGTGCGGCAGTACTTCACGGGCTCGGAAAGCCGCGGGCGCATCCGCGAGATGGTGGCGCTGGCCGAACGCGTGGAGGCCATCGAATGCGCCCATTCGCTGGAGGCCGAGATCCGCGAGCTGCGGCTCATCGCGGCCCACCGGCCGATGTACAACCGGCGCTCGAAAAATCCCCACCACGCGTGGTGGGTCGGGCTCACCGACGAGGCCTTCCCGCGCCTGTCCGTGGTCCGGCTGCCGCGCGAAGGCACCCTCGGCCCCTTCCGCAGCCAGGCCGACGCCCGCACGGCCGCCGACACGCTCGCGGGCGCCGCCGGGCTGCGCACGTGCACGATGCGGATTTCGGCCCGCGGCGGCTCCGCGACCCCGTGTGTGCTGGCCGAGCTGGGCCGCTGCGGCGCGCCGTGCGCCGGCCGGCAGAGCGTGGACGACTACTCCCCCGCCGTCACGGCCGCGCGCGACCTCATCTCCGGCGACGACGGGCGTCCCCTGAAGATCGCCGCGGCCCAGCTCGACCGGCTCTCGGAGGGCCGGCACTACGAGCAGGCCGCCCGCCATCGCGACGAGCTGGCGGACCTCGTGCGTTCCGTCGGCCGGTCCCACCGGCAAGCCGCGCTCGCCGACATCGCCGAACTCATCGCCGCCAACCCGGACGGCAACGGCGGCTGGGAGCTGTCGGTGATCCGCCACGGCCGCCTGGCGTCCGCGGGGGTAGCCCGCCGCGGAGTGCCGCCGATGCCGGTGGTGGAACACCTGGTCGCCGCCGCGGAAACCGTGCTGCCCGGCGAAGGGCCGTTGCGCGGCGCGTCCGGAGAAGAAGTCACGGTGCTGCTGCGCTGGCTCGCCCGGCCCGGCGTGCGGCTCGTGCGCACCACGCGGCCCTGGGCCGAACCCACCGCCGTCGCCGGCTGGCGCGGGTGGCTCGACCTGGCGGCCGGTGCGCGGACGCTGGAACGGGTGGCGGGGTGATGAAGGCTACGATCAGCGCTCGTCGGGTACCGCCAGGGAGTGGAGGAACGCTGTGATCACGGCGATCGTGCTGATCAACGTAGAGGCCGAGGAGATCCCGCAGGCCGCACAGGCGATCGCGGACCTCGAAGGGGTCAACGAGGTCTACTCGTGCGCCGGTGACGTCGACCTGATCGCCACAGTGCGCGTGAAGGCCCACGAGGACCTCGCCGACCTCATCCCCGGCCGCATCGGCAAGGTGAGCGGCGTGCTGGACACCGTCACGCACATCGCGTTCCGCTCGTACTCACGGGCCGACACGGACTCCGCGTTCGAGATCGGCGTCGAAGGCGCCTGATCGTTTAGGTAAAAGGCCCTGCGCTGCGAACAACTTCGGACAACACAGCTCCGGACAACGAGGAAGGCCCCTCCACCCGCCTGGGTGAAGGGGCCTCCGTCGTATGGAGAGCTAGTGCTTGGTCCCGACCTCGTGCGACTCGGACTCCGAGCTTTCCAGCTCGGCGTGCCCGTTGCCGTGCGACGCCCGCTCGAGAGCGGCCGACTCCTCCGGCGGGTCCGGGGTCCAGATCGAACCCGGGACGGCGTGCCCGGCGGTGCCGAGCTTGTTCATCTTCTTCGGCACTGCGGCGCCCTGATACTCGAGCGGGACCGCGTGGCCGTGGCTGTCCACGCCGGCCAGCGGCTGGTGGACCTCGATGAACTCACCGTGCGGCAGGCGCTTGATGATGCCCGTTTCCACGCCGTGCTCCAGCACCTCGCGATCGGCCCGCTGCAGACCCAGGCAGATCCGGTAGGTGATGTAGTAGGCGATCGGCGGCACGATCAGCACGCCGATGCGGCCGGCCCATGTGGTGGCGTTCAGTGAGATGTCGAACTGGTCGGCGATGATGTCGTTGAAGCCCGACAGCTCGATGACCAGGAAGAACCCGAGCGCCATCATGCCCAGCGCGGTGCGGACCGGTGCGTCGCGCGGCCGCTGGAGCAGGTTGTGCGCCGCGTTGTCCTTCGACAGCTTGCGTTCCATGAACGGGTACGCCAGCAGCAGCCCGATCAGCAGCGGCATGCCCACCGCGCCGGGGAAGAACACCGCCGGGATCGTGTAGTTCCCGAGGTAGACCTCCCACGCGGGCCAGATGCGCAGCATGCCGTCGGCCCAGGCCATGTAGAAGTCAGGCTGCGACCCGGCCGACACCATCGACGGGTTGTACGGCCCGAAGTTCCAGACCGGGTTGATCTGGAACAGGCCGGACATCAGCGCGATGACACCGGTGACCAGCGTGAAGAAGGCGCCGCCCTTGAGGGCGAAGTACGGCATGATCCGCACGCCGACGACGTTGGTCTCCTTGCGCCGCACACCCGGGAACTGCGTGTGCTTCTGGTACCAGACCAGCGCCAGGTGCACACCGACGAGCGCGAGCATGATGCCTGGGATCAGCAGAATGTGCAGTGTGTACAGGCGCGGGATGATCTGGTCGCCCGGGAACTCGCCGCCGAACAGCGCCCAGTGGATCCAGGTGCCGATGACCGGCACCGAGAGGACGATGCCCGACAGGGTCGCGCGGATACCGGTACCGGAGAGCAGGTCGTCCGGGAGCGAGTAGCCGAAGAAGCCCTCGAACATTCCCAGGACCAGCAGCAGGCCACCGATGATCCAGTTGGCCTCACGCGGCTTGCGGAACGCGCCGGTGAAGAAGATCCGGAACATGTGGATCATCATCGAGGCGACGAAGATCAGCGCGGCCCAGTGGTGCAGCTGCCGCACGAAGAGGCCGCCGCGCACGTCGAACGAGATGTCCAGCGTGGTGCGGAACGCCTGCGACATCTCGACGCCCTGCAGGTTCTGGAAGCTCCCGTGGTAGGTGACTTCCTGCATGGAGGGGTCGAAGAACAGCGTCAGGTACACACCCGAGAGCAGGATGATGATGAAGCTGTACAGCGCGATCTCGCCCAGCAGGAACGACCAGTGCGTGGGGAAGACCTTGTTCATCTGGTGACGCAGGCCCTTGGCCAGCTTGTACCGCTGGTCCGCGTTGTCCGCGGCCTCGCCGAGGTGTTGCTCGAGCGCGCTCGTGCCCTTGGTGGGCGTGGTCAGTGAGCTCATGACTTACGCTCCCAAAAGGCCGGACCGATGGCCTCGTTGAAGTCGCCCCGTGCGATCAAGTATCCCTCTGAGTCAACCGTGATCGGCAGCTGGGCCAGCGGACGCGTCGCCGGGCCGAAGATGGGCTTGGCGTAGTGCAGGGCGTCGAACTGCGACTGGTGGCACGGGCAGAGGATGCGGTTCGTGCGCTGCTCGTACAGGGAGGTCGGGCAGCCGACGTGGCTGCAGATCTTCGTGTACGCGTAGTAGTCGCCGAAGTTGTAGTCCTCCTGGCCCTTCCGCTTCACCACGCGCGCGGCGTCGGTGGGGCGCAGCCGGATGAGCATCACCGGGTTGTCGACGCGGGTCAGCGCGGCGGCCAGCGCCTCGCGGTTGCCCGCCTCGGTCTTGCGGTACGGGAACACCGTCTCCATGCCGCCGGCGTCGAGGTCTTCGACGCGCAGCAGGGTCACGCCCTTCTCGACGTCGTCGTCCAGGCTGCCGGTGTTGGCGCGCAAGTAGACGACCTCACCCGGGTGCTGCGGCTGCCAGCCGGTGTGCCACAGCGAGTTCTCGTTCTCGGTGTCCTTCCACGGGTCCTTGATGAAGGACGCCAGCGGCAGGGCCGCGACCGCGAGACCCAGCACTCCGGCACTCGCACCGGCGGTGCGCTTGATCAGCGACCGGCGGGCGATGGTGCTGCGGGCCCCGGCGTCGGCCAGGTGCGCGAGGATCGTGGCGCGGTCGACCTCGGCCGACGGACCGTCGCTGCGCTGCTGCACCGCGGTCTCCTGCGGCACGAACTTCTTCGTGTACAGGATCACGCCGATGCCGAGCGCGAGTACCGCGATGCCCAGCGTGACGCCCAGTGCCGGGGTGTACAGGCTGTAGGTGGCGTGCCCGCTCGCGTCGCTCGGGTCCTTGTACTCCCACCAATGCGGCCAGGCGACGACCACGACGAACGCCAGGCCCGCGAGCGCGGACAGGGCGAACCAGAACGCGACGAGCCGCTGCGCGCGGCGTTCGGCGCGGGTGTCCTTGACCGGCCACGGTTCCGGGTAGTCGACGATCTCGACGCCGTCCAGCTGACCGCCCAGCTTGAGCAGCTGGTCGCGGTCCATCTCGGCCAGTTCCGCCTCCGAGGGCGGCTGGGGCCCTTCGGCACTCATGCCTTCGATCCAATCCACAGTGTGATGCCCACGAGCGCGGCAATTCCGACGACGAAAGCGATAAGGCCTTCGGAAGCGGGACCGAACCCGCCGAGGCCGTTACCACCCGGGTTGTTGTTGCCGTCCGACACCGACTTTACATAAGCGATGATGTCTTTCTTCTCCTCCGGGTTGAGCTGCCGGTCGGAGAATTTCGGCATGTTCTGCGGCCCCGTGAGCATCGCGTCGTAGATCTGCTCTTCGGTGGCCGGGTCGAGGTCCGGCGCGTACTTACCCGCGGAGAGCGCGCCACCGCGACCGGTGAAGTTGTGGCACGACGCGCAGTTGAGGCGGAACAGCTCGCCACCGCGCGCCGGGTCGCTGCCGCGCAGCGCGGCACCGGTCTCGTCGGGGCGCTGCGCGCCGCCGCCGTGGGCCTGCACGAAGGCGCCGACGGCATCGATCTCGCTCGGCGTGAGCTTCGGCGGCTTGCGCTCGATCTGCGCCTCCTGGCGCGCGGCGGGCATGCGGCCGGACGAGGTCTGGAAGTACACGGCCGCGTCGCCGACGCCGATGAGGCTCGGACCGCGGTCCTGCACGCCCTCGAGGTTCTTGCCGTGGCACTCGATGCAGGTGTTGTTGTAGACCTGCTCACCCTGCCGCAGCAGAGCCGGGTCGCCCTGGGCCTGCGCGGTCTGGGGCTCGGGCGCGAACACGGCGTACAGGGCGCCGGCTCCCACCAGCGCGACACCGAGTGCGAGCAGGCCGGCGAAACGCCTGCGCAGCTTCGAACGCGCGCGGAACCGGCGCTCCGGGGACTTCTTGCTGGTGGTCATCTTGCGGCAACCCTTGCTGTCAGTTCAGGCCGATGGTGGTGGCGGCGGGCGGGATCAGGGGAGGATGTAGATCACCGCGAAGAGGCCCACCCACACGATGTCGACGAAGTGCCAGTAGTACGACACGACGATCGCCGAGGTGGCCTGTGCGGGCGTGAACTTGCTGAGCTTGGTGCGGATCAGCAGATACACGAACGCGATGAGCCCGCCGATCACGTGCAGGCCGTGGAAACCGGTGGCGAGGTAGAACACCGTGCCGAACGGGCCGGACGGGATCGTCAGCCCCTCCTCCACCAGGTTGTGGTACTCGTTGGCCTGGCCCGCGACGAAGATCGCGCCCATGATCAACGTGACGATGTACCAGCGCCGGAGCCCGTAGACGTCGCCGCGCTCCGCGGCGAAGACGCCGAACTGGCACGTCAGCGAGGACAGCACCAGGATCACCGTGAACGGGATCGCGTACGGGATGTTGAGGTGGAATTCCTCGCCGTGCAGGGGAGGCGGCCAGGGTGCGCCGGCCGCGTTCTGCGCCTTGACGGTGAAGAACATGGCGAACAGTCCGGCGAAGAACATCAGTTCGCTGGACAGCCACACGACTGTGCCGACGCTGACCATGTTCGGCCGGTTCAGCGAGTGGACCCGCTGGCTGATGGTGGAAGCTGCCGTTGTCACGGATCGCATTATGTCCTCCCGCGCGGGCACCCCGCCCTTCGGGTCCACGGCGGGTCGTGGGAGCTTCGCATCACACCCGAACCCGGCACAGGCAGGAGCTACTCGTGAGTTTGCTCGGTCGGCTTCGTGACCTGGCCCGAAAGCGCGAAAGTCCCGGTCTGACGCCTGATGCGCCCGGTTTGATGATCGTCGCGAAGGCGTTCGACCCCGCCGTGGCCGACTCGGCGGTGCTCGCGAATTCACCCGGCTGGGTCGCATCCGCACCCGCCGTCTTCGTCCACCACCTGAGCCTGCCGCCCGATCGCGTGGCCGAGGCGGCGGCGATCCTCGCGCAGGACGGGTGGGAGCTGCGCGAGCAAGGCCCCGACGGTGACCGAGTGCTGGTCCACGCCCTGCGGGTGCAGGTGCTCGACGCCCTGCACTGCGCCCAGGAACGCTCGCGGATGGCCGGTCTGGCGCAGCGCCTCGGCGGCGACGCGCTCGGCTGGGACGCCCGGCAACCGGGTGAGTCGCCCACCGCGTCCGCGTGAGATGCATCTCGGCCGATACGATCGCGAAGTTCCACCCGTGACGAGACGGAGGCGTGCTCAATGGGCGAGCAGACGAAGCGGATCCTGGTGTTCAGCCACAAGGCCGAGGTCCGCGACGCGATCATCAACGCCGTCGGCCGGCGGCCCGCCGCCGACCTGGACCGCGTGGAGTACGTCGAGGCGGCCGGGATCGCCGACGTGCTGTCCGAGGTGGACGCCGGCACCGTCGACCTCGCGATCCTCGACGGCGAGGCCCAACCCACCGGCGGCATCGGCCTGACCCGCCAGCTCAAGAACGAGATCACCGACTGCCCGCCGATCGTGGTGGCCGTGCGGCGCAAGGACGACCGCTGGCTCGCCACCTGGTCGCAGGCCGACGCCGTGCTGGTGCACCCACTCGACCCGCTGACCGCGGCGGAGACCGTCGCCGGCGTGCTGCGCGCCGGGCGTGTGCCCGCCGTCAACGGCTGAGCCGGGGATGGGCACCACCCCGGTCCCCCACACCTGGTCCGGCCTGCTGACGCAGCTGATCGGGCGCTCGGACCTGTCCGCCGACGACACGGCGTGGGCCATGGACCAGATCATGTCCGGAGCGGCCACGCAGGCGCAGATCGCCGGGTTCGCGATCGCGTTGCGCGCCAAGGGCGAGACGCCGGAGGAGATCTCCGGCATGGCCGAGGCGATGCTGGCGCACGCGCGCCGCATCGAACTGGACGCGCCCGCCGTCGACATCGTCGGCACAGGCGGCGACCGGTCCAACTCGGTCAACATCTCCACGATGGCGACGATCGTCACAGCGGCCGCGGGCGCGCCCGTTGCCAAGCACGGCAACCGCAGCGCTTCGTCGAAGTCGGGCGCGGCCGACGTTTTGGAGACGCTCGGCGTCGCGATCGACTTGGCACCGGACGCGGTGCACCGGTCGTTGCGCGAGATCGGCATCGGCTTCTGCTTCGCGCCCGCGTTCCACCCGGCGTTCCGCCACACCGGCCCGCCGCGGCGGGAGCTGGGCGTGCCGACGACGTTCAACCTGCTCGGCCCGCTCACCAACCCGGCCCAGCCGCGCAGCGCGCTGATCGGCTGCGCGTACGCGGACAAGACCCGTGTGCTGGCGGAAGTGTTCGCACAGCGCGGTTTCTCGGTGCTCGTGGCCCGCGGCGACGACGGCCTCGACGAGATCACCACCACCACGACCACGTCGGTCTGGATGGTCTCGGACGGCACCGTGACCGAACGCAGCTTCGACCCCAGTGCGCTCGGCATCCCGCGCGCCACGGCCGAGGACCTGCGCGGCGGCGACGCGACGGCCAACGCCGAAGTGGTGCGCCAGCTCGTGGCCGGCAAGACCGGTCCGGTGCGCGACGCCGTGGTGCTCAACGCGGCGGCCGCGCTAGCCGCGTTCCGAGGCTTCTCCGGTTCGCTGGAGGACGATCTGGCCACCGGGCTGGAGCAGGCCAACCGCGCCATCGACTCCGGCGCGGCGGCGGCCCTGCTGGAGCGCTGGATCACGTTCTCCTCGGCGTCTCGCTGACCTGACCACGACGAAGGCGGCACCGGAATCTTCCGGTGCCGCCTTCGTCGTGTGCGGGAGCGGTGCCGGGGAGAAAAGCGGCTTAGGAGCCCTGGAAGGCCGCACGGTAGGCGCTCGGGGTGGTTGCCCGCAGGCGCGTGAACTGGTGGCGCAGCGCGGCCGCTGAGGCGTAGCCACAGGCCGTCGCGATGTCCTCGACAGACAGCCGGCCCTCCTCCAGTAGCGCCTGCGCGCGGTCGAGCCGGCGTTCGGTGAGCCAGCGGTGCGGCGTGGTGCCCGTCGCGGCGGAGAACCGGCGCAGGAACGTCCGCTCCCCCAGCCCGCTGCGGCGCGCGAGCTCCGCGACCGTGAACGGCCGGTCCAGCCGCCGTTCCACCCACTCCAGCGCCTCGGCGACCACGGCGTCGTCCGGCGAGGCGGTGGCGGGCAGCGGTGCCTCGACGAACTGCGCCTGCCCGCCCGCGCGGTGCGGGGCCGCGACCATCCGCCGCGCGAGCGTGGTGGCCGCCGCGACGCCGCGCAGCCGCCGCACGAGGTGCAGGCACAGGTCCACGGCCGCGACGGTGCCCGCGCTCGTCGACACGCCGTCATCGTCCGCGTACAGCGCCTGCGGGTCCACGAGAGCCTTCGGGAAGAGCCGGCGGAAGTCCTGTTCGTACACCCAGTGCACGGTGCAGCGGCGGCCGTCGAGCAGGCCCGCGTAGCCGAGGGAGAACACGCCGGCGCAGAACCCGGCGACCCACGCGCCGCGCTCCCGGGCGTCACGGAGGACATCAAGAACCGGTTCCGGCGGCGCCACCGTGCGCGGTTCGCACGTCGGCACGATCAGCAGATCGGCCGTCGCGGCGAAGTCCAATCCGGACAGTCCCGTGAGCCCGAAACCGGACCAGGTGTCCACTGTGTGGTTTTCGGACCCCTTCGGCGAGCACACGCCGAACTCCCAGCCCTCGATTCCGTCCGAACTGCGGTCGGTGCCGAACACCTCGCACGCGACGCCCAGCTCGAACGGTGAGACCCGGTCGGCCAGCACCACCGCGACCCGTTGCACATCCACGCACCCCAGCGTGTCACAAGTTTTGCGGTCGTTGTCATCTCTGACACTGTTCGCGCGGGCCTCGCGGGCCGAATCTGTGACGCATGAAGAACCCCGAAACCCGCCCGGTCCTGCAGTGGTCGGCTGCCATGGCCCTGTCGGGCACGATCGGCGCGGTAGTGCTGGAAAGCGGTGCCGCCGCGCCCGCCGTCGCGTTCGCCCGCTGTCTCGTCGGCGGTGTCCTGCTCGTGGTGTGGTGCCTCGCGCGCGGTTATCTGCGCAGCTGGCGACCGTCCTTGCGCGACCTGCTGCTGGCCGCGCTCGGCGGAGTGCTGCTGGTGGCCAACTGGGTGCTGCTGTTCACGTCGTACACGCTGTCGTCGATCGGCGTGAGCACCGTCGTCTACCACACGCAGCCGCTCATCCTGGTGGGTCTGGCGGCGGCGTTCCTGGGTGAAAAAGTCGCGAAGACGCACCTGGCCCGGGCGGGCGTCGCGTTCGCCGGCGTGGTGGTGATCTCCCTCTCGGCCCACGGCGACGACGGGCAACCGGTGCGGTTCGCGGGGATCGCGCTCGCGCTGGGCGCGGCGGTGCTCTACGCCGGCACGTCGTTCGTGGCGAAGCAGCTCACCCACGTGCGCCCGCACCTGCTCGCGGCGGTGCAGTTGGCGGTGGGGACGGTGCTGCTGGCCCCGGCGCTGGCGTTCACGCCGTTACCGCACTCGGTTCCGGGGCTGCTGTGGCTGGTGCTGCTCGGCACCGTGCACACAGCGGTGATGTACGTGCTGATGTACGCGAGCATCGGCAAGCTGCCCACCACGACGGTGGCGCTGCTGTCCTACCTGTACCCGGTGGTCGCGGTGGTGGTGGACGTGCTGGCGTTCGGCCACCGGCTGTCGTGGCCGGAGGGCCTGGGAATGCTGGCGGTGCTCGCCGCCGCGCTGGCACCCCAGCGCGGCGGCAGGTCCCGGTCGCGAACGACCGGGGAAAACGTCACTCGTGGTTCGGACCCGTGTGGTACTCGAACACCAGCCCGCCCACGGCGATGAGCAGGGCGACGAGCGCCATGACCAGCAGCCAGATGTGGAAGAACGCGAGCGCGAGACCACCCAGCGCGGCCGAGGCCGCCATGGCGATCGGCCAGTAGCTGCCCGGGCTGAAGAAGCCGAGCTCGCCCGCACCGTCGCTGATCTCGGCGTCCTCGCGGTCCTCGGGGCGCGGTTCGATCCGGCGGGACACGAACTGCATGTAGCTGCCCGCGAGGAACGCGAGACCACCGGTCAGGAAGAGCGAGACGATGCCGACGGGCTCGGCCTTCTGGTCGGTCGCGTAGAGGGCGGTCATGACCCAGTAGATGACGGCCATGACGACGGCGAACGCCGCCACCATGTAGAAAATCCGGGCTTCGACCTTCATGGGACTTTCTCCCCTACTCCTCTGGTTCGCCGGAACCGGTCAGTTGGACGCGGTGCGCGCGGTGCGGTCGGTGTTGAACGGCTGCGTGGTCACCGAGTGCGGGGTGCACAGCACGCCGCAGTTCATCGCCGTCAGCGCCTCGGAAGCCGTGTTCGGCAGGCCCGTCTTCGGGTTCGTTTCCGTGCGCAGCTTGATGTACTGGTCGTACTTGTCCGGCGAGAGCGCGCGGACCTCGAAGTTCATCACCGAGTGGTACGTGCCGCAGAGTTCCGCGCACCGGCCGACGAAGGAGCCTTCGCGGTCGATCGAGTTCTGGAACGAGCTGTCCTGATTGTTCTTCTCGGGGTCCGGGAACACGTCGCGCTTGAAGTGGAACTCCGGGACCCAGAACGAGTGGATGACGTCGGTGGACCGCAAGCGGTACTCGATCGTCTTGTTCGTGGGGAGCACGAGCAGCGGGATCTCGCCGGACGAGCCGACGGTGCTCACCTGGGTGCCGTCCGGGCGCTTCGCGTTCGCGTCGTCGTACTTGAACTCCCAGTTCCACTGGAAGGCCACCACGTCGACGGTCACGTCCGGGTCGGGCTTCTTGTCGAGGACGTTGCTCTCGGTCGTCGCCGTGAAGAAGAACAGGACGCAGACCATGATCGTCGGGACGACGACCGTGAAGATCTCGAGCGGAATGTTGTACTGGAACTGCCGCGGGAGGTCGTCGGGACCCTCGACCGCGGAGTTCTTCTTCTTGCGGTGGAACGTCGCGGTCCAGAAGATCAGGGCCCACACGATGACACCGACGGCGAGCGCCGCGACGACCGTCCACGTCCAGAGGTTCTGCATCTCCTCGGCCTGCGGGGTGACCCCGACCGGCCAGCCGAATCGGAGGATCTCGTCCCCGGAGCAGCCCGTCGCGGTCAGCGCCACCAGCGCGGCGAGCGCAGCAACGCGGCCGACTCGCTTACCCCTGTGGGTGTGCACTGGTTTTCCCACTGCGCCTCGCCCTTTCACCCAGAGCCTCCTCGACCGATCTTCGTGACAGGCGGAGCCTAGCCGAGTTCACGGTTCCCGCTGTCCAAGGGGTGACCACAACGCGCGCGCGTCCACCCGATGCGGTCCGCGGTGCACGGTTCGCGGCATACTGGGCCCTTCCCCGGACCGGCGAAGACCCTGAGGTGTGTGAGTACGCGTGTGCGGCCTGCTTGGACTGATCTGCGGTACCGAGACCGACGCGGCGAACGCCCGTGAAGCAGTGGGCGCGGCGATGCGCTGCCAGCGCCACCGCGGCCCCGACGAGCAGGACACCTGGGCCGACGGCGAGGTCGTCTACGGCTTCAACCGGCTGGCGTTCATCGACGTCGACCACGCCCACCAGCCGCTGCACTGGGGTCCGCCGGAGGCGCCGGGCCGCTACACCATGAACTTCAACGGCGAGATCTACAACTACCGTGAGCTGCGCGAAGAGCTGGCTGAAAAGTTCGGCGCGAAGTTCGAAACCGAGGGCGACGGCGAAGCGATCGTCGCGGCTTACCACTACCTGGGCGCCGACGCAGTGAAGAAGCTGCGCGGCATGTTCGCCTTCATGATCTGGGACTCCGCCGAGAAGGTCGTGTTCGGCGCGCGGGACCCGTTCGGCATCAAGCCGCTGTTCTACGCCGCCGGCCCCGGCGGCGTCGCGTTCTCCAGCGAGAAGAAGAGCCTGCTGGAGCTCACCGACACGCTCGGCGTGGCCCAGGAGCTGGACCGCAAGGCCCTGCAGCACTACCTGGTGCTGCAGTACGTGCCGGAGCCCGAGTCGCTGCACACGGCGGTGCGCCGCGTCGAGTCGGGCACCTCGTTCCGTGTGGTGCCGGGCGGGCAGGTCGAGTTCACCCGCTACTTCCACCCGCAGTTCGCGGCGAAGCCGGTGAACGGCGCCGGTGAGGCCGAAGCGCTGTACGAGCGCATCGCGAATGTGATGCGCGACTCGGTGGGCAAGCACATGATCTCCGACCCGGACGTGACGGTCGGCGCGTTCCTGTCCGGCGGCATCGACTCCACGGCCACCGCGACGCTGGCGAAGGAGCACAACCCGAACCTCATCGCGTTCACCACCGGGTTCGAGCGCGAGGGTTACTCCGAAGTGGACGTGGCCGCCGAGTCGGCCGCGGCGATCGGCGTGAAGCACGTGGTGCGCACGGTTTCCGCCGACGAGATGATGGAGGCGCTGCCGCTCATCGTCTGGTACCTCGACGACCCGGTGGCCGACCCGGCGCTGGTGCCGCTGTGGTTCATCGCCCGCGAGGCGCGCAAGCACGTGAAGGCCGTGCTGTCCGGCGAGGGCGCCGACGAGCTGTTCGGCGGCTACACGATCTACAACGAGCCGATTTCGCTGGCACCGTTCGAAAAGGTGCCCGGCGGTGTGCGCAAGCTCATCGGCAAGGTGTCCACGAAGATCCCGGAAGGCACGCGGGGCAAAGACTTGCTGCGCCGCGGCGCGCTGCCGCTGGAGGACCGTTACTACGGCAACGCCCGCAACTTCCGTGACGACCAGTTGCGCAACGTGCTGCGGACCTATCAGGACGGCGTGGGCTTCAAGGACGTCACTGCGCCCTGGTACGACATCTCGCGCGGCTGGGACCCGGTGGCGCGCATGCAGCACGTGGACCTGTTCACCTGGCTGCGCGGCGACATCCTCGTGAAGGCCGACAAGGTCACCATGGCCAACTCGCTGGAGCTGCGCGTGCCGTTCCTCGACGCCGAGGTGTTCAAGGTCGCCGCTTCCATTCCCCTGGACCAGAAACTCGCGCACGGCACCACGAAGTACGCGCTGCGCCAGGCACTCGCGAAGATCATCCCCGCCCACGTGCTCAACCGACGCAAGCTCGGCTTCCCCGTGCCGATCCGCCTGTGGCTGCGCAACGAGATGTACGACTGGGCGCGCGGCATCATCAACGACTCGAAGACCGACGAGCTGCTCGACAAGCCCGCCGTGCTGCGCCTGCTGGAGGAGCACAAGGCCGGCCAGCTCGACCGCAGCCGCCAGATCTGGGCGCTGCTGGTGTTCATGCTGTGGCACGGCATCTTCGTCGAGCACCGCATCAAGCCGGAGATTCCGGAACCGGCCTACCCGGTGAAGCTCTGACGCGGTTTCCGCCAGATCCGAACGGGGATTTCGACGCAGCTTGAACAGCTTGGCGGCGAGATCCTCGTCCGGCAGCGTGCTTCACCTGAAACTTTTCGGAAAGTGATTCTGACCACGGCCGGCTCGGACGGCACGCTGCACTCGTTGCGGGTCGACCTGAGGTACTACGGCGTGTGAACCGGTTGGTGCGGACCCGCTGATACGAGAGTGGCCGCCCTGCGCATCCGGGGGCGGCCACTCTCGTGTTGCGCGGGACGTCAGGCGGCGGGCAGCACCGTGGCGATCTCGTCCGCCGCTTCCGGGCCGAACGCGTCGCCGAGGCGGGCCAGGGCGTCGGTGCGGTCGAAGATCCACTCCTGCGTGCCGACGGTCTCCAGGACCAGCACGGCGATGAGCGAGCCGAGCTGCGCGGCGCGCTCCAGCTCCAGGCCGCCTTCGAGCGCGGCGAGGAAGCCGGCGCGGAAGCCGTCGCCGACGCCCGTCGGATCGGCCTTGCCGCGCTCCGGGACGGCGCCGATCTGCAGGGCGAGGCCGTCGCGGCCGATGATCTCCACGCCCTTCTCGCCCAGCGTCGTGATGCGCATGCCCACGCGCTCCAGCACGTCGGCCTCGGTCCAGCCCGACTTCTGGAGCAGCAGCTCCCACTCGTAGTCGTTGCTGAACAGATACTTGGCGCCCGCGATGAAGTCGCGCACCTGGGCGCCGTCCATGCGGGCCAGCTGCTGCGAGGGGTCGACGGCGAAGGTGTAGCCGCGCTGGCGGCACTCCTGCGCGTGGCGGACCATGCCCTCGGGGTCGTCCGGGCTGATCAGCACGAGGCTCAGCTCGCCGGTGCGGTCGGCGATGGGCTTGAGCTCGATGTTGCGCGACTCGGCCATGGCGCCGGCGTAGAACGTCGCGATCTGGCACAGGTCCTCGTCGGTGGTGCACACGAACCGCGCGGTGTGCGCGACCTCGGACACCAGCACCCCGGAGGTGTCCACGCCATGGCGCTCCAGCCACGACGCGTAATCGGCCCAGTCGGAGCCCACGGCACCCACGAGCACGGGGTTCACGCCCAGCACGCCGAGGCCGAACGCGATGTTGGCGCCGATGCCGCCGCGGCGGACGACGAGGTCGTCGGCCAGGAAGCTCAGGGACACCCGGTGGAGCTGTTCCTTCACGAGCTGCTCGGCGAACCTGCCGGGGAAGTGCATCAGGTGATCGGTTGCGATGCTGCCGGACACGGCGATCCTGGCCTTGTCTGCCACCGGTTCTCCTCTGGCTGTCGTGTGCGTGCGACTCTGGCGTGGTTACCCGCAGGTCATGACCCGTCCGGGTAGTTCCCGCGCCTCGGCCGACACTACCGGCTGGTACCGCTTTCCCAGTCGCTGAAGGATCAATAGCGTTACGGAAGTGAACACGGCCACTGAACCGGAAGACCTCGGCGAGCTCATCGCCGACTGCGCCCACATCCCGTCCGCGCTCCGCAGCGAGGGACTCACGACCGACCGGATGCCGCACCCGCGGGCCGCGCGGCCGTGGCAGGTCGACGACGCCTGCCACGCGCAGGTCGCCGACCTCGACGCCTACGTCTGAGGCCCCGGCACCCCGCCTTCGAGCACGAAGAAGGGCCCCGGCCGAGTCGGCTGGGGCCCTTCTTCGTGTCTCTGCTTGCTGACTGATCTGTGCTTGCTGACCGAGCGCGCGGCTCAGTGGAAGCTGTCACCGCACGCGCACGAGCCGGTCGCGTTCGGGTTGTCGATCGTGAAGCCCTGCTTCTCGATCGAGTCGACGAAGTCGATCACAGCCTCGGACACGTACGGAGCGCTCATCCGGTCGACCGCCACGCGCAGACCGTCGAAGTCGCGGAAGAGGTCACCGTCGAGCTCGCGCTCGTCGAAGAACAGCTGGTAGCGCAGACCCGCGCAGCCACCGGGCTGGACGGCGATGCGCAGGTGCATGTCGTCGCGGCCCTCCTGCTCGAGCAGGGCCTTCGCCTTGACCGCCGCGGCGTCGGTCAAGGTCACGCCGTGGGTCTCCTCGGCGGTCTCGGCCTGCGCCGCACCGGTCTGCTCAGCGGTCGTCATGGCACTCCCTCTAGGTCGAACTCACTGCGGGTACTTGTCGTCCGAAAAAGTTCAACTCTCCGGGTACCCGATCTGTTCCCCCTCCATCGTCGCACATCGCACGACCTGCCGAACATCGTCGTGACGCCTGCAATACCCTGGTGAGGTGAGGTTCCTGCGCCGAAGCACCACCAAGACCCCCGCCGACGACGTCGACGCCGACGTCGTCGACCCCGCGTCGACCACCGGGAAGGCGTATACGCCGGGCAAAGGCCGGGCGACACCGTCGCGGCGGGAAGCGGAAGGGCGCAAGCGTGGACCGGTCGCCCCGCCGCCCACCAGCATGCGCGAGGCGATGAAGCGCAACAAGCAGCTCCGCAAGGAGAACCCGGTCAGCAAGGACGACCGCCGGGCTGCCGCCAAAGAGCGCCGCGAACGCATGATGTCGGGTGACGACAAGTACCTGCCCGTGCGCGACCGCGGCCCGGTCAAGGCGTATGTGCGCGACCTCGTGGACTCCCGCCGCAACATCCTGGGCCTGTTCATGCCGCTCGCGATCCTCGTGTTCCTCGCGCTGCTGATCCCGGTGCCCGCGGCGCAGCAGTACATCACCCTCATCTGCATGGCGATGCTGCTGGTCATGGCCATCGAGGGCGTGGTCAACGGCCGCAAGATCTCCCGCCTGGCCCGCGAGCGGTTCCCGAAGGAGCCCACCCGCGGCGTCGGCTGGTACGCCTTCGTGCGCGCGAGCCAGATCCGCAAGCTGCGGGTCCCGAAGCCGCGCCTGCGCCCGGGCGACCCGATCCCCGGCTGAGCGCTTTCGTGACGGCCGCCACACCTTCGCAGGTGAGGCGGCCGTTGTCGTATCCGGCTATCTGCCGGCGAGTACCCGGTGAGCGCTGTGAACGCACCTTGAACGGCGGGGCCGACCACCCGTGAGCACCACCACTGCCCGATCGGGGAGGTTCGTTAGCAAGGCGAACAACCTCCGCCTAGGCTGAGCGGCATGGAGTTTCGACGACTCGGCCGCAGCGGCCTCAACATCAGTGAGATCTCCTACGGCAACTGGCTCACCCACGGGTCCCAGGTCGAAGAGGAGCAGGCCCAGGCCTGCATCAAGGCGGCGCTCGACGCCGGCATCACGACCTTCGACACGGCCGACGTGTACGCCAACACGGCGGCGGAGTCCGTGCTCGGGCGGGGCCTGAAGGGCCAGCGCCGAGAGAGCCTCGAGATCTTCACGAAGGTGTTCTGGCCCACCGGGCCGAAGGGCCAGAACGACAAGGGCCTCTCGCGCAAGCACATCATGGAGTCGGCCACCGCGTCCCTGCAGCGGCTCGGCACCGACTACCTCGACCTCTACCAGGCGCACCGCTTCGACCACGGCACCCCGCTGGAAGAGACGATGCTCGCCTTCTCCGACCTGGTCCGCCAGGGCAAGGTGCTCTACGTGGGCGTCTCGGAGTGGTCGGCCGACCAGATCACGCAGGGCGCGGCGCTCGCGCGTGAGCTGAAGGTGCCGTTCATCTCCAACCAGCCGCAGTACTCGATGCTGTGGCGCGTCATCGAGTCGCAGGTCGTGCCGGCGTCCGAGCGCGAGGGGCTGAGCCAGATCGTCTGGTCGCCGATCGCGCAGGGCGTGCTCACCGGAAAGTACAAGGCGGGCCAGCCCCTGCCGGAGGGTTCGCGCGCGACCGACGAGAACGGCGGCGCGAACATGGTCAAGCGTTTCCTCAACGACGAGACGCTGACCGCGGTCGCCAAGCTGGAGCCGCTGGCCGCGCAGGCCGGGCTGACCATGGCGCAGCTGGCCGTGGCGTGGGTCCTGCAGAACCCGAACGTCGCCTCGGCGATCATCGGCGCCTCCCGCCCGGAGCAGGTGCACGAGAACGTCAAGGCCGCCGGCGTGAAGCTGGACGAGGACCTGATGACGGCGATCGACGAGGCTCTCGAGTCCGTCGTCGAGCGCGACGCGACACTGACCCGCAGCCCGGCGCTGTGATCTCCGCCGCTGAGCGGGCACGGGCCAGGCGTCCGCTCAGCGGGAGAGCAACCGCTCGGCCACCGCGAGGTCGTGCGGGTAGGTGATCTTCAGGTTCTCCGCGCCGCCGGGCACCCAGTGCACCGGCAGCGCGGAGAACCGTTCCATGCACGAAGCCGTGTCCGTGCCCAGGAAGCCCTCGGTTTCGGCCTGTTCGTAGGCCGCCAGCAGCGGCGCGGCGCGGAAGCCCTGCGGCGTCTGCACGCGGATCGCGCCCGGCAGCGGCGCGGCGACCGAACCGTCGGCGGCCATCGAGACCACGTCGTCGGCGGCCAGCCCCGGCACGGCGCCGCCGAACTCGCGGGTCCTGGCGAGGACGTCGCCGATCAGCGCCGGAGTCGCAAGCGGGCGGGCGGCGTCGTGGATCAGCACGGCGTCGACGGCGCCCGACTCGATGCGCGGGGCGAGGTGGCGCAGGGCATTCAGCTCGGACCCTTGCCGCGTCGCACCGCCGGTGACGACCTCGACCTTCCCCGGGTGCGCGGCCAGCACCTCGTCGGCCAGCTCGGTGTCCTGCTCGCGGATCACGAGCACCAGCACGCCGACCTCGGGCACCGCGGCGAACGCCGCCAGCGACCACGCCACGACGCGGCGGCCCGCCATCGGCAGGTACACCTTGTTGAGCGCCGCGCCGACCCTCGTGCCGGCGCCGCTGGCCAGCACGACCCCTGCCGCTGTCGTCTCCACGGTCGGCGACCCTACTGGGCCGCGTTCGCCGGGGTGTAGCTGAGGATCACCATCCCGTTGCCGAACACTTCGCTGCCGTTGAACGTGAAGTTCGCCTTCGCGGTGTCGCGGTAAAGCAGCTCGTCGGGCTTGGCCGCACCGGAGATCACGGGGTGCAGCCACACGCGCAGCTCGTCGAGCAGGCCGTTGGCCAGCAGCAGCCGCGTGACGTCGCCGAAGCCGTACTGCAGGATGTCGCGGTCGGTGCGCTCCTTGACCTCGCGCACCGCGGCCACGGCGTCGCCACCGGCACCGCCGAGCACGTGGCTGTTCGTCCACTGGGGATCGGTCAGCGACGAGGAGACGACGTACTTGTCGATCGAGTTCATCCGGTCGGCGAACAGGTCGGTGCCGCCCCGCTGTGGCCACGCGGCGGAGAACCCGTCGTAGGTCTTGCGGCCCATGATGAGCGCGTCGCTGCGGTCGAGCTGGGCCTGCGCGGCGGCGGTGGCCTCCTCACTGAAGTAGTCCCAGTGCCAGGCGGCCATGTTGGTGATGTCGCCGTCGAGCGTCATGAACGTGGCGTTGACGATCCTGCCCATCGGGGGCTCCCCTCCGTCCGGTTCCGCCCACGCTGGGCGGCTCTCGAAGACGCGTCGAACGGTACCGCCGCGGTTCGACACGGTCGCGGAAGTTTTTTCTCCGGCGGCCGGTAGGTTGACCCGTGAGGACTCCCGCGAGAGAAAGGCCTGGCGTGGACGCGGACACCAGCATCGAGTTCGGCGAGATCGAACCACCCAGCGACCAGGCCCGGTCGGCGGCGATCGCCCTGCACGGCAAGCTCGTGAAGCCCGCGGGGTCGCTGGGGCGGCTCGAGGAGCTCGGCGTGTGGATCTCGTCGTGCCAGGGCCAGGCGCCGCCGCGGCCGTTCACGCGGCCCCGGGTCGTGGTGTTCGCCGGCGACCACGGCATCGCGAAGAAGGGCGTGTCCGCGTATCCGGCGGAGGTCACGTCGCAGCTCGTCGGCACGATGCTGACCGGCGGCGCGGCCATCAACGTGCTCGCCGCCGCGGCCGGCGCCAGCGTGCGCGTGGTCGACATGGCCGTGGACACCGAAGAGTCGGCCATGCGCTCCATCGGCGAGTACAAGGTCCGGCGCGGCTCCGGCTCGATCGACGTCGAGGACGCCCTCACCGACGACGAGGTGCGCGCAGCCGTGCTGGCCGGCATCAAGGTCGCCGACGCCGAGGTGGACGGCGGCGCCGACCTCCTCATCGCGGGCGACCTGGGCATCGGCAACAGCACCCCGGCGTCCGTGCTGGTCGCCGCGCTCACCGGCACCGAGCCCGTGGCCGTGGTCGGGCGCGGTTCGGGCATCGACGACAACGCGTGGATGCGCAAAGCCACCGCCGTGCGCGACGCGCTGCGCCGCGCCCGCGTGGTCCTCGCCGACCCGCTGGCCCTGCTGCGCACCTCCAGCGGCGCCGACATCGCCGCCATGGCAGGTTTCCTGGCCCAGGCGGCCGTCCGCCGTACCCCGGTCGTCCTCGACAGTCTCGTCGTCTGCGCGGCGGCGATGGTGGCCGAGGAGCTCGCGCCCGGTGCGCGCCGCTGGTGGATGTCCGGCCAGCTCACCGGCGAGCCCGCCCACGCCCTCGCGCTGGAGCACCTCGACCTCGGCGCGCTGCTCGACCTCGACGTCCGCCTCGGCGAGGGCACCGGCGCCGTCACCGCGCTGCCGCTGCTGATGATGGCCGCGCGCGTGCTCGCGGAGATGACCACGCACGAGCAGTCCGGGGTGTCCGGCCCGCTCACGCCGGTGCCGGCTTCCTGAAGCCAGTCAACGAAAAGGGCCGCCCGGGACGAACCCGGGCGGCCCTTTCGTGTCCACAGTGGATCAGATCAGCGGACGCATCCAGCCGTCCGGGAAAGCCAGGTCGCCTTCCTGCATGCCGACCAGTTCCTCCCGCAGCTTCATGGTGATCGGACCCGGCTGCCCGTCGCCGATCGTGAACTCGCCGCCGGCGTGCTTCACGTGCCCGACGGGCGTGATCACCGCCGCGGTGCCGCAGGCGAAGACCTCGGTCAGCTCGCCGGAGGCGGCGGCCTTCTCCCACTCGTCGGTGGAGATCCGGCGCTCCTCGACGCGGTGACCCGCCGTCTCGGCCAGCTGCAGCAACGACTTGCGCGTGATGCCCGGCAGCAGCGAGCCGGACAGCTCCGGCGTGACCACGCGGGCGTCGGAGCCCGAGCCGAAGACGAAGAACAGGTTCATCCCGCCCATCTCCTCGACCCAGCGGCGCTCCACGGCGTCGAGCCACACCACCTGGTCGCAGCCCTGTTCCACGGCCTGCGCCTGCGCGACGAACGACGCCGCGTAGTTGCCGGCGCACTTCGCCGCGCCGGTGCCGCCCGGCGCCGCCCGCACGTACTCCGTGGACAGCCACACGCTGACCGGCTTCACGCCACCGGCGAAGTACGAGCCGGCGGGCGAGGCGATGAGCGTGTACAGGTACTCGGTGGCCGGCTTGTTCACGCCTAGCCCGGTCGAGGTGGAGATCATGAACGGCCGCAGGTACAGCGAGTCGCCCTTGCGGGTCGGCACCCAGCGCTCGTCGACCGCGATCAGCTCGCGCAGCGACTCGAGGAAGACGTCCACGGGCAGCTGCGGCATCGCGAGGCGCTCGGCCGAGGCCTGGAAGCGCTCGGCGTTGGCCTCGGGCCGGAACGCGGCGACCGTGCCGTCGGCCTGGCGGTAGGCCTTGAGGCCTTCGAAGATCGCCTGCCCGTAGTGCAGCACCGACGTGGCCGGGTCGAGGGAGAACGGTTCGTACGGCCCGACCTTGGCGTCGTGCCAGCCGCGCTCCTCGCTCCAGCGCACCGTGACCATGTGGTCGGTGAAGTACAGACCGAACCCGGGCTTGTCGAGTACTTCGGCGACGCGCTCGGGAGTCGCGGGGTTCGGGTGCGGGACTCGGGAGAAGTGCGTCGCTGTCGTCATGGCCCAACTTTAGCGCTTGGTCGGAAGCGCGTTAGTCGGAAGACCGCCTGTTTCACGCGCCGCACACCCGCACGTTCGGTGCGTGAGACGCGGATGCCCTTACGATGGACAGGTGAGCTTCCCAGCGACCTCCCAGGGACGCCGACCCGCACAGCCGGGCGTCGGCCTCGACGTGAAGATCTTCGCGACCGCGGTGCTGCTGACGTTCGGCGTCGGCCTGCTCGGCATGGTGGGCTGGGCGCTGCTGGGCAGCGGGTTCGGCGCTGTCCTCGGCCTCGCCGCGGGCGGTTTCGGCGTCTACTGGTGGCGCAGCCTCCACGGCCAGGTGTTCGCGAGGGACCTGCCGACCCGGTCGGTGATCATCCTGCTCGTGGTGAACGTCGTGCTCGCCGCGATCCTGTTGCTCACCGCGACCTGAGCCACGGTCCGGGCGTCACAGCAGAGCGGCCGGCAGCTCCGGCGCGGGCCACGACAGGTCCGGCCGGAAGTCCGTGTGCGTGCCGTCGAACGGGAACGCGCCGGCGTCGGCCAATGCCCCGATCCGCTCCCCCTCCGCGCGCAGCCGGTCGAGCTGCTCGGCCGTGAGCCTGCCGACGGCGAGTGCTTCTTCGGCCTCGTCCTCGTCGTCCCAGCGCCAGCCGGTACCCGGTGTCACCACTACGTCGAGCACGCCGTCGATGCGGTCCGGGCCGCTCGCGGTGCGTCCGAGCGGAATCTCGAGATTCACGTACCAGTCGCGGAACGTGCCGTCCGGCTCGAAGAACCACCACACCGAGGACCACTGGCCCTCGGGAATCATCCGCAGCGTCGAAGTGCCGCGCCACGTGTCGGGCACCGGCACGCGCGGCACGCGGAAGCGCTCTTCCAGCGGGGCCTCGCCCATCGTGCGGCCGTCGGCGAGCCGGCTGCCGACGATCGGCGTGCCCATCGGGAGCCAGCCGAGCAGCACCTGCCCGTCGTCGGACACCACGCGCAAGGGGTGGTGCTGGCCGATGCTGCCGTCGGGCCGCAGGAACCGTTCGACGACGGTCTCCCCCGGCTCCCAGAGGTGATCACTCGCGGGCATGGGCGTCACGGTAGCGGCGGGCCCGCAGCACCAGTTCCAGTACGGTGCCGAGCCCGGCCACGACCAGCACCGCGTACGGCGTCGCGAACAGCGCCGCGGCCAGCGTGACGACGGCTCCCGCGGCGGCGAGCCAGCCCTTGTCCGGCGCGTACCGCTCGCGGGCGTCGGTGTACGTGGTGAGGGCAGCGGGGACCGTCGCGAGCACGACGACCACGGTGAGCAGCGGCTGCAGCTGACCCGCGTCGGCGGCGTAGAGGAGGTCGCGGATCGACGTGGCCGAAAGGCCGAGCCGGTCCGGGCCGAGCTGCACGAGCGCGACGATAGTGACCAGCACCGCGAGCCCGCCGAGCGTCAGCGCGCGAAGGGTGACGCGGTCCGCGGCGACCGGCAGCAGGAACGGCAGCGTGACCACCGCCGCCACGATGACCCCGGCGACGTCCGGCGCGGCGATCGGCGAGGACGTCACGACCGGGGCCACCACGGCGCACAGCACGATCAGCACCACCGCGGCGGCGATCAGCACGATCGTGAGCCAGCGGACCAAGGTGGCGGGCAGCCGCAGGCCGGCGAAATCGGCCACGGCGACCACGACCACGAGCCCGGCCGCCGCGTACGCGGGTTGCGCCGGGACGACATACGCGCCGAACACGATCGCCTGCACGGCCACCAGTGCCAGCCGCGTGATCCCGCCGGTCCAGCGCTCGACCTGCGTTTCGCCGAGCTCGGGCAGCCGGGCCGTGACACCGGCGGCGATCGCCGCGAGCACGACGCCCGCCAGCACCCAGTAGCCGGCCCCGGCGGCCCCCACCGCCAGCACCACGAGGAGCCCGCCCCCGAGTCGCACGATGGTCCCCTCCCGACGTCCGGCCGCGCTTGTCATTAGCATGGCTCACGATCCGTCCGGGCACGTCGCCCGGTACCACCGCGAACGCGCGAGGAGCCAGAAGTGACCGTGCCGAAGCTTGCCCTGTCCGAGAACACCGAGGCGGCGCTCGCCAAGACCCGCGCCGACGTGGTGGTGATCGGCACCCTCCAGGGCGAGGACGGCCCGGTGCTCGCCGCGGGCGCCGCGGTCGCCGACGCCGCGTTCGACGGCAAACTCGCCGAGGTGCTCGCCACGCTCGGCGCCACCGGCAAGGCCGAGCAGGTCGTGAAGCTGCCCACACTGGGCAAGCTCGCCGCCGGCGTCGTGCTGGCCGTGGGCCTGGGCAAGGCGACCGACGGTGCCGTGACGGCCGAGCAGGTCCGCCGCGCCGCCGGTGCAGCCGCGCGGGCGCTGGCCGGCACGGAGCGCGCGTTCGTCACGCTCTCCGCGCTCGACCTGCAGGCCGCCGTCGAAGGCACCGCGCTCGGCGCGTACACCTTCACCGAGTACCGCTCCGCGAAGGGCGACGCCCCGCTGGCCAAGGCCGACTTCGTCAGCCCGGAGGACGGCACCGCGCGCGAGCACAAGGCGACGCTGAAGGCCGCCAACGCCATCGCGGAGTCGGTGATCATCACCCGCGACCTGATCAACACCCCGCCCAACGACCTGTTCCCGGCCTCGTTCGCCGACCGGGCGAAGAAGCTCGCCGAGGACAACGGCCTCGACTTCGAGGTGCTCGATGAGAAGCAGCTCAAGCGCAAGGGCTTCGGCGGCATCCTGGGCGTCGGCGGCGGTTCCGAGCGTCCGCCGCGCCTGCTGCGCGTGGGCTGGAAGCCGGCCAAGGCGAGCAAGCGCGTGGCACTGGTCGGCAAGGGCATCACGTTCGACTCGGGCGGCATCTCGATCAAGCCGGCCGCGGGCATGGACCACATGACCTCGGACATGTCGGGTGCCGCCGCGGTGCTGGCGTCGGTCGTGCTGGCCGCGAAGCTGAAGTACCCGCTCGAGGTCACCGCGCACATCCCGCTGGCGGAGAACCTGCCCTCGGGCAGCTCCTACCGCCCGGGCGACGTCCTGACCATGTACGGCGGCAAGACCGTCGAGGTCCTCAACACCGACGCCGAGGGCCGTCTGGTCCTGGCCGACGCGATGGTGCGCGCCGCCGAGGAGAACCCCGACTACCTCATCGAGACCGCCACCCTCACCGGCGCGCAGGTGGTGGCGCTCGGCAACCGCACCGCCGGCGTGATGGGCTCCGACGAGTTCCGCGACCGCGTCGCGAGCATCATGCAGGCCACCGGCGAGGGTGGCTGGGCCATGCCGCTGCCCGAGGAGCTGCGCGCCGACCTCGACTCCCGCCTGGCCGACCTGGCCAACGTCACGGGCCACCGCTGGGGCGGCATGCTCGCGGCCGGCCTGTTCCTCAAGGAGTTCGTGGCCGAGGGCCTGCCGTGGGCCCACATCGACGTCGCGGGCCCCGCCTTCAACACCGGCGGCCCCTGGGGCTACACCGGCAAGGGCGGCACGGGCGTCCCCGTCCGCACCATCGCCGCCGTTCTGGCCGACATCGCCGACCGCGGCTGACCCGTTCTCGACGCCAGGCCCCTCACCGCACGCGGTGGGGGGCCTTCTTTTGTGGCACCCTCGCGACCATGGACCGTGACGCCTACCTCGAAGCCGCGATCCGCGACGTCCTCACCTCCGACGAGCCGACCCTCGACCGCCGCGTCGGGCACGCCGCTCTGCTGCTCGCCACAGCGGGCGCCGACGCCGACCGGCTCGTCACGCACTGGCGCGCGGTCACGGGCCGCCCGGTCACGCAGCTCGCCGACGACGCCGTGCGGGCGCGCGCGTGGGCGATGCTGTTCGAGGCGCGCGGCAACCGTCCACAGTGGGCGGACGAACTCATCCCCCTCGATCTCGACGCGGAAGAGTCGGCGCACCAAGCCTTCCTGACCCGCCGGGTGTCCGATCTGGACGGTGTCTTCGACGGCTCCCCCGTCGCGGGCGTCGTGTCCGCACTCGCCCCGGGCCGCCCCGACCGCGTGCGCACGGCCCTGGCGGAGGGCGACCTCGAGGCGTGGGCGGAGCTCGTTGCCCAGCACCCGGCCCCGGACGTCGCCGCCCTGGCCGCGACGCGCGCGCTGGCCTCACGGCTCGTCGCCGGCGCCGATCCGCTGGACCTCGGCTCGGAGTGGCCCGGCCAGTGCGCCGGCGCCCTGGTCGCCGCGCTGCGCGAGCGCTACCCGACGCAGCCGGACAGCTGGCCGGAGCTCGTCGCGGCGATCATGCGCGAACGCGGCCAGACGGCCCCGCCACCGGCGTCCGAAGGAGACCTCCAAGAGGCCGAACGCCGGCTCGCCACGGCATTGCCCGCCGACTACCGCGAGTTCCTCCGCACAACGAACGGCCTCCCCGACGACGTCACCTTCCCGCGCCTGCTGCCCGCGCACGAACTCCGCGCCGACAACGGAGTCGTCATCGTGTCCGACCCCGCACTCGTGCTGCTGACCGCGACCGGCCACGCCGTGGAGGTCGACCTCGCGTTCGGCAGTACCGCGCACCCGACATTCCGCGCGCTGCTCGAACACCACCTCGGTCTGCTCGAAGCCTGCCGCTAGACCTGGCCGCGCTTCTTCCGCTCCGTGTATTCACGCATGCGCTTGGGGTAGCCGACCCGCGACACCTCGTACACGGGAATCGACCGCTTCTCGCCGAAGTGCAGTGCCGCCTGGAGGCTGCCGATGCGCCGGCGGGTCCACTCGCCGTCGTGGGCGATGAGGACCACAGTGGCTTCCGTCACGGTGGTGCGGGGCTCGACGTACGCCTCCACGCCACGCCGCGACGCGGCCCATTCCTCCAGGTGACGGGTGTCTTCGGAGGTGGCCTTGCGCATCGTTCCCGGACGTCTGCCGCCTCGGCCTCGCCGACGCAGCGAGTCGAAGATCCCCACTCCGACCACCTCTCTTCCTGCAGGAGTACGAACTCCATTATTCCCACGATCAGGTGTGGTCGGTGTCGCACGGCCGGGTTGGTCGGCCGGATCGGCGTAGTGACAAGATGGCTGGTGTCGCGCGCGCGGTTATACCGGGGCTGCGCGACAACCGAGCTTCACCCCTACACCGCTGCCGAGGAGTTATTGAAGTGAGCGACACCTCCGCCGACCTTGTGATCCTGGGAGGCGGATCGGGCGGCTACGCCGCGGCTTTCCGCGCGGCCGAGCTGGGCCTTTCCGTCACGCTGATCGAGAAGGACAAGCTGGGCGGGACCTGCCTGCACCGTGGGTGCATCCCGACCAAGGCCCTGCTCCACGCCGCCGAAGTCGCCGACGAAACTCGCGAATCGGAGTCGGTCGGGGTCAAGGCCGTGTTCGAAGGCATCGACATCGCTGGGGTCAACAAGTACAAGGACGGCGTCGTCGCCCGCCTGTACAAGGGCCTCCAGGGTCTGGCCAAGGCCCACAAGGTCAACCTGGTCGAGGGCACCGGCACGTTCGTCGGTGGCACGACCGTCGAGGTCGAGGGCACCCGCTACACGGGCAAGAACGTCATCCTCGCCACCGGTTCGTACTCGCGGACCCTGCCCGGCCTGGAGCTCGGCGGCCGGATCATCGCCAGCGAGCAGGCGCTCGCGCTCGACTGGGTGCCGAAGAAGGTCGTGGTGCTCGGCGGCGGCGTGATCGGCGTGGAGTTCGCGAGCGTCTGGGCCTCCTTCGGCGTCGACGTCACCGTGGTCGAGGCTCTGCCGCGCCTGGTGCCCGCCGAGGACGAGTTCGCCTCCAAGCAGCTCGAGCGCGCGTTCCGCCGCCGCAAGATCGCCTTCAAGACCGGCGTGCGGTTCACCGGCGCGAAGCAGGACGACAACGGCGTGAGCGTTTCGCTGGAGTCCGGCGAGACCATCGACGCCGACCTGCTGCTGGTCGCCGTCGGCCGCGGCCCGAACTCCGCGGGCCACGGCTACGAGGAGGCCGGCGTCCAGATCGACCGCGGTTTCGTCCTCACCGACGACCGCCTGCGCACGAACCTGCCGAACGTCTACGCCGTCGGCGATATCGTGCCGGGACTGCAGCTGGCCCACCGCGGCTTCCAGCAGGGCATCTTCGTCGCCGAGGAGATCGCCGGGCTCGCCCCGCGCGTGATCGACGAGAAGGGCATCCCGCGCGTCACCTACTCGCACCCCGAGGTCGCCTCGGTCGGGCTCACCGAGTCGCAGGCCAAGGAGAAGTACGGCAACGACGTCACCACCTACACCTACGACCTCGGCGGCAACGGCAAGAGCCAGATCCTCAAGACCTCCGGTGGCGTGAAGCTGGTCAAGGCGCCCGACGGCCCGGTCGTCGGCGTGCACATGGTGGGCGACCGCGTCGGCGAGCTGATCGGCGAAGCGCAGCTCGTCTACAACTGGGAGGCGTTCCCGGAGGACGTCGCCCCCCTCATCCACGCGCACCCCACCCAGACCGAGGCCCTCGGTGAAGCGTTCCTCGCCCTCGCGGGCAAGCCGCTGCACGTGCACAGCTGACGTCTCACCAGCACAATCCAAGACACGACTTACAGATCAAGAGGAGTCAGCGAACGATGGCCTACTCCGTCACGTTGCCGGAGCTCGGTGAGAGCGTCACAGAAGGCACCGTCACCCGGTGGTTGAAGCAGGAAGGCGACACCGTCGCGGTCGACGAGCCGTTGCTCGAGATCTCCACCGACAAGGTCGACACCGAGGTCCCGTCCCCCGTGGCCGGCACCCTGGTGAAGATCAGCGCCGGTGAGGACGAGACCGTCGAGGTCGGCGGCGAGCTCGCGGTGATCGACGACGGCACCGGCGGCGTCCCCGCCGCTGCCGAGCCGCCCGCCGCGCCGGCGCAGGAAGCCGCTCCGGAACCGCAGGCGGCGCCCGAGCCGACGCCGGCGCCCGCCGCGCAGGCTCCTCAGGCCGAGGCCCCGTCGCGCCCGGACACCGCGCCGGCGTCGGGTGGCCAGGGCACCGAGGTGAAGCTGCCCGAGCTGGGCGAGAGCGTCACCGAGGGCACCGTGACCCGCTGGCTCAAGCAGGTCGGCGACCCGGTCGAGGTCGACGAGCCGCTGCTCGAGATCTCCACGGACAAGGTCGACACCGAGGTCCCGTCGCCGGTCGCCGGCACGGTGCTCGAGATCCGCGCCGGTGAGGACGAGACCGTCGAGGTCGGCGGGGTTCTCGCGGTGATCGGTGCCGCGGGTGCGGCTCCGGCCGCCGCCCCGGCGCCCGCCGCTCCGGCCCCGGCTGCCCCGGCTCCGGCCCCGGTTCAGGAGAGCAAGCCCGCTCCTGCCCCGGCGCCTGCCGCGCCCGTCCCGGCGGCTCCGGCTCCGGCCGCGGCTGCCCCGGCCGCCAAGGCCGAGGACAACGGTTCGGCCGACGGCCCGTACGTCACGCCGCTGGTGCGCAAGCTCGCGTCCGAGCACGACATCGACCTGGCGACGCTGACCGGCAGCGGTGTCGGCGGCCGCATCCGCAAGCAGGACGTGCTCGCGGCGGCCGAGGCCAAGCAGAAGGCGGCCACTCCGGCGCCCGCGGCTGCTGCCCCGGCCCCGGCCGCGCAGGCCCCGGCCGCGGCTGCCCCGTCGGCTCCGGCCGCGGTCTCGCCGGACATCGCCGCCCTGCGCGGCACGGTGCAGAAGGCCAGCCGGATCCGGCAGATCACGGCCACCAAGACCCGCGAGTCGCTGCAGATTTCCGCGCAGCTCACGCAGGTGCACGAGGTGGACGTGACGAAGATCGCCAAGCTGCGCCAGCGCGCGAAGGCGGCCTTCCGCGAGCGCGAGGGCGTGAACCTCACGTTCCTGCCGTTCTTCGCGAAGGCCACAGTCGAGGCGCTCAAGCAGCACCCGAACGTCAACGCGTCCTACAACGAGGACACGAAGGAGATCACCTACCACGGCGCCGTGCACCTGGGCATCGCGGTGGACACCGACCGCGGCCTGCTGTCGGTCGTGATCCACGACGCGGGTGAGCTGAGCCTGGCCGGTCTCGCGCACCGTATCGCCGACCTGGCGGCGCGGGCCCGGGCCAACCACATCAAGCCGGACGAGCTGACCGGTGGCACCTTCACCGTCACGAACATCGGCAGCAACGGCGCCCTGTTCGACACGCCGATCATCGTGCAGCCGCAGTCCGGCATGCTCGGCACCGGCGCCGTCGTGAAGCGCCCGGTCGTCGTGTCCGACGCCGAGGGCAATGACACGATCGCCGTCCGCTCGATGGTGTTCCTGCCGCTGACCTACGACCACCGCCTGGTCGACGGCGCCGACGCCGGCCGCTTCCTCACGACGATCAAGCAGCGTCTGGAAGAGGGCAAGTTCGAGGACGAGCTCGGCCTCTGACGCGATTGCCGGTCTGTCGAAGGCCTCGCACTCCCCAGGGGTGCGGGGCCTTCGCCGTTCCCGGGTGTCCGATGTAGACGGTCGGCCGCGGTCCCCGTGGCGGAACCGGCGGCCGGGCTGGGCCACTGGCGGTGCCACGGTCACCCCCATCCTGTCCATTCCGGACGGTCCCGCACGGGGTCGCCGACCACGGGCCGGGGGTGCGGAACACGCACGGATAGGACACGATCTCAGGCATGCGGGTACTCATCGCGGGGTCCGGCGGGCTCATCGGCACGGCACTGGCGGCGCGGCTGCGCTCGGCCGGCCACGACGTACGCCGCCTCGTGCGGCGCACCGCGCGGGCGGCCGACGAACACGGCTGGGACCCGCCGTCGGCGCGAATCGACGAGGGCGCGTTCGACGGGGTCGACGCCGTCGTGAACCTCTGCGGCGCACCCCTGCTGCCGGGCCGCTGGAGCGCGATGCGCAAGCAGGTGCTGCTCGACAGCCGCGTCGAGCCCACGGAGGTGCTCGCCGAAGCCGTGGCCGAGCACGGCGTGAAGGTGCTGGTGAACGCCTCCGCCGTCGGCTTCTACGGCAACACCGGTTCCCACGTGGTCGACGAAACCGCCGGTACGGGCACGGGTTTCCTGGCCGAGCTCTGCACGACGTGGGAAAGCGCGACCGCCCCCGCCGCCACGGCCGGCGCCCGCGTGGTGCTCGTCCGCACCGGCCTCGTACTCGCGCGCAAGGGCGGCCTGCTCGACGTGCTGCGGCCGCTGTTCGGCTTCGCCCTCGGCGGCCGACTCGGCGACGGCCGCCAGTTCATGCCGTGGATCTCGCTCGACGACGAGGTCGGCGCCCTCGTCCACGCGCTGGAGCACGAAACGCTGACCGGCCCGGTCAACCTCGCCGGCCCCGCGCCCGCCACCAACGCAGAGTTCACGAAAGCCCTCGGCCAAGCCCTGCACCGGCCGGCGCCGTGGTGGGTTCCGGGGGTCGCGCTGAAGCTCGCGCTCGGGCAGGCCGGCGAGGAAATGGCGTTGTACGGCCAGCGCGCCGTTCCACGGCGGCTGGAGCACACGGGTTACGAGTTCCGCCACCGCACTCTGGAGAGCGCGCTGGCCGCCGCGACATGACCGTGCCGCGCGTCCGCTGGATCGCGACGGGCGTGGTGCTGTTCGCCGCTTTCGTCGCGCTGGGCCTACTCGTCGACCGGCAGCCGCTGCAGCTCGACATGGAGGTCGCGAATGCGTTGCGCGGCGAGGACACGCACCCCGCCGGGCTGGTCGCGGGGGTTGTCACGAACGTCCTCGGCCCCGTGCTGCCCTGGGTGCTGGGCGTCGCACTGCTCGCGCTGGTGTTGCGGGACCGCTCGAAGCTGTCGCTGTGCGTGCGGCTGGCCGTCGTGCTGGTGCTGTGCCGGCTGACGAGCCTGGCGTTCAAACCCGTGTTCCTGCGCCGGCGTCCGCGCGAGTACCCGGACCTGAGTTACCCCAGCGGCCACGTCGTCGCGGTGGCCTCGACCGGACTGGTCGTGGTGCTGGTGTGTGGCTGGTTCGCACCGCGGTTCGTCCGGTGGGCGGTGGGGATCGCCGTGGCCGCGACCGTCGTGGCAGCGGCCTGCCGGATCGTGCTGGGTGTGCATTGGGTCACGGACACCGTCGGCGCCGCGCTCGCGGTGCTGGGAATGGGCCTGGTGTCGGCGACGGCACTGCGGCTCGTGCCCTTTCGCAGGCCCGACGGGCGTAGCCTCGACGAGTGAGTTCTTCGAGCGATTCCTGCCGTGCCGCCACCGAACCCGTCGTAGTCCGGGAGCTCGGCACGATCGACTACACCGAGGCCTGGGACCTGCAGCGCGACATCCTCACCGCGCGCGCCGACCAGACCGGACCGGACACCCTGCTGCTGCTTGAACACCCGTCGGTCTACACCGCCGGCAAGCGCACGGAGCCCGAGGACCGGCCGGCCGACGGCACACCGGTGATCGACGTGGACCGCGGCGGCAAGATCACGTGGCACGGCCCCGGCCAGCTCGTCGGTTACCCGATCATCGAGCTCGCCGACCCGATCGACGTCATGCACTACGTACGGCGGCTCGAAGAGGCGCTGATCGTGGTGTGCGAGCAGCTCGGTGTGCACACCGGCCGCGTCGAGGGCCGCAGCGGCGTGTGGATCCCGGCCGACGACCGCGGCATCGAGCGCAAGATCGCCGCCATCGGCATCCGCGTGCAGCGCGGCGTGACCATGCACGGCCTCGAGTTGAACTGCAACGCCGACCTCGGCGCGTTCGACTCGATCGTGCCGTGCGGCCTCCGCGACGCCGGTGTCACGTCGCTGTCGTATGAACTGCAGCGCGACGTTACCGTGGCCGAGGTGCTGCCGATGGTGCGCGACGCCGTGCTGGCCGCGCTCGAAGGTGAGCTGGTCGTGAGTGACGACCGCTGGCTGCCGCGCCCGGAAGCGCCTTCGGCGCCGGGCGTCACCTTCGCCCTGCAGAACTGAGAACTCGTGAGGGGCTGCACTGCGTTCGAATAAGAACCGCGTTCGAACAGAACCGGCGCCGCCCCTCACGAGTGAGTCACAGCTGCGGTGCCACGTCCGAGGCGATGAACTCGAGGTGGTCCAGGTCCTGCAGGTCGAGAACCTGCAGGTAGAGCCGCGTGATACCCGTCTTCTCACGCCACTGGCCGATGCGGTCGACGACCTGGGCCGCCGTGCCGGCCAGGCCGGACTCGCGCAGCTCACCGAGGTCACGGCTGATGGCCCCGGCCCGGCGCGCCACCTCGGCGTCGTCGCGGCCGATCGCGACGGTGAGCGCCACCGAACGCAGGATCTCCTTCGGGTCGCGGCCCACGGCCTCCGCCGCGGCGGCCACGCGCTCGAACTGCGCCAGCGCGGCTTCCGGGCTCGCGAACGGCAGGTTGAACTCGTCGGCGAAGCGCGCGGCCAGCTCGGGCGTGCGCTTCTTGCCGCCGCCGCCGATGATCACGGGCGGCGCGGGCGACTGCGCCGGCTTCGGCAGCGCGGGCGAGTCGACGACGGTGTAGTGCTCACCTGAGAACGAGAACATCTCGCCCACCGGCGTCTTCCACAGGCCGGTGATGATCTCCAGCTGCTCCGCGTAGCGGTCGAAGCGCTCCTTCAGCGGCGGCAGCGTGAGCGCGTAGGCGGTGTGCTCGGTGTCGAACCAGCCCGCGCCGAGGCCGAACTCCACGCGCCCGCCCGACATCTGGTCGACCTGCGCCACGGAGATCGCGAGCGGGCCGGGGTGGCGGAACGTCGCGGCGGTGACGAGCGTGCCGAGCCGGATCCGCTTGGTCTCGCGGGCGAGCCCGGCCAAGGTGATCCACGCGTCGGTGGGCCCGGGCAGGCCGTCGCCGTCGCCCATCTTCAGGTAGTGGTCGCTGCGGAAGAACGCGTCGAAACCGGCGGCCTCGGTCGCTTGGGCGACGCGCAGGAGGTCGTCGTAGGTGGCGCCCTGCTGGGGCTCCGTGAAGATCCTCAAGTCCATGGCGCCAGCCTAGCTGTGCCGATCGTTTCCAATCCGACCACAGTCACGGCCGAATGGCTTCGCAGCAACGGTTACGTGCCGCGCGGGGGGTCGGCCTGCTTTTGGCCGGATTGGCAACCACGGCGCTGTTCAGGACGCCGCTCAGCTCGCGGCCGGTCGCTCCCCCGCCTCGCCGGGCTGGCGCAGGCGCAGCAGCATCCGCACGATCACGTCCTCGATCTGCTCACCGATCTTCTTCGGGTCGGTCGCGCTCGCGATCTCCGTGGCCGCACTGGACAGCGCGCCGAACAGCAGCCGCGCGGTGATGTCGACCGGCACGGGCTCGACCTCGCCGGCGTCCACGAGCGACTGCAGGCCCGCCCGCACGAGCCCGAAGCTGCACTGCTCCTCGGCCTCGCGCCAGCGTTCCCAGCCCATCACCACTGGCGCCTCGTGGATCGCGATGCGCTGGTAGGCCGGGTCGAGGCAGCTCTTGATGAACGCGTTGAGCGCGCCCAGCACCCGTTCCCACGGCGTGCCGGGGCCGGTCATGATCTTCTCCAGCCGGTCGTAGACCAGGCTTTCCACGGAGTCGAACGCGGCTTCGAACAGAGCCTGCTTGCCGCTGAAGTGGTGGTACAGCGCGCCCTTCGTCACGCGGGCGCGTTTGGCCACCTCGTCGAGCGAGGTACCCGCGTAACCGCGTTTCGTGAACAGCTCGACGGCGCTGTCGACCAGGGCGGATCGTGTGGACTCCGAGTAGTCGAGTCGTCTGGACCTCATTGTCGGCACCCTCACAACCTTACGCCGGACGGCGATCTCCATACCCATGGTATGTTCACTGCGTCAGGTCCGTACCGGGAGTATGCCGCAAACCCGCGGTACGACCCGGGCCACGGAAGGGGAGCCCACACCATGAGCTGGACCGACTTCTACCGACGCCGGGAGATCCTCGAGGCGGCCGTGCGCTATGCGCAGCGCACCCCCGGTGAGCCGCTCGTTCTCGCCGAGATCCCCGGCGCCACCGACGTTTTCGGCTGTGAAGAGAACTTGCTGCTGGCGCTGCAGTACAAGTGGACGCAGGTGCTCGGGGGGCACCTGCGCGCCGAGCTGGCCGACCCGGAGGACGCCGCGGCCGACGGCGTCGGCGACCAGGTCGACACCGTTTCCCGCGCGTGGCGGCGCGCGCAGTCCGAGCACGAGACGCTGCGTGCGGTGCTCGACGGCGCGCTGACCCGGCACCCGTCGCTGGTGAACCTGCACGAGGGCGAGCTGCGCACGCTGGCGCTCACAGCGGGGCTGGCCGGGCCCGGCGAGCCCACCGAGGAGATCACCCGCGTCGGCTACGCCTTCGATTCGCTGGTGCGCGCCGGCAGCGACCGCGCGGACCGCCCGGTGCGGCGGCGCAGCCCCATGGGACACCTCATGCGCCTGCTCGCACCCAGCGCGTGACCGCGTAGTTACAGGCGTGTAGTTAGGTGAACGCATGAACCGACGCTGGACCGAGGCCGACCTGGCCGACCAGACCGGCCGGACCGTCCTGGTCACCGGCGCCAACTCGGGCCTCGGTCTGCGCACGGCGGAGGTCCTCGCCGGCCACGGTGCGCGGGTGCTGCTCGCGTGCCGCTCGGCCGAGCGCGGTGCCGCCGCTCTCGAGCGCGTTCGTTCGCTGGCCTCCGGCGCCGAGCCCGAGCTCGTGCCGCTGGACTTGGCCGACCTCGCGTCGGTGCGCAAGGCGGCGACGACGGTGCGCGAGCTGACCGGTGACGCGCTCGACGTGCTCGTGAACAACGCCGGCCTCATGGGCCCGCCCAAGGGACAGACCGCCGACGGCTTCGAGCTGCAGTTCGGCACCAACTACCTCGGGCCGGCCGCGCTCACGTGGCTGCTGATGCCCGCGCTGCGCGGCGGCACGGCGGCGCGGGTGGTCACGCTCTCGAGCATGGCGGCCACCGGCGCGCGCATCCGGCTGGAAGACCCGAACTTCGAGCACGGCCGGTTCAACACGGGCGCCGCCTACGGGCAGTCGAAGCTCGCCGACCAGATCTTCGGGCTGGAGCTCGACCGGCGGCTCCGCGCGGCCGGTTCCCCGGTGATCAGCGTGCTCGCCCACCCCGGCTACACCGAGACCGGTTTGCAGACCGGCATGGCGAAGTCCTACCCCAACCCCGTCGTGCGCGCCTTGATGCTCGGCACGATGCATGTCGGCAACCTCGTGCTGGCGCAGGACCTCGCGCACGGGGCGCTGCCGCAGCTCTACGCGGCCACGCAGCCCGACGTCGAGGGCGGCGACTACTACGGCCCGGATCGCCTGTTCGGCGCCCGCGGGCATCCCACGAAGGTGCGCCCGCTCGCCGCCGCCCGCGACCTCGCGACGGCGACCGCATTGTGGGACTTGACGGCCCGCTTGACGAACGTCACGCCCGACCCGCAGTAGGCGATTCGCCCGGTACCGCGGGCGTAGTGTGGTGGACGTGACTGCTGCGCCTGAAGGGCGGAAGTTGCTGCGGCTCGAGGTCCGCAACAGCGAGACGCCCATTGAGAAGAAGCCGTCGTGGATCAAGACGAAGGTGCGGATGGGGCCGGAGTTCACCGAACTCAAAGGCCTGGTGCGGCGTGAAGGCCTGCACACCGTCTGCGAAGAAGCCGGCTGTCCCAACATCTACGAGTGCTGGGAAGACCGCGAAGCGACGTTCCTGATCGGCGGGGACCAGTGCACGCGCCGCTGCGACTTCTGCCAGATCGACACCGGGAAACCGTCCGCCCTCGACCGCACCGAGCCGCGCAAGGTCGCGGAATCCGTGCAGGCCATGGGTTTGCGGTACTCGACCGTCACGGGCGTCGCGCGCGACGACCTGGATGACGGCGGCGCCTGGCTGTACGCGGAGACCGTCCGGCAGATTCACGAGTTGAACCCGGGAACCGGTGTCGAGCTGCTGATCCCGGACTTCAACGCCGACCCCGAGCAGCTGGCCGAGGTCTTCGGCTCGCGGCCGGAGGTTTTGGCGCACAACGTGGAGACCGTGCCGCGGATCTTCAAGCGCATCCGTCCCGGGTTCCGCTACGCGCGTTCGCTGGAGGTCATCACCAAGGCCCGTGAGGCCGGCCTGGTGACGAAGTCGAACCTGATCCTCGGCATGGGCGAGACGCCCGACGAGGTCGGGTCCGCGATGCGCGACCTGTACGAGGCGGGCTGCGAAATCCTCACGATCACGCAGTACCTGCGGCCCTCGCCGCGGCACCACCCCGTGGACCGCTGGGTGAAGCCGGAGGAGTTCGTGGAGCACTCCCAGACGGCCGAGGCGCTCGGGTTCAGCGGCGTGATGGCGGGACCGCTCGTGCGCTCCTCCTACCGCGCCGGACGGCTCTACGCGCAGACCAAGGCCCACCGCGGTGAGGAGCTGCCGGAGAACCTGGCGCACCTGGCCGAGCAGGGTCCGGCGGCGCAGGAAGCCAGCTCGCTGCTCGCACGCTGACCGGCGTTCGCTTCGTGAAGGGCCCGCTCACCTCGAGCGGGCCCTTCGTCGTTCCCGGCCCCTACGGGCAGTCCCTGGGAAGTCCCCGAGGTCGGGCCGAGCGCAGTGACGGATTCCAAAGAATCCGTAAAGTTACCTTGTGGCTTTGGTAACGGATCTCCTGAACTGGCTGCAAGGACTCCCGGAACCGGGCCTTGTCGCCGCGGCCGGCGGGCTCGTGTTCGCCGAGTGCACCATCGGCCTGGGGTTCATCGCTCCCGGCGAGTCGGCGCTGCTCATCGCGGCGACGACCGCGACCACGACACCGCGGTTCCTCACGCTGTCGGCCGTGGTCACGGTGTGCGCGGCACTCGGCGACTCCGTCGGCTACGCACTCGGCCGCCGGTTCGGACCACGGCTGCGCGAGACGAAGCTGATCCGCAAGTACGGCCTCGACGCGTGGGACAAAGCCGCCGGCGTGCTGGAGCGGCGCGGCGCTTGGGCGGTGTTCTTCGCGCGGTTCCTGCCGGTGCTGCGGACGTTAATGCCGGCCGCCGCAGGCGCGTCACGGCTGCCGTTCCGGAAGTTCCTGCCCGCGACGGCCGCGGGCGCGCTGTGCTGGTCGCTCGTGCACATCAGCCTCGGCGCGGCGCTCGGCGAGGCGGCCAAGAAGGTGGAGGGCGCGCTCAGCACGGGCTTCCTCGTGGCGGCGGCCGTGGTCGTCGGGGTGCTGGTGTTCTTCCTGGTGCGCATGAAGAAGCGCAAGGCACTGGCGCCCGAGCCGACCGAGGAACCGGTCCGCGTCGCGGAGTGATCCGGTGCGGCATCACACGTCCGTGACGCCGCCGTGAGCGCTCACGCTTACTACATTCGGCGGTATGACCCCACTCGATCTCCCCGGGCCGGTGGCGTTCGTGCTCGGCGGCGGAGGGAGCCTGGGCGCGCCGCAGGTCGGGATGCTGCGCGCGCTGGACGAAGCCGGTGTGACACCCGACCTCGTGGTGGGCACGTCGGTGGGTTCGCTCAACGCGGCCGTGCTGGCGCTGCCCGGTGCCGACCGGCTCGGGCGCCTGCACGACATCTGGAAGCACATGACGAAGCACGAAGCCTTTCCCGGCGGCGTGTTCAGCCAGGTGCGCACGCTTCGCCACAGCAAAACGAACCTGTTCCCCAACACAGGTCTCACGAAGATCATCGACGACCACCTCGGCCCCGGCCGGCGCTTCGAGGACCTGGAGCTCCCGCTCGGCGTGGTGACCACGGACGTCGACACGGCCGAGCCGGTGCTGTTCCGCACGGGGCCGGTGCGCGAGCCGCTGCTGGCCAGCTGCGCCATCCCGGGGATCTACCCGCCGGTGGACTACGACGGCCGGCTGCTCTACGACGGCGGCCTGGTGGCCAACGTGCCGATGCGCCAGGCGCTCGCGATGGGCGCTCGCTCACTTGTGGTCCTGGACTGCGCGTTTCCGGGCAAAATGCCGGGTGCACCGCGCACGTTCGCCGAGGTGATGATGTTCACCGCGTTGATCAGCATGCGCAACCAGGCGGCGCTGGAGGCGCCCGCGGCGGCGCGGCGAGCACCCGTGGTCTACCTGCCCGGGCCGGCGCCCGTGCGGGTCAGCCCGCTCGACTTCACGAAGACGGACCAGCTCGCCGACGAGGCCTACCATTCGGCCCGTGACTACCTGAAGGAACTGGTCGTCGACGGCCCCGGTCTGTACGGCGCGCCAGGCCTTGTCACAGCGTGATCCACGCCACTGCGATGCACCTATCCGCTGCGTGGGGCGTCTTCCTGATCGCGTAGTTTTGGAATGGAAGAAGCCTGCCGGCCCGCGATACCCCGCAAAAGAGACAAAATGTTCCCGAAGAAGACTTTCCTTTCGGTTGCCGGAATTCTCGCGGCAACCCTGCTGGTTTCGGCCTGCTCCTCCGGTGGGGACACCGGGGGCAGCGCATCGCCCGTGACCCCGGGTGGCACGAGCGCGGCCTCCGCGGCCACGCCGGCGACGGTGTCGATCGACCCGGCCGACGCCTCCGGGATCAGCCCGACCACCCCGATCGTCGTCAAGGCCGCCAACGGCAAGCTGACCGACGTGACGGTGACCAACTCCAAGGGGAAGTCGGTCGCCGGCAAGCTCGCGACGGACGGCTCCAGCTGGACCAACTCCGAGGTGCTCGGCTACGGCGGCACCTACAAGATCGTCGCGCACGCCCAGGGCACCGACGGCAAGCCAGTGGAGAAGGACGGCAACGTCACCACGGTTTCGCCGTCGAAGCAGGCGAACGCGAACCTGATCCCGGCGCCGTCGGCCGTGAAGTCGACCGGTGTCGGCGTGGGGCAGCCGATCGTGTTCAGCTTCGGCGTCAAGGTGAAGAACAAGGCCGCCGTGGAGAAGGCCCTGTCGGTGGAGTCGTCGCCGCAGCAGGAGGGCAGCTGGTACTGGATGGACGACCAGAACGTCCACTACCGGCCGAAGGAGTACTGGCAGCCGAACACCACACTGACTGTCTCGGCGAAGATCTACGGCGTCGACTTCGGCAACGGCGTGTTCGGCGCCGAGGACCGCACCGAGACGTACAAGGTGCACGACTCCTGGATCGCCAAGGCGGACGGCAACACCGAGCAGATGCAGATCTTCCACAACGGCTCGATGGTGAAGACCATGCCGATCTCCATGGGCAAGGACGCCACGCCGACGCACCTCGGCCCGCACGTGATCTCGTTCAAGCAGGCGAACTACACGATGGACTCCTGCACCTACGGTGTCTGCCCGCCCGACCCGAAGGCCTACCGCTCCGACGAAAAGTTCTCCGAGCGCATCTCGAACGACGGTGAGTTCGTGCACGAGAACCCGAACAGCGTCGGCCAGCAGGGTAGCTCCAACGTGTCCCACGGCTGCATCAACCTGAACGCCGCCAACGCCGAATGGTTCTTCCAGAACTTCGGCCTCGGCGACGTCGTGGAGGTCACCAACTCGGGCGGCCCGCAGCTCCCCGTGTGGGACCTGTACGGCGACTGGTCCAAGTCCTGGACGGACTGGCAGAAGGGCTCGGCTCTCTGAGCCTTGGGGAACCTCCGCCTTGGGGTGAGGCACGCGGGTGATGGACTGGCGGAAGGCGCCGGAGCGATTGTTGCTCCGGCGCCTTTCTTGTTGTCTGGAGGCGCTGCGTGGGTTGTGTGCCGGGGTTTTGTGGCTCGTCGCAGAAGAGGGTGCAGTCGGGGTCTGTCGGTTTCGAGGTTGCCTGCACGGACTTTCATGCTCGGCTGCACGCCTATCCGGGCGCGGCGAGACGTGCGTCAGGGAACGAGCTATGCACCGTCGTTGCCATCGCGCAGGGAATGGATCATGCTCCGCAGGCTCCGGAACGCGCCTGACTGCTCGGCCTCCGTCATGCCGGCCAGCATTCGGACCTCGACGGACCGGACCGCGACGGTCGCCTTCTCAAGGCTCCGTCGGCCGCGAGGCGTGAGCCGCGTGGGAAGAACCTTTCCGACGGGTGCCTCCGCAGGCCTGGTCACGTGGCCCTCTCGTTCCAGGGCCTGGAGCAGCACGTTCATCGTCTGCCGGGTCACGAACGCGCCCCGCGCGAGCTCGGAGTTCGACAAGCCCGGTCGTTGAGCCAGCAGCTCGAGGCAGGAGTAGTGCGTCACGCTCATCCCGAGCGGCCGCAGCACCTCCTCCATGGCTGCGCGCAGGACACTCGACGCCTCTTTCAGCAGGTAGCCCAGTGACGTCTCCAGGTCGACGCCGACACCGTCTTGACTCATGTCAGCATTCTGACATAGATTGCCCGTGTCAGAAACCTGACACGAAACGAAGGAGCGTCATCATGCCCGCCACCGGCCCCGACTTCATCTCGCTCCAAGCGCGCGACCTCGACGCTTCACAGGCGTTCTACGAGCAGTACCTCGGCCTCGTCCGCTCGCCGGCCGGACCTCCGCACGCCGTCGTCTTCGAGACGAAGCCGATCGCGTTCGCACTCCGCGAAGTCGTTCCCGGCACCGATCTCACATCCGTTGCCCAGCCCGGCATCGGCGCCGCGATCTGGCTCCACGCCACAAACGTCCAGCCCATTCACGATGCGCTCGTCGCCGACGGTCACACCATCGTCTCCGCACCGATCGACGGCCCCTTCGGCCGGACATTCACCTTCGCCGACCCCGACGGCTACCAAGTCACTCTCCACGACCGCACCTGATAGGCGAGGGCCTGATGCCGCGGTCCACAGTCAAGGGCGCTCGATGGACGGGGCCGCCGGGGGATGGTCCGTTAGACCGGCCGGCGGCGGTCGAAAAGGTGCGGAAATAGAGTTAGGCCCCGGGAGAACCGTGAAGATTCTCAACCGGGGCCTAACCCTGACATTTAGTTCGGCGGCGTCCTACTCTCCCACAACCCTTCGGTTGCAGTACCATCGGCGCTACCAGGCTTAGCTTCCGGGTTCGGAATGGGACCGGGCGTTTCCCTGGCGCTATAACCACCGAAACACTATGAAACACGCGTGGTGTTTCAGAACCGTAGAGTGGATGCGTAACATCTTTGTAGGCAAGTCCTCGGCCTATTAGTACCAGTCAACTCAACAACACATTACTGTGCTTCCATTTCTGGCCTATCAACCCAATCGTCTCTTGGGGGCCTTAACCCACATGGGGTGGGATACCTCATCTTGGAACAGGCTTCCCGCTTAGATGCCTTCAGCGGTTATCCCTTCCGAACGTGGCCAACCAGCCATGCCCCTGGCGGGACAACTGGCACACCAGAGGTTCGTCCGTCCCGGTCCTCTCGTACTAGGGACAGCCTTCCTCAAGTATCCTACGCGCGCGGCGGATAGGGACCGAACTGTCTCACGACGTTCTAAACCCAGCTCGCGTGCCGCTTTAATGGGCGAACAGCCCAACCCTTGGGACCTACTCCGGCCCCAGGATGCGACGAGCCGACATCGAGGTGCCAAACCATGCCGTCGATATGGACTCTTGGGCAAGATCAGCCTGTTATCCCCGGGGTACCTTTTATCCGTTGAGCGACACCCCTTCCACCAGGTGGTGCCGGATCACTAGTCCCGACTTTCGTCCCTGCTCGACATGTCTGTCTCACAGTCAAGCTCCCTTGTGCACTTGCACTCAACACCTGATTGCCAACCAGGCTGAGGGAACCTTTGGGCGCCTCCGTTACTCTTTAGGAGGCAACCGCCCCAGTTAAACTACCCATCAGGCACTGTCCCTGAACCAGATCATGGCCCGAGGTTCAGATTCCCAATTCGACCAGAGTGGTATTTCAACATTGACTCCACAGTAACTAGCGTCACCGCTTCACAGTCTCCCACCTATCCTACACAAGCCGAACCGAAAACCAATACCAAACTATAGTAAAGGTCCCGGGGTCTTTCCGTCCTGCCGCGCGTAACGAGCATCTTTACTCGTAGTGCAATTTCGCCGGGCCTGTGGTTGAGACAGCCGGAAAGTCGTTACGCCATTCGTGCAGGTCGGAACTTACCCGACAAGGAATTTCGCTACCTTAGGATGGTTATAGTTACCACCGCCGTTTACTGGCGCTTAAATTCTCAGCTTCACCCCCGAAGGGATTAACCGGTCCTCTTAACGTTCCAGCACCGGGCAGGCGTCAGTCCATATACATCGTCTTGCGACTTCGCATGGACCTGTGTTTTTAGTAAACAGTCGCTTTCCGCTGGTCTCTGCGGCCACCCACCCCTAGTCCGCGAAGGACTTCAAGGTGTTTGGCCCCCCTTCTCCCGAAGTTACGGGGGCATTTTGCCGAGTTCCTTAACCACAGTTCACCCGATCGCCTTGGTATTCTCTACCTGACCACCTGTGTTGGTTTGGGGTACGGGCCGTGCATGCACTCACTAGAGGCTTTTCTCGGCAGCATAGGATCACCCTCTTCGCCTCAAACGGCTACGCATCACGTCTCAGCCTATATGGAACACGGATTTGCCTATGTTCCGGCCTACACGCTTACACCAGGACAACCATCGCCTGGCGGAGCTACCTTCCTGCGTCACCCCATCGCTTGACTACTACAGAATCAGATCCCACGCTCCACAACACAGCTCCATCCGAAGACTTCACCATGCGCTTTGGGTGGTTAGTATCAACTGCCTCATCATGGGCGCACATGCTCGGGTACGGGAATATCAACCCGTTGTCCATCGACTACGCCTGTCGGCCTCGCCTTAGGTCCCGACTTACCCTGGGCGGATTAGCCTGGCCCAGGAACCCTTGGTCATCCGGCGGCAGAGTTTCTCACTCTGCATTCGCTACTCATGCCTGCATTCTCACTCCCACACCCTCCACCGCTAGCTTCCGCCACGGCTTCACTGGATGCAGGACGCTCCCCTACCCATCAACACGACTACACACAACCCCGAAAGGTTGAGCGGATCTAATGTGTCAATGACACAGCTTCGGCGGTGTGCTTAAGCCCCGCTACATTGTCGGCGCAGGACCACTTGACCAGTGAGCTATTACGCACTCTTTCAAGGGTGGCTGCTTCTAAGCCAACCTCCTGGTTGTCTGGGCAATCCCACATCCTTTCCCACTGAGCACACACTTAGGGGCCTTAGCTGGTGTTCTGGGCTGTTTCCCTCTCGACGACGAAGCTTATCCCCCGCCGTCTCACTGCCGCGCTCTCACTTATTGGTATTCGGAGTTTGGTTGATTTCGGTAACCCGGTAAGGCCCCTAGACCATCCAGTAGCTCTACCCCCAACAAGAAACACGCGACGCTGCACCTAAATGCATTTCGGGGAGAACCAGCTATCACGGAGTTTGATTGGCCTTTCACCCCTACCCACAGCTCATCCCCCAGGTTTTCAACCCTGGTGGGTTCGGGCCTCCACGACGTCTTACCGACGCTTCACCCTGGCCATGGGTAGATCACTCCGCTTCGGGTCTAGACCACGCGACTCAAACGCCCTATTCAGACTCGCTTTCGCTACGGCTACCCCACACGGGTTAACCTCGCCACGCAGCACTAACTCGCAGGCTCATTCTTCAAAAGGCACGCCATCACTCGAAAGCTCTGACGGCTTGTAGGCACACGGTTTCAGGTACTCTTTCACTCCCCTCCCGGGGTACTTTTCATCTTTCCCTCACGGTACTCGTCCGCTATCGGTCTTCAGGAAGTATTTAGGCTTACCGGGTGGTCCCGGCAGATTCACAGCAAATTCCACGAGCTCGCTGCTACTCGGGAACACCACCAAGAACAACAACATGCGTTTTCGCGTACGGGACTCTCACCCACTCCGGTCGCCCATCCCAAGGCGTTCCACTAACACATGCGCCATCCCGAAGAAATGTCAGTCTCTTCAAGGCGGGTCCCACAACACCGTCTACACAACCCCTGACAGGTATCACATGCAAACGGTTTAGCCTCTTCCGCTTTCGCTCGCCACTACTCACGGAATCACTTTTGTTTT